>CAVTKQ010000029.1:0-112305 GCA_963735315.1 uncultured Actinomycetota bacterium
GGAGTCATGTCGTCCTCTTCAGGCGCGTCGTTCGAAGTTCCGATACGGCCGAAGGTATGGACTGCAGCGTTCGCGTACCGCTCGGGTCGCATGCGTTGGGCGACGCCATCCGACGAGGACCGAGCACGCAGGCTGCGACGATCAGGGCGGCCCAGCTCCAGTGCGACCTGACGGTCAGGTGAAGGAGCAGGTCCACCCGCGAGCACCGCAGGCGACCGCCCACACCCAGCGGCTGCGCCAGCCGGGCGGGACCGCGCCGTCACGTGGCTGCAGGACCGGCCAGGGCCCGCTCGGAAATCAGGTTCAGCCCGACAGGCACAAGCAGAAGGGCGGATACGCCCTTCGTGGTCAGTGCCCGACGTGACCGTGCACGACTGTTCACAGGGTTGCGAGGCGGTCGGCGACCTCAAGCATGTCCAGGCCCAACGGCTGCAGGTTGATCTGGGTGCGCCGCAGCCCGCTCGTCACCCGCTCCACGACGCCCCACTCCCAGATCGCCGCGGCGTCCAGCCCGCAGCGCTCCGCCAGCCAGTGCGCCCTGGCCCAGGGCTCGCCGTCGAGCAGCTCTACGGGGTCGTTCCGCATCATCACCCCAAGGTCGCACTCGGCCTCGGCGAGCAGTCCGTCGGGGTCGACAAGCTTGAACGTGTCGCTGCCAGGGACCTGAAGGGCGTTCAACTGGTGAACGTCCCCGTGCACCAGCACGGCCCGCTCGTCGTCGTGTGCAGCGATGCGCCGTGCCGCGCAGGCCAGGGCATGCTCGACGGCGGCCTGAGTTGCACGGATGGCCAAGTTCCTCCCACTGAGCGGAGACGAAATCGGCGAGCTGGCGCGCCTTTTCCGCTCCAGTAGGCAGGCCCGAATCCAGCACAGGCCGCCACACCGTGGCCGCCGCCGTCACCAGTATCTCCAGCCGTTCGGCGAGTGGGCGGCCCAGCTCGTAGAGGGAGGGCCCGAGGCGTTCGAGGAGCAGCGCCCAGGGCGGCGTCGTCGCGCAACAGTCCGACACAGCCCCGGCCTCCGGTCAGCCGCAGCATCGTGATCTCGTGACGACCAGCGGCGCGTCCTACGGAATTAGAAGTTTCAGCACTGCTGGCGTGCCGTCGGCGAGTCTGGCCTCGGCCACGAATGCCTCGCTGGCGTGCGGAAAGGGGCGCCCACCGAGACCGACCACTCGGCCTGGTCGAGCTCGGCGATCGATCCCGGAAGGTCCCGCAGCCACTCGCCGGCCCCGCAGGCCGCCGCAGCGTTGGCCACCACGTCGGGAACGCCCGGGTTCATTTCCCAAGATTCGCACAGGCGCCGCCGGGATACTCGTGCGTCACGACCGCTACTCACAGGGGCTGTGTACTACCGGCACGATCAGCCTGCCATATCGCCGGGAGGGCGGGGCAACTGACCCCGCCGACGACTTCTCGTCAGCGGTCTAGTGTGATGCCCTCGCGAGGGACGGCCGTGACCTGCAACGACGCGCCCCAGATCACGAACTACAACTGCCGTACCTGTGCAGTCACCGCAACCCCCAGGCCTGATGGTGCAGATGACTATTGCTACCCTTCAGATACGGCGAAATACAGCGCAGTAACCAAATGGGTATGTCTCCAATTCATAACTTGTTCATTTTCGTGGCTTTTGTTCCAACTTGCCAGGCGGCTTGCCCTCGCAATTCCACCAAAAGCAGGAATGTCGGCGACCGCGGCGGCGCCCGTGTCCCTCGCGTTCTCGCGACCTACTATTCTATCAAGGGTTGTGCAGAGCCCACGATATAGTTCTGGCCGAAATTATTGTCCCAGTACCACTCCCCGGTGTCCAGGTTCTGGTAATACGCGGCCAACTGGTAGCCGCCGGGATTGTTGATGATGGGCGATGAATAGTCCCACCGCTCTACTTGGCCGAGGTTGACGGAACTTCCTTCGTCGGCTGCCGCGACATAGCGTGCGTCTACGTTGATCCAATTCGATGAAAACTGGGTAGCCATCCTAACTCCGACCCTCTTGTTGAAAGACAGGTTGTCGACATAGATGGTCCCGGTCGTCAGTGACTGGGAAGACGAGGTAAGGGCGAAGCTGGCGCGGCGGAGCATTACGTGACCTCCGACAGCGCTGTGGAAGTTCGGCAGCGCGTAATCGGAGGAGCAGTTGTTGTCCCAGTATGTTTGATTCCCGGCCGTATATGACACGGCAAAGGACTCGGTATATGGGGCCCGAGGCGAAGAGAACACATCGTAACGCCCATAGTTCGCAGTCCACGGTAGCGCGAAGTCTCGCCAGGTGGCGGCATCACGATAATGAAGTGTAACCTGCTTATTGAAAGCCAGGTTGCTGACCTTCACCCGCACGTAGGTGTAACTGGCGGGAAGCTCCGCCAGTCGAAAAATCGTAAGGTATTGCGTACGCAAGCCTAACCGGTAGCAGCCAATCTGCCATTACCGCCTCCGAAGATCAAGGTATGGTTGTTCCCCATTCTTACCACTGTGCTAGCGGCCCTCCAGTTGCCACAGCTCGAGCCGGTTGGTTGCCTACGGCTTGATGCCGATCCCGCACAGGTGCCACTCGGCCCCGCGATCCTCCTGTGACCGCTCCGGGACGACCAGCTTGAGCACGGGCCCGTCATCGCTGTCGCCCTCTTGGGCGCTGCGAAGCGGGTTGTCCAGGTCGGGCCTCCACTGGGCGGGGGAGCACCAGACCGGGCTCGGCCAGCGCGAACCCGTCGAAGAACCGCAGGGATAGTGGAGGCCGAGCGGGTCATTGGACCCCGGCTCGGCGGCTGCTGGAGGCAGGGCGGGCATCGGGCGTCTTCTTCCGCGCGGGAAAGGGCAACTCCGATGTTAAGGGAATGCAGGAGCGTCGGGCAGATCACGTTGGCGCGATGCGGGATCGCCTGGTCCCTGTGCAGCCGGCGTTCACCGAGTCCGAGCGGCTCGCGCTCGCCGGGTTTCTGGCCGGGTACCGCGGGCTGACCCGCGAGGCCTGCACTGCGGCCCCGCCACCGGGCTCAGCGTTGAGGACGCCCGCCCGGCGCGGGTCCGCAGTCGCAGCGCGAGGCACTTTGAGGTCGGTCACGGACATCCGTTAACGCGGGCTGGCCCCCGCATGGGTCCCGCTTCCCCGCGTCAGAATCATCAGGACTGGATGAACGCCAGAATGTCCGGGTTGAGTACGTCGGCGTGCGTGGTCAGCATCCCGTGCGGGAAGCCGGGTAGGTCTTCAGCGTGCCGTTCCGCACCAGCTTGACGGCCCGGGGACCCGAGCTGTCGTGGGGGACGACCTGGTCGCCGTCACCGTTCATGGCCAGGACGGGCACGGTGACCTTCTTCAGGTCTTCGCTGTAGTCCTCTCGGATGAATTCGGAGACGCACTCGTAGCTGGCCCTTCGCGCCGCCCATCATGCCCTGGCGCCACCAGTTCGCGATGACCGCCTCCGACGGCTCCACGCCCGGCTGGTCAAAGTTGTAGAACGGCCCGGAGGGCACGGCCCGGTAGAACTCCGAGCGGTTCGCCGCTAGCGCCGCTTGCAGGCCCTCGAAGGCGGCCTGGGGCACGCCGGCGGGATTGGCGTCGGTCTGCAGTACCGACGGGGTCACCGCGCTGACCAGGACCACCTTCGCCACCCGGGACTCGCCGTGGCGGCCGAGGTAGCGCGCCACCTCCCCGCCGCCCGGCGGAGTGCCCGATGTGGATGGCGTCATGCAGGTCAAGGTGCTGGACCAGGTCGGCGAGGTCGTCGGCGTAGTGGTCCATGTCGTTGCCCTCGCTGACCTGTGCGGAGCGGCCGTGCCCGCGCCGGTCGTGAGCGATCACCCGGTAGCCGTGGTGCAGGAAGAAAAGCATCTGGGCGTCCCAGTCGTCAGCCGACAGGGGCCACCCGTGGCTGAAGACGATCGGCTGACCGGAGCCCCAGTCCTTGAAGTAGATCTGAGTTCCGTCTCGGGTCGTGAAGTCGGCCATGGCTTGCCTCACTGTTCCTCTGAATGGCGGCTCTTCTGGCTGGAGTTCAACTCTAACGGTCAGTGTTTTCACCTGGCAAGCCAAGGGCGGCTCGACTGACTAGGATGTTGCCATGGACGTACCAGCCGACCGGCCGCGGCGCGAGGAGTATGCCGACCAGACCCGCGCCGCGGTGATTGCCGCGGCGCGCCAGCTGTTCGCCGAGAACGGCTTCTTCCAGACGAAGGTCGAGCAGATCGCCAAGCTGAGCCGGGTATCTCCGGCGACGGTGATACGCGCAGTGCGGCGGCAAGCAAGGCTTGCTGCGGTTGCTTATGGACAGCTGGACGGAGACTCCGGCGGTCGCCGAGTCCTACCAGGAGTCACTCGCCGCCGACGACGCCGTACTTGTGATGCAGACCCTGAGCGCCGCCTACCTCCAGATCACCAAGCAGTGGGGCGACGTCATCCGGGTGGTGATCGACGTAGCGCCGCACGACGGCGAGTTCGCCGCGGTGCTCGCCACCGCGCAAAAGCGGCACAACCACAACCTCACGGAGATATGCCGCCATCTCGAGGACATCGGCGCCTTGCGGGACGGCGTCGACGCACGGCTCGGCGACCCGGATCATTACCTACTACTACGGCATCGACGGCCTGCTCCGAACCCGCGACGTGTTCGGCTGGTCGCTGGAGCGTTCGAATAAGTGGCTGCTGGCTGAGCCGCCGCCGAGGTGCTGCGCTGACCTGCCAAGCCCCTGAGCCGGACTGACCGGCAACGGCCGTACGGCCAGCGGTGATCCTGGCCACATCGAGGTCCGCGCCTGACCTCGCCTGTTTGGCGTAACGGTCGCCGGGCAGCAGGGACTGAACAGGCATGAGGGATGCCGCTGTGGTCCGGATTGTCCAGACCTCGTGGTCCGGAATGTCAGACCCTGTGGTTAGGGTGGGTTCTATGACGGTCATCGATGGCGGCGACCTCGACGAGGAGCATGCCGCCGGGCATGTTCACGGGATCTGTCTGAAGACCGGGCCGCCGCAGCGGGTCGGCGTCGAACTTGAGTGGCTGGTGCGCGACGCGCGCGACCCGGCCCTGCCGGTGCCGGCGGGGCGGATCGCGGCGGCCGTCACAGCCTTCGACGCCGCCCGGGGCAACCCGGATCAGGGCGAAACGGGAACGGGGAGAAGCACGCGCGGGCCGGAGCTGCCCACAAGCTCACGTCCCGGCGTGCTGCCATCGGGGGCACTACTCACCACCGAGCCAGGCGGGCAGCTTGAGCTCAGCTCGCAGCCCGCGGATTCACTGGCCGACCTCGTCCGCGCGACCAGCGCGGACCTCGTCGCGCTCCGCGCGGCGCTCGCCGTCGCGCGGCCTTGAACTCGCCGGAATCGGGCTTGACCCGCTGCGGCCGCCGCGCCGCGTGCTCGACCTGCCGCGGTACGCGGCGATGGAGGCGTTCTTCGACCCGGGCGGCCCGTGGGGCCGGCAGATGATGTGCGGCACGGCGTCGGTCCAGGTCTGCCTGGACGCGGGCGACGACTCCGACGGCCCCTCCGGCTACCGGCGGCGATGGCGGCTGCTGCACGCGATCGGGCCGGTGCTCGTGGCCGCCTTCGCGAACTCGCCGCTCCGCGACGGGAAGCCGACCGGGTGGGTGTCCTCCCGGCAGCAGGTCTGGGCGCGGATGGACCCCGGCCGGACCAGGCCGCCGCGGCTGAACGGCGACCCGCGCGCCGCCTGGGCCGCGTACGCGCTCGACGCCCAGGTGATGTGCGTGCGCGACCCGGATTCCGCGGACTGGTCCGCCCCGCCAGGGCTGACGTTCCGCGACTGGGTGCGCGGCGATCCGGGCCGGACCGGTGGCACCGGGCGGCACGCGGGCGACGGCGAGGCCAACGGGGACGGACGGCTGCGGCGGCCCACCGCCGACGACCTCGAGTACCACCTGTCCACGCTGTTCCCGCCGGTCCGGCCGCGCGGGCACTTCGAGCTGCGCATGATCGACGCGCAGCCAGGCGACGGCTGGATCGTGCCCCTCGCCGTGTCCAGCGCGCTGCTGTCCGACGCCCAGGCCGGCGACGCCGCCCTCGCGGCCGTCGCGCCGCTCTGGGACGGGCGATCGCCTGGGCGACGACGGGCCGTGGGTGCGCGCCGCGCGGCTCGGGCCCGCCGACCCGGCGATCAGCCGGGCCAGCAGGGAATGCTTCGCCGCCGCCAGGGAGGCCCTGGACCGCATGGCCGCCCCCGCCGCGATCACGGAGGCCGTCGACGCCTTCATCGACCAGTACGTGAGCAAGGACCGTTGCCCGGCCGACGACCTACTGGAGGAAACGCAATGACCGACCAGACCGACCCGCTGCCCGCCGCCTCCCCGGCCGGCGCGCCGTCCGGGGAGGCGCTGCGCGACCTGGCCGCCGCCGAGCTCGCGGCCGCGCGGGACCGCACCACGCTGCTCACCACCGCCGTGGACGACGCCGACCTGGTGAAGCAGCACTCCCCGCTCATGTCACCGCTCGTGTGGGACCTGGCGCACATCGCCAACCAGGAGGAACTCTGGCTGCTCCGCGCGGTCGGCGGCCGCGACGCCATGCACCCGGAGATCGACCCGCTGTACGACGCGTTCGAGCACCCGCGCGCCGAGCGGCCGACCCTGCCGCTGCTCACCCCGGCCGAGGCGCGCCGCTACGGCCACGAGGTCCGCGGCCGCGTGCTCGACCTCATCGAGAAGGTCAAGCTGCCGCCGGGCCGCCCGGCGGCTTCGGCCCGGGCCGACCGTCGCCGGGCCGCGGGCCCGGGTTCGCGTTCGGGATGGTCGCGCAGCACGAGGTGCAGCACGACGAGACCATGCTCGCCACCCACCAGCTGCGGTCGGGGCCCGCGGTGCTGTCCGCTCCCCCGCCGCCGCCCGCGCCCGCCGACGCGGCGGCGCTGCCCGCCGAGGTGCACGTGCCCGGCGGGCCGTTCACCATGGGCACGTCGGCCGAGCCGTGGGCGCTCGACAACGAGCGGCCGGCGCACGCCGTGGACGTCCCCGGGTTCTGGCTGGACACCACGCCGGTCACGAACGCGGCGTACGCGGCGTTCATCGCCGACGGCGGCTACGACGACCCCCGGCTGTGGACGGCGGACGGCTGGGCGCACCGGCAGCGGGCCGGGCTGACCGCCCCGCTGTTCTGGAGCTGGGACGGCGCGCTGGACCCGGGTCTCCTTCGGGGCGAAGGAGCCCGTCGTCCCGGACGAGCCGGTCATGCACGTCTGCTGGTACGAGGCGGACGCCTACGCGCGGTGGGCGGGCGGCGGCTGCCCACGGAGGCCGAGTGGGAGAAGGCGGCGCGGTGGGACCCGGCGACCGGGCGGTCCCGCCGGTACCCGTGGGGCGACCAGGAGTGGACGCCCGAGCGGGCCAACCTCGGGCAGCGGCACCTGCGGCCCGCGCCCGCCGGCTCCTACCCGGACGGCGCGGCGCCCTCCGGCGCGCGGCAGCTGATCGGGGACGTGTGGGAGTGGACGAGCTCCGACTTCCTGCCCTACCCCGGGTTCACGGCGTGGCCGTACAAGGAGTACTCGGAGGTCTTCTTCGGGCCCGAGTACAAGGTGCTGCGCGGCGGCGCGTTCGGGGTGTCCCCGGTGGCCTGCCGCGGCACGTTCAGGAACTGGGACTACCCGATCAGGCGGCAGATCTTCGCCGGCTTCCGCACCGCCCGGTCAGACACGGGCACGGTCAGGCACGGGACGGCCAGCGACGGAGCCCGCCTGATGTGCCGGCACCTCGCCTACCTCGGGCCGCCGGCGTCGCTGCGGTCGCTGCTGATCGACCCGCCGCACTCGCTGTACCGGCAGGCGTGGGCGCCCCGGCTGCAGCGGCACGGGACGGTGAACGCCGACGGGTTCGGCGTCGGCTGGTACGCCGACGGGGACCCGGTGCCCGCCAGGTACCGGCGGGGCGCGCCGATCTGGGGCGACCCGTCGCTGCCGGACATCGCGCGGGTGACCCGGTCCGCGAGCGGTGCTCGCCGCGGTCCGCTCCGCCACCGCGGGCACCGCGCTCGGCGAGGCGGCCGCCGCGCCGTTCGGCGCGGGCCCCTGGCTGTTCAGCCACAACGGGCTGCTCGACGGCTGGCCCGGTGCGGCGGCGGCCATCGCCGACCGCGCCGCCCAGGCGGACGGCGGCGGGCCGCCCGTGGCCGGCCCGCTGCCGCGGCCGTCCGGCGCCGCTGTCCTGCTGTCGCTTGAGGCGATGGTCGACTCGGCGTTCCTGTGGGCGCTCGTGCTTGAGCGGCTGCGGGCGGGCAGCGCCATGGGCGCCGCGCTGGCCGGGACGATCGCGGCCGTCGAGGCGGCCGGCGGGACCGGGCGGTTCAACTTCCTGCTCACCGACGGGCACTCGATCGCGGCCACCGCCTGCGGCGACACGCTCTGGTACCGCTCGGGCGAGCGCGCCGCCGCCGCCGTCACGGTCGCGTCGGAGCCGTCTGACGACGAGCCCGGCTGGACCGAGGTCCCCGACCGGCACCTGCTGACCGCCACGGCGCGCGGGGTAGCGTCCAGCCGCTCGGCCGACGTCCGGCCGCCTCGCCGGCGGCACGTCCGGCCGACCCCGCCCTCGCACGCGTCCCGACTACCGACAGCGACGTCAGCACCGAAGGGATCGTCACCTGATGACGACCATCGAGCACCGCCTGCCGGCCGACTACCGTGCCGCCTCGCTGCGGGCCGATGCCCTCGCCGGGCTCACCGCCACGCCGAAGTCACTGCCGCCGAAATGGTTCTACGACGCGCAGGGCAGCGCGCTGTTCGAGAAGATCACCGAGCTGCCCGAGTACTACCCGACCCGGGCCGAGCGGGCCATCCTGCGGGCCGTCGCGCCGGAGATCGCCGCGCTCACCGGGGCGACCGCCCTCGTCGAGCTCGGCTCCGGCTCGTCGGAGAAGACGCGGCTGCTGCTGTCCGCGCTGCGCGACGCGGGCACGCTGCGCGGGTACGTGCCGGTCGACGTGAGCGAGTCGGCCCTCGCCGCGGCCGGGGACGCGCTGGCCGCCGAGTACCCGGGCCTCGCGGTCCACGCGGTCGTGGCCGACTTCGACAAGTACCTGGGCGTGCCCGCGGACGCAGCGCCGACGGCGGCACGGCGGACGGCGACGCCGGCGGACGGGCCGCGGCTCGTCGCGTTCCTCGGGTCGACGATCGGCAACATGGTCCCGGCCGAGCGCGAGGTGTTCCTGCGGCGGGTGCGGGCCCGGCTGCGCCCGGGCGACGCGTTCCTGCTCGGCACGGACCTGGTCAAGGACCCGGCGGTGCTCGTCGCCGCCTACGACGACTCCGCCGGGGTGACCGCCGCGTTCAACAAGAACGTCCTGTCCGTGCTGAACGCCGAGCTCGGCGCGGACTTCGACCTGGACGCGTTCGAGCACGTCGCCGTCTGGGACGCCGAGCGCGAGTGGATCGAGATGCGGCTGCGGGCGGCGTCCGCGCAGTCGGTGCGGGTCAGCGACCTCGGCCTGACGGTCGAGTTCGCGGCCGGCGAGGAGATGCGCACCGAGGTGTCGGCCAAGTTCCGGGAGGCCGGGGTCGCGCGCGGAGCTGGCCGCCGCCGGGCTGGCGATGCGGTCCTGGTGGACCGACCCCGGCGGCCAGTTCGGCCTGTCGCTGTCCGGCCTCGGCGTACGCCGCTGCGCCTGACGGAGCAGGGCCAGGCACCGACATGCGTCGAACACGAGCGACTAGTCGATGCTTTCAGTGGCTAACTTTGTCGGGTGGCCGTCACAGTCGCGGGACTCGTCAGCTCGCGTTCGAGTCAGACGCGAGCGCGGTCGGGCGGCCGTCAAGGACAGCGGGACGCTGGCACGGCGCAGCGGGCCAGGCAGGGGTTCCGCGGCGCCCGGAGGCGAGCGCGGGAAACGCTGCGCCCGGCGGCTGCTCCTGCTGGCCGTCGTCGGCGCGGCGTGCGTCGGGCTCTTCTGCTGCTACCTGCGGCTGTCGGCGACGTTCCCCGGCGGGTCCGACGGGGCGTCGAACGCGCTTGAGGCCTGGGACCTGCTGCACGGCAACTGGCTGCTGCGCGGCTGGACGCTCACCGACGTCTCGTTCTACACCACCGAGCTGCCCGAGTACGCCGCCGTCGAGCTGGCGCGCGGGCTGAACCCGGGCGTGCTGCACGTGGCCGCCGCGCTGACCTACACGCTGCTCGTCGCTGGTCGCCGGGCTGCTCGCCCGGGGCCGGGCGCGCGGCAGGGAAGGCTGGGCCCGGGCGCTGATCGCGGCCGGGATCATGGTCGCGCCGCAGCTCGGCGACGGCGTCCACGTGCTGCTCGCCCAGCCCGACCACGTCGGCACCCAGGTGCTGATCCTGGGCACCTTCCTGCTGCTCGAGCGCGCGCCCCGCCGCTGGTACACGCCCATGCGCGATCTGGGCGCTGCTCGCCGTCGCCATCGTCGCCGACAAGATCACGATCGTGGACGCGGTCGTGCCGCTGGCCTTCGCCGGGCTGCTGCACGCGGTCTGGACGCGGCGGCCGTCCGCGCACCGCTTCGAGCTGTCGCTCGCCGTCGCCGCCGGGCGCGGCGGTCACCACGGCCGAGCCGCTGCTCACGCTGATCAGCCGGGCCGGCGGGTTCACGCTGCTGCCGGTGCAGACCGCGCTGACCACGCCGCGGCGGCGTGCCCGGCCACCTGCCGCTGGCCTGGCACGGGATCCTGAGCCTGTTCGGCGCCGACGTCACGACGGCACCGCCGGGCCCGCAGACCGTCGCTGGCCTGGCTGCACGCCCCGGGCATCGCCCTCGCCGTGGCCGCGTTCGCCGTCGCGGCGTGGCACGTGCCCTCGCAGCGTGACTTCGTCGGCGACGTGCTCGCCGTGGGAATCGTCGTCAACCTGGCCGGGTTCGTCGCCAGCGTCATCCCGGCCACGCCGTTCGACACCCGCGAGATCGCGGCGCTGCTCCCGTTCGGCGCGGTGCTGGCCGGCCGGGTCTTCGGCCCGCGGCTGGCCGCCGCCCGGCCCCGGCCGCCTGCCGCGGGCCGCGGCTCGGCCGCGCCGCGCCAGAGCATGGCCCGGCTGCGCCCGGGTCAGGCCGGGGCGGTCGCGGCCCTCGCGGTCGCGGGCGCCTGCCAGCTCGCCGCGCTCGGCTACGGAGCCGACGCAGCCCGCCGCGGCCGACCCCGAGCAGGCACTCGCGGGCTGGCTCGCCGCCCACGGCCTGACCAGCGGCCTCGGCACCTTCACCGAGGGCAACCTCACCACCCTGGACAGCGGCGGCGCCGTCAGGCTGCTCACGGTCTCCTGGCTCCCGCCCGTCCCGCGGCCGCCCGGCCGGACGCGCGCCTCCCCGACCTGCGAACCGGCCAGCGCGCCGCTGCTCTCCGCAGCCGCGGCGGCGCGGTGCCCCGGCTGTACCAGTCGTCGGCGTCCTGGTACGACCCGCGGGCCCAGTACGCGAACTTCGTGGTCAGCGGCACCGCCGACGGGCCGGCCGACCTGATCCCGCGCGCCGACATCCTCGCGCTCGCCGGGCCGCCGGCCAGGACCTACCAGTTCCAGTCGTTCACCGATCATGGTCTGGGACGAGAACCTGCTCGCGCTGCTCGGCGCGCCCGCCGTCCCGCGTCCCCGGCGACATCGGCCATTCCTGACCCCGGCCCCGGTACCGGGTCACGAGGAGCGCGTGAAGGCCGGCCGCCCGAAGGGGACACAGGGCGCGTGCCGGGGCAGGCCGCACTCGTTCGGGATAATCGCGAGGGCGCCGGGGGCAGGCGCGACGGATTCCGCGCTGCGGCGGCGGCGGATGGCGGTGGCACAAGCGCGCGGGCGGCGAATTGTCCGTTCCGCACATTTTCCCAATGAGCGCGTTACCGGTGTTGACAGGTTATTGCCCGGTTTCTAGCGTGAACGCTACCGGAGAAGACAGGCCTGCCCATCTCTGCCGACCCGAACACGCTAGCACTGACGCGCCTAACCGTCGTATTTCCAAAAGAGGTGCCGGGACATGGCAGATATCGTTATTGGCATTGCCTCGTCGCATACGCCCCAGCTCAGTTCCGGGGTTGACATGTGGCCGGATCACGCCTTGCGGGACCAGCGGTACGCGCTGCTCGGCAAGGACGCCAGGTACCACACCTACGACGGAGACGCTGGCCGGCGCGGACCCGGGGATCGCCGCGGAGCTCGAGCCCGACGTCTGGGAGCGCAAGTACCAGCGGGTGCAGGCGGCGATCGAGTCGCTGTCCGCCGCGCTCGACGGCCGCCGGCGCGGACCTGGCGCTGGTCATCGGCGACGACCAGCGGGAGCTGTTCGTCGACGACGGCATCCCCGCCTTCGCCTGCTTCACCGGGACCGAGCTGCGTCGACATGGCGCCCGACGCGGAGGCCTTCGCCAAGCTCCCGCAGGGCATCCAGGCGGCCTACTGGGCGGTGCACGGCGAGCAGCAGGGCATCCACCCGGTCGCCAAGGAGCTGAGCGCGCACATCGCCGAGCGGCTGGCCCTGGCGGACTTCGACCTGACCGTGTTCACGAGGCAGCCGGCCGGGCGGACCCTGGGGCACGCGTTCACGTTCCCCCGGTACCGGCTCGGGCTGCCCGGCGACCACGCCGATCGTGCCGGTCTTCGTCAACACCTACTACCCGCCGAACGTGCCGTCCGCCGCGCGCTGCTACGACCTCGGCCGGGCACTGCGCCGCGCGGTCGAGAGCTGGGAGTCCGACGCGCGGGTCGCCGTCATCGCCTCCGGCGGGCTGACCCACTTCGTCATCGACGAGGACGCTCGACCGCGGGGTCCTCGACTCGATCGCCGCCAAGGACGCGGCCGCCCTCGCCGCGCATCCCCCGCGACAAGCTCCGCTCGGGGAACTCGGAGATCCTCAACTGGGTCACCGCCGCGGGAGCGCTCGAAGGGCTCACGCCGACCATCGTCGACTACGTGCCCGGCTACCGCACCCCGGCCGGCACCGGGACCGGGATGGCCTTCGCCCGCTGGGAGTAGCGGTGAGCAGCGGCGAACGCGCCCGCGCCACCGCGGCCGCCGACGCGGGGTTCCCGACGCCGCCCGCGGGGCAGAGGCCAGCTAGGCCGCCTTACCAAGCCAGGTAACGGAAGGGATCAGCGTGTACCACAACCTCCCCGTGCTTGACGTCCACGGTCACGTGTCGGTGCCGTTCGGCGCCAACTCGTTCCTGATGCTGATGATGGGGTCGAACACGCCGATGGCGTCGCCGATCGGGCAGGAGAAGGCCGGCCCCGCCGGGGTGAGCGTGCACGACTTCCACGAGGCGGCGCTCGCGCACGCCCGCTACATGGACGAGCGGAACATCGACGTGCAGGTCATCGGGCCGCGCCCGTTCCTCACCATGGGCTGGATGGAGCCGCACCTGATCCCGGCGTGGACCCGGTACGTGAACGACATGATCCACCAGCAGTGCCAGATGTTCCCCGACCGGTTCCTCGGGGCGGCGATGCTGCCGCAGGACTCGGCCGCGCCCGACCTGTCCGGCTGCGTCGCCGAGCTCGACCGGTGCGTCAGGGACCTCGGGTTCGTCGCCGCCTACGTCTCCCCCGACCCGGCGGGCCGCCGCACCACCCCCGGCATGCACGAGCCCTACTGGTTCCCGGTGTACGCGCGGGCGCAGGAGCTCGGCATCCCGCTGATCGTGCACGGCACGAACTCGCTCGACCCGCGGTTCCGGGTGGTGCCGCACAACTACCAGCTCGGCTTCCTGACCGAGCAGTACCTGGCCGGCCAGTTCCTGTCGCACGGCGACGTGTTCGCGCGCTTCCCCGAGCTGAAGGTGATCATCTGCCACTGCGGCGGCGCGCTCGACCGCTTCGTCCCGACCGACCATCACCTCGCGCAGAAGGACCTGTCGAACAACCTGTTCTACGACACGTGCGGCTACGACCTGAACTTCCTCGAGGCGGCGATCAAGCAGCGCGGCGTGCCCCGGATGCTGTTCGGCACCGAGGCGCCGGGCTCGGGCCGCGCCGTCCGCCCGGAGACGGGCCTGACAAGCGACGACCTGGTCCCGGTGATCGGGGCTTTCGATTTCCTCTCGGAAGAGGACAAAATAAAGATCTTTAACGAGAACCCCGCGCGGGTGATCCCCGCGCTCGGCAAGATCCGCTGACCAACCCTGCCGGAGGACCGAAGAGTGGACGCAGAGAGCGCCGTGGCGCGGGAGACAGTGCGCCAGGAGACGAGCGCCGAGCACGCGGGGAGCCGGAGAGGCGGGCGGCCGGAAGGGTCGCGCCGGGCGTTCCCCCGGGCCGAGACCGTGGGCAGCCTGCTGCGGGACGACGCGGTGGTCCGCGCGGCCCGCCGCTCCTCCCCCGCGGACAACGCCCTGCTCGGCGACGCGGTGCGTGATGCCATCAGGCTGCAGGAAGAACTCGGCCTCGACGTCATCACCGACGGGGAGGTCCGCCGCGTCTCCTGGGCGCAGACCCCCCGGTTCGTCGACGCGTTCGCGGCCGGCGGCGGCCAGTCGGCGCTCAACTGGCGCGGCGCGACCGAGGGCCGCTTCGGCGCGCCCGCCACCGGCGCGGCGCCAGCGCGGCGGCCCGGCGAGCAGCAGCGGCGGCTACCCCTCGGTGATCCGCCGCGTCGCGACCGCGCCGCGCACCGGCGACATGGCCGCCGAGTACGGCTTCCTCGCCCGGTACGCGCAGAGCAGGACCAAGTTCACCATGCCCGCGCCGAGCTACCACCGGCGCTACTGGTCGCCTGCCGCCTCGCCCGCGGCGGGCTACGGGTCGCCCGAGGAGTTCCTCACCGAGATCCGCGACTACCTCCGCTCGGTCGCGCACACGCTGATCGACCTCGGCTGCGACTACATCCAGCTCGACGCGCCCAACTACGGCTCGCTGTGCGACCCGGACACGGTCGCCGCCATGCGGGACGCCGGGCCGCGACCCGGACGCGGAGCTCGAGTTCGACGCCGCGCTCGACAGCTCCCTGTTCGACGGGATGACCGGGGTCACCTCGGCGCTGCACGTCTGCCGGGGCAACGGCCCGGCCGGCGCGTGGCACTCCGCGGGCGGGTACGGCGCGATCTCCGCGCGGCTGTTCCCGCGGCTGGCGGTGGACCGGCTGCTGCTCGAGTACGACTCCGACCGCGCGGGCGGCTTCGAGCCGCTCGCCGACGTCCGCGACGGGACGGCCGTGGTCCTCGGCCTGCTCACCACGAAGTCGCCGCGGCTCGAGTACGACGCCGACGTGCTCGCCAGGATCGAGGAGGCGGCCGGCTTCAAGCCGCTCGCGGAACTGGCGCTGTCCACGCAGTGCGGGTTCGCGTCGGTGCCGATCGCCAACCCGGTCACGCCCGCGGCCCAGCGCGCCAAGCTCGAACTGGTGGTCCGCCTCGCCCGCCAGGTCTGGCCGGGGTAGGCAGCCGGGGCAGGGCCCGGAGCAAGGGCAGGCGGACGGTAAGGGCGAGGGCAGCCCGCCAGGCCGCGGGCCGAGGCGCGGGCCGAGGGCGGGCGCGGCCGGAGGCCGCGCCGGTCGGCCGTGCGCGCCGAAGGCCGGCAGGGCGCGGGCGCAGCGCAGGCCGGGCGCCGCCCGGGGTCGCCGCCGGAGGGCAGGCACGGGCCGGGGCGAGCGGCCAGGCGCGCTGTCAGCGTCGGCCGCTCCCCGCTCATCCCGAACGAGTGCGTGCGCTGCCCAGACGCGCCCGCTCAGCCCGGCCGCGCTCCAAGCGCAAGCGCTTCTTGCTGTTATCCGGCGGCAAAGTACGCCCAGCCCGCGCTCCGCGACCGGGCCGCGATCATGATCACGAAGATTCGGCAGCGTATTCGATGCGGAATCTTCGTGATCACCGGCCAGCGCGCCGGGGCGGGATCACGCCCGCCGCGCGCAGGCCCCACGGGTCGCTTGCCTGCCCTGACGTCACAGGTACTGGCTCGCCGGCGGCACCTGTCGGGAATCTCGCCGACGGCACCTGTCGGGCAATGGGGCATTGACAGCTCTGAAGGTTTTCCAAACCTTTGGAATGCCTATACACAGGCTGTTGGCAAATGATAACTCTTAAGCGCATTCACGCCACTCATGCCTGGACGGTGTGCGTTGCTCCACGACCGTGATGAACTGCTCGCCCTTGTCGAGCAGTTGGTCGGGCTTGAGCTGCGCGAAGACCGTCACCCGCGCAATAGCCGTAAGGGCACGCCGCCCGTCGTCCTCGCGCACGGTCGGCGCGGTTCCGGAAAGACCGCCGCGCTTAGCGAAATATTCGCCGCCTACCGCAACCGGGTCCCGGAGGCCTGCCTTGACCTGGCCGGGGAACGGTACGCGGCGGCGGACGGGGCGGGCCGCGACCCGGGCCTCCCGCTGCTGCGCTGGCACGACGAGCGGCAGGCCAGCCGCCCCGGGACCGCTCACCCCGGCTGGGACACGCCGCTGCTGCGGCTGCTGCGCGACGCGAAGTGGGAGCTGGAGCTGCACATCCCGGACAACGGCCGGCTCCGCTTCCCCCGGCTTGACGTCGCCCAGCTGGCCGTCGCCAGCTGGCAGCGCGAGTGGAAGCCGGATACGGAGATTACCGTCGGGCAGGCACGTCATCAGCTCAACCGGGCCCGCGAGGCGGTCGCGGGCAAGGACAAGGCGGAGCACGACATAGCGGTGGAGTGGATCTCGGACGTGCTGTCCGAGTTCAGCGGCACCACGGTCGGCTTCCCCGCGGACGTGTTCGTCAAGGCCACCGTGTCCGCGTTCCTGCAGCGGACGCTGCCCGGGCTCAGCCGGACGCTGACGGTGCTCGGGAAGACGCTGACCAGGCGCGGGCCGGACGTGCCGGTGAAGTGGCACGAGCAGTTCGACCCGCGCGAGCCGGGCGACGGGTACGACGCGCTGATCACGCTGGCGCGTGACTGGTCAGCGCCGGGCCACCGGCGGCGGCACGAGCAGCGGCTCGTGTCGGCGTTCCTCGCCGACCTGAACGCCGAGTACACCGGGCTCGCCGGGATGAACCGGGCCGTGCCGCCGCTCGTGCTGCTTGACAACGCGGATGCCAGCCCGGCGGGCGAGCGGTTCCTCGCCCTGGCGGGCGCCGACCGGGCCCGGGCCAAGGGCGACGGCGACCCGCTCGTCCTCGTCGCCGCCGTGCCGGAGACGTTCCGGCTGCCCGGCCCGGCGGGCGGGCCCGTGGCCGGTTCTGCGGCCGGGCCCGCGGCGGACCGTGACGCCGGCCAGCCGCCGCGCCGCGTGGCGCTCACTCCGCTCGCCGACGACGCGGTGGACCGGGAGCTCCGCCAGGCGGACTCCTTCGAGCTCCCGCCGGACTTCCCGCTGCTCATCCACCGGCTCACCGGCGGGCTACCGCAGGGCGTCCGCGCGCTGGCCCAGGCGGTCACCAGTGCGCTGCCCGCTCACCCGCTCCCGGGCGGGCAGGTGAGCGCGGGCCCGCTGCGCGCCGCAGGCCTGCTCGAACTGCGGGCCGCGCCCGGCGACGGCGCGGGCGCGCCACGGCGACGGAGCCGGGACGGCAGGCGGCCGGCGACGGCGGCGGGCGCGCCAGGTGACGGAGGCGCCGGCCGGCGCGGCGGGCGCGCGGGCGCGGCGGGGCGGGGGACGACCCGGCCCGTCGGTCGCGGCGCTGCTGCTTGAGCGGCTGATCCCGGACGCCACGTGGCGGTCGCGGCTCGCGCTGCTGTCCTGCGCGCGGGACGACGCGGAGGCGCGGGCCCTGCTCGGACCGCTCACCCCGGCCGACCGCGTCCGGTTCGCCGTGTCCGACGCCGAGGAACTGCTTGAGGACAACGACTGGCTCGATCCGCGCCCGCCCGCGGGCCGCGGGCGCTGCCGGTGCGCGCCGCCCGGTGCCGGGTTCTTCGTGGGCGACGCGTTCCTGCGCACGCTGCTGCACCACCAGCTGGCCGTGACGGGCGGGCCGGCGGCGGCCGCGGCCGCGCACCTTACGCTGCGCGACCTTTACGGGGCGGCGGGCACTGGCCTGCTCGCCAGCACCGAGCCGTCCCGGCTGTACCACTGCCTGGCCCTCGGGGAGGCGGAGCACGTCGCCGGGCGCCTGCACGCCGCGTTCGCCGGCTCTGACCCGCAGGCGTGGCTGGCGGCGCTGGTGCACGCCGCGGCGGCGCCCTGCCCCCCGGCGGATCCCCGCGCACCGGGCCAGGTCAGCGGGGACGGCGATGACCCGCGGCGGAAGGTCGCGCTCGGCGGCGATGACGCCGCCGCGCGGACCTCCGACCCGGTCTACCTCTCGGTCAACCGCCTGCTGCACGCCGCGTGGTACCTGCACGACCCGCTCGTCTCGCCCGAGGGCGCGGCGGAGGAGGTCATCGAGACGCTCGCCGGCGAGCTGCGCGGCCTGGCGCGGACGCACCCGCGGGGCTACGGAGTGCTGTTCCGCGCGTCGCGCGGCTGGCCGCGCCGGCTGCGCGCGTGGGACCAGTCCTACTGCCCGACGATCGAAGGAGAGTAACCCGCCGTGTCCGTCTCCCCGGCCTACCGGATCTGGTTCTGGCTGACCCGCACGACGCTGCGGAAGGTGACCTCGGCCGTCGTCGCGCTGGTCCTGGCGGGCGGGATCACCGCGGGCGCGCTGTCGCTCGACAACTCGCTCAACGAGTGCGGTGCCGGGTTCTACCGGGGCAGCGCGCACGAGTGCATCGGGGTGACCGACGGGTCCTACGACTTCTTCGCCGGGCTCGCGGGCGTGCCCGCGCCTGCCAGCCAGCAGATGTCGGAAGTGCTTGCCGACATCAGGGCGCTGAACAGCCGCGTCTCCGGGCAGTACGCGACGATCGCGCTGCTGTTGCCGATGACCTCGGCCGATACCCCGCCGATCGAGACCGTGCACGCGGTGGAGGGCGCCTACCTCGCGCAGTCCTGGGCCGACTCCCCGGCCGACCCGAGGGGGCCGCGCATCCGCCTGCTGCTCGCGAACCCGGGCACGGACAGCGACCAGTGGCAGCCGGTGGCGGACCAGCTCGCCGGGCTGGCGGGAGCGCCGGGCAACCTGCTCGCGGTGACCGGGCATCAGCGTGTCCACTGGCCAGACGCAGGCCGAGGTCGGCCGGCTGACCAGCGAGAACATTCCCGTGGTGGGCGGCGCGATCGTGGCCGACGACCTGGCCAACTCGGCCGCCGCCGACCCCTACCCCGGACTTGCCCGGGTGGAGCCGACCAACAGCCAGGAGGCGCAGGCCCTCGCCCGGTACCTCGCCAGCCAGGACATCAGCAAGCAGAGCGCGGTCCTCGTCGAGGACGTCGCCAACTTCGGCGACCCGGCGAAGCGGGACCTGTACAACTACACGCTGGCCCGGCAGTTCCAGGCGGACACGGCGTACGAGCCGGAGCAGTTCAGCTCGCTGTCCGGCAACGTGACGAACGACATCGCGGACCGGGTGCTGAGCATCTGCGACCAGCCGGGCATCAGGTACGTCTACTTCGCCGGCCGGCAGGCGTACCTCACCGACTTCCTCAACGAGCTGCACAGCGGCTGCCAGACCCGGCCGTTCACCGTGGTGACCGGGTCGGCCGCCTCGCACCTGGTGAACGACCCCAACCTCAACCAGGCCGACTTCGCCGGGCCCGCCAGGCTGACCCTCGACTACGTGCCGATCGCCGCCCCGCTGACCTGGGGCAACCCCGCCGACGCGCGGACGTACGGCTTCATGACGTCGTGGTACCAGACGGCAGTTCGCTCCCGCGTTCACCCGCGCCTTCCAGGTTTCCGGCGCGCAGCTCGACCGCGCGCTGGCCGACGGCCAGGCGATGATCAACTACGACGCGGCGCTGACCGCGGTCAGCGCGATCCAGGACGCCACCGGGGGCAGCGTCGGGATGCCGTCGCCGTCCGACATCGCCCAGTACTGGCCGACGCTCAAGGGCAGCAGGACCGTGCAGGGCGCGACCGGGCTGATCTGCCTGGACAACCTCGGCAACCCCTACGACAAGGCCATCCCGGTCGTCCAGTACAGCACGACCGGCGTCCCGCAGGCCGGGCGACCCGATCTTCCTGGGCGGCCCGCCGGCCGGCACCAACTGCCAGATCGCGCAGGGCGGCTAGCGCCGGGCCGCGCTCAGGCCTCGCCCGCCACCAGCTCGACCTCGAAGGCGTCGGTGCTGGCGAGGTAGGCGGCGTAGTGGCCCGGGCCGCCGGCGTACGGGTGGCGGTCCGCGAACAGCAGGGTCCAGCCGTTGGCCGGCGCCTCGCCCGCGAGGGCGTCGACGTCCGCGCGGTTGCCGGCGTGGAAAGCCAGGTGGTTGAGGCCAGGCGCAGCCGGTCGTGGCCCGTCGCCGTCAGGGCCGGCGACTGCTCGACGACGAGGTAAGTCTCGCCGAGCTGCCAGCTGCGCCGCCCGGCCAGTCCTGGAACGGCGCGTAGCCGAGGCGCCCGAGCAGCCAGCCCCACTCGCGCCGCGCCCGCGCGAGGTCGGGCACCCAGAGCTCGACGTGATGCAGCAGTCCCCGGCCAGGCACGGTCATGCCAGGAACCATACCAGCGCGAGACGCTTCTTGCTGTTATCCTGAGGTAGAGGCGGCCTCGGCCAGCCAGCGGGAAAGATGGTGGATAGCTGCGGACGCTATGGCGGTGGTAACAGCCATCCACTATCTTTTTCGGCGGCGACGACGGCAGGCACTTCTTGCTGTTATCCGGCTGGGCAAGGGCAGCACGTGCGGCACAGGCGCGGGCAGGTGACTGTCACGGCATCCCGGCCTGGCCGATCACCGCAGGTGTTACGAGCCGGGGGTCGGGGTCTTGGTGAGGACGATGCCGGTCGGCTCGTAGCCGTCGCCGGACTGGGCCGTGCGTGCCGCCCAGGTTGAGGCTGCCGGCCACCGTGGCGGTCTTGGTGTCGAGCAGCGTGACGTAGGCGAGAGAGGCCTGGCCGATCCACAGCTGGCTGCCGTCGGGGGTCAGGCCGAGGGTGTCGGGGTCACCGGGCACGCTCACCGTGGCGGTGACCGCGTTCGACGCCGCGTGCTGATCACCGACACGCTGTCGGAGTCGGGGTTGGCGACGTAGGCGGTCTTGCCGTCGGCGGCGACGACGATGTCCCACGGCAGGTCGCCGACGCCGATCGTCGCGGTGACCTGGCCGGCCGGGCTGAGCACCTTGACCGAGTCGCCGTCGGTGTCGGTGACGTAGACCGTGCCGTCCGGCTGCGACGGCGACGCTGTGCGGGTCACCGAGGCCGGGGGTGAAGCCGGTACGGCTGAGGGTCTTGGTGCTGAACGTCGCACAGGCCGTCGGCGGTGACCACGTAGGCCGTCGCGCCGTCCGGGGAGAACGCGACCTGGCTCGGCGCGCCCTTCGTCGGGATGGTCGCGGTGACCTTCTTCGTGGCCGTGTCGATCACGCTGACCGAGGTCGGGGAGTCGGGCTGCGTCTGCGGGCCGGTGTTGGCCACCCAGAGCTGGCTGCCGTCCGGGGTGACCGCCAGGTCCTGCGGGAACGTGCCCGGTGCGATGTCGGTCTCGGCGGGTTGTAGTTCTTCGGGTTGAGCGTGGCCGCGTTGATGATCGCGATCGAGGAGTCGCCGGTGTCGGCGAAGTAGAGCGTGCTGCCGTGGATGGCGATGCCCTCGTCGGTGGAGGCGTAGTCCTGAGTCGCCCGGAGTCGCCGGGGACCGGCGGGTCGCCCACGTTGTAGGTCTGGATGATCTTGCAGTTGGCGGTGTTGATGGCGCTGAAGCCGTCCCACCCGGCGTCGGCGACGTAGGCCGCGCCGGCCGGGCCGCCGCAGGAGGAGGCGATGAGCTTCGCGGCCAGCGGGCGGCCGGCCGCGCCCGCCGTGGCCGGCCGCGGCGCGTGCTCGCCGGGGCGCGCCGTGGGTGAGCGACAGCGAGACCGCGATCGCGCGCGGCGGCCGCGACCGCGATGCCGCCGGCGGCCCGGTCGCGCGGGTGCGGGTGAATGCCGGGCGGTCATAGCGTCACGCTCCCG
The DNA here is from genome assembly GCA_963735315.1 of uncultured Actinomycetota bacterium. GTDB lineage: Bacteria > Actinomycetota > Actinomycetes > Streptosporangiales > Streptosporangiaceae > Trebonia. The sequence continues at coordinate 21,820 of CAVTKQ010000029.1, forward strand.
CTGGACTTGGCGGCGGCGCTTGCCGCTCCGGACCGGCTTGCTGCCGGCCCCCTGGACGGGGAACGACTGGGTCGCGCCGGGGATCGGCGGCAGCCCGAACTCGACGGTCCGCTTCTCCGCCAGCTCAAGCTGCGCCGTGGTGGCGGGCAGCCGGGGGAAGCGCCGGCTCGGCGTGGTCCCGAGGGCGCTGGTGAAGTCGCCGACGGTCTTGCGCCGCCAGGCGGTGAGGTTCGGGTTGACGACGCCGGTCACCAGCTCAAGCAGCCGGATCACCGACGTGTGGTCGAACGTGTCGTGGCAGACGTAGCCGCCGACCGTCCACGGGGAGACGAGGATGCACGGCACCCGGAAGCCGAGGCCGATCGGGCTGGCTGACCTGGTCGACGGTGATGTACTCGCCGGCGGTGCCCGTCGGGCGCGGTCGGCGGGTTCACGTGGTCGAAGAAGCCGTCGTTCTCGTCGTAGATGAGGACGAACACGGTCTTGGCCCAGACGTCGGGGTTGGCGGCGATGGCGTTGACCTTGCTCGCCACGTAGTCCGCCCCGGCCGCGGGCATGTAGTCGGGGTGCTCGGACTGGTAGGACGTCGGCAAGATCCACGACACCGTGGGCAGCCGGTCGTGCATCGCGTCGTACTCGAACTGGCCCGGCCTGGTAGAAGCGCATGCCGTTCTGGTAGAGCGGCGAGGACGCGGGCGCGTCCTGGTACTGGTCGAAGTACTCAAGGACGTTCGTGCCGTAGTTGTCGTTCTCCTGGTACAGCTTCCAGGAGACGCCCGCGTTGGTCAGCATCTCCGGGTAGGTCTCCCAGGAGAAGCCTCGGTCGGCACGAAGTTGCTGGTCATCGGGCCGCCGTGCGCGCCCGCCGGGTCGACCTGGCCGGTCATCAGGTACATGCGGTTCGGCCAGGTCGGGCCCAGCATCGACGCGTGGTAGCCGTCGCAGACGGTGAACGCGTCGGCCAGGGCCCACTGGAACGGGATGTCGTCCCGCTTGAAGTAGGCCATCGTGTACTGCCCGGCCGAGCCGTCGGCCGCGAGGTGGGCGGTCACGAACCCGTCCATCTTGCCGCCGTCCCAGCTGTCGTGCAGCGGGCCCCAGCTGTGGCTGGTGGACGGGATCTGCTGGGCGTTGGTGGTGGTGGTGTCGGCGTGGAACGGCAGCAGGTAGCCCTGGGGTTGGACGCGATCCTTCTGGTAGAAGACGCTGCTTGGACACGGCCGGGTCGGCGAAGCCGCGGACGCCGGGCATGGCGCCGAAGTAGTGGTCGAAGGACCGGTTCTCCTGCATCAGCACGACGACGTGCTTGATGTCGGAGACCGGCGGGACCTTCTTCACGGAACTGAGCACGGACGGCGGGGCGCCGTCCAGAGCCTTGCGCAGGCGCGGGCGGCAGCGCGAACGACGCCAGCACCATCCCGCCCACGGACGCCATCAGCTGGCGGCGGCTCACCTCGATGGTCAAGTCGGACCTCCTAAGCGCGGCAGGAAGCTGCACTTGCGCGGGGCCGACTTTACGGGTGGCTGAGTGACGGGAGAGCAAATCCAGACGAACAGCGGACGAGATTCCGCCAAACAGGAACTGAACGTCGCCATTACCAGACGGACTGGTGGAAGGCCCAGGCGTCCGCGATGATGTCGCGCAGGGCCGGGCGGGCCGGGCGCCAGCCCAGCTCGCGGCGGGCCTTGTCGCTCGCGGCGACCGTCGCGGCCGGGTCGCCCGGGCGGCGCGGGGCCAGCTTGACCGGGATGGGGTGGCCGGTGACCTCGCGGGCCGTCTCGATGACCTGCTTGACGCTGTAGCCGTCGCCGTTGCCCAGGTTGTAGACCTCGTGCGCGCCCGGCTTGATCGCGCCTCAAGCGCGAGCAGGTGCGCCTCGGCCAGGTCGGCGACGTGGATGTAGTCGCGGACGCAGGTGCCGTCCGGGGTCGGGTAGTCGTCGCCGTACATCATGAGCTGGTCGCGCTTGCCCCCGGCGACCTGGAGCACGATCGGGATCAGGTGCGACTCCGGGGTGTGCCGCTCGCCCAGGCGACCGCCCTCGCGAGCACCGCGCCCGAGGCGTTGAAGTAGCGCAGCGACGCGGCGCCGAGCCCGAAGGCCTCGCACTCGCCGTCGAGCATCAGGTCGACCGCGAGCTTGGTGGCCGCGTACGGGTTCTTCGGCCGGATGACGGCGTCCTCGTCCAGCTTGCTGAACCCGCCGCCGGGCAGCGGCACGACGCTCGTCGGGTCGTACATCGACCCGGTCGAGGAGAACAGCATCCGCCGCACGCCCGCCGACGCGGACCGCGTTGAGCACGGCCATCGTGCCGCCGACGTTGACGTCCCAGTACAGGTCGGGGCGGGCCACGGACTCGGCGACCTCGATCTTCGCGGCGAAGTGGAGCACGCCGTCGAAGCCGGAGTCGGGGGTCAGCACCTGGCCGACCTGGTGCACGGGGAGCCGGTGGAACTCCACCCCGGCCGGGACGGTCTCCGCGAAGCCGGTCGACAGGTCATCGAGCACCACGACCTGGTGGCCCGCCTCGACCAGGGCGTGCGTGACCACGCCGCCGATGTACCCAGCCCCGCCCGTCACCAGTAGCTTCACCCGTGCTCCTCCTCTGTCTCGTCCTGCCGCGATACCGGGCCCCAGCCTAGATGCGCCAGCCGGTCCCGGTCACGGAGCGGTAGCGGGAATGACCGGGTCCAGTCGGAGCATCCCCGGCGGTCGACTCATCCGGTCATCAGCCGCCGTGGCCACAGCCGGCTCAGTGCGGCCCGCGGATGACCGACCTGCTACACGCGCCCGGCGCCTACGGGGCCTGTCCGCGCGACGCAGTTTCATATACGATCTTGAGTGATGGCAGAGCACGCAGAGCACCAGTCAGGGCGCAGGTGGGGCACCCCCTCGCGGGCCAGGCGCCCTCCAAGATCATCGCCGTGCACGTGAGCTACCGCAGCCGGGCGATGGAGCGCGGCCGCCTGCCCCTGTGGCCCTCGTACTTCCTCAAGCCGCCGAGCACCCTCGCCGCCGACGGCGACCCGGTGCTGCGGCCGCCGTGGTGCGAGCTGCTCGCCTTCGAGGGCGAGGTCGCCCTCGTCATCGGGACGCAGGGCGAGCCGGGTCTCCCCCGCCGACGCGTGGGACCACGTGCGCTGGGTCACGGCGGCCAACGACTTCGGCGTCTACGACCTGCGGTACGCCGACGGCGGGTCCAACGTCAGGTCCAAGGGCATCGACGGGTTCACCCCGCTCGGGCCCGGGCTGCTCGACGCCCGGGCCGTCGACCCGGAGCGGATCTCCCTGCGGACCTGGGTCAACGGCGTGCTCGCCCAGGACGCGGTCAGCGGCGACGACCTGCTGTTCTCCTTCGCCGACATCGTGGCCGACGTCTCCCGGCTGACCACGCTCGAGCCCGGCGACGTGATCCTCACCGGCACCCCCACGGGGTCGACGGTGGTCCGGCCCGGCGACCTCGTCGAGGTCGAGGTCCGCGCGGCCCGCTGGCAGCAACCACCGCCGGACCGGACACGCGGCAGGCGACGAGGCGCAGGGCGCCGGCTGGCTCTCCACGGGCCGGCTGCGCTCGCCGATCGAGGAAGCCGACTACGACCTGTCACCGCCGGGCGCGATGCCGAACCCGGACGACGCGCAGCGCGAGGCCGCCTACGGCGCCAGCGGCGCGCCCGGGCCGTCCGACTCCCCGGCCGACCTGCTGCGCGCGGTCAGCAAGGTCAGCACCGCCACGCTCTCGGCGCAGCTGCGCAAGCGCGGCTTCAACTCCGTCACCCTCGACCGGCTGCACGCCACCCAGCCGGGCAGGAAGATGGTGGGCTTCGCCCGGACGCTGCGCTACGTGCCGTTCCGCGAGGACCTGTTCGCCCGGTACGGCGGGACGCTGCGCGGCGGCGGCCTGAACGCCCAGAAGCGCGCGGTCGAGCAGGTGCGGCCCGGGGAGATCCTGGTCATCGAGGCGCGCGGCGACCCGACCGCGGGCACGGTCGGCGACATCCTCGCGCTGCGCGCCCAGGTCCGCGGCGCGGCGGGCATCGTCACCGACGGCGCGATCAGGGACAGCCAGGCGCTGCACGCCATGGACCTGCCGGTCTACTACGGCGCGACGCACCCGGCCGTGCTCGGGCGGCGGCACGTCCCGTGGGAGGTCAACACCACGATCGCCTGCGCCGGCGTCACCGTGACGCCGGGCGACATCATCGTCGGCGACGGCGACGGGGTCATCGTCATCCCCGCGCACCTGGCCATGGAAGTGGCGCAGGACGCCGCCGAGCAGGAGCTGCAGGAGGAGTTCGCCGCCGCGATGGTCGCCAAGGGCGAGTCCGTCGACGGCCTGTACCCGCTGGGCAAGCGCTGGCAGGCCGCCTACGAGGCCTGGCTGGCCGAGAACGAGAGGAGCAGGCCGATGCGGTTCCGGAGTGACCCGGCCAGCGATCCGCGGGTCGATCGCGCCGGTCGTGTCGCCGTTCACCGCCGACGGCGCGGCCGACCTCGACGGGCTGCGGAACCTGATCCGCTGGCAGCTCGAGTCCGGGCTCGCACGGCATCTCGCTCGGCGGGTCCACCGGGGAGCCGTCCGCGCAGTCCACCAAGGAGCGCGCCGCCGCGATCAGGGCGGCGGCGGACGAGATCGCCGACCGGGTGCCGTTCGTGCCGGGGACCGGCTCGGCCAAGCTGGACGAGACGCTTGAGCTGACCGCGATCGCGCGGGACGCGGGCGCGGACGCCGTGCTGATCATCACGCCGTACTACGCGCGGCCCACCCAGGAGGGCCTGTTCCACTGGTACGACACGGTCGCGCGGGAGTTCCCCGACCTGCCGCTGATCGCCTACAACGTGCCGTCGCGGACCGCGGTCGACATCGCGCCGGAGACCGTCGCCCGGCTGCGGAAGGCGCACGCCAACATCGTCGGGGTCAAGGAGACCACGAAGGACTTCGAGCACTTCTCCCGGGTGCTGCACGTCGCCGGCCGGGACACGCTGATCTGGTCGGGGATCGAGCTGCTCTGCCTGCCGCTGCTGTCCCTCGGCGGGGTCGGGTTCGTGTCCGCCACCGCCAACCTGGCGCCGCGGCGCCGTGGCGAGGATGTACGAGCACTGGGAAGCGGCGAGTTCGACAAGGCCCGCGACCTGCACTTCGCGCTGCACCCGGTGACCGACGTGATCTTCACCGAGACCAACCCGGCCGCCGCCAAGTGGGTACTCGCCCAGGCCGGGCTCATCGGCTCCGGCTTCGTCCGGCCGCCGCTCGTGCCGCTCACCGAGGCCGGCCAGGCGACCGCGCTGCGGCTGCTCGCGGCGGGCGCCCCCGTGCTTGACGGGCCGGTGCTTGATGTCACGGCGCCAAGGTAGCGATGTAGGGCGGAGCCGGGTCGAAGCACGCACTCGTTCGGGATAATGATTGGAGAACCCGTGACCGAGCCGCAGCCAACGGACAAGCCCGGCCTGGACCTGCCGGAGAAGATCGAGCACTTCATCGGCGGGCGGCACGTGCCGAGCGTGAGCGGCCGCACGTTCGGCGTCGCCGACCCGGTGAGCAACCGGGTGTACGCGCAGGCGGCGGCGGGCGACGCGCGACGACGTCGACGGCGGCCGTGGAGGCGGCGAGCGAGGCGTTCGCGCGCGGGCCGTGGCCGGCGATGGCGGCGCGGGCGCGGGCGAAGGTGCTGAACCGCATCGCCGACGGGATCGAGGCGCGGGGCGAGCGCATCGCCGCGATGGAGACCTTCGACACCGGGCTGCCCGTCACGCAGGCGAAGGGGCAGGCGGCGCGGGCGGCGGAGAACTTCCGGTACTTCGCGGACGTGATCGTCGCCCAGCACGAGGACGCCTTCTCCCAGCCGGGCCAGCTCGGCTACGTGCTGCGCAAGCCCGCCGGGGTCGCCGGGCTCATCACGCCGTGGAACACGCCGTTCATGCTCGAGTCGTGGAAGCTCGCCCCGGCGCTCGCCTCGGGCTGCACGGTCGTGCTGAAGCCGGCCGAGTGGACGCCGCTGTCCGCGTCGCTGCTGCCGGAGATCATGACCGAGGCGGGTGTGCCCGACGGGGTGTTCAACATCGTGCACGGCATCGGCGAGCAGGCGGGCGCGGCGCTCGTCGCCCACCCCGGCGTGCCGCGGATCTCGTTCACCGGCGAGACCACCACCGGGCAGGTCATCATGCGGTCGGCCGCCGACAACCTCAAGGCGCTGTCGATGGAGCTCGGCGGGAAGTCGCCGTGCGTCATCTTCGCCGACGCGGACCTCGACGCGGCGATCGACTCCGCTTTGTTCGGGGTGATGTCGCTGAACGGCGAGCGGTGCACCGCTGGTTCCCGGATCCTCGCCGAACGAGAGGTGTATGACACCGTCGTCGCCCGCCTTTCCGAGCGCGCGGACCGCGTCCGGGTCGGGGACCCGTCCGACCCCGGCCACGGAGATCGGGGCGCTGGTGCACCCCGAGCACTACGACCGGGTCATGTCCTACGTGCGCCTGGGCGCGCGGGAGGGCGCGCGGCTCGCCGCCGGCGGGCGGCGGCCGGCCGGGCTGCCCGCGGGCAACTACCTGGCGGCGACCGTGTTCGCCGACGTGAAGCCGTCGATGCGGATCTTCCAGGAGGAGATCTTCGGGCCGGTGGTGTGCGTGACGCCGTTCGAGTCCGAGGAGGAGGCCGTCCAGCTGGCCAACGCGACCAGGTACGGGCTCGCCGCGTACCTCTGGACGTCCGACCTGCGCCGCGCCCACCGGGTCGCCGCGCAGGTCGAGTCGGGTATGACCTGGGTGAACTCGCACAACGTGCGGGACCTGCGGACCCCGTTCGGCGGGGTGAAGAACAGCGGGCTCGGCCGGGAGGGCGGGCAGCACTCAATCGACTTCTACACCGAGTCCAGGATCGTGCACGTCGCCCTCGGCGACACCCACGTACCGCGTTTTGGAGCGTCTCTAATGGGCTTACGATTTTCAGTTACCCCGCAGGTGCGGGGTAATTGAAGATCGTCTCCCGTCTGGGCGGTGTGGCGTGGGCGTTCAGGTGAAAGCCCGCTCCGAGTTCCGCCCCCCGCGCCCGGTGCGGGCGCGGGGCGGGAGTAGTGCCGATCGTCGTCGCGCCCTGGTCCCGACGTGCTGCGCGCGGTGGCCGGGCCGTTGTGGCGTGTCCCCCGGACGCTGGCCGCTGCGCCCTCGCGGGCTCAGACGGGGAGGGTGCCGCGCGTCGCCTGGTCGCACGGCGTGAGGTTCTTCTTCCGAGTCGGGCCTGTCTTGGACCGGTCCCGCCTGGGAGGTCTTCTGCAGGGCGGCCGTCACTGCGGCTGCCTCAAGGTCGTCGTCGACCGCACGGACGCTCATCGCGGCTGTTTCACGGTCGGTCGCTGTTCTTCGCCTGGTGGGTGAGGCCGCGGGCGGCTATCCGCTGCCAGGCGCCCCTGGTCGCGGTCGCACTGCCACCCGCACCTCGGGCAGCGTGCCCATTTCCATCCCGGGACGGTCGGCCGGTCGGGGGCCTTGCAGTGCCGCAGCGGCGCGAGGCAGCGGGGGCAACTCCTCGACGTGCCGCGGGCGGGGACGGTGACCACGGCGATTCCCTGCCCGGCCGCGAGGTGCCGCATCCGCTCCACGATCATGCCCCGCGCTGCCTGCGACAGGCGGACGTTCATCTTCCGTCCCATGCCCGTGTGCCTCAAGGCTCCGCAGGTCTTCGACGTAGATGGCCGTTGCGCCCGCGCGACAGGGCCTGGTCGACCGCCCACCGGGCCGCCGACCAGGCGAGGGCACCGTTCAGGTTGGAGCGGCGGGCGCTGACCCGCTGGCGCTCCTGTGCGAGGACGGCCGCCCTAGCGGTGAGCGGGTGGCTGGTGTCGCCGCTGGTCAGCCGTTCGTAGTGGTCGTGCCTGGCATGGAGGTGCTCGCTCTGCCGACGGAGCCGGTGCGCCTTCGCGAGGACGCCGGCGGCGCGGTATTGCGCACCCGCGCCGAGCGCGGTGATCGCCCCGTCCGGGGACAGGCGGACGCGCGCCCGCGGACAGGAGAGTGTTCAGCCCCCAGTCAATGCCAAGGGCCACGGCGTGGCCGTCCCGGCGAGCGGCGGGCACCTGCGCAGGTGAACGCGAGGTCTGCCCGCGCCCTGTCGCCGGGAACGCGGAGCGTGGGCAGGTGCAGCTGCGCAGTGGCGGGAACGGTCGGCGGGAGGGTGAGCGGGATCGCGACCCACGACCAGTCCGAGTAGGACTGGGGGTCAGGCCGGAGCGGGAGCTGAACGCGGAGCAGTGCCCGCGCCGGGTCGCGCCTCGTGCCGCTCGATGACGGCTTGCTGCCTGTCGCACGCGGCGAGCAGCAGCATCCCTGCGGCGTGCGGCGGCGGCTCCAGTTCGAACACTCGAGCCGGCATGCAGCCGTGCGTAGCCTTGAACCGGAGAACCTGCCTGGTCCGGGCGCGGACGACGCTAGATGGCAGGTTCGTCCCCGCCGGGTACCGCCGCGCGGACGGCATCCCACTCCTGCGCTGTGCGCTTACCGGGGCTGCAGTCGGGCCACGTGGCGAGGACGGCGTTGGTCAGCCCGACCCGCCAGGCCGCTGCCCGCAGGGTCCTGCCTGCCTGCTCCTGGGCCATCCGCCGCACCCGGTCGTTCACCGTGATGCCGTCTGGCGCCTCGGCGGTCCAGCCGAGGCGTCGTAGCGCCATCCATGCCATCGTCGGTAGCGGCCGCCCGTCCGGGCCTGTCCCGGAGGCAAGCGCCGTGACATCTGCCGCGTTCCAGTGCTCCTCCAGGAGCCGTCCCGTCATTTCCTGGACGATCGCGGCGCACCACCCGGTCCTGACGGCAACCGCCGAAGCGGGCAGCGACTCGCCTGTCCGCTCGTCGATGCCGCCGCGAATCAGGACGGGAGCGCACGCTGTACGGGACACCTTCCCACCCCCGGCCCGTGTAGTCTCGCCCAAGCCAGCCACCTCCATGGCATTAATTGACAATACATTCGATAACAGAGGGTCAATCCTCTAGCGCGCTTAACGCCGGGGAAAGAGCTGCCCCGCGTAGGTCAGTTACGGGGCAGCCCGGGCCTGGCACCTGCCCATCCCGCTGGGCAGGCGGTATGACTTCGGCATTCAGTCGTCCGAGCCGCCACGCGGCGCCGATACTCGAGTGCCTGCTCATCGACGAACTGTCGTTCACCGCAGCCCGGATCAGCCAGGTCACCGGGCAGCAACCATGACATCACGCGACCGCGGCCCGAGGGCACCTTCGTGCCGATTGTCACTGCTGTCGCTACAGTGGCTGCCGCACTAGCTACCCTTGTATACGCCTACAGCGCCGGGTACAGCGCGGGCCACGCACGGGCGGATTTGGCTCGCCAAGAGGCGCAGCTGAAGAGTTCGGCCTGCATGACGGGCTCGTCGACGGCCGCGCGGTCGCGTTTGGCGTGGTCAGGTGCGCGCTTCTCGGCCAGCATTTTGGTGTCCGCTTGGGCGCGGGCCAGGTTCTCGTCGAACGTGCTGTCGTCGATCGCAGCCAGGTCGGCGTCGGCCTTGGCCATGACCGTCAGCGCATCGGGGTCGATGTCGGCCTCCATGCTGGCCTGGGCCTCGGGCCACGCCTCGGCCCCGGTGTCAACATCGGCGGCCGGATCGACGTCCGCCTCGGCCTCGGCCCCGTTGATCTCGGCCAACATCTCGGCCTGGGCCGTGTCGATCTCGACGGCGGGGGCGTCGGCCTGGACCTCGGGCTCGGTCTCGGCCTGCCACGGTCTCGATCCGCCACACCCCTAACGGGAACTTGCTTCCACCACCGTGATCTCTTGCTTTGCGGCGGTCAGTGGTCAGTCCTGAACTACTGCCACAACTAGGTCATCGACATCGCGACCCGGACCATCCCGGCGGCGGTGCTGCGGCCCTCGACCAAGGTGGGTCTGTCAAGCCCTGGCAGCACCGGTCGTGGTTCTTCCGCGCGACCCGCTGCGGCACCCTCGCCTGCCTGGCCGCCTGCGACGTTCACCACGCGAGCGTGACGGGCCGGGGCGGGCCGTTCACCGCGGTCATCTCGGCCGTGTCAGGGCTTTCGTGCGACTCCTCCGATAGAGGGGACCAGAGTCTGGGGGAAGGGGCTGGGATCTGGGCGCCATTCGTGTATCGGCACGACGCCGGGGTCGATGAGTTGCAGTCCGTCGAACCACCGGGCGATCTGGCCGGTGCGGCGGGCGTGGTAGGGGACGGCGCCGGTTTTGTTGTAGTACTCAAGTGCGGCGTTATGCGCCGGATCCGTGTCGACAGTGTCGTGGAGTGCCAGGTATCCGCCGGAGGGCAGCGCGCCGGTGAGTTCCCGCACGACTGACCAGGCGAGGTGGTCGTCGTTTTCCGCGGGGTTGCCGACGTTGCCGAGGACGCCCATCAGCAGGATGGCGACCGGGCGGGAGAAGTCCAGCTTCTGCCGGGCGATTTCCAGGATGCGGGCGGGGTTGTTCAGATCGCCGCTGATGTAGTCGGTGGTGCCGGGCGTGCTGCTGGTCAGCAGGGCGCGCGCGTGGGCCAGGACGAGGGGGTCGTTGTCGACGTAGACGACCCGCGCGCCGGGCGCGGCCCGCTGGGCGATCTCGTGGGTGTTGTCGTGGCTGGGCAGGCCGGTTCCGATGTCAAGGAACTGCCGGATTCCCGCCTCGCCGGCCAGGAACCGCACAGTGCGCCCGATGAAATACCGGCAGGACCGGGCATAGGTGAAGATGCCAGGGAATACCTGCGCGTACGCGTCGCCTGCTTCCTTGTCGACCGGGTAGTAATCCTTGCCGCCCAGCCAGTAGTTCCAGATCCGGGCGGAAACGGGAACCGCGGTGTCAATTTTTGTCGCGAGGTCATGCTCGCTATCACCCTGCGGGAACGCGGTATTACCACTGCTCACGATAACCCCTAACTGTCCGGGCCGGGACTGCGCATGCGGGCGGTTCGCCATCACCAGTAGCAGCAGCATAAGCCACCCGTCTGCCCGGTTACACGGGGGTGCGGTCAGAAATCGCACACAGCAGCCGGCTGAGATAGTCAGCCGGTTCGTCTGGTTGAAGCGCCTCCAGTGCCAGCCCGCCCGGTACCTGCCCGTACCCGCTGACCTGCTGATGTTCACGGACGTAAAGCGCGCTGGTGAGCTGCTCGGTATAAGCCACGCCGGGTACCTCGTGGACGCGGAAGCGAAGCAGCGTTATGGGGTAGCCGAGCGTGGTGCGGCTGACGATGGCCGAGGGCATCACCTGAATGGTGGCATTGGGCCTGGCGGTGGTGTCAATAGAGATGCCTGAGCTGGCCGCATGACAGCGAGAGTGCCATATCGGCGGCGGACGCGCTTTCATCGATAATGGCCCGTAGTTTCCGCGGTCCGGCTCGTCCAGCATGTGCTGGCGCCGCATCCGCAGCCCGGCGATCCGGGCAGTAGTCGCCTCGGGCAGGATGCATGGCTCCAGCCGGAGGACCGCGTCGGCGTATGCCCGGTCTGGAGCAGGCTGAGGATGACTGCGGTGTGCTGGCTGGCCTACCTGATGTGCCGGCATTTCGCTGCAAGCGGTGACGGCTCGGACCTCGCGTAGTAAGCGAGATCCGCCGGCCTGGACCGGGTTCAGGTCTCCCGCAGGATCTGGCGGAGGATAGCTTCGGTATCAGCTGTCGGGGCCGCCTCGGTGACCAGGCGGTTCAGGGTGTTCCAGTAGTACAGCCGGTCGGCGGGCTTGCCCAGGTACATTGCGGTGGCGTGCCGTTCCAGGTACACCACGTCGGGCAGTTCGGCTTCGCGGAAGCGGAGCACGGTGATAGGGCCGCTTGCGACCGCCCGGCCGCCAAGGCTGAACGGCGCGACCTGAATGCTGACATGGCTGAGCCGGGCCATCTCGATGAGGTGCTCAAGCTGGGCGCGCGCCACAGCGGCGCCCCGATCGGGCGGCGCAGCGCAGCCTCGTCAATCACGGCCCACAGCCGCGGCGGCCCGGGCCGGTGCAGTACCTGCTGCCGGCGTATCCGCACGCTGACCTGCTGCTCGGTGTCCAGTCCCGGATCGTTGCCTGCCTCGATCTGGAACACGGCGCGAGCGTAGCCCGGGGTCTGCAGCAGCCCGGGGACAAACTGCACCTCATAGCAGCGGATCACCTCCGCGGCCTGCTCCAGCCCCAGGTAGGGCTCGAACCAGTCGGGTACCGCGTCACCGTACTGCTGCCACCAGCCGGGGGCGTTGGCGCTGCCGGCCATGGCGAGCAACGTCGCGCGCTCACCCTCGCTCACCCGGTACAGGTCGAGCAGGTCGCTGACGTCCCGCAGCTTGCAGCCAGTCCGTCCCAGTTCCAGCAGGCTGATCTTCGACTCCGAGCTGCGGATCGCGTACCCGGCGTCCTCCCGGCTGACGCCAGCGGCCTCCCGCAGCTTCCGCAGCCGTGCGCCGAGCAGCATCCGCACTGCTGTCGGCCCGGCCTCCCCGTAGTCGACGGCCTGGCTGTCTCGGGTTTCAGGCAGGTTCATGCACGCTCCCGGCAGGTAACGCGGATAACGATGTCCTGGCGACGCCGCCCAGGCTGTCCAAGTTCTTCGGCGGGCCGAACGGGACCTCATCGAAAATACCCGGATACAGCTGCGCGAGCTGGTCACCGGCCTCCCTGCCGACCGGGCAGTAATCCTTGCCGCCCAGCCGGCAGTTCCAGATCCGGGCCGTCACCGGCACCGTGGAGTCGGTCTTCACCCGGGGACATCAGAATCCACGGCCCGCGACCCCTCCAAGATGCACACGCTGCGCAAACCCGTACGCACAGGATAGTGCATCCGCCCGTGACGCGCACCCGCCGAGAATAGCGGCAACAGGTAGCCGAGCCATCAGGTAGAAGGCCCGTTAGATTCCCTCGCATAAGGGAATCTAACCGGCCTTTTCTCGGACGCGAGGTGTTCTATGGCGACAATCTTGAAGTTCTACAGAAGCACGTGCCGAGCGAGTCCGTGGACCTCGTTTACCTCGGCCCGCCGTTTAACTCTAATCGCAGTTACAACGTAATTTCGGTCGGAACCGCGGCTGGCGGAGGCAAGCCCCATTGCGGTAGGGATTTAGCAGGTCGGTTTCTAGTTGCAGCCTTCTGGAGGTAGCCTGCTGGCGGCTGCGGCGTGTTTGCAGGCGGGCTCCCTGTGGTAGAACGCCGTGCGCCCGGGTCAATCAGATCGGCCGGGGCGCACGAGGGAAGAGCAGTTACGTTTGCCTCGGGCTTTCGCCTGGTTATTCGGCGACTGTCGATTTAACTTAAAGAGTGCCTTGACCTGGGAGGATATGGCTTGTCGAAGGCCTTATCCGCTTTGAGCCAAAGGTACTTTTCAGGTGGACGATAGCGCACGCAGCAGCCGGGTAACGGTGCCTGCCGACGGGAAGGGCCTGGCGTCCCAGGCCGAGGCTGTCCTGCCGTTTGAGTCGCTGCGGGGTGACAGGCCTTCTCCTGGGCCTGTCTGAGAACCTAGCCCGCTGGCGGCCGCTGCGGGCGGCGCACGGCGCACTGTGGGGGGAACGGCATAGGGGACAATCACACCATGGCCACGGAGAACACCGCCAGGCTCGCGGTGCTCATCGACGCGGACAACGCGCAGCCGTCCATCACCGAGGGACTGCTCGCGGAGGTCGCCAAGTACGGCACCGCGCACGTCAAGCGCGCCTACGGCGACTGGACGGCGCCCAACCTGCGCGGCTGGAAAGACCAGCTCCTCGCCAGTCGATCCAGCCCATCCAGCAGTTCGCCTACACGACAGGGAAGAACGCCACCGACGCCGCCATGGTGATCGACGCGATGGACCTGCTGTACTCGGGCCGGTTCGACGGGTTCTGCATCGTGTCGAGCGACAGCGACTTCACCAGGCTCGCCGCCCGGCTGCGGAAGTCGGGCATGACCGTCTACGGGTTCGGCGAGCGCAAGACGCCCAAGCCGTTCGTCGCGGCCTGCGACAAATCGAACATTGTGGTTTAACGAATATAGGCAGGTAAGGTTGCAACGGAGCGTAGGGTGTCGTAGGCAGTAGATGGGCTTAACCGGGAGGGGTGAAGGCACAGCGCGCTGCTGATATTTATTCAGTATATGGTGTAAGTGCGCTTGATGCTTATGCAGGACATCGGGCTGTAGTGCTCAGACGGGGAGCTGGGCGGTAGGTACATGATGGGCAGGAGGAATAGGATTTTGCATTGGGGAATTTTATTAAGGAGTTCTGCAATGGTAAGCGGGCGGTGCAGGAACTGTGTGTTTTGCGGTTCAGGAAGGATGTGGGGTGAGGGTGTGGATGGTACTGATACTGTGGGGTCAGGCGCTGGACGGTGAACGAAGTACACATGGGCTGGAGAGGAAAAGAGATGTAGGAGGAGTGCTTATAGAGGTTCTGGTAGTGTATGCTTGCAGGAGAGCAGTATGGGTGAAGGTACGAAGTGGAGAGCGCTGCTGCTGGATGGTATACAGGGAGGTATATCGGGTCAGCGCGGCGGATACGGACGATTTTCAGGACGGCGTAGTTGAGGAGATGGAGCGGATGGAGGAAGAAGATGGAAAGCGCCGGAGGGTAGGTTTATAGCGCATATGCTGGACAGGTGGCAGCATAGGAACGGTTTATATAGCGAGCGAGCATGTAGAGATCTGCTTGAGCACGTGGTTTTGTTGGAAGTGGAAGTAGACGGTCTGCACAGAACGCAGGGCTGGCGGGATCTGGTCAGGGTGGTAGCGGATAGTCTGCGCAGGAACAGATAGGGTTGGGGTGATTGTTGCAGGTGGGGGTTGCTGGTCGGAGGTCGGAGATTACGCGGAAAGTAAGCGATACGCTGTGCTAACGGAAGAGCAAAGAATTCTGCAGACTGCGCCGGGAATGCATGCATCAGGCAGGCACGGCGGGATGCAGCATACAAGGCTGGCTGAATGATTGCGGCTGCTGGAGCGCCGCGCGATGCAGAGATATGTGGTGGTGCATACGATTAAAATGGGCGTTACATTTCTGACGAGGAGGTTCAGTTAGGTGAGTAGGGGAGTAGCTGCGGACGGAACGGAGGCATAGTTTGGATACGATTGTACGGTAGTGGAGTCGGCAGGCGTTCAGGATGCGATCAGGTGAGCTAAGGATGGCTGAAGTGAGGGAGTGGGAGATTGTGCTGTGTAGCGCAGTGCGTGATGAATTGGTAGCGCCGCGTAGTAGTGCTGGTAGAAGGGCGCGAGCGTGGGCGAGCACGATGGGTGTAGTACGTAAATAATCGGTAGGGCGCGATGGATGGGGACTGGTGGGTGTTGGCGGTGGATGCAGGTGCGATGTGAGGAACTGCAGGATTAGGATTCGGAGGGAGATAGCGGACGGAACGTCGAGGAACGCCGGTTAGCGCGCGGTAAAGGAATAGGAGATTAAGGCTTTATACGGAGGTTGTAACGGAGTAGTTGTATTTGCAGCGAGGAGGTAGTATACATGCGCTGAATGCAACGCTGGTGTGAACGCAGGTCGATAATTATGAGCGGATAGAATTGCACAGGAGTATGTACTGGATATGGTGATTTATAACGCCATAGATATGTACAGGGGAATGGACGCTTGGTATATGCACAGGAGCAGGCTACAGGGGCTAGCGCAGGTTGCAGACGGATGCGAGAGCATTAGTCAGTAGCGGGCGACAGAGTTGATATAGCAGGGGGAGAGGTAGCGAATGCGAGAACGATGATTGATCATGATATTTAGCAGAGGATATCAGAGCGAGCGAGATGATTATACAGAAGTAGCAGCAGAGCTCGGAATAGCACCGGAGTAAGTATAGAAGGGTAGATGATGTACTGAGGTAGCGTTGAGGTAGCAGGGTTCTGGTGGGCTGAGCATGCGGCGGGACGGAGCTTGCAGAGTTAGGAGCATAAGGGCGGTGCGGTAACGCTGATTGCAGAGATGGGCTACACAGTTACAGGAAGTGAAGATGTATGGGCGGATAGGATGGAAGAGAAGACGGATGATCGGAATAGATAGGATAACTGTGCTGGTGATGCTGGACGGTTTTAACGCGGACGGCTTGCATTAAGCAAGATGCGCAGGAATGGCAGAGCTACGGAAGGATGGAGGGGGTGGTGCGGTAGAGGGATGCAGGAAAGCTTACGTTGGAGGAGGGATAGGGCAGGTTGATGATCTGTTCAACATCACTTCGGTATCACCGGGCCAGTCCCAGAAAACGCCTTCGGGAGATCGCTCCCTCAGCAGCTCTCGAACCTCGCCGGCGAATTCTCCGACTCGGTCGCCAAACAGGTGCGGCGCAGCATAAGACATGGAGAAGTAATTGGACAGTACGCCCTCGATATCCTGCACGTGGTCAGGGATGCCGGGGGCGAAGATCACCCGTGGCGCGCCGAACCGGGTACTGGCAAGGGCGTCCTGGAGGCTGAGGGCCTGAACCGGCGCGGTGCTCTGGCCCGCTCGTCTCGTCGGTCCGAGATACTTCCGCACCAGCTCCCTGATCTCATCGTGCGGAATCCGCGGCGGCCCGGGGCTCGGCGGGACGGCCCGCCCCTCAGCCTTATGCCCGACAAGGGCCAGGGCTCCGCCCGGCTCCGCCATGTCGTACACCGCCTCGGCCACCGGAGCCTCGTCGGTCCAGTAGAACGACTGGCCGAACGTGACCAGTCGGTACGGCCCGGGCGCCACCGCGGGAAGCTCCTCGGCCCGGCCCTGGATCCAGGTGATGTTCGCGATGTCCCGCTCCTGGGCCGCCCGGCGACCCTCGGCGATCATCGCCGGATCGGGGTCAAGGCCGACGGCGCCCTCGAAGAGGTGGGCCAGTCGTACGGTGAGGATGCCGGGACCGCACCCGACGTCCAGCAGTCTTCCGCCGCCATCCAGGCTGAGTTCCTGTGCGAGGAGAGCCTCGAGCCGGGGCGAGCAGGGAGGCCTTCCGCGCCGGTAGTGGACAGCCGCGCCTTCGTAGAACGAAGGGTCGTATCGCACCGCGGAACGTTACCAGGCATCTCGCACCGCCGCTGATGAGCCTGGCACTCCTCCTAACACGAGGCTTCCGGGCTGCCGGGAATAACAGCGTGTCAGCTCTCATTGATAGCGGCCGAAGGGGGTGCGAGCCAGCCGAGACGAGGAAGAGTGCCGCCAAACCACGCGAGATCGACGACGGACTACGGGCGCGCATCGAGCCGCTACGCCCGGCTGTGCCGCGCAATCCTCGGCATCGGGGCCGTAAGCGGCTGGATCCTCGCAAGGTGCTGCGCGGGATCCTGTTCGTGCTCTGCACGGCGAATCGCTCCCCCAGCGGTCCCGGGCGCCGGTGCCGCGTAAATCGAGAAGTATTTCGATACGAGCGTGGAGGTGAGGGAACGCCGCGAAGTGTTAGGAGCGATTAGATGACGCGGTCATCGGGACGGAGACCATAACTGCGTTCATGCTCGCACAGCAGAACCTAATCACTGGCTTAAGGTTCGCCGCACCTCACAGCTGGCTCCCGCCCCACAAGGGGGCACGCCCACGCCAGCCTAGACCCGCCCGCCACCCCCTGTTGCCGGGCCTCGAAGTCATATACGATCTTCTCTGCTGGTGGTAGCGGCCGCCCCTCGGACGCTGAGCCTGCACCCGGGGCACGGGCACATGCGCCACCACTCAAGTAACGCCTACTGTCAAAGGCAGATCCGAACTGCCAGATCACTTACGATCGCTAAACGGACTTTGGAGCCTGACGTTTGCTCATGCCAGATTCCCTGCCCCCGGTTCCCGACATCGTGCGGTCGGCGTACGCCACGCTGGTCGTGACCGACCTGGCGGAAGCACGGCGCTTCTGGGTTGACCTGCTCGGCTTCGTCGTGACCCACGAGGACTCGTCCGCGCTGTACCTGCGGGGGTACGACGAGCTCACGCACCACAACCTGATCGTCAGGTCCGGCCCGGAGGCGGCGGCCGGGGCGCTCGGCTACCGGGTGCGGTCCGACGCGGACCTGGCCCGGGCGCGAGGCGTACTACGCGGCGCTCGGCTGCCGGACCGAGCGGCTGCCCGCCGGGACGGTGCGCGGGCTCGGCGAGGTCGTCCGCGTCGAGGACCCGCTGGGCTTCCTCGTCGACTTCTTCGCCTCCGCCGCGCATCCCGAGCGGCTGCAGCAGCGCTACGACCTGCGGCGCGGCGCGGAGGTCGCCCGGCTCGACCACTTCAACATCTGCGTGCCCGACGTGCCCCGCGCGCAGGCGTACTACTCCGGGCTCGGGTTCGGCCTGTCGGAGACGATCGAGGACGACCAGACCGTCTACGCGGCCTGGATGTACCGCAAGCAGACCGTGCACGACGTCGCGTTCACCGGCGGCGCCGGGCCGCGCCTGCACCACCTCGGGTTCTTCGCCCACGAGCCGCACTCGGTGCTGCGGATCTGCGACATCATCGGCTCGCTGCACGTCGAGGACTGCATCGAGCGCGGTCCTGGCAGGCACGGCGTCTCCAACGCGTTCTACGTGTACCTGCGCGACCCCGACGGGCACCGGCTGGAGATCTACACCTCCGACTACTACACCGGCGACCCGGACCACCCGGTGCTGCGCTGGTCGGTGCTCGACCCGCGGCGCCGCGACTTCTGGGGCAACGCGGTCATCCCGTCCTGGTACTCCGAGGCCTCCCCCGTCCTCGACCTGGACGGCAAGGTCCGCCCGGTCGTCGAGCTCGCCCAGACCGCCGAGGTCACGGTCGGCGCGGACGGCTTCACCGCCCCGGCCGGGTAGGCGCGCCGCCCAGTACCTGGAAACCGCCGGATAAGCCGCTTCCAGAAGGGCAGAAGAGTCAGTAAGTCACGAAAGTGAGCTGCGCTGTGCCGGGCTGGCGCATCGCGGACGGCCACCTCAGGGAGAGGGGTAGCGATGACCGACGGCGGGGCCGCGTTCCAGCCGGGCACGGAGGAGGCCAGGGTCCCGTTCCGGCCGCGCGGCACGTACGCCGGGTACCGGGCGTTCGGCAGCGGTGACGGCGCCGTGCTCGTCGACACCGGAGGTCACGCGGGAGCTGCGGACCGCCGCGGAGTTCGCGACCCAGGAACGGCGCATCACCGGCGGCCTGCTCTACGGCCGCGGCTGGGCCGACGAACAGGGCGTCTACCTGGTCATCGACGGCTACCTGGAGGCCGGGCCCGGGGAGAACCGCGGCGACCGGATCTCCGCCGACGGCACCGACCGCTTCACCCTGTCGGCGGCCGACCTGCGGCTGCTGCGCGAAGACGCCGCCAGGATGTACTCCGGCGTTCGTCGAGGCGGGCTGGTGGCGCACCCTCGCCGCGCTGGGCGAGTTCGGCCCCCAGGACTTCGAGACGCAGGCCGAGCTGGTCGGCCCGGGCGGCGTCGGCCTGCTCGTGTACGGTTCCGGCGTCCACTGGGGAACCGCCTACCTGGGACCGGACAGCCAGGCCCCCGACTCGGCCGGGACGCTCGTCGCGACGCCGGCGCCGCGCCGGCGCGCCGCGCGGCCCGAGCCGCAGGCGGGCCCGGCGGCCGGGCACGCGCCCGGGCCGGGAGCGGCGGACATCGCGGCAGGCGAGATCCTGGCACCGGAGCCGCTGCCGGCCGGGCGGCGCGCCGCCGACGGGCCGGCCCGGCAGCGTCGCACCGCAGCAGCGGCAGGCCGCAAGCGGGGCCGCCGCCGGAGGCGGGCCAGGCGGCGGGCAGCCCCCGTTCGCGTCGCCGCGCGAAGGTGGGTGAGCCAGGCCCGCGGGCCCGGACCAGGGGCCGGAGACGCCGGGCGACGTCAAGTTCGTGGTCGGCGCGCTGATCGCCGTCACCGTCGCCGTGGCGATCATCATCGGGGTGCTGGTGCACAGCGCGATCGTCGCGGTGATCATCGCCGTGGTCGGCCTTCTCGTGATCTTCAGCACCGTCTGGTTTTCGCGCCGCTAGGCACCGCCCGCAGCGGCGCGAGTACCCGGCAATGTGCCCGCCGGCGCCGCTCCGGCGGCGCCGGGCGGCACATTCGCGCGACACGTATGGCGAGCGCGGAAAATTCGGACTAAACAGCCACCCCGCTGGACAGTAATCTCAGAGGAGAGCCGCGCTGTGCCGGGGCCGTTGCGCGAGCGGCACCTCAGGGAGAGGGGTAGCGATGACCGACGGCGGGGCCGCGTTCCAGCCGGGCCAGGGGGAGCTGACCCGCCGTTCCGGCCGCGGAGCGCGTATGTCGGGCACGAGGTGTTCGGCCACGGTGACGGCGCCGTGCTCGTGGAGCCGGAGGTCGCGCGTGACCTGCGGTCGGCCGCCGAGTTCGCGAGCCAGGAGCGGCGGATCGCCGGCGGGCTGCTCTACGGGCGCGGCCTGGGCCGACGACGAGGGCAGGTACCTGGTGGTCGACGGCTTCCTTGAGGCCGGCCCCGGCGAGAACCGGGGCGACCACGTCTCCCGCGACGGGTACGACTCGTTCACGCTGTCGGACGCGGACCTGCGGCTGCTGCGGGAGGACGCCGCCCGGATGTACTCGGCCGCCGTTGAGGTGGGCTGGTGGCGGACGCTCGCCGGGCCCGGCGAGTTCGGTCCCAGGGACTTCGAGACGCAGGGCGAGCTCGTCGGCCCCGGCGGCGTCGGCCTGCTCGTGTTCGGGTCCGGCCTGGACTGGGGAACCGCCTACCTGGGGCCCGGCGGCCAGGTCCCCGGCTCGGCCAGGTCATTCATCCCGGTCCCGCGGCCCGCGCCCGAGGCGCCGCCGGCGCCCGCCCGCGAACTCGGCCCGGTACCCGTGCCCCGCGCCGGAAGCCAGGCGCGGACGCTTGAGCCGACGGCCAGCCCCGAGCCTGCGCCGCGCCGAACCCGAACCCGAGCCCGCCCTGACCCGGGCCGGCCGCCGCCCGCCGGGGACGTCGCTGGCGACGCGGCGGCAGCCGGTGCTGACCCCGGCGCCGCAGCCGGCCGGGCCGCGCGTGATATCCCCGGTCCGCGTGCCGTCGCGGGAGTGGGGGGTCAAGCCGGCCAACCCGAGCTACGTGGGACCGAAGACGCCCACCGACGTCAAGATCGTGGTCGTGGCGCTTGTCATCGCCATCATCGTCGCGGCGATCATCATCGGGGTGCTCGCGTCCAGCCTGCTCATCGCCGTGATCGTCGCCGTGGTCGCGCTGCTGCTGACCCTCGGCGTGATCGTCTTCTCCCGCATCTAACCGGTATAAGCCGCAACTCGCTCGAAAGGCCGCGTCACCTGGAGCTGTTGACGGGCCCTCAGTTATTGGGTGCGACTACCGCCCGCATAGGCACGTCTCGAGCTCAGTGGGCGGTCTCGCTGCCCTCGGTGCAGCGTGCCGGTGGCACGACCGCAACTGAATCTCGGACGCGTGCCATTTGGTCGGAACAACACCCACTGTCCTCGGCCGACAAGGCCATGGATCTAGGCTCGCCGTTCTTAGTCGGCCGCGTGGCGGTCGAGGAACTCGTAGATGTCCACGTCGTCGACGCCGGGGAACGCGCCGGACGGCAGGACGGACAGGACGTGGGAGTGCGCGCGGGCCGACGGCCAGGCCATGCCCTCCCAGCGCTCGGCGAGCGCGGCGGGGGCGCGCTGGCAGCAGTCGCCGTCCGGGCAGCGGGACCTGGTGCGGATCGTGGACTCGCGGCCGCGGAACCAGCGGGAGTGGTCGAACGGCACGCCGAGCGTGATGGCGTACCCGGTGTCGCCCGCGCTCGGGTCGACCTGGGCGACGCAGAAGTAGGTGCCAGACGGCGTGTCCGAGTACTGGTAGTGCGGCGAGTAGCGGTCGGCCGCGGCGAACACCTGGCGGCCCGACCACTGGCGGCACATCCGCTGGCCCTCGATCGCGCCGGTGGCGTCGGCGGGGAAGACGACCCCGTCGTTCTGGTAGGCCTTGTAGATCACGCCGCTCGCGTCGTTCTTCACGAAGTGGCAGGGCACGTCCAGGTGATGGGTGATGAGGTTGGTGACCCGGTGGGCGGCCATCTCGTAGGAGACGGAGAACACGTCGACCAGGTCCTCGACGGCGAGGTCGCGGCGGTTCTTGGCGGCGCTGCAGGAACGGGACGGCGGCCTGCTCGGGGATCGAGCATCGCCGCGGCGAAGTAGTTCGCCTCGACCCGCTGGCGGAGGAAGTCGGCGAAGTCGCGCGGCGTGTCGTGGCCGAGCAGGAAATGGCCGAGGGCCTGCAGGATCACGGTGCGCGGCGAGTGGCCGCCGACCGGCTCCTGCTTCACGTAGATCCGGTTCGCGCGCAGGTCGGTCAGCGACCGGACGGAGCGCGGCAGGTCGGCTAGCGAACCTGACGGAGAAGCCGTGCGTCGCGACCACGGAAAGCAGCATTCCCTGCGAGAGCGCGCCCCCGGCGTACCCGGCCCGGTCGAGGGCCGCCGCGGCCGCCTGCTCAAGCTCGGCGAAGTAGTTGCCGCGCTCGCGCTGCGAGCCGCGCAGCGCGGCGTTCGCGGCGCGCGCTTCCTCCGGGGTCGCGGTCGGCTTGGCGCGCTGCGCCCGCAGCTCGCTGGCCAGCGCGACCAGGTGCTCGAGCACGTCGGTGGGCACGCGGGTGCCCACCCGCAGCTCGGGCAGGCCGAGCGCCTTGTAGGACGGGTCGCGCTGCGCCTGCTCCAGGGCGATCTCGAGCTGGGCGCGGCGGCTCGGCGGCTGCTTCTTCAGCAGCTCGGTCACGGGCACGCCGAGGGCGGCGGCGAGCTGCTCGACCAGCGACAGCCTCGGCTCGCGCTTGCCGTTCTCGATCAGGGAGAGCACCGACGGGGTCCGGCCGACCTTCGCGCCGAGATCGGCCAGGGTCAGCCCCTTGGCCCGCCGCGCGTGCTTGAGCCGCTGGCCGAACATGGCAAGGTCTAGACCTTCGGTCTCTACCAATTTCTGAGGTTCTTTCATCAGTGAAAAAGTGTAACACGCACCCGTTCGGATAAATCTTTAATTTTTTTACAGACGAAGGTCCTGGGCTGGCCGGTGCCGCGTATCGCACGGTGGGAGTACACGCCAGGGCGGCCGGGGGCCCCTGGCGGTTAGCAGCACCGAATGAAAGGCATCACCATGGAAACGATCAGCCAGCAGGCGGCCAATCTGCGCGAGTCGTGGGAGACCGACCAGCGCTGGGCCGGGATCAGGCGCGACTACAGCGCGCAGGACGTGATCCGGCTGCGCGGCTCCGTCGTCGAGGAGCACACCCTCGCCAGGCGCGGCGCGAAGCGGCTCTGGGACCTCCTGCACACCGAGGACGCCGTGCGCGCGCTCGGCGCCATCACCGGCAACCAGGCGGTGCAGATGGTGAAGGCGGGGCTGCAGGCCATCTACCTGTCGGGCTGGCAGGTGGCCGCGGACGGGAACCTGGCCGGGCAGACCTACCCGGACCAGTCGCTCTACCCGGCGAACTCGGTGCCGCAGATGGTGCGCCGGATCAACAACGCGCTGCTGCGCGCGGACCAGATCGCCTGGTCGGAGCGGTCGGCCGACTCCTGCGCGCCCAAGCAGCAGTGGCTGGCGCCGATCGTGGCGGACGCGGAGGCGGGCTTCGGCGGGGCGCTGAACGCGTTCGAGCTGATGAAGGCGATGATCGAGGCGGGCGCGGCCGGCGTGCACTTCGAGGACCAGCTGTCGTCGGAGAAGAAGTGCGGGCACCTCGGCGGGAAGGTCCTCATCCCGACCGGGCAGCACATCAAGACGCTGACCGCCGCGCGGCTCGCCGCCGACGTGCTCGACGTGCCGTCACTGGTGATCGCGCGGACCGACGCCCAGGCCGCGACGCTGCTCACCTCGGACGTGGACGAGCGCGACCTGCCGTTCGTCACCGGCGAGCGGACCGCCGAGGGGTTCTACCGGGTGCGCAACGGGATCGAGCCGTGCATCGCGCGCGGCCTCGCGTACGCGCCGTACTCCGACCTGCTGTGGATGGAGACCTCGACGCCGGACCTGGACGTGGCGCGGTCGTTCGCCGAGGCGATCAAGGCCGAGTACCCGGACCAGATGCTCGCCTACAACTGCTCGCCGTCGTTCAACTGGCGCGCGCACCTGGACGAGGCCACGATCGCCAAGTTCCAGAAGGAGCTCGCCGCGATGGGGTACCGGTTCCAGTTCATCACGCTGGCCGGGTTCCACGCGCTGAACGAGTCGATGTTCGAGCTGGCCCACGGGTACGCGCGCGACGACATGTCGGCCTACGTCCGGCTGCAGGAGGCGGAGTTCGAGCTCGAGCCGCTCGGGCTACACCGCCACCAGGCACCAGCGCGAGGCTGGCACCGGGTACTTCGACCTGGTCACCCAGGCGATCGCGCCGGACGCCGAGACGGTGGCGCTCGCCGGCTCGACCGAGCAGGCGCAGTTCTAGCCGGCGTAGCCGGTGACCCGGCCCGGCTAGCCGCGGAGTGCGAGTCTGCCGTCGGTCGGGTCGGTCGTAGGGCGCGGTCTGGGTCCAGTCGTCGTTGCCGAGCAGCGAGATCGTCGTCGGCTCAAGGACCTGGGTCCGCGTCCGCGGCCTCCGCGGCGCGTCACGGCGGCCGGGCGCGCCGCGCCAGCGCGACGGGATGAACAGCGGCACGACGAGCGCCAGGCCGGCCGCGGCGAGCACCCCGTTCATGAGCATCGCCTCGAAGCCGGCGCCGAACGTGTCGCCGCGCAGCGGGATGTAGTGCACCGCCCGGCGGACGCTGAACCCGTACACGACCGTCCACGCGATCAGCGCGAGGCCGGGGAGCCCGGCGGCCAGCGGGGAGATCTGGCGCACGGCGATGAAGATCCCGGCGAGCAGCGCGGTGCCCGCCAGCGCCGCGAACGCGTACAGGACGTTGCTGTCGTGCAGCAGCCCGCCGCCCTGGGCGGGCAGGGTCGAGGCGCCGCCGTTGACGACGGGGATCCGCAGCAGTCGCAGGTAACCCCAGCTCGCGGCGAAGAACACCGCGGCGGCCAGCCCGATGGCCAGCCCGATACCGATGACGTGCCGCATTCGGCTCGCCTCCTGTCCGGCACTCGGATACTGTTCCGGCTCCGCCCGCCCTGGCCAATAATGCCCGTCCTACCCCGTTACGCGCAGCGGAATGCCGTCCCCGGGCCGCCCGCGCCGCCCGACGGTTCCAGCCGGCGTGACGTGGCCGCCGCACCCGTTCCGGATAATCATGAAAATCAATATCAAGCGGAACGGGTGCGGGCTGCGCGCGGCGGCGCACCGCGCTACCTGAGAGCGGGCTGAGAATGCGATAGTGCTCGACGCCGCTGCCGCTATTCTGGGCGCGTGCACGCTGATGACATTTTCCGAGGTATCGGTAAGTTCGCCGTCAAGTTCCGCTGGGTAGTCCTAATTGTTTGGATTGCGGCCGCCGCGGTGATCCCGAAGGCCCTGCCGTCGCTGGCCAGCGTGACGCAGGGCAACAACAGCGCCTTCCTGCCGGCGAGCGCGCCGAGCGAGCACGCGACGAACCTCGCCGCGCCGCTTGGGATCTCGCTGTCGGTCACCCCGGTCCCGGTCGTCGCGGCGGTGTCCTCCGGGTCGTTCAGCGCCGCCGACCAGACCTGGCTGGGCACGCTGGTGACCGACCTGGGCAAGGTCGCGACCGTGACGCAGCGTCCGCGAGCTCGGTCAGTCCGCGGTGCCCGGCCCGAACGGGGTCGCCGGGCAGGCGGCGCAGATCCAGGTGCTGTCCAACGTGTCGCAGGGCGACCAGGGCGCGATGACCGACCTCGTCAAGAACCTGCGCTCCACGATCACCGCCGCCGGACCGCCCGCGGGCATGCAGGTGCACCTGGCGGGCCAGCTCGCCATCAACGTCGACCAGCAGAACCAGTCGGGCAATACCGGCAACGAGGTGCAGGGCGCCGCGTTCATCTTCATCCTCATCCTGCTGTTCCTGATCTTCCGGTCGGTACTCGCGCCGTTCATCACCGTGATCCCCGCGCTGCTGTCGGTCACGATCGCCGGGCCGATCATCGGCGAGCTCGGGAACCACGGGCTCAAGGTCTCCTCGCTCTCGCAGCTGCTGCTCATCGTGCTCGTCCTCGGCGCGGGCACCGACTACGGCCTTTTCCTGGTGTTCCGGGTCAGGGAGAACATGCGGAACGGCCAGGCCAACCACGACGCCGTGGTCAACGCGCTGACCAAGGTCGGGGAGTCGATCACGTTCTCGGCCCTCACGGTCATCGCGGCCCTGCTGTCCCTGCTCGCCGCGACCTTCCAGATCTACTCCCAGCTCGGCATCCCGCTCGCCATCGGCATCGGCGTGATGCTGCTCGCCGGCCTCACCCTGCTGCCCGCCCTGCTCGCGATCTTCGGCAAGGCCGCGTTCTGGCCGTCGAAGCCCAAGGCCGGCGCCTCCTCGACCGGCGTCTGGGGCAAGATCGCGACCCGGGTCGTGCGCCGCCCCGCGGCCGCGCTCCTCATCGGCGTGATCGTCTTCGGCGCGCTGTCCGTCGCGGTCACCGCCTACCAGAGCGCCGGGTTCGGCGGCACCATCTCGGCGCCCGCGGGCACCGATTCCGCCGCGGGCACCGACCTGATGAACAAGTACTTCCCCGCCACCGCGGCCAACCCGACCAACCTCGTCTACAAGCTGCTCGACGCCGGCCTGGGACAGCGCCCCGGCGATCGCCGCCGCGACCGCGCAGCTGCAGAAGGAGCCGGTGTTCACCGGCGGTGACCGGGCCGCTCAACCCGATCGGCGGCACCGGCTTCACGCCCGCCGAGTACACGCAGCTGCACGCGCTGCTCGGCTCAGGGACGCTGCCGTCCACGGCGCCGCCGGTGCCGGCCGCGGCCGCCCAGGCCGGGATCACGGCCACGCAGTGGGCGCAGGCGTACCAGCTGTACCGGGCGACGTCGCAGTTCGTGTCGGCGGACGGCAAGACGATCCAGTTCGAGACGTCGCTGGCGGCGGGCGACCCGTCCACCACGGCGGCGCTCAACGCGGTTCCCGCGGTCCGGACGGCGGCGGAGTCGGTGGTGCCCACGCTGCACGCGACCGACTCCGGCGTGACCGGCGAGGCACCCGCGCTGTACGACATCAGCTCGATCTCCAACAGCGACCTGGCGCACGTCATCCCGATCGCGATCATCGTGATCGGGGTGCTGCTCGCGCTGGTCATGCGGTCGCTGGTCGCGCCGCTTTACCTGATCGCGTCCGTGGCGCTCTCCTACTTCGCCGCGCTCGGGCTCGCGGTGATCATCTTCATCGAGCTCGGCGACGTCCGGCGGCATCACCTTCATCCTGCCGTTCCTGTTGTTCATCTTCCTGCTCGCGCTCGGCGAGGACTACAACATCCTGGTGATGACCAGGATCAGGGAGGAAGCGCACCGATTGCCGTTGCGCGAGGCGGTGTCGCGCGCCGTCGCCGTCACCGGCACCACGGTGACCTCGGCCGGACTGGTCCTCGCGGGGACATTCGCGGTGTTCGCCGTCGTCGGCGGGCGCGGCGCGGGCGGCAGCCAGATCGTGGACGTCGGCGTCGGCCTCGCGATCGGCGTCATCATGGACACGTTCGTGGTCCGCACCGTGCTCGTGCCCTGCACGGTGGTGCTGCTCGGCCGGTGGAACTGGTGGCCGTCGAAGATTCAGGTGACGCCGTCGCCGAGGGGACGGACGCGGTCGGCGCCAGCGCCGACGCGCTCGGCCTGGCCGCACCGGACCCCGAGGCTTCAGCCGGACCCCGCGCACCGACAGCGAGTCACGAAGAAACTCCTAAACGTCGCTAATCTGGTACCCCGCCCGCAGGTCCGGACATGGTAAATGCCACCATGTTCTCCGGACATGCCGGGCGGGGTGCTTTTCTTCTGGCACGCTGACCGGAAGACTCTTGACCTAAGTGTTTAGACCCGAGGGCAGGCAATGACTTCTACCGGTACGGCGCGAGCAGGCCCCGGGCGGCAGGGAAGGGACCCCGATGCAGGAACTGCGCTTCGTCGCGGTCAGCGAGGACGGCAGTTACGCTGTCCTCGCGGTCCCGGGGCGGAGCGGGCGGTACATCCTGCCGATCGACGAGCGGCTGCGGGCGGTCGCTCAAGGCCAGACCTCCCGGCTCGCCCAGTACGAGATCGAAGTGGAGAGTCCGTTGCGTCCCAAGGAGATCCAGGCACGTATCCGCGCCGGCGAGACGGCGGAAGAGATCGCTGACGCCGCTGGCATCCCGGTTGAGCGCGTGCGCTGGTTCGAAGGCCCCGTCCTCGCTGAGCGCGCCTACATCGCCGACCAGGCGCAGGCGGGCTCGGTGCGGCGGGCGGGTGACTCTTCCGGGTCCTGGTCCCCGGCTTGGCGACATCGTCACCGCGCGGCTGTCCGCCGCCGGCACCGACCCGGCGGACGGCCAGTGGGACTCGCGCAAGCGCGGCGACGGCAACTGGCAGGTCTCGCTGACGTTCCCGTCCGGCGGGCGGCTGCACGTCGCCGAGTGGGTCTTCGATCCCCGCCGGCGGCACGTCATGCCCGACGACGACAACGCCGCCCGCCTGTCGCTGCCCGAGTCCGAGCTGCCCGCCGAGCCGGTGCCCATGCCAGGCGAGGCGACCGTCACGCCGATCGCCTCCCGGCTCGGGGCGGCCGCCGGGATGGGCGGCGGCTCCGTCGGCGGCGCCCGGCGTGTCCCGCTTCCGCCCGGAGCGGTCGGTCATCCCTGACCGGTCCCTCGGCGCTGACCGCTCGCTCGTGGAGCGGCCGGTGCCGCCTCCGTCCCGGCGCCCGAGCGCACCGCCGCGCCTGACCGGCCTGCTCTGTCTGACCGCCCCGCAATGCCTGACCGGTCGGCGGTGCCTGACCGTTTCGCGGCCCCTGAGCGGCCGGCGCCGCCGTCCGCCGGTACCGCCGCGTCCCGCGCAGCAGGACCGTGCCGACTACCAGGAACCGTCCGGCGCGCAACCCCGGCTACGCGGAATTCCCCGAGTCGGCCCCGTACCGGCCCCCGAGCCCGCGCCCGAGCCGCCCGCGCACCGCGACCCGGCGCCGGAGCAGCCGCTACCGCCGCCTGCCGCCCAGGCGCCGGCTTACCGCGCCCAGGAAACCGGGCACCGCGGCTACGACGATCCCGCTTCGGTCTCGTCCGCCTACCGCGCGCAGGTGCCCGCAGCCGCCGGCCTACCGCGAGGCCGCTCCCGAGCCGCGCGCCTACCGCGACCGTCCCAGCGCTCGCCCGCGCTCCGTCGCCAGCCGCCGCTATCGCGACCCGCGCCGAGCCGCCCGGCGGCCGCCGCCGACGTCCCGTCCGCTGCCCAGGTCCCGGCCGCTCAGGTCTCCCCCGCGCCCGCCTTCGAGGATCCCGAACGAGTGCGGCCTGCTCCCCCGCGCCCGGTCATCTTCGAAGACCCGGAGCCGGCGTTCCCCGACGAGCAGCCAGAACCGGCCAACGACCATGCCCTCGTCCAGCCCGCGCCCGCCGCGCCGCCGCGGCCCGCGCGGGCGCCCGCCCAAGAACCCGTGGCGGCCACTACGGTCTCCACGCCAGAACCCGCGGTGACGCCGCCGTCACCGCGCCGTCCGCCCCGCCCGCCGCCCGTCGGCGACCGTCCGTGAGGTGCCCGCTCCGCCAGCTGAGCCGGCTCCTCGCCGCCACCGCGCCTGCGGCCCCGGCCGCCGCCGCGCCTACCGAGACCCAGGACACACCAGTGCCCGCAACCACAGTCACTCCCGCGCCCGCCGCCACGGCAGACGTACCCGCCGCGCCCATGCCGGTGATCCCCTCGCAGCCGCAGAGCCGCGAATCCGAGCCGGTCACCGCGCAAGCCGAGCCGGCTGCGTCCGCCGCTCCGTCGGCAGCCGCCACGGCGTCGGCGGCCGAGCCGGAGGTCGCCGCGACCGCGCCCGGACCCGAGCCGCGCCCGCCACGGCGGCCGAGCCAGCGCCTGCCGCGCGCCGGCCGAGCCCGCAGCCGACCCGCGGCGGCCGAGCAGGCGTCGCCCGCCGGGCACGCCGCCGCGGCACCGCGCAGCCGCAGCAGCCGCGGCGGCCGAGCCTGCGGCCGCTGCAGCTCCTGCGGCGGCCGAGGTCGCGCCGCCCCCGCCGAGCCCGCGCCAGCCGACGACCAGGCGGGTCGCCCGCGCCCGGGAGCCAAGAAGAACGCCAAGGCCCGCCGCTCTTCCGTCCCGTCCTGGGACGAGATCATGCTGGGCAGCTCCCGCCAGCGCGACTAACCCGGCCTGCCCGCCGTGCCGGACCGGACCGAACGTCCGCGGATTCGCGGGCCAGGACTGAACGCCCCACGGTCCGCGGGCGAAAGCGCAGCCGGGGCCGGATGGCATGGCAATTCTTGCTGTTATCAGCACAAAAGCTGAAACTAAAATGGTGGATGCTGGGATCGCATCACGTGCCCAGCCATCCACCATCTTGCTGACCGCTTTTATGATCGCACCGGCCACCGATTGGCTCGCAACGCTTCTGCTGCTATCCAGGCGGGCGAGCCGCGGAGCCAGCGCCGGCCAGCGGGCGCCTGCGGCGCTTCTTGCTGTTATCTCGAGGCTGATCCAGGTCCTACCGGGATTGGGGGTAGTTACGCGCCCCTATCGGGGCGCTAACTACCCCCAGTCTGTCACTCCGGGCACGTTCAGTCTTCGCCGCGGGCTGCGCGCAGTCTTCGCCGCGGGCTACGTCCCAGCCTTCGCCGCGGGCCACGTCCAGCCTTCGCCGCGGGCCACGTCCAGCCTTCGCCGCGGGCTGCGCCCAGCCTTCGCCGCGGGGCGCGGCACTTCTTGCTGTTATCACGCGCGGCGGGAGCGGGCGGCGGGCGCTGCTATCGGTCTGCTTGAGGGAGAAGCCCCAGGTTAGGACCTTGGCCGCGTCCTGGGCGCCTGCGGCCGGGCCGCTTGGCGGGGAGCCGAGGACGTCGCCGATCAGGGTGCGGCCGCCGCGGACCGCCTCGAAGAGGAGGGTGTGGCCGGCCGCGTCGGTGAAGCCGGTCTTGATGCCGACGACGCCCGGGTACTGGCCGATCAGCTCGTTGGAGGAGGTGAAGGAGTAGGCGCTGTGGCCGTCGCCCTTCGGCAGGTTGTAGAAGTGCAGGGCCACGATCGAGCGGAACTCCGGGTAGCCCATCGCGATCTCGCCCAGCCTCACCAGCTCGGCCGGGGTGGAGAAGGTGGAGGTCTCCGTGGGGTACGGCAGGCCGTCGGGCGAGGTGAAGTGCGTGTGCGCCAGGCCGAGCTTCGCCGCCTCCGCGTTCATCTTCGCGATGAACGCGGGCAGGCCGGGGCCGTAGGCGTTGGCGAGGGTGTAGGCCGCGTCCGCCGCCGACACGATCAGCATCGCGTGCAGCAGCTCGTCGACGGTGAACACCTGGCCGGGGATCAGGCCGGCGGCGTTCGCGTCGTACTTGGCGACGTAGGCGGTCACGGCCTTGGGCACGGTGATCTTCTGGTTCAGGCCGCCCGCCTGGAGGATGACGAGCGCGGTCATCACCTTCGTGATGGAGGCGATCGGCCGCACCGTGTTCTCGCCCTTCGCCCAGAGCACCTGGCCGGTGGTCGCGTCCACCAGGATGCCCGCCTTCGCCTTGACCCCCTTCGGGGCGCCGACGACGTCGAGCACCGGGCCGCGCCGGCACGACCTTCGCGCGCGCGGACGCCGGCACCATCGCGGTGGTGGCCGTGGGCGACGAGCGACGATGCCGGGCGAATCGCGCCCTGGGCGTAAGCGAGGCCGGGCGCGGCCGAGCAGCCTGCCGCCGTCGCCCCCACTGCCAGGGCCATCCCCGCGATCACCAACCGTGCGGCCAGGCGGCGCATACAACTCCATCGGGCTAGGGGCCGGAAAACCAGACCCGATCGTACGGTCTCATGTCGGCAAATATCCCGCCAATTAGCCAAAGCGCGTAATCACCTCGACGAGTCATAGGGACGCCGTGAATATTACGCTCCGTGGTCTCATGTGATGTAGGTGTAACCGCCCGGCTACCCCGGCTACCCAGCCGGCGACCAGGGACAGCTAGACGGCTGCACCGGGTGCTCCGGCTCATGGGCGACCGGCGCGCCGCCTCCGGCCGGTGCAGAACGGCCCGCCGTCCTCGCCCGCCCAGTCCGTGGGCTTCGCGCCTTCCGCGAGCGCCGCGAACGGCGCGGGCACTACCCGCGTGATCGTCTCACGGCAGTAGCGGCAGGTAGCGCGTTTCCGTCGTCTTCATGCGCTCAGCGTAATCTATATGACTTCAATCCGTAACCAATGGAGCTGCCGGGCGCCTTGTGCACGCGGGGCTGCGGACGGTGCACCCGGACTAGGCGCGCACTTCCCCGCGGCTGGCCATGCCGGGCCGCTAGGCGGAGGCGCGGGACAGGACGCCGGCGAGGGACTCGCGGGCCGAGCGGGTCACCTCTGGGACGTCGACGGCGGTGACCACGCCGTCGCGCTTGAGGATCCGGCCGTCGACGACCACCAGGTCCACGTCGCGGGGGCTGGCGGCGGTGACGAGGAGGCGGGCGGGATCGGTGAGGACGCCGAGGTTCGGGGCATCGGCGGAGACCACGATGACGTCCGCGCGCTTGCCCGCCGTGAGGGAGCCGGTGACCGCGCCCAGGCCCAGGGTCCGCGCGCCGTCGATCGTGGCCAGCCGGAGCACGTCCCGCGCGGTCAGCGCGAACTCGTGCCGGGCCTGGCCGTTGGCGCAGGCCTGGGTCACCTTCATGACCGCGAACAGGTCGGCGTTCCCGGACAGCATCGTGGTGTCGACCGACAGGCCGACGGGCAGCCCGGCGGCCAGGAGCTCGCCGGTGACCGGCTGGCCGTAGCCGATCTGCAGCTCGGTCCACGGCGACACCGACACCGGGGTGCCCGCCTCCGCCGCCAGGGCGATCTCCGTCGCCGACGCGTTGTTCAGGTGCACCAGCTGCAGGTCGGGGCCGAGCAGGCCCTCGTCCGCGTAGGCGAGGACCTGGCCGGCGGCGGCCGCCGGGCCGCACGCGTGCACCGAGACCGGCAGCCCGAGCTCGCGCGCCGCCGCGATCTCCGCCCGGTACAGCTCGGGCGCGACCCGCATCGCCGGGTTGGACCCGCCGGTCCCCCGCCAGGCGACGCCCAGGTGAATGCGGTCGTCCGCGTGATAGGACGGCCACGCCGACCTGATGCCGGCCAGGTCGTCCAGGGCCATCAGCTGGTCGTTCGCGTGACCGGTCTCGTAGCCGTAGGAGAAGCGCGCCCGCAGGCCGGACTCGCCGAGCGCCCGCAGGCCGGCCTCGGCCCAGTCCAGGCCCCTGATGTTGTGCGCCCAGTCGTGCACCGTCGTGATGCCCGCGTCGACCGCCTCGGCCGCGGCCAGGCGCGTCCCCGCGTAGGTGTCACCGGGCAGGAAGTGCCTGCCGATCCCGACGCAGGTAGCGAAGTAGCCGCTGCGGTCGGGGCCGTCCGGCGTCGGCCGCCCGTCCGACATCCCGCGCAGCAGCGTGTTCCACATGTGCCAGTGCGTGTCCACCAGGCCCGGGGCCACGATCTTTCCCGAGGCATCGATCACTTCGGCGTCGGGCACGTCCAGGTTCCTGCCGATCTGCTGGATGACGCCGTCCCGCAGGTGGACGTCCGCGCCGGGGAGGTCGCCGGCGGAGTCCATGGTCAGCACGTAACCGCCGCGAATCAGGAGATTAGCGCCCGACACGGATGCTCTCGATGTCATGGTCGCTCAGCTTAGCGGCCGCGCTGATGGCTTTCGCGGTCTAGCGCGGCTCGGTCACGGACGGCGCCGCCGGGCTCCGCCCGACGGCGTCGCCGGCTCCGTCGCGCGGCGGCGGCTCCGCCTCCTCCGCACGGCCGCCGCCACCTGCTCCTGCGCTCCCTGCGCGCCAGGGCTGCCGCGGAACACCACGAAGCGCAGCATGGTGTACAGGTAGACGGCCTCGCAGCAGGCCGCGAGGACCCGGGAGAACTCGTAGTACACCCCGACGGCGGACAGCAGGTCGGTGAGGCCGAGCACGAAGATCAGGTAGTTGCTGACGCTCACCGCCACGTAGACGGGGAACTGCCTGCCCACGTCGTCGTGGCTGCGGAAGTTCAGCACGCGGTTGAGCACGTAGCTGAGCACGGACGCGGTCCCGTAGGAGAGGGTCACCGCGAGCGGGATGGGCCACCGGATGGTGCCGTGGAAGAGGCCGAGCAGCCCCAGGTCGACGAAGAACGTGCAGAGGTTGATCAGCAGGTAGCCGACCAGGCTCGGCGCGACGACCTCGGACAGCCCGAACGGGAGCCGCCGGGTGATCGCCATCATCAAGGCCGCGAATCGCGCTCGGTGTGCCACGCCTTCCATTGTGCCAGCTCGCCGGGACTCCCCGGTCGGGCCCGCGCTCGCGGGGCCGGCCGGGGCTCGTGACGCGCGGAACGACGCGCAGAGGATTTTCCCAGGGTTCGCTCACCAGGTCCGGCACGGATCCGGTGTAGCGTGGTTGCCTGCTTGTGAACGTGATCACATGTCGGTGACGAGATGGTTTCACGGGCCCGCCGCGGCTGCCGGGCTTGTGGTTGGCTGCTTAATGGCAAAAGGGGATTAGCCGGGCGGCCACCGGGAAGGCTCCGGCAAGATCACGGGGTAAGATCGCTGGAAAACAGCGGTTTTGGCGTGTGCGTGGCAGGAGGTTCGTTTACGCCCGTTTAGCGAGCGTCCGTCCTTACCGGGAGGAAAATCGATGGCCCTGCTGGTGGACCCGCCGCCGCGCGACAACGCTGGCGAGCGGCCTTCCGCCGAGGTGCCCTCCGCCGCTCCTGACGAGGCCGCCACCGCGCCCGCCGCGCCGGTCATCACCGAACCGGAGCCCCCGGAGCCCGCGCCGGCCGAGACCGCTGAGCTGAGCGAGCCCAGGCTCGCCGAGCCGCCGCTCACCGGCGGCCGCGTCGAGGCCCTCATGGGCAGGCTCATCAGGGTCCTGTCGCACAGCCCGCCTGGCCCGTCCGCTCCCGCCGTGCTGCTGAGCGCGCTCGGCCTGGCCGGCGTCGCCTTCAACGGCCTGTGCGCCACCGCGCCCCGGCCGAGCGTGGCCACGCCGCCGGTGCTGCTGCCGCTGACCTCGGTCGCGCGGGACCTGGGCGCGCCGCACCTGCCCGACCTGGCCGCCAACCTGATCATGTACACCTCGATCACGCTGTGCTGCCTCGGGCCTGGCCATGATGCTGTGGGCCAACAGCCGGGGCTGGTCGCCCAGCCCGCGCAAGGTCTTCTGGACGGCGGCGGGCGCGGTCGCCGTGCTGGTGAACATCACCCCGGTCGGATCGGGAGACGTCGCGTCCTACGCCGCCTACGGGCGGATCGCGGCGCTCGGGCACAACCCGTACACGTTCACCCCGAACATGCTGCCCGGGGCGCGAACAACCCGTACACGATGATCGTCGGCGTCAAGTGGCAGAGCACCCCCTCGGTCTACGGCCCGGTGGCGACCTGGACGCACCTGCTCGCCGCCAGATCGGCGGCGCGCGGCCCTGGCTCACCATCTGGATGCTGATGATCATGATGGGGGCCGCGTTCCTGGCCACCGGGTACGTCCTGCTGCGGACCGCGGAGAACCCGGTGCGCGCGGCCCTGCTGTGGGTCGCCAACCCGCTCCTGATCGTGGAACTGGTCATGGGCGGCCACCTGGACGCGCTGCTCGCGCTGGCCGCGATCGCGGCGATCGTGCTGTCGCGGCGGTGCACCCGGCTCTGGCATGAGGTCGCCTCGGGGTGCTCGTCGGCATCGCCGGCGGCATCAAGATCAACGCGGCCTTCGTCGCGCTCGCCATCGCGATCCCGCTCATCCACGACCGCGCCTGGGGACGCCTCGTCCGCACCGGCGTGGTCGCCGGGCTGACGACGTTCTGCCTCTACTACTTCAGCTACGGACTCACGCGCGCTCGCGCCACTGCGCCAGAGCGTCCAATCTCGTCATCTCGCCGACGCCTCTGGCGGCTCGCTCCAGGTGACCGTGCAGCACTACTACGGCAACCACGCCGAGGCGACGGTGACCAGCACGTTCGGGTTCATCTGGCCGCCGCTGACGCTGCTGCTCGCCTGGTACCTCTACAACCGGCTGTCGCCCGACGTGCCGACCGTGCGTCGCCGCCACCTGCGCGCTCACCTTCGCGTGGATGGTCGTCACGCCGTGGCAGCTGCCCTGGTACTCCTCCGATCGCCTGGGTCACCCTCGCCCTGCTGCCGCGCAACTCGCTGACCCGCTGGCTGACCATTGCGACCGGGACACTAGCGCTCGTGCACTTCAATGGTGGCCATCCCACTAATGCCCCGGCTGGCCCGACGCCGTAGGTTTTCCTGCTATTCGCGGCGGCTAGAGCATCCGGCATGAGTGTCAACGACGCCACCAGCAGCCGCTTCCCGGAGCCCCGGCCCGTCGGCCAGTCCCGGTCGACCGGGCCGGGTCGCGGTCGTCACCGGCGCCGCCAGCGGGATCGGGCTCGGGCCTCGCCGAGCGGTTCGCCGCCGAGGGCATGCACGTCGTGCTGGCCGACGTCGAGGAGCCCGCGCTGGCGAAGGCGGCGGCCGGACTCGCCGGAGCCGGCGCGTCCGTGCTTCCCGTCGTCACCGACGTGTCGGACCGCGCGGCGGTCGACGCGCTGCGCGACGCGGCGCTGTCGGCGTTCGGCGCGGTGCACGTGGTCTGCAACAACGCGGGCGTCGGCGGGTCGCACGGTCCGCTGTGGGAGTGCCCGCCCGGCGAGTGGGACTGGGTGCTCGGGGTGAACCTGGAGGGCGTCATGAACGGCGTCAGGACGTTCATGCCGGTGCTCCTCGAGCAGGACGCCGGGCACCTGGTGAACACGTCGTCGATCTTCGGCGTGTTCGCGGGGATCCTCGGGCCGTACGGGGTGTCCAAGCACGCGGTCGCCGCGCTGACCGAGACGCTGCACTTCAACCTGAAGTCCCTCGGCGTCACGCACGTCGGCGTCTCCGTGCTCTGCCCGGGCGCGGTGCGGACGAACTTCGGCACCTCGGCCAGGAACCGGCCGGCCTGGGCCGGGCCGGCCGTCGCCGGGACGAGGCCGAGCAGGCGTCCGCGGAGCGGTTCGACCAGCTCTCCGTGCTCGGCGCCTCCCCCGCGGAGGTCGCCGCGATGGTGGTGGACGGGATCAGGTCGCGGCGGTTCTACATCCTGACGTCGGACAACCGGAACGAGGCGGTGCTGCGCCGCGGCGCAGGAGATCGTGGCCGGCGGGCCGCCGGAGCCGCCCGGTGTCATTCGTGTGACGAGGGTCAGCCGCCGCCGTTCGGACTGCTGATTTTGGTCTCGGGCGACGACGGTCTAGACTTTGCCGTCATGAGCACCGTGCCGTCGACTGAGTCCTCGTCCGCGCCTACTCCCCCGATCGCCAAGCAGGTCCCGACCGAGCGCACGCACCACGGCGACACGGTCATCGACCCGTACGCCTGGCTCGCCGACCCCAAGGATCCCGAGGTCATCGCCTACCTGGAGGCGGAGAACGCCTACACCGAGGCGCTGACGGCGGGGCTCGGCGACCTGCGCTCGGCCGTGTTCGACGAGATCAAGGCGCGCACCCAGGAGACCGACCTGTCGGTGCCGGTGCGCAAGGGGAACTGGTGGCGGTACTCGCGCACCGAGGAGGGCAAGCAGTACGCCATCAGCTGCCGCCGCCTGGTGCGCGACGGCGAGGTCACGCCGCCGATGCCGGAGGACGGCAAGCCGCTCGACGGCGAGGAGGTGCTGCTCGACGGGAACGAGCTCGCCGAGGGCAAGGCGTTCTTCTCGCTCGGCGCGCTCTCGGTGTCGCCGGACGGGAAGCTGCTCGCCTACTCCACCGACTTCTCCGGCGACGAGCGGTACACGCTGCGGGTCAAGGACCTGACCACCGGGGAGACCCTCGCCGACGAGGTGCCCAACACCTACTACGGCTGCGCGTGGTCGCTCGACGGGTCGGCCCTGTTCTACGTCACGGTGGACGACGCGTGGCGGCCGTACCGGGTGTGGCGGCACATCGTCGGGACGCCGACGGCGGACGACGTGGTGGTGTTCGAGGAGAGCGACGAGAAGTTCTGGCTCGGGGTCGGCACGTCCCGCGACGAGAAGTGGCTGATCATCGACACCTCGTCCAAGCTGACCAGCGAGGTGTGGCTGCTCGCACGCCGCCGCGCCCGCCGGCGAGTTCTCCGTGGTGACGCCGCGGCGGCACGGCGTCGAGTACGACGTCGAGGTCGCCGGGGACCGGCTGCTGATCCTGCACAACGCGACGGCGCGGAGAACTTCGAGCTGGCTTCCGCACCGCTGCCCGGGGCAGGCGACACGACCGCGTGGACGCCGGTCATCGCGCACCGCGCCGACACGCGGCTGCTGTCGGTGGACGCGTTCGAGTCCTACCTGCTGCTGTACTACCGGCGCGACGGGCTGACCGGGCTGTC
Source organism: uncultured Actinomycetota bacterium (assembly GCA_963735315.1). Taxonomy (GTDB): domain Bacteria; phylum Actinomycetota; class Actinomycetes; order Streptosporangiales; family Streptosporangiaceae; genus Trebonia. The sequence continues at coordinate 60,004 of CAVTKQ010000029.1, forward strand.
GGTGCTGCCGCCGTCCGGCGTCGGCGAGGAGCGGCCGATCACGTTCCCCGAGCCGCTCTACACGGTGGGCCCGGGGGCGAACCCCGAGTACGCGCAGGACCACTTCCGGCTCGGCTACAACTCGATGGTCACGCCGGGCGACCGTGTACGACTACGACGTGGCCACCGGGACGCTGACCGTGCTGAAGCAGCAGCCGGTGCTGCCGTCGCCGTCCGGTGCCCCGTTCTCCTCCGGTGACTACGAGCAGTACCGCGAGTGGGCGGTCGCGCGCGGACGGGACGCGGGTGCCGATCTCGCTCGTCTGCCGGAAGGGCACGCCGCGCGACGGGTCCGCGCCCTGCCTGCTGTACGGGTACGGCAGCTACGAGCACTCGATCGACCCCAGCTTCTCGATCACCCGGCTGTCGCTGCTCGACCGCGGGTTCGTGTTCGCGATCGCGCACGTCCGGGGCGGCGGCGAGATGGGGCGGCCGTGGTACGACCACGGGAAGATGCTGGAGAAGAAGAACACGTTCAGCGACTTCGTGGCCTGCGCCGAGCACCTCGTCTCGGCCGGCTGGACGTCGGCCTCCCGGCTGGTCGCGCGCGGCGGGTCCGCGGGCGGGCTGCTGATGGGCGCGGTGGCCAACCTGGCGCCGTCCGCCTTCGCGGGGATCGTCGCGCAGGTGCCGTTCGTGGACGCGCTGAACTCGATCCTCGACCCGTCGCTGCCGCTGACCGTGACGGAGTGGGAGGAGTGGGGCGACCCGCTGCACGACCCCGCGGTCTACGCGTACATGAAGTCCTACACGCCGTACGAGAACGTGGCCGCGACGGCGTACCCGGCGATCTTCGCGCTGACGTCGCTGAACGACACGCGGGTGCTGTACCACGAGCCCGCCAAGTGGACGGCGCGGCTGCGGGCCGTCGCGTCCGGCGGGCCGTTCCTGCTGAAGACCGAGATGGAGGCCGGGCACGGCGGGCGCAGCGGGCGGTACGACGCCTGGCAGGAGGAGGCGCTCGTGCTGGCGTGGATCATCACGACCGCCGCGGGCGCCGCCAGCTGAGGCGAGCGCGGGCGCTCAACGAGCCGGGTTGGGGCTAGTCCAGGATCTCGACCGGGTCGCCGGGGCGGATGAGCGCGCCGGGGCCGGGTCGTCGGGGATGAGGTTGACGCCGAACCAGACCTTGTTGTCCCAGCGGCGGTGGCGGGCCAGGGCGAAGAGGGGCTCGTGGCCCTTCGCGGCCGTGTCCGGGTCGACGGTGGTGAGCACGCAGCGGTCGCAGCCCTTGACGGCACGGAAGGTCACCGGGCCGATGCGCAGCCGCCGCCAGCCGTCCTCCGCCCACGCCGGGGCGCCGGACACCACGACGCTCGGGCGGAACCGGCGCATGGGGACCGGGCCCTCGGCCGCCTTGGTGCCCTCCGCGATCCAGCCGTTCAGCGCGGCGAGGGACTCCTCGCTGGTCAGCAGCAGCGGGTAGCCGTCGGCGAACGACACACGGTCGTCGGCCTCGCTGTAGGCCGGGTTGGTGGGCCGCCGCGTCGGATCGTCCAGGTACACCAGTCGCACCGGCTCGCCGATGACCTTGGTCAGCCAGGTCGCCGCCTCGTCGCCGGCCGGCGCGGCGGTCAGGTCGCTCTCCCACACGCTCACCGGCACCAGGTCCTGCGCCCGACGGGAACCGGGACGGCCAGGTCAGGCAGCCCGGGGCTGGACAGCGTGATCAGTCCGTCGCCGAGCCGCGGCGTGACGAGCACCATCTGGGGGTACTCGCGGGCCGTGACCGGCGCGCCGTCGGCGTCGACGACCATCCACCGGCGGTCACCCGCGAGCCCCCAGGGCTCGACGACCGCAGCGGAGAGCCGCTCGCCGCGGCACGACTTGACCGGGTACCGCCAGATATCGGTGAGCTGAAGCGACATGTACCAATACTGACATCTCCCGCCCACCGGCAGCACCCGGATATACCCGGGCGACGCGGTGCCGGGCCTGGCCGACGGTAGACGCCGAGTGGCGGAGACCCGAGCACAGCCGGCTCCCCGCCACGCGAAGAGCGGGCGGCGGGGAGACGGCCGAATTCGTTCGGGATCCTGATCCTGGTCTTTGGCGGTTGAGTTTCAGATTCTGAGGAGGGAGGACTCCTGCTCGCGGGCCTTGGTGTAGCGGTTCTCCGGGACAGGGAGGCCCAGGTTGCCGCGGAGGGTGGTGGACTCGTAGTCGGTGCGAACGATGCCGCGCTCCTGCAGGATCGGCACGACCTCCTCGCGGAAGCGGCGCCACTGGCTCGGGTGGCCGACGCCGACGTTGAGGCCGTCGAGGGCGCGGGCCTCGAACCACTCCTGGATCTGGTCCGCGACCGTGGCCGGGGAGCCGGCGAACGGGGTCGGCTTCGGGGCGGAGATGAACTCGACGGTCTGGCGGAGCGTGAAGTCGTTGTCCTTCGCCAGCTTCGCGATCTTCTCCGCGTTGGTGCGGAAGCCGCGCTCGGCGTAGACGAGGGCCTCCTGCGGGAACGGGGCGTCCAGGTCGTACTGGCGGAAGTCGTGCCAGGCGAACGGGCGGCCGAGCTCGGCCAGGGCGCGGCCGAAGTCCCTGTCCCTGGTCTGCAGGTCCAGCTCGATCTCGCGGGCCTCGTTGTCGGTGTCGCCGACGTAGACCGAGACGCCCGGCATGATGATGACCTGCTCGGGGTCGCGGCCCTTGGCGGCGGCGCGGCCCTTGAGGTCGTTGTAGAACGCCTGGCCCTGGGCGATGGAGGCGGCGTGGGTGAAGATGCCCTCGCCGATCGCGGCGCCCAGGTCGCGGCCCTGCTCGGAGTCGCCGGCCTGGAAGATGACCGGCTGGCCCTGCGGGGACCTGGACGATGTTCAGCGGGCCGGCGACCTGGAAGTGCTCGCCCTTGTGGTTGAGCGCGTGCTGCCTGCTCGGGTCGAGGAAGGTCCGGGTGGCGCGGTCGCGGGGGAACGCGTCTTCCTCGTAGGAGTCCCACAGGCCCTGGGCGACCTGGACGAACTCCAGGCCGCGGGCGTAGCGGGTGTCGTAGTCGAAGTGCTCCTCGCGGGAGAAGTTCGCCGCCGCGCCCGCGTCGCCGCTGGTGACCACGTTCCAGCCGGACCGGCCGCCGGAGATCAGCTCCAGGGAGGCGAGGCGGCGGGCGATGTTGAACGGGTCGTTGTAGGAGGTGGTCATGGTGGCGACGAGGCCGAGGTGGCTCGTGCTGACCGCGAGGGCGCACAGCAGGGTGAGCGGCTCCAGCCGGTTGAGGTAGTGCGGCGGGGAGTCGGCGGTGATGAACTGGCTGTCGACGATGAAGATCAGGTCGAACTTGGCTTCCTCGGCGAGGCGGGCCTGCTCGATGTACCAGTTGATGTTCACGCTGGCGTCGACGGGGATGTCCTCGTCGAGCCACAGGTAGGGCGAGCCGGGGCCGCCGGTGCCGTAGGTGACGGCGCCGAGCTTGAGCTGGCGCTTGCCCGTGCCCGCGCTCGCCGTCGCTCATGCGCGCACCGCCGTGTCCGCGCTGCCTGCGTCGGCCTGGCGCTGGCCGGCGGCTCGCTCGGCGTCGCGCCTGGCGACCTCCTCGCGGACCAGCGGCAGCAGGTAGCGGCCGTAGTCGATCGCGTCGTCGTAAGGGTCGTAGCCGCGGATGAGGATCGTCGTGACGCCGATGTCCACGTAGTCGAGCAGCGCCTGCGCGACCGTTTCCGGGGTGCCGACGAGGGCGGTCGAGTTGCCGCCCGCGCCGGTCGCGGCCGCCGGGGCCGTCCAGAGGGCGCGGTCGTGCAGCTCGCCCTTGGCCGCGGCGGCCAGCAGCCGCTGCGAGCCGACGTTCTGCGGGTTGTCACCGCCGAGGCCCCAGGACCTGGCGCCCCACTGGGCGCGGAACGCCGCGATGTTCTCCTTGGTGGTCTCCAGGATGCGGTGCGCGCGCTCCCAGGCCAGTTCCTCGGTCGGGCCGAGGATGGGCCGGAAGCTGACGGAGATGCCGGCGTGTCGGTGCGGCCGGCGTTCCTGGCGGCCTCGTTCACCGAGTCGATCTGCTGCTTGGTCTCCGCCAGGGGCTCGCCCCACAGGGCGTAGGTGTCGGCGTGCTTGCCGCCGACCCGGTAGGCCGCCTCCGACGAGCCGCCGAAGTACAGCCTGATCCTGGGCTGCTGCGCCGACTTGACGCCGGAGTAGTGGTTTTCGACCTGGTAGTACGTGCCGTGGTAGCCGAAGGGCCTGTGCTCGGTCCAGGCCAGCTTGACGACGTCCAGGTACTCGTCGGTGCGGGCGTACCGCTCGTCCTTGGTCAGGTAGTCGCCGTCGGCGCGCTGCTCGGCGTCGTGGCCGCCGGTGATGATGTGCACCGCGATCCGGCCGCCGGTGAACTGGTCCAGGGTGGTGAACTGGCGGGCGGCGAGCGTGGGGGCGACGAAGCCCGGGCGGTGGGCGACGAGGAAGCCGAGGCGCTCGGTGTGCGCGGCGGCGTAGGCCGCGACCTGAAGGCCGTCGGGCTGCGATGAGGCGTAGCCGATCAGCACCCGGTCGAAGCCGGCGTCCTCGTGGGCGCGGGCGAACTTCCTGGTGTAGTCCTTGTCGATGACCGGGCCGCCGCTGAGCCTGGTCTCCGACTGGTCCTTGGTGCTGATCATGCCGATGAACTCGACGGGCATGAAGGTTCCTTCCTGATGCTGCGTTGACTTCTTCGTGCGTGGCCGGTGGACCGGGCGCCAGGTGGCAGGCCCGGTCCGGCGGTTAACGGGGCGGCACGCGGCCTTTCGCTGGCGAGCTCGGGCCACTCGCTCGTGCCGGTGGCAGGCCGCGCTCCACTGCCCGGCCGCGCGGCTGGCCGCCGGCTCGGCTACCGGCTCAAGCGGCGGCTGGACCGCGCAGGCGGCGACGGCGAACGGGCAGCGCGCGGCGAAGACGCACGCGCCGGCGTCCGACGGCGGCTCCGGGTCGGCGGTGGTCCGGCGGAGCTGGTGGACCGAGAGCTCCCGGTCGTGCTTGACGCTCGGGCGCCGAGGCCATCAGCAGCGCGGTGTACGGGTGGCGCGGCCGGGTGAACACCTGGTCCACCGGGCCGTCCTCGACGATCCGGCCCCGGTAGAGCACGACCACCCGGTCGGCGATGCCGGCCAGCGAGGACAGGTCGTGCGAGATGATCACGATCGGCAGGCCGAGGCTGTCGCGCAGCTCGGCGAGCAGCCGCAGGATGTAGTTCCTGTTGCTGGCGTCGAGCGCGCTGACCGGCTCGTCGCACAGCAGCAGCTTCGGGTCGGCCGCCAGGGCCCGGGCGATCGAGACCCGCTGCCGCTGGCCGCCGGAGATCTGCCCGGGCTGCCGGTGCCGCAGCGCCGCGCTCGAGCCCGACCTTGGCGAGCGCGTCCTCGACGCGGGCCGTGATCTCGGCGGCGGACAGGCCGCCGCGGATCTTCAGGCCCTCGCCGACGATGTCGCCGACGGTCAGGTCCGGGTCGAGCGAGCGCAGCGGGTCCTGGAAGACCAGCTGGATGTGCCCGGTGCGGCGCTCCCGGCGCCTGGCGGCGCCGCGCAGGGCCGGAGATCTCCGTGCCGTCGAACAGCGACCCGGCCGCCGCGCGGCCGGGCCAGGCCGACGACGGTCCTGGCCAGGGTGGTCTTGCCGGAGCCGGTCTCGCCGACCAGGCCGATGATCTCGCCCGGGCCAGACCTTCAGGTTCACGCCGGACAGCACGTGGTTGGCGCGCCAGCCCCGGCCGAGGACCACGTCGATGTCCGCGACCTCAAGCAGCGGCCGCGCGGGGCGGCCGTCGTCTGCTGTCACTTCTGTCGCCTCCGCGGTCATCGGCTGGCCAGTTCCTGGTCGGCGCCGGTCACGTCCGCGGCGGCGGCGCGGCGCGGGCCGGGGCCGGGGCGGCGACCGCGGCGGACGCCGCGGCGAGCGCGGGGTCGTTGACCCGGACGCAGCGCGCCTCGTGCGCCGGGCCGAGCCGGGTCAGGGCGATGTCGCCGGCCCGGCAGGCGTCGATGGCGGCCGGGCAGCGCTCGGCGAACCGGCACCCGGTGATCTGCGCGCCCACGTGCGGCGGCTGGCCGGGGATGACCTCAAGCTCGCGCCGCTGGAAGTCGCCGACGGAGGCGACCCGCAGCAGCGCCTGGGTGTACGGGTGCCTGGGCCGCTCGATGATCTCCTCGACCGGGCCCGCCTCGACGACCTCGCCCGCGTAGAAGACGATGACCCGGTCGCACAGCTCCCTGATCACCGCGAGGTCGTGGGAGACGAAGAGCACCGCGAGGCCGGCCCGGTCGCGCAGGTCCTTGATCAGCTCGATGATCTCCGCCTGGATGGTCACGTCGAGGGCCGTGGTGGCCTCGTCGGCGATGAGCAGCTCCGGGTCGCAGGAGATCGCGATCGCGATCATGACCCGCTGCAGCATGCCGCCGGACAGCTCGGCGGGAATCTGGTGGAAGACGCGCCCGGCCTGGCGCAGGCCGACCGCGGTGAGCAGCTCGACCGCCTTCTCGCGCGCCTGGCCGCGGGTACAGCCCGCGCTTCACCCGCAGCACCTCGGTCACCTGGCTGCCGACCGTCAGGTTCGGGTTGAGGTACGAGGCGGGGTCCTGGAACACCGCGCCGATGTGCGAGCCGTGCAGCCGCTCCCAGCCGCGGCGGGACAGGTCCGTGACGTCATCGCCGGCGAAGGTGATCTTTCCCCGGGCGGCGGCGACGCCCGGCGGGAGCACGCCGAGGGCGGCCCGGCAGGTGAGCGTCTTGCCGCTGCCCGACTCCCCGACCAGGCCCACGATCTCACCGGAGTGGACGGCGAGCGAGACGCCGCGCAGCGCGGTGGCGGCCCCGTCGTGCACGGTGACGTGCAGGTCCTCGAGGCCGAGGACCTCGTCGACGCCGCGGGCCTGGCCCGGCGGTGCCTCGTCAGGCGGCGGGTTGCCGGGCATCGGCGGCCTCCAGGGTTGAGTGGGTCTTGATGACCGGGTCGGCCTCGGGCAGGAGCAGCGTGCCGGGACCGGTCTTGTCGCGGTAGGCGTCGGCGAGCGCGTTGAGCGCGCCGACCGTGATCGCGATCAGCGCCCCGGGGATGAACGGCGCCCAGGGCGCCAGGTTCAGGTAGTTCGAGGTCGGAGGAGAGCACGCCGCCCCAGGTCGGGGTCGGCGGCTGGACGCCGATGCCGAGGAAGGTGAGGAACGAGACGGACAGCAGCGCGGCGCCGGTCAGGCTCGCCGTGGTCACCGCGATGGTCGGGAACACCTTGCGCACCACGTGCACCCGGATGACGTGCAGCTTCGACCCGCCGAGCAGCTCGGCGGCCTCCACGTACTGGGCGCGCGCGAACTCGAGGGTGGCCGCCCTGGTGATCCGGAAGAAGTAGGGGATCAGCAGGATGCCCACCGGGAACATCGCCTGGACGAGGCCGTTGCCGAGGGCCGCGGTGACCGCCACGGCGAAGAAGATCGACGGCAGCGTCATCAGCGCGTCGGCGACCCGGTTGGCGACGAAGTCGAACGCACCGGCCGAGGAAGACCGTGGCCACGCCGAGCGGCGCGCCGATGACGAGGCCGATGCCGACCGCCTCCAGGGCGGTGAGCACCGACAGCCGGGTGCCGGCCATCAGGCGGCTGAGCACGTCGCGCCCGAGGTAGTCGGTGCCGAGCAGGTGCGCCCTGCTCGGCCCCTGGAACAGGGCGTTGGAGTTGATCGTGAGGGGGTTCTGCGGGGCCAGGGCCGACCCGAAGATCGCCAGGAACAGGATCGCGGCGAGGATGACGACGGCGATCCTGGCGGACGGCAGCCGCAGCACCGACCGCCGCCGGAGCCGGCGGATCTTCCTGCTCACGTGCCCACTCCTTCGCTTGACCGGTAGAGGAACGCCAGCAGCGTGTTGACCACGAGGTTGACGACCACGACGAAGGCGCTGACCACCAGCAGCACGCCCTGCACGACGGGGATGTCCCTGCTCTCCGCGGCGTTGAGCAGCAGCTGGCCGAGGCCGGGGAGGGAGAACACCGCCTCGGCCGCGACCGCGCCCGCCAGCATGAGCGGGAAGTCGTTGCCGAGGATGACCAGCGCGGGACCGGCGGCGTTGCGCAGCGCGTGCCGGATCAGGATCCGCCGGTAGGGCAGGCCGCGGACCCGCGCGCCGGTGATGTAGTTCTGCTCGAGGACCGCCACGAGCGACGTCCGCAGCTGGCGGGCGACGTCCGCGGCGACCTGCAGGGCGAGGGCGAGGCTCGGCAGGATGATGTGCTCAAGCCACGGGCCGATGCCCTGGGCCGGCCCGACGTAGCCGTTGGCGGGCAGCAGGTGCGCGGCCACCGCGAAGATGACCACCAGGATGATGCCGACGACGAAGGCGGGCAGCGTCGAGACCGCCGAGCAGACGATCGTGAGGCCGCGGTCGAACCAGCCGCCGCGCCTGATGGCGGCGACCGTCCCCGCCGTCCCGCCGATGATGACCGCCAGGATGACGGCCGTGATGGCGATCGACAGGTCGACGGGCAGCCGCTGCGAGATCGACTGGGACACCGGGATCTGGGTGAAGTAGGACGTGCCCAGGTTGCCCCGGACGGCCTGGGACAGCCAGTCCCAGTACTGGACGACGAGCGGCTTGTCCAGGCCGAGCACGTGGTTCAGGTGCGCGACCGCCGCGGGGGTCGCCGCGTCCTGGCCCAGGATCGTGGCCGCCGGGTCGCTGTTGGACAGCGCGCCGAGGCTGTAGGTGATGAAGGAGCTGAGCACCAGGATCGGGATGAGGACGCCGATCCCGCCGCCGATCCTGGCGACGGCGGCGCGGAGCCCGGCGCCGCCGGGGCGCGATGGCCCCGCGCCGGCTGCGCCGGCGCAGTTCAGCGCCCGTCAGTTCGATGACTGCCATCGGTCAGCTGCCGCCCACCGTGACGCCTTCCCAGCGCTGCTGCACCAGGTCCGACGGGATGCCGCTGACCGTCGGGCTGTAGGCGAAGATGCGCGGGTTGGTGTAGAGCCAGATGTGGATCGGCTCCTGCTGCACGGCGGTCTCCACCGCGTTCTGCAGGGCGGCCGGGTAGCCGGGCGAGTCGAGCGGGACGGTGAGCGCCTTCGACAGCGCGCTCGCCACCGCGGGCGGCGTGGTCGTCGCCTTGCCGGTCACGTTCATCAGGCCCTGCTGGCTGTAGAGGACGTCCAGCATCTCGACCGGGGACATGCGGCCGGCCGTGCCGTCGATCGCGAACGGGATCGACTTGTTGAGGTAGAGGAACTGGGTCGAGGTGTCGGCCGCGATGTCCTTGATCGTGACCGAGATGCCGACCTGCTGCAGCTGGCCCTGGATCTGCTCGGCCAGGGCGTCATCGGTGCCGGCCTTCGAGGTCAGCGTGATGCTCAGGCCCTTGGCGTAGCCGGCCTGCGCGAGCAGCTGCTTGGCCAGGGTCGGGTTGTACGGGTACTGGTTGGCGAGCTTGGCGCTGTAGCCGACGAAGCCCGCGGGGAACGGCTGGTAGGCGACCGCCCCGTACCCGGAGGCCTGGACCTGCAGGATCGCCTGCCGGTTGATCGCGTAGTTGATCGCCTCGACGACCTTCGGGTTGGTGAACGGCGCGGTGGTGGTCTGGATGTCCAGCTCGTTGACGACCTCGGACGGGATCACGTCGATCTTGAACCCGGCCGCCTTGGCCGCCGCCACCTGGTTGCCCGCGATGTAGGCCACGTTGACCTGCCCGGACTCGAGCGCGGAGAGGATCTGCTCGGGCTGGGTGATCGACAGCACGTTGAAGTTCGCGACGTGGATCTGGCTGGCGTCCCAGTAGCTCGGCGTTGCGCACCAGGTTGGCGTGCGAGTCGGGCACGTAGCTGGTCAGCGTGAACGGCCCCGCGCCCTCCGGCTTGGTGGGGAGGGAGGCCACGTTCTTGAAGTAGGCCGGGTTGACGATCATGCCGTCCTTGCCCGCGAGCAGGTCGGGCACCTGGTAGTCCACCTGGCTCAGGTCGAGCGTGAAGCTGGCCGGGCTGTTCACGACGACCTTGGAGATGACCGACAGCTCCGCGGCGACGGTCGAGTTCGCCTGGGTCTGGCCGCGCTGGATGTTCTGCTGCGACGGACGTCGGCGGTGAGCGGCGAGCCGTCGGAGAACTTCAGGCCGGGCCGGAGCGTGAAGGTCACGCTCTTGCCGTCCGCCGCGTACTTCCATGACGACGCCAGGCCCGGCTGAACGTCGCCCTTGGGGTTAAGCGTCGTGACCGACGCGTAGACGAGGCCGAGGACGTGCATGTCCCAGCCCGCGCTCGAGGTGACCGGGTCCCAGGAGGTGGGCAGCTCCCACTCCCAGTTGAGCGTGCCGCTCGCGCCGCCCGCCGCGGCCGCGGAACCGGATCCCGCGGCGGACGACCCGCTCGGGGAGCTGCTGCCGCAGGCGGCGAGGGCCGCGATGGCGACGATGGAGGCGGCGGCGGCCGCGCTTCGGTAGGTCAGGCGCGATCTGAGCAGGCCGCGCGGGCGAGAGCGGGTAACAGGCATCGGGAGGCTCCGTAACAGGACTTATCCGGGCGCGCGGCACGTCGCGCCGACGGCCGTCATTGGCGGGGGATCGGGGGCGGAGACAGCTCACGACGGGTGACGACACCCGTCGAGGCGTGCCGGGCTGGCTCGGCCGTGCCACCCGGTAACGTCAGGCTAAATCATATAAAGTCGATCGGTCAACTAGGAATTAGCTAGAGCCGGGTCACATGCCGGCTTATCGCGGTCACAGCGCCCGCCGGGATCCGGCGGGCGCTGCTGGCCAAGAGCGAGATCGCGCTCCTCGACGTGCGCCACGAAGCCGAGTTCGCGCGCGGGCACCCGCTGTTCGCCGCGTCGTTCCCGCTCGGGCAGCTGGAGGCCCTCGCGACCGAGCGGCTGCCCAGGCCAGGTGTCCCCGTCGTGCTGTACGGCGACGGGGCGTACGACGCCAGCGGCGGCAGCGACGCCGGCGCGGAGGCGGCCGCGGGCGGCTGGGTCAGCTCGGCTACCGCGACGTCTCGCTGCTGGCCGGCGGCCTGGCCGGCTGGACGGCCGTCCGGCGGCGAGCTGTTCAGCGACGTCAACGCGCCGAGCAAGGCGTTCGGCGAGCTGGTGGCGGAGACGGCGGGCACGCCGTCGCTGCCGGCCGGAGGACGTCGCCGAGCTGATCGCCGACGCGGGCACCGGTGCGCGCGGCGACGGCGCGCCGGCCGTGGTCGTGGTCGACGCCGGCGGTTCGACGAGTACGCCACCATGAGCATCCCGACCGCACCAGCGTGCCCGGGGCGGAGCTGGTGCTGCGGGTCAGGCAGCCTGGCGCCCGACCCGGCCACCGACGGTGATCGTGAACTGCGCGGGCCGGACCAGGTCCATCATCGGCGCGCAGTCGCTGATCAACGCCGGCATACCCAACCGGGTCGCGGCGCTGGCGCAACGGAACCATCGGCTGGACCCTGGCCGGGCTGGAACTCGATCACGGCCAGGTCGCGCGCGCGCACCAGGTGCTCGCCAGCCGAAGCGGCGCGGGCGAGGCGGCCGGATGGTGGCGGTCGCGGACCAGGCCGGCGTGCGGCGGGTCGACGCCGGCGGAACTCGCCGCGTTGCTCCGGCCTGACTCCGCGGACGCGCACCGTCTACCGGTTCGATGTGCGCACTCCGCGAGGAGTACGCCAGCGGGCACCTGCCCGGCTTCAGGTCGGCCCCCGGCGGGCAGCTCGTGCAGGAGACCGACTGGTACGCCCCGGTCCGCGGCGCCACTGCTGGTGCTGGCCGACGACGGCGGCGGCCGGGCCGCTATGACCGGGTCGTGGCTGGCGCAGATGGGCTGGGACGTCGTCGATCGCCGCGCGGGCGACCCGGCGAGCCAGGCCGGCGGCGCGGGCCGGCGACCGGCGCGGGGACCGTGGCGGCCGGCGAGGCCGCCCGCGCCGGACCGATGCCCGCTGGTCGGGCCGGGCGGAGCTCGACGAGTGGCTGCGGGCGGGCGACGGCCGTCGGTGATCGACCTGGACACCAGCAAGCGGTTCCTCGCGGGGCACATGCCCGGCGCGGCCTGGGCGTTGCGCGCCGACCTGACGGCCCGAGCTCGCGCGGACCGACTCGGGCAGCCAGCGTCGGACGGTCCTGACCAGCGCGGACGGGTACCTGGCGGCATGGGCGGCGGCCGACCTCGAGCCGCCGGCGAGCCTGGCAGTGCGGGCGCGCCGGAGCCGCCGCCGTCCGGCGGCACCGACGGGCGGGCGCGGTCGCGGCCGCGCGCTGGAATCCGGTCCGGCGGACGCTAGACTCCGGCGGCGGGGAGCCTGCTGTCGCCGGCCGTCGATGTCTACCGCCGCCCGTACGAGGGCACCGACGTCGACCCCGCGGCTCATGCAGGCCTACCTGGACTGGGAGTACGGGCTGGTGGCGCAGCTGGAGCGCGACGGCACCCACGGTTTCAAGGTGCTCGTGCCGTAGCGGCGGCCAACGCGCCTGTCGGCGAGCCTGCTGGCGGCACCGGACCGCGGCTCCAGCTGGCGCACCGGGTCTGGCCGGCCGCCTCTGGCAGGCCGCCTTCAGCCGGGACGGGGCCGGCCACGTGGGCGCGGCGGGCACGAGGCTGCTGCTGAACCGCGCGACCTTCGGCAGCCAGGGGCGCACCGACGAGGTCCAGGCCCCGTGGGCGCAGGCGTACCTGGCGGCCCGCCAGGCCCGCTCCGCGGGCCCGATCCTGACCTGGCCGGAGCAGGCCTGCGAGGTCAGGATCGGGCTCTCGCGCGGGGTGTACCCGGCGGCCGACAAGCGGTCGGCGAAGGCGGCCATCGAGACGCCCGTCTTGCGGATGGCCAGCCGGATGGCGAGCGCGGGCCTGTTTCCCGGCGGGCTGGCCGCCGAGGACTACTTCGAGCGGATGCACATCTCCTACGGCAGCCCGGAGGAGGTGGCGCAGCGGCTCGCGTCCGATCGCGTGCTGCCGCTCGCCTCGGACCTGATCCTCCAGTTCAGCCCGGCCGCCCCGCCGCTCGGCGAGGCGATCGCCGCCCTGGAGCTGCTGGCCACCCAGTGGCGGCGGCGCTCGGCTGGCATCCATGGCTGGACCGCACGCTCCGCGCGTAAGCTGCGGTGGTCGTCAGAGGTCGGCGTACTGGGGGTCGTCGGCGATCAGGACGCGCTCAAGCAGCCGCGGGAAGTCGCCGTAGTTGCGAACCGCGTAGTGGACCGCGGCGCGGTTGTCCCAGAACGCGATCGAGCCAGGGCGCCAGCTGAACCGGACCTGCAACTCGGGCCTGCGGTACTGGTCATGCACGACCGAGAGCAGCTCCCTGCTCTCGTTCTGGTCGAGTCCGACGATCCACGGGTGCTCGGTGAAGTTGACGAAAAGGATCTTCTTGCCGGTCTCACGATGGGTCCGGACGATCGGATGCGCCACAATCGGGTAGTCGTGCCCGGCGCCGACGAGGGCCTCGCGGAAGTCGTGGGTGACGTGCAGGCCCTCCAGGCGCTGCTTGACGTCCTCGGGAAGCCTGTCGTAGGCGAGCCCGGCGTCCACCCAGATCGTGTCGCCGCCGACGTCGGGGAGGTTCACCGCGCGCAGCACCGCGCCCCAGGTCGGGACGAGCCGCCAGCTTGTGTCGCTGTGGTACGGGTCCCAGCCCTCGGCCCGCTGCCTGACGAGGTGCTGCGCGTACTTCTTCTCGTCGAGTGCGGCGATGTTGTGGATGGCGGGCGCCTTCTCGGCGTTGGCCTTCTTGGTGGACGGGTGGGTGTAGAGCGGGCCGAAGCGCCGCGCGAACGCGGCATGCTGGCCCTGGTCGAGGAACTGATCGCGGAAGAAGACGACCTTGTACTGGAGGATGGCGGCCTTGATCTGGTCTCGTTCGGCGTCACTCAGCGGGTTTCTGAGGTCGACGCCGCTGATCTCGGCGCCGATCGTGGGCTGGAGCGGGCGGAGGGTGAGCGTAGCGTCCCGGGCTTCCTGCTCGGTCACCGCGGTCATAGCGACTCCTAATGTCTATTAAATCGACCGACATTATCTACTTTAGGAACCGGGTCACTGCCGTGTCAACGCTTGGTTTAGCCACGGATACGAAATGTAACGCTGGCGTTTCGCGGGTTCGGCAACGAAGTCACGACCGGGTCACCCGGCGCGCGTGACACGCGGGTCACCCGGCCCGCGTGTCACCGCAAGCGACACGTGTGTATGGAAAGATATTATTGCGGTTGAACGCGTAAGCTTGTGTGCATGGAGTACTTACAGCACGGACATGAATGATTAGCGAGAGTACTGAGAACTATGTACGCTGAGATCTGTGCGCAACAAGATATGTGTAAGAGATAAAGAATTAGAGAACTTATAATCGCGGCAAGGCAAGAGATGAATGAGATGGCTGTGATGATGAACGACTGCAAAAAGGTAAGTAAGTGCTGGGATATGATACGTAAAGCGAAATAACATCCACACACAGCAACTTATTTCTCCCGCCGGCCGCGAACGGGCCCCGTCGGGCGGCGCTGGGAGGTCAGGCCGACGGGCCCGGGGCTGCGACGGCCAGAGGCTCTCCAGGTTGACCACGATGCCCTCCTGGCTGCTGCGCGCGATGACCACGACCGCCTCGTCCGTCGCCCGGGTTCTCCTCGCGGTGCGGCACGTACGGCGGGACGAAGATGTAGTCGCCCGGCTTGGCCTCCAGGCGGATCTCCTCGTCACCTTCCGCGAAGACGAAGGCCGGCGTGCCGGAAACCACGTAGATGGCGGTCTCGGCCTCGCCGTGGTGGTGGTTGCCCGACTTCGCGCCCGCGGCGACGTGGGTCTGGCCCATCCAGAGTTTCTCCGCGCCGACGGACTTGCCGGACATCGCCTCCCAGCGGGTCATGCCGGAGGTCTGGCCCGGTGTCCCCGGTCAGCTCGCCCGAACGGATCTGGAACAGCGGCCGGTGCCAGTGGTCGTCGCTCATCGCAGCCCCTTAACTCTCTTTCATAGATCGACTTAGTAGGTTATAGGCGCTCACCCTAGCCCGCTAGCCCGGCTTCGCCTCATCGCCCGCCGTCGAAGGCACAGCCACCTGACGCCGCTGCCCTTCGACCCCGTAAGTCTCACGCACCAAGCCGCCAACGGACCAGGGGCCCGCGCGGCTGACGCACCGCACCCACCATTTTCCGACATTTGGCTCACCGTGCGCAGACTTATTCATCTCAAAGCTGTGAATTTCCTGCGAAAAACTTAAGAACCAATAAAGAATCAACTCCGTCCTTACCATCGGACACTTGAAACCGGGGAACACGGAGGTAAGAAGCGTGAGCAGTCCCTACAGCCCGTACGGGCAACAGGGCGGCGGCCAGTCGGCGGCAGCCTAACGGCGGCCAGTACGGCCAGCCAGGTGACGGCCAGTACGGCGCAGCCAGGCGGCGGCCCGTACGGCCAGCAGCCAGGCGGCAGCCCGTACGGCCAGCCAGGCGGCACCCCGTACGGCCAGCCAGGCGGCACCCCGTACGGCCAGCCGGGCGGCAGCCCGTACGGCGCGCCAGGCGGCTACGCGCCGCAGGGCTACCCTCCGCCGCAGCGGGGGTACCTGCAGGGCGGTCCAGTCGACTTCCAGAGCGCGATCAGGCTCCAGATTGAGAACGTCACGAACTTCGAGGGCCGTGCCTCGCTGTCCGCCTACTGGTGGTACGCGCTCGCACTCGTCATCGTCGACGTCGTCCTTGTCATCTTCTCGATCGCGATCGGCTCGGTGGCCCTCTCGCTGCTGGTCGACCTCGTCCTGTTCGTCGTCGGGCTCTCCGCCCTGTCGGTGGGCGTCCGGCGGCTGCACGACACCGACAAGTCGGGCTGGCTGCTGCTGCTAGGGCTGATCCCGTTCATCGGCGGGATCATCGTGCTGATCCTGCTCGTGCTGCCGGGCACCCCGAGCCAGAACCGCTTCGGCTGACCGCGCCGCGGCGGCCGGTCCGCGCCGTACCCCGGCCCCGGGCGACTCGCGTCGCCCGGGGCCGTCGCGTTTCCCGAAGGATCAGCGTCCGAAACCCGTCGCGCTGCCGGTGCGCACAGCGCCGGAAACGCCACGGGCGTATCCGCGGGCGCCGGTGGAGTCAGCCGACCCGTTCTGGATAAATCTCGGGTATACTGCTCGAACAGGACGCTGACGGACTCGCCGTCGTGGGTGCGCCTGATGGCCTCGGCCAGCGCCGGGGCCACGGACAGCACGGTGAGCTTGGGGTGGCTGACGGGGACGGGGACCGAGTTCGTGCACACGATCTCGGTCACGTCCTCGGCGGCGGCGAGCTTCTCTAGTGCGCCGTCGGCGAACAGGCCGTGCGTGCAGGCGATGCTGATCGACCTCGGCTCCTGCTCGGCGCAGCACGGAAAGGAGCTCGACCACCGTCGTGCCGCGCGCGATCTCGTCGTCGACGATGATCACGTCACGGTCGGCCACCTCGCCGATGATCGCGGAGATGGACACCTTCGAGTCGCTGAACCGCTCCTTCGCGCCGGCCGCGACGGGCAAGCCGAGTCGCCTGGCGAACGCCGCCGCGGACTTGGCGTAGCCGAGGTCGGGCGACAGCACCACGGCCCGGGACAGGTCACGCTGCCTGAAGTGCGCGGCCAGCTCACGCAGCGCGTGCAGGTGGTCGACCGGGACCGAGAAGAAGCCGTGCACCTCGGCCGAGTGCAGGGTGAGCGTCAGCACCCGGTTCACGCCCGCCGTGACGAGCAGGTCCGCGACGAGACGGCCGCCGATCGAGATGCGCGGCGCGTCCTTCTTGTCCGAGCGCGCGTAGGCGTAGTGCGACATGACCGCCGTCACCCGGGCGGCCGACGCGCCGCGCGCCGCGTCCGCCATCAGCAGCAGCTCGACCAGGTTCTCCTGCACCGGCGGCACCAGGGGCTGGATGATGTACACGTCGCGTTCCCGGCAGTTCGCCTGGAGCTGCACCTGAAGGCAGTCATTGGCGAAGCGGGTCGTCACGCACCGGGCTGCGCGACACGCCCAGGTACGAGCAGATCTCGTCGGCCAGCTCCGGATGGGCGTTCCCGCCGAAGATCACAATCTCCGCGTTCACCCGTTCTTCCCGTTCTCGTCAGCTCGGTTCGGCATGACACCACGATGACATATCCGCGGATGCGGCGATCAGCGACCTCGCCGTGCGCGATACGCTCATGGCATGGAAACCCCCGATTCCACGCCGTCGGCCGAGGCCGAGGCTGAGACTTATCTCACGGGCCAGGTCGTGCCCAAGGCATCGGGGTCTGACCAGGCCGAGTTCGGACGCGCCCGAACCGGACGACGACCCGCAGGCAGCCTTCCGGCCCAGTATGGCGGTTCCTCTTCGAGCCCAGGTGGCTCGGGTGGCATCTGTTCGTCGCCGTGGCGTTCTGGGGAATGCTGTGGCTCGGCGACTGGCAGTTCCACCGGGCCATGGACAGGCAACGGGCTAAGCTGGGCGTACACGTTCGAGTGGCCGCTGTTCGCCGTGTTCGGTGTCGTATTCTGGGCCCGGACCATCAGGGACGAGTTCATCCTGCGACGCGGCGGTGTCACCGAGGCTGACCTGGTCGCCGCGGCGATGGCCCAGTCGATGGCGACGCTGCCTAAGGGCGCGATGCTGCCCGCGGGCGTGCTACCCGAGGGCGTTGTCGTCCGGCAGCTTGAGCGGCCGGACGACGAGGAGGAGGACGACCCCGAGCTCGCCGCCTACAACGCTTACCTGGCGAAGCTGAACGCGGAGGTCAAGGGCCACAACAAGTGGCTGCGCGCCCTTCACTCCTAAGAGCAGACAGGAAGGACCACCGACGATGCGCGCGGCCGCTTTGCGCTACCGGGTGATGGCCTACATCACCGGCGTCCTGATCATCGTGGTGTGCTTTGTCGGCATCCCGCTGCAGGTCGCCGCGCACAACACGTTCATCGCCAACGACATCGGCACGGTGCACGGTTTCCTGTACATCGTCTACGTCGTCTTCGCGTACATCCTCGCGCAGAAGCTGAAGATGCGGCTGGGGCCGACGATCCTGCTGCTGCTGGCGGGCACGATCCCGGTCATGACGTTCTTCGTCGAGCGGTGGATGCAGCCGGACTTACATCGCCCCCGCGCTCGCCGCCGAGTCCGCCCCGTCGGAGCAGCAGCCCGTGGGCCGGTGACCGGCTTCTCCATTACTTCACGGCGCAGCCGTCGGCGGCGCACCGGCCCGGCCTGGTCCGCGTGGTGCTGCCCGACCTGTACCTGGAACTCGCGACCGACTCGGGGGTCTTCTCCCCCGGCCGCCTCGACCCGGGAACCCGGCTGCTCCTTGAGGAGGCGCCCGCGCCGCCCGCCGTCGGGTGACATCCTCGACCTGGGCTGCGGCTACGGGCCGATCGCGTGCACGCTCGCGGCCCGCGCGCCCGGCGCGACGGTCTGGGCGGTCGACGTCAACGAGCGGGCACTGTCCCTGTGCGCGGCGAACGCCGCGAGCGCGGGGCTGACCAACGTGCGCTGCGTCTCGCCCGACTCGCCGAGATATCCCGGCCCGGCTCGCCGGGATCTGGTCCAACCCGCCGGTCCGCATCGGCAAGGGGCCGCTGCACGCCATGCTGCGCGAATGGCTCGCCCGCCTCGCGCCCGAGGCCGCCGCGACCCTGGTGATGGGCCGCAACCTCGGCGCCGACTCGCTGCACGCCTGGCTGGAGAAAGAGGAAGGATGGTCGGTGACGCGACTGTCCGCGCGCAGCGGTTACCGCCTGCTGTTCGTGGCGCGCGATGGCAAAGAAGGCCGTACGCGCACCCCGAACAGCCTGATCTCCCGGGGGACGACCCCCCGCACCCCGATGTGAGGCGCGGCGCGCCTCACGACGAGCCGGCACGCCGACGGCAAAGCCGCCAGATAGAAACGATCATCCAGAACGAGTTGTGGAGTCTGCCAATGGCCGATGACACCGGCGATGAGGCCGGCGTACACGGTGCTGCCCCCGCGAGCGGCACGCCCAGGCAGCTGCGGCCGACCGACGTGAAGCGGCTCAACCGGGAGTGGCGGCGGCGCACCGAGGGGCGGCTCGCGCTGCTGCTTGACTCGGTCAGCCAGCCGTTCAACGTCGGCTCGATCGTGCGGACCGCCGCCGCGTTCGGCGTGGAGTCCGTCTGGCTGTGCGGCAACACGCCCGACCTGGACCTGCCCGCGGTGGGCAAGACCGCGCTCGGCACCGACCGGTTCCTGTCCGCCTACCGGGAGCCGTCCCCGGCGGCGGCGGCCAAGGCCGCGGCGGAGGACGGGTTCCGCGTGGTGGCCGTCGAGCTCGCGTCGGGCGCGGTGCCGCTGTTCGAGGCGCCGCTGGACGGCGACGTCTGCCTGGCGATCGGGAACGAGGACCACGGCTGCTCCCCCGCCCTGCTGGCCGCGGTCTCGTCGGCGGCCTACATCCCGCAGGTCGGCCGGGTCGGCTCGCTGAACGTCGCGGTCGCCGCCGCTATCGCCCTCGCCGAGGCCCGCCGCCGCGAGTGGACGTCGCCGGCCCGGCTGCAGCGCTCCGCGCTTCTTGCTGTTATCCTCGGACGGCGGGCGGTGCCGCGACATGATGCGGGATAGTTAAGGCCCCAGAGGGGCACTTATCCCCATCTCATGGCCGGACGGCGCTGCGCGCTTCTTGCTGTTATCCCGGCGGGCTGGGCGGGATCGACGACGGTCTTCTCTTTTTCTTCGCGACAGGTGGGCGATCACCGGCGTTTACCGGAAATGCCTGGTCAGTGGGGAGAATTGGCGGCGTGGCAGTTGAATACCTGGATCATCCCCGGCCGCTCGCGTTCGCCCACCGCGGCGGGGCAGGGCACCGGCCGGAGAACTCCTGGCGCGCCTTCGAGTATGCCGTCCAGCTCGGCTACGCCTACCTGGAGACCGACACGCGCTCGACCTCCGACGGGAAGCTGATCGCCTTCCACGACGCGGAGCTCGACCGGGTCACCGACCGGACCGGGCAGGTGAGCAAGCTCACCTGGAAGGAAGTGTCGGCCGCGCGGGTGCACGGCACCGAGGAGATCCCGCTGCTCGAGGACCTGATCGGCACGTTCCCCGAGCTGCGGTTCAACATCGACCTGAAGGACGAGGGCACGATCGGGCCGCTGGCCAGCGTGCTCAAGCGCACGGCCGCCTGGGACCGGGTCTGCGTGTCCTCGTTCTCCGGCGCCCGCCTGCTCGCCGCGCAGCGCTCACTTGACCGGCCGATCTGCCTGGCGGTCACCCCGGCGGCCATCGCGGCCATGCGGTTCCTCGGGCTGCCGGGCAAGGAAATGGCCCGGCGCCTGGGCGGGTCCGGCGCGCAGTGCGCCCAGGTGCCCCGGCAGATCGCGACGCGCGGGTTCATCAGGCGGGCCCACGAGGTCGGCCTGGACGTGCACGTGTGGACGCTGAACACGCGCGAGGAGATCGAGCGGGCCCTCGACCTCGGGGCCGACGGCGTGATGACCGACGACGTCGTGCTGCTGCGCGACATCCTCGCCGAGCGCGGCCAGTGGCACCCGGGTCGCCGCGTAGGCGTCTGCGCGCGTAGCGGGCGAGCGGAGCACGCGGTCGTGCGCTACCGCGCAGCAACTCGGTCTTAGCGCGCCGCCGTGGCGGAGGTACGGAGGGGCGAAGCCTTCCGTGCTCGGGGTGCAGGGAGTCGCCCGCAGGCACGGAAATACGGCTGAAACGTGGTTGGACTTCCCGCGTGACGGGAATCTTGTCCGGGTATCCAGTGTTGCCGATAGAGATCGCCAACCGCCTGGGAGGCAGCAAGTATGGCCGAACGCGCACTTCGCGGAACCCGGCTCGGCGCCACGAGCTATGAAAACGACCGGAACACGGACCTGGCGCCGCGCCAGGATGTTCCGTTCGATTGCCCCAACGGACACCATTTTAGCGTGCCCTTCGCCGCTGAGGCGGAACTCCCCCCATGTGGGAGTGTCGTGTCTGCGGGGCCATGGCGACGGCGAGCACGGGCGAGTCGCCGTCACCCAAGAAGGTCAAGCCACCGCGCAGCCACTGGGACATGCTCATGGAACGGCGGACGGTCGAGGATCTTGAGGCGGTGCTCGCGGAGCGGCTTGAGGTCGTGAAGGAGCGGCGCGCCATGGAGGCCCGCGCCATCGCCGACGTCACCAACCGTCGCAGCGCCTGAAAACGTAAGCCCCGGGACTCCTCCCCGGGGCTCGGCTTTTGTTTAGCGCCTGATGCTGGCGGCTGAGTGGCCGCGCAGGCGGGCGCCGATGCCCCACCGGGCTACCCGGGCGAACGCCTCGAAGATCACCGTCCTTGACATCTTTGAGGCCCCGCGCTCGCGCTCCACGAACGTGATCGGCACCTCGGTGATCGTCATGCCCGCCTGGAGCACGCGGAGGGTCATGTCGATCTGGAAGCAGTAGCCCGCCGACTCGATGCCGTTCAGGTCGATCTTGCGCAGCGTCGCGGCGCGGTAGACGCGGAAGCCGCCGGTCGCGTCCTTGACCTGGACGCCGAGCATGATCCGGTTGTACAGGTTGGCGCCCTTGGAGAGGAACTCCCTGGACTTCGGCCAGTTCACCACGGTGCCGCCGGGCACGTAGCGCGAGCCGATGACCGCGTCCGCCTGCGCGGAGGTGGCGAGCAGCTTCGGCAGGTCCTCCGGCCGGTGCGAGCCGTCGGCGTCCATCTCGACGATGAGGTCGTACCCGCGCTCAAGCGCCCAGGTAAAGCCGGCCACGTACGCCCGCCCGAGGCCGGCCTTCTCCGTGCGGTGCATCACCTGCACGTGCGGGTCCACCTCGGCCAGCTTGTCGGCCAGGTCCCCGGTGCCGTCCGGGCTGTTATCGTCAACGACGAGCAGGTCAGCGTCCGGGACCGCCTCGCGGATCCGGCCGGCTATGATCTCCAGGTTCTGCCGCTCGTTGTACGTGGGCATCACAATGACAACGCGGCCCGTGGCCGCGTCACGCTCACCCATCGTCTGTGTTCACCTTCTTCGTCGGCCTATGTCCGGCTATGTCAAGTGGAAGAGGCTCGGGCGGCACCTTCGGTCCGTAGACGGCTCGTAGGGTACGAGCACAGTCTCCGTTGTCTACTGAGCCGCCCGGGCCTCTTCCAGGCCCAACCCCCTGACAGCCGGACACGCACCGGCGCTGCCGCCGCGAACGAGACCCGCAGACTGGCTGTCTCCGTCCCGGCCGTGGCCCAACTAATCCTACGCCAGCCGCTCTCGCCCCCGAGCCCGGTGCTGAACTGCAGGTGAAACGTTACCGTCTTCCCGGGCATCGCCAGCCGTCGCCCCAGTGGTGTGACCTCGCCTTTTCCCGCCCGCCCGGCGAGCGGCGCTTAGCAGCCTCTCAGCTAACTGATAGCCGGCCCTCAGCTGGCTAGGCATAACCCATAACTACTTAGGGAATACGATACATCACCTTGAGTAATCGTGCATGGGCACGTGCGGCACGCTAGCGTTGCACAAGAGCAATGAGGGGAGCACGGTGGGTAGTCTATCGCGGAAGACCGTGGCGTGGGCAGCTGGCGCGGCGCTCGCCGTCGGCGGCTGCACGGCGGGCATCGTGATCGCGGTACAGGGCGGCGGTCGGCCGGCCACGGGCGGCACCGCCGGCGCGGCAGGCGGCCGCCGCGCGCCGGCGCCGCTCGAGCCTCGTGCCGCTGCGCGTCGTCTCGATCAGCCCGGCCAGCGGCGCGCAGCGCGGTCAACGGCGCGGGAGACCATCACGGTCACCTACAACCAGCCGCTGCCCGCCACCGCGCCGCTGCCGACCCTGTCGCCCGCGATCGCCGGGTCCTGGCAGCGGACGGGCGACGCCGCGGTCTTCACGCCGGCGACAGGGTTCCCGGCGGGCACGCACGTCACGGTCACGGCGGCCGGACTCGGGGACAGCCGCACCCGTTCGGAGTCCTCTTCGTTCAAGACCGGCGAGCTACAGCACGCTGCGCCTGCAGGAGATCCTCGCGCAGCTCGGCTACCTGCCGCTGACCTGGACGCCGGCCGCGGGCGCGGCGGTGCCCGGCGCGAGCGCCGCGGCGCAGCTGTCGGCGGCGTACGCGCCGCCCGCCGGGACCTTCCAGTGGCAGCCGGGGTACCCGGCGCAGCTGCACTCGTTCTGGTCGCAGGGCAAGGCGAACACCCTCGACCGGGGGGCCATCACCGGCTTCGAGGCCGACCACGGGCTGCCCACCGACGGGGTGGCCGGGCCGGCCGTGTGGAAGGCGCTGCTGACGGCCGCCGCCGACGGACCAGCGGAACACGCACGGGTACAGCTACGCGATCGCCAGCGAGCGGCTGCCGGAGACGCTGACCATCTGGCATGACGGGCGGAAGGTGTTCTCCTCGCTGGCCAACACCGGGATCTCCGTCGCGCCGACGGCAGACCGGCACCTTCCCCGTGTACGAGAAGCTGCCGTTCCAGATCATGCAGGGCACCAACCCGGACGGGTCGCACTACGCCGACCCGGTGTAGTGGGTGTCGTACTTCAACGGCGGCGACGCGGTGCACTACTTCGACCGCGGCTCCTACGGGTGGCCGCAGTCACTCGGGTGCGTGGAGCTGCCCTACACCGCGGCCAAGCACGCCTACCCGTACCTGCCGTACGGGACGCTGGTAACCGTCACCGCGTAGCCTCGCGCGACGCACTTCTTGCTGTTATCGGCAAGATGCAGGCTAGTGCCGGCGCGCTCGGGTCATGTCACGAGATCCGCAGCGTACTCGACGCTTGTATTTACGTGTGAAAGCCTTCGCGATCATGAGGCCTGGGGCCTGGTCAGGTCGGTCACCTCGATCTCGCTGGCGCCGGCGTCCGGTGGTCACGCTCGGTTGCGCCGCGGGCGTCGGGCGTACGGGCGAAGCGGGCGCGGACCAGCGGGTCGTGGCCGGCCACCAGGTGCGTGCCTGGCTGGGTGGCCAGCTGGGCCAGGGTGTCGTACGCGCGGTACATGGCGGGGAGGTCGGCGAGGATCGCGAAGGGGCGGTCCCGTTCGACCTCCTCGTAGAAGTGCAGGGCGTCGGAGGCGAGGACCGCGGTGCCGCCTCCGGGGTCGCCACCGAGGCGATCAGCTGGCCGGGCGTGTGGCCGCCGACCTCGAGCAGCTCGATGCCAGGCGCCAGCGTGTGCTGGCCGGTGAAGAGCGTGAGGCGGTCCTCCTCGCGGGCCTGCCGGAGCAGCGCGATCTCCTCCGGCTCGCAGTGCGCGGCGAAGTGCGTGCGGGCGGCCAGCGGGGAGGTCCAGAAGGCGTACTCGGCCTCGGTCATGACCAGCTGCGCGCGCGGGAACTGGCGGACGTTGCCGGTGTGGTCCCAGTGCGCGTGGGTGATCACGATGGCGGTGACGTCTTCCGGGGCGATGCCGAGTCCCGGCAGCGCCTCCGCCGGGGTCGTGTAGTGCGCGCGGCGCCGGCGGTCGCCGGCCTCGGGGGCGAAGCCAGTGTCGACGAGGAAGACGCCCCGCCGTCCCTGATCACCCAGAAGTAGTAGTCGATGTCCAGGTCGGCGTCCGGCTCGCCGTACAGGTGGAAGTTGAGGTAGCTCTCCGCGCGGGTGGTGACGCGGTACCCGTACTTGACCGCGAGCACCTCCCGCGCCGGGCTCGTCGGCGCTCATTCCCCCTCGAAGGCGTCCCGGTAGTGGTCCTCGTCCACTTCTTCTTCCCAGCTGGTGAGGCCAAGGGAGACGGCGGTGTGGCTGAGGAACGCGTCCGGTGCCGCGCCGTGCCAGTGGACCTCTCCCGGCGGCGCCCAGACCACGTCGCCCGCCCTGACCACGCGCTTGTCGCCGTCCTTGGTCTCGACCATGCCCTGGCCGCTGTTGATCAGCAGCGTCTGCCCCGCGGCGTGCGAGTGCCAGTAGGTCCGCGCCCCGGGCTCGAAGATCACGCTGTAGACCCGGATCTCGCCCTTGTCCCCGTCGTCGAGCAGCGCGTCCTGCATCGCGTGCCCGGTGAACGTGGGCTTCGGCCCGACGTTGGACGGCACGCCGTCCTTACGGCCCCGCTCGTACTCCATCGTGCTCCGTCCTTTCCCTGCGCGTCCCGGCGCGCCACCCCCGTAACGCTAGACGCGGGCCCGGGGCCGCGCCATAGGGTGACACCAAAATGTATGACAAAAATGGCGACCAAAGTCAAAGCATGTGTCACCGGTCACCGGCCGCGGCCGGCGCCGCGATCCGGGGTGACGGCGCGCGGATCAAGGCCAAGGCGAGGATGAGGAACGGGTGCGGGCTGGCGCGTGGCCGCGACGCGGCTGACGCGCTTGCGCGGTCAGCGGAGGCGGTAGATCGTCACCGTCTTGACCGGGGTGTCCTCCAGGACGGCCAGGACCGGGATCTCGTAGGTCGCCAGGGCGGTGAGCTCGGCCCTCGGGACGAAGGCGCGGGACGGGTCGGCGGCCAGCACGGTCGCGCCCGCCGCGCCGCGCGGCCCGGAGGAAGCGCGAGCGCCATGGCGGCCAGGTCGCGCTGGTAGAAGACGTCGGCGGCGAGGATGACCTCCGCGTCGCCCGGGTCGGCCGCGGCCAGGTCCACGAGGTCGGCGGCGTGACCTGGGGCGTGTCGTTGGCGGCGGCGTTGAGCGCGATCGCCGCCAGGGCGTTCTCGTCGATGTCGCCGGCGGCACCGTGCGCGCGCCCGCCTTCGCGGCGGCGATCGCCACCAGGCCGGAGCCGGAGGCCACGTCGAGCACGCGGCGGCCGGCGACCGTCTCCGGGTGGTCGAGGACGTAGCGGGCCAGGCCCTGGCCGCCCGCCCAGGGGAACGCCCAGAACGGGGGCGCGTCGCGCTCGGTGCGGTCCCACAGGCCGAACGGCTCGGCGGCGGTGCGGAGGGTGACCTCCGGGACGAAGGGCACCGCCGCCCACGCGGTGGCGGACCGGACGAGGGCCTCCGTCTCCGGCGTCATCGCCCGAGCATACGCGGACCCGGCGGGCGCCTGCCTAGCGGGCACTGCCGTGGCGCACGTGAGCCCGGGGTGCGGAGACACGCACTCGTTCGGGAAAATCTTTGTTTGCGTTCGCTTTTATTGAGTAGTTTTTTCTGACATCGAAGGGTATAACGCAAAGACTGGTGGCCTTCAGCGCGGGAGGCGGGATGGTGGAGCAGCCGTACCAGTACCAGCGGCGGGAGCTTGCCGAGCCTGACTGGCGGCGGCTGCCCGGGTGGGCCGGGGTGACGCGCGAGGAGTGGGAGTCCGCGCAGTGGCAGCGGGCCCACTCGGTGAAGAACGCGCGGCAACTGCGGGACGTGACCGGCGGCGGGCTGTCCGAGGCGTTCCTCGCGGACCTGGAGCGGGACCAGCGGGAGCGGGCCACGATGTCCATGCTGCTCCCGCCGCAGATGCTGAACACGATCGCGCCGTCCGTGCCAGCGCCAGGAACTCCGGCTCGGCGGCCGAGTTCACCGACGCGTGGTACGCCGACCCGGTGCGCCGGTACATGCTGCCGGTGTTCAGCGACCGGCAGGCGCAGTGGCCGTCGCACCCGTACGCGACGCGGGACTCGCTGCACGAGGCGGAGATGTGGGCGGTCGAGGGGCTGACCCACCGGTACCCGACGAAGGTGCTCGCGGAACTGGTGCCGACCTGCCCGCAGTACTGCGGGCACTGCACCCGGATGGACCTCGTGGGGAACCCGACGCCGTCCTACGACAAGCACCGCTTCACGGTGGCGCGCGACGACCGCCTGTCCGCGATGCTCTCTTACCTGCGGTCCACCCCGTCCGTGCGGGACGTGGTCGTGTCCGGCGGCGACGTGGCCAACCTGCCGTGGCCGCGGGTCGAGGCGTTCGTGGCGGCGCTGCTTGAGATCGACTCGGTGCGCGACATCCGGCTGGCGTCCAAGGCGCTCATGGGGCTGCCGCAGCACTGGCTGTCCGCCGACGTGCTCGCGGGGATGACGCGGCTGGCGGCCACGGCGCGGTCGCGCGGCGTGTCGCTCGCCGTGCACACGCACGTGAACGCGGCGCAGTCGGTGACGCCGCTCGTCGCGCGGGCCGCGCGGGCGCTGCTCGACGCCGGGGTGCGGGACGTGCGCAACCAGGGCGTGCTGCTGCGCGGGGTGAACGACTCCCCCGGCGCGCTGCTCGACCTGTGCTTCGCGCTGCTCGACGGGGCCGGCGTCACGCCTTACTACTTCTACCTGTGCGACATGATCCCCGGCGCCGAGCACTGGCGGCTGACGGTCGGCGAGGCGACAGGCGCTGCAGTCGGCGATCATGGGCTACCTGCCCGGGTTCGCGACGCCGCGCATGGTCTGCGACGTCCCGTACGTCGGCAAGCGCTGGGTCCACCAGGTATCCACGGTACGACACGGAACTCGGCATCTCGTACTGGACGAAGGGCTACCGGACCGCGATCGAGGCCGACGACCCGCTGGCGCTCGAGCGGGAGTACCCCTACTACGACCCGGTGCACCTGCTGCCCGAGGCGGGACAGGCCTGGTGGCGCAGCCCAGGCGCCTGCGGCAGG
Source organism: uncultured Actinomycetota bacterium (assembly GCA_963735315.1). Lineage (GTDB taxonomy): Bacteria > Actinomycetota > Actinomycetes > Streptosporangiales > Streptosporangiaceae > Trebonia. Next base: position 87,348 of record CAVTKQ010000029.1, read on the forward strand.
CTCCGGCGCCCGCGCTGCCTGAGTACCGTCGCCGCGTCTAGTACCTCGCCGGGGCGGGGCGCTGCTGGCTGCCCGCGCAGGGCCGGGGAGAGGACCTCGCCGGCCGCCTCGACCAGCAGCGACATCTCGTAGGCGACCAGCTCGGTGTCGCAGTCGGGCGAGGCGAGGACGCAGAGGCTCGATCCGTCGCTGATGACCTTGACGATCATCAGGCCGCCCTCCATCTCGACGAGCGCCTGGGTCGGCAGGCCCGCCTCGAAGATCCTGGCGGCGCCCTGCATCAGGCTGGCCAGCCCGGACGTGATGGCCGCGAGCTGCTCGGCGAAGTACGCGGGGATCTCGTCTGACAAGGACAGCGGCACGCCGTCGGCGGAGACGACGGCCGCGTGCGCCACGTCGGGCACGCGCGCGGTGAAGTCGCTGACAAGCCAGTTCAGGTCCTGACGGTATGCGTAGCTCAACTCAACGTCCCCTCTCCTGCACGCGGTGCCTGGCCACCGCTGCCGCCTTGCCCTTCCGCCCTGCGCGTTCCGCGCTGGAACCCGGCGAGGCGGCTACGTGCCTGCTCCGGTGACCGCTGCGGCAACGTCTTGCCGCCGTTCGCCGGCCCTGGGCCCGTTCCCTGGCGGGCGGCCGTTCCCCGCTGTCCTGGCGGGAAGCCCGGCCTGGCCGTCTGAGGTGCCCGCCGCCGCCGGCTCCCGGCCGGCATGCTGGCCCTGGGAACGCGCACCGGCAGCCCGGAGGCCGTCTGGTCGGTGCGGGACGGCTCGCCGAACGGGCCGGCCGGGTCAGCGCCCGTGCCCCAGTCCGGCGAGAAGCCGGCGTCCTGGCCGCCCAGGGTGCCGGCCGCCGGCCGGCCCGCGCCGTCCTGCCCGCCGCGGAACCAGCCCGACGCCGTCCGGCCCTCAAGCGCGGGGTTCCCGTGTCGCCGCCGCCGTTCGCGTAGCCGTTGCCGGGGCCGGCCGGCTGGCCGGCCCGCCCGAGGTGAGGGCGGCGGCCTCCCCCGACCCGCCCGCGCCCGCGCGCCGACCGGCTGCGCCGACCAGCTGCTCGTGCCCGAGCCGAGCCTGCTCGCTCCGCTCGATGACGCTGTCCGGCAGCCAGACCAGGGCCGACAGTCCCTGCGGCGGCGCGGGCCGCAGCCGGACCCGGACCCGGTGCCGCTCGGCCAGCCGGGCGACGGCGAACAGGCCCATGTGCCGGGAGACGGACACGTCGATCGTCGGCGGGTTGTCGAGCCGCCAGTTCATGTCGCGTGAGCCTGGCGTCGGAGACGCCGATGCCCTTGTCGACGACCTCGATGAGCACGCCGCCGCTGGTCAGCTCCTGCATGCCGACCTGGACCTGGGTGTCCTTCGGCGAGAAGATCGTGGCGTTCTCGACCAGCTCCGCGAGGAGGTGCACGACGTCGGAGACCGCCTGGCCGATGACGGAGACGCCCGGCGGGATGTTCAGCGTGACCCGGTTGTACTGCTCGATCTCCGAGGTCGCGGCGCGGGCGATGTCGGCGAGCGGCACGGCGTCCGACCACTTGCGCGGGTTCTCGTGCCCGGCGAGCAGCAGCAGGTTCTCCGAGTTGCGGCGCATGCGGGTGACCAGGTGGTCCATGGAGAAGAGGCTGCCGAGGCGGTCCGGGTCGTCCTCGTTCTGCTCCAGGTTGTCGATCATCCGCGCCAGGCGCTCGATGAGCGTCTGGGAGCGGCGCGACAGGTTGACGAACATCGCGTTGAAGCTGGAGCGCAGCAGCGCCTGCTCGCCCGCCAGCCGCACCGCTTCCGAGTGCACCTGGTCGAACGCGCGGGCCACCTGGCCGATCTCGTCCTGCGAGGCCACGTTGATCGGCGCGACTTCCATGGACGCGGCGGACTCCGGGTTCTCCGAGAGCAGCCGGACCCGCTCGGGCAGCTGCACCGAGGCGATGTCGAGCGCGCCCGCGCGCAGCCGGCGCAGCGGCAGCACCAGCGACCGGGCGACGAGCAGGGCGGCGAGCAGGACGATGAGCAGCACGATCACGGTGATGATGATGTAGGTGAGCGCGGTCTGCTGCGCGGACTGCTGGAGCTGGGTGGCCCGGTTGACGATGTTGCCCGCGATCAGGTTCTCGGTGGACTGCAGCGCGGCGAGCTTGGCGCCCATGCCCGCGTCCCACGCCGTCTGCAGCTCGCGCCGCGGTCGTGATGCTTGGCTTGCCGGCCTGGCACGCCGACCTGGTTGGCGGTGATGACCTGCTGGAGCGGGATGCCAGTTGGCCTGGTCGACCGACGAGCGGCTTGCCGTTGGCGTCGGTGGGCGCGTTGCCGCTGGCGTCGGCGAAGATGCCGCTCTCCAGGTTGTCCGTCATGGTCTCGCTGGCCAGCTTCGCGGCCTGCGGACCGAGCAGGGCGTCGAACAGGGCGCTTTCCGGCTGGGTGGCCGTGCTCTGGAACGCCGCGAGGTCGGTCAGCTCGTTCTCGGTAGGCGACCCGGAGGCTCGTCTCCGTGTTGAAGTCGAGGAAGCCCGCGTTCAGGTTGAAGACGTCCGCCTGGTTGCGTCAGCACCTCGTCGAGGAGCGCCTGCTCCTGCGCCACGTCGTCCTTCGCCAGCGACAGCGAGTTGAGCGTCTGCACGTCGCTGGTCAGCTGGCTGTCGGTCACACCGAGCGCGACCTGCTGCCTGAAGGGTGATCATGTTGCTGATGACGGCGGCGTAGTCGTCGAACACGGCGCTCGGGTCGGACGCGGTGCTCGTAAGGCTCTGCAGGTCCGTGACGCTGGTCGCGCTGACGGCGTTGTTCACGGTGGACGCGTCGGCCTGCGACGGTCGCGGGGAAGCCGCCGTTCACGATCGCGCTCAGTGCCTGGCGGACCGGGACGAGGTCGCTCCTGGTCTTGGCCTGCAGCGCGCCAAGCGGCTTGCGCCGGCGCCGCCGAGGAAGGCGACCAGGGTGGCGTCGCGCTCGTTCTGCAGGTCATTCACCACGCGTGGTGAGCTGCACGCCGAGCTTGGCCAGCTGCTGCGTCCGGCTGAACTGGCTCGCGCTGTTTTCCGCGTCCGCCACCCGCAGTCCGCCGAAGACCAGCCCCATGAGGAGGGCGGCCACGATGACGGTGAAGAGCCGACGGGCCACGGGCCAGTCGGTCAGGTTCAGGTTCAGCTGCCGTTTCCGACCTGCATCGACGCCCGTCGATTTACCTGCCCGGCGGGCAGGCGGAAGCGCGCGCGGTCGCATGCTCGCACCATGGGTTCCCATTAATCAGTCCTCGCTGGAAGAGCGATCTTTTCGCACGCCGCCGTGCTACAGGCAGGGACGGGCGCGATGAACCTCACGATTAGCCGCCGCTGCAGGCACCACTACTCACTTGTGCTGCTGAGTAGCTTAATGCGTTTACCGGTGCCATATACGGCAAGCTATGACTAATGATCACAATGTTGTTATGTGAGCGATATGACCTCTCCGTCATCTTCTGAAAATGTTCAGATCTTCTAAACTTCAGATCTTCTTAACCGCGCCGCCGAGGTAGAGCTCGCCGATTTCCGGGTGCTCGAGCACCTCGCGGCCCGTGCCGGCCAGCCGGACGGTGCCGTTCTCCATGACGACGCCGTGGTTGCTCAGCTTGAGGCCGGCCCGGGCGTTCTGCTCCACGAGCAGGACGGTGGCGCCGCCCGCGTTCATCTGCCTGGCGGCGTCGAACACCGACTTCAGCACCATGGGCGACAGGCCCATCGACGGCTCGTCGAGCAGGATGAGCACCGGGTCGAGCATCAGCGCGCGGGCGAACTCCACGAGGCGCTGCTGGCCGCCGGACAGCGCGCCCGCCTTCAGCTGCGCCCAGCCCCGCACCTGGGGGAACAGGTCGTAGACCGCGTCGATCCGCTTGCCGACCTGGGAGCGGTCCTTGATCGTGTAGCCGCCGAGGTCGATGTTCTCGTGGACGGTCATGTCCTTGAACAGGCTGTGGTTCTGCGGCACCTGGACCACGCCCAGGTCGAGGATCTGCCGCGGCGACTTGCCGTTCAGCTTCTCCCCGCGCAGCGTCACCGTGCCGAGCCGCGGCCGCAGCAGGCCGCTGATCACCCGCATGACCGTCGACTTGCCCGCGCCGTTCGGCCCCACCACGCAGGTGATGGCGCCCTCCGGCACCCCGAAGGTGACGCCGCGCAGCACGTCGCCGCCACCGTAGCCCGCCACGACCCCGTCCATGGCAAGCAGCGGCTCGCTCATCGGCCCTCCTCCGCGTCAAGGCGAGTCTCCTCGTCAAGGCCATCATCGTCCTCGTCCAGGTCAGCGCCGAGGTAGGCGTCGAGCACGCGCTTGTCCGTCCGCACGATGTCCGGCGGCCCGCTCACCACGGCGGCGCCCGACTCAAGCACGGTGATGACGGAGCACAGCCCCATCACGAACTCCATGTTGTGCTCGACGAGCAGGAACGTCTTGCCCTGCTCGGCGTTGAGCAGCCGGATGCGGTCGGCGATGAGGTTGATCAGCGTCGGGTTCACCCCGCCGGCCGGCTCGTCGAGCAGGATGACCGCCGGGTCGGCGACGAGCACGTAGGCGAGCTCGAGGAGCTTGCGCTGGCCGTAGGACAGCGAGCCCGCCAGGACGTCCGCGTGCCGCTCGATGCCGACGAACTCGAGCAGTTCCATGGCGTGCCTGCGGTGCTGGGTCCAGGCGTCCCGGCCGAACCAGGCGAGGAGGTTCCTCGGCCGGTCCTTGGCCTGCGCCGCGATCAGCATGTTCTCGATGACGGTGAGCCGGGGGAAGATCCTGGTGAGCTGGAAGGTCCGGCCGATGCCCGCGGCGAAGACCTTGTCGGGCGCGAGGCCGGTGATCGCGCGGTCGCCGAACCAGACCTCGCCCGCGTCGGGCCGCTCGTAGCCGGTGATGACGTTGAACAGCGTGGTCTTGCCCGAGCCGTTCGGCCCGATCAGGCCGGCGACGGTGCCCTCCTCGACGGCGATCGTCGCGCCGTTCAGCGCCTGGACGCCGCCGTAGGCCTTCATGATCCCCTCGGTGCGCAGCAGCGCGGTCACCGGGCACCTCCTGAGCTGACGGGCGGTGAGCGGATCGGCGTGGACGACGCCGGGCCGATCGTGGTCGCCGGGATGACCGCCGGGACGGCCCCTCGTCCTGAGCTTCGTGATGAACTCGCCGCCGGTCGGGATGATGCCGCGCGGCATGAAGAGCACGACGAGGAGGAAGATCGCGCCGAGCATGACCTCGCTGAGCGATCCGCTGAACGCGGGCTGGGTGTTCATCCAGAGCGACAGCGGCTCGATGATCAGCGCGCCGAGCACCGCGCCGCTGATCGAGCCGAACCCGCCGAGGAAGACCATCAGCACGAGGGTGAGGTCGAACAGCGGGTTGAAGCCGGTCTGCGGCTCGACCTGGTCGATGTAGTAGAACCAGACCGCGCCGATCATCGCGGTGATCGCGCCGGAGATCGTGAACGCGGCGAGCTTGACCCGCATGGCCTTGACGCCGAGGCCCCGGGCCCGGTCCTCGTCGTCCCTGATCGCCCGCAGCTGCAGGCCGAACCGGGACCGCCCGACCAGCCAGGCGATGATGACCGAGCCGACGGTGAAGGCCAGCGCGATGTAGTAGAAGTTCTGGTTGTAAGGCACCGGCGCCCAGCTCAGGAACGGCGAGCCGAGGCCGCTCGACCCGCCGGTGAACCAGAAGTTGAACGCCATCAGCTGGAAGATGAAGAAGACGGCGATGGTGATCACGATGAACGTGTGCCGCCGCACCCGCAGCGCGATCAGCCCGAACGGGATCGCGATGACCGCGCCCACCGCGCCGCTGAGCGGCAGCAGCTCGAAGACCGCGGTGCCCTGGATGTGCCAGTCCCGCGCCGCGATGCCCATGGCGTACGCGCCGCTGCCGTAGAACACCGCCTGCCCGAGGGAGATGTAGCCGGTGTTGCCGGAGAAGATGTGCCACGCGACCGCGGCGGTGGCGAAGATCAGCGCGAGCACGCCGTAGTTGGTGACCGCCGGGTTGGTGAAGACCTGCGGGAACAGCACCGCGAGCACGAGCAGCAGCAGCAGGCCGCCGCCCTTGGCCGTGGTGTCGAGCCGCACGAGCGGCGCTTGGCTTCACTCACTGTACCGGACTCACTGGGCCCGCACCGCCTTCCGGCCGAAGAGCCCGGTCGGGCGGTAGAGCAGGACGATGACCAGGGCCGCGTAGTACACGGCGACCGCCCAGGTCGGCTGCCAGACGGTCACCACCGACTCCAGCGGTGAGCATGAAGACGGACGCGCCGAGCGCGCCGCCGACGCTGCCCATGCCGCCGAGGATGATGATGGACAGCAGCCGGGAGATCAGGTCGTAGCCGCTGTTGGCGTTGAACGCGTTGGTCGCGCCGAACACCATGCCGCCCGCCGCGGTCACCGCCACGCCGATGCCGAAGGTGAGGGCGGCGACCCTGTTCACGCTGATGCCGACGAGGCGGGCCGCCGTCTCGTCCTGCATGACGGCGCGGACGCTGCGCCCGAACCTCGTCCGGTAGAGCAGCGCGTAGACGACCGCGACGAGCACGACCGCGAGGATGAAGCCCCAGATGTAGATCCAGCCCACGTAGAAGCCGAGGATGTGCACGCTGCTGTTCGTGTACGAGGGCGAGATCTGGACGTTGTTGGCGCCGTAGATCTTGAAGAGGATGCCCTCGATGATCAGCCCCACCGCGTAGGTGACGAGCAGCGTCATCGACGTCCGCTCGGTGCCGCGCAGCCGGCTGATGAACGCCCAGTGGATGACCACGCCGATCACGAACATCGCGGGGATCGTGATGAGCAGCCCGAGGAACGGGTCGATGTGCGCCTTCGTGAACAGCGAGTAGGAGAGGTAGGCGCCCAGGATGACCAGGACACCCTGGGCGATGTTGATGATGTCGAGCACGCCGAAGATCAGCGTCAGGCCCACCGCCATGAGGGCGTAGACGCCCCCGACGAGAATGCCGTCGACGATGGCCTGGGTTATCTCCCGTGCCATTAACCACTCCGTCCTGGTCGGTTGAGAACGTTCCCCGGTGACCCGGGGCTGATCGGATGAACCTGGCTAGCTCAGCTGGCCCAGGCCGGCTTGGTCGCGATGATCGGCACCGAGCCGGACATCGCCGGCGGGCAGCACCTGGAGGTACTTCGAGCCGTTGTTCTGCCACTGGAAGACGAACGCGGCCGCGTTGGCGTTCTCGCCGAGCGAGTCGAACTTCACGGTGCCCTGCACGGTCTGCAGCGTGACGCCGCTGTGCAGGTAGGAGATGATCTTGGCGTTGTCGACGCTGCCGATCGCGGTGATCGCCTGCTGGACGACCTGGCCGACCGAGTAGGCCTCGGCGACGTCCGCGTTGACGCCGGCGGCGTCGTGCCGCCGTACTGCGCGACGTACTCGCTGACCATCTTCTGGCTGGCCGCGTTGGCGTAACCCGGGTACCAGCCGTTGGGCACCATCATGCCGGTCGCGTTGCCCGCGCCCACCGCCTTGATGAAGGAGGCGCCCTGGTCGGGGCCGGCCGCCGCGATGAACATCTTCGGCGTGAAGTGGTCCTGCGCGAACTCGGACATGAACGCCGCGACGGTCGGCACGTCGGTCGAGCCGAGCACCACGATGTCCGGCTTCTGCGCCGGCCACCTGGTCGGCCGCCGGCTTGTAGGACGAGGTCTCCTCGGGGAAGACCTTGCGAGTACACCACCTGCACGCCGAGCGCCTTGAGCTTGGACTCGGCCAGCTGCACCGGCGGGGTGGCGAACGGGTCGTCGGCCGACGGGTAGGCCGCGGTCAGCTTGTGGTCCGCGGCGCTGCCCGAGCGAGGCGATGTAGTTCACGAACGGGATGAGCTCGTCCGCGACCGGCAGCGACACGTCGAACGTGTTGTGGTCGGCCTGGTTGGACTGCGTGTCGAAGACCGACGGCGCGCCGCCCGCGCCCTCGACGAACGCGTACCCGTTGCGGGCCGCCACCGCCGAGGCGGGCGCGGTCAGCAGCGAGGAGAACGGCCCGAAGGTCAGGTCCACGTGGTCGGTGTTGATCAGCGTCTGGTAGTTGGTGACGACCTGGTTGGGGTCGCTCTTGTCGTCCAGGACGGTCAGCTTGACCTGGCGGCCCAGGATGCCGCCCGCCGCGTTGACGTCCTTGACCCACAGCTGGTAGCCCTGCTGGAAGGCCTGGCCGTCGGCGGAGAAGTCGCCGGTCAGGGAGAGGGAGGCGCCGATGGTGATCGGCGCGGAGGACGACCCGCTCGCCGCCCCGCTAGCTGGCGCGCTGGCCGATCCGGTCGAGGTGGTGCTCGTGGTCGAACTGCTGCTACCGCTACTGCTGCATGCGGCAAGAACGCCAACGGAGAGCGCGACAGCGCCCAGCGCGACAGCGTTCTTGGAGAACCAGGGGAGGTGTGCGCTCACGCCCGGTTCCTCCTTCCTCATCGCTCATTTTTCTTCGGAGTCGAGCACCCGGATGCCTCCGGGGCCCGCTTTCGAGGGTTATACCGGCGGGCTTCATGTGCCGCGCGATAAACGCGGCGAAAGGTACACCACCGTGTCCTGCACAGCGCGCAGCGAAGGGAAGTCCAACAATCGTTTGCATGAGAGATTGGCCTGAATCGTGCGAGTTTGTCAATCCCAAATATCTAATTTCTTACTAAGAAGCACGGCATAGACTTACAGAGCCGTGTCGCTCGCGCATTTCAGCGCACCTCAGAGAGCATGCCGAGAATTTGGCTTACTTTCCGACAAGAAATACCAAGGTCAACGGATTCCGCCGACAATATCCGGACATCCAGCCAGTAACTGGCCGCAAACGCGTGCACGGCATCGAGACCGGACATAACGCCCAGACGCACTTTCGCCGTCGGGTTAACTTTTACAGCTATCGATGTTGACTGGCTAGGCCCGGCCCCGGCCGGGGCGGCGCAGCGGGACCGCGTTGCCCGCCTCCGGCGCGCCGGCCAGGGGCACGGTCGAGCCGCGGGCGACGAGCTCGGGCGCGAGGAAGAGGATCTTCACCGGGCTGTCCTGGGCCTCGATCCGCTCGAGCAGCAGCGTGGCCGCCTCGGTGCCGAGCTGGTAGTGCGGGAACCGCACCGAGGACAGCGGCGGGCGGAGCCGGTCGATGAACGGCATGTCGTTGAACCCGATGACGGAGATGTCCTCCGGGCAGCGCAGGCCGAGCTCGTCGAAGGCGCCGTAGCAGCCGACCGCGAGCATGTCGTTGCCCGCGACGATCGCGGTGAGGCCGCCGTCCGCCGCTCGAGCAGTTCCCGGCCGCAGCGCGCCCCTTCCTCCAGCGAGTAGGCGGAGGCGTAGACGACCTGCCCGTCGGTGACCGGGAGCTTGTGCGCGGCCATGCCCGCCTGGAAGCCGCGGAGCCGGGCGGCGCCGGTGGAGACGTTCTGCGGGCCGGCGATGTGCCCGATCCTGGTGTGCCCGAGCGAGGCCAGGTGCGCGACCGCCGCCCGCACGCCCTGCTCGTTGTCCACCGAGACGGAGGAGAACGGGTAGTCCTGCGCGGTGCGGTTCACCAGCACGACCGGGACGTCGTCCTCGGCCGCCTCGGCGAGGATCGGGCTGCCCGCGATCGCGGTCGCCAGCACGAACCCGTCGACGTGCCTGGCCCGCATCTGGTCGAAGACCAGCCGCTCCTTGGCCAGGTCGGCGTCGGTGTTGCCGATGAGGGCCACGTAGCCGTGCTCGGCGAGCCGGTCCTCGATGCCGCGCACGATCGGCGGGAACAGCGGGTTGTTGAGGTCGGGGATCAGCACGCCGATGGTGTGCGAGCGGCGGGTCCGCAGCGAGCGGGCCACCGGGTTGGGCCGGTAGCCGAGCCGCTCGGCCGCCTCGCTGACCCGGCGCGCGGTCTCCTCGCTGACCAGCAGCCTGGTCCCCGGGTTCAGCGCGCGCGACGCGGTGGCCGGGTGCACGCCCGCGGCCGTGGCCACGTCCCGCAGGGTGGCCGGCCGGTCATTGTGGGCCATCGCGTTCCCCATCTCTCGCCTGGATCATCGGCAGGGCTGCGGCGTGGGCAAACGTTGATCCCGCGCTGGTAGCACACAGTACCCATCGGGCACACCCTCCGCCAGGAAGCAGGCCCCGCGCCGCGCCCGGTCACCGGGCCCTGATCACCGGGCCTGCCGGGCCTCGGTCACGCGGGCCCTGGTCAGAGGGCCCTGACCAGGGAGCCGCGGTCACGGGGGCCGCGGCCGGCCTGCCGCGGCTGGCCGAGGTGCGGGTCGCGGAGATGACGATGACCAGGGAGCGGCCGCGGCGGCTGCCGGCCACGGCGGCCAGGGTCGTCCGCGTCCAGGGAGACGCGGTAGCCTCGGCAGGGTCAGCGCGCGGGACGCGCCAGGCCCGCGCGGGCGGACGGCGCGCGGGCGCGGCGGTCATGGCGGCGGCCAGGTCGCGGCGGCGCTCGGCGGCCAGGGACGAGAGCAGTTCGGGGTGCATGGCAGGCTCCTTCGGCGGTCTGCGCGCCCGGCGGGAACGCCGTCGCGCGGCGTTCAAGATGTATCGCGTTTCGTGGATCGAATCAAGATGTATCTCGTTATTGACGGTCGTCGACGCGCCGGGCTGTCCTGGGCCGCCCGCGGCGGGCGCCGGGCGATCCGGGCGCGGCTCGGCCCGGCTCGGCCAGCTCGGGGACGGGCGACGGCGAAGATCGTCCACTCCACGGGGAGCGCGCCGTCCGGGCGCAGCGCCGGGTCGGTCAGCCGGTCTTCGTAGCGGCTCGCAGCAGCCGCCGCATCTCGTCCCTGAGCCTGATGGTCTCGTCCGGGGTCAGGAACACGTGGCTGCTCGACCAGCCCGACGCCTCGTCCCAGCCGGGCACCTCGTTGCGCGAGCCGAGGACCTGCCTGGCCCGGTCGATCCACCGCTCAAGCCAGAGCCGGCCGAGCTCGTCGGCCGCCAGCGCGGCCTGCGGGTCCGGCTGGCTCGTGGTGAGCGTCATGCTGCGGCTGGCGAGGGTCCACGGCCGCTCCCGGCCGCGGCCGCCGCCCGCCTCGCGCACGAACCCGTACTTGGCGAGGGTCCGCAGGTGGAAGGCGCAGTTGGCCGGCGACTCGCCGAGGACCTCGCTGGCCTGGGTCGCGGTCAGCGTCTCGCGGACGGCGAAGAGCTCGAGCAGCGCCATCCGGAGCGGGTGCGCGAGGGCGCGCATCGCCTTGGCGTCGGTCAGCGTGACCGCTCGTCGTCAGCGGCGCGCTGCCGCGGCGCCGCGCCGGCACGGTGCGGCGGCCGGCGCACGGGCACCGTCGGGCGTCGCCCGGCCACGTCGCCGGGTCGTCCGGGTCGTAGCCGAGGGCGCCGGCAGCTCGGCCGCGTCGGCCGCGCCGTCACGGGCCGGATCGGGCCGGGCCGCGGCGGGGTCGCCGGCCCGGCGGCCGGGCGCGGCGCGGGACGGCTGCGGCTTTGGTTCGGAACTCATGTTTCGAAATACTACGCTCGAAAGAGTCATTCCGACAAGAGCTCTCGGAAGACTTCTTTCGGAAGAGATCGTTTCGAGGGTCCGAGGACCGGCCGCGCCTTCAGCGGGTTTCGAGAGCGGCGCAGCGGGCACGGGGCACCGGCCCTCGTGGGACGATGAAGCCATGCGGATCACTGGGGTCGAGTCGACCGACCTGTTCACGGCGGAGCGCCGCGGGCTCGGGGCGGGCCCTGCAGGTGGTACGGGTCACCGTCGAGGCCACCGAGGCGGCCGAGGAGGGCGTCACCGCGCACCTGCGGGTCATGGGGGCCGGGGCGGGTACGCCGCATACCGTTCGGGATAAGCCTCGGGAAACCCGGGGAAAGCCGCACCGGCGAGGTGAGCGTCGCCGTGACCGGGTCGCCTGGCACCGAGCTCCCGGTCACCGCGCTCGCGGAGACCGTCCGCGCGGGCCTCGCCGGCAGCGGGCGGGCCGAGCTCGCCGCGACCGTCACCGTCGCCGAGACCGGCTGGACGATGTGGATGGTCTCGCACTTCCACTACGACCCGGTGTGGTGGAACACCCAGGGGCAGTTCACCGAGGCGCGGCTCGTGCTGCCGGACGAGGACGGGGAGCTGCCGGACACGCGGACCGCGTTCGACCTGGTGCGGCTGCACCTGGAGAAGGCGCGGCGCGACCCCGACTACAAGTTCGTGCTCGCCGAGATCGACTACCTCAAGCCGCACTTCGACGCGTTCCCGCAGGACCGGGCGTTCCTGCGGTCGCTGCTCGCCGACGGGCGGGCGGAGCTCGTCGGCGGCACCTACAACGAGCCGAACACGAACCTGACCGGCGCGGAGACGACCATCCGCAACGCGGTGTACGGCATGGGGTTCCAGCGCGGCGTGCTCGGGGCGGAGCCGGCGTCCGCGTGGATGCTCGACGCGTTCGGGTTCGACCCCGGGTTCCCCGGGCTGATGGCCGCGGCCGGGCTGACCTCCTCGTCGTGGGCGCGCGGGCCGTTCCACCAGTGGGGGCCGGCGGTGAACACGCAGATGCAGTTCCCGGCCGAGTTCGAGTGGCTCTCCCCCGACGGTTCCGGGCTGCTGACGGCCTACATGGCCAACCACTACGGCGCGGGGTGGACGCTGCACACGGCCACCGACCTCGAAGCGGCGCTGCGCGCCGCCTACGAGCAGTTCCGGGCGCTCGCGCCGGTCGCCGCGACGCGCAACGTGATGCTGCCCGTCGGGTCCGACCACGTGATCCCGGCCCGGTGGGTGACCGACGTCGCGCGGGAGTGGGGCGCCAGGTACGTGTGGCCGCGCTTCGTGCCCGCGATCCCGCGCGACTTCTTCGCGGCGGTGCGCGCCGACGCGGAGGCCGAGCCCGCGCGGTTCTGGATCATGCCGCAGACGCGGGACATGAACCCGGTCTACACCGGCAAGGACGTCTCCTACGCCGACACCAAGCTGGCCGCGCGGGCCGGGGAGGTCGCCGTCCTCGAGGGCGAGCGGCTCGCCACGCTGGCCTGGCTGCGGGGGGCCGCGTACCCGGCGGAGTCGCTCGACAAGGCGTGGCGGCAGCTCGCCTACGGCGCGCACCACGACGCGATCACCGGGACCGAGTCCGACGAGGTGTACCTCGACCTCCTCGCCGGGTGGCGGGAGGCATGGCAGCGGGGGGACGCGGCGCGGCGGGACGCGGTCGCGTTCCTGGCCGGCGCCGCGGCCGACGCCGCGGCGCGCGGCGACGGCGAGGCCGTGCCCGGCGGTCACGGGCCCGGCGGTGCCGGGCTCGCGGTCACCGTCGTCAACGGGCTCGCGCGCGAGCGGGACGGCATGGCGACGGTCACCGTCAGGCTGGCCGCGCCCGGCACCCCGTGGCTGACGGTCACCGACCCGGCGACCGGCGACCCGGTCCCCGCGCTCGCCGACGGGGTGCGCAGGCACCCGGACGGCTCGCTCGCCGAGGTGACGCTGACGTTCCGCGCGCGGGCGGTGCCCGCGCTCGGCTTCCTGCGCTACCCGCTCGCCGCCGCGCTGCCCCGGGGCACCGCTGCCCCGGTGGCGGCGCGGCGGCTGGGCGGACGCCGACGGGCTGGCGATCGAGAACGACGCGTTCCTGGTGACCGGCGCCGCGGGCCACGGCGCGCTCGCCTCGGTGGTCGACAAGGCCGCCGGGCGCGAGGTGCTGACCAGGCCGGGCAACGACCTGGTGCTGCAGGAGGAGTACCAGCAGCATCCCCGGTGGAACGAGGGGCCGTGGCACCTGTCGCCCGAAGGGGCCGGGCATCGCGGCGTCATCGGGCGCGGCCACCGTGCGGGCGCAGCGCTCGCCCGCCGGGTCGCGGCTCGTCGCCTCGTACTCGCTCGGCGACCTGGCGGTGACGACGGAGACGCTGCTGTGGGACGGGGCCGACCGGGTGGAGTTCCGCACGCACGTGTCCGGGTCGATCGGGAAGGAGCACCTGCTGCGGGTGCGGTTCCCCGCCGCCCTGCCGGGCGGGCTGCCGGTGTACCAGACGGCGACGGCGGTCATCGGACGGCCGTTCGGCGCGCCGGAGGCGGACGTGGCCGAGCACTGGTGGACCCTGGAGAACCCGGCGAACCACTGGTTCGGGATCGGCTCGGTGGCGCGCGCGTCGCTCCCGGACGCGACGGCGACGGCGAGGTGGCCGTGGCCCTCGGGGTGGCCGAGGTCGTCACCCCCGACCTCACCCCGAGCGAGTCCCGGCCCGCTGTCAGGGACCTGCTCACCTGGCTGGCGCGGGCGGGCGTCACCGCGACGTGCTCGCGGTCGTCCGGCACCCGGTACGGGTCGGTCGACCTGGACTCCAACCTGCCCGACTTCCGCATCGCGCTCGGCGGGCCGTCGGTGAACGCGTTCACCGCCGAGGTCCTCGCGGCCTGCGATCCCGCGGTCGCCAAGCGGCTCGCCCAGCTGGTCGCGGAAAGCGGCACGGCGCGGCTGTGGGTGCCGGCGTCCCAGTCGCGCGCGGCGGCGTTCGCGCCGGGGGCCGACCTGCGCGGCCCGCGGGACCTGCCGGTGCTCATCGTGGCCACCGCCGACCCGGCGTCGCTTGACGCGGCGGTCGCCGAGCTGGCGCGGGACGTCACGCGCCAGCGGGTTCCCGCCGAGGTCTGCGAGGGGAACGCGCTCGCGCCCGGGGACGCGCCGCTCGCGGACGGGGCGGTCGCCGTGTTCAACCGGGGCACGCTCGGCGCGGCGGTCACGCCGGACGGGACGCTGTGGATGTCGCTGTTCCGTGCCTGCTCCGGGTGGCCGAGCGGGGTCTGGATCGACGGCGACCGGCGGACCGCGCCCGACGGGTCATCGTTCGCCTGGCAGCACTGGTCGCACACGTTCTCGCTACGCGCTCGCCTCGTCGGGCGGCAACGCCGACTGGCGGTCCGCCGGGTTCAACGCGGCCGCCGAGGACTACAACCACGACCTGATCGCGGTCGTGACCGGCGGCCGGCCGACGGCCGGCGCCGGCCCGGCCCGGCCGGGCAGCTTTCCCTCGACGGCGCGCCCAACGTCACGCTGTCCGCGCTGAAGCCCGTCGGCAACCCGCTCGCGGCGGGCCTGCCGGGGACGCCGTCCCGGGAGCCGCGCGAGGTGACCGTGCGGCTGCGGGAGACCGACGGGCAGGCGGCGACCGCGCGGCTGCGGCTGGCGGCGGGGATCGAGGCCGCCTGGCGCAGTGACCTGCTGGAGGAGAGGTACGGCGCGGACCTGCCGCCGCCGGCGGCACCGGGGCCGCGGCGGCGCTCGAGGTCGCGGGCGGGACCGCGCACGTGCCGCTGCAGCCGTTCGAGACGGCGACGCTGCGGGTGCGGCTGGCGGCAGGGCGGCGCACGGCCGCCGGGCCGACGGGCCGAGCCGGAGCGGGCCGGCGCCGAGGCCAGCGCCGCCGCCCGAGCCGGCGCAGCCCGTCTTCACGCGGTACTGGCTGCACGGGAAGGGGCCGGCGCCAGCCGGGAACGTGCCCGTCGCGGTGCACTTCTCCCCCACGCGGGTCACGCTCGGCGGCGACAGCGCCAGGCGACGAGACGCGGCTGGCGCTGACGGTCGCGTGCGGGCCCGCGGGCGGCAGCGGCCAGGTCGAGCTGGTCGTGCCGGACGGGCTCGCCGCCGAGGTCGCCGGGCTCGCCGACGCGGCCGCGCCGCTGCGCTACGACCTGGAGCCGAACGGGTTCGCGTCCTGGGACGTGGCGGTGAGCGCGCTGCCCGGCACCGCCGGCGGGCGGTACTTCCTCACCGCGCGGATCACCGACGCGCTCGGGCAGGTGCTTGAGGACGCCGCGCTCGTCACGATCGGCGAGCCCGGCGGGCCCGACCCGGACCTGGAGCCGGAGGAGCTGTTCTCCCGCCTCCAGTCCGACGTCACGGCGCTCGCGGGCGAGGCCGACCTCGAGCTGGTCACCCCGGCGGTGCGGCTCGCGCCCGGGGAGAGCGGCGAGCTGGCGGTGCGCGTCGCCAGCCACCTGGCCTCGCAGCTGCGCGGCGAGGTCCAGCTCGTCTCCCCCGTCGGGACCTGGCAGGCGACCGGGCCCTGGACCCAGCCGGTCACGGTCCCGCCCGGCGGCGACGCCACCGTGCGGTTCACGGTCACGGTCCCGGCGACGGCCGCGCCGGGCTGGGAGTCGTGGCTGCTGGTGAAGCTGATGTACTTCGGCCGCGTCCGCTACTCAGACGCCGTCCGGCTCACCGTGAGCTAGCGGCACCGCTACGCCTGGATGACGTTGACCCCCTGCTCGCGCAGCTGCCGCACGGCCGGGTGGGCGGCGGGGGCGTCGGTGACGAGGCCCGCGACCTCCGGGAGGCCGACCACGGCGTAGGGGGCGACCGTCCCGAGCTTCTCGATGCTCGCCACGACGTAGGTGTCGGCCGCCCGGCCGACGAGGATCCGCCTGATCGCGGCCTCGTCCGGGTCGCCCGCGGTGAGTCCCGCCTTCGGGTGGATCCCCGCGACCACGAGCAGGAAGAGGTCGGCGGTGATGCCGCAGGCCGCCTCGGCCGCCGCCGCGCCGCAGGCGCAGGCGGAGCGCTTGTGCAGCCGTCCGCCGAGCATGATGACGTCGGCGGCCGGGTGGTCGGTCAGCGCGGCCGCGGTCACCGGGCTGTGCGTGATGACCGTCGCGGCCACGTCGGGCGCCAGCGCGGCGGCGACGGCCAGCCCGGTCGTCCCGCCGTCGAGTATGACCGTGATCCCCGGGGTGATCAGGGCGGCGGCCCTGGCCGCGACGCGCCGCTTGCTCTCCGGCACGATCCCTGACCGCTTCGCGTGCGAGCCGATGGCGGGCGAGGCGGGCAGCGCCCCGCCGTGCACCCGCTGGCAGAGCCCGGCGGCGGCCAGGTCCCGCAGGTCACGGCGCACGCTGTCCTCGGACACGCCGAGCTCGGCGGCGAGGTCCCTGGCGACCAGCTTCCCCTCGCGGCGCAGCCGGGTCACTAGCAGGTCCTTGCGCTCGGCAGCTAGCATCGCGTTTCTCCTTGCTTATGCACGAACCTAACAGCAACGGTAACAGTCACCATTGTCCGCGCTTCCGCCTTCACTCGGCGTTCACCTCGGTAAACACGGTGAATGAACGTCGATGAAACGCTCAGCAAAGACTTCCGGCTTGTCCTTGCTTATGCACGATATTGCACGGTTATAGTAGCGGCTGTGGCAGCAGTGAAGGAGCACGGGATGACGATGAGCACCGCGGGCAAATCGCACAAGGTAGCGTTCTACGCGGACACGTTCTACAACTCAGAGCTTTCGCCCGCGTACTGGACACCGCCCGCGAACCTTGACGTGGACGTGATCCTGCTCGGCGGGGACATCCACTACACGCCTGAGGGCCTCGGCGCGATGCTGGCCGAGATCCGGCAGTCCCAGGACAGCGCCACCAGGATCGTCGTCGTGCCGGGCAACGGCGAGTACGTCGACCAGGAGCTTGACTCCTCGCGCGCGCGGTACCGGAAGGTCGTGGACGCCATCCCGAACACCACCTGGCTCGACGACGAGACGGTCGTGCTGCCGGGGGGCCTGCGGATCATCGGGTCGACGCTGTGGTCGGAGGTGGCCGCCGGCGAGATCGGCCGCTACAGCGAGATGCTCGCCGGCTACGGCCTCAAGGGCGTCGACGACATCCGCGTCGGCGGCCGCTACCTCACCCTGCGGGACACCAACGAGCTGCACGCGGTGGCGCGCGGGTTCATCGCGGGTGAGCTGCTTGCCCTGTCCGGGCCGGAACGCGCCAAGACGATCGTCTGCACGCACTTCTGGCCGACGCAGCGGCCGTGGACCGACGAGGCGGGCCGCCCGCTCGCGGGCAACCCGGAGTCGCAGTGGCTGCAGGGGATGGCCGCCGACCTGGACGAGCTGATCGCCGAGTCCGGGCCGCGGTTCTGGCTGTGCGGGCACGCGCACAGCACCCACCGCGTGACGATCGGGGCCACCGAGGTCGCGTCCAACCCGCGGGCCGGGGACGGCCCCGGGCACGTCAATCCCGAGTTCGCGGAGTCCTACGTGGTCGAGCTGTGACCAGCGCGCAGGTCACGGCGGACGCCGGGCCGGGGGCGCGCGTCTCGGCGATCCTGTTCGACCTGGACGGCGTGCTCGTGGACTCGCTGCGGGTCGTCGAGCGCGCCTGGCGGCGCTGGGCGCGCGAGCACGGCCTGGCCGCCGACGAGGTGCTCGCCGTGGTGCACGGCCGGATCGCGCGCGAGGTGATCGGCATGTTCACCCCGCACCTGGACGCGGCGGAGCAGGCCGTGCTCGTCGGCGGCTACGAGACGCAGCACGGCGGCGAGCTGTCACTGCTGCCCGGCGCCAGCGAGTGCGTCGGGATCGCCCGCCAGGGACGCTGGGCGGTGGTCACCTCGGGGTCGAGGGCGCTCGCCACCACCCGGCTGGCGGCGGTCGGGCTGCCGGTGCCGGAAATCCTCGTCACCGCCGACGACGTGACCTTCGGCAAGCCCGACCCCGAGCCGTACCGGCGGGCGGCCGCGGCCCTGGGCGTGCCCGAGGCGGAGTGCGTCGTCGTCGAGGACGCCCCGATGGGCATCCTGGCCGCCAAGCGGGCCGGCATGACCGTGCTGGCCGTCGCGACGACCCACGCGGCCGCCGCCCTCAGCCGGGCCGACCTGGTCTTCCCGGGCATGGCCGACGTCAGCGGGTGGCTGGGCGCGCGCGCCCGCGGCGGCCGGGGCCCGCTCGGCGAGGGGCCCGCTACGCCTGGATGACGGAGACGCCCTGCGCGCGGAGCTGGCTGACCGTGAAGTCGTCGCCGGGGGCGTCGGTGATCACCCCGGCGGTCTCGGAGAGGCGGACGACCTGGTAGGAGCAGACGGCCCCGAGCTTTTCCGGGCTGCCGACGACGTAGGTGTCGGCCGCCCGGCTGACCAGGAGCCGCTTCATGGCGGCCTCGTCCGGGTCGCCGGTGGTGAGGCCCTCCTTCGGGTGGATGCCGCCGAGGCCGAGGAAGTACAGGTCGGCGGAGACGGCCGCGGCCGCCTCCGCGGCGGCGGCGCCGCACGCGGCGACCGAGTGCTTGAACAGCCGGCCGCCGAGGATGAACACGTCGACGGTCGGGTGCTCGGCGAGGGCCGCGGCCGTGGTCGGGCTGTGGGTGATGATCGTCGCGGCCAGGTCGGGGCGCAGCGCCCGGGCGATCTCGATCGCCGTCGTGCCGCTGTCGAGGATGGCGGTCATGCCCGGCGTGACCATCTCGGCGGCCCTGGCGGCGATGCGGCGCTTGCTCTCCGTGGCGATCTCGGTGCGCGCCTTGAGCGTGCCGAGCGCCGGGGAGACCGGGAGCGCGCCGCCGTAGACGCGCTGGCAGAGCCCGGCGGCGGCCAGCTCGCGCAGGTCGCGCCGCACGCTGTCCTCCGACAGGCCGAGCTCGGCGGCCAGGTCCCTCGCGACCAGCTTCCCGTCCCGGCGCAGCCGGGCCACCAGCAGGTCCCTGCGCTCGGCAGCTAGCATCCTGTTTCCCCTTGTTCATGCACGCTCTTACCCGTTACGGCGATGTTACGGCATGAACAAGTAATCGGTGTCGTCCTGACCATCTTAGAAGCAGTCGGTCAGCGGTTCTTTAGGAGCACGCCGCCAATGCTTCTTTAGGAGTAGGCGACCAGCGGATCCTAGGGCGTGGAGCCCGCACTCGTTCGGATGTATTCGGCCTTCCTCACGCCTCGATGACGTGCACGCCGCGCCTACGGAACTCCCGCACCGCCGGGTGGCTCGGCGGGAGCGTCGGTGATGATCCCGGCCACCTCGGAAAGGCCGGTGACCGTGTACGGGCAGACGGTGCCGAGCTTCTCGATGCTCGCCAGCACGTAGGCGTCGGCCGTCCGGCTGATGAGGATCCGGCGCAGCGCGGCCTCCTCGGCCTCCCCCGCCGTGAGCCCCGCCTCCGGGTGCACCCCGGCCAGGACGAGCAGGGCGAGGTCGGCGGAGACGGCGCGCGCCGCCTCCGCCGCCGCCGCCCCGAGCGCGCTCACCGAGCGCTTGTGCAGCCGGCCGCCGAGCATGAAGACGTCCACCCCCGGGTGGTCCGCGAGCGCCACCGCGGTCGTCGCGCTGTGCGTGATGATCCGCGCGGACAGGCCCGGCGGCAGCGCGCCGACGACGGCGAGCGCGGTCGTGCCGCGCGTCGAGGATGGCCGTGGTCCCCGGCGTGATGAGCTCCGCGGCCCGCGACCCGATGCGGCGCTTGCTCTCCCGCGCGATCTCCGCCCTGCTCGCGTGGCTGCCGAGCGCCGGGGAAACGGGCAGCGCGCCGCCGTAGACGCGCTGGCAGAGCCCCGCGGCGGCCAGCTCGCGCAGGTCGCGCCGCACGCTGTCCTCCGACAGGCCGAGCTCGGCGGCCAGGTCCCTCGCGACCAGCTTCCCGTCCCGGCGCAGCCGGGCCACCAGCAGGTCCCTGCGCTCGGCAGCCAGCATCTAGCCCCTCCCTCAGCGCGACCACAGCCGGTCGCTGGCGAGCCTGGCGCCCTCGGCCATGGCGGCCAGCTTGGCCCAGGTGATCCGCGGGTCGACGGTGTGCATGCCGGCGATGGTGGCGAAGCCGCAGTCGGTCCCGGCGATCACGTTCTCCTTGCCGACGACGTCGGCGTAGCGGGCGATCCGCTGGGCGACCAGCTCGGGGTGCTCGATGAAGTTGGTGGTGGAGTCGAGCACGCCGGGGATGATGACCTTGCCGTCGGGCAGCTTCACGTCCTCCCACAGGACCCACTCGTGCTCGTGCCTCGGGTTGGCGCCCTCGAAGGAGACCGCGCCGGGCCTGGCCGCGAGCACCAGGTCGACGAAGCGGGCCAGCGGCACGTCGGTGTGGTGCGGCCCCTCGCCGTTGCCCCAGCACAGGTGCATGCGCATGCGGTCGGGCGGGACGTCCCTGGTGGCGTGGTCAACCGCCGCGAGCCGCATGGCGACCCGCCTTGCGGAACTCCGCCACCTCGTCCTCGGTGGCGTCGTCGAGGCTGGTCTCGGACGACGGCAGGTCGGGGCAGTCGAGCTGGAGGATGAGGCCGGCCGCGACGATCGCGTCGTACTCCTCCTTCATCGCGTCGGCCAGGGCGAAGATGTACTCCTCGGTGCTGGCGTAGTACTGGTTGTCGGGCATGTAGCCGGCGATGATGCCGGGCGACGCCGCGGACATGAACACGTCGTCGCCGCTGGCCGCGGCACCGGCCCCGGAAGCACTGGCCCCGGAGGCACTGGCGGCGAAGCCGGTCGCGGCCTTGATGTTCGCGATGTCGGCCGCGAGCCGGGCGCGGCCGGCGTCGGTGTAACCGACCGGCCCGGTGCACGGCGGGGTGGCCACGCCGCCGCCTCTGCGCCCGCAGCCGCTCGTAGTACTCGGGGAAGTCCTCGAGCTCCCGGCCGCTCCACGTCCTGGTGGCCGGCTCGCCGTCGAAGCCGGTCATCCGCTCGGTCACGTAGGTCGCGTAGCTCGGCTTGCTGACCTCGCCGTCGTTGACGATGTCGATCCCGGCCGCGCGCTGGCGGCTGACGGTCTCCTCGACCGCCGCCCTGACCTCGCCGTCGTCGCGGCGGTCGGTCAGGGCGGCGGGCCGCGGCAGGCTCCCGGTGTGCGTGGTGAGGATGCGCTCGCTACTTGTCTGCATGCCCATGGTCCTTTCGAAACCATCCGACGAACAGTGGCAAATGGGATGAACACGGATCAAAGAATGACCAAAATCTTCCTGTTGCTTCTTGATCATGCGTGGTCTTGCACGTTTACAGTAGCGCTGTGACCAGGCCTTGTGAAAGACCTCGGAAGGACATGGGATGAGGATCCGCGTGACGGCCGCGCTGGCCGCGGCGACCGCCGTCGGGCTCGCTTTCGCCCTTACCGCGTGCTCGGGAACGCCCGCCGCGCCCTCCGACGCGGCCGGCGCGACGCCGGCGGCGCGGCGATCCCGCTGCTGCGCGTCGGGCTCGACTTCAACCTCGACCAGCCTCGACGAGACCAAGAACATCTCCGCTAACAACGTCGACGGCCTGAGCCTCGAGACGCTGGTGCAGTTCGGCCCGCAGGGGCAGGTCGAGCCGGACCTGGCCACGTCGTGGAGCCAGACCAGCCCGGTGACCTACGTCTACCACCTGCGGCAGCGGCGTGAAGTTCTGGGACGGCCACCCGCTGACCGCCGCCGACGTCGCCTACTCGCTGAACTACGACCGCGCCGCGGGCTCGGACGTGGCGTTCGCGTTCGCCGACGTCAAGTCCGTCACCGCCACCGACCCGTCCACCGTGACCGTCACGCTGACCGCGCCCGACGCGAGCTGGAAGTACGTGCCGGCCGAGGAGAACGCGTACATCTTCGAGAAGCAGTTCCAGCAGGCGCACGCCAGCACCTTCGGGCAGCCGGGGACCCTGGTGATGGGCAGCGGCCCGTGGGTGATCGACAGCCTGGACCCGACCAAGGGCGCGCAGGTCACCGCGAACCCGCACTGGTGGGGCGGGAAGGTCGCCATCAAGCGGATCGCGTTCACCTTCTACGCCACCGAGACCAGCGAGGCGCTGGCCTTCCGGGCCGGCGAGATCGACCTCGACCCGGGGATCTCCAGCCCGAAGAGCTTCGCGGCCACCTCAGGGGCGAAGCTGCTGTCCACCCCGGGCTGCTCCAACGGCTTCTTCGGCATGAACGTCACCCAGCCCGGGTGGAACGACGTCCACGTCCGCCGCGCGGTCGCCTACGCGCTCAACCGGACGGACATCATCGCCGCCTACGGCGGGTACGCCACGCCGATCTACACGCTCACCCCGCCGCAGCTGCTGGCGTCGGTCGCGTCGAAGTCGCAGGTCGACGGGCTGCTGAACTCGATACCGCTGTACCAGTACAACCTGGACAAGGCCAGGCAGGAGATGTCCGAGTCGGCCTACCCGCACGGGTTCAGCGCGGTCATGGACATCGACAACTACGGCACGGACCCCGACGTCGACCAGGTCATCGCCGCCGAGCTCGCCAAGATCGGCATCAAGCTGGAGCTCAAGGAGCTGAACGTCACCGTCTGGCAGGGCATCGAGAACGGCCCGGCGGCCAAGCGGTCGACGGCCTTCGGCGGCGGGGGCTGCTTCCAGCCCGACCCGAACACCTACAGCGACTTCCTCGGCAGCAAGAACCTCGCAGACCGGCGGCTGGAACTTCTCCAACTACGCGCCCGCGGCCGTGGACAACCTGCTCGCGCAGGGGGTCGCGACGTCCAGCCCGGCGCAGCGCTTCGCCGTGTACTCCAAGCTCTTCGAGCGGCTGCAGCAGGACGAGCCCTACGTCGGGCTCTTCGTCTCCGACACGGTCGCCGCCCTGTCGGGCAAGTTCAGCTGGCCGGACTTCAACCCGTGGTTCTGGGACGGCGCGTACGCGCTCGGCATCAGGGCTGCCTGACCGGGCCCGGCCGGACGACTCGCAGACCTCCCTGAAGGAGACGGACATGAGACTTCGCCTGACCGCCGCGATCGTGGTCCCGGTACTTGCCCTGCTCGCGGCGGGCTGCTCCGCCGCCACGCCGAGCTCGCCCGGCGCGGGCGCGGCAGGCAGCGACGGCACTGGCACTGGCAGCACCGGCACTGGCAGCGCTGGCGGGGCAACGATCCCGCAGCTGACCATCGGCGACGACGGGGGGTGACCTCCGCCCTCGACGTGGGCCAGGACGTGGGCGACACCGTCTACGGCGCGCTCGAAACGCTGACCAAGTTCGGGCCGGGCGGCCAGACCGAGCCCGACCTCGCCACCGCGTGGACCCATCCCAGCGCCGTCACCTACGTCTACCAGCTGCGCCACGGCGTGAAGTTCTGGAACGGCGACCCGCTGACGTCGGCCGACGTGGTCAACGCGCTCAACTACTACCGCGTGCCCGGCTCGTACACGTCCACGCAGCTGGCCAGCGTCAAGAGCGTCACCGCGACCGGCCCCTACACGGTGACCGTCACGCTGAAGTACCCCTACGCGCCGTGGGACACCGAGTCGGCCAGCGCGTTCCCGGTCTTCGAGAAGAAGTTCCAGGACGAGCACAAGACCACCATGGGCCAGCCGGGCACGCTCATCATGGGCACCGGCCCGTGGAAGATCGACAGCTTCGACTCCACCACCGGCGCTCACGCTGTCGGCCAACCCGCACTGGTGGGGCGGGACGGTGAACGTCAAGCACATCACGGTCAAGCTGTTCGCCAACGAGACCAGCGAGGCGCTCGCGTTCCGGGCCGGGGAGGTCGACGTCAGCCCCGACGTGCTCAACCCGCGCGCGTTCGCCTCGACCTCGGGGGCCAGCATCGTCAGCACCCCGGCCTTCGCCGAGGGCTACTTCGGGATGAACATCAAGCAGGCGCCGTGGAACGACATCCACGTGCGGCGCGCGGTCGCCTACGCGCTCAACCGGGCGGACATCATCTCCGCGCTCGGCAACAAGGCGACGCCCGTCTCGACGCTGATCCCGCCGGACGAGCTCGCCCGCCTCGGCACCGCAGGCCCAGGTCAGCGCGCTGATCAGGCTCGCTGCCGAGCTACCCGTTCAGCCTGGCAAGGCCGCGAAGCAGGAGCTGGCGCAGTCGGCCTACCCGCACGGCTTCACCGCACCCCGGAGACGATCGCCTTCGGCTCCTACACCCCGGTGGACGAGGCGATATCCGCCGACCTGGCCAAGATCGGGATCAACCTCAAGCTCAAGGTCATCTCGTTCAACCAGTACATCGCCAAGGCCGATCGGCCCCAAGTCCGCGATCGGGCGACTGTACGACCACGTTCAACGTGACCAACCCGGACCCGGACTCGTTCCCGTCCGCAGATTCTCGGCAGCAACAACATTCCCAACGGCGGATACAACACCGCCAATTACGACCCGCCGGAGGTCGACACCCTGCTCAGCGAGGGCGTCGCCGCCCAGGATCCCGGCGCAGCGGCTGTCTATCTACGGCCAGCTGCTTAAGCAGCTAGGCACCGACCTGCCGTACGTGTCCCTTTACGTCGAAGATTACAATGTCGCGCTGTCCAGCAAATTCACGTGGCCCGGCTACAACGTCTACACGCAATGGGGCGCGTGGGAGCTGAACGTCAAGCCGAAGAATTAAATCGGCGATGCGTT
>CAVTKQ010000030.1:0-133352 GCA_963735315.1 uncultured Actinomycetota bacterium
AAGCACATCGGCAACATCTTCGCCAAGCTCGGCCTGCCCCCGTCCGACTCCGACCACCGCCGCGTCCTGGCCGTGCTGGCCTTCCTCGACGAGCGGTAAGCGTGCTAGGCCGCGTTCCGCTGGGCGGCGAGGAAGCGGCGGATCCGCTGCGTCTCGGGGTTGGTCTCCGCGTCGCCGCTGCGGGCGATGGCGGCCTCGATGTCGTTCAGGTCGCTGGCGGTGGTGTAGGCCGAGAGCTCGCGCCACAGGGTCCGCCGCCTTGCGTAGGATTCGCGAATCTCGGCGTAGGACTCGCGGATCTCGTGCAGTCGGGTCAAAACTGAGGTTGCCATGGTGCTTTCCCGTCCGTGGAAATGCGATTGTCCGGTCACCATCCAGTGAACCCAGCTCCCATCCATGCGTCCAATGACGAATTGACAACTAATTCATGCCATACAGTCATGTGTTATGGACACCGACGCGCTCCGCTGGTTCAAGCTGGTCGCCGAGGGCGTGACGGTGACCGAGGTCAGCGATCTTGAGCCGGTCACCCAGTCCGGGGATCTCCCGGGCCCTGGCCCGCCTTGAGGCGCAGGTCGGGACGCCGCTATCTGGAGCGGTCCGGCCGGACGCTGCGGCTGACCCGCACGGGCGAGGTGTTCAAGCCGCACGTGGACCGGCTGCTCGCGGAGCTGCGCGGCGGGCTCGACGCCGTAGCCCAGTTCGTGTCGCCGGAGACCGGCACGGTCACGGTCGCGTTCCAGCAGTCCCTTGGCTCCTGGCTGGTGCCCGACCTGCTCGGCAGCTTCCGCGCCGCGCATCCCGGGGTCGGCTTCCGGCTCACCACGCGCGCGACGAGCTGCACGGCCTGCCGCTCGACGGCGGCGCGGCCGACCTGGAGATCGGCACCCGCCGCTTCCGGACCGGCCGCAGAGGCCACCCGCCCCGGCGACCTCGCCGTGCGGACCCAGCGGATCGGGAACGAGCCGCTGCGCCTCGCCCTCCCGGCCAGTCACCCGCTCGCCGCCGGGCCCGGCTCCGGCATCCGGCTGGCCGAGGCGGCGGGCGAGCCGTTCATCGCCCTGCGGCCCACCTCGGCCCTGCGCAAGCTGGGCGACGACCTGTGCGCCGCGGCGGGCTTCCGCCCAAAAATCGTCTTCGAGGGCGACGACCTGTCCAACGTCCGCGGCCTGGTGACCGCGGGCCTGGGCGTCGCCATCGTCCCGCTCCCCGCGCGCGGGCTCCCCGGTGGCAGGCCCCGGCCCGGTGCTCTACCTGCCGATCCTCGACGCCGGCGCCGACCGCGACATCTACCTGACCTGGCCAGCCGACAAGCCCCTGCTCCCCGCCGTCGACCTGTTCCGCAGGCACGTAATCGACACGGTAAGCGCGGGCCGCATCCGCCCGGTAAGCGGCTGACCCGGCTTCTCTCGTCACGGTAATTGCGCAAAGCGGTTATTGCGTAAGTTCCGGGCATCGCGAAGGATCTGGCGTGCTACCACGCACCAGAACTTACGCAGTGCCCGGAATCTTCGCGATCCTGGCGGGACCGGGGGCTGGGGGCCGCGCCCGGCGGCCTCATGGCCTTCGCGTGCCCCGGCATTCACTTAGGTAACGGCATTACCCTGAGACCAAGGGGCCTGGTCCGCCAGCGACGTCTAGCGGAAGAC
This sequence comes from uncultured Actinomycetota bacterium, assembly GCA_963735315.1. Classification (GTDB taxonomy): domain Bacteria; phylum Actinomycetota; class Actinomycetes; order Streptosporangiales; family Streptosporangiaceae; genus Trebonia. The sequence goes on from CAVTKQ010000030.1 coordinate 1,650, forward strand.
CGGCTCGCGGGTGAAGACTTCCTCAACGGCGGGCGCGAAGTGGGCCAGCGGCAGCCAGTCGTAGCCAGGGTCGAACCGGGCCCTCGTCATCTCACTCAACTGCGTGATCCCTCCGCACGGTCATAGGTCATCACCAACGGTACGCCGGGCGCTAGGGGCGGCCGCGGATGAGCTGGCGGGCGATGACCAGCTGCTGGATCTGGCTGGTGCCCTCGTAGATGCGGAACAGCCGCGCGTCCCGGTAGAGCCGCTCGACCGGCACGCCGCGCATGTAGCCGGCCCCGCCGTGGACCTGCACGGCCCGGTCGGCGACCCGGCCGACCATCTCCGAGCAGAAGTACTTCGCGCAGGCGGGCCCCATCTTCGTGTCCTCGCCCGCGTCGAACGCCCGCGCGGCCTCGAGCACGAGGCCGCGCCCGGCCATCAGCTCGGCCTGCGAGTCGGCGAGCATCGCCTGCACGAGCTGGTGCCCGGCGATCGGCCCGCCGCCCTGCTGCCGGGTGGTGGCCCAGGTGACCGACTCGTCGACCAGGCGCTGGGCCAGCCCCACGCACAGCGCGGCGATGTGCAGCCTGCCGTGGGCGAGGCAGCGCATGGCCGTGGCGTACCCGCTGCCCGGGGTGCCGCCGATGAGCGCGCTGCCGGGGACGCGCGCCCCGTCCAGGTAGACGTCGGCGGTCCACGCCCCGGACTGGCCCATCTTCTTGTCCCGCGGGCCCACGGACAGGCCGACGGTGTCGCGCGGCACGTAGAACACCGAGATGCCCTTGGCGGGGGAGACCCCCGGCGTCGTCCGGGCGAAGATCATGAAGACGTCGGCGAGCGGCGCGTTGGTGATGTACCGCTTGCTGCCGTTGATGACCCAGTCTTCGCCGTCGCGGACGGCGGTGGTGGCGAGCCCGCCCGGGTCAGAGCCGGCCTCGGCCTCGGTGAGGCCGAACGACGCCACCCACTCGCCGCTGGCCAGCCGGGGCAGGAACCGCTTGCGCTGCTCTTCGGTGCCGCCTTCGAGCAGCACGTGGCCCGCGATCCCGTTGTTGGTGCCGAACATCGAGCGGAACGCCGGGCTGGCGTACCCGAGCTCGAAGGCGAGCCTGACCTCCTCGCTCATCGAGAGCCCGAGCCCGCCGTACTCTTCCGGGATCGCGAAGCCGAACAGGCCCATCGCGGCCGCCTGCTCGCGGAGCCACGCCGGGATCGCGTCGGTCTCCTCGATCTCGTCTTCGGCCGGCAGCACCACCTCGCGGACGAAGGTCCGTACCGCGGCGAGGATGTCCGCCAGGTCACCGCTGTCCACGCGCGCCTCCGTATCCGCCAGCTGGCCGGTGACGCGGGATACAAAGTGCCCCGGTAGGGGCTCGAAGTATCCCGCGTCTTCGCCGAAGCATTTTCCCGAACGATTTCGGCTTACTCCGCCGGGCAAGTTACCCGGCGGGTCGCTTGAATTCTTTCAGGACCGGGGCTGCCGGCCGAGGACGAGCACGCCGCAGGAGGAGAACATGCCGCCGTTGCCGAGGATCACGCTGATCTCCGGGCCGTCGACCTGGGCGGCCGCCTCGCCGCGGAGCTGGCGGACGCCCTCCTGGATGGCGAACATGCCGTACATGCCGGTGTGCGTGTAGGACAGGCCGCCGCCGTTGGTGTTCAGCGGCAGCGCGCCGCCCGGCTCGGTGTTGCCGCCGGCGATGAACGGGCCGGCCTCGCCCTTGGCGACGAAGCCGAGCGCCTCCAGGCCGTAGATCGGGACATGCGCGAACGCGTCGTAGATCATCAGGTGGTCGACGTCGGCGGCGGTGATCCCGGCCTCGGCGAAGGCGTTGCGCCCGGCCTGGCGGAACATCCGCGACTCGGTGAAGTCGATCATCTGGGAGATCATCGGGGTCTCCGACGCCTCCCCGGTGCCGAGCACGTGCACCGCGGGCTTGGGGAAGTCGGCGGCCCGGTCGGCCGCGGTGACCACCAGCGCGCCGCCGCCGTCGGTGACCAGGCAGCACTCCAGCAGGTGGAACGGGTAGGCGACCATGCGCGAGGCGAGCACGTCATCGACGGTGATGATGTCGCGGAACATCGCGCGCGGGTTCTTCGCGGCCCACTGGCGCTGCGCGACCGCGACGTAGGCGAGCTGCTCGTGCGTGAGCCCGTAGTCCTTCATGTAGCGGAGCATGGGCAGGGTGAACATGGTGGTGGGGCCGAGGGTGCCGTAGGGGATCTCGAACTGGCCGGGCGGGGAGGCCAGGTCCATCCGCCACGGCGACGCGCCGACCCGGGAGCGGCCGGACTCGCCGTGGGTGATCAGCACGGTTTTCGCGTAGCCCGCCCTGATGGCGGCGGCCGCGTGCCTGACGTGCAGCAGGAACGAGGTGCCGCCGATGCCCGTGCCGTCTATCCAGTCGGGGTAGATGCCGAGGGCGTGCGCGACCTGGACCGGGCCGGGCGCGGAGACGGTCGCGATCCCGTCGATGTCCTTCATGGTCAGGCCCGCGTCGGCCACGGCGTTGCGCGCCGCCTCCAGGTGCAGGCCCAGCGTGGACTTCCCGGGCAGCCTGCCGATCTCGTCGGTCTCGGCGGCGCCCGCGATGATGACACCCGGGTCGCTCACTGGCCCTCCTGGTCGGGTGCGAAGACCGGCAGCCAGACGTCGCCGCGCTGCTCGAAGGCGACGCGCAGCGGCATGTCGAGCACCAGGGCCTCCGGGGTGGCCGGCACGCCCCGGATGCTGGTCATCATGCGCGGGCCCTCGGCGAGCTGGACCACGGCGATGGCGTAGGGGGCCTCGTCCTCGAAGCCGGGCGCGGGCCGGTGGTTGATGATGTAGGAGTACAGGGTGGCCCGCCCGCTCGCGGTGAACCACTCGACGCTGTCCGAGCCGCAGGCCGGGCAGATGTCGCGCGGGTAGAAGTACGGCCTCGCGGCAGTCGACGCAGCGCTGGATCCTCAGCTCGCCTGCGGCGCAGCCGTCCCAGTAGGGCCGGGTCTCCGGCGTCGGCACGGGCACGGGCTTGCCTGCCACCGGCGCCTCAGTTCTTCCGGCCGAGCAGCGGGCCGAACGCGCGCTCCACCTGGTCGCTGAGCGCGTCGGCGTCCCACGGCCCGGTGCCGATGATCCGGCTGATCGGCTCGGGGTTGCTGTACAGCGAGACCTCGTAGCCGGAGGAGTGGATGACCCGGCCGGTGATCCACCCGGACCGCTCGGAGGCGAGGTAGGCCACGACCGGCGCGACGTTGTCCGGCGACCACTCGTCGTTGGCGGCCGGGAGCCCGGACCGGCGCCGCTCGGTCGGGATCGACGCGGTCATCCGGGTGGCGGCGCCGGGCGAGATCGCGTTCACCGTGACCCCGTACTTCGCCAGCGAGTTCGCCGCGGAGTAGGTCAGCCCGACGATGCCCATCTTGGCCGCCGCGTAGTTCGGCTGCCCCGGCGCGCCGTGCAGCCCGGAGACCGACGTGAAGTTGATGATGCGGTTCTGCGCGGTCTCGTCGCGCAGCGACCGCCAGTACGCGGACGCGAACCGCGTGGTGTTGAACGTCCCCTTCAGGTGCACCCGGATGACGTCGTCCCATTCCTGCTCGGTCATGTTGAAGACCATCCGGTCACGCAGGATGCCGGCCACGTTGACGAGCACGTCCAGCCGGCCGAACTCCTCGATCGCGGTCGCCGATGAGGCCTTCCGCCGCGGTGAAGTCGGAGATGTCCGCGCCGCTGGCGACCGCCTTCCCGCCGGCCTCGGCGATCTCGGTCGACCACGGCGTGCGCGGGCCCGGCGTCCTGCCCGGAACCGTCCATCGCCACGCCCAGGTCGGCGACCACCACGGAGGCGCCCTCGCTGGCCAGCAGCAAGGCCACTGACCGGCCGATCCCGCGCCCGGCACCGGTGACGATCGCTACCCGGCCGTCCAGTCGTCCCATGCCGCACCGTTCCTTCCGCCTCACGGCAGCCGAAATCGAATAGAATCCTGTTCTGGAATTAGCCTCCGGTACCGCCCCTCCCGTGTCAAGGCCCGGGGCCGGCGGCCGCGGCGGAGCTGATCTTCCGCCGCCTGTTGAGTACCGCCTCTTGAACATCGGCGAATCTGGACACATCCTAGTATCGGATTCTAGATTTGACTTCGGGGGCGGCCAGCCTGCGCCCCGGGACGTGGCAGCACGGACGAGAAGCACAATGCCAGGAGGGGCGCCATGGAACTTGACCTTGGCCCGGAGATCGCGCAGTTCCGCGCGGAGCTGCGGGACTGGATCGCGGCCGCGGCGCCGCCCGGGCTCGCCGGCCTGTTCGACTGGAACATGGTCATGACGGTCGGCGGCGGGCGCGCCAGGCAGCTGGCGGCGGCCATGGCCCAGCCCGCCTACCAGGAGTGGGCGGCCAAGCTCCAGGGGGAGCGGCTGGTCTGCCCGCAGTGGCCGGCCGAGTTCGGCGGCCAGGGGATGGACGCGATGCGGCTCGTCGTGCTCAACGAGGAGTTTCACCGGGCGGGCGTGCCGCGGGTGAACCGCGGCATGGGGGAGGCCTTCGTCGGCCCGTCGATCATCGTGCACGGAACGCCGGAGCAGCGGGCGCACTTCCTGCCCCGGATCATCTCGGGCGAGGACGTGTACTGCCAGGGCTTTTCCGAGCCCAACCACGGCTCCGACCTGGCCGCCGTGGAGACCAAGGGCGTCGTGTCCGGCGACGAGATCATCATCACCGGCCAGAAGGTGTGGACGTCGGGCGCGGCCAGCGCCAACCGGATGTTCCTGCTGTGCCGGACCGACCTGCGGGCGGAGAAGCACGCGGGGCTGTCCTACGTGCTGATCGACTTCACCGACCCCGGCGTCACCTACCGGCCGATCAAGCAGATATCGGGGGCCAAGGAGTTCGCCGAGGACTTCATCGACGGCGTGCGCGCGCCGCTGTTCAACGTCATCGGCGGGCTCAACAACGGCTGGCGGGTCGCGATGACCACGCTCGGCCACGAGCGCGGCGGCCGCGCCACCGTCGCCCACCTCGGCTACGAGCGCGAGTTCTGGGAGCTGGTCGAGACGGCGCGCAAGCGCGGCAAGATCGCCGACCCGCTGATCCGCCAGCGGCTCGCCTGGGCCTACACCCACGTGGAGCTGATGCGCTTTTCCGGCCTGCGCACGCTCGCCCAGGTCGCGGCGGGCCGCGCGCCGGGCCCGGAGGCCTCGGTCGCCAAGCTGTTCTGGAGCGAGTACCACAAGAAGCTCGGCGAGCTCGCGATGGCCATCGAGGGCGCGGACGGGCTGCTGCGCCCCGAGGGCGACGGCTACCCGATCACCCCCTGGCAGGGCGTGTTCCTCTCCAGCCGGGCCGGCACCATCTACTCGGGCACCAGTGAGATCCAGCGGAACATCATCGCCGAGCGGGCCCTGGGCCTGCCCAAGGAACCGCGAATCGTCGGCTGACGGAACGGAGCGAGGCACGATGCAACTAGGTGTGACCGAGGAACTCCAGGAGCTGCGCGACTCGGTGCGGCGCTTCCTGGCCGACCGGGCGCCGATCTCCCGGGTCCGTGAGCTGATGGAGACCGAGGACGGCATCGACCGGGCCGTCTGGGAGCAGGCGGGCGCGCAGCTCGGCCTGCTCGGCCTGGCGGTCCCCGAGGAGTACGGCGGCGCGGGCTTCAGCTTCGCCGAGCAGGCGATCGTCCTCGAGGAGCTCGGCGCCGCGCTGTACGGCGGCCCGTACCTGGCCAGCGGCGTGCTCGCCGTCACGGCGCTGCTCGCCAGCCCCGACGAGGGCGCGCGGCGCGACCTGCTCCCCGGCATCGCCTCCGGCGAGGTCATCGCCACGGTGGCCTTCACCGAGGACGACGGCTCCTGGGACCCGGCCGCGGCCCGGCTGGCCGCCGCCAAGGCCGGCGACAGCTGGCGGCTTGACGGCCACAAGAGCTTCGTCCTCGACGGCGGCGCGGCCGGGCTCGTCCTCGCGCTGGCCGTCGCCGACGGCAGGCTGTCCCTGTTCGCCGTGGAGGGGGAGGCGGCCGGGCTGACCAAGACCACGCTGCCGACGCTCGACCAGACCCGCAAGCTGGCCCGGCTGGAGTTCGACAGCGTGCCCGCCCGGCTGATCGGGTCCCCGGGCGACGCGGCCGCCGTCATGGACCGCGTCCTGGACGTCGCCGCGGTCGCGCTGGCCGCCGAGCAGCTCGGCGGCGCGCAGCGGGCCCTGGACATGACCGTGGAGTACACGAAGGTCAGGCACCAGTTCGGCCGGCCGATCGGCAGCTTCCAGGGGCTCAAGCACCGGCTCGCCGACCTGCTGCTCGAGGTCGAGTCGCTGCGGTCCGCCGTGGCCTACGCGGCCTCGGCCGTGGCCGAGGGCTCGCCCGAGGTCCCGGTCCTCGCCCCGCTGGTGAAGGCGTACGCGTCCGACACCTACTTCCACGTCACGGCCGAGACCATCCAGATGCACGGCGGCATCGGCTTCACCTGGGAGCACGACGCCCACCTGTACTTCAAGCGGGCGAAGTCAAGCGAGCTGTTCCTCGGCGACGCCAGCTACCACCGCGAGCGCCTCGCCGCCCGCATCGGGCTCTGACCGCCGCCCGTGTGGCGTTGGTCCGGCTATACCCGGACCAACGCCACACGGCGAACCGGCTGGGTGGCCACGCTTGAGATAACAGCAAGAAGCGCCGGAGCGCACCTGAGGCGTGCCGCGTCCTTGGGACCACTCAGCCGGGCGGCCGCCGCGGGTACCCCGGTGCGGGCGGGAACGCGTCCCGGCGAATGACCGTGCCGTCGGGCATGATGTCCCGTAATGACGAGACGCTGCCCTGCGCCTATTACATCCACGGCGGCGGGATGGGGTACCTGTCCTGCTTCGACGGCACGTTCCGGGGGTGGGGGAAGCTGATCGCCGCGAACGGCGTGGCCGTCGTCATGGTTGACTTCCGCAACGCGGTCGCCCCGTCCTCGGTGCCGGAGGTGGCGCCCTTCCCGGCCGGCCTGAACGACTGCGTTTCCGGCCTGAAGTGGGTCATCGCCAACGCGGCCGCGCTCAATATCGACCCCGGCCGGGTCATCGTGGCGGGCGAGAGCGGCGGCGGGAACCTGACCCTGGCCACCGGGCTGAAGCTCAAGCGGGACGGCGAACTCGGGCTGATCAGCGGCCTGTACGCGATGGCCCCGTTCATCAAGGGCCAGTGGCCGGCGCCGGACTGCCCTTCCTCGACCGAGAACAACGGCATCTTCATCGACGTGCACACCAACCGGGCCACGGTCGGCTACGGCATCGAGGCCTTCACCGAGCGCAACCCGCTGGCCTGGCCGTCGTTCGCGACGGCGGCCGACGTCGCGGGCTTCCCGCCCGTCGTCATCAGCGTCAACGAATGCGACCCGCTGCGCGACGAGGGCGTCAACTTCTACCGGATGCTGCTGGCCGCCGGCGTCCCGGCCCGCTGCCGCCAGGTGATGGGCACCATGCACGCCGTCGAGATCCTTCAACACCGTCTGCCCGGAGATCAGCCGGGACACCGCCCGCGACCTCGCCGCCTTCTGCCAGGGCTAGGGCGGCCGCCGCGGCCACGGCGCGGGATCGCGGTACTCCGCGACAACCTGCGGTGACCGCTGTTCAGGCGGGTGACCGCGCATTGCGCACCCGCGTCGCCGGCGTGCTAGCGTCGCAGCGATCGTGATCCGTCGGCAGGAGGTGAGACCCATGAACGCAGTATCCACAGTGGGTGCTCCCCCGCAGTCCACGATCGCGCGACTGAGCTAGTCGCCGCCGGGAGCGCCCGCCAGGCAACTCGCGAAAGGCGACTCCCATGAACACAACACCTTCTTCAACTCCGCACTTCACCTCGACGACGGCCTCCGGCCAGCCGAGGTCCGACCAGGATCAGCCGCAGGCCGACGCCGCAAGCGGGCGCGCGCCGCGGGCGAGCGAGCGCTGGTCCTCGGTGGCGGCGGATCGACCGGCAACGCGTGGCTGATCGGCGTCATCGCCGGCCTGTTCGATGCCGGGCTGGACGTGACCACAGCCGACCTGACCATCGGGACGTCAGCCGGCTCGACGGCCGCGGCCCAGATCGCCGGCGCGACCCCGACCGAGCTGCTTGCCGCCATCCTTGCCGCTGCCCCCCAGCAACGGACCGGTCCGGTCGGATCCGACCGAGGACGCGTTCCGACCAGGCCGGTGGCGGACCACCTGGAGCGGATGACGCAAGATCATCGCCTCCGCCGAGGATGCGGCCGACATGCGCCGCAGGATGGGCGCGGCGGCACTCGACATGGATGCGGCGTCGGACGGCTCCTGGCAGGCACAGTGGCGCGCCACCGTCGCCGCGCGGCTGCCCAGTCAGCGCTGGCCGCAACGAACGGTGCTCATCACGGCGGTCGATGCCGATACCGGTGAACCGGTCGTGTTCGACCGCCACAGCGGAGTCGACCTGGTGGACGCCGTCGCCGCCAGCTGTGCCAGTGGCCTTCCCTACCGGATCGGGGACAGCCGGTACATCGACGGCGGCTACCGATCGAACGCCGAGAATGCCGATCTGGCCGCCGGATACGGGCGGGTGCTGGTGCTGTCGCCGTTCGGCGGCAGGACACTGCACCCGCTGGACTGGGGCATGCATCTCGCGGCGCAGGTCGACGAGCTACGCGCACGCGGCAGCAGGGTCGAGACGATCTTCCCGGACAGCGACTCCGAGCACATGTTCGGCGCCAATGCGATGGATCTGTCGCTGCGTCCGCCCGCTGCTCGAGCCGGCTACGACCAGGGCAGAGCCCTTGCCGAGCAGCTCACCGAATTCTGGCGCTGACGCCTACGGAACCAGGTCGACTCGGTAGGCGTGACGACACCACGGGCGGAACACACCCCGGATGGGAAGAGCCCGTAAACTCAGGTGATATGTCACGTAACGGCGAGGCTGGCACGGTGCCCGCCAGCGGATGGCTCGACGGGGACCAGCAGCGGGCGTGGATGGCCTATATCCGGGTCCAGCTGCGCCTGGCCTACGAGATGAACCGCCAGCTCCTCGCGGACAGCGGCTTGTCGCTGCCCGATTACGACGTGCTGACCGCGCTGAGCGTGGCCGACGGGGAGCGAATGCAGATCACGGTGCTCGCCGCCCAGATCGGCTGGGAGCGCAGCCGGGTATCCCACCACGTGCGGCGGATGAGCGCCAGGGGCCTGGTGGCGTGCGGCCTGTCCGCCGCCGACCGGCGGGTCACCGAGGTGACCCTGACCGACGGCGGGCGGCAGGCCCTGGAGCAGGCGGCGCCCGGGCACGTGGAGCTCGTCCGGCGCCTGTTCTTCGGGGGACTGCCGGCCGACCTGGTGCGGCCGCTCAGCGAGGCCCTGGAAAGCGTGTACGCGAACATCATCGAGAAGGGCTCACTCCCGCCGCCCGTCGACTGGCGCCCGGCGGAGGGCTGACGACGCCCTTCGCGCCCGGCCGCGCCCTCGCCCTGCCGTGCCTGCCGGCCGCCCCGGTCCCGCGCCAGGCGACTGCCGCGCTCGCCCTGGCCCGGGCCGGCGCCTGGCATGCGCGCCGCCTGCCCGTTGACACTTACGTGACACATCACGTAAGTTAAGCTACAAAGAATTACGTGATGTATCACGTAAGTTGCCCGGAGAGAGCAGCCTGCCGGAGCCGGGACACGTGAACCACCGGCAGCGCGGGTCGCGCGACATGACAAGGCGCAACCCGCACGGCCACGCCCAGGCCGCCGCCAGACAGGCAAGAGAGAGGACTGCCATGCCCAACGCGATTGTGATGACCGGATACGGGCCTCCTGAGGTGCTGAAGTGGGCCGGGGTCCCGCTGGCCGAACCGGGCGAGGGACAGATCAGGATCAAGGTCAAGGCGGCCGGGATCGGCCCGACCGACCTCGCCCTGCGGGCCGGCTACCTCAAGGCCGCCATCCCGCTGCCGCCCAACGCCGTGCTCGGCTTCGAGGCGGCAGGCACCGTCGACGCGGTCGGGCCTGGCGTGACCGGCACGTCCGCCGGCGACGCCGTCACGGCCCTGCTGTTCGGCCTGGGCGGTTACGCCGAGTACGCGGTCGCGTCGATCTGGACCCGCAAGCCCGACACGGTCTCGTGGACCGATGCCGCCGCGCTGCCCAGCTCGGCCGAGGCGGCCGTCGGCGTCCTGCGGCAGCTGAACGTCAAGAGCGGCGAGACGCTGCTGCTGTTCGGCGGCGGCGGATCCGTCGGCATCATCGCGACCCAGCTCGCGGTCGCCCAGGGGGTCAAGGTCATCAGCGCGGTCGGCGAGCACGACGAGGCGCTCGCCCGCGAGCTGGGAGCGACGCCGGCGCGCTACGGCCCGGGCCTGGCCGGCCGGGTGCGCGCGCTGGGCGCGGTGGACGCCGTGTTCGACGCGGCCGGCAAGGGTGTCCTGGCCGACGCGATCGCCCTGGCGGGCGGACCCGAGCGGGTCATCACCTTGTCCGACCCGGACGCCGCTGCCTTCGGCGTCACGCTCTCCCAGCCCACCCCCGACCGTGCTCCCGGCGCCCTGGATCAGACGATCGCCCTGCTGGCCGCGGGCCGGCTGCGCCTGCGCGCGCGCAAGTCCATGCCCATGCAGCAGGCCGCTGAGGCCCACCGCCAGCTTGAAGGCGGCAACGTCCACGAGCGCATCATCCTTACCCTCGGGTAGCGCGGGCGACGCAGCGGCCGGCGCAACCGCTCAGGACATGCCGCCGGGCCACCACCGAGATCGGCCATTGCCGCGCGGCGCGGGTCAGATAACTACCGTGCCGTCCGGGTTGATGGTCCAGCCAGGGTTGTGGGCCACTTCCCACACGTACCCGTCGGGATCGGCGAACGCCCCGGTTGTCCCGCCCCAGTCGGCCCGCCCGGCCGGGCGGACGATGGTGCCCCCGGCGCGCGCGGCGGCGTCGAGCAGGGCGCCGACCTCCTGCGGTGAGCGCACGTTGTGCGCGAGCTCGATCCCCGGGGCGCCATGCCCGCCGAGCGCGGTCCACAGCCCGAATACCATTCCGCCGGCCTGGAAGAAGCACACCTCGTCATCGGGCTGTTTTGCCCCGCGCCAGCCAAGCGCCTCGTAGAAGGCGCGGGCCCGGGCGAGCTCGGCGACGCCGAGCGTCACCAGGCTGATCCGCTGTTCCATCGTTTCGTTACCCCCGGAGCATTGGGTGTTGTTACCGACCCTATAAGGGCGGTGAACAACGGACCGGCGGAACCTGATTGCGCGACCCTGGTGACGGGTGAGGCGAGACCCCATGCGGCGGGCAGGCGGAAGCGGTAGCGGTAGCGCGACTCGCTCAGCGGGACGCTCGCCGCGGGTACCGCGGCGCGTGGTCGCGGTACTCCCCGGTCACCCGCGCCTCCGCGAGCGCGGCGAGGAAGCCCGCCGGGCCGTCGAAGTCGGGCATCTCCAGGTAGGCGGCCCCCACACCAGGCGCGTCATGGGCGTCCGAGCCCGCGCCGCCCGGCAGCCCGAACCGCGCCGCCAGCCGGGCCGCCTCGTCGTTCAGCGCCTGGTCGGCGACCTTGGCGTTGAACACCTCGATCACGTCGACCGACCCAGCCGCGCACAGCCCGGGCAGCACCCGGCCCAGGCTGGACCGGCCCAGGTCGAACGGGTGCGGCGCGTACACCAGGCCGCCCTGGCCCCTGATCAGGCCGACGACCTCGGCCACCGGCAGCACGTAGGGGATCCGCTCGGTCAAGAACAGCCCGATCACGTCGCCGTCGGGTGTCCTGACCTCCTCTCCGACGATGACCCGCACGCCGATGTCGCGCTCGGCCGCCGCGACCGCGGCGTGCGTGACGTTGTGGTCGGTGACGCACACCACGTCGAGCCCGGCCTGCCGCGCCCGGCCGGCCAGCTCCTCCACCGTGAGCACCGAGTCCCCGGACGCGACCGTGTGCAGGTGGCAGTCCACCCGCACCCAGCCGGCCGGCGTCACGGGGCGGCGTGCAGCTCGGCGAGCAGGTCCTGGGAGTAGGCGACCCGGCCGGTCAGCGCCTGCGGCTCGGCGCTGCACAGCAGCAGGGCGGCCTCCGCCATCACGGCCGGCGGCTCCGCGTCCGGGTTGTCCTCGGTGGTCAGGTGGTGGAAGAGCGTGCCCGGCGTCGGGACCACCTGGCTCGGCGCCAGCGCGTTCACCGCGATGTTGTCGCCGTACAGCTCGGCCGCCAGGCCGGTGGAGAACCGCTCAAGGGCCGCCTTGCACATCCCGTAGACGGTGCCGCCGCGCCCGGCGCGCGGACCGGGCGGGATGGCGGGGTGCCGGGCCGCGACGGAGGAGATGTTCAGGATCCAGCCCCGGCCGCCCGCCCGCATGCCCGGGACGACGAGCTGGGCCAGGTGGAACGGCGCCTCGACCTGGACGTCGAACATCAGCTGGTACCGGCGGGCGGTGAAGTCGCCGACCGGGGTGAAGTACGTGACGGCGGCGTTGCTGACCAGGATGTCGGGCGGGCCGAGCCGCGCGGTGGCCTCGGCCACCAGCCGCTCCCGGTCCTCCGGCCGCGACAGGTCGGCCGGGATCGCCACCGCCGTCCCGCCCGCGTCCGTGATCTGCCCCGCGGTCTCCCCGATCGTGCCCGGCAGCCGGGACATGCCCGCCTCGGTCGTCCGCGCGGTCACCGCGACGGCCGCGCCGGCCTGGCCGAAGCGGCGCGCGATCTCCGCCCCGATCCCGCGGCTCGCGCCCGTCACGATCGCGACCCTGCCGTCAAGCACACCCATCGGCGCGCTCCCAGGAGACGTTAATACTAGAAGATTGTTCCAATATCGTCGGGCGGGGGACAGGCCGTGTCAACCACTCCCGGCTCACCCGGCCGACCGCGGCCAAACACCCGCGTGGCGGTTGACACGCGACAGCGCAATACCCAGAATCATTTCTAGAACACAGTTCTATCAGCAGCGAGTGCGCGGCGGAGGCAGCCATGGGACTTGACCACAGCCTGGTAGGCGTACCGGGCGAGCCGCAGCTGAGGTCCTGGGACAGCAAGGACGCCCTGCTCTACGCGGTCGGCGTCGGGGCGGGCCTGGGCGACCCGCTGCGCGAACTCGAGTTCACCACCGAGAACAGCGAGGGCATCGAGCAGCAGGTGCTGCCGACCTTCGGCGTCCTGCTGGCCCAGGCGCGGCCCGCCCGCCGCCTCGGCGACTTCGACCCGGCGCTGCTCGTGCACGCCGAGCAGGCCTTCGAGCTGCACCGGACGCTGCCCGTGGCGGGCACCGTGCGCACCACCGCGACCGTGACCGGCATCTACGACAAGGGCTCGGGAGCGCTCATCACCACCGAGAACGAGGCCGTCGACGACGCCACCGGGGAGCCGCTCGTCACCAGCCGGAGCGGCATCTTCGTCCGCGGCGAGGGCGGCTTCGGCGGCCCGCGCGGCGCCGCCGACTCGTGGGCCCTGCCGGACCGGGCGCCCGACCACCAGGTCGTCATGGAGACCAGGCCGGAGCAGGCCCTGCTCTACCGGCTGTCCGGGGACCGCAACCCGCTGCACGCGGACCCGAAGTTCGCCGCCCGCGGCGGCTTCAGCAGGCCGATCCTGCACGGCCTGTGCACCTACGGGGTCACCGGCCGCGCCCTGCTGCACGCGCTGTGCGACGGCGACCCGGCCAGGTTCCGCTCGATGTCCGGCCGGTTCAGCCGCCCGGTGCTGCCCGGCGAGCCGCTGACGGTCTCGATGTGGCTCGAGGGCACCAGTGCTGACGGTGAGGGCCAGACCGCGCTGTTCCAGGCCACGCGCGACGACGGGACCGTGGTGATCGACCGGGGCCGGGTACAGGTCGGCCAGGGGGACCGGTGACGGCACCGGGCAAGGTGCTTGGCTTCAGCACGCTTGACGAGCACGTGCTGCTCGGTGACGCGGGGCTCGCCATGGCGATGGTCGCGGCCGGCGCCGAGCGCCTGGTGGACCTGCGGGGCGAGACCAGGCCGCCGGGGCTGCCGGTGCCGATCGACCACTTCCCGATCATGGACCTGGAACCGGGCCAGGACGAGCTGATCGCCCGGGCCGCCGCGCACGTCGCCGCGCTCGCCCGGGCCGGCACCCGGGTAGGCGTCTACTGCCAGGCGGGGATCTCAAGGACGGCGGCCGTTGCCGTCGCCTACCTGCTGCTCGGCGGCGCGACGCTCGACGCGGCGACCGCCACGGTCCGCGCCGTAAGGCCGCAGGCCATGCCGGCCCCCGACCTCCAGCGTTCACTGCAGCGGCTGGCGGCCGCGGCGAAGGCTGCAGACCGGGGCGACCTGCCCGCGACGCCACTCGCCTGAGGAGATCGTGATGACCAGCACCGTAAGCACCCCCGGGCAGGTCCGGCAGCTGTTCAACCCCCGGTCGATCGCCCTGATCGGCGCCACGGACAAGTCGCGGTGGTCCTGGAGCACCTTCGGCAACCTCCAGGTCCACCAGTTCCCCGGGCCCGTCTACCTGGTGAACCCGCGCGGCATCCCGGTGCACGGCCAGGACAGCTACGCCAGCATCGCCGACCTGCCGCCGGACGTCGACCTCGCTTTCGTGATGGTCCCGACGCCGGCCGTCTTGCCCGTCCTGTCCGCGGCGGCCGACCACGGCATCGGTTCGATCGTCCTGCTGACCTCCGGCTTCGGCGAGACCGGGGACGAGGGGGCGGAGCTCGAGCGGCAGGTCGCCGACCTCGCGCAGCGCCGCGGCCTCACCGTCCTCGGCCCCAACGGGAACGGGTTCATCAACGCCGCGGCCGGCATCACCCCCTACGGCCTGGCCATCGACCCCCCGCTGCTGCGCGGCCCGGTCGGCGTCGTGCTGCAGAGCGGGGCCCTGGCCAGCGCGGTACTGAACTTCGCCCAGTCCCGCAACATCGGCGTCAGCCTCCTGGTGTCCATGGGCAACGAGTCGATGGTGTCGATGACCGACGTCATGCGGTACCTCATCGACGACGAGCAGACCCGGGTCATCGCCCTGTTCATCGAGGCAGTCCGCCGCCCCGCGGAGTTCCTCGCCCTCGCGCGCGAGGCCCTCGCGAAGGGCAAGCCGATCGTGGCGATCAAGGTCGGCCGCAGCCAGGCGGGCGCCCGCGTCGCGCGGGCCCACACCGGCTCGCTGGTCGGCGACGACGCCGTGGTCGACGCGGTCTTCCGCCAGCACGGCGTCATCCGGGTCGACAGCCTCGAAGACCTCATCATCACCGCGGGCCTGCTCGCCGGGACCGGCCCGCTGCCTGGCCCCCGCTTCGGGTTCATCACGGCCTCGGGCGGCGCCAGCGAGATCATCGCCGACCGGGCCGAGGACGAGGGCATCGAGGTTCCCGAGTTCGCGCCTGAGACGGTGGAGCGGCTGCGGCAGGTCGTCCCGCCGTTCGCCGCCACCCAGAACCCGGTGGACGTCACCGGTTACATCCTCATCAACCGGGACCTGCTGCGCAACGCGCTGCGGGCGGTGCAGGACGACCCGAGCCTGGACGCGCTCGTCCTGGTCTCCGACCTGCCGCGGGCCGCGCCGCCCGACCCCGCGCTGCTCGTCGAGATGTACCAGGCGACCGCCGCGGTGCTGCGGGACATGCGCAAGCCGGTCATCGTGATGGGCAACGCGCTGACCGACGTCACCGCGTTCGGCCGGGACGTCGCGGGCCAGACCGGCTACCCCGGCGTCCTCGGCGGCATCCACCACGGCCTGACCGCGCTCGGCCGCGCCGTCCGCTGGTCCGCCCAGTACCGTGCCGCCCATGACCGCGCCGCCCGGGACCAGGCCAAGTCGGCTGCCGCGTCCCAGGCGCCCGCGCTGCCTGACCTGGCCGTGGAGTACGAGCCCGGGTCGTCCTGGCCGGAGTACCGCGCCTCGGCCTTCCTCGCCGAGAACGGCATACCCGTGGTGCCGAGTCTCCTGGTCAGCGACCCGCGGGCGGCGGCGCACGCCGCCGGCGAGCTCGGCTACCCGGTCGTGCTCAAGCTTGCCGCGGACGGGATCGAGCACAAGAGCGACATCGGGGGAGTGCGGGTCGGGCTGCGGAACGCGGCCGAGGTCGAGGTTGCCTACGCCGACGTGGCCCGGGCGGGCCGGGAGGCGGGCGCCGACGTGCGCGGCGCGCTGGTCCAGCCCATGCGGGCCGACGGGATCGAGCTGCTCGTCGGCATCGTCGCCGACCCGGCCTGGGGGCAGGTCCTCGCCGTCGGGCTTGGCGGCATCTTCGTCGAGATCCTGCGCGACACCGCCGTTGCCGTGCTGCCCGTCAGCCGCGACGAGGTCCGCCAGGCGCTGCAGGGCCTGCGCGGCGCGCGCCTGTTCGGCGGCGCCCGCGGCACGGCGAAGGCCGACCTGGACGCCGTCGCCGACACCATCGCGGCGGTCGCCGCGCTGGCCGGGCGGCTCGGCGACCGCCTCGAGGCGCTGGAGATCAACCCGCTGCTCGTCCGCGGCTCGCAGGTCGAGGCCCTCGACGCGCTCCTCACCTGGCGCTAGCCCGTCCGGGGCGGCGCCGGGGGCGCAGCACGCACCCGTTCGGTTAAATCATGATCATTATCCCGAACGGGTGCGTGCTGCGCCTTCCCCCGCCACCGCCACCCGGCCGCGTGCCGGGCCGCACGGGCCGTGCGCCCCAGCCGCGCGTCGCCGAGGAGCTCCGGCGCCTGCAGGCGGTCTAGCCCGGGCCGGCGCCGTGCTCCCTGCGGCCCGCAAGCGCTTCGTTACTGGATACACTCTTAGAATCCAGTTCTGAAACAGCGGGGGTATCCGGTGGAACCAGCAGCACGGCCGCCGCGTGACAAGTCCGCCGGCTCCTGGCAGTGGGCGCGCACCGCGGAGACCCAGCGCGCGCTGCTCGACGCGGCGCGCGAGGTGTTCACCGAGCAGGGCTTCGCCGGCGCGAGCATCGCCGAGGTGGTCCGGCGGGCCGGGTCGAGCGTCGGCAGCCTCTACCACCACTTCGGCGGCAAGAGCGAGCTGTTCGTCGCGCTGTGGCACGAGCACCAGGCCGCGTACGACCAGGCCGCGGGGGGCGCCGTCGCCGAGGCGCGGCGGGCGGGCGTGACCGACCCGTTCGAGCTGTTCTCGGTGGGCGCGCGGGCCTACCTCGAGGGCAGCTGGGAGCGCAGGGACCTGGCCATGCTCTTCCTCAGCGGCGACAGCCCGCCCGGCTTCGAGGTGATGGTCCGGCGCCGCGGGCACGAGTGGCTGGCGCAGAACGACACCCTGCTGCGCCTGTCGGAGAGCTCCTTCGACCGGCTGTACGTGACCGCGCTGACCTCGATCATCGGCGAGGGCGCGCGCGAGGTCGCGGGGGCGGGCACCCGGCGCCAGGCGAACAAGGTCATCGACGCCACGATCGAGTACATCCGCCGGCTGATGGCCGGCGGCCCGTGGAAGCCGTCGGTCGCCGAGGCGCCCGCGCCGCGCCGCCCGGCCAGGCCGGCCGGGGCGCAGGACTAACTCACGGTCACCGTCCCGAACGGGTGCGCGCTGCGCCCGCGCGATCCCGTGCCTGCCGGAGCCGGCCGGCGCCTTACCGGCGGTAAGCGGCGAGCAGCGGCATGAACAGGTCGTCGACGATCGCCGTGATCCGCTCCGCGGGCACCGGCTTGAGGGTCATGAGCAGGTCGTGGCGCATCAGGTCGAACGGCATCGACAGCACGGCGGCGGGCAGCGTGTCCAGGTCGATCTCGCCGCGCTCGTGCGCGCGGCGGAAGATCTCGTGCGACCACACCGGCCGGTCGCCGATGATCCGGGCGCGCACGTCCGCCGGGGTCAGGCCGGTACTCGACAGCAGGCCGGCGAAGGTGGCCGACGATGACCACGGTGAAGATGTTCCGCTCGTCGTTGATCCCGTGCAGCAGCGCGAGCAGGTCGCCGCGCAGGCTCCCGGTGTCCGGGATCTCGACCGGGTGCGTCTGGCCGTAGTGCCTGATGGCGGCGAGCACCAGGTCGTCCTTGTTCGGCCAGCGGCGGTAGAGCACCGCGACGCCGGTCTTCGCGCGGGCGGCCACGGACTCCATCGTGAGCTTGGCGAAGCCGGCCTCGACCAGCTCGTCCCACGCGGCGTCAAGCAGCGCGGCCTCAAGCTCCTCGCCGCGCCGCCGCTGCCGGTGCAACTGCTCGGTCACACTCACGAGGATAGCCGATCCGCAGAATAAGAGAGGCTTGCATTCCTTATCGTCGAGCCCATACTCTCAGATAAGAGACGAACTCATCTCTTATCTGAGGAGGGCGGTCATGGCGGCGGCACACGGCAGCCAGGCCAGGACAGGATCGACCCGAAGGTTCTCAAGACCGCGCTGATCCTCATCGTCGGCTTCCTCGCGGTCATCTTCGACACGACGATCGTCAGCGTCGCGCTGCACACGCTCGCCACGCAGTTGCACGCGTCGGTGTCCACGATCCAGTGGGTGACGCACCGGCTACCTGCTCGCGCTCGGCATCGCGGTGCCGCTGTCCACCTGGGGGCTGCGCCGCTTCGGCGGCAAGCGGCTGTGGATGGCCGCGCTCGCGGTCTTCCTGGTCGGCTCGGTCGGCTCGAGCCTGGCGTGGAACGTCGGCTCGCTGATCGCCTGGCGCGTGGTGCAGGGCGCGGGCGGCGGCATCATGTTCCCGCTGCTGACCACGCTGATCATGCAGGCCGCCGGGGGCAAGGCGCTCGGCCGGACCGTCACGTCGTCGCGCTGCCCGCGCTGCTCGGCCCGATCCTCGGCCCGCTGGTCGGCGGCGCGATCCTCACCCACTTCAGCTGGCGGTTCATGTTCTGGGTGAACGTGCCGTTCTGCGTCGTCGGCCTCATCCTCGCCGCGCGCTACCTGCCCGCGGACAAGCCCGTCCCGGCCGCGCCCAGGCCGCGCCTCGACCTGCCCGGCCTCGCCCTGCTCGCCCCCGGCATCGCCGCGATCATCCTCGGGCTGAGCGACGCGGGCAGCGGCGCCGGCTTCGCGCACCCCGACGTCATCGTCCCGCTGGCCTCGGCGTCGCGCTCACCGCCGCGTTCACCGGCTACGCGCTGCGGCTGGCGCGGGGACGGCGACGCGGCAGCCGCTCGTCGACGTCAGCCTGCTCGCCCGCCGCCCGGTCGCCTCGGCGTCCGCGGTGCTGTTCTTCTCCGGCTTCTCGCTGTACGGCGCGATGCTGCTGCTGCCGCTGTACTACCAGGAGGTGCGCGGCGTCTCCGCGCTGACCGCGGGGATCATGCTCGTCCCGCAGGGCGTCGGCACGCTGCTCTCCCGCGGCCTGGCCGGGCGGCTCACCGACACGATCGGCGCCCGCCCGGTCGCCGTCGCCGGCTTCGTCATCGTCGCCGCCGCGACCGTCCCCTTCGCCTTCGCCGGGCCGCACACCAACTCGTGGCTGCTCGCGCTCTGGCTGGTCATCCGCGGCTTCGGCCTCGGCGCCGTCACCATCCCGGTGATGGCCGTCGCCTTCCTCGGCCTCGACAAGGAGCAGATCGCCGCACTCGAGCGTGATCACCAGGATGGCCCAGCAGGTCGGCGGCTCGTTCGGCACCGCCGTCCTCGCGGTCATCCTCTCCGCCGCCGTCACCGCGCACCACGGCGACCTGGCCGCCGGGTTCGACATCGCGTTCTGGTGGGCGACCGGCTTCTCCGCCGTCGCCGTGCTGCTCTCCTGCTGGCTCCCGGGCGCCCCGCGTCCCGCGGAAGGCCCGGCTCCCGAGCCCGGCGCGGCTCCGCGGGCTGCCCCGGCTTCGCAGGCGCCCCGGCCGTCAGCGACGGGGCACTGGCTGGCCCGCCCGAGCCGGCCGCCGGTGAGAGCACCAGGGACCTGTAGGCCCGGGACCGCGCGTACCGCACTGGGCACTACCCGGCCGGCGGTCCGGCCGTCGCGAACAGGTCGACCCCCTGGCCGGCCGCGTGGGCGACGAGCAGCCGGCTGACCAGCCGGGCGAACGTGGCCCGGTCCCGCGCCGCCAGGTGGTCGAGCATGGCCGTGACGTCCGCGGCGAAGCCCTCCCCGGCCGCGGACACCAGCGAGCGGCCGTCGTCGGTGAGCCGGACGAGCACGGCCCGCTTGTCGGCGGGCGAGGGCACCCGGGCGACCAGGCCGCGGCGCTCGGCGCGGTCGACGAGCCCGGTGACGCTCGACTTGTCCAGCTCGAGGAGCCGGGCGAGCTCGCTGCATGGTCGGCTCGCGGTCGCGCAGCACGCCGAGCAGCCGCGTCGCGGGGATCGACAGGTCGTGCTCGGCGGCCCGGCGCTCCACCATGCCCATGATCACGAAGGAGAGCTGGGCGAGGCCGTCGACTGGGTCGAGCTGCGGCGGCGCGGCCCGGTTCGGCGGACGCGGGTTCCGGTCGGGATGACATGAGGCCAGTCTACTTGATTTAGTACGTGACACCAACTAAATTGGTACGTGACACAAACTAAATCGAGACCTTCAGGAAGGGCCAGGCCATGACCATGATGAACGCGGCCGTCGTGACATCGTTCGCGGAGCCGCCGCACTACCAGCAGTTCGAGGTGCCGGCGCCGACCGGCGACGAGGTGCTCGTCGACGTGCTCGCCGTCGGCCTGCACCCGCGGGTCCGCAGCGGCGCCGCCGGGCAGCACTACACCAGCACCGGCACGCTGCCGATGATCCCGGGGATCGACGGCGTCGGACGGCTGCCCGACGGCAGGCTCGTCTACTTCGCCGCCGACGACGACGTGCTCGGCACGATGGCGGACAAGGCGCTCGTCGACCCGCGCCGCTCGGTCGAGCTGCCGGCCGGCGCCGACGTCGCCAAGGTCGCCGCCGCGATGAACCCGGCGATGTCGTCGTGGGTCGCGCTGCGCCGCCGCGTCCCGCTCCAGCCCGGGCAGAGCGTCCTGATCCTCGGCGCGACCGGCAACGCCGGCGCGATGGCGGTCCAGGTCGCCAGGCGGCTCGGCGCCGGGCGCGTGGTCGGCGCGGGCCGCGACCCGCGGGCGGCTGCGGCGCGCTGCTCCCGGCGGGCGCCGACGACGTGGTCCAGCTGACCGACGACGCCGAGGCGACGGGCGAGGCGCTGGCCGCGGCGGCCGCCGAGGTCGACATCGTGATCGACTACCTGTGGGGCAAGCCGGCCCAGCAGGCGATCATGGCGCTGCTGACCGCGCGGGCCGACCGCAGCCGCGCGCTCGACTGGATCCAGATCGGCGCGGTCGCCGGCCCGACGATCGAGCTGCCGTCGGTGGCGCTGCGCTCGGCCAACTTCCGCCTCCAGGGCAGCGGCCAGGGCTCGGTCTCGCCGCGGGGCTACCTCGCCGAGCTGCCCTCGCTGATCGACGAGATCAGCGCGGGCACGATCGGGGTCCAGGCGCGGACGTGCCGCTGGCCGACGTGGAGCGGGCCTGGACCAGCCCGGAGACCCCCGGCGAGCGCACCGTCCTCGTGCCCTAGCGCGGTTGCGCACCGCAATCCGCGAGGGCTGCCTGCGCGGCCGGCTGCGCGACGAGTTCCGCCGCGGGCGCCGGGTCAGTGCCGCGCCGCAGGCCCGCGATGGCGACCAGGGCCCCGACCGCCGCGACGCCGGTGATCAGGAAGAGCGCCGGCCGGTAGGCGGCGAGCGTGGCGGCCGGCGCGGCGAGCTGGCCGCCGCCTGCGGCGTCGACCACCGCGGTGACGATGGCGAGCACCAGCGCGCCGCCGACCTGGAACGACGTCTGGAACAGGCTGGCGGCCAGGCCCTGCTCGTCGTTGGGCATCCCGTCGGTGGCGGCCACGGTCAGCGCGGAGAAGCCGAGCCCGAAGGCCAGCCCGACCAGCAGCATCGTCGGCAGCAGCACGGCCGGGTAGTCCGGGGTCGACGCCGGCCCGGAGGAACACCGCGTACGCGGCGACAAGGCAGGCGAAGGCCGCGGCCGCGAGCCTGCCGGTGCCGAACCGGCCAAGCAGCGGGCCCACGCCGACGGACAGCACGGCCACCATGACGCCGGCCGGCAGGAACGCGAGCGCGGTCGAGATCGGCGACCAGCCGGCCAGGCTCTGCAGGTACTGGGTGGCGAGGAACTGGAAGGAGACGTAGGAGCCGAACAGGGTGACCGCGCCGATGTTGGCCCGGCGCAGCGGGCCGGAACGGAAGATCTGCAGCGGCATCAGCGGGTCGCGGCTGCGCGACTCGATCGCGATGAAGGCGGCGAGCCCGGCCGCGACGAGCGCGAACGACCCGATGGTGCGCGCGGACGCCCAGCCCGCCTGCTGCGCGGACACGACCGTGTAAACGAGCAGCAGCATGCTGAGGGTGACCGTGACCGCGCCAGGCAGGTCGAATGACCGCCGCTTGGCGGCGCGCCTTGCCCGTCTCGCGGGCATCGCGCGGGATCAGCCACCAGCCGGCGGCGAGCACGACCAGCGCCACGGGAGCGGGCACCAGCAGGGTCCAGCGCCAGCTCACCGCGGTGAGCAGGCCGGACAGCACGAGGCCAAGGGAGAACCCGCTGCCGCCGAAGGCCGAGTAGATGCTGAACGCCCGGTTGCGCATCGGCCCCTCGGGGAACGTCGTGGTCAGCAGCGACATGCCGGCGGGCGCGGTGAACGCCGCCGCGATGCCCTTCAGGAACCGCGCGCCGATGAGCAGCCCGGGCGACGCTGGTGAGGCCGCCGAGCAGGGACAGGACGGCGAACGCGGCGAGCGCGGCGAGGAAGACCCGGCGCCGGCCGAGCAGGTCGGCGGCGCGGCCGCCGAGCAGCAGCAGGCCGCCGTAGCCGAGGACGTATCCGCTGACGACCCACTGCAGCGACGACGTGGACAGGCCGAGCGCCGTCCTGATGGACGGCAGCGCGACGCCGACCATGGACACGTCGAGCGCGTCGAGGCACAGCGCGCCGCCGAGCACGAACAGCACGCCCCACAGCCGCGGCGACCAGCGCAGGCTTTCTGCGCTGCCTGCGGCGGCGGGACTGGCGGCAACCGAAGTTGCGGACGAGTGGATGGCAGTTGCGGGGGACGGCACGGGCCGTTCGGTTGACTGCATACCCGGAACCATATGCATGTACACGCAATGATTGCAAATGCAATGAATGTGCTTGCAAATACTTTGCCATCGCGTTACCATGACCTCGTGAGCGTGACACCTGAGGTTGCGTCCGCCCGGCGACGTCCGGTGACGCGGCCTGGCGGGACATGATGGCATGTCACGCGGCGATCTGCGCGGCGCTTGAGCGCGAGCTCGGCGAGCGGCACGCGCTCGGCGTCAGCGACTTCGAGGTGCTCGACCGGCTGGCCGAGTGCCCGGAGGGCGAGCGCCGCGCGCAGGACCTGGCCGAGTCGGTGCACCTGAGCCAGAGCGCGCTGTCCCGGCTGGTCGACCGCCTGGTCAAGAACGCCCTCGTGGAGCGGTGCGCCTGCGACAACGACCGCCGGGGCATCTTCGTCGTGCTGACGGCGGAGGGACGGCGGCGCCAGGCCGAGGCCGCCGTCACGCACCGGGACGTCCTCGCGCGGCTGCTTCCCGCGCGGTAACGCGCTAACGCGGTGCCCGCGCTACGCGGGCGAGCCGCCCCAGACCTCGTCCGCGACCTCCACCACGAGGCGCAGCTTGGCGACCTGCTGCTCCCTGGTCAGCGAGTTGCCGTCGAGCGTGGAGGAGAAGCCGCACTGCGGCGACAGGCACAGCTGGTCGATGTCCACGAACTTGGCCGCCTCCTCGATGCGGCGCTTGATGTCGTCCTTGGCCTCAAGCTCGCCCTGCTTGCTCGTCACGAGGCCGAGGACGACGTACTTGCCCGGGGGGACGAAGCGCAGCGGCGCGAACCCGCCGGAGCGCTCGTCGTCGAACTCCATGAAGAAGCCGTCCACGTTCAGCTCGTTGAACAGCGCGTCGGCGACGAAGTCGTACCCGCCGGACGCCACCCACGAGGAGCGGAAGTTGCCGCGGCACATGTGCGTCGTGACCGCCATGCCCTCCGGCCGGTCCCGCAGCGCCCGGTTGATCGACCGGATGTAGGTCTCGTGCTGGTGGTCGGCGTCCTCGCCGCGCCTGGCGATCTCCGCGCGCTGCGCCGGGTCGTTCAGGTACGCCAGGCTGGTGTCGTCCAGCTGCAGGTAGGTGCAGCCGATGGCGCCGAGCCGCCTGACCTCGTCCGCGTAGGCGGCGCCGAGGTCCTCCCAGAACTCGTCGATGTCCGGGTACACGGCCTGGTCGATCGCCGCGGGGCCGCCGCGGTAGTGCACCAGGCTCGGCGCGGGGATGGTCAGCTTCGGCGTCCCCGTGGTCACGTTGTCGCGGACGAACTCGAACGCGGAGCCGAAGATCGTGTGGTCCATCCCGAGCTTGCCGGTGACCCTGATGGCCGACGGCGTGAACTCGATGTCGCCGCCCGCGTTGTGGAACACGCTCTTCATGGCCTGCTCGGCCTTGCGCACGCCGGCGATCTCGTAGATGAAGTCCATGTGCCAGGAGGCGCGCCGGAACTCGCCGTCGGTGACCGCGCGCAGGCCGATGTCCTCCTGCATCCTGATCGCGTCGCGGATCGCGTCGTCCTCGACGGCCCGCAGCTCATCGGCGGAGATCGCGCCGCGGGCGGCGTCCTCGCGCGCCTGCTTGAGCGCAGGCGGGCGGAGCAGGCTGCCGACGTGGTCGGCGCGGAACGGCGGTGTCGTGCGTGCGGTCATGGGGTCCTCTCTGAGATGCGTGGAACAGGCGGTCAGCGGGCCGGCGCGGGCACTCGCTCCCCGATCGCGTTGGCGTCGAGGGACGTCCACGGGGTGGGGTCGAACCAGGCGGGCCAGCCGGCCTCGTTGGTCACCCGCGCGGCGCCGAGGTTGGCGCGCAGCGTGGCCAGGTCACGGTCCACCTCGTAGAGGGCCAGGTGCGTGGCGACGGCCGGGGTCGAGGGGTCGATCACCTCGGGCTCGAGGCGGAACCGCCAGTTGGCCAGGAAGCCGGGCACCTGGGTGTTCTCGTCGGCGTGCTCCCGGTACCAGGCGATGAACTCGGCGTCGTCGAGGCCCGCGGGCGGCGCGCTGAACACCATGTACAGGTGGTCGGCCAGCCGTGGCCTCGGCCGGGTTGCCGTGCGCGTAGCAGTTGAACGACGCGAAGGTGATCGCCGGGAACCACTCGGGCAGCTTCATCCGCCCCGAGGCGACCTCCTTGTCGAGCTCGGCCATGACCTCCTTGGGCTCGCCCTCGAGCTCGTAGGCCGACAGGTAGCGGTGGCCGGACGGCGTCCAGTCGCCCTTGACCGTCTCCAGCCGGTAGCGGCGCGCGGAGACGAAGCCGGGCACCACCAGGATCTCGCCCAGGTGGAAGTCGTACCACTGGTTGTAGGCCTCGTCGGAAATGTCCGCCGGCGGCTTGCTGAACACGAGGTGCAGGTTGTCGGACATCCATGTCCTCCCAGGGTGGTGGCACTGGCCAAGCAGGGGAAATCGTATATCATCTGCTATGGGCTGACTAGGGGGACAGTGGACGCGCAGGGATATACCATTCGCGATCAACCGGGAGGTTCTATGGCCGACGAGCTGGCAGACGAGCTGTACGAGAAGGGGATCGCGATCCGCGAGGAGATGCTCGGCCCGGAGCACGGCCGCGCCAAGGTCGAGAGCCAGCCCGACTTCACCAGGGAGTTCGAGGAGCTGGTGACCCGGTACTGCTTCGGCTCGGTCTGGGGGCGCGAGCAGCTGCCCCGCGGCACCCGCAGCATGCTCACGGTGGCCATGCTCGTCGCGCTCGGCCGCGCCCCGGAGATCCGGGTGCACGTGAAGGGGGCGATCAACAACGGGGTCACCAAGGACGAGCTGCGCGAGGTGCTGATGCACGCGGCCGTCTACTGCGGCATCCCGGCGGCGGTGGACGGGTTCCGCAACGCCTCGGCGGTGCTGGCCGAGATGGGGCTCGAGTAATGGCGCCGGAGCCGGGCAAGGCCCCGGTCGGGTTCGTCGGCGTCGGCAACATGGGCCGCCGGATGGCCGCGAACCTCGCGGCGGCCGGCTTCCCGCTGGTCGTCAGGGACAGCGACGCCGAGACGCCAGCGGCGGTTCATCGCCGCCCGCGGCGGCGAGCCGGGCGACTCGCCGCAGGCCTTCGCCGGGGCGAGCGTCGTGGTGACGATGCTGCCCGACGGCAACGCCGTGCGCGAGGCGGTCCTCGGCTGGCAGGGCGGGATCGCGTCCGCGCTGCAGCCCGGGCTCGGTCATCCTCGACATGAGCTCGGCGGACCCGGTCGGCACGCAGAAGCTGGCCGCCGACCTCGCCCCCGCGCGGGATCCGCGTCGTCGACGCGCCGGTGTCCGGCGGCATCGCCCGCGCCGAGACCGGCACGCTCTCGCTCATGGTCGGCGGCCAGGACGAGGACGCGTTCGCCGCTGGTCCGCCCGGTGCTCGAGGTGCTCGGCGAGCGGATCTTCCGCACCGGGCCGCTCGGCTCGGGGCACGCGATGAAGGCGCTGAACAACTTCCTCGGCGCCACCGCGTACACGGCCGCGGCCGAGGCCCTGGCGATCGGCAAGGAGTTCGGCCTCGACCCGGCGGTGATGCTCGACGTCGTCAACGCCTCCACCGGCCGCAGCTTCAACAGCGAGGTCGTGTTCAAGAACGACGTGATCACCGGCCGCTACGGCACCGGGTTCGCGCTCGGCCTGCTCGCCAAGGACGTGGGCATCGCCGCCGGGCTCGCCGAGTCGGTCGGCGTGCCCGCCCCCGCGCTCGAGCTGGTGCGGCGCCGCTGGGCCGAGGCGGTGGACGGGCTCGGCTTCGCCGCCGACCACTCCGCGGCGCACAAGCAGTGGCTGCCGACCGACCTCAGCGCCGGCGACTAGTCCCTCGTATACGATCCGCCGCGCCTGGCGCCGCAAGCGCCGGCTGGGCAAGCAAGACCGCGACGACAGGAGTCAACGATGCTCTCGTTCGCATCAGAAACCAACGCGCTAGCCGACCTCATCGACCGTGACCAGGACTTCCGCCTCATCGGCTCCGGCTACGGCTTCACCGAGGGGCCCGCCTGGAACCCGGCGGGCAACTACCTCATCTTCAGCGACATCCCCGGCGACCGGCGCTGGCGCTGGAGCGAGGCGGGCGGCATGGAGCTGGACGCCTGGCCGACCTACAAGGGCAACGGCATGGCCTACGAGGCCGACGGCAGCCTGCTCGTCTGCGAGCAGGTGACCAGCTCGCTGATCAGGATCAGGCCGGACGGCTGGCGCCAGGTCGTGGCCTTCCACTACCAGGGCAAGTACCTGAACAGCCCCAACGACGTCATCGTCCGGTCCGACGGCAGCGTGTACTTCACCGACCCGAACTACGGCCGGTGGGACGTGCCCGTCGGCGTCGGGCGCAAGTTCGAGCTGGACTTCCAGGGCGTGTACCGCGTGCCGCCGGGCGGCGGCGACTGCGAGCTGGTCGTGGCCCAGAAGGAGTTCGAGCAGCCGAACGGCCTGGCCTTCTCCCCGGACGAGAGCGTCATGTACGTCAACGACCGGCGCGACCTCAAGGCGTACGACGTCGCGCCGGACGGGTCGCTGTCCAACGTGCGGACAATGCACGACGACATGGGCAGCGCGGGCACGCCGGGCAACGGCAACCCCGACGGCATGGAGGTCGACGCGCTCGGCAACATCTGGTGCACCGCGCGCGGCGGCATCTGGGTGATCGCCCCGTCGGGCGACCTGCTCGGCATCATCGAGACGCCAGCGGTGTCCGGCAGCCTGGTCTGGGGCGGCGCGGACCTGCGCTCGCTGTTCGTCTGCACGTCGACCACCATGCACGTGATCAAGACCAAGGTCGGCCCGGCGCCGATCCCGTTCTCTGTCCCCGGAGCGTGACCCCGTGACCAGCACAGAAGAGCGCCTGCGCCGCCTCGAGGACGTCGAGGAGATCCGCCGCCTCATCCAGGACTACCGCCGCCACCTCGACACCCACGACCTGGTCTCCTACGGCCTGCTGTTCGCCGCCGACGGCGAGTGGATCGGCGGCACCGGCTACGGCAAGTCCCCGGCGGGCATCACCGAGATGCTCACCGAGCGCCTCCCGGCCCGCCAGCCGGGGCCGCAGTCGTCCTGGCACCTGCTGACCGACCCGGTGATCATCGTCGACGGCGACCGGGCGACCGGCCTGCTCACCTGGTCGTGGGTGGGCCGCGGCGACGGCAACGTCCCGGTGATGCGGCTGCTCGGCACCTACGAGGACACCTACGTGCGCGAGCACGGCCGCTGGCGGTTCAGGACGCGGATCGCGCACACCAACATCCCGCACAAGCAGCTCGAGCTCCCCGCCAGCTGGGCCGTCGACACGGAGGCGGGCCGGGCGGCGGAGCCCGCGCCGGGCGACCGGCGGCGGCGGCCGCGGGCGACTGGCCAGGGTGACATCGGCCGGGTGACATTCGCGGCCCGGCTGCGCCGCCTTGAGGACCTGGAGCAGATCAGGCGGCTGTTCATGGAGTACAAGATCGTCCTCGACCGGCAGGACTTCGCGGCCTACGCCGACCTGTTCGCCGAGGACGGCGAGTTCGTCGCGGGCCCCGGGGTGGCCAAGGGCCGCGCCGCCATCAGGGAGATGGTCGAGGCGATGCCCGGCAGCGGCCTCCTCGGCCGCGCGCCTGGCGACGACTACCACGTCATCGTCAACCCGCTGATCGAGCTCGACCCCGATGACCCCGACCGTGCCCGCGCCGAGCTGACCTGGCTGTACGTCGTCAAGGGCGACGACGGCGGCCCGAAACTGGCCAAGCTCGGCCACTACAACGACACCCTGATCCGCGAGGCGGGCCGGTGGCGCTTCCTGCGCCGCGAGGCCCCCGCCGACATCGGCTGAGGGTCAAGAGACAAAGTCAAAACCAGTACCGAGAATCCCGAACGGATGGCGGCCACCCGCCATCCGTTCCTTTTCTCCGGACGCGGACAAGGACCGGAACGCGCCCCCCACCGCCCGCTCCCGCGCCCGCCCCGACGCTGATAACAGCAAGAAGCGCGGAGCGCCGCCGCCCCGGGGCCCCGATGGCGACTGCTCCCTCGGCGGCGCCCGGGCATGAATGTGCCGTTGATGTCGCTATGACGACATCAACGGCACATTCATGCGCCGCCCGGGTCACGCTTGACGGGATAACAGCAAGAAGCGGAGCGCAGCGGAAGAGCGCCGCTGGGCGAACGGGCGCGGCCCCGCCCCCAGGACCAGTTCCTGGCCGAGGGCGGGGCCGCGCATTCGTTCGGTTAATTCACTGGGTTGACTTTGACTTCGGCCGCCAGCCGCTAGCTCACGCTGGCCGCGCCGGTGACGGTGAAGTACTTGTCCAGGCAGGCGTCGTCGCACCACGCGGTCTCCGGACCGCCGACCTCCTCGGTCGAGCTGAGCGGCAGGCCGGGCTTGGCGAACTCGGCCAGGTTGCTGTTGGTGATCGCGGCCGTCGGCATCTCGAGGACGTTGTACTTCGGCCCCTTGTTGTCGAGCACGCGCAGCGTGACGTCCATGTAGGTGTAGGCACCCTGGAAGCCGTTGAAGCAGCCGGCGACGGTCTTGTAGGTGTCCTTGTGCGCCAGCCACCAGGACAGGTCGCCGCCGCCGCACTCGCCGTCGGCGATTACCGGGACGGTCGCGCCGGTCGACTCGAACGCCTGGATGACGCCGGACATCATGCCGCCGTCCTGGATGACGCCCGCCAGCGGCTGCGGGTGCGAGGCGATGTACTGGGCGACGACGGTCTTGGCCGTCCCCTGGTCCCAGTTGCCGTAGAGCGTGGCGGCGACGTGGATGTTCGGGCAGTTCTTGAGGTCGGCGATCGCCTGGTTGTACAGCACGACGTCGTTCTCGTTGCCCGCGATGCCCTTGACCATGACGATGTTGCCCTTCTGGATCAGGCCAAGGGCGCCGGCGTCGGCCTCAACCTGGTTCTGCGACCAGGCGGACACCGCGTACTGCGTGTTCGGTGCCGGGGGGGTGTCGGCCAGGATGACCGGCACGCCCGCCTTGCCCGCGGCGTTGATGGCCGGGGCCTCGGCGACGCTGTCCACCGGGAGCAGGATGATCGCGTTCACGCCCTGCGACACCATCTGCTGGATCGCGGAGATCTGCTGTTCCGCCGTGGAGGCGGCCATGGTCGCCGGGATGTTCGTGATCAGGCTGCCCGTGACGAGGCCGGCCGCCTTGGCCTTCGCGAACTGCTGCTGCAGCCCGGTCAGCACGTCCTGGTTGTACGGGTTGGTGATCGCGAAGGCGATGAAGCCGATCTTCCACGGGGGCTTGGCGGTGATCTTGGTGGTGGCCCACGGGCTCTGGATGAGCTCGTTCGGGTAGCTCGAGTAGATGCTCTTCAGGTTGGCTGGCATCGACGCGTAGACACCGGTCGGGTTGGACGGGCCCACCGGCACGGTCGAGCCGCACGCGCCCGCCGCCACCGCGCCGCCGCCACCCCCGCCGCCGCCGGCGGCCGAGGATGCCGGCGCCGACGTTCCGGCTGACGTCGCGGCGGGCGATCCCGTCGACGACGATCCGCCCGACGAGCACGCCGCCGCTAGCCCGGCGGCGAGCAGCGCGCCCGCCATCATGGCCAAGGGGCGCTTGCCCGGGGGTCTCCGCCTGCGGTTACTTCCGTTCATCGGTCATACCCTCACTCTCCATGAGACTTGCCTTCGTTGGCTTTATGTCGAATGCTGGTGACTTGGCCGGAGCCGCCGTCCGGGCGGCGGCCTGCCGGCGGTCAGGCGGACGGCCCGCTCAGAGCCGGTCCCGCAGGCGCCGCTGCCGCCCGTAGACGGCGATGGCGGCGAGGATGATGAGGCCGTAGACGATCTCCTCGAAGGCGGGGCTCGCGCCGTGGCCGACCAGCACGGTGGTCAGCACGGTGAGGAAGAGCGCCCCGACGCTGGTGCGGGTGTAGTCGCCTGGCCCGCCGAAGACGGTGCCGCCTACGATCACCGAGACCACGCTCTGGAACAGGTACGGGTCGCCGAGCGCGCTGTTGACCGTGCCGGAGAAGCCGCCGATCAGGCAGCCGACGAGGGCGGACGCGACGGCGCTGAACGCGAACGTGGCGGTCCACACGAGCCGGGTGTTGATCAGGGCGAAGTCGGCGGCCCGCGAGTTCGCGCCGGTCGCGAGCAGGTTCCGGCCGAGCCGCGTGCGGTAAAGCAGCACGGCGAACACGATCACCGCGGCGATCCAGATGACGATGGTGGGCGGGACCGGCAGTCCCCAGGTCCTGGTCACCGGCTCGGCGAGGGTGTTCAGCCACTGCGGCGCGTTCCCGTCGACCAGGCCGTTGTTCTGCACCGCTACCACGCCGACCGCGATCGTGCCCATGGCGAGGGTGACGACCAGCGGGTTGATCGCGAAGCGATGGCAGATGTAGCCGGCCAGCCCGCCGAGCACCGCCGCCCCGACCACCGCGAGCAGCAGCGCGACGCCGAACGGGATGGCGTACTTGACCTGCAGCGCGGTTACCGTGAGCGCGCCCGCCACGATGAAGCCGGCGACTCCCAGGTCGAAGCCGCCGATCAGGATGAGCAGCGTCTGCCCGCCCGAGGCCAGCCCGACCAGGGCCGACAGCACGAGGATCGAGCGGATGCTGTTCCAGCTGCCGAGGCCGGGCAGCGAGATCGCGCCGTAGATGAACACCGCGACGAGCGCGACCACCTGGAAGACCGGGAACCTGGCCTGGAGCGAGTCGAGCACGTGCCAGGCGGCCAGGGCCGGCTGGGCGCGGCCGGCCCGGTCAGGCCGGGCGCCGGCCGGGCCGGGCGGCCCCGACCGGTCCGGTACCGGCCGGAGCGCGTCGCGCAGCGCCGGGGGCGGCGGCACGGCGCTGCGGCGGCGCTGGCCCCAGGCCGCGCCCGTGCGTTTCAGCCCGCCGCCGCTTTCCCCCGCGAGCACCCCGCCGAGAACCACGGCGACGACGAGGATGCCGCCGTAGACGATCTGCAGGTACGCGGGGTTGATGGCGAACGTGGCCAGCAGGTTCTGCAGCAGGTAGATGGAGAACGCGCCGAGCAGCGGGCCGATCAGGCCGCCGCGCCCGCCCGCCAGCGACGTGCCGCCGAGCACCACGGCCGCGATGCCGGTGAGGGTGTACTCGGTGGCATTGGACGCGTTGGCCGAGCTCACCAGGCCGGTGAGGGCAAGGCCGCCGAAGCCCGCGAAGAGCCCGCCGAGCGCGTAGCTCGCGATCCGCACCGCGTTGACGTTGACGCCGCTTGAGAACGCCGTCGCGTCGTTGCTGCCGACCGCGTACAGCAGGCGGCGGAACGGGACGAACCGCAGGGCGAACCAGATGACGAGCGGCACGCCGATCGTGATGAGGGCGCCGGGCACCACGCCGATGGTCGACGCGAGGTGCCGCAGCCACCCGGTGCTCGTCACCGACGCCGGGTTGGGCGCGATGAGCAGGTCGATGCCCTGCAGGCTGAAGAACATCGCGAGCGTGACGACGATCGGCTGGACCCGCAGCGCGACGATGAGGATGCCGTTCACGGCGCCGACCAGCAGCCCGATGCCCAGCATGATCGGCACCGAGATGGCGCCGCCGAGCCCGTGCGGGACGAGCCAGACGATGAACACGCAGTTGGTCAGGCAGATCAGCGGCGAGATCGACAGGTCGAAGCCGCCGCCGATGATCGACGGGGCGCTGGCGAGCGCGGCGATCGCCATCGGGGCCACGTTGGCGAGCTGGTTGCTCCAGCCGAAGCCGCCGTGCACCGTGGTGATGTTGGTGATCAGCAGCGCGACCGTGAGCAGGGCGGCGAAGCCGAAGCTGTAGGTGCGGGCCGCGCGCTGGACGCCGTGCCCTGAGGTCGCGCCCTGCGCCGGGCCGGCAGCGTCGTTGCCTGCGTCATCTCAGCTTCCCCCGCTCTCGCCAGTACTGCCCTCCGCCGAAGAACGCGGCGACCAGTGCCTCGCGCGACAGCTCGCCGCGGTCAAGCTCACGGGACAGCTCGTGCTCGCGGAACACCAGGACCCGGTCCATCAGCTCGACGTGCTCGTCCAGCTCGGTGGAGAGCATCACGATGGCGAGGCTCTCCGCCGCCAGCGCGCTGAACAGCGCGTACAGGTCGCGCTTGGCGTTGATGTCGATGCCGCGCGTGGGGTCGTTGAGCAGCAGGATCCGCGGCCCGAAGGCGAGCCAGCGGGCGATGATCACCCGCTGCTGGTTGCCGCCGGACAGCGTGGTGATGGCGTCCTCGGGCGAGCCGAGCACGATCTGCAGCCGCTCGGTGTAGCTGGCGAGGCGCCGCCGCGACGAGCGGGGGCTGAGCCAGCCGAACCTGGTGTCGGAGCCGAGGGTCGGCAGCGCGAAGTTCTCCCTGATCGTCATCCAGCTGAAGAGGGAGTCAAGGCCCCGCTCCCTGGGCACGTAGGCGATGTCGCAGTTGGCCGCGTGCACGGGGGAGCGGACCGTCACGTCGCCGCTGGGCAGGTGCCGGACGATCTCGCCCGCGATGACGTTCTCGCCCCAGAGGGCCTCAAGGAACTCGTTCTGGCCGTGGCCCTCGAGCCCGGCGAGCCCGATGACCTCGCCCGCGCGGACCTCCAGGTCGATCGGCCGGCCGTCGGGGCGCAGCCGCAGGCCGCGCACGCTCAGCACCGGCGCCCCGATGCGGGACGCGGCGGGCGCCGAGTCCCGGCGGCCCGTCGTGACCAGCTCGTCCGCGCCGGTCATGAGGCGGACAAGCTCCTGCGGCGAGGAGGCCTCGCGGTCCAGGCTGGCGACCGTCTCGCCGGAGCGCATGACGGTGATGCGGTCACCGATCTGGTCGATCTCGTCCATCCGGTGGGTGATGAACACGACGCCGACGCCCTCGGCGACGAGGCGGCCGACCAGGGCGAACAGCCGGTCGCGGGTGGCGACGTCAAGCGCCGACGTCGCCTCGTCGAGGATCAGGATGCGCGGGCGGCGCAGCAGCGCCCGGACGATGCAGCAGGCCTGGCGGTCACTGAGCGACAGCTCGTCGACGACCGCGCTGAGGTCGACCGGCCTGCCGAGCAGCTCTTCCAGTGCCGCCTTCGCCAGCCGCCGCTTCTCCCGGCCAGGGACTCTCGCCCGCCACGTCGCGTCGGCGCCCAGCCAGACGTTGTCCAGCACGGAGCAGTCCCGCGCGACCAGGACCTCCTGGAAGACGGTGGCGATGCCGCGGTCCTGGGCGGCCTTCGGGCTGCGCAGCTGGACCTCCGAGCCTGCGACCTCAACCCGGCCCGAGTCGGGCACGTGCACCCCGCTGAGGATCTTCACCAGCGTGCTCTTGCCCGAGCCGTTCTCCCCGACGAGCGCGTGCACCTCTCCCGCGCGCAGCTCGAACGAGCAGTCACGCAGCGCGCGGGTGGGGCCGAACGCCTTCGCGGCGTGCTCGACGCGGACGAGGAGCTCAGGCGAATTTGACGTTGGGGGCGTCTCGACGGCCACGGCCGGCTCGCCCGGCGTCACCGCAGCAACCTCGGATAGATATACGACCGGCGGAAGACGGTAGAACCTCCCAGGCCGATCACCTTACCGACAGGAAACATATATGAAACTGTAGACCAGAGGTCCCAGGGCGTCGAGGGTTGACCGATGGTCACACAATCACGATCATGTCTCGTGCCCGGGCTGGCGCCAAGCGGCGGCGGCCCGAAAATGGCCGCCGCCGCCGGCCGGGGGCGTGCGGGCGGGCACGGGCACGGACGGCCGGGCCCGGCCGGAGAGGGTGCGCGAACATGACGGTTGACCTGGGCAAAGTGGGCATATGGAGCCGCGAGCTCCGCTATAACCCGGACCGGGGCGCGCGGGCCGCCGCGGCGGCCGAGCTCGAGGATCTCGGCTACTCGGCGATCTTCATCCCCGACGTGGGGGGCGACGTGCTCGGCGCCGTCGCCGAGCTGCTCGCGGCCACCAGGCGGGTGCCGCTCGCGACCGGGATCCTGAATATATGGATGCACGACCCGGCGGCGGTGGCCAGCGGGCACGCGGACCTCGTGGCGCGGTTCGGGCCCCGGTTCATGCTCGGGCTCGGCAGCGGCCACGCGCAGCTCGTTGAGTCCGTACTCGGGGTGCCGTACGCGCGCCCGTACGCCAAGATGGCCGCGTACCTGGACGCGCTCGACGCGGCCGCGACGCCCGTCCCCGCCGGGATGCGGATGCTGGCCGCGCTCGGCCCCCGGATGCTTTCCCTGGCCGGGGCGCGGACGGGCGCCGCGCACCCGTACCTGGTACCGCCGGAGCATACGGCCGCCGCCCGTCAGGCCCTAGGGCCTGACGTCGTGCTCGCCCCGCAGCAGGCCGCGGTGCTCGACGCCGATCCCGGGCGCGGGCGCGAGCGGGCCAGGGACTTCGTCAACGACTACCTCGGCCTGCCCAACTACGTCAGGAACCTGCGCCGTCTCGGCTTCACCGACGACGACCTGCGCGGCCCGGCCAGCGACCGGCTGGTCGACGCGCTCGTGGCGCACGGCGACGAGGGCGCGATCGCGGCCAGGGTCCGCGCTCATCACGACGCGGGCGCCGACCACGTGTGCCTCTACGTGCTCGGCGGCGCGGGCGGCGGGCCGGGGCCGGAAGAGGCGCTGCCGCTCGACGCGTGGCGGCGGCTGGCGCCGGCGCTGACCCGCGCCTGACGGCTGCCGGGCCGGTGACGGCCCGGCAGGCAGCGCGGCGGCCGGCAACGGGGCGCCGGTAAATGCAGTCATATACGATCGTGCTCGGCGCAAGGCCGGGCCTAGCTCAGCACGAGGGGGTTGAGGTTCGCGCCGTTCGCCCCTTCGACCGCGAGCGGCGACACCACGAGCGCGCCGGCCACCTGGGTGGCCGGGCCGCGGGCCCGGCGCAGCGCGGCGAAGTCGCAGTTGTCAAGGAGCAGGAGCCCGATCGCCCAGGTAAGGACGTGCGCGGAGGCGTGGGCCGCCTTCGCCTCCGCGGAGTCGAGCATGTCCCAGGCCAGGATCGAGACCTGGTGCTCGGCCACCCAGCGCGCGCCGTCGCTCGACAGCCCGCCGCCCGCGTCCTGCTCGGTCTCCGGGCCGCCGAGCATGTGGCCCGCGGCCGCCTCGAACCGGTCCCGGCCCATGTCGAGGCACAGGGCGTCGCCCGGCTCGACCGCGAGCCCGGCGGCGGACAGGGCGGCGTCGATGTCCGCGCCGTCCACGGGGCGGTCGGCCCACCGCGTGCCGCGGTGGTGCGGGACGTTCACGTAGAGCGCGCGGGTGACGAGCCCGTCGGGCGCGAGCGCGTCGACCGAGCCCTGCTCCGCGTCCGTCACCGGGCGTCCCCCGTAGAACGTGCCGTCGACGGCCACGTGGTTGAGCGCGTCGAGGTGCGTGTTCTGCAGGCCGTGCGGGTTGAGCACGAGGTGGTCCTGCCCCCAGCCCGTGCCGTCGTCGGCCGGGTGGTACCAGGTCTCGTGCCGGAAGCCGGGCCGCTCGGCCGTGCTGTTGTAGTCACCGCCGAGCAGCGGGCGGGCCAGGCTGACCGAGTTCCCCGTCCTGATGCACGCCGCCGCCCGCGCCCGCGCGGCGGCGTCGATGAGGTTGGCGGTCCCGCGCCGGTCGCCGACGCCGTAGGGCCGGGTCGCGGCGAGCGACCTGATCCAGTCCGGCGCGTCCACGCGCCCGAGCTCAGCCATCTCAGCATCGTATAGCTTCGGTCAGAGCTGGGCTAGCTGGCCTTCGTCTGCCGCGGTCCCCACGAGTCCGCCGAACATCGCTATGAAGAGGAGCTTTACCGGGGGCGCGCAACTTGATCGTTTGCCGTTACGCTTGACAGTCGTGAATAAGCAGGAGCGCACCTATACGATTATCAAGGACCGGATCCACGTCGGGAGCATCGCGCCGCTGCAGCGGCTCAACATCGACGCGATCGCGCGCGAGCTCGGCGTGAGCCCGATACCGGTCCGGGAGGCCCTGCGCCGCCTTGAGGCGGAGGGCTGGGTGCGCTTCACGCCCAACGTGGGGGCGGTCGTGTCGCCGGTGGACGCCACCACCTGGGAGCAGGCCATGGTCGCGCTGGCGATCCTGGAGGGCGCGGCCAGCGGCGAGGCCGCGCCGCACCTGCGCAGGTCGGACCTGACCCGGCTGCGCAAGATCGCCGCGGCCATGGAGGAGGCCGCCGCCCACGCGGACCCGCGCCGGTTCAGCAGGCTGAACCGGACGCTGCACGCGGTCATCGTCGCCCGGTGCCCCAACACCTGCCTGACCGAGATGCTCGCGCAGACCAACGCCCGCCTTGACCGGCTCCGCTCGACGATGTTCGTCTACCTGCCGCACCGTTCGCAGGAGGCCCTCGGCGAGCACCTCCGCCTGATCGAGCTGCTTGAGTGCGGCAGCAAGGAAGAGGTCGAGGCCTACGCCCGCTGGCACAAGCTGCGCACCGTCGAGGCCTACCGCGCGCTGCACGCGGCCGACGGCGAGGAGCGAGCGGTGTCGTTATAACGATTCAGGTGCGGCGGCCGGCGTCCTTATTGACACCTCCGGGGGGCGCACTGAGACTACAGGGAAGTTGAAACGTTCCACATTCCAGCTGGAACCTGACGCACGCGGAGGTGCGCCCGGTGGAGCCCGCGGCAAGCGATCCCAGGGAACAGACGGAGGCGGTCGGCGCGCCTCCCGCGCTTGAACTTCGGCACGCGGCGAAGTCGTTCGGCGCGGTCCAGGCCCTGATCGACGGGTCAGTGACGCTGCGCGGCGGCGAGGCGCACGCACTGCTCGGCGAGAACGGCGCGGGCAAGTCGACGCTGGTGAAGATCCTGGCCGGAGTCCATCAGCCGGACAGCGGCGAGGTGCTCGTGGACGGGCAGGAGGTCACGCTGCACGGTCCCGCGGCGGCGCGCGCGGCCGGGATCGCGGTCATCTACCAGGAGCCCATGCTGTTCCCCGACCTGACCGTGGCCGAGAACATCTACATGGGCCGCCAGCCGGTCCGGTCAGGGCGCAGGATCGACCGCGGCGCCATGAACCGCGACGCCACTGAGATCTTCGCGCAGCTGGGCGTGGTGCTCGACCCGGCCCGGCCGGCCCGCGGCCTGTCGGTCGCCGACCAGCAGATTGTCGAGATCGCCAAGGCGCTCTCCCTGAACGCCCGGGTGCTGATCATGGACGAGCCGACCGCGGCGCTCACCAGCGTCGAGGTGGAGAGGCTGTTCCGGGTTATCGCGACCCTGTGCGCCCGCGGGGCGGCGGTCATGTTCATCTCGCACCGGCTCGAGGAGGTGTTCGCCATCTGCCAGCAGGTGACGATCATGCGCGACGGCCGGTTCGTGGCGACGGCGCGCACGGAAGACCTCGACGTGGACACCATCATCCGCTCGATGATCGGGCGCGACCTGGGCGAGATGTACTCCAAGACGGGCACGGTGCCGGGCGAGGTAGTGCTCAGCGTCGAGCGGCTCACCCGGGAGAACGTCTTCTACGACGTCAGCTTCAACGTCCGCCGGGGCGAGGTCGTCGCCCTGGCCGGCCTGGTCGGGGCGGGGCGCACCGAGGTGGCCCGGGCGATCTTCGGGATTGACCGCCGGACCGCGGGCTCGGTGCGACTGCTCGGCCGGGCGCTGCCGAACGGCCAGCCGGCGGCGGCGATGGCGGCGGGCATCGCGTTCGTCCCCGAGGACCGGCGGCAGCAGGGACTGGTCATGGACCTGGGGATCGACCACAACGTCGCGCTCGCGTCGCTGGGCAGGCTGAGCAGGGCCGGGTTCATCTTCCGGGCCGCCGAACGCCGGCTGGCGGTGACCTGGGCCGAGCGGCTGCAGCTGAAGTACGGCCGGATGCGGGACACGGTCTCCACCCTGTCCGGCGGTAACCAGCAGAAGGTCGTGCTCGGGAAGTGGCTCGCCCGGTCGCCTTCGCTGCTGATCATCGACGAGCCGACCCGGGGCATCGACGTCGGCACCAAGGCCGAGGTGCACCGGATCATCGACCAGCTGGCCACGGAGGGAATGGCGGTGCTGATGATCTCGTCCGAGCTGCCCGAGGTGCTCGGCGTGGCGGACCGCGTCCTGGTCATCCACGAAGGCCGGCTGTCGGGCGAGTTCACCCGCGCCGACGCGACCGAGGACAAGATCATGCGGGCGGCCACCGGGCAGGCCGCGCAGGCCGCCGCATGACCGCCCCCGCCGCGCCCGTGACGCCCGTGCAGGCACCGGGGATACCGCGGATGGCGCGGTCTCCTGCGGGCCAGGGAAGCCGGGACCCTGGCCCTGGTGCTGCTGGTGTTCCTCCTCACGACGCTCAGGAACCACCACTTCGCCAGCAGCGGCAGCATCCAGCAGCTGCTGGTCGGGGCGTCGCTGATCGCGCTGCTCGGCGTCGGGGAGACGATGGTCATCGTCACCCGCAACATCGACCTGTCGGTCGGATCGACGCTCGGCCTGTCCGCGTTCGTCGTGGGCGACCTGTTCCGGACCCAGCACATACCGGTGTGGTCCGGGTTCGTTATCGCGATCGCCATCGGGGCGGCGGTAGGAGCGGTCAACGGGGCCATCACCACGCTCGTCCGGGTGCCGAGCCTGGTCGTCACGCTGGCGATGCTGTACATCATCAGGGGCCTGGACTCGAAGCTGGTAAACGGCAGCATCGTGGTCCCGAGCCAGGTGCCGCACGCGTTCATCGAGGTCGGCTACCAGACGCTGTTCGGCATCCCGTGGCTGGCGATCATCGTCGCCGTGGTGGTCGCCGTCGTGGGCTACGTGATGCGGACCTTCCGCCCCGCCCGCGAGTTGTACGCGATCGGGTCCAACCCCGACGCCGCCGCACTGGCCGGGATACCGAGCGCCCGGCGCGTGTTCGTGGCGTTCCTCACCAGCGGCGCCCTCGCGGGCCTGGGCGGCGCACTCTTCCTCGCGCTGTTCGCGCAGGTGGACAACAGCGCCGGGCTCGGCTACGAGCTGAACGTCGTGGCCGCCGCCGTAGTCGGCGGGGTCGCGATCTTCGGCGGCAGCGGCACGGTGGTGGGCGCGGCGCTCGGGGCGCTGCTGCTCAATACCATCCAGCAGGGCCTGGTCGCGGTCAGGAGCTCCTCCTTCTGGGACGAGGCCATCGCGGGCGGGCTGCTGCTCGCCGCCATCTCAATCGACCGGCTGCTGGCGCTGCGGGTGGCGCGCAGCCTGCGCTCTGCCGAGGGGGCCCACCGTGAGCTCTGAGACCGCCCCGGCCGCCGCCGGCGCCGGAATGCAGGGCGCGCGGCCGGAGGCCCCAGCCGAGCCCACCGCGCGGCAGCCGCTCTGGCAGCAGGCGGCCCGCTGGGAGGTCGGGCTCGTCGTCGTCCTGATCGGGGCGCTGATATTCGGCAGCTCCGAGTCGTCGACCTTCGACAGCCAGACCACGCTGTTCTACGGGGGCATCAACGCGGGCTACATCGCGATCATGGCGCTGCCGATGATGCTCATCGTGGTGACCGCCGAGATCGACCTGTCGGTCGCCTCGACGCTCGGCATGGCCGGCGCGCTCCTCGGCGACCTGTGGCATCACGGCTGGGGGATCTGGCCGGCGCTCATCGCCGCGCTGGCCGTCGGCGTGGCCGGCGGAGCGCTCAACGGCGTTCTCGTCGCCAAGGCGGGACTGCCCTCCATCGCGGTGACCATCGGCACCCTGACGCTTTACCGGGGGATCGCCGAGATCCTGCTCGGGTCGCAGACCATCCCCGGCGCGGGCGACCGGACGTTCCCCGCCTGGTTCACCAAGGTCGGGGTCGTCCCCGTTCCCGGCACGCACCTGTCGTACACGACAGTGATCTTCATCGTCCTGGCCATCATCTGCGGCGTGGTGCTGCACGCCACGCCGCTCGGCCGGTCCCTGTACGCGATCGGACTGCAGCCTGAGGCGGCCCGGTTCGCGGGGATCCGGGTCACCCGGATCAAGTTCTGGCTGTTTGTCGCCTCAGGCCTTGTCTGTGCCTTCGCCGGGATCCTGCTCACGGCACAGAACTCCTCGGTCAGCTACAACGCCGGCTACGGGCTCGAGCTCAACGTCGTGGCGATCGCGCTCTTCGGCGGAGTGTCGATCTTCGGCGGCAGGGGCACCGTGCTCGGAGTGGCGCTGTCCGCCGTCATCGTGGCCAGCCTGCAGATGGCGATGACGCAGATGACCATCGACCCCAACGTCCAGGAAATCGTGATCGGCTTCCTGCTGCTGATCAGCGTCGTCGTTCCCAGCGTGGGCAGGCTGGCGCGCTGGTCGGCCGCCAGGGCGCTGCGGTCCCGTCCGTAACTGTCCGCACAACGCAGTCCGGTCCAGAAACCACGGAATGAGAAGGTAAAAGGATGAAACGTTACAAGAAATCACCGTTCGCCGCCGTCCGCAGGCCCGCGGTGCTGGCCTTCGCGGCGGTAGCCGCCGTATCGGCCCTCGCGGCGTGCAGCTCGAGCTCAAGCAGCTCAGGCTCGAGCGCCGCTGGCGCGAGCAGCTCCGAGCGGCCGCCAGCTCGGCTCCGGCGAGCGGCTCGGCGGCTTCCGGCGCCTCGGGGATCAAGAAGGGCCTGGTGGTCTACTTCATCCCGAAGGACACCCAGAACCCGTACGAGGTTCTCGCCGACAAGGGCGGCGCGAAGGCGCTGACCGAGCTGGGCGGCAAGGTCGTGGTGAGCAGCGGAACCGCGGACACGGCCGCGGCCCAGATCCCCTCGATCCAGGCGGCCATCCAGGCGCATGCCGACGCGATCGTGATCGCGGGCAACGACCCCAGCGCGCTGTGCCCGTCGCTTCAGCAGGCTTCCTGCCGCGGGGATCAAGATCCTCTCGTTCGACTCCGACGTCACCTGCGGGTCCAACCCGGACCACCTGTTCATCAACCAGGCGGACACCGCGAGCATCGGAACGTCCGAGGTCGACATCCTGGCCAAGGAGATCGGCTCCAGCGGCCAGATCGCCATCCTCTCCGCGGCCGCCAGCGCGACCAACCAGAACTCCTGGATCGCGTACATGAAGCAGCAGCTCACCAAGTACCCGAAGATGACGCTGGTCAAGACCGTCTACGGAAACGACGACCCGGCCACCTCGCTGACCGTCCTCCAGGGACTGCTCTCCGCTTACCCGAACCTCAAGGGCATCATCTCGCCCACGACGGTCGGCATCCAGGCGTCGGCGCAGTACCTCGACACGCACAAGAGCCTGCTCAAGAAGCTCACCCTGACCGGCCTCGGGCTCCCGTCGCAGATGAAGCCGTACGTCAAGGACGGCACGGTCAAGGAGTTCGAGCTGTGGAACCCGTCCAACCTCGGTTACCTGGCCGGCTACGCGGCCGCCGCGCTGGCCTCCGGTACCGCGTCCCTGACGACGGGATCCAGCTTCACGGCCGGCGAGCTCGGCAGCTACAAGGTGCTCGCGCCCACCACCGGCGTCGGCCCGTCGATCGTGCTCGGCCCGCCGACCGTCTTCGACGCGGCCAACATCGACCAGTTCAACTTCTGACCGGTCCATGACGCGTTACTGCTTTACGTTGCATGTCCGGCCAGACCGCCTGGCCGAGTACCGCGAGCGGCACGCCGCGGTCTGGCCGGACATGCTGCGCGCACTGCGCGACGCCGGCTGGCGCAACTACTCGATCTTCGCCCGCCCGGACGGGCTGCTGATCGGGTACGTCGAGGCCGGTGACCTCGCGCCGCGCAGCGGGCGATGGCGGCGACCGAAGTGAACGCGCGCTGGCAGGCGGAGATGAGCCGGTACTTCACCGGCCTTGACGGCCGCCCGCCGGACGAGGGCTTCCTGCTGCTCGAAGAGATCTTCAACCTCGATGACCAGCTCGCCCGCCTGGACGGCACTGGGGAGGAAGAATGAGACGCACCAAGGTCGGCCTCGTCGCTGGCGGCCTCGGCGCCTACTGGCCGCAGTTCCCCGACCTGCTGCCCCAGCTGGAGCGGTCCGCGGAACGCGTGTCCGAGCGCATTCGCGCGACTGGACTGCGACCTGGCCGACGCCGGGTTCATCTCCGACGCCGAGGACGGCGCCAAGGCCGCCGAGCTGCTGCGCACGGCCGGCTGCGACCTGATCGTCTGCTTCCT
Organism: uncultured Actinomycetota bacterium; assembly: GCA_963735315.1. Lineage (GTDB taxonomy): Bacteria > Actinomycetota > Actinomycetes > Streptosporangiales > Streptosporangiaceae > Trebonia. Next base: position 44,402 of record CAVTKQ010000030.1, read on the forward strand.
CACCACCTACATGACCGCCTCGATGCTGGTGCCGGTCGCGCAGCGGGCAGGCGCGCCCGTGCTGCTGATCAACCTGCAGCCGACCGAGGCGATGGATCACGACACGTTCGATACCGGGCAGTGGCTGGCGTACTGCGGCGCGTGCCCGCTGCCGGAGATGGCCAACGCGTTCACCAGATGCGGGGTGCCGTTCCGCTCCGTGTCCGGGTACCTGGACGACGAGCGCGCCTGGAAGAAGATCACCCGGTGGATCAAGGCCGCCGGGGTACGCGGCGCCCTCAGGCACGGCCGGCACGGGCTGATGGGGCACCTTTACCCCGGCATGCTCGACGTGTCGACGGACCTCACGCTGGTGACCGCCAACTTCGGCGGCCACGTCGAGGTCCTCGAGTTCGACGACCTCCGGGTCCGGGTAGCGGCCGTGACCGGCGAGCAGGAAGAAGAGCGCGTCGCGACGGCGAGGAGCATCTTCACGTTCGACGATTCCGTTCAGGAAGCGGACCTGAGATGGGCCGCCAGGGTCTCGGTCGGCCTGGACGCGCTGGTCGGTGACTTCGGCCTGGACAGCCTGGCCTACTACCACCGCGGGCTCGAGGGCGAGCAGCACGAACGGCTCGGCGCGGGCATGATCCTGGGGGCGTCGCTGCTCACCGCGCGCGGCATCCCGGCGGCCGGCGAGTACGAGCTGCGCACGTCGCTGGCGATGCTGATCACCGACCGTCTCGGCGGCGGCGGATCCTTCACCGAGCTGCAGGCGCTGAATTTCCGCGACGGCGTGGTGGAGATGGGTCACGACGGCCCCGCGCACCTGGCCATCAGCGACCGCAAGCCCATGCTCAGAGGTCTCGGTGTCTACCACGGAAAGCGCGGCTGGGGTGTCTCGGTCGAGTTCGACGTGAAGCACGGGCCGGTCACCACCTTCGGCATCGCGCAGCGCCGGGACGGCGCTTACCAGTTCGTCGCCTCGGCCGGCACCGTCGTGCCGGGTCCGCTGCTGAAGATCGGCAACACCACCTCCCGGGTGGACTTCGGTTGCGACCCCGGTGAGTGGACGGACGCGTGGAGCGCGACCGGGATCTCGCATCACTGGGCGCTCGCTACCGGCAACCTGCTGCCCGAGCTTCGCGCTACGGCCGAACTGCTGGGCATCGAGCTCGCCGAAGTGGCGGCCCCAGCGAGAAACGAGGATCTGTAATGGTTGACCCCAAGGCAGTCAAGGACGCCCTGCGGCAGCACCAGATCGAGCTGCCGTCCTGGGCGTTCGGCAACAGCGGGACCCGGTTCAAGGTGTTCGGCCAGCCGGGCGTGCCCAGGGACCCCTACGAGAAGGCCGACGACGCCGCCCAGGTGCACAAGTACACCGGCGTGGCGCCGATCATGGCCGTGCACATCCCCTGGGACAAGGTCGACGACTACGCGGCGCTGTCCGCGCACGCGCACGAGAACGGCATCAGGATCGGCGCGGTCAACGCCAACGTCTTCCAGGACGACGACTACAAGCTCGGCAGCGTGTGCAACCCGGACCCGAAGTCGCGGAAGAAGGCGCTGGCGCACCTGCTCGAGTGCGTCGACATCATGGACGCGACCGGCAGCCGGGACCTCAAGCTCTGGTTCGCCGACGGCACCAACTACCCGGGCCAGGACGACATCGGCGCCCGCCAGGACCGGCTCGCCGAGGCCCTGCCGCCGTCTACGCGCGCCTCGGCGACGGCCAGCGGATGCTGCTCGAGTACAAGCTGTTCGAGCCGTCCTTCTACACCACCGACGTGCCCGACTGGGGCACGGCCCTGCTGCACTGCCAGGCGCTCGGCGACAAGGCGCAGGTCGTCGTCGACACCGGCCACCACGCGCCGGGGGTGAACATCGAGTTCATCGTCGCGCTGCTGATCAAGGCGGGCAAGCTCGGCGGCTTCGACTTCAACAGCCGCTTCTACGCCGACGACGACCTGATGGTCGGCGCCGCCGACCCGTTCCAGCTGTTCCGCATCATGCACGAGGTCGTCAAGGCCGCCGCCCTCTACGAGGGCCAGCCCCGCGAGATAACAGCAACAAGCGCATCGGGCGCCAACAAGGTGGATACTAAGGAGGCCTATAGCCCTCCCAGCGATCCACTATCTTCGGCCGCCGCGCCCTCGAATGGGATAACAGCAACTGGCGCGGGAGCGCAGGCCGGCACCGCGCCAGCGCGGGCCAGCGGGCCGGGCATCGCGTTCATGCTCGACCAGTGCCACAACATCGAGCCGAAGATCCCCGCCCAGATCCGCTCGGTCATGAACGTCCAGGAAGCGGTGGCCAAGGCGCTGCTCGTCGACGCCGAGGCGCTCCGCGAGGCCCAGCTCGCGGGCGACGTCCTCGGCGGCGAACGCCGTCCTCATGGACGCCTACAACACCGACGTCCGGCCGCTGCTCGCCGAGCTGCGCGAAGAGATGGGCCTCGCGCCCGGACCCGGTCAAGGCGTACCTGGCCTCCGGGTACGCCGAGAAGATCGTGCCGCAGCGAGTCGGCGGCAACGCCGCCGGCTGGGGAGCCTGACCCATGACAGGACACCGACAGGACGCGCCGCCGGGTACCCGGCCACCGGCCGCCGAGGCGGTCGCCGCGCTGCTCGCCCGGTCCAACCGGCTGGGCAGCGACCCGAAGAACACCAACTACGCCGGCGGCAACGCCTCGGCGAAGGGAACCGCGACCGACCCGGTGACCGGCCGGCCGGCCGAGCTGCTGTGGGTGAAGGGCTCAGGCGGCGACCTCGGCACGCTCACCGAGGCGGGCCTCGCGGTGCTCCGGCTCGACGCGCTGCGCGCCCTCGCCGGCGTCTACCCGGGGGTCGAGCGCGAGGACGAGATGGTCGCCGCGTTCGACTTCTGCGCGTTCGGCAAGGGCGGGGCCGCCCCGTCGATCGACACCGCGATGCACGGCCTCGTCGAGGCGGCGCACGTCGATCACCTGCACCCCGACGCCGGCATCGCGTTCGCGACCGCCGCCGACGGCGAGAAGCTGACCCAGGAGTGCTTCGGCGGGCGGGTCGCGTGGGTGCCCTGGCGGCGCCCGGGCTTCCAGCTCGGCCTCGACATCGCCGCGATCAGGCGCGAGCACCCGGAGGCGGTCGGGGTGATCCTCGGCGGCCACGGCATCACCGCCTGGGGCGACACCAGCGACGAGTGCGAGGCGCGCTCCCTGGAGATCATCGCGACCGCGCAGCGGTTCATCGACGAGCGGGGCAAGCCGCGCCCGTTCGGCGCGACCCTCATCGAGCCGCTGCCGGAGACCGCGCGCCGCGCGCGGGCCGCCGCCCTGGCCCCTTACATCCGCGGCCTCGCCTCGACCGACAAGCCGCAGCTCGGCCACTACAGCGACCACCCGGCGGTGCTGGAATTCGCCGGCAGCGAGAAGCTCGCCTGGCTCGCGGCCCTTGGCACGTCCTGCCCCGACCACTTCCTGCGCACCAAGGTGCGGCCCATGGTGCTCGACCTGCCCCCGGACGCGCCGCTTGACGACGCGGTCGCCCGGCTGCGCGAGCTGCACGCCGCCTACCGGGCGGACTACCAGGCCTACTACGAGCGGTACGCGACCCCGGACTCGCCGCCGATGCGCGGCGCGGACCCGGCGATCGTCCTCGTCCCCGGCGTCGGCATGTTCAGCTTCGGCGCGGACAAGCAGACGGCCCGGGTCGCGGGCGAGTTCTACCTCAACGCGATCAACGTGATGCGCGGCGCCGAGGCGATCTCGGCGTACGCCCCGATCCCGGAGAGCGAGAAGTTCCGCATCGAGTACTGGGACCTGGAGGAGGCCAAGCTCCGCCGCCGCCCCAGGCCCAAGCCGCTCGCGGGCCGGATCGCCCTGGTCACCGGCGGCGGCTCAGGCATCGGCCGGGCCACGGCGCAGCGGCTCGCGGCGGAGGGCGCCTGCGTCGTGGTCGCCGACCGGGACGCGGCAGTCGGCCGCGGCCGTGGCGGGCAGCCTCGGCTCGGCGGACGTCGCGGTACCGGTGACGGCCGACGTGACGAGCGAGGACGACGTGGCGGCGGCGCTCGCGTCGGCCGCGCTGGCGTTCGGCGGCGTCGACCTCGTGGTGAACAACGCCGGCCTGTCGATCTCCAAGCCGCTGACCGAGACGACGGTCGCCGACTGGGACATCCTGCACGACGTGATGGCGCGCGGCTCCTTCCTGGTCTCACGCGAGGCCGCGAAGGCTGATGGAAGCCCAGGGCATGGGCGGCGACATCGTCTACATCGTCAGCAAGAACGGCGTCTTCGCCGGCCCCGCCAACATCGCCTACGGCGCCGCCAAGGCCGACCAGGCGCACCAGGTCCGGCTGCTCGCGGCCGAGCTCGGCGCGATCGGCGTCCGCGTCAACGGCATCAACCCGGACGGCGTGGTCCGCGGCTCGGGCATCTTCGCCGGCGGCTGGGGCGCCAAGCGCGCCGCGGTCTACGGCGTCCCCGAGGAGGAGCTTGGCGCGTTCTACGCCCAGCGGACGCTGCTGAAGAAAGAGGTGCTTCCCGAGCACATCGCCGCGGCCGTCTTCGCGCTGGCCGGCGGCGACCTGTCCCTGACGACGGGCCTGCTCATCCCGGTCGACGCCGGGGTGGCAGCAGCCTTCCTCCGGTGACGACGGCCGCCGCACGTCCCCTGGCGGCCAGGCGGCGCGCGCCGGCTCCAGCGCGGAGTCGCGCCGCTGCCCGGGCCACGCGCAGGTCGCCAGGCCGGCGGAGACGGAAGTGAGCCCCGTCGTGGTCGCCGGCGTCGACCTGGGCGCCTCCGGCGGCCGGGTGATCGCCGCGCGGGTCGACGGCGACGGCGTCGAAGCTGCACGAGGTCAGCCGGTTCCCGAACGAGCCGGTGCTCGCCGGCGGGACGCTGCACTGGGACATCCTGCGGCTGTACGCGGACGTGGTCGCCGGGCTGCAGGCGCGCCGCGGCGGCGTTCCCGCTCGCCAGCGCCGGGATCGACTCCTGGGGGTGCGACTACGGGCTGCTCGACGGCGGCGGCGCGCTGATCGGGAACCCGGTGCACTACCGGGACCGGCGGACGGACGGGGTCAGCGTGCCCGGTGCCGGCCAGTGAGCTGTACGCGACGACCGGCATCCAGTACCTGCCGTTCAACACGATCTACCAGGTCGCGGCGGCGGCCGGGACTCCGCGCGCTCGGCTGCCGCGCGGACACTGCTGCTGATCCCGGACCTGCTCGCCTACTGGCTGACCGGGCAGGCCGGCGCCGAGGTGACCAACGCGTCGACGACGGCGCTGCTCGACGTGTCCTCGCGGACGTGGGCGACCGGCCTGATGGGCGGGCCGGGATTCCGCCGGGGCTGTTTCCGGCGCTGCGGCAGCCGGGCGACGTGATCGGGCCGGTCAGTGACACTGCCGGAGCGAGGGCAGGCGTGGCCGGAGCGGACGGGAAGCCGCTGCCGCTGATCGCCGTCGGGTCCCACGACACCGCGTCCGCGGTGGTCGCGGTGCCTGCCGCCGGCGGGAACTTCGCCTACATCTCGTCCGGCACCTGGTCCCTCGTCGGGATGGAGCTGGACGCGCCGGTGGTGACCGAGGCGAGCCGGGCCGCGAACTTCACCAACGAGGCCGGGGTCGACGGGACCGTGCGCTACCTGCGCAACGTCAGCGGGCTCTGGCTGCTCCAGGAGTGCCTGCGGCACTGGGGAGCGGCGGCCGGGTCGCTTGAGGCGCTGCTGGCCGAGGCGGCCGGCGTGCCGCCGCTGCGGTTCGTCGTCGACGCCGACGACCCGGTGTTCCTGCCGCCGGGTGACATGCCCGCCCGCATCAAGGGATGGCTGCGCCGAGCGGGGGCGGCCGGTGCCGGTCGTCCCCGCGCGAGGTCGTCCGGTGCGTGCTCGACAGCCTGGCCCTCGCGTACCGCCGCGCCCTGGCCGACGCGCAGGAACTGTCCGGGCGGCACGCCGACGTGGTGCACGTCGTCGGCGGCGGGTCGCGCAACGAGCTGCTGTGCCAGCTCACCGCCGACGCGACCGGCCTGCCGGTCGTCGCCGGGCCGGCCGAGGCCACCGCGCTCGGCAACGTCCTGGTCCAGGCCCGCGCGCTCGGCGCCGCCCCGGGTTCCCTGGACGGCCTGCGCGCCCTGCTGCGGGCCAGCCCGGCCGTCGCCGGCCTGCGCCACTACTCCCCGTCGGTGACACCCGCGCCTGGGCGGCGGCCGCGCCCGCCTGGCAGCCCGGGTCAGCAATGGCGCCGGCCGGTCACGGGCGCCGGGCGGTGCGCGGCGGCCCAGGCGGCGAACCGCTTGCGGTAGGTGGTGGCGCTCAGCCCGTAGTGGGCCTTGAACCGGCGGGCGAAGTAGTTCTGGTCCGGCCAGCCCACCGCGCGGCCGATGGAGGTGACGGGCTCGTCGGAGTGCAGCAGGAGCACCGCCGCCCGCTCGGCCCTGACCTGGGCCAGGTAGGCCTTCGGCGGCAGGCCGGTGGCGTCCTTGAACAGCCGCACCAGGTACGCCGGGGCCAGGTGCAGTTCCTCGGCGAGGGCGGTCAGCGTCCACGGGCGGGCGATGTCGGACTCGAGCAGCCGCATCGCCCGCCGGACGGCCGGGTGCGGCCGGCCCTGGGCGGCGTCACCGGGCGCCGCGGCGGGCGCGGCGGCCCGGCCGAGCTCGCCGAGCAGCAGGGAGAGCAGGCCGAGGACGTCGCCCCGGTAGCGGTCCTGCGGGCAGTACCGCAGCGCGGTCATCGCCTCCAGGTGCCCGACGCACCGGGCGAGGGCCGCGTCGTCGAGCCGGAAGGCCAGCACGCCGCGGCGCGGCGCCGAGTAGGGCCCGCTCCACAGCAGGTAGCCGAGCAGCGGGTCCTCGCGGGTCCAGGCCAGCTCCCGGTGCAGCAGCTCGTTGCTGAAGCAGCAGTTGTACAGCTCCAGCCGCTGGCAGTCCTCGTAGGCGTGCCAGACGCCCGGCCGGAGCAGCACCACGTCGCCGGGGGTCAGCTCGTGCCGCCCGGCCAGGCAGTCGTGCGTGCCGGTGCCGCCGACGGCGAAGGCGATCTCCACGAACCGGTGCGTGTGCATGTGGTGGCCCTCCACGTGCAGGTGCAGGCCGGCGTAGGCCAGCGTGCCCTCGGTGAAGTGCAGCGGGCCGTGGCTCGTGTCCATCGGCATGTCTTCGTCGGCCATGTACTTGACCACGCCCGGACCATACGCCCGTGAGCGGCGTACGTCACGCGGCGATGTCAATTTCGTGCTAGTACCGGTGCATCTCGGCCTAGCCCGTCCCGGCCGGATGGCGAATGATCGCTGAAACACGTAAAACGTTTCACATCCTCGAAATACGGGACGATGATGACCCTTACCCTGCGAAGCCTTCGCTACCGGCCGGTGCTGGCGGTGCTGCTGCTGCCGAGCCTGGTGCTCATCGGCGTGTTCAGCTACTACCCGGCGGTGCGCAGCCTGATCGGCGGGTTCTACCAGTGGAACGGCTTCTCGCCGCCGACCTACGCCGGGGTGTCGCAGTTCAGGGAGTACCTGCAGTCGCCGACGTTCGGCACGGAGGCGAAGAACCTCGCGATCCTGGTCGGCGGCAGCGTCCTGATCACGCTGGTCTCCCAGTTCACCGCGGCGGAGATCGTCTCCCACCTGCCGCGGCGCGCGGCCAGCGTGGCCAAGTACCTGCTGGTGCTGCCGATCGTGCTGCCGCCGCTGGTGCTGATCGAGGTCTGGGCCTACCTGTTCCAGCCGGGCTCCGGGCTGCTCGACAAGGTCTTCGGCGCGGTGGGACTGCCGCAGTCGACCTGGCTGGCGAATCCTCGCCTGGCGCTGCTCGTCCATCCTGCTGGTCGGGTTCCCGTGGATCTCCAACCTCGGGTTCCTGATCTTCCTCGGCGGGCTGCAGAACCTGCCGAAGGACGTGCTGGACGCCGGGCGGCTGGACGGCATGTCGGCCGTGCGGCGCGTGTTCGCGGTCGACATCCCGCTGCTGATGCCGCAGTTCCGGATCGTGGTGATCCTGTCCGGCATCTTCGCGGTGCAGAACTTCATCCCGATCCTGCTGCTCACCAACGGCGGGCCGGGCACGGCCACGCTCGTCCCCGGCCTTGACATGTACCAGTCCGCGTTCTCCAACGACCAGTACGGCTACGGCATGGCCATCGGCACCCTGCTCTTCGTCGTGATGCTCGTCTTCACCATCGCCGCGATGCGGCTCCTGCGGTCAAGGACCTGACCGTCCCCGCCCGTGTCCAAGTACCGCCCGATCACCGTCGATCCCCCACTCACCCGGAGGTGAGTTTCGCAATGACCCACGCAGTGCGAGCGAACAGCTCAGTGCGAAGAAGAACCCTGTCCGCCGCGACGGCACTCGCCGCCGCCGGCCTGCTGGCCGCGGCCTGCTCGTCCGGCGGCTCGTCCGGGCAGCGGCGGCGCGCCAGCGGCAGCAGCGGGCCCGTCACGATCAAGGCGGTGCTGCCGCCCAACACCGGCGCGATCACCGCGGCCGACAACGCCGGCCTGCAGCAGCTCACCAGGCAGTACGAGGCCGCGCACAAGAACGTCACCGTGCAGTGGCTGCCGAACAACAGCTCCTCGATCACCGCGTCCAACGCGACCGTGGAGAGCCAGGCCTCCGGCGGGGCCGCCCCTGACCTGGTCTGGGAGCAGTACGGCCCGGTCACCTCGGGCAGCATCCCGAGCGGCATGCTGCAGAACATCAAGCCGTTCCTGGACAAGCCCAACCCGTACGTGCCGGGCAACACCAGCTGGCTGTCAGCCTGTTCACCCCGAGCACCGTGCCCTACATGACCTCGCCGAACGGCGACATCGACATCATCCTCGGCTCCAACGTCGAGACCGGCATGTTCTACAGCAAGGAAGCCTTCACCAAGGCCGGGATCACCGCCCCGCCGGCGACCTGGGCCGAGTTCATGACCGACCTCGGCAAGCTGAAGACGGCGGGCGTCACGCCGATCATGTTCGCCGACGGCGGCCTGTGCAACCCGTCGTGGTTCGAGCGGCTCGCCACCTCCTCGCTGCTGGCCGGCCAGGTCAGCAAGTTCGACGTCAACCACGCCCAGGTGACCACCGGCCTCGACATCGCGGTGGGCATCAACAAGGGCATCATCAGCATGAACAACCCCGCCTACGCCCAGGTCTGGAAGATCCTCGGCCAGCTGGAGCAGTACTCGGCCACCGGGCAGAGCAGCTACGACGCCTGCACCCCGCCCACCCAGACCACCCCGCCGCTGTCCACCGAGTCGCTGCTCGTCCAGGGCAAGGTCGGCATCCTGTGGGGCGGCAGCTGGTACTTCCCGCAGCTGAACTCGCTTAACTTCACCGGCAAGTACGGGGTGTTCCCCGAGCCGCCGATCACCAGCGCCACCAGCCCGCTGGCCACCGGCACCTCCACCGTCGGGATGATCGGCGGCCCGAACGGCAACGGCCAGTGGGGCGTGACCTCACAGCAGGCCGACAGCTCGATGACCGCGGCCAAGACCGCCACCGTGATGAACTTCCTGGCCTGGCTGTTCACCCCGCAGCACCTCGGCGACTGGATCAAGATCAACCAGTCCGGCGCGGACATCCCGACCGAGACCGGCGCTCCGGTGCTCAACATCCCCGGCCTGAGCACCCTGGTCCCGTCGGCCAAGGTCGGCACCGTGGTCGACGTCATGCTCGACGACGTGCTGTCCACCGCGGCCACCAACTCGGGCCTGCGGCTGGTGCAGGAGTACCTCGACGGCCAGCTCAACTTCAGCGCGTTCTCCGCCCAGTGGCAGTCGCTGCTGACCAGCTCGGCGCAGCAGTGGGCGACGGCCAACCACGCCGACCTGGGCAAGTACTGACCGGCCCGTGAAAACAAGCACCCGTTCTGAAGCGACGTCAAGACCTCGGCCGGCCGCCCGCCCGCACCCCGCGGGCGGCGGCCGGCCGGGGTAGCGGTGTGGCGCCACCGCTACCGCTGGATCACCGCCGCCGCCGGCGCGGTGATCGTCGTCCTCACCTACTTCCCGCTCGTGTTCGTCGCTGTCCAACTCGCTGAAAAGCGGCCAGGGCATTTACGGCGGCAGCGGCGTGTTCTCGCTGTTCACCCAGTTCGAAGCGCACAACTACGCGCTCGCCTGGACCGGCGTGTCGCACCAGCTGCTCAACACGATCATCGTCGCGGCGGCGACCATCGTCATCGGCGTGACCGCCGCGGCCCTCGGCGCCTACACCTTCTCCCAGCTGCGCTTCCGCGGCAAGGAACTGCTGTTCCTGGCCTACGTGGCGCTGCTGTTCGTGCCGACGACGCTCACCTTGATCCCGCTGTTCCTCACCATCCAGAAGCTGCACTTCTTCAACACCTGGTGGGCGCTGATCCTGCCGTACGCGGCCAGCGCGCAGCCGCTCCTCGTGCTGCTCTTCCGCGGCTTCTTCGAGCAGATCCCCCGTGAGCTGCTGGAAAGCGCCCGCGTCGACGGCTGCGCCGAGCGCCAGGTGCTCGCCCGGATCGTCGTGCCGCTGACCCGGCCGGTGCTGCTGACCGGCGCGATCCTGGTCACGATCAACGTCTGGGGCGACTACCTGTGGCCCACGATCGTCATCCAGGACCCCGCGAAGATCACGATCTCGGCCGGCGTCCAGCAGTTCGTCGGCAGCTTCGGCACCAACCTGTCCAACGGCGGCGCCGTCTTCGCCGCCTTCGTCCTCGCCACCGTGCCGATGTTCATCCTCGTCGGCTTCACCATGCGCTATTTCGTCTCGGGTCTGACCGAAGGAGCCACGAAACTGTGATGCCTGCCGGCCTGCCCGTTGGCCTGCGTCGGCCTGCCCGTGACCTGCGTGCGCGCACCTCGACAACCCGCTCGCGATCGCACCGGACCGCGTCCGGTTCGGCTGGCTGCTCACCGGGCAGCGGCCTGCAGCGGGCATACCAGATTCAGGTCATCCAGAACGGGTGCGGCTGGCTCCCTGGCGCCACCCCGCTCTGGGACAGCGGCCAGACGCCCTCGGGAGAGTCCGCCGACGTCGCCCTACGGCGGGCCGCCGCTCACCCCGGGCCGCGGTACGAGTGGCGGGTCCGGGTCTGGGACCCCGCCGGGACCGCGACGGAGTGGAGCGACCCGGCGTCGTTCGAGACGGAGCTGGCCCAGGCGGACTGGGCGGCGTCCTGGATCGGGCTCGGGGCCCTGCGGGAGAACTTCACCCCGCCGTCGCAGCCGGGCCGGCCCGACGCGGTCGCCAACGCGCTGCGGCCCGCCCCCTACCTGCGGCACTCGTTCACCCTGGCCGGGCCGGCCGCCTCGGCCCGGCTGCACGTCACCGCGCTCGGGCTGTACGAGGCGCGGCTCAACGGGCAGCGGGTCGGCGACGCGTTCCTCACCCCCGGCTGGACCGACTACGGGCAGCGGGTGCTGTACCAGACCTACGACGTGACCGGGCTGCTGCGGGACGGGGAGAACGTGCTCGGCGCGATCCTCGGCGACGGCTGGTACGCGGGGTTCGTCGGGTTCGACGCCAAGCGCGCCGGGGCGCACTACGGCCCGGCACCGGAACTGCTCGCCCAGCTTGACGTCACCTTCGAAGACGGCACGACCGCGCGGGTGGTGAGCGACGGCCGGTGGCAGGGGCGGTTCGCGGCGGTCAGGCACGCCGACCTGCTGATGGGGGAGCGGCACGACCTGCGGCTCGAGCCGCACGGCTGGGACTCGCCCGGCTTCGACGCGGCAGGGCCCGACGACGGCCGGCGCCCGGCGGGCAGGGCGCGGGCGGCTGGCGCGAGGTCCGGCAGCGCCCGCGCGACGCGCAGGGTCCTGGCCGCCGACCCCGGCGTGCCCGTCCGGGTCACGCAGCAGGTCGCCCCGGTGACCGTCACCCGCGCCGCGGACGGCACCCGCGTCATCGACTTCGGGCAGAACCTGACCGGCTGGCTCAGCATCAGGGCCAGCGGGCCGGCCGGCACGACCGTCGGGGTCAGGCACGCGGAGGTGCTCGGCGCCGACGGCCGGCTCTACACCGACAACCTGCGCACCGCGCGGCAGGCCGACGAGTACGTGCTGGCGGGCGGGCCCGCGGTGCTTGAGCCGCGGTTCACGGTGCACGGCTTCCGGTACGCGGAAGTGTCCGGCTACCCGGGCGAGCCGGGGCCCGGCGACATCGTGGCCCGGGTCGTGCACTCCGGACATCCCCGCCGACCGGGTCGTGGGAGTCCGACCAGGCGTGGCTCGACCAGCTGTTCAGCAACATCGACTGGGGCCAGCGCGGCAACTTCATCAGCGTGCCCACCGACTGCCCGCAGCGGGACGAGCGCCTCGGCTGGCTCGGCGACGCCCAGATCTTCGCCCGCACCGCCTGCTACAACCGCGACGTCGCCGCCTTCTTCGCCAAGTGGCTCGACGACGTGGCCGACGCCCAGCTGCCGTCGGGCGCCTTCCCCGACATCGCGCCGCGGCTCAACTTTCCCGGCGCCGGCGCGCCGGCCTGGGGCGACGCGGGCGTGATCGTCCCCTGGACGATGTGGAAGATGTACGGCGACCGCGGCGTCGCGGAGCGGCACTTCGGCGCCATGACCGCCTGGATGGACTTCGTGGCGCGCGGCAACTCCGGGTACCTGCGGACGCGGGACCTGGGGCACAGCTACAACGACTGGCTCGCCCCGGTCAGCGACGACACGCCCCGCGAGCTGCTCGCCACCGCCTACTGGGCCTACGACGCCGCCCTGATGGCCGAGCTCGCGGACGCGACCGGGCGCCGCGAGCGAGGCCGCGGGGTACCGGGAGCTGCGGGCGAAGATCGGCTCGGCCTTCGCGGACGCGTTCGTCAGCGACGACGGCCAGCTGGCCTCGGGCACCCAGACCGCCTACGTCCTCGGCCTGCACATGGAGCTCGGTGCCCGACCACCTGCGCGCCGCCGCCGCCGGCCACCTGGTCGCGGCGATCCGCGCCGCGGACTGGCACCTGACCACCGGGTTCGTCGGCGTCGGCTACCTGCTGCCGGTGCTCAGCGCGGCCGGCCGCACCGACGTCGCCTACCGGCTGCTCGCGCAGCGCTCGTTCCCCTCCTGGCGGTACATGATCGACCGGGGCGCGACCACGATCTGGGAACGCTGGGACGGCTGGTCGGAGGAAGGCGGCTTCCAGTCCGCGTGGATGAACTCGTTCAACCACTACTCGCTCGGCTCGGTCGGCGAGTGGCTGTACCGGTTCGTCCTCGGGATCGACCAGGCGCCGGGGACGGCCGGCTTCGGCCGCCTGCTGCTGCGCCCGCACCCGGCGGAACCGCTGCGCCGGGCGAGCGGCGGCTACCGCTCAGCGCGCGGCCCGGTCCTGGCGGGCTGGGAGCGGGCCGGCGGCCAGTTCCGCTACCGGGTGGAGGTCCCGCCGAACGCGCTGGCCAGCGTGCACGTGCCCAGCGCGGAGGCCGGCCTGGTGCGCGACGCGTCCGGCGGCGGCCCGGGATGCGTCGCGGAATACCCCGGGCAGCGCGGCGTCAGCGAGGCCGTGTTCGAAGTCGGGCCGGGACGGCACGAGTTCTCGGGGCCGGACCCGGAAGCCACCAGGTAGCACAGGATGTATCGTTTCATAAGCGAGCCCTTTTCATCCTGCCTGTCGTCCTACGGTCCTGCTGGGAGGTTCATCAGGATGAAGAAGACTCGGTCGCCCTGTCCACGGAGAAGCGGGTAAGCGTGCCGGTCAGCATCAGGGAGGTCGCCGCCCACGCCGGCGTCTCCGTCGCCACGGTCTCCAACGTGCTCAACCGGCCGGACATCGTGGCCCGGCCGACGCGCGACCGGGTGAACGCCTCGATCAGGGAGCTCGGCTTCGTGCGGAACGAGTCCGCGCGCCAGCTGCGGGCCGGCCGCAGCCGGACGATCGGCCTGGTCGTGCTCGACGTGGCCAACCCGTTCTTCACCGACCTGGCGCGCGGCGTGGAAGACGAGGCGAACAAGGCGGGCCTGGCGGTCATCCTGTGCAACAGCGACGACCAGGAGCGCAAGGAGAAGCGCTACCTGGAGCTGCTGGAAGAGCACCGGGTGCAGGGCGTGCTGATCACGCCGGTGGTCGGCGCGGGCTCGCGGCTCGGCCCGGCTGCAGCGGCGCGGCACCCCGGTCGTGCTCGTCGACAGCCGGTCCCCGTCCCGCGGCCAGTGCTCGGTCGCGGTCGACGACGTGCTCGGCGGCGACCTCGCGGTCTCCCACCTGCTGGCCGCCGGCCACCAGCACATCGCCTACACCAGCGGCCCGCGCTCCATCCGCCAGGTGGCCGACCGCTACGAGGGCGCGCAGCGCGCCTTCGAGCGGGCCGGGCGCACGGCCGATGAGCTGCACACCATCGACGTCGGCGCGCTCAACGTGGCCGCCGGGCAGAAGGCGGGCGCGGAGATCGCGGCCATGGCGGCGGCGGACCGGCCCACGGCGGTCTTCTGCACCAACGACCTGATCGCCCTCGGCGTGCTGCAGGAGATGACCAGGCACCGGATCCGGGTGCCGGAAGACATCTCGATCGTCGGCTACGACGACATCGACTTCGCGGCGGCCGCCGCCGTGCCGCTCACCTCGGTGCGCCAGCCGCGCCAGCAACTCGGCCGCACCGCGGCCAGGATGCTGCTTGAGGAGGCCGCCGCCGGCGACGCCCACCAGCACCAGCAGGTGATCTTCGAGCCCGAGCTGATCGTCCGCCAGTCGACCAAGGCGCCGCCCCGCCGGCGCCGCCGCGCCGGCGCCCGCCCCGGCCGCCCGCTCGCGCGGCTAACCCGCCCGTGCGCTGGCGGCGACGAGGTCGCGCAGGTGGGCCGCCACGACGTCGAGCGGCTCAAGGGAGCGCTCCGCCCGGCACAGGACCGTGGCGCCCTCGCAGGAGGCGATGATCGTCAGCGCCAGCGCCCGGGCGCTGGCGGCCCCGATCCCGGCCTCCTCCAGGGCCTGGCCGAGGCGCTCGCGCCAGGACCTGAAGATCGCGGCGGCCCGGTCGACGAGCCCGGGAACGTCCGCGCTCACGGTGACGGCGAGCACGGCGCAGCCCGCGCTGAACTCCGACCGGACGAGCACGGCCCGCCACAGGCCGGCGAACGCGTCGACGACCTCGGTCGCGGGCAGGCCGCGGAAGGAGTCGGTGAACGCCAGCGCCCGGTCGCCCGCGAGGTCGACCGCGGCGGCGATGAGCTGGTCCTTGCCCTCGGGGAAGTGGTAGTAGATCGACCCGCGCGGCGCCCCGGAGTCCTTGAGCACCGAGGAGAACGTGGTGGCCTGGAAGCCGTGCTTGGCGAGCAGCTTCACGGCGCTCGCGATCATCGCCTCGGGTGCCTCGCCGGTCATGGCCGCTGCCTCGGTTCCTTCCGCTGAGTTCTTGCCAACGCCCCGCCCGCACTCTATATGATGACCGTCATAAGAATATGACGATCGTCATAACGCCTGATCGCAGATGCGGAGCAGCAGCCATGCCGATGATCGACGTCTACAGTGCCCCCGGTACCTTCACCGACAAGCACGGCCTGGCGCAGACGCTCGCGGCCACGCTGATGGAGATCGAGCAGGTCCCGGACATCCCCATGTTCCGCTCCAACACGGCGGCCTTCGTCCACGAGCTGCCCGGCGGCGCCATCTCGAACGTCGACGGCGCGGGCGACTACGTCCGGGTCCAGGTGCTGACGAACGCGGGGGCGCTCGACCGCGGCAAGCAGCTCGCCGTCGTCGAGCGGTTCACCGCGATCGTCGCCCAGGCGGCCGGGGACGCCTCGCTCGCCGACCGGACCTGGGTCCTGCTGACCGAGGCCGTGCCCGGCGGGTGGGGCCTGGGCGGCCACGCCAGCACCAACGACGAGCTGGTCGCCGCCGCCCGGGCCGAGATCGCCAGGCTCCGCGGCTGACCCTCTTACCGGCCCGCCGCGCACTCGCGCAGGACCGCGGCCAGGCCGAGGCCGCGGCTGTCGGCGCCGCCGGGGAACGACATCCGCCGGGGGATCCAGGCGTAGGAGATGCCGTGCCACGGGTCCGCGATGCCGATGGAGCCGCCCGCCCCGTCGTGCCCGAACGCCTGGTGGCTGCCGTAGGCGACCCGGTCGTCGGGCCTCTGGAACACGATGCCGAAGCGGGTCGGGACCCGCAGCACGAGGTCCTCGCCGCTCGCCTGGATCTGCGTGACCCGCGCGATCGTGGCGTCGCTCAGCAGCCGGGGGAACCCGTCGACCTCGCTGATGCACATCGCGTACAGCCGGGCCAGGCCGCGGGCCGACCCGACCCCGGCGGCGGCGGCCTGGCCGGAGGCGCGGACGGCGCGGATGTTCGGCATCGGCTCGTCCCAGGCGAACACGGCGGCGTTGAACGCCATGCCGGTGAGGCTGTCCGGCGGGGCCGGGGCGCCCGCCTGCTCTTGCTGCTCTGGCGTGGGGCTGAGCGGAGCGAGCATGCGCACCCGGGGGTCAACGTCCTCGGGGGTGCGGATGTAGAAGTCGATTCCGCGCGGGTCGCCCACCTCCTTGCGGAAGAACTCGGCGATCGGGACGCCGACGACGCGCCGGACGAGCTCGTCCATGATGGTGCCGATCGTCAGCCCGTGATACCCGTGGGCCTTGCCCGGCCGCCAGTGCGGGACCTGCGCCGCGAGCCGCGCCGCCACCACGTCATGGTCGATGACCTCTTCCAGCGCGAGCTGCGGCTCCACCCCGGGGATGCCCGCCTGGTGCGACAGCGCGACGCGCACGGTGACGTCGCCCTTGCCGCCGCCGGCGAACTCGGGCCAGTAACGGCTGACCCGGGTGTCCAGGTCGAGGATCGCCCTGCTGGACAAGCAGCGCGATGCAGACGCCGGAGACTCCCTTGGTGCTTGAGAAGACACCCTGGAGGTCATCGGCCGCGACGTCGCCGCCGCCCCACAGGTCCACCACCCGCTGCCCGCGCAGGTAGCCGCAGAACTGGCCGCGGGCGTCGCGTTCCTCGGCGAGCAGCCGCCCGAACTCCTCGGCGACCGGCTCGAACCCGGGCACCGTGCTGCCTTCGACCTTGCTGGTAGTCACGGGGCCGTCTGCCAGGGGGCTGTCTGTCATCAGGTGACTGCACTTTCTCTCCATGGCGCTCCGTGGACCTGTCGCGCCGCACCCACCGATCGTCGCCGTTATCTCGCCAGCTGGCCAGCGGACCGGCTCATTCACCCTCGGCCAAGGGCGGATGAGGCAGCCCGTCCGTTCCCGCCCTGCACGCGGAGCAGTCGCCGCCTCCGCAACGCTGCCGTGCCTGACGACGCCATGCCTGCGCCCGGGTCTATTGGAAGTTGTCCTTTGGGCGTACCGAGGGCAAGCGGTTCCATGACGCCCTCAAGCTGGCCTGCGCGCTCCTGCCCCGCGCCCGCTTAGTCCGGGCCACCCGTCCGCGTGGCCGCAGGCGAACCTGAGTCACCCGGGGCCGCTGCCTATCGTTCCTTGTGGGGCGTGACGATCCTTCGATATGTAGCGTGAGGGCGGCTCATCTCCTCAGTGAGCCCATGCCTGCGGCAGACGGCCAGGCTGCGGTGATTGTCTTCGTGCACGATGGCGTATACCCGGGCGTCGCGGGGCGGCACGCGGGAACTCACGTCGGTCATCACGGCTGACATGAGGACGTCGCTGGCGCGTTCCCCGGTGGGGAAGGAACGCCCTTGCCACTTCAGTGCTAGTCCCACGACCTCCAGCTTCGTCGCAGGGAAGCTGGTATCGCCTGCCCGGAGGATGACCCGCTCGTGCGCGGCAACGCCGAAGAGGTCCCCTGCCGTGGTGAAGGCGAGCAACAGCCGCGGATCCCCGGCACCGGCGTGCGGGTCGAACGCCCAGTCGGTTAGCTGTGCCTGGATGAACTGCTCGACCTCGGCCTGCCACCGGACCGCCTGGTCGGCGCAGGCGAATGATGAGAGCAACTCGCGGTCGCCCGGGCTTCCGGGCGGATATGCCATCCCGCCCCGGTCATCCGTCGATCGTCACCGGGACGAGGATCCGCAGTGACTGCGGTTCTCCGGCCAGAAGGCGTACATCGTCCGCTGTGATGCTCCGCGCCCGTGCGTCGCCGCGCCCGAACGGGCTGAACCCGTCCGCCTCGGGAGCGTCATCGATGTCGATGGCAGGAACGGCCTCAACGACCGCGCTCACGCCGTCAAGCTTGTCGGACACTAGTGCGAGGAAGTCCCCTACCCGGTCACGCCGTGCCGCCCCTGCCATCCACAGCGGGACCATCGTTGCCGTCCCCTTGCACCTGGACTAGCAGTACGAACCGATCGCTTACCTCGGCGATGCGGCCGCGAAAATCACCTCGGCCGGAGACGACAGGAGAATGTCGTTAGCGCGTACCTGCTCGGTGCGGCTCGCGACAGCACGAAGCGCTTCTGCCAGCGCGGCAGGGCCGTCCTCGGGGAACATTCCGCCGACCACCTGCTCTGCCTCGCGGTCCGGCAGTTTCGACAGCAGGCCGCGCAGGACGGCGAACTCCGGGCCCGCTTCCAGGTCCGCCGCTGCGCGGGCCACGCGCGTGGCGGCAGGCGCGTTACCGCGGCGGGCCAGCCGTGCGGCCATGACGTTGAGGGAACTAAAGAATGTCATCTGGCCTGCGAGACCGCGATCGGCGAAAAGGGTAACGCGCACGCCCTGGCTGACCCACTCGTGCCGCCGCAGCGTCCGAAACGGGGCCTCTGCGGCCGAGGATCCACCCGGCTTGAACGCGTGCACGATCCGGTCCCGAACCACCACCGGCCACGCTGCGATCATCGTCATGGCTCTAGTTTAGCAGCTGAAGCGTTGAAACAACCGGTTCCGCGCTGACTGAGTCAGGCTGCGGCTGGCTTCAGTCGGGAAGCGTTCTCGGGAGCCCGAAAATGCGCAGCGCACTGTTGTCGGGAAACCCAGTCACGGCGCTGATCTGGCCGCCCGCGAGGGTGAGCACGAGTATCCCGTTGGCGTGGGCGACGGGAGCTTGCGGGTCGCGGATGTAGAGGCCAAACGCGGGCTGGCCGTTGGCCCGGGTCGGTACAAGACGGGCGGAGCGTCCAGGCCGGAACGCGGTCGCGGCCCAGAACCGGGCAGCCAGCGCACGGCCCTGGAACCGCGCCGGCACGGGCGGCATGATCAGCCAGGCGTCCTCGGTGAGCAAGGCGACGACCTCATGCACGTCGCCCGCTTCGTAGGCCTGGGTGAATCGCTGGACGAGTGCCCGCTCGCACGCAGAACCGGGCGGCGGGGGTTCACGGTCGGCCGACCGTTCGCGCCGGTACCGCAGGGCGCTCCTGGCGCGCTTGAGGGCACTGGTCACCGACTCCTCGGTGCAGTCCAGCATGCCTGCGGCCTCGCTCGCCCGGAACCCCAGCACATCCCGCAAGATCAGCACGGCGCGCTGCCGCGGCGGCAGCAGCTGCAGGGCCGTGACGAAGGCCACCGAGATCGCTTCCCTGGCTTCGTACCGCGCCTCTGGGCCGGCCGCGGCGTCGGGGAGCCCTTCGAGCAGGACGTCGGGGTAGGGCTCCAGCCAGGCCACCTCGCCGAGCCGGGTAGGCTCCGGCGGCTCAACCCCGGGCGGCGGCCAGTCCATCGCCGGTCGCCTGCTCGCCGAGCGCAGCGCGTTCAGGCAGCGCCGGGTCGCGATCTGGAACAGCCAGACACGCAACGAAGAGCGGCCCTCGAACCCGGCCAGGCCCTGCCAGGCAGCGATAAGGGTCTCCTGAAGCGCGTCCTCCGCGTCGAAGGCCGAACCGAGGATCCGGTAGCAGTGCACCTGCAACTCGCGCCGGAAGGGACCGACGAGTTCGCCGAACGCTTGCTCGTCGCCGACCCGGGCCCGGTCTATCAGGTCCGTGCTCACCAAACCACCCTCTCACCGACTCGCCGCGCTGTTTTCTGCCACGACTCCTACCTGTACTGACACCGCCCTGACCGGAAACTGGGCGGTGTCGGCCACCGCCAACTCCGGTTGCTGGCCGGTGTCTACATCGCTGAACCCCATTTAGGAGGGACGCGAATGGCAGTCAACAATTCACAGACCGCGCGTGCCGCCCGGCCGCATCTTGGCTGGGTCCTCGCTTTGACCTCAACCGCCTACTTCATGGTCGTTCTCGACTCAGTTGTAGTCATCACGGCTCTACCCCGGATGCAGGAAGACCTTCACGTCGGCCTGGCATCGCTCCAGTGGACGCTCACCGCGTACAACATCGCCTTCGCCGCCGGCATCATCACCGCGGCCGCCGCCGGCGACCGATTCGGGCGCGCCCGGGTCTTCAACATCGGCCTCGCCTTGTTCACGGTTGCCTCGGCGGTCTGCGCGGTCGCCCCGAACGCCCCCGCGCTGATCGCCGCCCGCACCGTGCAGGGCTTGGCCGGGGCGATCGTCCTCCCGCTCAGCCTCACCGTCCTGACCACGGCTTTCCCCGCAGAACGACGAGGGATGATCGTCGGAGTCTACGGTGGACTCGCCGGCCTGGCCGTCGCTATGGGGCCGATCATCGGCGGCGCGGTCACCCAGGGACTCGACTGGCACTGGATCTTCTGGATCAACGTGCCGATCGGAGCCGTTGCCCTGTCACTCGCGATGCGCCTGCTGCCAGAAAGCTACGGCGCCACGGGACGGTTCGACCTGGCTGGCGTCACGCTGGTTACCGGCGGCGTCGTCGCCCTGGTCTGGGCCCTGGTCCGCGCGAACCAGTCGGGCTGGACGAGCGCCGAGATCGTCAGCTGCCTGGTTTCCGCCACTGTCCTGCTGGTCGCCTTCGCCGTCTGGGAACAGCGCGTCAGCGAGCCGATGGTGCCGCTGCGGCTGTTCCGCAACCGTGTCTTCGCGGTGGGCAACGCCACGACCTTCTTCATGACAGGCGCGATCTTCGCCGCCGGCTTTCTCGTCACCGAGGAATTCCAGCTCGCTCGCGGCTACTCGCCGGTCTCGGCTGGCGTGTGCCTGCTCCCCTTCTTCGCCACGCCGATGGTGATCTCACCGATCGCGGGCGCCGTCTCCGACCGCATCGGCCGCCGCCCGGTCATGGCGACCGGGCTCTTCTTGCAGGCCGCCGGGTTTGTCTGGGTCGCTGTCAGAGGCTCGCTTTCGACGAGCTGGGTCGAGCTGGACATCGCCCTGCTGATCGCGGGCGTCGGAATCTCGATGGCGCTGCCAACCGTGCCCACCGCCGTGCTGAATGCTGTCGCCCCGAGCGAGCTGGGCAAGGCATCGGGAATCAACTACATGATGCAGCGCTTCGGAGCGGTCTTCGCGATCGCCGTCGCCAGCGCCGTGTTCTCCGCCCACGGACACCTCAGCACGCCCGCAGGCGTCACCGACGGCTTCAGGCCCGCGCTCGCCGTCTGCGCCGGCTTCGCGCTACTGGCCGCGCTCAGCTCGCTCGCCATCACGCCGCCCAAGACGCAGCACGCCCGCGCTCTCGAACCCGTCGAAGATGCAACTCAGATCACGATGCAAAACTGATGCTTGCCCTCTCATGCAGGCCGCGCCAGCATGCCCCCGTTCATCGACCGGGTCATCGGGGGCGGCCCCGGCGGAATGAGGGCACCGGATGACCCGCTCAGTGTCCGTGACTACCTGGACCTGATGCTCGCGGGGAGCTTCCCCGAGCCGTCGTTGCGGATACCGGCGACCGCGCGGCGGCGGTGGTTCGCCGGGTACGTCGAGCAGATGATCACCCGCGACGTGCCCGCAGTGGCGCCCCGCCGCGACCCCGAGCTGCTGCGCAGGTACCTGTCGGTCCTGGCGGTCAATACCGCCGGCATCGCGGCCGAGTCAGCGCTGTGGACCGCTGCCGGGATCAACGCCAAGACCGCGCAGGCCTACCAGGGGCTGTTCCAGCGGATGTTCGTCCTGGACCTGGTCCCCGCATGGTTCTCCAACCGGATCAAGCGGCTAGTCAAGGCACCTAAGCGCTACCTGCTCGATCCGGCGCTTGTCGCGGCCGTTCTCGGGCTCGGCCGGGACGCCATCTTGTACGGCCCCGATATGCTCGGCCGCCTCCTGGACACCTTCGTCGCTGCCCAGCTGCGCGCCGAACTCGCTGCCAGCGGCAACGACCCGCGGCTGTACCACCTGCGCGATGAGCAGGGACGCCGGGAAGTAGACCTGCTCATCGAGACCGCGGGCGGGCAGCTGATCGCCATCGAGGTCATGGCCTCCGCCACCGTCACCGCGTCCGACGCGCGCCACCTGGCCTGGCTCCGCGACGAGACCGGCGACGCCTTCGCCGCCGGAATCGTCTTGCATACCGGCCCGCACGTCTTCCCTATCAGTGACCGCATCGTCGCCGCGCCAGTCGCCACCTTGTGGACGTAGCCAATTCCACGAAGCAAGACTGGAGCCGCCGCCGCGCCCCAGTGCCCCGCAATGCTCATCGCAAGAGCCACACTTGGACGCAATCACCGCGTCCGCGATACCGACGGCGCTGACAGTGCGGAAGAGCGCTAGCTTTGCACGCGTGACGGGGACTGGCTCGGGCGAGACGCGGTTGATCATCTTGCGGGGAAACTCGGCGTCCGGTAAATCGTCGGCCGCAGCGGAGATCCGCCGGCGCCATGGCCGGAGGGACCTCGCGGTTGTCGGGCAGGACAACCTGCGCCGCGACGTGCTGCGCGAGCGCGACGTGCCCGCAGGGGCGAACATCGGCCTGGTCGGCCTCGTGACGCGGTACGCGCTCAGTCATGGCTTCAACGTCATCGTCGAGGGCATTCTCCGCGCCGACCACTACGCGGAAATGCTCATGGCGCTCATCGATGATCACCGGGGCCGGGCCTGCTGCTACTACTTCGACGTGCCGTTCGATGAGAGCCTGCGACGGCACGCGGGGAAACCCCAGGCATCGAAGTACGGCGCCGCGGAGATGAAGGCCTGGTACCGCGGGCTTGACCTGCTGCCGGGCGGTACCGAGCAGGTCATTCCCGCCGCGATGACGCAGGACGAGATCGTGCGCCGGGTCATGGCCGACAGCGGCCTTGCCGCCGAGCCGGCGCAGGAGGGCCGGTAACCGGGCCGGCTGCCTGGGCGGCGAGGCCCGCGTTCGATTTGGCTGGCGCCCGCGGCGAGCCCGGGCATAGGCTGCCGCCGTGACCTGGATCGCACCCGACGTGGAGCGTTCGGAGGATTACCCGGCGCGCCGCAACGAGCCCGAGCGGGAAATGCTCCGCGACTGGCTGGACTGGCACCGGGCCACCCTGCTGCGCAAGTGCGCGGGGCTCGATGCCGCACGGCTGGCTCAGCGGGCCGTGCCGCCGTCGAGTCTCTCCCTGCTCGGCCTGGTCCGGCACATGAGCGACACCGAGCGCGGGTGGGTGAGGCAGTTCTGCCGCGGCGAGCAGGTACCCGACCTGTACTACCGCCCCGATGCCCCGGACACGGACTTCGAAGCGGCGGGCCCGGCCGGCGCCGAGGAGGACTACGAGCGGTACCGGGCCGAGTGCCGGGCCGTCGATGCCGCGCTGGAGGGCGCGGACCTGGACGACACGTTCACCTTCAGTGAGCAGGCCGTCTCGGTGCGGTGGATGTGGCAGCACCTCGTGGAGGAGTACGCGCGCCACAACGGTCACGCCGACCTGCTCCGCGAGGCGATCGACGGCTCGACCGGCGCCTGAGCCTGGCCGCCGCGCGGGCACCGGTGGCGGCCGTGCCGGGGCAATCGCGAGCAGCGGCAAGCGTGCACTCCGGCGCCGTGACCCCCTCATGGTGGATCGTTGGGAGCACCTGGGCACTCTCAACGATCCACCATCTTGCGGAAATGGGGACCGGGCCGCTGAAGCCATTCTCAGACCTTGCGCGCAGGCACTCACGGGGCCGCTCGGTCAGTTTCCGCCCTGGAATTGTCAGGCAGGATTAGTTGTTTTACCGGCGGAGCGAGAATCATTTATGTTCGCTCGGTGCCGCCCTCTTCCCCGGACAGCCGCACTCCTTTGACGCTCACTATCGCAGCGCGACTAAAAGCGCGGCCATTGCCGCTGCCGTCCAAAGCCGCATGGCGAATAGCAGTGCCATGCGGCTCGATCGGCGGCCGGCGCTGAGCAGGTGAAACCTGAGAAGGAAGGCAAGAAGATGGTGCCTATGCACCCGTACATCGGCTGCCAGCTCGCACCCGAAAGGCGGGCCAACATGCTCGCCTGGGCAAGGCAGGAGCACATGGTCCGGCAAGCCCGCGATGCGCGCCGGGCACCGGCCGACTCGGCCCGGCGGCTGCCCCGCGCGCTGCGCCTCGCCGCGTAACTGCGCATCTGGCCTGCCGCCTAAGAGCTGCGGCAGGCCAGGCCCGGGCCGTGACCCCAGGGCGCCGCGCAATCGCCGGCGCTTGCCCGTGTACAGGCCGTGTCCGTCGGCGTTTGTCAGGCGCGCAACGAGGCGACCGGGCCGTCGGGAGAACCCATCCGGCCCGCGACGACCCGCTGCGCGGCCTCAGCCACCTCCGGCTCGGGCAGCCGCGTGAACCCGTCGGCGGTGATCGTGGTCACGACCGGGAAGATACGCCGCGCTGTATCGGGCCCGCCCGTCGCCGAGTCGTCGTCGGCCGCGTCGTACAGGGCCTGCAGGCAGCAGAGCACCGCGTCACTGACGGGCATGCCGTCGACGTAGAGCTTCTTCAGCGCTCCCGTGGCGAACACCGAGCCCGATCCGATCGAGTGGAACCGGTGCTCTTCCGACGGGCCGCCCGCCGGGTCGTAACTGAAGATGCGTCCGGCGCCGCTGCCCAGGTCGTAGCCGGCTAGCAGCGGGACCAGCACCAGCCCTTGCATGGCTAGGTCGAGGTTGCCCCGGATCATGGTCGCCAGCCGGTGGGCCTTGCCCTCGAGCGACAAGGTCCGGCCCTCCACCTTCTCGTAGTGCTCCAGCTCAATCTGGAAGAGCTTGGCGAACTCAAGGCCAAGCGCCAGGACTCCGGCGATACCTACCGCGGAGAACTCGTCGCAGCGGAATACCTTTTCCACGTCCCGTTTGGAAATCATGTTTCCCGCGGTAGCGCGCCGGTCGCTGGCCAGTACCACGCCGTCTTCGCACGCTACGGCCACGATCGTGGTCGCATGCGCGAGCATGCCTGCCGTGTCGGTCCCTGCCGGGAGATCCCGCAACGACCCGCCAGGAAGCAGTTGCGGCGCACACGACGACAGGAACTCCGCGAAAGACGAAGACCCCATCTCCTGGAACGAAACACGCCGACCGCACAGATCCAAGTACATTCCGCGCCTCCCGGTGGCGGGGACTGGGCTTCTGGTTCGCGGTCAACCCTATGCCTTCGCCCGCTCACAGCGGGAGCGGGCCCCGACGGCTTTTGGCGCGGGGCCCCGGCTCGCCGCCGCCTCTACGCGATTCCCGACGTCACGGCCCACTCCCCGCCGAGGACTTCAGGAAGTCATTCACGACATTCCACAGCGTGCCGCCTGAGTTGAGCATGTCGTTGCGGCCGACGCCGGAAAGAGTGACCTGCTGAGCTGGCTTCCCATGGCTCTCGTCAACTCGCTTGCCATCCAAGGCCGGGTAAGGCGTCCTCGACCCGGTCACGATCAGAGTCGGGCAGTGGACGCTCCTGGCCTTGGAAAGAGCGTCGAATGGCCCAATCGTGAATTTGATCTTGCCGAGGTGAACCAGGTCAAGCGCAGTAGCGAACAGGCTAGTCAACGGGCTGAGCAGGACTTGCGCCCTTACATCGCGGCGACTGGCAAGGTCCATTGCCACCGCGCTTCCCAGGGACCAGCCGACAAGCGCAACCTGGTCAGGGGTTGTCAGCGCCTGCCGCTCCAGGTATGCGATAGCCGCGTCCGCTGAGCGGTAGCAGCCATGTTCCGAAGGTGACCCGGAACTGACGCCGAACCCGGCATACTCGACACAGGCGACGCCATAGCCAGTACTGCCAAGCCACTGCCGAATCCCTCCGGTACCGGCAATGATCATGCCGTTCCCGTAGAACGCCTCGGAGATCACCCGCCGCCCGGCGGTTATCGCGTAAGTTGCGGGCATCGCGAAGGATCCGGTGCGCTATGACGCAACTGCAGCAATGCCCGGAATCTCGCATGGGCCGGGCGCCGGCGGCCCGCGCCCGGCGGCCGCACGGCCCCCGCGCGTCCCGGCATCCTCTTACGTAACGGGATTGACGGGCGGCCGCCAGGGGTAGCGTCTGCATTCTGCCCACTGCTCGTGGAATGCCCGCGGCCGGATGACGCTTGTGCCCAGGTTGAACAGGCGGCGGGCCTCCCCGGTGGTGAGCGGGATCAGGTCGCGGCCGTTCTGGCCTGTCACGAACGCTGGCGGGGCGTATGTCCTGGGCGGGGCGAACGCCTCCAGGGCGCTGCGCGGCCCCTGGGCGATCCGTCCGGGGCGAGGCCGGCAAGCGGATAATGAGGGCATGCGGGCAATCGAGCCTCCGGCTGTCCCCCGACCGACGGCACGGTCTGCCTCAGGTACCGGCGCGTTTCCGACCTGGACGCGATCGCCGCCGCGAGCTTCGACCCCGAGACGCGGCGCTGGCTCGACCGACCCGCCGGTGGATGACGAGGCGAGGGCCGCGAGCATGGCGCGGGTGGCAGCAGCCTTCCGCGGCGGGCGCTCGGCTCCGCTCGTGATCGCGGACGGGGATAGCGGCCAGCCGGTCGGCCTGATCAACGTGCAGTTCCGCGATGACCAGGTGGCGACGATCGCCTACCGGTCTTTCCCGGGCACCGGGGCAAGGGCGTGGCGCCCCGCGCCGTGCGGCTGGCGGTGGACTGGGCCTTCGCTGACCTCGGGCTTAGCGAGCTCCTGCTCGAAATCGACCCGGGCAATCTCGCCTCGGTCCGGGTCGCCCAGAAGTGCGGGTTCGCCCCCGCCGGCCGCAGCCTGAACGGTGAGCAGGGCGGACCGGGCGGCGGCAAGCTTGTCTTCGCCGTCCGCAAGGGCGAGCCGCGGCCGGGTGCCGGCCCTGGCTAGTCCCAGGACGCGCGCTGGCCGCTCCCCGGCCGCATCCAGGCGCGGACCCGCTCGGCGTGGCCGGCCACGTAGCCTTCCAGCCCGTCGACGTCCGCGATATTCAGCGTGAGGTTCAGCTGGTGCAGGGCCCGGGCGACGACCAGCGACTCGAACAGGGCCGGGGAGACGTCTGGCCACGGCCGGCATCCGCTGTACCCGCTGCGGAACGCCCCGGCGAGCCGGCCGCCGTCCGGTCGGCGCCGCAGGGCGGCGACGGTGATCGCCAGGTCCTGCACCTCGAAGCCGCGCACGGTGTCCTGGAAGTCGATAGGCACCAGGCCGTGCTGCGGCGACACGATCACGTTCGCCGGGGTCAGGTCCCCGTGTACCAGGTGCGGCGGATGCGGCGGGCTCCGCCAGAGCGAGTCCAGCGCCGACTGGGCGCGGGCCAGGGCGTCGGAGAACAAGGTCCCGAACCCGAACCGCGCCCCGGCCGCCGGCAATCGCTCCGGCAGCCGCCAGTACAGGACACGGTCGGCCGTGAGCACGTCCCCGGCACCGGGCGGCGACCACCCCGCGGCTTCCCGGTGCAGCCGGGCCGACAGGCGGCCGAGCGCCGCCGACTGCGGCCCGGTCAGGCGGGTGCGGAGGGAACGCCCGGCCACCCAGTCGAACATGACGCAAACCCGGGCCCCGCGATCCGGCTGGCCGTCCGCCGCCAGCGTCGCGAGCTCACCGTCGACGTTGGCCAGTACGCCGGGGACGTACAGCCCCCGCTGGCGCAGCCTGCGGTGCCAGGCCGCCTCGACGGCAGTCGTGCCCTCGGGATGGATCCGCAGCGCCGACCCCACCCGGAGCGCGTAGACGGCCGAGGCGGTAGTGACCCGGAAGACGCTGTTGAACGACTGGGCCGCCAGCCTGACCCGCTGCGGCGCCACGCCGTAGCTCCGGAGAGCTTCGAGCGCCACGTCTCTGTGCCCGCACATCGCAGACCATTAAACGGGAGGCCTACTCCCGCCAGTCGCGCGCCCCGTGCCCGTGCCGGTACCCGTGGTCCGGGCCGGCCTGGCAGCGGCAGGTCAGCGCGGTGCGCAGGGACACGGGCACGTCGTCGAGGCGAGGAGACCGGCCCGTCGGGGAAGGCCAGCCGGACCGCCGCGACCCCGTCGGTGGCGAGCACGAGGAGCTCAAGGCCGTAGCGGTCGAGCCCGCGGGGGATGACCCAGTCGGCCCTGGTCATCCCGTGCGCGCGGACGCAGCGGACCAGCTCGCCCATGTGGCCGTGCTCCAGGTGGTGCAAGATGCCCGGCGCCACCCGCCACAGCGGGTCCGGCCGCGCGGCCCGGTACTCCTCGACCGGGACCCGCGCCCGGCCGCCGCCGGTGAACTCGATGGACCCGATGGCCACCATGCAGGCGGCGATCCCGGCGTCGTCGCCGACCGTCACCGGCCGGGCCGTCCCGGTGAGCCGCAGCGCGGAGAACGGCGGCCCCGCGGGCAGCGACACCCGCACCGGGTCCGGGCTCGCGGCCAGCCAGCGGGCCAGCGGCGACCCGGCGGCGGGCAGCAGGAGCGGGCTGCCGTCCCGCGTCGACCGGACGGGAACCGGCCCGGCCGCGGCGGGGCCGCCGGGCACGGTCGGCCGATGCTGACCGTGGCGGTCGCGGCGCGGGCGAGCGCGGTGCGGGCGAGTTCCGGCAGCGAGGGCCCGGGGAGCACATCGAAGTCCATGACCTCATTAAATTAGGTAAGCCTTACCTAAGTCAACGCCCCGGCGGTGCCAGAGAGCCAGCTCACACCGCAGCCGGCAGGCTCGCGGCCCGGCAGGCCGCGCCCGCGTCGCCGCGCCTGACGCGCCGCGGCCGCGGCTGCGGGTCACGCCGCGCGGCGGGCGAGGGTGACCGTGCGGATGCCGCGGATGTGCAGGTCGGCCGCGGTCCGACAGCGCGCCGGGGCCGTCCTCGGCGAGCAGCGCCGTGAGCGTCGCCTGGTCGGCGGGCTCAAGCTGGTCGGTGAACCCCTGCGGCGAGCCTGGTGAACCAGGCGCGGGCGTACTCGGCGGCGCGCGGGTGCGCCGGCGGGTCGAGGTCGATCGGGAACTCGGCGCTCGTCGATCACGTCCCAGCCGGCATCGGCCAGGCGCGGCGCCCAGGCCGAGCCGAGGGTCGGCAGCGCCTCGGCGTGCGCGCGGCCGAGCGTTTCGACCAGCCGTTCCTCGAAGCCAGGCCGGCCGAAGCCCAGGTCGGACGGCAGGAAGCGCAGCGGCTCGGCGAACTCCGCGACCGCGATCAGGCCACCCGCGCGGGTCGCGGCGAGCGCGTCGCCGAGCACCCGGCCCGGGTCGGCCAGGTGGTGCAGCGACATCGACGCCCAGGTCAGGTCGAGCGGGCCGAGGTCCGGCCAGCCGGCGTCAAGGTCGGCCTCCACCGCCCGCACCCGCCCCGCGAGGCCGCGGCCGACCGCCTTGTCCCGCAGCCGCGCGAGCGAGCCGGGCTCGACGTCCACCGCGATGACCTCGGCCTGCGGGAAGCGCTCGGCCAGGCCGAGCGCGCCGGTGCCGGTGCCCGCGCCGAGGTCGAGCAGCCGGCTGGCCGGCGCCGTCCGCCGCGCCGCTGACCCAGTCAAGCGCCGCCGACCAGTAGTCGTGCAGCACCTCGCCGTCCAGCTCAAGCAGGCCGGTCATGGTGTCGTCGGGAGAACCGGATGAGGCGGCGTGCTCATGGACGCTGCGCGCCGTGGGTGTGCTGGCTAGTCATGGCCACACGCTAGCCGCGCTTGCGGTATCGGCATAGAGAACTTGCCGATACGGCAAAGCGCCGCGCCCGGCGTCGATCGTCCGCCCGCGTCGGGACGCTGCCGCGGAACGCGAGTCAGCCGCACTCGTTCTGGAAAATCAAAGGCTTTCATCCCGAACGACTGCGGCTTACTCCGGCCACCTCACATGACCCGGGTCGGGGCGTGGCGGACGAGGCTGGCCGCGGCTGGCTCCGAGCGGCTGGCCGGGACCGGACTCGGCGGGCTGCGGGCGTCGGCGCTTGGCTGGCTGAGCGGGCAGGAACAGTACCGCCAGGATCGCGCCCGCCGCCGCGACGCCGCCGGCCACCAGGGCGCCGACGGTGAGGCCGCGCAGGAACGCGTTGGTGGCGGCGAGCCGCAGCGCCTGCCCGAGGACCGGGATGGCCGAGGCCGGCGACGCTGCCCGCCGCCGCGTAGGCCGCGCCGACCGACTGGTGCGCGAGCGCCGCGACCTGGCCGGGCACGCCGGCCGGGGTGGTGGCGGTGAGCCGCGAGCCGTAGACGGAGGCGTAGACGCTGCCGATCACGGCGACGCCGAGCGTGCCGCCGATGAGCCGGGTGGCGTCGTTCACCGCCGAGCCGACGCCCGCCCTGCTCCGCGAGATGGCGCCCATGATCGACTCGGTGGCGGGCCCCGAGGTCAGGCCCATGCCGAGCCCGTACAGCACCATCTGCACGGCGATGACGCCGTAGCTGAGCGACGCACTCGTCGTCGCCGCGACCCAGCCGTAGAACGCGGCCATCGCGACAAGCCCGGTCGTCACGATGAGCTTGGTGCCCGCCCGCACGGCGAGCTGCGTGCCCGACGATCGACCCGACCGCCACCGACAGGGCGACCGGGAGCAGCCGGACGCCCGCCGACAGGGCGCTGTACTCGCGGACGAACTGGAAGTACTGCGTGATCAGGAAGATGAAGCCGAGCAGGGTGAAGAACGACACCGTGACCGCCGCGCTCGCCGCGCTGAACCGCCGGTCGCGGAAGATCCGCAGGTCGAGCATCGGGTGCGCGGCCCGCCGCTCGGCCGCGATGAACGCCGCGAGCAGCGACGCGAGACCGGCGAAGCCCGCCAGGCTGCGGGCGGCGGTCCACCCGTAGGCCGGGCGCCTCGATGATCGTGAAGACGAGCAGCGCCATCGTCGCCGACGACAGCACGAGGCCGGGAACGTCGGGGCGCGCCGCCTCCGGGCTCTTCGACGCCGGAACGGCGACCGCCGTGCCCGCCATGGCGAGCGCCGCGACCGGGGCCATGGCGACGAAGACGCTGCCCCAGCTGAAGTGGGCGAGCAGCCAGCCGCCGACGATCGGGCCCATCGCGATGGCGACGCCGGCGACCGCGCCCCACAGGCCGATCGCGCGGGCCCGTTCCCGCCGCTCCGGTGAAGACGTTGGTGAGCAGCGAGAGCGTCGCGGGGAACGTCATGGCCGCGCCGAGGCCCATGACGGCCCTGGCCGCGATCAGCTGGGCCGCGCTGGTCGTGAACCCGCCCGCGAGGCTGGCGGCCCCGACGACGGCCAGGCCCGCGAGCAGCATGCCCTTGCGGCCGAACCGGTCGGACAGGCTGCCGAAGGTCAGCAGCAGCGCGGCGAAGACGAGGTTGTAGGCGTCGACGACCCATTGCAGCTGGGTCGTGGTGGCGTGCAGCTCCCGCGTCAGGGCGGGCAGCGCGACGTTCACCAGGGTGGTGTCGAGGTTGACGAGGAACGCCGCGAGGAGCAGCGCCGCGAGGATCAAGGGCTTAGATCTCATGATTTAGATACTCAAGTAGTCAGTTGAAAAAGTCAAGTCATTAAACTTGAAAGTCAACTCGACACGGCAGATCGCGGGTGATCCGATGAATGGGTTCGATTTTCTGCAACTAGCCTCTTGCCAAGGGCGAGCTTTGCGTGCAAACATCCGATCAATAGATCCGATGTTTGTTGCCCAAGGAGCGCAAGTGACGCACGTGCAGCCAGAAGAGCCCGTGACGATCCCGGCGGTGGCCGGCGCCGTGGACGGCCGGGCAGGCGCCAGAATCGTCGCGCTCGACTGCTACGACGTCCGCTTCCCGACCTCGCTTGAGCACGACGGCTCCGACGCGATGAACCCCGACCCGGACTACTCGGCGGCGTACGCGGTGCTGCGCACCGACGCGCCCGGCCTGGAGGGGCACGCGCTGTGCTTCACCATCGGGCGCGGCAACGAGGTGATGGTGGCCGCGGTCGCGGCGCTGCGGCCGCACGTCGTCGGCAGGCACGTCACCGACATCATCAGCGACCTCGGCGGGTTCAGCGCCGCCATGATCGGCGACAGCCAGCTCCGCTGGCTCGGCCCGGAGAAGGGCGTCATGCACATGGCGATCGGCGCGGTCGTCAACGCCGCCTGGGACCTCGCGGCCAAGGTGGCGGGCAAGCCGGTCTGGCGGCTGCTCGCCGACATGACGCCGGAGGAGATCGTCGCCCTGGTCGACTTCCGCTACCTGGAGGACGCGCTCACCCCCGCCGAGGCGCTCGACATCCTGCGCGGCGCGCCGGGCCGGACGGGAGGAGCGCATCGCGGAGCTCGAGCGGTCAGGGCTACCCCGCGTACACGACGACGCCCGGCTGGATCGGCTACTCCGACGAGAAGCTCGCCGCGCTGTCCCGGCAGGCGGTCGCCGACGGGTTCACCCAGATCAAGCTCAAGGTCGGCGCCGACGCCGCCGACGACGTCCGGCGCATGGCCCTCGCCAGGGAGGCGGTGGGCCCGGACATCCGGATCGCGGTCGACGCCAACCAGCGCTGGGGGGTCGCCGAGGCGCAGGCGGCGATCGCCGCGCTCGCGCCCTGGGACCCGTACTGGGTCGAGGAGCCGACCAGCCCGGACGAGATCCTCGGCCTGGCCAGGATCCGCGCGCGCGATCGCGCCGGCCAAGATCGCGGTCGGCGAGCACGTCGCGAACCGGGTGATCTTCAAGCAGCTCCTCCAGGCGGGCGCGGCGGACGTGCTGACGATCGACGCCTGCCGGGTGGCCGGGGTCAACGAGAACATCGCGATCCTGCTGCTCGCCGCGAAGTACGGCGTCCCCGTCTGCCCGCACGCGGGCGGCGTCGGCCTGTGCGAGATGGTCCAGCACCTGGCGATGTTCGACTTCGTCGCGGTCAGCGCCACCGCGGCCGACCGCGTCCTCGAGTACGTCGACCACCTGCACGAGCACTTCACCGACCCGGTGCGCGTCACCGGCGGCCGTTACCTCGCGCCGACCGCGCCGGGCTTCTCCGCGACGCTCCGGGAGCAGTCGCTGCGCGACTACGAGTTCCCGCACGGCGCCGTCTGGCAGCAGCTGGCCGGCATCACCTCCCCTGACCTCACGCAAGGCCAGTAGAATCCCCATCCCTCAGAGGAGAGCCATGAGACTAAGAAGACGCCTCGCCGGCACCGTGGTGCTGGCCGCCGCGGGACTGCTCGCCGCGGCGTGCAGCTCGAGCAGCTCGACGGCACCGCCGCCAGCCCGGCCGCAGCAGCGGCTCGCCGGCTCCGGCGCCGCGGCGAGCTCGTCCGCGTCCGGCCAGGTCACGATCGGCGTCGACCTGACCTACAACAACACCGCCTTCTGGTCCGCCTACATCAACTACGAGCAGCAGTACGCGCAGCAGATGCACATCAAGCTGCTCGGCCCGCTGCTCGCGGCGGCCAACGCCAGCCTGCAGAACCAGCAGATCGAGCAGCTGGTGAACGAGGGCGCGCAGGCCATCGTCGTGAACCCGGAGACGGCCACCAGCCTCGGCCCGGCGATCAGCTACGCGACCGCGCACCACGTCCAGCTCGTCTCCGTCGACACGATCGTCGGCGTCGGCAAGGTCTACATGGTCGTCCGGGCCTCCAACACCCTGTACGGGCAGGACGCCTGCGCCTACATCTCGTCCAAGGTCAAGTCCGGCTACGTGCTCGACCTGGAGGGCGACCTCACGTCGTCCAACGGCGCGGACCGCACGAACGCCTTCGACTCCTGCATGACGGCGAACGACCCGGGCGTGAAGGTGCTCAAGGAGCCGACCGTCTGGACGGACGCGACCGCCGTCACCGACGCGCAGAACGCCATCAACGCCTACGGCTCGCAGCTCAAGGCCATCTACTCGCAGTGGTCGAGCCCGGACACCGGCATCATCCCGCTGCTGAAGAGCAAGGGCCTCGGCCCCGGCTCGGCCAACCCGGTCATCCTGATCAGCGACGACGGCGTGCCGTTCGAGATGTGCGACATCGGCAACGGCTCGGTCGCCGCGTCGCAGTCGCAGCCCGCCAACCTGTACGCGCAGTACGCGCTGACCTACGCGGTGGACGCGGCCAAGGGCGTCAAGCTCGCGGCCGGCCAGCCCGGCGGCGGCGCGCCCGACCCTGCAGAACGTCACCTACCAGGGCGACACCAACCTCGCCGACCCGATCGTCGCGCCGTTCGTGACCAAGAGCGCGACGACGCTCACGCTGGCCAGCCCGGTCGACGGCCTGCCCGGCACGTTCACCACCACCGCGGTCAGCGACCAGACGCTGTGGGGCAACGTGTACGGCCAGGCGCACGGCGGCGTCTGCGCCTCGTCCTAGCTCAGCCGGTGGCCGGCGCCCGCACGGGCGCCGGCCGCCCCGTCTACCCAGGAGCAGACCATCGCCATGACTTCCAGCGCCGTGCCCTCCGGGCTGTGCCGTCAGCACGGCGGCACTCGTCGAAGTGACCGGCGTCGAGAAGCGGTTCGGCACCACCCGCGCCCTGCGCGGGGTCGACCTGTCCCTCGCCGCCGGGCAGTGCCTGGGCCTGGTCGGCCGCAACGGGGCCGGCAAGTCGACCCTCGTCTCCATCCTGTCCGGCCTGTCCGAGCCGGACGCGGGCACGGTGCGGTTCGGCGGCGCGCCCGCGCCCCGCGTCGGCGACATCGGGCGCTGGCGCGAGTGGATCGCCACCGTGTTCCAGCACTCGATGATCGTGCCGGACCTGTCGGTCGCGGAGAACGTCTTCCTCGGCGCCGCTCCGCCGGTGGTGAGCTGGCGCGCGATGCGCCGCCGGACGCGCGACATCATGGGCGAGTGGGGGCTCGACATCGCGCCGGAGACCCCCTGCCGGGAGCTGTCCGTCGAGCAGCTGCAGATCGTCGAGATCGCCCGGGCGCTGGCCCGCGGCGCCCGGTGCGTGCTGCTCGACGAGCCGACCGCCGCGCTCGAGCGCGAGGCGATCCAGCGGCTGTTCGAGCGGGTCCGGCAGCTCACCGCGGCCGGCGTGGCCGTCCTGTACATCTCGCACCACCTGGAGGAGGTCTTCGAGATCTGCCAGGACGTCGCCGTGCTGCGCGACGGCGAGCTGGTGCTCGCCGCGCCCACCGCCAGCCTCGGCAAGGACGACCTGGTCGCGGCGATGGTCGGCGGGGTCGCCACGGCCGCGCCGCCGGGCACCGTGTCGCCGCGGCACTGCGCCGCGGCACTGCGGCTGCCGGCACGGCGCGCGGCCGCGGACGCGGAGCCGGGCGCCGCCGTGCCCGGTGCGGCGGTGCTCGCCGTCGACGGCCTCACCTCGGACTCGGCGCGCGGCCGCCTGGCCGGCGTGTCGCTGCGGGTGCACGCCGGCGAGGTCGTCGGCGTCACCGGGCTGCTGAGCGCGGGCGTGGCCACCATCGGGCGGGTCATCGCCGGCGCCGAGGCCGAGCACCGGCGGCGAGGTCCGGCTGCGCGGGCGGCGCGGTCGCCGCCGGGCAGCGCGCCGCCGCCCAGCGCGCCGGGATCGGCTACATCCCGGAGGACCGCCGCGCCGAGGGGTTCGTCGCCCACCTCGGCGTGGCCGAGAACACCACGATGACCATCACCAGGGAGCTGTCCGGCCGGCTCGGCCTGCTCGCGCCGCGGCCGCCGGGCCGCCGCCGCGGCGCCGTTCACCGTCCCGGCTCTCGCTGGTGTCGTCGGGCCCCGCCCAGCCGGTCGCCGAGCTGTCCGGCGGCAACCAGCAGAAGGTCACCGTCGCGCGGACGCTCGCGCACCACCCGTCGCTCATCGTCGCGATCACGCCGACCCGCGGCGTGGACGTCGCGTCGAAGGAACTGCTGCTCAGCTCGCTCGCCGGCGTGGCCGCGACCAGCGGCGCGGGCGTGCTGCTGTGCAGCGACGAGCTGTCCGACCTGGTGATCTGCGACCGGGTCCTCGTGCTGGTCCGCGGCGAGGTCTTCACCGAGTTCAGCCGAGCCGCCCTTCGACCGCGACGCGCTGATCGTCGCGACCGAGGGCATGACCGGCTGCCGGGCGCACAGCGGCCCCTGAGGAGGCAGGCACCGATGATCTCCGAACCAAGCACCCCGAGGGCCAGGTCCGCGCCGCCGTCCGGCCGGACCGGCGGCGGGCGCGCGGCACGGCGCGCGGCCGCGGGTCCATCGGGTCGCGGCTGCGCGGCATGAACGTCAGCGTGCTGCGCGAGGTGGCGCTGCTGCCGGTGCTGGTGCTGCTGATCGTCGTCGGGACCGTGGTCAGCCCGGCGTTCTTCACCGTGTCGAACTTCGCCGGCATCGGCCAGCAGAGCTCGGCGCTCGGCGTCGTCGTGGTCGGCGAGAGCCTGATCCTGCTGATCGGCGGCATGGACCTGTCGCTTGAGTCGACGTTCGGCCTGGCGCCGATGGTCGCGGCCTGGCTGATCGTGCCCGTCGCCGCCTACGGCAGCGGGCACCGACCTCAGCCCCTACCTCGGCATCCTCGTCCTGCTCGCCGTCGGCGCCGTCGTCGGCCTGGTCAACGGCCTGCTGATCGTGAAGGGCAGGCTGAACGGGTTCATCGTGACGCTCGGCATGACGATCGTGCTGGCCGGCCTGCAGAACGGCATCGTCAAGGCCCAGTCGCTGTTCAACCTGCCGACCGCGTTCGGCTACCTCGGCGCGGCGTCCATCGGCCAGCTGCCGGTCTCGCTGATCGTCGCCGTCGGTCATCTTCATCCTGGTCGGGCTGTTCCTGCGCTACCACCGGACCGGCCGCGCCATCTACGCGGTCGGCGGCAACCCGGCGGCCGCCCGGGCGGCCGGCATCAAGGTCGAGCGGGTCAAGATCGGCGTGTACGTCGCCGGCAGCATGCTCGCCGCGCGTCGGCGGCCTGATGGAGGCGGGCCGGGTCTCGGCCGTCACCGGCCAGCAGGGCTACGGCGAGGGCATCATCTTCTCGGTCTTCGCCGCCGCGGTGATCGGCGGCGTGAGCCTGAAGGGCGGGCGCGGCAACATGGTCGGCGCGGCGTCCGGCGTGATCCTGCTCGGCATCGTCAGGACATCCTCGACCTCGCCAACGTGTCGAACTACTGGATCGAGGCCATCGACGGCGCGGTGATCCTGTTCGCGCTGTTCCTGGCCCGCGTCGTCGGCGGCGAGTCCACCGCGGAAGAAAGGTGAGGCACGGCATGGCGGAACTGAGCGGGCTCGCGGCGGTCGTCACCGGCGGCGGGTCGGGATCGGGCTGGCGACCGCCCGGCTGCTCGCGGCGCGCGGCGCGCGGGTCGCGGTGCTCGACCTCAAGCCGACGGACGAGTTCCCCGGGCTGAGCGCCGACGTCACCGACGACGCGTCGGTCCGCGCGGCGGTCGACGCCGCCGCCGACCGCCTCGGCGGCATCGACATCCTGGTGAACAACGCCGGCATCGGCGCGACCGGGACGGTCGCCGACAACCCCGACGACGAGTGGCACCACGTGTTCGACGTCAACGTCGTCGGCATCGTCCGGGTGACCCGCGCCGCGCTGCCGTACCTGCGCGCGTCGGCGCACGCCGCGATCGTCAACACCTGCTCGATCGCGGCGACGGCGGGCCTGCCGCAGCGGGCGCTGTACTCGGCGACGAAGGGCGCGGTGCTGTCGCTGACGCTCGCGATGGCCGCCGACCACGTCCACGAGGGCATCCGGGTCAACTGCGTCAACCCGGGCACCGCCGACACCCCGTGGGTCGGGCGGCTGCTCGACGCGGCCGACGACCCGGCCGCCGAGCGCGCCGCCCTGGAGGCCCGGCAGCCGATGGGGCGGCTGGTCACCGCGGACGAGGTGGCGGCGGGCATCGCCTACCTCGCCAGCCCGCTCGCGGCGTCGGTCACCGGCACGGCGCTGGCGATCGACGGCGGGATGGCCGGCCTGCGCCTGCGGCCGCGCTCGTGACGCGGCGCCCGCCCGGCCGCCCGGCCGCCGCCGCTGCCGCTGCGGCGGCTCGGCCGGTCGCCGGTCCGCGTCACCGAGCTGTCCTTCGGCGGCGCGGCCATCGGCGAACCTGTACACCGAGGTGAGCGACGACGACGCGCGGGCCGCCGTCGACGCGGCCTGGGACGGCGGGATCCGGACCTTCGACACCGCGCCGCACTACGGCCTCGGCCTGTCCGAGCGCCGGCTCGGCGACGCGCTGCGGCACCGCCCGCGCGACGAGTACGTGATCTCCACCAAGGTCGGCCGGCTGCTCGACCCGGCCGTCCCCGGTCCCGGCGGCACCGTCGGCGCGCGACACCGAGGGCTTCGCCGTCCCGGCCCGCTACGTCAGGCGGTTCGACTACAGCGCCGACGGCGTGCGGCGCAGCCTCGAGGCGAGCCTGGACCGCCTCGGCCTCGACCGCGTCGACATCGCGCTCATCCACGACCCGGACGACCACGGCGAGCAGGCGCTCCGCGAGGCCTACCCGGCGCTGGAGCAGCTGCGCGCGGAGGGCATCGTCCGCGCGATCGGCGTCGGCATGAACCAGGCCGCGATGCTCACCCGGTTCGTCACCGACACCGACGTCGACGTCGTGCTGGTCGCCGGGCGCTACACGCTGCTCGACAAGACCGCCGCGCGGCGACCTGCTGCCGGCGGCGCTGCGCCGCGGCGTGTCGGTCATCGCCGGCGGAGTGTTCAACTCGGGCGTGCTCGCCGCCCCGGTCGCGGGCGCGACCTACGACTACCAGCGCGGCGCCCGGCGGAGCTGATCGAGCGGGCCAGGCGGCTCGCGGAGACGTGCGCGCGGTTCGGCGTGCCGCTGCGGGCGGCGGCGGCCCGCTTCCCGCTCACCCACCCCGCGGTCGCCAGCGTGCTCATCGGCGCCCGCAGCGCGGCCGAGATCAGCCGACGCGATCGCGCTGCGCGCCCTTGACATCCCCGCCGCCCTGTGGGATTCCCTTGCTACCAGCTGACGAGAGAGGCCAGCCATGAGGATCGCCCAGCCATGAGGGTCGCGCTGCACACCAGGGTCCGCGGTGACCGGATCGACGAGTACGAGCAGGCGCACGCGGCGGTCCCCGCCGAGCTCACCGACGCGATCCGCGCCGCCGGCGTGACCGGCTGGACCATCTGGCGCAGCGGGACCGACCTGTTCCACGTCATCGACTGCGCCGACTACGCCGCGATGCTGGCCGCGCTGAGCGCCGACCCGGTGAACGTCGAATGGCAGGCCCGCATGGCGGAGCTGCTCGACGCGCCGCACGACTACTCGGCGGCCGGCGGCGACGCGGCGCTGCCGGTGGTCTGGCAGCTATGACCGTCATCGACGCCCACCACCACGTGTGGGACCTCGCGGTCAGGGACCAGCCCTGGATCGCCGGCGCGGACATGGCCGCGATCAGGCGCACGTTCACCGCTCGACGACCTGCGCCCGGCCGCGCGGGCCGCCGGGGTCGACGCGACCGTGCTCGTGCAGACCGTGCACGGTCGCCGGCGGAGACGCCGGAGATGCTCGCCCTCGCGGCCGCCGACCCGCTGGTGGCCGGGGTCGTCGGCTGGACCGACCTGACCAGCCCCGGCGGTCGCCGACGAGCTGGCCCGGCTGGCCGGCGGCCCCGGCGGCGGCCGGCTGGCCGGCATCAGGCACCAGGTGCAGTCCGAGCCGGACCCGGACTGGCTGCGCCGCCCGGACGTCATCCGCGGCCTGCGCGCGGTCGCCGCGGCGGGCCTGGCCTACGACCTGGTGGTACTGCCGCACCAGCTGCCCGCGGCCGCGTACGCCGCGGCGGCCGTGCCAGGCCTTACGTTGGTCCTCGACCACGCGGGGAAGCCGCCGATCGCCGGCGGCGACCTCGGCGCCGTGGGCGGCGGCGGTCCGGGCGCTCGCCGCGCGGCCGAACACGACCTGCAAGCTGTCCGGGCTGGTGACCGAGGCGCCGCGCGGGCGCGCAGGCCGGCAGGCGTTCGCCGTGGTCGCCGACGTCGTACTGAGCGCGTTCGGCGCCGACCGGGTCATGTTCGGCTCGGACTGGCCGGTCTGCCTGCTGGCCAGCGACTACGCCGGCGTGCTGGCGCTGGCCCGGTCGCTGACCGCCGGGCTGTCGGCGGCCGAGCAGGCGGCGGTGTTCGGCGCGACGGCGGCCCGCGCCTACCGGCTCGCGGGCCGCGGCCGGGCACGCGGAACAGGATCGACGGGAGCGGGAGCGGGCCGTGGCACTGACCGACGAGGCGATCGGCAAGATCAAGGAGATGATCATCTCCGGCCGGGTGCGGCCGGGGGAGAAGCTGCCGAGGGAGGCCGACCTGGCGGCCGAGCTCGGCCTGTCCCGCAACTCGCTGCGCGAGGCGGTGAAGGCGCTGAGCCTGATCAACGTGCTCGACGTGCGGCAGGGCGACGGCACGTACGCGACGAGCCTGGCGCCGTCGCTGCTGCTCGAGGCGCTGAGCTTCATCGTCGACTTCCACCGCGACGACACCGTGCTCGAGTTCCTCGAGGTGCGCCGCATCCTCGAGCCCGCCGCCACCGGGCTGGCCGCGGTGCGGATGTCAGCCGAGGACAAGGCCGAGCTCGGCAAGATCCTGGACGCCGTCACCGTGGACTCCCCGGTCGATGACTTCGTCGCCACCGACCTTGAGTTCCACAAGAAGATCGCCGTCGGCGCGGGCAACTCGGTGCTGGCCTCGCTCGTCGACAACATGTCGCTGCCGACGGCGCGCGCCCGGATCTGGCGGGGCATGACCGAGCCGCGGGCCCTGGAGCGCACGCTGGCCGAGCACCGGGCCATCTACAGCGCGATCCTGTCCGGCGACGCCGACCTGGCCCGGTCCTGGGCGACGGTGCACATCGCCGGCATCGAGTCCTGGCTGCGCACCACCCTCAGGGACTAGCAGTGCTATCCTGCTCGCCTCCGGCGCGCTGTACCCGCCTCCTTCCCTCGTCACGGCGAAGCTCGTTCCTCACTTCACCGCTCCTCAGTCCAGTCGGCGGCGCGCGCCTTTGGCTCGCAGGGGGGCGCTTCCGCGCGCGGCTCAGTCCTGCTCGATGACGCACTCGATGACGGCCGCCTGGCCGGCGTCGACGGCCGCCAGGGCCCGGCGCAGCGCGGGCACCAGGTCCTCGGCCTTCTCGACCCGCTCGCCGTGCGCGTGGCAGGCCGCGGCGAGCGCGGGGTAGTCCGGCGCCCGGGTGAAGCGGGTGCCGACCGCGTCCCCGCGCCGCGCCGAGACGCCGTCGGGGAACAGGCCGTAGACGGGGAGCCTGCTGGCCCGGTAGCCGTTGTTGTTCAAGATCACGGTGAGGAACGGCGTGCCCCACTCGGCCGCCATCATCAGCGCCGAGGTCGGCACCCCGAACAGGAACGCCCCGTCGCCGGTCACCGCGATCACCCGGCGGTCCGGGCGGGCCAGCTTGACCCCGAGTGACCCGCCGAGCGCCCAGCCGAGCCCGGGGGCCGCGGCGCCGGCCAGGGTGCCCGGCCGGGTCCGCTCCAGGCCCTTGTACACGGCCTCGGCGTTCGTCACCGCCTCCTCGACGACGATGTCCTCGGCGTCGATCACCTCGTTCAGCGCGCTCATCACGCCGAGCGGGGTGAGCGGGCCGCTGTCGGCGCGGCTGCGCGGGCGCCGGCGGCCGCTCGCGCAGCCGGCGCGACCCGGTCCGCCAGCCGCCCGGCGACCGCCGGCTCGGCGTCGGCGACCGCGCCGAGTTCGGCCGCGATGGCCGCCAGCGCGACGGCGCCGTCGGCCTGGACGGCGACGTCGACCGGGTAGGACCACAGCGGCATCGACGCCTTGGCCGGGTCGGGGTCGACGTGGAACACCTGGACGTCGGCGCGCAGCGTCACCGTGGCGGGCAGCCAGGGCACGTCGCTCTCCACGAGCAGGATCACGTCGGCGGCCGAGATCGCGGCGGCGCGCCTCGGCCCGGTCGGGCACGTTCATCGGGTGCCGCGACGGAGATGTTCACCGGGCCGCCCTCGAGCCGGCCGGTCACGGGCAGCGCCGGCGAGGTCGGCGAGGGCCTCGACGGCGGCGAACCCCTCGGCGGTCCGCCCGGCGCGCGAGGTGATGAGCACCGGCGCCTCGGCCCCGGCCAGCGCGGCGGCGATCCGCTTGACGGCGGCCGGGGCGGGCGCGGGCGGCTCGGCGACCGCGAAGCCGCGGACCCGGGACGCCTCCAGGCGCGGCGGGTCCATCAGCACGTCGCGGGACACGGTCAGGTACGCCAGGCCGGCCGGGGAGCTGGCGGCGACCTGCACGGCGCGGCCGATCGCCCGGTCGAGCATCTCCGGCCGGGTGATCTCCTGGATCCACTTGGCGTAGCCGCGGACGATGCCGGGCTGGTCGGGCACGTCCTGCTGCCACTGGATGGGCCGGTCCCGGCCGCCGGACGGGCCCGTCCTCCTCCCCGTACGGGGTCTTGCCCGCGATGACGACCACCCCGGCCCGGTCGCGCAGCACGTTGTGCACCATCGCGCCGAGGTTCTGGGTGCCCGCGTCCACGTGCACGAAGACCGCCTGCGGCCGTCCCGGTCATCTTCCAGTACGCGTGCGCGGCCGCGAGCGACACGCTCTCGAAGGTCGACAGGAGCACGCGTCGGCGCCGGCAGCCCGGCCTCCGGCCAGGGAGTACACCGCCTCCTGCACCGGGGCCGTGTCCGTGCCGGGGTTGAGGAACAGGTACTCCACCCCGTGCGCCGCCAGCAGGGACACCAGGTGCTCGGCCGTGGTCTTCAGCTTCACTTACCCTCCAAGGGAGTGCGGCCCGCGTCGGTCGCTCACGTTGCTCACCCGCATGATCCCCCGCGGACCCCGCCCCCGCCAACCTGCCCTGTGCCGGACCCCAAGACCACCCCCGTACGTGATCGTCTCCAACGAGAGGCGCGCCGCGGCCGCTGCTCAATCTCCGGAGCGCGATCGCACGCTAGGTGACATCGCACCGACGGGTGGTCAGGCGGCCCGCTCCGGCTCACCCTCGGCTATGACGGCGCTGCTAGCGCCGGGCCCGCGGCCCTGCGAAGGCCCGGCACGTCAGTCAGCGTGATGCGGCGCTGACCGGTTCGGATAAGGCCGCGCTTGCGCCAGCCGTCGAGCGCGCGCGCGACGGTTGCCCGCGAGGTCCCGGCCAGGCTGGCCAGTTCATCCTGGGACAGCGGCAGTGCGATCTCGATGATGCCCTCCGCCTGGCCCTCGAGCCGTTCGGCGAGGCCAAGGAGGAGGCCCGCCAGCCGCTGCGCGCCATTGGTTGCCGTCCGGACGCGCAGCATCATGTCGGCGTCCCGCCAGCGGTGCGCCATCACGCGCCGGTAGGCACGGCTGCCGCCCTGATGGGTGTCGAGGAAGGAGCTGAACCTGCCGTATCCCACGATCAGCGCGCGCACGGTGAGCACGGCCTGCATCGTGGCATTCCGGCGCCCGGTGGTCTCGCCCGCGGCTTCCCCGACGATGTCGCCCGCGCCGCGCAGCGCGAGGACGGACTCGTGGCCGTCCGCGCTCGCCGAAAGGACCTTCACCCACCCGTCAACCAGGATGAACACGTGCGTCGCCGGCTCTCCCTCGTTGCAGAGGGTCGCACCGGGCGGGTACTCCATCTCGCGGCCGAGAGACCACAGGGCCCGCCGCTCCTCGGGGGGCAGCAGATCCCAGAATCCCCCGCCGGATCCACTCGTCCGCATGCTCACATCACCGTCGAAACGCCCCCGTGTGACGACAATCCCGTCATTGCCGCCCTGGCTCTAACGATGAGCCATCTAGCGGCTGCTGACAAATGCCGGGTGACAGCCCGGGGCCGCGCCTTCCCGCCGTCACCGGCCGAGCATGACGACCATGGTCCAGGCCAGGAAGCAGCCGCCGGTGAAGTAGGTCCACGTGTCCGCGTACTGCATGCGGTACCGGGCCAGGCGCGCCGCCCCGAGCAGCAGGTACGCGCGCTTCCATGTCCATTCCGCCGGATCGGCCCCCACCGGGCGGCAACGTCACCCATCCCGGTCGCGGGTCAAGCGGAGCCCCGGTCACCCAGCGAAGCTCGCTGAGCGTGCTGAGCACCGGCCTGCCCGCCCGGGCCAGGAGGAAGACGGCGGCCAGCCAGCAGACGACGATCCCGGCCAGCAGGCCGAGGTTGATGACGCCAGCCAGGCTGAAGTGCAGTTGCCGGGCCGAGAGCCCGGCCTCCAGGGCAAAGCCGATCGTGATCGCGCCGAGCAGGCACCCGTCTTTCATCATGCTGGCCCGGGTATCGCGCAGCAGGTCGGCCATGTCACTGATGACCATGTGAGCGGGCGCGCGGTCGGGCAGGAACTGCGTCTCGTCATCGTCGTCGTTGCCCGCGGCTACCTTGTTCTTCCCCGTCGGCCAGGTTGGTGGTGCGGTCATGCGGCACTTCTCCTTGCTGGTTGTCCCCTGTGACATCAAGGCAAGCAGGGGGCAGTGCACGGCGTTGCGCCACGCGAGACAGCCCGGCTGCCTCAAGTGAGGCAGCCGCCGGCGTCCGGACTCGCCGTCCTGGCGCGTGTCCGTAAGTGTCCACGGGCGTCCACAGGTGTCTCGCGCATGATCGCCGCGTCCGCCGCGTGGCCGCATCTTTGATGGACCTTTGTACGGGCTTGACC
The DNA here is from genome assembly GCA_963735315.1 of uncultured Actinomycetota bacterium. Taxonomy (GTDB): domain Bacteria; phylum Actinomycetota; class Actinomycetes; order Streptosporangiales; family Streptosporangiaceae; genus Trebonia. The sequence continues at coordinate 88,724 of CAVTKQ010000030.1, forward strand.
TTGCGGGAGTGCATGCACAGCCGGTTTGCTCGTGCATGTTGCGTTGGCCGTTGCACGGGCGCCGGGAGCCTGAGCCTCCGGAGTTGTCTCGCGGCGGGTTCAAGACATGGCAGAATCACTGTGGCCGCTGTGGCCGCTGTGGACCACTGCTGCATTTCCTCACTAAAGTGACACAATCCATCACGGATCGTCCGGAGACGTAATGAGCCTGCAAAAGCAAGAGCTGAACTCCGCTATTCCTGACCTGCGGGAGCTCTCGCTGGGACGACTAGCCGAATTGGGTGACTCTGTTCTTGCCCACTCAATCGCCCTCTACCGTCAGCGGCTGAAGGAAACAGGGGTGCCGCTGAGCTCATTCCAAGCGAGGATTGACCGCGCCTGATCCTTATCCGGGGGAAGGTCCACCTTGATCACCACCCACTCACTGTCGGCGGACGCCTTCACGCAGCTCGCTGACGGTGCTGGCGACCGCGTCGTCGTCGGGCAGCTGCATGAGGCACAGCTCAGCAAGCACCGGATGCTGCTGCACGTCGTGGCCGCGGACGCCAGGGCAATCGATCCGCCGTCGCGCGCGACGGCCGCCTTCCGCGCGGGCTACCAGCTGCTGGAAGCCGCGGAGGCGGCCGATCCGGCGGCCGTGGCCCGGCTGCTCGGCCTGCCGCACATAGGAAGCTGGGCGCACGAGTGCCTGGCCTGCCTCGACAACGGGTCGACGCCCGACTTCGCTTACCTGGCCACCGTGGCCGTTGCCGCGGGGGCCAGGCTGGGCATCCCGTTCGAGATCGACGTCCCGGTCCGGGACGGGCGCGTGCCGCTTCCCGGCCTTGGCTGCCTGGAGGTAGCGGGCCAGGGCGGGTGGGTCACGCTGGTCAGCGACGGCGAGCGCCTGCGGGCCGGCGAGCACGTCGACGTGGCGTGCGCCGCCCTCGTCCCGGACGACGGCTCGGGTCAGGCGGTGCCGCACTGGCGGGGGGCCCCGCTGGTCCGGGCGGCGGCTGACGGGCAGGTCTGGGAGGTACTGCTGGAGACCGCCGACCGGTACCTGGACCGCTACACGCTGCCCATGCTCACCGCCATGACGCCGGCACTGGTCACGAGCTGGCGGCGGCTGATCCAGGCCGCCTGGGAACTGCTGGTCCGCCACCACGAGTGGGCGGCCGGCCCGGTCGCTGAAGGCGTGTCTGTCATCGTCCCGCTCGTGTCGCGAACCGACCTGGACAGCGCGGCGTCCCCGGCGGCCTTCGGCGCCATCGCGACGTCCCTCCCGCCGTCCCCGGTGAGCATGGCCGAGACCCTGATCCACGAGTTCCAGCACATCAAGCTGTGCGGCCTCATAGACATGCGGCCCCTTATCCAGCCCGGCGCCGAGCGAGGGTACGCTCCGTGGCGCGAGGACCCGCGCCCCATGAGCGGAATCTTGCAAGGGGTTTACGCGTTCACGGGGATCGTCCGCTTCTGGGACGTTCAGCGGCGGCTCGAGGCAGAGCCAGAAGGCATCCTCCGGGCCAGCGTGCTATACGAGCGCTGGCGGATGGCCATCGAGCTCGTCACGGGCACCCTGCTCGGCAGCGGCGCCCTCACGGCGGACGGCATCCGCTTCGTCACCGTGCTCAGGGAGCGGGGACAGCGCGGGGACCCTGAGCCTGTGCCCCCGGAGGCGATCGAGATCGCCAGCGACGTCGCCCTCGACAACTGGCTCAGCTGGCAGCTCAGGCACACCGCGCTCGACTCCGCCCACGTCGCGGAGCTGGCGGCGGCCTACCAGCGCGGCGAGCCGCTCGGCGACCGGGCGCTTCCCGACACCTGGATCAAGGACGACATCAGGGAGATCGACTCCGCCGTGGCCAGAAGCCGCCTGCTCAACCTGCGTTACCAGGACCCACGGCGGTACCGGCGGCTGTCCGGCACGGACGTCGCCGGGCTCAGCGAGGCCGATGCCCTCCTGGTCGGCGGGGACGCGAGCGCGGCGGCGGCGGCCTACCGCGAGGGGCTCACGGCCGGACCGGATCCGGCGGCCTGGATCGGCCTGGCCCTGGCGGTCCACCGGCTCCCCGCGAGTCCCGCGCGGCCGGTACTCGCCCGGCAGCTTCCGCTGCTATCCGAAGTGCACGCCTGCCTTGCCGAACAACGGGTTCACGCTGACCCGCTCGATCTGGCGGCCTGGTTCGCATGACGGAGGCTCAGCGGGCCTGGCACCCGGCCCCGTGGCCGCTGCTCGACCTCGACGTAGCGAAGATCCGGGCGGCGGGAAATCAGGCCGCTCCCTTCCGGCAATTTATCCTTAAGGTCCACAGCCGCTGCAATTTGTCGTGCTCGTACTGCTACGTCTATGAGATGGCCGACCAGGGCTGGCGGGGGCTGCCCAAGCGGATGAGCCCCGCCGTGGCCGTCAAGGCTGTCGAGCGCATCGCCGAGCACGCCGGCCAGCACGGCCTCGCGAGCGTCGACGTCATCTTGCACGGCGGCGAGCCGCTGCTCGCGGGGGCGGAGTGGCTGGCCGGCCTGGTCGGTTCGCTCCGCGCCCGCGTGCCCGCCGAGGTGAACGTGGGCCTGCAGACCAACGGCACCCTCCTCGACCGTCCGATGCTCACCACGCTGAAGAGCCTGGGGATCAGGATAGGCGTCAGCCTGGACGGGGACGCCGAGGCGACCGGGCGGCACCGGCGCTACGCCAATGGCCGCAACAGCTTCGACGCGGTCGCCGACGGCCTCGACCTGCTGCAGTCGCCGGAGTTCCGTGACTGCTACGGCGGCATCCTGTGCACGATCGACGTCCAGAACGACCCGGTGAGCACGTACGAGGCGCTGCTGAAGTTCGCCCCGCCGGCGCTTGACCTGCTGCTGCCGCACGCCAACTGGAGCAGCGCTCCTCCCGGCGACGGGTACGCGGACTGGCTGATCAGCGTGTTCGAGCGCTGGTACACCGCGCCGCGGCAGGAGACACGGATCCGCCTCTTCAGTGAGCTGATCCAGCTCGTCCTCGGCCAGCCTGGTGAGGTGGAGGGACTCGGGCTGCTGCCAAGCACGCTGGTCGTGGTCGACACCGACGGCTCCGTCAAGCAGCTCGACTCGCTCAGCTCGACCTATCCAGGTGCCGCCGACATCGGGCTGGACGTCATGTCAGGCAGCTTCGACGACGCGCTTGACCACCCGACGACGGTGGCCAGGCAGATCGGGGCTGACGCGCTCTCCGCCGGAGTGCCAGGCCTGCCCGGTGATGGATATCTGCGGCGGCGGCCTGTACCCGCACCGGTTCAGGGAAGGGGAAGGCTTCCGGCACCCCTCCGTCTACTGCCAGGACCTGCTCGAGCTCATCACCCACGTGCGCGACCGGGTCCTCGGCGGACCTGTCCGCGGCTCCTCGACTTACAGGTCATACGGTTCGATTTCCGCGGTCAGCCGGGTTCGCTGCGCCGCCGCCCGTGCCTCGGGTGCTCCAGGGTGAGTGTCCGCTCGTACCTGCTGAGCACCTCGGCGAGGCGCCGCTCGCCGGCTGGCCTCGTCCCCGGCGGCCGCCTCGTCACTGGACAGGTTGGCCGCCGCCATCAGCGTGTCCGGGTGATCATCGCCCAGGTCCAGGCGGCAGTTGGCGAGCGTCTCCTGGCCGAGCCAGATCGCCTCGCCGAGGCTGCCGCGACGCGGCGAGGTCGGAGGCGTAGTTGATGTTCGCCGCCAAGGTGAACGGGTGCCTGTCGCCGTGGATCCTGATGAGTCCCTTCCTGGCCTGATCGTCGTAGGAAAGTGCCATGTCCGGGCGCCCTGCCACGCGCAGCACGGACGCGAGGTTCACCAGGACGGTGTAGAGGAGAACGTCGGGAGCGCCCGATTCCCGGCAGAGATCGTGCGTCTGACGGGCCAGTTCCTCGGCGCCGGCCAGGTCTCCGACCGCGCGCCTGCCGTTGATCAGGTCGGCGGCGGCCCGCAGCGTGTACATGTGGTCCGCGCCCAGGTAGTCACGGCACCGCTGGAGCACGTGCTCGCTTTGCTGGAGCGCGTCCCAGTGATGACCGGCCTTGCGCAGCGCGGTGGCGAACCCCTCGCACGCGTCCAGCCAGCGGATGTTCTCCCGGCCGCCGGCCGCCTCGAACTCGCCGACGACCTTCCGTCGCGACGTCGAGCGATTCCTGGTAGCGGCCGAGGCCGCGCAGGTCACGAGCCACCGCGTTCGCGGACATGAGGGTGCTCATGTCGTCAGCGCCCAGGATCCCGCGACGGTCCGCAAGGGTGCGCTCGTCGGTCTCCAGGGCGTTGCGGAACTGGCCGAGCAGGCGATAGTCGACCGCGATGTTGTTCCTGACATTGCAGCGTGCGCTCGTGATTTGCGCCGAAGACAGTCTCGAAGCTTGTCCGAGGATGCTCAAGGTCCAGGGTCAGCGCCTCTCGGAACTGGTTGCGCGCCGCGCAGGTCCGCGCCGTAGATGTTCTCGCAGGACAGGAGCGCCTTGAACCCGTCACCCTCGGTGTGGCGCTGTAGCAGCGGGCGGATCCGCAGGATCAGCTCGTGCGCGTCGGCCAGCGCGGCCGCCGAAGTACATGGCGACGGCGACCTCCACGGACAGGGCCAGCACCTGCAGGTCGTCCTCGCCGAGGCTGTTCCCGCCACACTTCGAGGGCGTCCTGGCCGAACTTCATCGCCTCCACGTGACCGCCGCGCAGGTGCAGCCGCCGGACCTGATCGATGATGAGCGTGCGCAGCGCCGGATTCTCCGTGCGCAGGAACCGCTTGTCGGACTCGAGGTGCTGGAGGGAGAGGTCGTAGACCTGGTCGCTGCTGCCCTGATCCGGGTTACCGGGGTTCGAGCTCGCCAGCAGCATGTCGGCGGCGGCGCGGTACGCGCGAAACATCTCGATCCGGTCGAGCCGGAGCCGCCCCTTGGTGACGGCCTGGACCACCCGGTGCACCTGGATCAGGTCCCTGGCGCCGTCGACCCTGCGCCAGCGACAGCCGGTGCAGCTGCGCGGCGGCGGCCCGGAACCGCTGCGGCGAGGAGAGCAACTCGGCCAGGCCGGGCGGACTCTCGATGCCCGCCGCGGGCTGGAGGAAAAGCTCGGTCGCGATCGGCTCCGGTGAGAAGAACGAGCACAGGTTGAACAGGTGCTCGGCGTCGGCGGTCAGCAGCGTGATCGACATCGCCCAGGTACCCGAGACCGGGGCGGAGAGCTCGGAGTCCGTCGGCTGCTCGCTGAGCAGCTGGTGGGCGTTCTCCGGGAACCGGGCCAGGTACTCTTCGACGCTCTGGCCCAGTTTCCGCGAGGTACGCGGCCGCGTGCTCGACGGCGATGGGCAGGTGGCCGAGCGTCGTCGGCCAGCCGCGTGGCCTCGCTGACCCGCCGCTCGTCCTCCGCCTCGGTGAGCCTGCCCCCTGCTGCCAGGCTGGGCACCGTGCGCCGCAGGAAGCTGACCGACTCGGCATCGGTGAAGGGCGGGACCTCGATGCCGTCCGCGACTATGTAGCTCGGCCAGTTCGGCTGCCGTGCGGTAATGATGACATGCCCTTGCGGTCCGGCTGGCCGGTATGTACTTTTGCAGGTCAAGCGGATTGGCGGCGTTATCGAAGACAAGCAGCCAGCTCGGCCAGGCATCCGATTGCAGTGTTTCGAGTACGGCCGCTACCGTTCGGTCGCGCGCGCTCGTCCGTGGTCGCCTGGCGCAACTCTAGCCGCTGGCCCAGCTTGACAAGCGCGTCCCGGACCCGGTCCTGCTGCTCGGCCCTGATCCACCAGATTATTTCGTAGGTGTCGATGTTGCGATGCACGTACTGGGTCGCCAGTTCGGTTTTCCCGATTCCGCCCATGCCGGAGATGACCTGGACGTGCGGCTGGCTGCCGGCTGAAGAGGTTATCGCGCAATCGCGCCAGTTCGGCTTCCCTGCCGGTGAAGTTGGGGTTGGGGGAAGGGATCTCGTTCGACCAGATCCGGTGCGATGGCCGGGGCGCGGGCATTGGCCCGGTCCATCTGTCGATCCGCGCCCGGCAGCGCCCTGGCGGCGCGGCGTAAGCTCCGCGTAGTGATCCCGGGCGGAGCCGGGGGGAGCGGCTGGTCCGCCGCGCGGCGTTCTGCGGTGCCGCCACGACGTCATTCTCGGCTCGCCAGGCCGCTTCCCACAGAGCGATGGAAGACGTTTCGCTCTCGCTGCCGCCGCCAAGTGCGCTTTACCACCTGCTCAAGGAAAGCCCAGCGAGGCACCTGAGGCCTGCGGAAAAGATTATGCACCGTCGAAGAGCTGATATTGCCGCGGCCGGCCCGGATCGCGATCTCCCGCATCGAGGGCCGGCCCGCTTTTGAGTGCAGGTCGTCGAGGCGGTCAAAGAGATCGGCGATCGGGCCAGGCGGCGGCATCGGCTCACGCTTGATGGCAGCCACCCCGAAACAACCTCCCTGACGCCAATTATGTCCACGTTCGTCATTTCTTGCACGCGGAACGAGACACGATGTCTCGAGATTGTCAATGACCGAGGGCGCGCAAAGTCGTCCAGGCGGTGATCGCACGCTAGCGGAGCGGATGCGCAGGGGAGATGTTCGGTCATCCTGAACTTAGAGGGCCGAAGCACGAACAGGCAAGGAGAGGTCATGAGCACACGGCTAGCAGCGGTGGCGTCGCTCGACGACCAGCGGCCAGCCGGCCCGGTATACCGCTCGATCATCGTTCTCGATCTTGAGGAATCGACCATGCGCACCAACCCCGTCAAGGGCGAACTGCGGCGCGTCATGTACGACCTGCTTGGGCGTTCGCTCGAAGCGGTGTCGATAACGGGCAACCGCCTGGAGCCGCTGACCGACCGCGGCGACGGCATCCTGGTGCTGATCAAGCCGCATGACGACGTGCCCAAGACGGTCCTGCTCGACCGGCTGATTCCGCTGCTGGCGACCCTGCTCGCCGAGTACAACGCGCAGGCCGCTCAGCCGGCGTTGCGGATGCGGCTGCGAGTGGTCGTGCACGCCGGCGAAGTTCACATGGACAGCGAGGGGCTGCTATGGCGAGGCCATCGACGTCGCGGTCCGGCTTCTCGATTCCCCGCGGGTCAAGAAGGCGCTGAAGCAGGCCGCGGCGCCGCTCGTCCTCGTGATCTCGAATGAGATCCATTCCGGAATCGTCTGTCAGGGCTACGTGGACGCCAGCACGTACTTTCCGATCTGGGGCGGGTCGGTAAGCGGCGGCACCGCGGCTGGGTGCACGTCCCGGCCCCTGTGCGCATCCGCCTGGCGTCGCCGGCCGGTACGGGGCTCCCGGCCAGCAGGCACACCCGGTTCATCGGCCGCTCGCGATCGCGATCGGCGGACGAACGGGCGCATACCCGGCGGCGCGGGTGAGCGACGCGAGTCACTTCCTCGCTTTCGCCGCGGCCTTCTTGGGCGGCAGCGACCGCGCGTGCCCGATGCCGATCTCGACCCAGGGGGAGAGGTCGTCGTCGGTGGCGACGTCGTCGGCGCCGACGCGCAGCCACCCGGGCATCTCCCGGCCCTGCATCACGGCGACGGTGGCCGCGGTCGTGGCGACCAGGTCGTCCGTCCGCTCGGGGTCGACGTGGACGAGCACGCCGCCCTGCCCGCTGGCGCTGATCGCCATGTGCCCGCGGATCAGGAAGGCGAGGCCGCCGAACATCTTCTTCTCGGTCAGCTCTGGGTCGGGCCCGATCAGGTCCCTGATGCGACTGGCGAGGACTTCGTCATAGGCCATGAAGCCGATCGTACACACAGCGAATTGTCGCTGAGCGCACCCGGCCGTATCTCTTCTCCGCGCCGGAGCCGGTCCTTCTCCGCATAGACGATCGCGCGCATGACCCCGATGCCAGGCACCGCCGCGCTCGCCGCGCGCCCATCGCCCCCGGTCCGCACGCTTATCCTGAAACCCGGAGGCGCGGCTCACCGCGGCGGCAGACGAGGAGTCACGTGACAACTGAGCTTCGCAACTGGTCCGGGACCTACCAGTTCACCGCGCGCGAGGTGATCAGCGCGCGCGGACGGTCGGCGAGGTCCAGCGCGCCGTCGCCGCGGGCGGCCGCGTCCGGGCGATCGGCACCAGGCACTCCTTCAACGACCTCGCGGACAACGGGGCCACGCTCGTCTCGGTGACGGGCATCGCGCCCGATCCGGTCATCGACGAGGCGGCCGGCACGGTCACGGCCGGCGCCGGGACGTCCTACGGAGCCCTCGCGACCTGGCTCCAGGACCGCGGCTGGGCGCTCGGCAACCTGGGCTCGCTGCCGCACATCTCCGTCGCCGGCGCGACCGCCACCGGAACCCACGGCTCGGGCAGCCGCAACCGGATCCTGTCGGCCGCGATCGCCGGCCTGGAGTACGTGGCGGCCGACGGCGAGCTCAGGCACGCGGACGCGAGTCGACCCCGGACTTCGACGGGATGCCCGTCGGCCTCGGCGCGTTCGGGATCGTCGTGCGCGTCACCCTCGACATCGAGCCGACGTACCTGGTCAGGCAGGACGCGTACACCGGGCTGCCGTGGGACCGGCGTGCTCGCCGACGTCGACGGCGTCCTGGGCGCCGCCTACAGCGTGAGCCTGTTCACCGACTGGAGCGGCGAGTCGCTGCGCGCCGCGTGGGTCAAGCGCCGCGTCGACAACGCCCAGGCGCGCCGTCCCGGACGAGTTCTTCGGCGCCCGCCGCGATCCCGGCCCGGTGCGGTTCATCGACGCTCCCGCCGACAACCTCACTGTCCTCGGCGTCGCCGGCCCGTGGTCGCAGCGGCTGCCGCACTTCCGCCTCGACTCCACGCCGAGCAACGGGGACGAGATCCAGTCGGAGTACTTCGTCGACCGCCGGAACGGGGCGGCGGCGCTCGCGGCGTCCGGCGGCGCTCCGCGAGCATCACGCCGCTGCTGATGGTCTCCGAGATCCGCTCGACCGCCCCGGACCAGCTGTGGCTGAGCGGATCGTACGGCCGCGAGACCATGGCGATCCACTTCACCTGGCGCAACCGGCCAGCCGAGGTGGACGTCGTCTTGCGGGAGGTCGAGGCGGCACTGGAGCCGTTCGCCGCCCGCCCGCACTGGGGCAAGGTCTCGCACGTCACCGCCGGCCAGGTGGCGGAGCGCTACCCGCGGCTCGGCGACGCGCGCGACCTGTTCGAACGGCTCGACCCCGACGGCCGCTTCAGCAACCACCGCCTTGAGCGCCTCGGCGTCCGCGTGCCCCGCTGACCAGCCGTTACCAGGCGGCGCGGGCCAGCGTCCGGGTGATCAGGTCGAGCACGAGCCCGGGCTCGCGCAGCGGCGGCAGGTGGTCCATGCCCGGCACGACCAGGAAGTCGCACGCGGGGATCCGGGCGGCGGCCTGCCGGTTCGACTCAACCAGCGGCGGGTAGTCCGCGTCGCCGACCATCAGCGCGGCGGGGACCGAGATCTCGCCGAGCCGGTCGAACACCGGCGGGTCCTTCAGTTCCAGGTCGCCGGCCGAGATGCTGGCCCGCGCGGCCGAGCGCAGCTGCTCCATCACCGCGGGCGTGGCCCCGGCGGCCCCCCAGACCTGCCGCATGACGTCGGCGAGCGCGTCCACGTCCCCGGCCGCGTAGGCGCGCTCGTACTCGGCCTCAAGCGGGTCGTCCTCGTCCTCTTCCTCCGGGTAAGGGAACCCGGGGATGCCCGGGCAGAGCAGCGCCAGCGCGGACACCCGCTCCGGCTGCTCGAGGGCCAGCCCGAGCGAACTGCCCCCGCCCTGGCTGCACCCGACGAACGCCGCCCGCTGGATGTCGTAGTGGCCGAGCACGGCCACCAGGTCGCCGAACAGCGAGAACTTCACCGTCGGCGCCGGCGACTGCCCGAAGCCCCGCGCGTCATACTTGATCACCCGGTACCTCGCGGTGAGCGGGGCGAGCACCGGGTCCCAGATCCGCGAGTCCCCGACCCCGGGGTGCAGCAGGACGAGCGGCGGCCCGTCACCCCCGCTGTCGTCCGCCCACACCGCACCGCCGTCGACCGCGACCATCGTTGAACTCATGGCACAGCCCTACCCCGGCCAGGTGCGGGCTGTCACCTGGTTTTCGCCGGCGGCCCCGGCCGCACATCGCCAAGCGCCGGCTACTTGAAGAACCTGAGCAGCTCGGCGCTGACCTCGTCGGCGTGCGTCCAGCACAGGCCGTGGCCGGCGCCCTCGACGGCGACGTACTCACTGCCGCCGATCAGCTCGTGCGTGCGCGGGCCGCAGGCCTCGATGGGCAGGATGCGGTCGGCCGTGCCGTGCATGACCAGGACCGGGATGTCGATCTTCGCCAGGTCGGCCCGGAAGTCGGTGTGCCAGGTCGCCACGCAGGCGATGGTCCCCTCCGGCGACGCGGCGACCGCGGTGTTCCACGCGTCCTGGACGACCTCGGCGCTGATCCGGGTGCCGAGGGTCTCGTCCAGGTTGAAGAAGTTCTTGTTCCACTCGGTGAAGTACGCCGCGCGGTCGGCGGTCAGCGCCGCCGCGATCTGGTCGAAGACCTCCTGCGGCACGCCGTTCGGCGTCTCCGGGGTCTTCAGCAGGTACGGCGGGACGCCCGAGACGATGACCGCCCGGCGGACCCGCGCCGACCCGTACCTGCCGAGGTAGCGGGCGATCTCCCCGCCGCCCATCGAGTGGCCGGCCAGGTAAGCGTCCCGCAGGTCGAGTGCGGTGAGGAGCTTGTCGAGGTCGGCGGCGAAGGTGTCGTAGTCGTAGCCGATGGTTGGCTGGCTCGACCGGCCGAAGCCGCGCCGGTCGTAGGCGATGACCCGGAACCCGGCGCCGAGCAGCGCCCGCTCCTGGCGCTCCCAGGCCCGGCCGTTCAGCGGGAACCCGTGGATGAGCACGACCGGGCGTCCCGCGCCGTGATCCTCGTAGTACAGCTCGATCGGCGCGGAGTTCTCTTTCCCGACGGTCACGTACGGCATTGGCTTTCCCTTCTCGCGGGTGATCTGGCGGCGCGGTCGAAGCACGCACTCGTTCTGATCAGGACCTTTGATCCCGAACGGGTGCGTGGTGCCCCGCCCCGCGCCCGTGAAACCCGCTGGCCTCAGCGAACGGCGATGACGTACGGGAACGCGCCCGACCGCTGGCCCCTGGCCACCGACGGGCGCAGCCCCGACGGGACCGCGGTCCCGGCGACGAGCGACATCATCGCCTCGGGCGCGTTGTCGGCCATCGGACGGCCGTTGCGGCCCGCGAAACCGAACGTGGCCTGCGTGCCGACCTCGTACGGCAGCACGTCAGGGAGCAGCTCGGCGGCGACCGCCCGGCCGTAGCCCTCGGCGTCGTCCACGGTTCCGCTCGCGGCCACGACCGCCGCGACCTGCCCGGCGAGGTGGCCGCCCTCGGCGGCGAAGTCCTGCGCGGGGTGCCGGGTGTTGGCCGGGTCAGAGAAATCGGTGTCACCCGGCCAGAAGATCGGCCACATCATCGGGAACCCGCCCCGGTTGATCTGGCGCCAGCCGCCGGCGTCGGTGGCGAGCTTCGTGACGCACCAGACGCCGATCCGCCTGCCCGGCCGCAGCTGCGGGTCGTCGTGGGTCACCTCAAGCACGATCGACTCGACGCTCGTGCCCGCGAAGCTGTTCTTCGCCTCTCCGGACGCCACCCTGACAGGTCGACCGCGGTGCCCTTCGCGATCGCCCCGTTCACGATCGCGAGCAGCGACAGGTCGACGTAGAACGAGTCCTGCGCGCGCCCGGCCCAGATCCTGGTCCCGCCCGCGCTGGCCGCCTCGCCGGTACGGCCCTGCAGGATCAGCTCGCCGACGGCGTCGTTCTCGCGCGCGTCGTCGCCCGCGAGCAGGTGCAGCCGCAGCGGCTGGCCGCCGTCCGGCCCGGCCTCGCCGAACGACACCCGGTACGTCAGGGCCTCGTAGGCGGCGCCGTCGAAGTGCACCTTGAACTCGTAACGGGCCTCGGGGTGGAAGCCGGGCCGCGCGTAGACGCCGGTGACGTTGGAGTTGACGTCCATGACGAGCACGGTGCTGCCCTCGCCGGGGAAGACGTACAGGTCGTCGATGAACAGCTGGCCGTTCTTGGCGGCCAGCGGCGTGTCGAGGTGGTGTGACATGAGCGGTCCTTTCGCGCAGGCCGGAATGGTTTCCGTGCTACGTGGCCAAGTACCCGGCCCGCTGCCGCCCATCACCGGGACTCGCGCCGCGCTCGCCTGCCGGGGGCGGCCCGCGGCGGGGTTTAGCCCCGCCGCGGGCCGCCCCGCGTTCGCGGGCTCAGGCCCCCGTGACGAGGCCGAGCTGGCGCAGCGCGGTGAGGCCGTCGTCGAGGCCGATCTCCTGCGTGATGCGGCCGCTGGTGACCTTCAGGACGGTGATGCCGGTGAACCTCATCACCTTGCCGGTGTTCAGCCGGCAGCGCGCCTACCGGCATGTCGTCGAACGGCGCGCCGGTGTGCGTGCCGCCGCCCTCCCACTGGCCGACCACGTAGTCGCCCTCGGCGAGCAGGTCGGCGGTGCCCCAGAAGTTCAGGTCGGGGAACGCGGCGCGGAACTTCCCGGCGAACTCCCTGACCGCGTCCCGGCCGCGCAGCGGCGCGTGCAGCGAGTACTCGAACCGGATGTCAGGGGCGGCGAGCTCGTCGATGACGGACGGGTTGAAGTCCTTCCCCCAGAACTCGGTGAACCACCGGCCCACGATGGCCTTGTTCTCCTCGGTCGACATGGATCGTTCCCTTCGTTGCCTCGTTTACCAGCTGCGCCCTTCCGGCGGGCGCACCAGGCAGACGGGCGCGGGGGCCGCGCCGTGAGACGGCGGCCAGGAAATTCTCCAGCGGTCACCGCAGCCAGCGGGCGCCGGGGGAGTCAGCCGCACTCGTTCCGGATGAAAGAACCGGTAATCCCGAACGAGTGCGGCCTCCCCCTTCCAGGGCGCCGTTGCCCCGCCAGCCTCAGAGCTGGCCAGAGGCCAGCTCGGCCCCCTTGACCAGGGTGTCAAGCTTGGCCCAGGCGATCTGCGGGTGGACCCGGCCGCCGAGGCCGCAGTCGGTCGACGCGATGACGTTCTCCTTGCCGACCGCGTCGGCGAACCGGCCGATACGGTCCGCGACGAGCTCGGGATGCTCGACCACGTTGGTGGAGTGGCTGACCACGCCGGGCAGGATGACCTTGCCCTCGGGCAGCTTCACGTCCCGCCAGACTTTCCACTCGTGCTCGTGCCGCACGTTGGCCGCCTCGAACGAGTAGGTCCATCATGAGCCGTAGTCGTATCGCTAGTCCATCGAGGTGTAATTAACTACTGAACTAACTACTATGGGTACATGGACGACAACACCCGCAAATCCGTCGACATCTACGCCCGGGTCAGCGAAGTCGACCGCGATCAGAAGAAGCGCGGCCTGAAGCGTGAGCCGTCGACCGACGGCCAGGTCGCGGTGTGCCGTGGCCGCCTCGCCGACCTCGGCCTCACGGAGGGCAAGGTCCTGGTTGACCCTGACCGCTCGGCATGGAACCCGGCGTCAAGCGCCCGGCGTGGGACGAGCTGATGGACCGGCTTGAGCGCGGCGTGTCCGGCGGCTTCATCGTGTTCGACCTGGAGCGGTTCACCCGTCAGCCGAAGGACGGCGAGCGGATGATCGAGCTGGCCGCTCGCGGCCTGCTGCGTGCTCGACAGCGAGAGCGAGTACGACCTGACGACGCCCGAACGGCAAGAAGGCGTTCCGCGACGCGATCAACGCCGCCGCCTACTACTCCGACCGGCTGTCCACCAGGAGCCCGGCGCGGCAAGCGGCTCAAGGCAATGACGGGCGAGCCGAACGGCACCAACGCGGCCATTCGGCTTCGAGGACGACCTCGTGACCGAGCGCGAAGACGAGGCTGACGTGCTCCGGGAGCTGACGGCGCGATTTCTGGCGGGAGAGCTGCGCAGCACGCGCTGATGCGTGGACCTGAACGCACGGGAGTAACGACGAGCCAGGGCAATCCGTGGACGCTGTACAGCGCTCACAGACGCTTCTGATCCGACAGCGGAACTGCGGCCGGATCATCTACACCGACACGGAGACGGACGTTACGTCCGTCGTCGGCCGCCTGCCGGGCACGCCGATCATTTCCGAGGAAGACTTCGACCGGGTACTGCGCGATGTACGCCGCTCGTCGGCGCGGCGCGCCCGCGTTCGCATACCTATCTCTGCTCGGGGATCGCCGTCTGCGGAAGTCCGGACTGCGGCAATCCGCTGACCGGTCACCCGGCACGAGCTCTGAAGCCGTACCCGGACGGCTCGGTGTACCGCCAGTACTGGTGCGGCAAGTGGACGTAGCGCAGGGTTGCGCGAAGCTCATCGTTGACCAGCGTGACTTGGACGAAGCGGCGGAAGCGCTCACGGTCGAGATTCTTGTCGGACGACTCGCCAGGCCGATGCGATCGAAGCCGACGTCTCGGGAGCTTGAGAGCGAAGCCACTCGGCTGGATCTGGCCATCGCTGACGCCGAGCGTGTCGCCGAGGCGCTGTCCGACCGCCTTGGACGCGGGGAAATTACGCTGTCGCGCTACGACATCGCAGTCCGCCCACTGGACGAGCGCATAGCCAAGCTCAGGGCCGAACGTGAGGCGCTAGGCGACACGGCATCGCAGGCGCTCCGCAGCGGGCGAGCCGGGAGCACTGGCAGCGCCGCTGGGACAGCGCCGATCCGGAGGAAAGGCGGACGCTGTTCAAGATGGCGCTGCGCGGCCGACGACCTTGTCGATTCTCCCGCCCGAGCCTGGAGGCAGCCGATCGCTACGGCGATGTCACCCGCCGGATCAAGATCGAGTAGGGGTGTTGCCGATTGCGCAAGCGATAGATCCGTGTGCGCGAGGAACTGCGCGCCGACCTGCGCACCCGCGCCAAGCAGCAGGCCGACGCCTTTCGCGATGAACTCGCCCGGCTCGCGCCGCCGCCCAGACGCCACCGAGCCTTCCGCCAAGCCCGCGCGGAGCGGCTCGCGCGGCCTGGCCGCCCAGCCCCGAGCGACGGGGGAGCAGTGATCGTATGTCGCTTGCGGTAAGCGCTGTATGTCTTTTACGCCGAGATGCTCCAGCGTTTTCGGGGCGTGTCAGGCCCGCCTATTTTGCCTTCTTCAGCTTCGGCATGAAGTTATCCAGCAGCTTTTCAATCGTCTTCCCCGTTTCCCGGTGCGCGGGCAGGACAGTGCTGCGGATGAATACCGTCAGTGCCCCCAGGCTGGTGCCCGTGGCCAGCCCTGTGATCCGTAGAGTCCCGGTCTGGCCGAGAATCGCGATGAGCGCACCCGTCAAAGGCATAATCCACCCCATGTGGAGCAGGATCAAGAGAGCCTTGGACAGATGGCTCTGCTGAGAGGAAAGAATCCGGAAGTATTCGTCAACCGGCAGCGTACTGTCTACGAACAGCGGACGGAGATCAGGTGTCTTCTCGCCGCCCGTGATAATTATGCGATAAAGGCCCCAGATGAATACGGCGAGCGCCCCGAATGCCAGTATTATGGCAACGCGGGCCGCTGCTACAGGATCAACTCCGAGTTGCCCGTGGAATACCCACATGGCAAGGCTTGCGAGGATCGCGACGGCCAGAGCCGGCAGCCA
The DNA here is from genome assembly GCA_963735315.1 of uncultured Actinomycetota bacterium. Classification (GTDB taxonomy): domain Bacteria; phylum Actinomycetota; class Actinomycetes; order Streptosporangiales; family Streptosporangiaceae; genus Trebonia. Next base: position 104,216 of record CAVTKQ010000030.1, read on the forward strand.
AAAGCAGCAGGCGTGCCCCGCGCTGCCCACTCGGCGCCGGAAAATCGCGCGGCACGTGCACGCCCCCGATGGTGGCCCGGTCAAGGTCGTGAACAGCTGCCGGGCCTGTCTGAATGCGCAGTCTTCCCAGCGGAATGACGAGCACAGGTATCGGTTCTGCCTGCTCGCCGGACGTCATGGCGGGCTCGCTTGCGAGCGCCTGCCGAGGGGCAGGCGCGCCGTGAGGCGCTTCCGCTGCCCGACGCGGATGTAGCTTATCTCGAACGTGCCGTTGCCGTTCACGTGAATCGTTGCTACCTCATCGCCTCTCCTGATCGCCTCTCTGACTTCAAGGATTATGGCTTCCGCCAGCTCGCGCAGATCCGCCGAGGGAAGATCGCGGTGATTCCTGGCAAGGTCTCGGGCGATCGCATCGGCGTCGAGCGTCAAAGCCGATGCCGGCAGGTTCTCGGAATCTCTGGCTGCCAAGGTAAAAGCCCCGTTTCACTGGTCGCAGGCAACTGTCAGTGCAGCCTCTCATTATGCTGCCGCTCCCGTATATCTCCTGCGCGGATAGTTCCTGCTTACCCATAAGAGTTATATGGGGCCACATTACCGTATAGATGACCTGGGACGGTCCGGTAATCTTCCAGTGCCAGCGGTTCTTAATAGGCGGATGAAGCAGAATCGACCACGAATGGCGCGTACCACCACAATAACGGGGTGCATTACCTTGAAAGGCAGGTAGTTTACTCGCGCCACCGGAGTTGGATAACGTGCGTGCGCGCTAATGCGAATCCGGGTGCTGCGCAGTTTGCGCGCTAAATCAGCACCGATGACCGTCACGACCACTACTGATGCCGCCGCCGTAGTACCTCCGGAACCTGCCGGGGCACGGGTACCCGGCGGTGCCCGCCGTGGACGCTGAGCGCTACTGGTGGCACCTGGCCCGGCTGCGGGAGGCGACCAGCCGGGGGAAGGCCGCTGAGTACGCCCAGTCTCTGGCCGCGGCCGCCGACCGGATCGCCGCCGCCCTGACAGGAGGCGCGGAGGCCGCCGCGGACACCGCCACGGACCCGCTGGCCTGGGCCGACTTGTCGAAGTTCCTGGCCAGCCTGGCCATGGCGCTGCGCGGCGCCAGTGTCACCCCCGACGGCATCTTTGACGCTAACGACGGCCCCGATTGCGACTCCTGGAAGCACTTGGCCCAGGCCGCAGGCCGTCGCGAGTTCGCCGCCGCCTGGTACCCGATCGGCCAGTACCTGCGGCTGCATGCCGGGCTCGACGGCGGCACGGGCGAAGACGGCGACGAGGACGCCCCGGAACTGCGCACGTTCACGGTCGCCCAGGTGATCCGGGCCGCCGCCGCGATCATTGACGCCCCCTGGTAACCCCGGGCGGCCAAACCCCAGATCACGGCCCCGGGACGGTCATGCGTGGCAGCGACGAACCGCCCCCGGTGCCGCCAGCCCCCAGACGGAGGAAGGCAACTCCCGTCATGTCCCAGACCGACATCCCAGCGCAGCCGTCGCCGTGCACGACATGCAATGACTCCGGCCAGGTGACGATCACCTTGCGGAACGACCAGACCCACACCGACCAGGTCATCACCCAGACGTGCACGGACTGCCTGTGACGACCGACGGCGCGATGAGCACGATGGAGGGCCTTGCGCCCTACAGCGGCCCCCGCGGCCGGTGCCCCAAGTGCCAGGTGCCCTGCGCATCCGGCACCAAGTGGCACTGCGCCGCGGTAGCCCTCACACCGCAAGAGCAGCGCGGCCGGGCCCCGGCGTGCGGCGAGCTCGGCTTGCTCGGCACGCCAGTGGAAGGCGAGCACCTGTGCCGCCTGTGCACCAACTGCGGGTACGGCTGGGCCGAGGCCTGCGCGGTCCCGGCCAGTGCCCCGCGCGAGGCGACCGTGTCGGCAGTCGCCCCCGCGCCGCCCAAGCGGGAGATGGCTCCCCTGGCCGTGCTGCTGTTCCCCCTCGTAGTCAGCCTGGCGGCCACGGGAGCTGGCTGCTTCCTGAGCCTGCAGCTGAGCGGGGCCGCGCTCGTGGCTGCCTGGCTCGCCGCTGCCGCCGCGTTCACCGCCGTGATCGCGTCGGCAGTCAGGATTGACGGAGGAGGGGAGCAGCCGGTGACCGCCCGGCAGGGCGCGCTTGAGCTGCCAGCGCCACCGGGCGGGCTGCTGCTGCCGCTATTGCTGAGTGCCTTGTGCAAGGGTCGCGACCCGGGCCTGTGGTTCCCCGCCCCCGGCGGGTCCATGGAAAGAGCGAAGGCTGTATGCCGTGCCTGCCCAGCCCGGGTCCGGTGCCTGGACTGGGCCCTGCAAGCCAACGAGCGGGCCGGAGTCTGGGGCGGTACCAGCCCCGACGAGCGCGCCCAGATCCGCAGCGCTCGGAAGGGACAAGATCTATGAGACGCGTGACCGACACCAGGAAGTGACAGCGCTGTGAGGAGGAACTCGCGTCGTCATGAGTGACGAACCACCAGGTGAATCAGCAGGCGCAGTCCGTCTCGGGCTGTGGACGGTCCACACCTGCGTCACCGCCGCCTGCACCCGCTGCGAGATCATTCTGCTGGACGAGGACACAGGGCTTATCCCACATTTCTGACAGCGCTTCTCAGGCTGTGGATGAACTGGTCCGGGACTGGGGATGGCGCGTCGATCACCAGGGCTGACCAGCGGGAGGAACTGCTGTGCCCGTCCTGCGCGGCGGCCGCCAGCGAGCAGTCGACACCGCCCGCCCGCCAGCCGGACGACGGTAAAGCAACTGTAGCCGCGAGTGCGCTGATGGTGGGAAGACGAAAGGGCGGGCCGCACGCCGAGGCCGACCCGCGCGCAACTTCCGCCTTCCCCCGCGCGGCGTGCGCCCTGGGGAAGGAGGCTGATTTCGATGTCCAAGCTGATGACGTTAACCGAGGCCCAGGTACGTGACCCGGCCAACATCTCGTCACCCGCCGGACTGGCTGGCGTACTGCTCCGCCCCGACGACCAACTCGCCATGCGCGGTAAGGTGATGGGCCGCCGCCTCGGCGAGGCCACTACCACGACGAAGATAACGAGGCCCTCCGGTGCATGACATCATCAGCGACATCATCGACTGGGACGAGGCCAACAAGGCGTATACGACGAGTGACGGCCAGTCGGGCACGCGGTACATCCAGCGGCTGGAGGCAGCCATGCAGATGGCCGAGATCGAAGCTCGGTGGCACCACCTGCCCGGCGGGTTCCACGGGGAGAGGAAACTGATCAAGGTCCACATCCAGGCCGTCGCGGAGACCACGCAAGTAGCAAACAACGAAGAGCTGTGCTGGCTGGCCATCGCCGCCGCAACTGCCTGGCTACCCAAACCGGAGTCAGCTGAGATGGCGTCGCCTTAATCGGCCCGCATCGGGGCCACCCCGCTGGGCGGCCCCGCTACTCAGCGGCAGTTGTACGCTAACGCACCGATCTTGGATCGGTTACCTCCAGAGTTTTGTCGTGGCCAGCTCTGCGCCCTTGGCCAGCGTGTCCAGCTTCGCCCAGGCGATCTGCGGGTGCACCCGCCCGCCGAGGCCGCAGTCGGTGGAGGCGATGACGTTCTCCCGGCCGACCACCTCGGCGAACCGCGCGATCCGGTCCGCGACGAGCTCGGGGTGCTCGACGACGTTGGTGGAGTGGGTGACGACGCCGGGCAGGATGACCTTGCCCTCGGGCAGCTTCACGTCCCGCCACAGCTTCCACTCGTGCTCGTGCCGCACGTTGGCCGCCTCGAACGAGTACGCGCCCGCGTTGACCTCCAGCATGACGTCGACGAGGTCGGCCATCGGGAAGTCGGTGATGTGCGGGCCGTGCCAGCTGCCCCAGCACAGGTGGAACCGGATCCGCTCCGTCGGCAGGTCCCTGATGGCGTAGTTGAGCGCCTCGATGCGCTTACGGGTGAACCGCCGGTAGCCCTCCACGCTTGGCGCCGGGTTGATCTGGTCCCAGTTCTCCGCGATCGCCGGGTCGTCGAGCTGCAGCACCAGGCCCGCGTCGATGATCGCGCTGTACTCCTCGCGCATCGCGTCCGCGCAGGCGTACAGCATCTCCTCGTCGTCGGCGTAGAACTCGTTGCCGAACCGGGCGCAGCTGCCCGGCGCCACCGAGTTAAGGAACCCGTCCGAGACGCCAGCGGCCGCCATCGCCGCCTTCATGTCGGCGATGTCGCGCTGGACGTCGGCCTGCCCCTGGTAGGTGATCGGCCCGCGGCAGACCGGCGCGACCGTCGCGATGTTCGGCAGCCCCACGTCCGGCGGCCGGGTCCAGGTAGGCGTCAAGGAACGCCTGCCAGTCCCGCCGCTCGGCGAAGGACGCGAGCGCTGATCTCGCCCGGCTTGGCCGCGGGCTGCGGTATCTCTCCGATCGACACGTCGGTCAGCTCGATGTTGGCCAGCCGCTGGAACACGTAGGTCCACCAGGAGCCGAAATCGTACCGTTGACCCATCGAATGACCGAATTCGCCGTCGTTGACGAGGTCGATGCCAGTGTCGCGCTGACGGGCTACGACGTCCGCGACTGCCGAGCGCAGCCTGCCCAGGTACTCCGTCTCGTCGGTGAAATCCTCTGCTGCACGTTGTTCGTTGAGCGCGATCAGGTCTTCCGGTCGAGGCAGGCTGCCCGCGTGACTGGTCAGGATCCGGTCCGGCATATCTCCTCCTTGAGACTTCGGCCGTCAAGTGATGATCTTCCCCGCGCCGAGTATGAGCGCGCCGTAAAGCCCACGCAATACGTAGCCTAGGTGACCGACAGCGACGTCGAGGGCGCCGACGGGCCTGTACCAGTCTCGCTGGCCGTCTCCCTACGGTTCTGGACGGTCTGACTTCGCTGAACGCGCCGCGTGATGCTGTGCGTCAATTGCTCAGCGCGGTGCGCAGTTCGGCTCGCGGTTCCTGGCATTCGCGGCCAACTTCCGTGTCGGCTAGGACGAAAATCTGCTCGGCGTTCCACCACGTATTGACCACGTGGCATCTGTCAGCGATCGATTCCGCGCCTTAGCGCCATGTCCCAGTTGACTAGCCGGTCGAAGCTATTGTTCGGGAAGGCCGGCGGAGGCCAGGTAACCTCGCCCGCCCGCAGTCGGTGCGGCCAGATCAGGAGAACTGCGTCAGCGATACTCTCCGGCGGCCCAGGGTTCCAGACCGTAGTGGGTCGCGACCGGGCGCGGGGCGGGTCTGGCCTGCTCATTCCGTGCTGCGCCGCCGGCGCCAGCGCGCTTGTCTGTCTCCGGACTCCTAATCTGCGCGGCCATAATTCGATACTTTTCTAATAATTTGCACAAAAATCTACATAAAATGACTCACCAGTCACCGTCAAATTGTAGGAGCATCTGGGACATTCAGCTCGCCGTTGGATCGCGCGAGGAAGCGGACCCGGGATTCAGGCATCGAATGGAGACCATATGCACCGTCCGAGACACCCCCGTCGACTGCGCCTGATCGGGTCACTCGCAGTCGGCATCGCCGCCGTGACCACGGCGCTCGGGACAGCACAGCCAGGCTCGGCCGCCACAACCGGACAGCATCCGTTGCAAGGAGCGGCCGCGCGCCAGTCAGCGCTGTACGGCTTCCTCAAAGCGGGCAGTCCGCCACGGCCAGCCCGGCCGTCACTCCGACCACTCCGACCAACACCCACCAGGGTGATGACGGTGACCTGGCGGACACGATGGCCGCCTACAACGCGGAGCGCACCGCGCCCGCCGGGTACCTAACCGGGGACGCGATCGGCGCCGCCGCGCAGCAGGCCGCGCAGATCCCGTCGACGCCGGGCCAGTGGCAGCAGTTCACCACCCAGGCGTACAACGGCCAGCCGGCCAATTACACCGACCCGTTCTGGTCGAACGTCGGCGCCGGCTTCTCCCTCGTCGGCGGCCGGGTCACGGCGCTGGCGACCACTCCGGACGGTGCCTGGTTCGCGGGCGCGGCCGACGGCGGCGTGTGGCGCTCCTATGACCAGGGCGCGCACTGGACCCCGGTCACCGACAACCTGCCCGACATGTCCACTGGCGCCCTCGCGGTCGATCCGGTGAACGGCTCGCTGTGGCTGGGCACCGGCGAGGCCAATGAGTCGCAGGACTCTTACCAGGGCGACGGCGTGTGGGTCAGTACCAACGACGGCAATTCCTGGACAGCAGGTGGGCGGCCAGGCCGACCCGATCGGGCCGCGCACGATCTTCCGCATCGCCTTCGACCCGTCCGGCGACGCGTACGCGGCCACGAACAACGGCTTGTTCCGCTGGGACGCGTCCCAGCACCAGTGGTCTGAGGTTCTCGACCCGGCCGGCCCGACCGATTTCCCGCCCTACGACCAGCAGGTGACCGACGTCGCGGTTGTCCCCGGGACGGGCGGCAAGGACGTCATCACCGCGATCGGCTGGCACGGGCCGGGCAACACGACCTACAACGGCTTCTATGAGTCGACCAACTCACGGACAGTCGTTCAGCGAGGTCACGCCGACCGGAGACATCGACGCCTCCGACATCGGCCGCACCACCTTCGCCTACTCGGCGGACGGCAGCAAGCTGTACGCGGTCGTCCAGTCGCCCGCCATGCAGGCGGCCGGCGACGAGTCCGTGCTCCAGGGCATTTTCGTCGCGTCGGGAACGGGTTCCAGCCCCGCCAGCGTGACCGGCCCCTGGACCAAGATCGGCGACGAGGCCTCGCTCGCCGCCTCCGGTTCGGCCCTGGCCGTCGGCTCCGGCTACGGCGTCGGCGTCCAGGCCTGGTACAACCAGGACCTCGCGGTCGACCCGGCTAACCCGAGCCACGTGTACGTGGGCCTTGAGGAAGTCTTCGAGTCCACCAACGCCGGCCAGACCTGGGTGACGGCCAGCCCGTACTGGAACTACCCCTTCGCCTGCGACGCGACGAACACGTGCCCGAACACCACGCACCCCGACCAGCACGCCATGATGATCACCGACGGCAAGATCGTCATCGGCAACGACGGCGGCGTGTACAGCCGGCCGCTGACCGACGACGCCGAGGACGGCAACTGGACCGACCTCAACACCACGCTGCACGACCTGCAGTTCTACGACGCCCGGGCCGGGCAGTTGTCCGACGGGACCACTCAGGTGGTCGGCGGCCTGCAGGACAACGGCACCATGGTGGACGACACCGCGTTCACCCAGGCGGCCGAGCCAGCCGGCGGTGACGGGTTCGACGTGATCGTCGATCCGGCCAACGCCAACAACTGGGTCGGCGAGTACACCTACGGCGCGCTGTACACCACCACTGACGGCGGCCACTCGTTCGGCTACTACGCCAGCTTCACCTGCGTCGGCCAGGCGACGGTCGGCCAGACGCCGAACGCGAACTGCGACCCGAATCCAAGGTTCGTCATGCCGCTCGTCCAGGACCAGCAGAACGCCAACACCTGGATCGGCGGCGGCGAGGACGTGTGGGTCTCCACGGACGGCTGGAACACGTCCTGCGCCACCGAGGCGACCTGTGACTGGACGCCGGTCTACGACACCGGCGCGGGCAACTCGGTCACGGCGCTGTCGTCAGCCGGCAACGGCAAGGTCATCTACGCCGCGTGGGTCGCTGGCGGCGGAAACCCTGGCCCGGCATTCGCCTCGGGTATCGCCACCAACTACGGCGGCACCTGGCACCAGGTGAACACGGCCGGCCTGCCGGACCGGTACATCGCCGGCGTCACCGTCGACCCGGCCAACCCGGCCCACGCCTACGCGGTATTCAACGGGTACTCCCGGCGGTTCGTCCCCGGCGGCGGCACCGGCCACGTCTTCGAGACGCGGAACGGCGGCCAGACGTGGACCGACATCTCCGGCAACCTGCCGGACATCGCCTCCGACGCCCTGGTGCTCGCCCACGGCCAGCTGGCCCTGGCCACCGACGCCGGGGTGTACACCGCCGGCGAGTTCGAGGGCTCCAACACCACGTGGCGCCACCTCGGCTCCGGCCTGCCGAACGTCGCGGTCGATGACCTGACGTCCGGCCCAGGGGGCTACATCTACGCCGCAACGCACGGCCGCGGCGTCTGGCGCTTCAGGTTCTAGAACCGTCGCCTCATAGAGAACGGAATCCCCGCCCCGCCCCAGACCACCAGTCTGGGGCGGGGCTTCCCTTCCGGTTCGCCGACCTGGCGGCCGTCGTCGACGCTCGTTGGGCCGGCCTTGACCGGGGAACTGCGCGTGCAGCGCCGCCGTGCGCACGCCAGGACTTGCGCATTGCCAGAAAAGTGATATCTATTTGCTAGGCCGAAGGGAGAATCATGACGCTGCCCGAGTCCCTCCCCGCCCGGCTGTACCTCCTCGCGTACGACACCGAGAAGAACCGCGTCACCGCGCAGTCCCAGCTCGGCCTGGTGCTGCGGGCCGCCGCGCTCGCGGATCTGTACCTCACGGGGCGCGTGACTGACGAGAACGGAAAGGCGCGCGCGGCCGGCGATCGGCGGCCCACCGGTGACCCGCTGCTCGACGAGGTGCTCCAGCAGCTCGCCGAGCACCGGCCGCGCTCGTGGCAGGGCTGGATCGCCCGCGGCCTGCCCACGGTCCCCACCGTACGCACGCAACTCGAAGCGGGCCAGTGCATCCGGGTCGAGCACCGAATGATCCTGCCGGACAGGGTGGAGCTGCTGGACCGGGTCGTCGTGCAGCGGTACGCCGACGAGCTGCGCGCGGAACTGCGCCGGCCCGCGTCCCGCACCGAGCCGCGTACGGCCGCGGTGCTCGCGCTCGCCGCCCGCGGTGAGATCGCGACCGTCATCTCCCGCAGCGAACGGCGTGAGCACCGGCAGTACCTTGACGAGCTCGCGGTCTACACCGGCCCGATCGCGGATGCGCTCCGTAAGGCGTGGCGGTCCAAGAAGGCACAACAGGCATCCGGCTGAACGGCCGCTCGACCCAGCGGTAGTTAACAAAGGCAGCCCGCACGGGGTCAGCTTTTCGCCAGCGTCCCGGTGAAGTTTGGCGGGTCGTCGGGCGAGAGCACGTAGACGTTCTCGGTGAGCTTGCCGTCCTTGAGGGCGACGATGGCGTAGTCGGGCTCGCAGGCGCCCGCGGTGACCTCTTCGTGCAGCTCGACCTGGGTCGTATCCGAGCTGACCAGGCGGAGGTCGTACGCGCAGCCGCCGCTGGTGTAGCTCGACGTGCCCACGATCGCGTTCACTGAGCCGCCGGTGAGCTTGAGGTCGGCCGTCTGCGGGCCCTGGAGGCCGTTGTTCTCGATGAGCGTGCCCCGCCAGTGGCCGAGGTACAGCCGGCGGGACGGCGGACAGCGCTGAGCCGCTGGCCGGGGCTGAGCTGGCGGGCGCCGAGCTGGCGGGAGTATCCCCGGTTGCCCGTCGATGCGCTTAGCGACGCGCCTGCCGATGACCCGCTGGTCGGTGTTCCGTTTCCACCTGACCCGTGCAGCAGGGTCACTGCTATTGCCGCCGCGGCCGCCACGACGATGACCGCCCCGGCGCCGGCCAGCACCGCCCGGTGGCGCCCGGGAGCCCGGCCGGTCGGCGGGCCCGGCGGCGACCCGGTGGGACTGGTGGCGACGGGGGTGCCCTCGGGGCCCAGGGCCCACGTGTTCCCCGGACTGGTGGCGACGGCCGTGCGCCCGGGGCCTGGGGCCCATACTTGCCCCGGGCTGGTCGGCGGGCCCGGCGGGGGCGGAACGGCGGGCCCGGTCAGCAGCGCCCGGGCTTGCTGGGTGCTCATCCGCTGGGCCGGGTCGCGGACCAGCAGCCCGGTGATCACCGGGGCCAGCGGCGGTCCGCACGGGGCCGAGGGCAGGTCCGCCATCAGGATGGCGTGGAAGGTCGCGGCGGTGGTCTGACGGTCGAACGGGTTACGGCCGGCGACCGCGTCGTAAAGGGTGACCCCGAGTGCCCAGAGGTCCGCGGCAGGCGTGATGTCCAGCCCCTGCAACTGCTCGGGGGCCATGTAGGCCGGGGTGCCGATGACGCCGCTGCCGGTGAGCCGGGTGCCGCCAACCATGTGGGCGATGCCGAAGTCGGCCAGCTTCACCTGGCCGGCCGCGGTGATCATGATGTTGGCGGGCTTGATGTCGCGGTGCACGATGCCGAGCGCGTGCGCGGCGTCCAGGATCGACAGCATTTGCAGGGCGATGCCGGCCGCCCGCGGCTCACTGAGCGGCCCCTCGCGCTCGATGACCTGGCCGAGCGTGGCACCGTCGACGTATTCCATGATCAGGTACACGGCGTCGTCGGCCGGGCTGGCCGGGATGACGTCGTACAGCGTGACGGCGTTGGGGTGCGCCAGCCGGGCGGCACTGCGGGCCTCGGCCAGCGCGCGCCGACGGAAGACATCCTGCTCCGCTTCGCTGACCCCGGCGGGCGGGCGCAGCTCCTTGACCGCTACCTGACGCGCAGCCAGCTGGTCCTCGCCCAGCCACACCGCACCCATGCCACCGCGGCCCAGTGGCCGGATCAGCCGGTACCGGCCGGCCACCAGCCGCCCTTCCACGCCCGTTACCTCCCGGTATTTGCCCAGAGTAGCGCTAGTCACTGTAGTGGGTCGCGACCGGGCGCGGGGCTATCCAGCCGCTCAGTTGCGCGAGCGCCGCCCCCGGAGCAAGGCCCGGCGGATCGCGGCGGGAATCAGCGCCAGCAGCACTGCGGCGATCACCGTGACAATCACTGCTTCCGGCGTATCGCCACGGATGGCCATGATGACGCCCGGCACCGCGCCGACGGCCGCGCCGGCCGGGAACCTGGCCATTGCGTCGAGGAATCCGGCGGCGAGCGCGAGTGGCGTGAGCAGGACGATCAGCGCGGTGCCGACGAGGGTGGGCGGCTGTGCGGGATCGCACGGCACGCCGGGAACCCGCGCGATGCGCAGCATGTGCAATGTCCGGGGTGCCAGCAGCAGGGCCACGAGCTCGATAGCGATCAGCCATAGCTCGAAGCGGTTGCCCTGCCCGATGGCGTAAAGCACGGCCGCGATCTCGCCGCCGAGCACCGAGCCGACGAGCAGCGTTTCCGGTGTTGCCCTGGACTGCGCGCCGAGGAGAGGAGTCACCACGACGGGCGCGAAGATGAAGCTAGCGGCAAGCCGGGTTCCCCGGTCCAACCCCGGCAAGAGAAGAATAGGCAGGAAGCCGGCGACCCCGGCCAGCATCACCAGCCCCAAGGCCGTCCCGCTGAGAGTGCGGGAAGCACCTTTCTCCTGCTGCTTGCCTTCGTCCACTTCTTACAGCTACCAGCGGAGCTGTTGCGGTGTCAGGTCCCGTGTTTACGGTTCATCCGTGGCTCGCCCGCGATCCGGCTGATGCGCGGGCGGGCCGGGCCCTGAGAAGTCATGCCTTGATGGCGTAGATGTTGTTGTCCCCGCAGCCGATGTAGACGAGGCCGTTGGCATAGGTCGGGCTGGCCCCGAACGTGGCCTCGCTCTCCGGCGTGAACGCCCACCCTGTGTGCCCGGTGACGGCGTCCAGTTGCTGCACGGTGCCATCGTGGCCGGCCACGGTGTAGACGCTGCCGTTCCCTGCGCCGACAGATGTATCGCCCACACCGGTCGTGTTGTAGAACCACGCCGACTTGCCGGATGCCGCCGACAGGGCGTGCAGCATGCCGGCGCTGTCGACGATGTAAACGTAGCCGCCCAGGTAAACCGGGTCCCCGCCGAGGTCGGCGTTGATCGGGTACGTCCACATGCCTGTCCCTGACGCGGCGTCCAGCGCGTAAAGGACCCCCGGTGACTGGGCTCCGACGAGGATGACGCCCCCGCCGACGACAACCCCGGTGCCGATCGTCGTGAACTCATCGACGAGCCTGGTGCTCCACTTCGTGGCCCCGGTCGTAGCGTCGAGTGCCTGCAGCTTCCCGGAGATGGTCATCACGTAGATGAGGCCGTCCGCGTACGTCATCGCCTTTACGTTATAGCCGTCCGGATCATTCCTGAAAGTAGTCAGCTGCCGGCCCCTGCGGGCGTCAAGCACGGTGATGACGATGTCGTTAGGGGCTGCACCGAGGTAGATCTTCCCGCCGCCTGCCGCCCAGTCGGAGATGAACCCGGCTGAGCCTTCGGCCTTCGCGATGCTCCACGCGATCTTGCCGGCGGCTGCGTCGAGGGCCCAGAAGCCGGTGACGAAGGCGGCCACGGCAACGATCCCGGAGTCGACTGTGGGGAGCGCGGCGACCGCGGGCATGGCCGTCGCCCAGATCCTCTTGCCGGTTGCCGCGTCCAGTGCGTAGAAGTGGCCGTCATGCGAGCCGGTGTAAAGGATCCCGTTGGCCACGGTGGGATCGGAGTCCACGACCTGGTTGGTCGGGAACTGCCAGACCAGCTTCCCGGGCGCCGCGGCGTACTGCGCGGGGGCCGCGGTCGACGCCGGAGTGGCGGCGGCTGACGTGGCCGTGCCTGCCGGCGGACTGGCGGCGGCCGATCCTGTCGCCGCACCCGGCGTCGACCCCGATGCCTTGGGGCCTGACGATCCCGACGTGAGCGCCCACCCGGCGACGCCGCCGGCGATGGCGATACCCGCCGTACCTGCCCCGATGAGCAGCCTGCGGCGGCTTGTGCCACCACCATGGCTGGAGAGCGGGGAGGGCGGCGGGCTGGGCGGCCCGCCCGGGTACGACCTAGCCGACGTCCCGGGATGCGTCGAGCCGGCATAGCCGTACGGGGCGGCTCCGGGCGCCCCCGACGGCCCGCCCGCGTGCGGCGTGATGACCTCCAGGGCCTGCATCTGGGCGCTCAGGCCTGCCTGCTGTGCCTGGATGACCGCCGCCACGTCATCGGGCCAGAACGCGGTCGCGGGCAGGCCCAGGCCCTCGGCGGCCCGCGAGCCGCAGGCGGCTACCTGGCCAGGATCCGGGCGGCGCGCGGGATCCTTTGCCAGGCATGCCGTTATCAGCTCCAGAACGTCTCCGGGCACTCTCGCGAGGTCGGGCTCGGCGTGCACGATGCGGTACATCACGGAGGCGGACGACGCGCCAGGCCCCGCGCTGAACGGGGACGTTCCGGTCGCAGCGAAGGCGAGCACGCTGCCCAGGGAGAATACGTCGCTCGCCGGGCCGGTCGGCTGCCCGTTCACCTGCTCGGGGGACATGAAGGCGGGCGTCCCGACGATCGCCCCGGCCGTGGTTAGCCGGGTATCCGCCGCGACTCGGACAATCCCGAAGTCGATGACCCGAGGCCCGTCCGGTGCCAGGAGCACGTTGCCGGGCTTGAGGTCGCGATGGACCAGGCCCGCCGCGTGGATGGCGCGCAGCGCCTCGGCAAGCCCCGCGGCCAGCCGCCATACCGCCGGAACTGGCAGCGGCCCGGACCGCTGGGCAAGCTCTGCAAGCGACGGCCCGGGCACGAACGCGGTCGCCAGCCACGGCGGCGTGTCATCGACTCCGGCCGCCAGGACCGGCGCGGTGTACACGCCGCTGACCCGCTGCGCGGCGCTCACCTCACTGCGGAACCGCCGGATGAAGTCAGGATCGCGGGACAGTTCCGAGTGGATGACCTTGACGGCGACCGCCCGCCCCGCCGGGGAGGTCCCGAGGAACACCTGCCCCATGCCGCCGGCGCCCAGCCGGGCCCGCAACCGGAACTCGCCAACGGTCCGCGGGTCCTCCGCAGCCAATGACTCCATGCCTGATCAGCTCCCTGAACGCTGCGGCCTGACAGGACGAACAGTCTCCCGGAGACCCCCCAGGGTGTCAGGTCCCGTGTTTACGGTTCAGCGTCCACCTCGCCCAGTTCGATGGCTCGCCGTGTCAGGTCGGCCTTGTTCCCGGGGCCGAGCTTGCGCCGGATGCGCTTGATGTAGGTGTCGATGGTGGCCGGGCTGACCCCCATCCGGATGGCGGTCTGAGCTTGGGTGAACCCTTGGGCGATCAGCGCCAGCGCCTCCCGTTCCCGCGGGGCGAGGCCGATCGGAGGGGCGCCGGCCCGGTCTGCCGGGTCGGCATCTAGCAGGTCGGCGAGCGATGAGGAAATATAGAAGCCGCCCGCCGCGACGGTGCGGATGGCCTCGACGAAGGCGCTGACCTCGGCGCTCTTGATCAGGTAGCCGCTGGCGCCCGCCCGGATGGCCGAGAGCACGTCAGTTTGCCGTCCCGACGCGGACACCACGAGGGCGGGACATCGCCTGGTTGCCTCGGTGATCTGGGCGGCGGAGAGCTTGCCGTGCTTAAGGTGCAGGTCCAGGATCACCACGTCGGATGCGTCCGCGCACGTTCGGAACTCCTCGAACGACGCGACCGCGCAGACGACGTCGACGTCGGCTTCGGGCTCGAAGAGGCGCTCCATCCCCCATCGGGCGATCGGGTGATCGTCCACGATGGCCACCCGGATAGGACGCCCGGTGTGCCCGTGCTCTTCCATCCGTGTCCTCTCGATCGGTCCGACGCCTAGGCCGGCATTTCCGCAGGCTCCTCCGCCGTTTCGCAGGTCCCGGCTTTCCGTGCCAAGGGCGAGGTGATCTCGACGTGAGTACCGGAGCCGGGCCAGCTCGTAATGGCGACGTGCCCGTCAATTTCCTGAATCCGCGAGACGACCGACTCGCGCAGGCCGACTCCGCGCGTCGCCGTCACCGGGTCGAATCCTTGGCCTCGGTCCAGGACGGTGACGGTTACCGTTTCCTGCCTGGCGGTTGCCCGGACCACGGCGCGGGTGGTGCCGGAGTGCTTGCGGACGTTAGTCAGCAATTCGGTGACCGCCCCGGAAATCGCGCTGACGATGTCGTCCCCGATGCTCTCACCGTCCAGCCCCGAGGTGTTCAGCTCGATGCGCATCCCGGCACTGACCTGCCGCGCCACCACATCGTCGAGCGCCGCGGCCAGCGCGCAGGCGACGTGGCCAAGTTCGCCGCGTACCAGGTTCCGCAGCCAGCCGGCCTCTGCGGCCACGTAGTCCCGGATCTCCGGATCGGACACCAGGCCGTCCCGGCTCAGGGACTCCAGCGTCTGCAGCACGCGGTCATGCAGCTCACGGGACAGCCGCGCCCGCATTCGTTCCGCCTCCAGCTCACGGGCGGCGGCGGCCATGCGGAGGTCGTGCAGTTCCCGGGCATGGCCGAATCGCTCGCGCTCGCCTGCGAGCTCCGCCTCGCGGCGGGCCGCGACCTGCCTCGCCTCGTCGAGAGCGCGGCTGAGAGCCGTGAACCGGTTGGCGATGAACCAGCCCGCGACCGCCCACGCCCAGTAGGTCGCCGCGTTCGCGAACACGTCCGCGCTCATCCCGAAGCGCCAGGCGGTCGCCGTGACGTAAGCCGCGGAGGCGAGCGCCGCCGCGAAGAGCGGCGCGGAGAGCCTGCGGTAGGCGATCCCTACCACCGACAGGGACACCACCGAGTACGGATACAGGAAGTTGTCGCTGAACGGATTCGCCTCGCGTTTGAGCAGCGCTGTGACGAGCACGAGCGCGACGGTGCCGAGAATCACGTCTGCCGCCGCCGCACGCTGGACGAGGTTGCCGCGCCGGAACCGGAAACCGAGCAGGTAGGCATTCTCGGCGGCGATCAGCCCGAGGAGCGCGGCCGTGCCGACAGGTGCGGCGTTCGTGTCCCAGTGCAACGCAAGCAGGACCGCGCCCAGGCCCAAGGTGGCCACGCGGGTAAGAACGAGCAGTCGAACAAGCAGGAGGTCATGCCGGGTCGCGGCGGAAGCTTCGACTGGAACGCACACGAACCACTGTCCTCCTGACGGGACCGCCACTCGCCCGGAGATGTAGGCAGGTTGCACCGTTGATGTGCGATTTTGATGATACTAGGCATGTGCTTGGCAGCAGATAGCTTCCGGTGTCTTGACTGAGGCATTCCGATAAAGCCACGAAGGCGTGCCGCCGCGGGTTGATGCCTCGTCCGCCGAAGAAGCAGGTCGCGCCCTTGACGTGGGAAACCGACGTCCGCAAAATGGTCTAAAACCCGGTCCTTTGGGCCAAATCAGGATTTAACCGGGGGTGCCGCGGTGGCTGAGCTCGTGCCGGGCGAGGAGCCGTTCGGCACCCTGCTGCGGCCGGTGGAGATGCGCACCGCCGGCCAGCGCATCGCCGAGCGCCTGGTCACGGCCATCGCCCTGGGCGAGTTCGAGGCAGGCCAGCGGCTGCCGTCCGAGCGGGAACTCGCCGCTACGCTTGAGGTGTCCCGGACCACGGTCCGCGAGGCACTCCAGCGGCTGCACGCGGGCGGGTACGTCGTCACCAGGCGCGGCCGGGACGGCGGCACCTTCATCCAGGCCGCCGCGGTCGCGGGCACTGACGCGGACGAGGCGGTCAAGCGGACCCTCGCCTCGCGGTGGGACGAGCTGGCGGAACTGCTCGACTACCGCTGCCTCATCGAGACGCTCATCGCCCGGACCGCCGCCGAGCGCCGTGACGCCGGTGACATCGAGGCGATCAAAGCCGCGGTCGAGCGGTACGCCGGCGCCAGCGGGCGCGCCGACGCGCGGATGGCCGACCACGCCCTGCACCAGGCGATCGCGCGAGCGACGCACAACGCGCGCCTTGTCGAGTTGTCCGCGCGCATCCGCCGGGAAGTCGGCCTCGGCTTCGACGCCGAGCCGTACACGCCGCGGATGCGGCAGCGGGCACTGCGCCAGCACCCGGTGCTCGCCAACGCAGTAGTCGCGGGTAATCCCGCCCGGGCCGCCCGCCACGCCGCAAGCCACTTCTTGCTGACCGAGGGCGCGCTCGCCGAGGTGCGCGCCCGCCTGCACCTGAGGACCGGAGAGACCGAATGCCCATCGTCCGAGTCAACGACATCGACGTGAACTACCGGCTGGAAGGCGACGGCGAGGAGACCATCGTCCTCGTCAACGGCCTGGCCGACGACCTGGAAACCTGGGCCTACCAGGCGGACGACTTCCTCTCCGCGGCTTTCGGGTGCTGCGCTTCGACAACCGGGGGATCGGGGCGAGTTCCAAGCCCGCCGGGCCCTACTCGAGCCGGATGCTCGCCGATGACGCGAAGGCCCTCGTCGACCACCTCGGCATCACCGACTTCCACCTGATGGGCGTCTCCATGGGCGGGATGATCGCCCAGGAGTACGCGCTCGCCTACCCGGGCGACCTGCGGTCGGCGACCTTCGCCTGCACGTACGCCGCACCGGGGCCGTTCTGCTCTCGCATGTTCGCCATGTGGGCCGACCTGGCCCCGGTGCTCGGCGTCCCGTTCGTCATGCGGGACGTGACGCTGTGGGCGTTCACCGTCCCGTTCTTCACCGAGCGCGGGGGCGAGCTCGCGGAGTTCGAGACCGCGATGCGCTACATGGACCAGCCGGTGCACGCCTACCTGGCGCAGCTCGCGGTGATCCAGGACCACGACACCGCCGGCCGGCTCGGCGACATCGGCGTGCCAGCCCTGGTTCTGGCCGGCGAGGAGGACATCCTCATCCCCGTCTCACTGTCACGGCGGATCCACGAGGGAATCCCGGGCTCGGAATGGGCCACGACCAAGGGCGGCCACGCCTGCGTCTGGGAGCACCCCGCCGAATTCAACCGGACCTTCCTCGACTTCGTCGTCCGACGGCACAGAAAGGGCTAACGCAGTGGCCGCCATCCCAACCCCCTCGGGCCCGCCTCCCAAACCGGCACCCGGTCCCGTCGGGACACCGGGCAGCCCGTCGCTCAAGCGCGGGCAACTCGGCCTGTTCGGCGTGATCATGCCCGGCGTTGCGCAGATCGCGCCGGCGTTCAACCTCTTCTTCACCACCGGGCTCATGGTGGGCCTGGCGGGCGCGTCCGTGCCGCTGGTCTTCCTGATCTCCATGGTGGGGATGGTGGCGACGGCATCGAGCCTGGCGCAGTTCGCCACCGTCTACCCGAGCGCCGGGTCGTTCCTCACCTACATCACCCGCGCGATCGGCACCCGGGTCGCCGTTGCGGTCGGCGTGATCACGGTCGTCGGCTACATCGTCGCGTTCGGCGGCATCTACATCTTCGTCGGCAGCTACATCGCGCAGAACGTCTTCGGCGGCCCGCACGTGTGGGGACTGACCCAGATCATCACGATCGTCTACGGCGCCCTGGTCGTGGCGCCCGTGGTGGTCGGCCTCCGGTTCGGCGTCCGGGTGACCGTGGTGCTCTACGCGTTCGAGGTCATCTTGCTGCTCGCGATGTCCATCACGATCCTGGTGCGGGGCGGCAACGCGGGCTTGTCGGCGACCCCGTTCACGTGGCCGGGCGGGACCACCGACGTGCTGCTCACATTCAGCCTCGCTGTGCTCGCCTTCGGCGGGTTCGAGGCGGCCGCGCCGCTGGCCGAGGAGACGCAGAACCCGCGCAGGAACGTGCCGATCGCGGTGATCGGCGCGGTCGTGGTCAGCGGCGTGATCTACGTGCTCGGCTCCTACGCGCTGGTGATCGCGTTCGGCGCGGGCCACTCAAGCACTCTCGCCGCCGACGCCAACCCGTTCCACACGGCGGCGAAGGCGTTCATCCCGTTCGTCGCCCCGCTCATCACCTGGATCTTCCTGTCCAGCGTGACCAGTTCCTACGTGGCGGCGAACACGCAGACGTCCCGGGTGATCTACGCAGGCGCCAGGGGCGGGCTGTGGCCTAGGACGCTGGCGCACGTCTCGCCCCGGTTCCGCACCCCGGCGGTCGCCGCGGTCGCGTTCGTCGCGCCGTCGATCGTGATCGGCGTCGTGTCGACGGCGTTCACCGACCCCGGCACGGCATCGGGCTTCCTGTCCACGTACGGCATCCTCGGCCTGGTGATCATGTACCTGGTCGCGAACATCGCCCTCGTGGTCAACTGGACGCGGCTGCGCCGCCGCGGCGAGCGGAAGAGCTTCTGGCTCTGGGTGGTCGTCCCGGTGATCGGCGTCGTCGTGCTCGCGATCCCCGTCTGGGGCGACCTGCGCCCCGGCCAGCCGTCCCCCTACAGTGCCCTGCCCTGGCTGACGCTGGCCCTCGTCGCAGTCGGGATCGTCTACCAGTACGTGCTCGGCAGGTTCCGCCCGGATGCCCTGGCCAGCGCCCCGGCCCTCCTCGAAGGCGCGTCCGACGACACCCCAGACGCGGGGGTGCTGTAGTCGCGCATCGTCCGCTTCCAATCGTCCAGAACGAGTTGTGCCTTCGCCTGGTACCTTCCCCGTTTGCCGTTCCGGGTCGTGGCGGCGCTGGGTTGTGCTTTTTCTGGCCCCTGGTCATTGCTTTCCCAGGTCGTGCCGTGGGGTAACGGTCCTATTCCCGCGGAGCCAGGCGCGGTATAGCGTCGGGCGACTAGGGTTCACGCGAGGGACGTTCGGAAGCCGGGTAAATGGGGCAATGCGTCTGCTCGACTGGCCGGTCAACCGGCCGGGCATTACGGAGCGTGCAGCATGGCCGCCATGCTGCACCGTCCGGTCCAGACTGGCGCCGAGCGGCAGGAGAGTGCTCCGGTCATGCCGAAGCAAGCGGCTGACCCGCTCCCGCGGAATGAGCGGAACGAGTTGCGGCGTCGGCGATCGCTGCCCGGTCTGGCCTGGCGGCAGTTCCGGCGCGTCCCGGCGACGGTATGCTTCCTGGCCGCGGTCTGGGGCGCAGGGCTGGTCACCGGCAGCATCGCGCACGGCCCGCCTCGCTGGCTGTCCGGCCAGGCCGGCGCTGGCTTGCCGTCACCCGGGCACGGCTACTGGTGGATTCTCCTCAGAGCGGCCCTGTTGGCGTCCGGCCTGGGCAGTTACCTGGCCATTACCGTACTGGGCCTGGCGATCCTCGTTCCAGCAGAGCATCGGATGGGTGCTGCTCGCACGTTCACCACGCTGCTGGCCAGCCAGGCGGTCGGCCTCTTGCTCGCCGCCGGGCTGGTCAAGCTGGCCGAGCCCGCACGTGGGTCGTGGCTCTACGTTTTCAGTCGTGAGACGGCCGTCGACGTCCTTCCTGGCGTGCTTGGCGTCGGTTTCGCGCTGAGCTACACACTCACGCCACGGTGGCGCAGGCGGCTGCGGTTGCTGCTGACCGTCGCTATCACGATCGGCGTGCTGTACATAGGGCACCTGGAGCAGGTCGTGCAGGCATGCGGCGCGACGGGAGGCCTCGTCATTACGGCGCTGACGTACGACCGTGCCCGGCCAAGGGCGGGAATGCGCGCGTCCCAGCAGGAGGTACGGACACTGGTCGGCATACTGGTGGCGGTACCTGCGCTCGGGGACATGCTGGCCGTGCTGGTCGCCAACGCGCACGGCCCGATGTCGCTGTCCTCCCTCCTGCTTGCCACCCCGGAACCGGATCCGCACGATCTGGTGGCCACCCAATGGCCGGGCGCGCTCGTGTATTCCGCCCCGGCGCTGCTCCTGCTGGTGAGCGCTTACGGGCTGCGCCGCGGACACCGCCTGGCGTGGTGGCTCGCGGTTGCCATCAACCTGACCGTGCTCAGTGTCAGCATCTGGGTTAGCTATGCACTCGGGTCTGGCTCCAGTGCGCACATTGGCGGGCTCAATGCCAGCACCCGGGCGACCGCGCCGGCCTGGGAGGCAATGCTCCTGTCGGTTGTGACGCTGACAGTGCTGCTGGTCACCCGCGGCCGCTTCGACCAGACCGCCGAGCGCCGGGCGGTCCGGAAGCTGATGGCCACCCTGGCCACGGCGCTGAGCGTGAGCTTCGGGGTATTCCTCCTGGCCGGTTGCCTCCCGGCGGGCTTGGCCGGGAGGGTGCTCTACGTGTGGGCCTTCCTGCCGCCGTGGGTCGTGGTCCTCGGCGCGCTTACCGCGTTCTTCATGCACACCTACACGTATCGCGAGGCAGGCGCGGCGGACCGGGCTCGCGCCATCCTCATGCGCGGCGGCTCGACGCTTTCTTACATGTCGACCTGGCGGGGAAACCGTTACTGGTTCAGCTCGGATGGGCGATCCGCCATCGCTTACCGGCCCATCGCCGGAGTCGCGGTGACCGTGGGCGAGCCATATGGCGATCCGGCCGCTCTCGATTCTGCGATTACGGAGTTCGCCAAATTCTGCGAGCACCGCAGCCTGCAGCCGTGTCTGTACAGTGTCACAGAGCGGGCGCGTGCCGTCACGGAACGGCTCGGCTGGAAGTCGGTGCAGGTCGCCGAGGACGCTTTGCTCCCGCTGGCGTGCCTGCAATTCGCGGGCAAGAAGTGGCAGAACGTGCGGAACGCCGTGAACAAGGCAGCCAGGGAAGGCATCACTGCCGAGTGGTGCAGCTATCCGGAGGCGCCGATTGAACTCGTCTATCAGATCCGCCGGATCTCCGGGAAATGGGTGGCGGACAAGGGCCTGCCCGAGATGGGCTTCACGCTGGGCGGGCTGGAGGAGCTCAACGACCCGAACATCCGCTGCCTCATCGCCGTTGGCGCGGACCGCAAGGTCCATGCCATCACGAGCTGGATGCCCGTCTATGAGAGCGGTTGCCTGGTCGGCTGGACGCTCGACTTCATGCGCAGGAACATCGGCCCAGACACGTCCCACGGCGTAATGGAGTTCCTGATCGCGACGGCGGCGCGGACCTTCCAGGAGGAAGGGGCGCGCTTCGTCAGCCTCTCCGGTGCGCCGTTGGCCCGGCTAGACCGCGGCCAGCAGCCGTGCACGGTTCAGCGCCTGCTTGACATGCTCGCCAACGCCATGGAGCCGGTGTACGGCTTCCAGTCGCTGCTGCAATTCAAGGACAAGTTCCACCCGGTCTACCAGCCGCTCTACCTGACTTACCCGGATCCGGCCGCGATCGGCTCGATCGCCACCGCGATCGGCCGCGCCTACCTGCCTCACCTTACGTCGCGACAGGCCCTGCGCCTGTTCACCAAGCTCCGCTGGTCGCGCGCCAGCCGCGGCCCGGTAGCAGCGAAAGGCGAGGTGGCGTAGCCGGGCAGTACGCCACCGGCCGGAGCCCTCGCCGTACTCGGTTCTGCCGACCTCGCCGGGGGCGATGCCCTTGGCCGGGCGGGGCCGGTTCCCAAGCTGGCAGAGGCAGGTTGGGCTGCCTGCTTCCGCTTCGAGGGGTCACTTCAGGCATGTCAGGGGAGGGTTGACGGCAAGAAGTCAACGTCTGTAGAGTTTCGCCCGTGCGGATTCAATGGTTGTTGAATTAAGGGGGCCAGTCATGTGGGCGATGCTCTTCAAGGAGTTCCGCGAGCTTCGGCGGGACCGGCGGACGGTGGCGATGATGATCGTCTTGCCCATCGTTCTGCTGGTTGTCTTCGGCTACGCCGCGAACTTCAAGGTCAGTGATATTCCCGCCGTCGTAGTCGGCGGGGGTGCCAGCCAGGCGGCTTCCATGCTCCGGGAACCGACGTTCCGCGTCACCGAGGTTGACCCTGCCGCGGGCGAGCCGGCCGCCCGGGCGCGGCTGCGCGACGGCAAGGCGGTCGTGGCGGTGGTGACCGGAAGCGGCGCCCCGCTCATCCTGATGGACGGGTCGCAGCTGTTCTCGGTGCAGACAGCGGAAGCCGCCCTGGGCAAGATGGCGCAGGGCACGGGCGTCCCGCCCCGGGTCGAGATCCTCTACAACAAGGACCTGAGCACCTCGTGGGTGATGGTCCCAGGCCTGGCTGGGCTGATCCTGGTGTTCATCGGCACGCTGATCACCAGCCTTGGCGTTGTCCGGGAGCGGCAGGCCGGCACCCTGGAGCAGCTCGCGGTGATGCCGTTCCGCGCGTGGGACGTCATCGTGGGCAAGATCGCGCCGTACCTGATCGTGGCCGCGGTGGACCTCGTGGTCATCGTGGTCATCGGCATGGCCGTCTTCCACGTGCCGTTCGTCGGCAATGTCGGCACGTTCGCCCTCGGCGCGGCGCTGTTCCTGCTGGTGACCCTCGGCATGGGGGTACTGGTCTCGACGGTGTCGCAGAATCAGGGGCAGGCCATCCAGCTGGCATTCATGCTCGTCCTTCCGCAGGTGCTGCTGTCCGGTCTGATCTTCCCGGTCTCGTCCATGGCCATCGGCGTTCGGTGGATCTCCTATGTGCTTCCGCTGACCTACTTCATCGAGATCAGCAGGGGCGTCATGCTGAAGGCGATGCCGGTATCCGGTTTGTGGGAGCCGATCGGGCTGCTCGCCGTGCTCGCAGTCGCCGTCCTCGGCCTGGCGGTCGTCAGGTTCCGCCGGGATCTCGCCCCGGGCAGCCAGAAGGACCACGCCGCGAGGCGGTCGCAGCAGCCGGTGGCCTCATGAGATGGGGACTGCGGGACGTGGACGCAGCCCGCGGACGCGATCTTGTCCTCACCGGGGTCACGGTGCCCGTTGACTCGTCGCGCGTCACCGTCGTGGTGGGCGGGGACGGCGCAGGCAAGTCGACCTGCCTCGAAGTGCTTGTCGGGCTCCTTGCGGCCCGCTCCGGCACCGTGCTCCGTCCGCCGAAGGAGCGCATCGGGTACGTGCCGGCCACCGCGGGGCTGTACGCGGACCTGACCGTCAAGGAGAACCTCGACTTCTCGGCCGCCGCCTACGGGCTTTCCGGCCGCGAATACAGCCAGCGGGCCGAAAGGCTCCTGGAGCAGACCGGGCTCGGCCGCGCTCGACGTCGGCTGGGCGGGCAGCTCTCCGGCGGGATGCAGCGCAAGCTGGCCGTCGGGATGGCCCTGCTGCACGCGCCCGATCTCCTGGTTCTTGACGAGCCCACGACCGGAGTTGACCCGGTCAGCCGCGCCGAGCTCTGGCGGCTCATCTCCGGTGCCGCCGCGGCGGGGACCGCCGTCGCGGTCAGCACCACCTACGTGAACGAGGCAGCCCGCGCTTCTGTAGTGGTGCTTCTGGAGGCCGGGAAGTCGGCAGCCAGCGGCTCCCCGGCGCAGATCCTGAACGACGTCCCCGGGGTGCTCGGCGTCATGGATGGCGCCGAGAGGCCCACTGCGCTGTCGTGGCGGCGCGGCGTCACCTGGCGGGTATGGGACCCGGATGGCTCGCTCCCGGAGGGCGCGCGGCCGGTAGCGCCAGACTTCGAGGACGCCGTGGTCGCCGCCACGCTCGCCAGCGAGCATCGTGAGCAGGGGAGGTAACGCGATGGAATTCCTCGCAGAAACCCGGTCGGCGACACGGTGCTTTGGCCGCTTCACGGCGGTGTCCGGAGTCGACCTCACCGTCCGCCCTGGCGAGGTCCTCGGGCTGCTCGGCGCGAACGGCGCTGGCAAGACCACGCTCATCCGGCTGCTGCTCGGCCTGCTGCCCCCAAGCGACGGCTTGATACGGCTGTTCGGGGAGGCCCCGTCGATCGCGACCCGCCGCCGGGTCGGGTACGTCCCGCAGACACTTGGCCTGTACGCCGGCCTCACGGTGGCGGAGAACTGGGACTTCACGGCCGCAGCGTTCCGCAACCGCGGGACCCCGCTGCCCGCGGGCATCTCGGCCTGGAAGAAGGAGCTCGTCGGTAGCCTCCCGCTCGGCACGCAACGCCAGGTCGCGTTCGCGGTGGCCCTCTCCCACCGGCCAGAGCTCCTGGTACTCGACGAGCCCACCTCCGGCGTTGGCCCCCTCGGCAGCGCGCGGCTCTGGGAGGGAATCCGGCAAGCCGCCACCGCGGGGGCCGGAGTGCTGGTGACCACCCACAACATGGAGGAAGCCGAGCAGTGCGACCGGCTGATGATCATGGCGGACGGGAAGGTGATGGCGGCGGGTACCTCAGACGACATCACGGCCGGCCGGACGGTCGCCGAGGTCCGTACCGCGCAGTGGAACCGCGCGTTCGCCCTGCTGGATGCCAGCAGGCTTCCCGTGCAACTGCACGGTACGATGCTGCGGGTAGGCAGCGAGCCCGCGGTAGTCTCCGGGCTGCTCTCCCGCGCGGGCATCAACGCGACCGTCGATCCCGTCCCGGCGAATCTCGAGGAGGCATTCGTGGCAATCGTCGCACGGCCGGCAGCGGCATGAACCGCACTGGCCGGCGGCCCGGAACCCCGGACACCCGCGACGCGATCCTCACCGCCGCCCGGCGGGGGTTCGCCACCCGAGGGTACGACGCCACCTCGGTGCGCGCTATCGCGACCGAGGCGGAGGTGGACCCGGCCCTGGTGATCCACTACTTCGGCACAAAGGAGGCGCTCTTCAGCGCCGCGGTCGGCCTGCCGCCTGGCTTTCCCGGGCTCATCGCAAGCCTCGGGACCATACCCTTCGAGGACTTCGGCCGGACCCTGGCCCGCACCTACCTGAGCGTCGTCGACAGCGACGACAGCCGCAACGCCATCCTCGCCCTTGTCCGCTCGGCGGTATCCCACGACAAGGCCGCCGCCATGCTCCGGGAGTTCCTGACGGCGCAACTGCTGCCCGTCATCGCGCGGCTCACCAGCCACCCGGACGCGCAGCTCAGGGCATCCCTGATAGCCGCGCAGCTCATCGGCATCGCCATGCTCCGCCACGTCCTCCGGGTCGAGCCACTCGTCAAGGCGACGCCGGACGAGATCGCCACCCTGGTAGCCCCAGTCATCCAGCAGTACCTGCGCTAACGCGAACCAAAGCCGCGGTTCCACCCGCGTTCGGCGCCTACGACCCGGACGTCGGCCAGTTCTCCAGGAACCCGGGCCGCTAGCCGCTGGCCTGGGCAGCCTGCCCCGCCCGGAATACAGCGGACAGCCGGACGCGTCGTCGTCAGGGCTCGGCGGCGAGGGTCTTGTTGGCCTTCAGCAGCAGGGGCTCCAGGAACGGCGCCGTGGATTTCGAGTAGGGCCCGGTCAGGTGATGGCGGTCGCCGAAGACCAGGACGTTGCCGACAACCGGGGCACAGACCTTCGGCCCGCAGATCAGCGAGTTCGCGTTGACCACGGTGACCTTGCCGTTCATCAGCTTCGCCGCCTCGGTGACGGGCGAATCCCGCAGAACTGCCGCGGACACCGGCACGTCACACCGCGCCAGGTCGGTGGAATGCTGGTCGACGCACGTCGGCACGTCCTCGACGAGGTCGGGCGTCTCCCTGATCGGCGTCACGGAGATCCCGGCGGCCTCAAGCCGCGTCCAGTACTGAGCCATCCCGGCGCCGATCTCGGCCATGGCCGCCGGCGATGCGTTGACGGGGTGGCCGGGCGTGGAGAGCAAGCTCGGGTATTCGCTGGTGATCACCACATCCGGCCGGATGGTCGTGATCAGGTCATGCAGCACGGCCGCGCCCCAGGCCTGGCACGCGGTGAGGTCCCCGATGCCGTTCCAGTTGAGCATGAGGGTCGACGACCAGGGACAGCTTGAGTGCAGTTCGGTCACGAGCTTCCAGTGCCTGTGTACCGCGATCGCGTTCAGCGCGTCGAACCACTCCCCGGCCGCCGAGTCGCCGACCAGGGCGACCGTGAGCACGGGGTTGACGGTGTCCCCGAACACGCACTCCTTGGGCGTGCTCGCGCCGAAGTCGTCCAGGCAGCCCCCCGTCTGGTCCAGCGTCTGGCTGATCGGGTCCGGCGGCTTGAGGACGGGCGCGACGGGGACGTTAGCGACCGCGCCGGTGAGCGCCGCCGCGCCCGGGTAGTTGGCGCCGAGCGTCCCGTTCCAGGGGGGCAGGCTCTCCGGTGATGTAGACGGCGGCGAGGGCGACCGGCACGACCGCGACGAGCGCCACCGCCAGCGAACGCCACTTGTGGCGCGAGAAGAACGGTGCCAGCCGCACCTTGTCCTCCACGAAGGTCTTCGTCAGCCAGGCCAGGAGGACGCAGACCGCGAGGATAACGGGTCCCGACAGCAGGCCGGGGGCCCTGCCCCGCCAGCCCGCGTACAGGTTAATGAGCGGGTAGTGCCACAGGTACAGCGAGTACGAGATCCCGCCGATGAACACCATGAGCGGCGCGGACGTCAGCCAGGAGGGACCGCCGCGCCCCTGCGCGGATCCGCCCGCGATCAGCGCTATCGCGCCGAGGACCGGGAGCACCGCAAGCGCCCCGGGGAACGCCATTGACCCGGTGAGCAGGAACGCCGACGCGATGACGATGGCGAGCCCGGCCCATCCCAGCCATCCCTGGCGGGCCAGCGCGCGGGTCAGCCGCGCGGGGGCGAGGGCGAGGAGGCCCCCGGCGCCGAGTTCCCACATGCGCGTCGTTGTCATGAAGTACGCCGCGGGCGCGCTCGCCTTCGTCTCGTAGACCGAGTAGGCCAGCGACGCGCTGACCAGCGCCGCCGTCAGCACGCCGATGCGGCGCCACGCGTCCGGGCGCCTGTATTGGCGGGCACTGGCGCCGCCCGCCCTGTATTGGCGAGCACTGGGGCCGTCCGCCCTGTCGCGAGCATCGCCGTCAGGAAGGCCGCGAGCAGGAAGAGCAGCGGCCAGACGATGTAGAACTGCTCCTCGACCGACAGCGACCAGAAGTGCTGCACGGGAGTGGCCGCGTTGCCGGACTTAAAGTAGTTGACGGCGTCCGACGAGAGCTGCCAGTTCTGGTAGTACAGCGCGCTTGCCAGGATCTGCTGCGCCGTGTTGGCGAGTTGGGTCGCGGGCTCGATGACGCGCGACGCGACCCACGTCACGGTCAGCACGAGCGCCGCCGCCGGGATCAGCCGCCGGGCACGCCGTCCCCAGAAGTCGGCCAGGCCCACCTTTCCCGTCCGCGCGTAGTCGCGCCACAGGTGGCCGGTGATCAGGTACCCGGAGATCACGAAGAACACGTCCACCCCGGCGAAGCCGCCGGGCAGCGCCGACGGGTACAGGTGATAGATCACCACCATCGCGACGGCGATCGCCCGCAGTCCCTGGATGTCCGGGCGGAATCCTCCGTTTTCTCGAGGTTTCCGGTTACCGTCACTGGCCCCGGTGGCCGCGGGAACGACAACAGTCACTTTTCCTCTATATCAGTTATCCGGGCTGCTTCGGGCGGTTCCCGGTGCGGCTTGCAGGCGGGTGATTTGCTGATTGAGGTAGCGCTGTTGCTGGAGGTTGGTGGCGGCCCGGGCCGCGGCCCGGTACGCCTCAAGCGCGGCAGTACGGTCGCCAGCCGTCTCGAGGAGGTGCCCGCGGACGGCGTGGAAGCGACGGTCGGCGTTGATCCGGGCATCGGCCCCAAGGCGCTGGACTAGTTCGAGGCCGGCCGGGGCCCGGCGACCATGCTGACGGCGACGGCGTGGTTGAGCGCGACGACGGGATTGTCGTCCAGGCGGAGCAGGACGCCGTAGAGGGCGGCGATCTGGCGCCAGTCGGTCGCTTCGGGGTTTTCCGCCTCATCGTGGACAGCCGCGATCGCCGCCTGGAGCTGGTACGGGCCGACGGGCCCGCGGGGGAGGGCAGCGGTGACGAGCGCGATCCCTTCGTCGATAGCGTCCCGGTCCCATAGGCTGCGGTCTTGCTCCGCCATGGGGATGAGTGACCCGTCGGGAGCTGTGCGGGCGCGGTGGCGGGCGTGAATGAGGAGCATCAGGGCCAGCAAGGCGGCCACCTCGCTGTCATCGGGCCGCGCCGCCTGCAGCGCCCTTGTGAGGCGTATCGCCTCCTGGGCCAGGTCGACCCGGATCAAGGCCGTTCCCGCTGTACTGGCGTAGCCCTCGTTGAAGATCAGGTACAAGACCCGCAGGACAGCGTTCAGCCGGCCGTCGAGCTCGTCGGGGGCGGGGAGGGCGAAGGGGACGCCGCTGTCCTTGATCGCCTGCTTCGCCCTGGTGATCCGGCGGGTCACGGTCTGCTCGGACCCAAGCAGGGCACGGGCGATCTCCGCGGTGCTCAGCCCGCCGACTGCCCGCAGCGTCAGGGCGATTTGCGAGGCGGCCGACAGTGCGGGGTGGCAGCACAACAGCAGCAGCACCAGGGTGTCGCCGGTGCCCCCTGCCGGGAGCGCGTCCGGCCCGGGCGCGCCGCGCTCGGTCAGCGCCCAGCGGGCAACCGTGTCTTCGCGTTGCCGGCGCGCCTGCTCAGCGCGCAACAGGTCGGTGAGCCGACGCGACGCCACGGTGATAAGCCAGGCCCTGGGGCTGCCGGGCAGCCCGTCTTGCGGCCATTGCACCGAGGCCGCAAGGAGCGCCTCCTGGGTGGCGTCCTCGGCGAGGTCGAAGTTGCCGTAGCGGCGGACCACGGCGCCGAGGACCTGCGGCGCCAGGCGGCGCAGCAGGTCCTCGGTCTCGGCCGCGGTCATCGGCCGCCGGCTTCACGCTCCCAGCCTTCGAAGTCCGGCTGGTGCTCGTCGATCGGCCGCACGTCCGCGTAGGCCCGCGCCCGGACGTGCTCGGGACCTGGGCAGCCGGTAAGCCGGTAGGCGATCTCGGTTGCCCGGTCGAAGCTCTCGCACTCCACCACCCAGTAGCCGGCGAGCACCTCCTCGGCCTCGGCGTAGGGACCGTCGGTAACCACCGGGACCCCCTCTTGAACTGGACCCGCCGGGTGTGCACCGGAGCGCT
>CAVTKQ010000031.1:0-128870 GCA_963735315.1 uncultured Actinomycetota bacterium
CACCCTGACGATTCCCAACTACATCCTCGGTGAGGCCGGGCTGTCGTTCCTGGGCGTCGGCGTGTCGTACCCGACCGCGTCATGGGGTCAGATGCTCAGCGACGCCGGCAACTACTTCGAGATCGACCCGACCTACCTCATCGCCCCCGGCGTTACGATCTTCATCGCGGTCATGGCGTTCAACCTCTTCGGCGACGGATTGCGCGACGCCCTCGATCCCAAGTCCACCCGATGAGCCCGGCGATCTGGTCCGACTCGTCCCCGAGCCTCGCCGCGGCGCACGCCTCGGGAGCAGTCCGGCAGCCCGCCGGGATGGCCGTCGCCGTTCAGCCCGGCCAGGAACCATGCAACAGGAACAACAGGAGAAGAGTGGAGTGCAGCTGATGAATCGGCACCGGATGGTGTCCGCCGCGATCGGCCTCGCCGCCGCCGCAGCCATCGTGATCAGTGGCTGTAGCAGCAGTGGGTCGACGAGCAGCAGTGGCTCGACGCCAAGCAGCGGCGGCAGTAGCGAGCAGTGGGAGCAGCGGCAACACCACCACCGCTGCGTTCAACGCCGCGTACGACAAGATCGTGAACCCGTCGACGAAGACCGGCGGCACGCTCAACCTGCTCGCGGCTTCGGACTGTGACTCGTGGGACCCGCAGCGCACCTACTACGGCTGGTGCTGGAACATGCAGCGCCTGTTCACCCGTTCGCTCATCGGTTACCAGGTGCGTCAACGGCACCAAGTTCAAGCTCGTACCCGACCTGGCCACCACCCTGGGCACGCACAATGCCGACTTCACCCAGTGGACCTACACGCTGAAGTCGGGCCTGAAGTGGAGCAACGGCACGCCGATCACGCCGATGGACATCAAGTACGGCGTCGAGCGCGCTGTTCGCGACCGACGTCATCAACGGTGGCCCGTCGTCGTACTTCACTCGGCGCATCGCGCACCCGAAGAGCTACCAGGGCCCGTACAAGAGCGGTGACCTGAGCACGATCACCACGACCGCGACACACGATCACCTTCAACCTGTCGGGCCCGAACGCCGACTTCGACTACCTGATGGCGATGGCCGCGTCGGCACCGGTGCCGTACAAGACCGAGGGTGGCCCGGGCTTCACGGGCGCGACCTACACCAAGCACCCGCTGGCGACCGGCCCGTTCATGATCAAGTCGTACACGCCGAACAAGTCGATCATCTTCGTGCGCAACCCCTACTGGTCGCAGACCACCGACACGATCCGGCACCCGCTGGTGAACGAGGTCGACCTCACGGTTGACACCGACCCGGTCGACATCGACAAGAAGCTCCAGGCCGGCACCGCCGACGCCAACGCCTCGACATCGGTGCAGGCCGACGTTCCAGGCGCAGATCCTCACCGACCCGACGCTCAAGGCCAACGCCGACGACCCGGTCACGCCGTTCACCCGGTACCTCGCGGTCATGCCGTCGGTGATCCCGAACATGGACTGCCGCAAGGCGATCTTCTACGCGTCGGGACAAGGCCGGCTTCATCCGGGCTTACGGCGGTGCGATCGCCGGCGATCCGGCCGGCGGCATGACGCCTCCCGGCATCCCGGGCTACGACGCCAGCTTCAACCCGTACCCGTCCGGCGACGACAACACCGGTGACGACGCCAAGGCCAAGCAGGAGCTCGCCGCGTGCGGCAAGCCGAACGGCTTCAGCACGAAGATCGCCTACGCGACTCCGGGCACGCGTGCACCGCGGCGTTCGCCGTCGAGCAGGCGGCTCTGGCCAAGGTCGGCATTCAGGTGACCGCTGCTACCCAGGACAGCTCGTCGTACTACACCACCTTCATCGGCTCGCCGAAGAACATCAAGAACCAGGGCATCGGTATCGCCTTCGCCGGCTGGGGTGCTGACTTCCCGACCGGCGTCGGCTTCTTCCAGTCGATCACCAACGGCAACGCGATCCTGCCGACGGGTAACTCGAACTACGCGAGCCTGAACGACCCGACGGTGAACGCGGTTCTCGACAAGGCCCCGGCGGGCAAGGCCACCGCGGCCGACTGGGCGAGCCTGAACAACGCGATTGCGCAGAGTGCGACGTACCTGCCGATCCTGTCGGCAAGGACCTCTACTACCGCAACCCGCGGATGACGAACGTGACCTGCGACACCGCTCTCGCGTTCGGCATCTACGACTTCGTCAACGTCGGCGTCAGCAGCTGATCAGCAGGCGTCCTGCGGTGAAAGGAAGGTAAGGCGCTCGCGGTGGGCCCGGTGCCCCGGGCCCACCGCGAACGTCCACCAGCACATGATTCCGGTACATCATCCGCAGAATCCTCGGCGCCTTCGTGGTGCTGATCGTCGTCAGCTTCATGACGTTCGTGATCTTCCAGCTCGCGCCGTCCTGTCGCACAGCTCGCCGGTCTACTACTACGTCGGCAAGATCCCGTCGCCGGGCTCGTTGCAGCTCAAGCTGCTCGAGCACCGCTTCGGCTTCGACCTGCCGTGGTACCAGCAGTACTGGAACTGGCTGCACGGCATCTTCTTCGGCCAGACGCTGACCGACGGCACCACGACCGTGCACTGCGCCGCGCCGTGCTTCGGCTACTCGTTCCGGCTGAACACGGCGGTCGGCTCGCTGATCTGGCAGGCGCTGCCGGTGAGCCTCAGCCTGGCGGTCGGCGCCGCGATGCTGTGGCTGATCGGTGGCGTGCTCGTCGGCACCATCTCCGGCCTCAAGCCCGGCTCGATCATCGACCGCGTCGGCATGACGCTCGCGCTCGGCGGCGTGTCGCTGCCGATCTTCTTCACCGGCCCGGTGCTGCTGCTGATCTTCGAGTACCAGCTGAAATGGCTGACTAACCCCGCGTACGCGAGCCTCACCAGGATCCGGTGCAGTGGTTCAAGAGCATGATCCTGCCCTGGATCGCGCTCGCGTTCCTCTTCGCGGCCCTCTACGCCCGGCTCACCCGCGCGAACATGCTCGAGACGATGGGTGAGGACTACATCCGCACCGCGCGGGCCAAGGGCCTGCCGCGGCGCACCGTCGTCGTGCAAGCACGGCCTGCGCGCCGCGCTGACGCCGATCGTCACGATCTTCGGCATCGACCTCGGCACGCTGATCGGCACCACCGTCATCACCGAGACGGTCTTCAACCTGCGCGGCCTCGGCTGGCTGTCGATGACGGCGATCCGCCAGCACGACCTGCCGGTGATCATGGGCGTGACCATCGTCGCCGCGATTCGTCCTCGTGATCGCCAACCTGATCGTCGACATCCTCTACGCGGTCGTCGACCCGCGGGTGCGCCTGAACTGACGACCAACCGACGAGGAGAACTGGTGATGACTGCCGAACCGGCCATCGACGTGCACATCGAGACCGAGGCTGCCGTCGGCGTTCCTGTCCGTGCGCGACCTGCGCGTGCACTTCCCGACCGGATGACGGCCTGGTCAAGGCGGTCGACGGGCTGTCGTTCGACGTCGAGCGCGGCCAGATCCTCGGCATCGTCGGCGAGTCCGGCTCGGGCAAGTCGGTGACCAGCCAGGCGATCCTCGGCCTGCACAAGGGCCGCCGAGCGCAGGTCACCGGCGAGATCTGGCTCGACGGCAAGGAACTGATCCGCTGCCAGCGAAGGCGACATGCGGGCGTTGCGCGGCAACGAGATGGCGATGATCTTCCAGGACCCGCTGTCGTCGCTGCACCCGTTCTACACGATCGGCGAGCAGATCGTCGAGGCGTACCGGGTGCACAACAACGTGTCGAGCAAGGCCGTCGCGCGCCGGCGCGCGATCGAGATGCTGGACCGGGTCGGCATCCCCAACCCCGACAAGCGCTTCGACGACTACCCGCACCAGTTCTCCGGCGGTATGCGGCAGCGCGCGATGATCGCGATGGCGCTGGTCTGCGACCCGAAGCTGCTCATCGCCGACGAGCCGACGACCGCGCTCGACGTCACGGTGCAGGCGCAGATCCTCGAGCTGATGAAGGACCTGCAGCGCGAGTTCAACTCGGCGATCATCCTGATCACCCACGACCTCGGCGTCGTCGCCGAGACGTGCGACGAGCGTGGTCGTCATGTACGGCGGGCAGTGCGTCGAGCAGGGCTCGGTCGAACGACATCTTCTACAACCCGGAGATGCCCTACACCTGGGGTCTGCTCGGCTCGATGCCGCGCATGGACCGCACCCGGCAGGCGCGGCTCACGCCCGATCCCGGGCACGCCGCCGTCGCTGATCCAGGTGCCGAGCGGCTGTGTGTTCAACCCGCGCTGCCGCTTCCGCGATCGGGTCGAGGGAGGCGTGCACGACCGTGCACCCCGAGCTGCGAGGAGATCGACAGCACCGGCCATCGCGCGCGCTGCCACATCGACAAGCACCAGCGCAGCGCAGATCTTCGCGAACGAGATCGCGCCTACCCTCTAGCTAGGAGAACGTGACGAATGAGCGAGACCGCGCGAACGGAAGCCGAAGCGAACGGCGTGCACCCCGCTGCGGCCCGTCCCGACGCCCTGCTCGCGGTCAACGACCTCAAGAAGCACTTCCCGATCCAGCCAGCGGCATCTTGATCCAGCGGCAGGTCGGCGCGGTGCGGGCCGTCGACGGCGTCTCGTTCTCGGTCGACGCCGGCGAGACGCTCGGCCTGGTCGGCGAGTCCGGGTGCGGCAAGTCGACCACCGGTCGCGTCGTGTCGAAGCTGCTCGAGCCCACGGCTGGCTCGATCCTGTTCGACGGCCACGAGATCGCCAGGTACTCACGCTCGCAGATGCGCGCGCTGCGCACGCGACATCCAGATGATCTTCCAGGACCCCTACTCGTCGCTGAACCCGCGGCACACGATCGGCACGATCGTCGGCGCGCCGTTCCGCATCCAGAAGGCCAAGACCGAGAACGGCATCAAGGCCGAGGTGCAGGCGCCTCATGGAGCGCGTCGGGCTCAACCCCGAGCACTACAACCGCTATCCGCACGAGTTCTCCGGCGGCCAGCGGCAGCGCATCGGCATCGCCCGCGCGATCGCGCTCCAGCCGAAGCTGATCGTCTGCGACGAGCCGGTGTCGGCGCTCGACGTGTCGGTGCAGGCCCAGGTCGTCAACCTGCTCGAAGACCTGCAGAACGACTTCAACCTCGCCTACATCTTCGTGGCGCACGACCTGTCGGTGGTGCGGCACATCTCCGACCGCGTCGCGGTGATGTACCTCGGCAAGATCATGGAACTCACCGACCGCGACGTGCTCTACTCGACACCGATGCACCCGTACACGCACGCGCTCATGTCGGCCGTGCCGGTGCCCGATCCCGAGAAGGAGTCGCGCCGCGAGCGCATCCTGCTCACCGGTGACCTGCCGAGCCCGATCAACCCGCCGACCGGGTGCGTGTTCCACACCCGCTGCCCGAAGTACCGCGAGATTCTCGGCGAGGCGGACAAGCAGCGGTGCCGTGACGACGTGCCGCTGCTCGAGCTCAAGGAAGACGACCACTTCGTCGCGTGCCACTTCCCGCAGGTACGCGCCGACATCGCGGCAGCGGCCGACGTCGGCGTCACGGCCCAGGAGATCACGGCCGAAGAGGTCGCGGCCGAAGAGGTCGCGGCCGCAGCCGGGGAGGCCCCGGCATCGGAGGGTCGCCCCGAGTACTAGCGTCGGCCTGTGTGGATCACCCTCGCCACCGTCCAAGCCGCTGCGCCTGCACCCGGCTGTCCCGGGGCCGTTGCTTGAGACGCCCAGGTCGAGGACTACCTCCTCGACCTGGGCGTCGGTGATGGTGCCCGGCTACGCGTTCTCGGTGACGAAGACCCGCGAGCCGAGCCACAGCAGCACCGCCGCCGTCCCGACGGCCACGCACAGCCCCTCGACCGTGATCGCGTCCCAGTAGCGCCCGGCGTACGCCTCCCGCATGGCGTCGATGATGTACCGGAACGGGCTGATCCGCGCGATCCCCTGCAGCCAGCCGGGCCCCAGCGTCATCGGCAGCATCACGCCGGACAGCAGGATCAGCGGCACCACGACGGAGTTGACCAGCGGCGCGAACGCGTCCTCGCTCTTCAGCTGCAGCGCGACCGCGTACGACAGCGACGAGAGCCCGATCGCGACGAGCACCAGGTACACGTACGACAGCAGGACCGCGCGCGAGCGGCGCCCGCAGCCCGAACGCGAGGCCCGCGAGGATCAGCACGGTCGACTGCACGATCAGCGTCACGACGTCGCGCAGCACCCGGCCGGTCAGCAGCGCCACCCGGGAGATCGGGCGTCACCCGGTACCGCTCGATGATGCCGGCCCGCCACTCGGAGATGATCGCGAAGCCGACGAACGTCGAGCCGAACAGCGCCAGCTGGATCAGCAGCCCGGGCACGAAGAACCGGTACGCCTCGGCGGTCCCGCCGGCTCCCGGCCCGCCGGACAGCGTGCCGGCCTGCAGCCTGGTCAGCAGCGGCCCGAACAGCGCCAGGTAGAGGATCGGCTGCAGCACGCCGACGATGAGGAACACGGGCACCCGCAGGATCAGCCGCTGCTGGCGGCGGTAGACGAACAGCGTGTCGCTAGATGAATGACATGTCCCGTTACTCCTTGCCCGCAGTTCCGGTAACGCCGCCAGCGCCGGCGCCCGCCAGCTCGGGCTCGCCGCCCGCGTCGCCCCGGCGCCGTCGCCGCCCGGGAGAGTCGTCCCGCAGCGAGCGCCCGGTGAGCGTGAGGAACACGTCGTCCAGGGTCGGCCGGGACAGGCTGATCGCGCTCATCGTGATGCCCGCGCCGTCCAGCGTCCGCAGCAGCACCGGCAGCGCCTCCTCGCCGCGCTCCACGGTCAGCCGCAGCGACCCGTCGGCCTCCGCGACCTCGCGGACCACCGGCGAGGGCCGCGAGCAGCGGCCGCGCCGCCGCCGTCCCGTCGTCGGCCCCGTTGACCGACAGCGTCACGACGTCACCCGATACCCGCCGCTTCAGCTCGTCCGGCGTGCCGACCGCCACGGTCACCCCGTGGTCGATGACGAAGAGCCGGTCGCACAGCGCGTCCGCCTCGTCCAGGTAGTGCGTGGTCAGGAAGACCGTGGTGCCGAGGTCGGAGCGCAGCCGCCTGATGTGCTCCCACATGTTCGACCGCGACTGCGGGTCAAGCCCGGTGGTCGGCTCGTCGAGGAACACCAGCGGCGGCTGGTGCACCAGGCCGAGCGCGATCTCAAGCCGCCGCCGCTGCCCGCCGGACAGCGTCTTCACGTACCGCTGGTCGAGCCCGCCGAGGTCAAGCTGCTCGATCAGGGCGGCGGCCCGCCGCCTGGTCTCCTCGCGGCCGATCCGGTAGGCCGTGCCCTGGTCGAGCAGTTCCTCGATCACCAGGCTGTTGTCGCTCGTGCCGCCCTGCGTCTGCCCGATCGCCTGCGGCACGAAGCCGATCCGCTTGCGCACCCCGAGCGGGTCGCGCAGCAGGTCGGCGCCCGCCACCACGGCCGTTCCCGCGGTCGGCCGCAGCAGCGTGGTCAGCATGCGCAGCGTCGTCGTCTTGCCCGCGCCGTTCGGCCCGAGGAAGCCGACGACCTCCCCTTCCTCGACGGTGAGGTCCACCCCGCGCACCGCGTGCACGGTGCGCTTGCGACTGGTGAAGTCACGCGCGAGGCCCCTGGCCTCGATGATCGCCATGAGTGCTGTTTCCCCTCTTGATGCCGCCCGCGTCGCCTAGGGCGTAAGGCGTCATTGCCGAGTACTTCCGTTATTTCAAGTACTTGCGACTGCGCTTTCTCGCCGGGCCTCGCCGGCGGCCGCCGCGCCCGGTTCCTCCGCCGTCGGCCTCGAAGGCGGCCTCGGCGCGGCGCGGCGATGTCGAAGGAGCCCTCGCCAGCGCCAGCGGCGAGCCGCCGCCGAGCCGCGGCCGGGGCGTCGCCGTCGCCGCCGGCTGCCGCGAGCGCCGCGTCGAGCTCGTCGTGCCAGCGGATCTCCGCCTCGGTGGTCATGATCGCCCGCCGCATGACGGCCGCCGCGAGCACGTCGATGAACCCCTTGGCGATCAGCTGCTCCCGGTCGGCCGCTACTTGCCCGACCGCGATCGCCAGCATCTCCCGCCGCGCCCGCAGGGTCCTGCGCAGTTCCTCGGGCTCCATCCCGTCGGCCGCGAACAGCAGCGCCACCCCGAGCGGGTCGGGCCCGGAGCCCAGCGGCCTGATCGCCTGCTCCCGGAGGGTGGTCAGCTCCAGCTGCCCCTCCGCGGTGATCGCGTACACGGTCCGCTCGGGCCGGTTGCCCACCTTCTCGGTCCGCGCCGCCTCGATGAGCCCCTCGCGCTCCATCGCGCGCAGCTCCCGGTAAAGGGCGCCGACCGACACCCCGCCCCACTCGCCGACGTTGGTGACGTCGGCGACCCGGCGGATGTGGTGCCCGTGCGACGGCCCGCTCCGCGCCAGGATGCCGAGGGCCATGAGCCGGGTCAGATTCATGAGATTAGTATCATGAGAGTAATCTCAGGTTGTCAAACGAATTTCCGATGACGCGCCCGGAGCCGGCGACCTGCCGGCAGATAACAGCAAGAAGCGCCGCGCGCCCGCGGTCCGCGCGGCGCGATCCGCTCCCCGGTGCCGCCCGCGCTCATCCAGAACGAGTGCGTCCCTCCGCTCCGCTCGCCCCCCGGCCAGCCCGGGCCAAGCGGCGCCCCGGCGCGCGGAGATCTTGGCAACTTTGCGCTAAGCGGTAACAACGCACGCGTGGCGCGTGCGAAATCGCCAGCTAGCGCGGAGTTTCCGCGCTACGGCCAAGAATGCGATGATAACAGCAAGAAGCGCGGAGCGCGGAACCCGTCGTTCGTCCCGTTAGCCGCCAGACTCCCTCAGGACTCGGCCGTCACAGCGGTCACAGCGGCCGGCGCGGCCCGCGCGGTCGCGGAAACGGCCGCGGGCGCGCGCCCCGAGAGCGCCCGCCCGGGCTGTGCTTGCCCGGGCTGGGCGCGCTCGGGGAGGGGCGGGAGCGTCCCGCCGAACTCCGGGCACAGCGCCTTGTGCCGGCACCAGTCGCACAGCCTGGACGGCCGCGGCCGCCAGTCCCCGGTGTCCCGCGCCCGCGAGATCGCCGCCCACAGCGCGTCGAGCTTGCGCTCCGTCGCCCGCAGGTCCGCCTCGTCGGGGGAGTAGCGCAGCACCTCCCCGTCACCGGACAGGTACATGAGCTGCAGCACCCGGGGGATCACCCCGCGCAGCCGCCAGATCACCAGCGCGTAGAACTTCATCTGGAACAGCGCGCTCGCCTCGTACGCCTCAAGCGGCACCTTGCCGGTCTTGTAGTCGACGACCCGGATGTCGCCCGCCGCCGAGACGTCAAGCCGGTCGACGTACCCGCGCAGCCGCAGCCCGGACGGCAGCTCCGCCTCCACGTACCACTCGCGCTCCGCGGGCTCGAGCCGCCGCGGGTCCTCAAGCCGGAAGTAGCCCGCCAGGGCCGAGTGCGCGTCGGCGATGAACTGCACCCGTTCGGCGTCCTCGGCGAACAGCTCCGCGAGGCCGGCGTCACCGTCGCACAGCCGCACCCACTCGGGCTCGAGCATGCCCGCCGCGGCCGCGGGGGTCCGCTCGCCGGCCGGCCGGTCGAACAGCCGCTCGAGCACCGCGTGCACCAGGGTCCCGCGCGCCGTCGCCGGGGTCGGCGGCTCGGGGATGCGGTCGATGACCCGGAACCGGTACAGCAGCGGGCAGGTCATGAAGTCCGACGCGCGCGACGGCGACAAGGCCGAAGGCGGGTCGCCCGCCACGCCGAAGGCAGCCCCCGCGTCCAGGTCGTCAACCGCGTTTTCGATGTCCACACCGCAACCGTAGGGCAGCCCACCGACTTTTTTACTTATTTCAATGCGGACGGCCGCCGAGGTCCCGCTACCTCAGGGCCCGCTGTGGACCTGCTCCAAAAAGCCGCCCCGTCCCGCGCGGGGACCCGCGCTGCCGCTGGATGCACGTAGCATCGGTGATGTGGCAAGTGGCCAGGAGGAGCAGGCGGACCGGCGCGAGCAGTCCAACCGCGGCCAGAACGGTCCGGCACAGCACGGCATCGTCGTGGCCCGGCCGTTCGGCATCCCCGTGTACGTGTCGCCGTACTGGTTCATCATCGCCGCCGTCTTCAGCATCATCTACGCCAACGACCTGTCCTCCTCGATCAGCGGCAACACCAGGTACGTAGTCGCCGCCGCCTTCGTGGTCCTGCTCTACCTCTCCGTGCTCGTGCACGAGCTGTCCCACTCGGTCGTGGCCAGGAGCTTCGGCCTGCCGGTCCGCCGCATCCTGCTCCACCCGCTCGGCGGCGTCTCCGAGATCGAGCGGGAGGCGCCGACCCCCGGCCGCGAGTTCGCCGTGGCCGGCGCGGGCCCGGCGCTGTCCCTGGCCCTCGGCGCGCTCGGCTGGGGCCTTTCCCAGCTCGTCCCGTACGGCGTGACGGGCGCGCTGATCAGGCAGCTCATGGTGGCCAACATCATCGTGGGCGTCTTCAACCTGCTCCCCGGCCTGCCGCTCGACGGCGGCCGCATGCTCCGGGCCGTCATCTGGAAGGTCACGAAGCGGCCGACAACGGCCACGATCGCCGCCGCCTGGGTCGGCCGGGGCCTCGCCGTCGCGCTGCTCGCCATCCCGTTCTTCTCCGGCCGCCTCGCCGGCGGCGACATCGTCAGCACGCTGTGGGTGCTGGTCATCGCCGGGTTCATGTGGACGGGCGCGACCCAGTCGATCAAGGCGACCAGGTTCCGCGAGCGGCTGCCCGCCCTGCAGGCCCGCCGCCTGGCGCGCAAGGCCGTCTCGGTCCCCGCGAGCACACCGCTGGCCGAGGCGATCAGGCAGGCCGACGAGGCGGGCGCCCGCGCGATCGTCGTGGTCGACCACGACGGCAAGCCGATCGCGATCGTCAACGAGGCCGCCGTCACGGCGACCCCGCCGCAGCGCAGGCCCTGGGTTGACACCGGCTCGATGGCCAGGAGCATCGACCCGAGCGTCACCCTCAGCGCCGACCTGCAGGGCATGGCGCTGCTCGACGCGATGCGCCGCGCCCCGGCCTCGGAGTACCTGCTGGTCGACTCGGCCGGGCAGGTCGTCGGCGTGCTCGCCGCCCGTGACCTCGACCAGGTCTTCGCGGGCGTCTGAATCCGGGCACCCGGCCAGCGGGCCGCACGCCGGGCCCGCACGGGCCGGCGCGATTCGCCAGTAACCTATGCCGGTGAAGGCGAGAACGCAGCGGGGTCCTTTCGGCGCGGGCGACCAGGTGCAGCTCACCGACCCGAAGGGCCGGATGCACCAGATAGTCCTGCAGCCAGGTGGCACGTTCCACACGCACCGGGGGGCACTGGCGCACGATGACCTCATCGGCGCGCCCGAGGGCTCGGTCGTCACCGCGTCGAGCGGCACCGCCTACGTCGCGCTGCGCCCGCTGCTCGCCGACTACACCCTGGCGATGAAGCGCGGTGCCGCGATCGTCTACCCGAAGGACGCGGCCCAGATCCTCGCCTACGCCGACGTCTTCCCCGGCGCTCGCGTCCTGGAGGCCGGGGCCGGCTCGGGCGCGCTGTCCTGCTGGCTGCTCCGCGCGATCGGCCCGGACGGCGAGCTGGTGTCCTTCGAGGCCCGCGCGGACTTCGCCGAGATCGCCAGGGAGAACGTCAGGAAGTACTTCGGGGAGGTCCCGCAGTGGTGGCGGCTGGTCCCCGGCGAGCTGTCCGCGGCGGTCGCGCTCGATCCCTCACTCCCAACGGGTGCGGCTTACTCCCGCCTGCGCCGCGTCTCCCGTGAGGCCGGGGCCGGCGGCGACGCCGGGGCGGAGGTCTATGACGACGAGGGGCCCGGCGACGGCGCGCAGGCCAGCACCGCGGGCACGTTCGACCGGGTGATACTCGACATGCTCGCCCCGTGGGAGAACGTCGCGGGCGCGGCCCGCGCGCTCATCCCCGGCGGGCTGATCTGCTGCTACGTGGCGACCACGACCCAGCTGTCGCGCGTGGTCGAGGAACTGCGCGCGCACGGCGGCTTCTTCGAGCCCGCCGCGTGGGAGACCCTCAACCGCGGCTGGCACGTGGACGGCCTCGCGGTCCGCCCTGACCACCGGATGATCGCGCACACCGGCTTCCTCGTGACCGCCAGGCGGCTCGCCGACGGGGTAACCGCGCCGGCCCGCCGCCGCCGCCCGGCCAAGGGCGCCCACCCGGAGGCGGCTGACGCCAGCCGCGCGGACACTCAGGTGCCAGTGAAGCCTCCAGTCCTTGCGGACCCCGTAGCGGCTTCAGCGCCGGCGGACGCTGTGGAGCCCGTGGACGCTGTGGAGCCCGTGGACGCTGTGACGCCCGCGGATGCTGTGGAGCCGGCGGATGCTGTGACGCCCGCGGATGCTGTGGAGCCGGCGGATGCCGTGACGCCCGCGGACGTTGTGGAGCCGGCGGATGCTGTGGAGCCGGCGGATGCTGTGGTGCCCGTGGATGCTGTGGTGCCCGTGGACGCTGTGGTGCCCGCGGGCGCTGTGGTGCCCGAAGCGGCCCTGGCGCCCGCGGACGGCCCGGCGCCAGCGGAGACGGAGAGCGCGGGCCGCGCCGGTGACGCTCGGCCGCTCCCGGAGGCGCAGGGACCCGGCCGCGCGGACGCCTAGCCGCTCCCGGGGCCGGATCCGGTCGGCGAGCCCGCCGCGCGCGGGCCCCTGGCGGCGTATCACGGCCCGCCCGCGCTTCCCGTGCCCCGTTACGGCTTCCCCGCGTGGCGCTGGGCCGGCTATAGGCGGCCCAGCGCCACGCGGCCAGCGTGCCGCCGTCCTTCCGCGCCGCAAGTCGTCAGGGTTCGGATTCCTCGGCCACACCAGGAATCACTGAGGCAACTCTGGCGCTATCCTCACCAGGACGTGGGCACCGGTCGGCGGCATCGCCGGGGAGCGGGAGGCGACAACTCGATGGCGGCAGGTTCACGGTTAGATGAACAAACACGTTACGTGACAGAGGCATAACTCTCCGGTGACAACCGGGCGCTGTCCTGCGGTTTCTCGCGAGAGAGCGGTAATAGTGAGCA
The DNA here is from genome assembly GCA_963735315.1 of uncultured Actinomycetota bacterium. Lineage (GTDB taxonomy): Bacteria > Actinomycetota > Actinomycetes > Streptosporangiales > Streptosporangiaceae > Trebonia. The sequence continues at coordinate 12,950 of CAVTKQ010000031.1, forward strand.
AGCGAATACGCGCTGGGATGTTAGGAAAGTGCGCAAGGTAGGTAGGGTCTAGTTAGTTTCATACTCCCCGGGAGGAGGTGAGGGCCGTGGCAGCTAGGGACGAAAGTGGACGGGCTTCGCGGCACGAGGATGAGGTGAGTAGCCTTACCGCACAGATCTCCTTCCTCGATGAGGAGATCGCAGTGTTGCGTAGGCGCCTGGCCGATTCACCGCGTCAGGTCCGTCTTCTAGAGGAACGGCTCCGCGAGACAGAGGCGTCACTGACCTCGGTGACGTCACAGAACGAGCGCCTGGCGTCAACGCTGCGCGAGGCAAGAGACCAGATCGTCGCCCTCAAGGAAGAGGTCGACCGGCTCGCACAGCCGCCGTCAGGCTTCGGCGTGTTCCTGTCCGCGCAAGAGGACAACACCGCCGACGTCTTCACCGGCGGCCGCAAGATGCGGGTGAACGTCAGCCCCAACGTCGAACTGGAAGAGCTCAAGCCCGGCCAGGAGGTCGTGCTCAACGAGGCGCTGAACGTCGTCATCGCCCAGGGCTTCGAGACGATCGGCGAGGTCGTGATGATGAAGGAGCTGCTCGCCGACGGCGAGCGCGCCCTGGTCATCTCGCACGCCGACGAAGAGCGGATCGTGCGGCTCGCCTCGCCGCTGCTCGACCAGGTGATCCGGGCGGGCGACTCGCTCCTGCTCGAGCCGCGCTCCGGCTACGTGTACGAGCGCATCCCGAAGGCCGAGGTCGAGGAGCTCATCCTCGAAGAGGTCCCGGACATCGCCTACACCGACATCGGCGGCCTCAGCGGGCAGATCGAGCAGATCCGCGACGCCATCGAGCTGCCCTACCTGCACGCCGACCTCTACAAGGAGCACCAGCTCCGTCCGCCGAAGGGCGTCCTGCTCTACGGCCCGCCCGGCTGCGGCAAGACGCTCATCGCCAAGGCGGTGGCGAACTCCCTGGCCAAGCAGGTGCGGGCCAAGGCGGAGGCGGACTCCGACGGCAGCAAGAAGCCCGAGGAGGGGAAGTCCTTCTTCCTCAACATCAAGGGCCCCGAGCTGCTGAACAAGTACGTCGGCGAGACCGAGCGGCACATCCGCCTCGTCTTCCAGCGGGCCCGTGAGAAGGCCTCAGAGGGCATGCCGGTGATCGTGTTCTTCGACGAGATGGACTCGATCTTCCGCACCCGAGGTTCCGGCGTCTCCTCCGACGTCGAGAACACCATCGTCCCGCAGCTGCTGTCGGAGATCGACGGCGTTGAGGGCCTGGAAAACGTCATCGTCATCGGCGCCTCCAACCGCGAGGACATGATCGACCCGGCGATCCTGCGGCCAGGCCGGCTGGACGTCAAGATCAAGATCGAGCGGCCGGACGCCGAGGCGGCCAAGGACATCTTCTCCAAGTACGTGCTCCCTGAGCTACCGCTGCACCCCGACGACCTAGCCGAGCACGGCAGCTCGGTGAAGGCCACCGTGGACGCGATGATCCAGCGGGCCGTGGAGCGGATGTACTCCGAGTCCGAGGAGAACCGCTTCCTCGAGGTCACCTACGCCAACGGCGACAAGGAGGTCCTGTACTTCAAGGACTTCAACTCCGGCGCCATGATCGAGAACATCGTGGCCCGCGCCAAGCAGATGGCCATCAAGCAGTTCCTCGAGACCGGCCAGAAGGGCATCCGGGTCGCGCACCTGCTCGCCGCCTGCGTGGACGAGTTCAGCGAGAACGAGGACCTGCCCAACACCACCAACCCCGACGACTGGGCGCGCATCTCCGGCAAGAAGGGCGAGCGCATCGTCTACATCAGGACCCTGGTCTCGGGCAAGCAGGGCACCGAGGCAGGCCGGAGCATCGACACCGTGGCCAACACGGGTCAGTACCTCTAAGGGGACGCTGCGGGCCACCGCGTTCGCTGACCTTCGGTCAGCTTTCCGGTGGCCCGCAGTATCTCCCGAGGGGACAACCCCCGGTCAGAGCTGCGGGGGGCTGGGCCTTTGGGCCTTCCCATATCGCTAGGAGCAGTCAGACGGAACGAAAAGTCGCCAGCCCAGACTACGCTGAACAACTATGAGCGTGCTGCGGGTCATGAGCACCGAGACCGAGTACGGCATCTCCGTACCGGGCCAGCCGGGTGCTAACGCGATGGTGACCTCATCGCAGATCGTCAATGCCTACCAGGCGGCCACGGCCGCACGGGCGCGCCGCGCCAGGTGGGACTTCGAGGAGGAGAACCCGCTGCGGGACGCTCGCGGGTTTGACCTCGCACGGGAGGCGGCGGACTCCACCCAGCTCACCGATGAGGACCTGGGACTGGCCAACGTCATCCTGACCAACGGGGCGCGGCTCTACGTCGACCACGCGCACCCGGAGTACTCGGCCCCCGAGTGCACGAACCCGCTGTCGGTAGTGACCTGGGACAAGGCGGGCGAGCGGATCATGGCGGAGGCGGCGGCCAAGGCCGCCACCGTGCCCGGCTCGCACCCGATCCAGCTCTACAAGAACAACACCGACAACAAGGGCGCCTCCTACGGCACCCACGAGAACTACCTGATGCGCCGGTCGACGCCGTTCGCCGACATCGTGAAGAACCTGACGCCGTTCTTCGTGACCCGCCAGGTCGTCTGCGGCGCGGGACGCGTCGGGATCGGCGCGGACGGCCGGGGGACCGGGTTCCAGATCAGCCAGCGGGCCGACTTCTTCGAGGTCGAGGTCGGCCTTGAGACGACGCTCAAGCGGCCGATCATCAACACCCGCGACGAGCCGCACGCCGACCCGGAGAAGTACCGCCGCCTGCACGTGATCATCGGCGACGCGAACATGAGCGAGGTCGCCACCTACCTCAAGATGGGCACGACCTCGCTCATCCTCGCGATGATCGAGGACCGGTTCTTCAGCCATGACCTGTCCCTTGAGGCACCGGTCGCCGACCTGCGCGCGGTCTCCCACGACCCGTCGCTCAAGTACCTCGTGACGCTGCGCGACGGCAGGAAGATGACCGCGGTCCAGCTGCAGACCGAGTACCTGGAACTAGCCCGCAAGTACGTCGAGGACAAGTACGGCGCGGACGCGGACGCGGACACGCTCGACGTACTCGACCGCTGGGAGTCGGTGCTCGCCCGGCTGGCCGACGACCCGATGCAGCTGTCGCGCGAGCTGGACTGGGTGGCCAAGCTCGAGCTCCTCGAGGGCTACCGCCGCCGGGACGGCCTCTCCTGGGACGCGCCGAAGCTCCAGCTCTTCGACCTGCAGTACTCCGACGTCCGGCAGGAGCGAGGGCTCTACAATCGCCTGGTCGCGCGCGGCCGCATGACCCAGCTGACCGACGAGAAGGCGATCACCTGGGCGATCGACAACCCGCCCGAGGACACCAGGGCGTACTTTCGCGGCCGGTGCCTGAGGCAGTACGCGGACTCGGTGGCCGCCGCCTCCTGGGACTCGGTGATCTTCGACATCCCTGGCCGCGAGTCGCTGCAGCGGGTTCCGACCCTGGAGCCGCTGCGCGGCACGAAGGCGCACGTCGGGGACCTCCTCGACCGCTGCAGGACCGCGGGCGAGCTGGTCGCCGCGCTGACCAACCAGGGGTAACCGGGTGCCGCGCCTCCCGATGCCGGAAATTTCATGATTTCGGCGCTAATGGTAGTGAGTTCGTACTGAGACCGCTGCGGAGGGTTGGACGGAACTCCAGCGGGCGAGGATAACGTTGGAGCTGTTATCAGGCTCCACCCAGGGACGGAGGCACGGCAGATGGCAACGAAGGACACCGGGGGCCAGCGGCAGACGACGCGGCGCACCGAGGAGACCGAGGAGGACCAGGCCGCCACGACCGAAGAGGTCAAGGAGCGGCACGAGAAGCTCTCCGACGACGTGGACTCGATCCTCGACGAGATCGACGAGGTGCTCGAGGAGAACGCCGAGGAGTTCGTCCGGTCGTACGTCCAGAAGGGCGGCGAGTAGCCGCCACGGCCAGCCCCGGTGCCTTTCGCGGTAGGCGAAAAACTCCGGGCTACCGCAAAGTTCAATAGCGGCCCGAACGGACGGTAGTGTCTGCTCAAGGACAACACAGTATTCACCCGGGGGGACGACCCCCCGTACCCCCCGAGGAACAGGGAGGCAGCGGCGTGGGAGGGTTTTCCAACGGCACTGGACGGGACCAGGCGGCGTTCTTGGCGGCACGCATCCCGTCCTTCACGCACTTCCTCTCCTCGTACGACCCGGGCATGCTCCCGGCGCGGGACTTCGGCCCGCTGGCCGGCGGCTCGGACATCGCCGCCGACCTGATCAAGAGCCTGCCGCACGCGACGACGATCGTCACGGTCGTCTCCGAGCGCGGCGTGATCATGGCAGGCGACCGGCGCGCGACCGCGGGGAACATGATCTCCAAGCGGGACGTGGAGAAGGTGTTCCGCGCCGACGAGTACTCGGCGATCGGCATGGCCGGCGTGGCGAGCGTGGGGCTTGAGTTCATCCGCCTGTTCGGCGTCGAGCTCGAGCACTACGAGAAGATGGAGGGCCGCACGCTTTCCCTGGAGGGCAAGGCCAACCGGCTCGGCAAGATGATCCGCGACAACCTGATGGCCGCGATGCAGGGCCTGGCGGTGATCCCGCTGTTCGCCGGCTACGACGAGGAGGCCGGGGTCGGCCGGATCTTCAGCTACGACGTGGCGGGCGGCCCGTACGAGGAGCACCGCTTCCACGCGATCGGCTCCGGCTCGCTCTTCGCCAAGTCCGCGCTCAAGAAGTACTACAACGACGACATGTCCGTCAGCGACGCGATACTCGCCTGCGTGCAGGCGCTGTACGACGCGGCCGACGACGACTCTGCCACCGGCGGCCCCGACCTGACCCGGCGGATCTTCCCGGTGATCGCCACGATCACCGACGACGGCTTCCGCCGCCTGTCCGACGCGGAGTCCGCCGACTACGCGCAGCTGGTCGTGGACGGCCGGATGCGCTTGCCCGACGGCCCGTCCGCCCCGCTGCGGGCGGCGAGCTAGCCGGCCAGGCGAAGCAAGCACCCGTTCGGACAACTGGAAGGAAGCGCCTGCGGTGTCAATGCCGTTTTACGTGTCGCCCGAGCAGTCGATGCGCGACAAGGCCGACTACGCGCGCAAGGGCGTGGCCCGCAGCCGCAGCTCGGTGGTACTGCAGTACTCGGGCGGCATCTTGCTGGTGACCCCCAACATGTCGAGCGTGCTGCACAAGATCAGCGAGATCTACGACAGGATCGCGTTCGCCGCCGTCGGCCGGTACAACGAGTACGAGGTGCTGCGCAAGGCCGGCGTCACCTACGCGGACGTGACCGGCTACCAGTTCGACCGGGGCGACGTCACCGCGCGCGGCCTGGCGAACTGGTACGCCCAGGCGCTCGGCACGAACTTCAGCGAGCCGACCGGCAAGCCGTACGAGGTGGAGATCGTGGTCGCGGAGGTCGGCGCGAAGCCGGACGGCGACCAGATCTACCGCATCTCGTGGGACGGCTCGGTCTCCGACGAGCCCGGCTTCGTCGCCTTCGGCGGCCAGGCCGACCAGGTAACCGGGGCGCTCAAGGAGCGCTTCTCCGACGGCATGTCGCTCACCGAGGCCCTCGGGGCCGCGCTGGCGGCCCTGGTGGCCCCTGCGGCCGCCTCCGGGTCGGCGGCGGCGTCCGCGGCGGCGGCGAACGGGGCCCAGCCCGAGCTGACCGCGGCCAACCTCGAGGTCGCGATCCTCGACCGGGCCCGCGCGCACCGCACCTTCCGCCGCTTGCACGGCCCGCGCCTTGAGGAGCTCATCGCCGAGTCCCGCGCCGCGGGGACGACGGAGAGCACCGAGGCCCCGGCCACGGACGAGCCGTCCGCAGACGACCCGCCCACCGGCCCGTCCTCGTCAGGCGACGGCATCCCGAAGTAACCCGCCCCTTAGCGCCAAGCGAAACCCCGGCAGGCTCCTCGACCTGCCGGGGTTTCGCTGTACCGGGATGCTCAGCCCTCGGCGGGGAGGTACTCGGTGAACGCGAGCGTCACGTTGTGGCCGCCGAAGCCGAACGCGTTGGCGAGCGCGGCCATCGGCACGCCCTCGGTGGCGGGGGAGAGCGGGCGGGGCGCGGTGGCGACGTCGACCGCCACCTCGTCGTCGAGGTCCTCCAGGTTGACGGTCGGCGGTGCCATCCGGTCCCGCAGCGCCAGGATCGCGGCCACCGACGCGACCGCGCCCGCCCCGCCGAGCAGGTGCCCGGTCATCGACTTGGTCGCGGACACGACCGGGCCGCCGGACTCGGCGGAGCCCAGGGCGTCGGCGATCGCGCGCGACTCGGGCAGGTCGCCTTCCGGCGTGGACGTGGCGTGCGCGTTCACGTGCGCCACCTGGGCGGCGGACACGCCGCTGTCGCGCAGCGCCGACTTGATCGCGTACCGGATCCCCTCCCCGTCCGGCGACCCGTGCGAGATGTGGTGCGCGTCCGAGGAGTACCCGGCCCCGGCGGCCACCGCGTAGATCCGCGCGTCCCGGGCGAGCGCGTGCTCCAGGGACTCCAGGATGACGACGCCAGCGCCCTCGCCGAGCACGAACCCGTCCCTGCCCTTGTCGAACGGCCGCGAGGCGCGCTCGGGCTCGTCGTTCCGCGTGGACATGGCGCGCATCACCGCGAACGCCCCGATGTTCAGGGCCATGATCGCGGCCTCGGTACCGCCGGCGATCACCACGTCGGCGCGTCCCGAGCGGATCATGTCGATGCCGTAGCCGATCGACTCGGCACCGGACGCGCAGGCGCTGACCAGCGCGTGCGCCCCGGCCTTGGCCCCGAACTCGATGCTGATCCAGCCGGCGGCGCCGTTCGGCATCAGCATCGGCACGGTGAAGGGCGAGACGCGGTTCCAGCCCTTCTCGTTGAGCGTGTCGTAGGCGGTGAGGGTGGAGCCGATGCCGCCGATGCCGCTGGTGACCGCGACGCCGAGGCGATAGGGCTCAACCTCGGGCGACCCCGCGTCGGCCCAGGCCTCGCGCGCCGCCACCAGCGCGAACTGCTCGCACCGGTCCATCTTCCTGGCCTGCGGCTTGCCGATGACCGCCACCGGGTCGGCCACGGCGGGCGCCGCGATCTTGACCGGCAGCCTTTCGACCCACGGCTCGGTCAGGCGGCGCACGCCACTGGTTCCGGCGAGCATCGCCGACCAGGTGGACGCGACGTCACCGCCGAGCGGCGTGGTCGCGCCAAGCCCGGTGACGACAACGCTGACTCGATCGCTGCTGCCCACTGTAACCTCCCGTACTGCTGTTGTTCTCCGGGGAACGACCCCCGCGACCCGGATGTCGCGGCGTGCGGGCCCGATCGCGAAGACCGCGATCTTACCCAGGCCCGCACGCCGCGACGGTGCCTGTCGGGGCCGTCCCCGGCCAGCCGGGGTGATGCTGTCTCGGGTTCTGGCTGTTAACGAGTTCTTCGAGACGAAGTTGACGACGTCCTGGACCGTCTTCAGGTCCTTGAGCTGCTCGTCGGGGATCTCGACGCCGAACTTGTCCTGCGCCGCGACGGCGATCTCGACCATGGACAGCGAGTCGATGTCGAGGTCGTCGACGAAGTTCGCCCCCGGGGTCACCTCGTCGGCGGGAGTCCCGGCGATCTCCTCGATGATCTCCGCGAGCCCGGAGAGAATCTCCTGGTCAGTCATGATTTCTCCTCTGTTTGGTTGCGATCCGTCGCCCCGGTGGCCGGGGCGGGTCATGGGAAAGTCTGGGAACGGCGCGGCTAGGGTACCGTGACCACCTGCGAGGCGTAGGACAGGCCGGCGCCGAACGCGATGAGCAGCGCGGGCGTGCCCGGCTGCAGGCGGCCCTGCTCGGCCATCCGGGCCAGGGCCAGCGGGATCGACGCGGACGAGGTGTTCCCGGCGTGGATGATGTCGTCGGCGACCCGCTCGCGCGGTATGCCGAGCCGCCTGGCGATCGCCTCCACGATCCGCAGGTTCGCCTGGTGGGGCACGAACGCCGAGATCTCGGCCGGCGTCACCCCGGCCCGGCGGCACGCCTCGAGCGCGATCGGCGCCATCGCCGTGGTCGCCCAGCGGAAGACGGCCTGCCCGTCCTGCCTCAGCGACCCGTTCCGCCCTTCGATGGTGATCTTGTGCGCCTGGTCGCCGGCCGAGCCCCAGACCACCGGCCCGATCCCGGACGGCTCGCCCGGCGCCGCTCGCCCCCACCACGGCGGCGCCCGCCCCGTCGGCGAAGATGATGCAGGTCGAGCGGTCGGTCCAGTCGACCCACGAGGTCATCTTCTCCGCGCCGATCACCAGCACGTTCCGCGCGGACCCGGCGCGCACCGAGTCAGACGCGGCCGCGACGGCGTAGCAGAACCCGGCGCAGGCCGCGTTGAGGTCGTAGGCCCCGGGCGCGGGGATGCCGAGCCGGTAGGCGACGGTAGCCGCCACGTTGGGCAGCGGTGACTCGGGCGAGCAGGTCGCGACGATGACCAGGTCGACTTCCGCGGGCTCGAGGCCCGACGCGGCGAGGGCCTTCGCCCCGGCCGCCTCGGCCATGTCGGCGACGGTCTCGTCGTCCCTGGCGACCCGCCGCGACTGGATCCCGACGCGCGCCCTGATCCACTCGTCGTTAGTGTCAACGATCTTGGCGAGGTCGTCGTTGGTCACTACCTTGTCCGGCTGATAGCCGCCGAACCCGAGAATCTTCGTCCCGATCATGATCAGGCCTCCTTCGGCTCAAGCCCATTGTGCCGCGGCGGCGATCAGGGCCCGGGCGGCGTCAAGCTGGTCAGGCGTCTTGATCGCGAGGAGCTCGATTCCCGGCAGCGCCCGCTTGGCCATGCCGGCCAGCGTGCCGCCCGGGAGCAGCTCGATGAACCCGGTGACCCCGAGGCGCGGCCATCGTCGCCATGCACTGGTCCCAGCGGACCGGGCAGGCGACCTGGCTGACGATCCGCTCCACCCAGTCGGTCCCGGCGGTGACGACCGCGCCGTCGCGGTTGGACAGCAGCGTGATGGCCGGGTCCTTGACGGCGATGCCCGCGGCCGCCGCGGCGAGCGCGTCGACCGCCGGGGCCATGTACTTGGTGTGGAACGCCCCGGCCACGCGCAGCGGCCGCAGCCGCGCCCCGGCCGGCGGGCTCGCCGCGAACTCCGCGAGCTGCTCCAGCGTCCCGCCCGCCACGATCTGGCCGGCGGTGTTGATGTTCGCGGGGGTGAGCCCGGCGTCCGCGATGGCGCTGAGCACGCTGGCCTCGTCGCCGCCGAGGACCGCGGTCATCCCGGTGGGCACCGCGCCGCAGGAGGCGGCCATGGCCTCGCCGCGCACCCGGGTCAGCTTGACGGCGTCCTCGGCCGACAGGACGCCCGCGATCGCGCCGGCCGCCAGCTCGCCCACGCTGTGCCCGGCGGCGGCGTCCGGCTTGCCGTCGCCGAGGAGCCCGGCGACCGCCAGGGCCGCCGCGACGAGCAGCGGCTGGGCGACGGAGGTGTCGGTGATCTCTTCCGCGCTGCCGGTCGTGCCGAGCCGGATCAGGTCCCGGCCTGCCAGCTCCGACCAGGCCCCGAGCTGGTCTGCGAGCCCGGGTAGCTCAAGCCAGGGGGACAGGAACCCGGGGGTCTGCGCGCCCTGCCCGGGCGAGGTCAAGATGAGCACAATGTTTACCTTGCCCTGTAGATGATCGCCACCCTGATATCGAACGTCACGAACTTCCCCGTCGGATTCTTGTAGGGAAGCTACAGGTACCGTTACCTATCTAGTCACCGGCCCGTCACCTGCGCGGTTATCACCAGGGGGAGCGACCCCCGCTACCCCCGGATGCGGGCTACCCGCGGCGGGCGGCGAGGCGGCCGAGGATGATGGCCGCCCAGAGCGTGAAGCCGTCGCGGCCGTCGGCCGGCGTGTAGCCGGTGAGCTCGGTGACCCGGCGCAGGCGGTAGCGGACCGTGTTCGGGTGGACGAAGAGCATCCGCGCGGTCGCCTCAAGGGAGGAGCCCTGCTCCAGGTACGCGGTCAGCGTGTCGAGCAGTGCCGCGCCGCCCGCGAGCAGCGGCTGGTACGCGTGCGTCACCAGGGCGGCCACCGCGTCGGCGTCGCCGTCGAGGGCGCGCTCGGGCAGCAGCTCGTCTGAGCTGACCGGGCGCGGCGCGTCCGGCCAGGCCGGCGCCACGCGCAGCCCCGCCAGGGCCGCCCTGGCCGAGGGATGGGCCGCGCGCAGGTCCCGCACCGTCGGCCCGACGACCAGCGGGCCCGGGCCGAACAGGCCGCCGAGCTTCTCCGCGGCGGCCATCGGGTCATCGGTGCCGCCGAGCACGACGATCAGCCGGCCGCCCTGGACGCCGGCCAGCAGGTCAAGCCGGGCCCGCCGGGCGGCGGCGCGGAGCTCGTCGATGACCGGCTCCGCGTCGTCTCCCTCGACCGCCCCGACGATCACCGAGACGGGGGAGGACGACCAGTTCAGCGCCGACGCCCAGGAGTTCAGCGCGTGGAGGCCCTCGCCGCGCACGAGCGAGTCGACTACCAGGGCCTCAAGCCGGGCGTCCCACGCGCCGCGCGCCTCGGCGGTCCGCGCGTACACCTGCGCGGCGCTGAACGCGATCTCGCGCGCGTAGACCAGCACGGCCTCCCTGAGCTCGGCCTCCGCGCCCGGCGCGGCCAGGTCGTCCACCCGGCCCTCGACGACGTCGATGATGACCCGGACCATCTCGACCGCGTGCTGCAGGCTGACCGCCCGCGCCAGCTCGCGGGGCGCGGTACCGAACACCTCGGTGGCCGCGGGCCGCATCCGTTCCGGGTGCTTGATCCAGTCCACGAACGACGCGATGCCCGCCTGCGCCACCAGCCCGAGCCATGAGCGGTTCTCCGCGGTCATCTTGCGGAACCAGGGCAGACGCTCGTCCATCGCGGCGATCGCCGCGGTGCCGAGCGTCCCCATGGACCGCTCGATGCGCCGCACCGTCTCCTGATGGACGCGCGCGGGCTGCCGTTTTACCTGCACCCCTACAGCCTGCCACGCCCAGTGACCCGCCCGCGCCCCGGATCGAGGGCTAGCAAGCGGGATGGCGGTGGCGCGTGCTGGCGGCGGACGTGGCACTCGGCGTGACGGAATGAGCTGCCCCGGCTGCTGGCGGGGCTATGCCCTGGATGCCGGCGCGGCCGCGGAAATGGTCACGGCGTGCAGCCGGGACCTGGCCCGTTTCGAGGATTGGGTGTTGTTAGCACCCGTATACGGGTGCTAACAACACCCAATAACGTTCAACCATAACTGACGGTGACGAATTGTGGCGGATGTGGCGGGCGGGGTGACAGCGTGAAACACGGAACCGTTCCGGACGACCCAGAACACCGGCCCGCGCGGAGCCTGCGCTCGCGCTGCCGCTCAGCCACGGCAAAACAGGGCGCGGGCGACATTTCGCGAAATGTCGCCCGCGCGTCCCGGAGAGCCGAAGAGCTAGCCGAGCGCCTCCGCCACCGGCAGGTCGAGCTTGTACTTCGTGATCGCCTGGGCGGGCAGCGACGGGTGCACCGCGCCGGACTTCGCGAGCTCGGAGAGCACCGCGAGCACGATCGACTCCGCGTCCACGTGGAAGAACCGGCGGGCGGCCGGCCGCGTGTCGGAGAAGCCGAACCCGTCCGTGCCGAGCGACGTGTACGCCGGCGACGGCACCCAGCGGGCGATCTGGTCGGGCACCGCGCGCATCCAGTCGGAGACCGCGACCACCGGCCCCGGGGCACCGGAAAGCGCGGTCGTCACGTACGGCACGCGCGCCTCCTCGCCGGGCTTGCAGCAGGTTGTGCGACTCGCACGCGAGGGCGTCGCGCCGCAGCTCGGTCCACGACGTGACCGACCACACGTCCGCCGCGACGCCCCAGTCCTCGGCGAGCAGCCGCTGCGCGTTCAGCGCCCACGGCACGGCGACGCCCGAGGCCAGTAGCTGCGCCCGCGGCGTGGCCTCGGCCGGGACCTGGGTTCGCCAGCGCCGAGTAGCGGTACATGCCGCGCAGGATGCCCTCCTCCAGGCCGTCGAGGGCGGGCGCCGGCGGCTGCTGGTACGGCTCGTTGTAGACGGTGAGGTAGTAGAAGATGTTCTCGCCGTCGGGGTGCTCGGGAGAGGCGTCGTACATCCGGCGCAGCGCGTCCTTCGTGATCACCGCGATCTCGTAGGCCCACGCCGGGTCGTAGGACACGCACGCCTCGGAGACCGAGGCGAGCAGCTGCGAGTGCCCGTCGTTGTGCTGCAGCCCCTCGCCGGTCAGCGTGGTGCGCCCGGCCGTGGCGCCGAGCAGGAACCCGCGCCCCATCTGGTCGCCAAGGGCCCACATCTGGTCGCCGGTCCGCTGCCAGCCGAACATCGAGTAGAACACGTACACCGGGATCATGTGCGTCCCGTGGGTGGCGTACGCGCTGCCCGCCGCGATGACCGAGCCCATGGCCCCGGCCTCGGAGATGCCCTCGTGCAGCATCTGCCCGCGCTCGGACTCCTTGTAGGCCAGCATGAGGTTGCGGTCGACGCCCTCGTAGGTCTGGCCGAACGGCGAGTAGATCTTCGCCGTGGGGAACAGCGAGTCCATGCCGAACGTCCGGGCCTCGTCCGGGATGATCGGCACGAACCGCTCGCCGATCACCGGGTCCTTCATGAGGTCCTTCAGCACCCGCACGAAGGCCATCGTGGTGGCGACCGACTGCTTGCCCGAGCCGCGCCGGTACTCGTCGAAGACCGAGGCGGGCGGCTGCGGCAGCGGCTTGGCCCGCACGACCCGGCGCGGGAGCACCCCGCCGAGCGCGGCCCGCCGCTCCTGCATGTACTTGATCTCGTCGGAGTCCGGGCCCGGGTGGTAGTACGGCGGAAGGTCGGCCTCCAGGGCCGCGTCGGAGATCGGCAGGTAGAGCCGGTCGCGGAACTCCTTGAGCTCGTCCTTGGTGAGCTTCTTCATCTGGTGCGTGGCGTTACGCGCCTCGAAGTCCTTGCCCAGCGTCCAGCCCTTGATCGTGTGCGTGAGGATCACGGTCGGCTGGCCGACGTGCTCGCGGGCCGCCTTGAACGCCGCGTACACCTTCCGGTAGTCGTGGCCACCGCGGGAAAGCGAGCGCAGCTGGTCGTCCGGCATGTCTTCCACCATCTTGCGCAGCCGCGGGTCGGAGCCGAAGAAGTGCTCGCGGATGTACGCGCCCGACTCGACCGAGTACGTCTGGAACTGCCCGTCCGGGGTGGTGTTCATCGTGTTGACCAGCACGCCGTCGGTGTCCTTGGCGAGGATCGGGTCCCAGTCGCGGCCCCAGACGACCTTGATGACGTTCCAGCCCGCGCCGCGGAAGAACGACTCAAGCTCCTGGATGATCTTGCCGTTGCCCCGGACCGGGCCGTCCAGCCGCTGCAGGTTGCAGTTGATGACGAACGTGAGGTTGTCCAGCTCCTCCCGCGCCGCGAGCCCGATCGCGCCGAGCGCCTCCGGCTCGTCCATCTCGCCGTCGCCGAGGAACGCCCACACGTGCGAGCGCGACGTGTCGTGCAGCTCGCGGGCGAGCAGGTAGCGGTTGAACCTGGCCTGGTAGATGGCGTTCAGCGGGCCGAGGCCCATGGAGACCGTCGGGAACTCCCAGAAGTCCGGCATGAGCCGGGGGTGCGGGTAGGACGGCAGCCCGCCGCCGCGGTGCGACTGCTCCTGGCGGAACCCGTCGAGCTGCGACTCGGTCAGCCGCCCCTCGAGGAAGGCGCGCGCGTAGATGCCGGGCGCCGCGTGGCCCTGGAAGAAGACCTGGTCGCCGGACTCCCCGTGGTCCTTGCCGCGGAAGAAGTGGTTGAACCCCACCTCGTACAAAGAGGCCGCCGAGGCGTAAGTCGCGATATGTCCCCCGACGCCGGCGCCGCCCGGGCGGTTCGCCCGCGACACCATGATCGCGGCGTTCCACCGGATATAGGCGCGAATGCGCCGCTCGACGTACTCGTCGCCGGGGAACCAGGGCTCGCGCTCCGGCGGGATCGTGTTGATGTAGTCCGTGGAGCGCAGGCCGGGGACCCCGACCTGCTGCTCGCGCGCCCGCTCGAGCAGGCGCAGCATGAGGTAGCGGGCCCGCTCGCGGCCGCGGGTGCGCGTGACGGCGTCGAACGAGTCGACCCACTCCCGCGTCTCATCCGGGTCGATGTCTGGCAGCTGCGTGGGCAGCCCGTCGCTGATGATCGAGTAACGCTGACGTCCGGAAGCCACGCCGGTAGCCTCGCCTTCCGCATTCGGCGGCTGTTTGCCGCGGGTCGTACGACTGAGCCTGTCCAGACCAATCGTCGTACGTCTTGGCCTGATTTTCATCTCTACCAAACGGTAACCGCTCGTACCCCGTGACATCGATCACGAGGTCGCCTATTGGCTGCCGCGCACGCGGTGACCGTGCGATGATGAGCGCCCGCAGTCGCGGAACGCGACCATACCGGCTACGGTACGTCCAAGCGTCTCGCCTTCAGGATGGTGGTTCGCGCGGGTTGGAAGGTCAACAAAAGGGAGCGGTTTCCAGCGGGAGGCAGATTGCCACTTGCGCAAGGGGCCGACCCAGTGTGAACTGTCCCAACAAGAAGTACTGACGCGGCCACTGACGCTAGTACGGCGACCGGGGGACGCGGGGAGGGATTCGGGAGGAACGTCAGTGAGCGCGACCGCGCGCCAGGCGCAAGATGAACGCGGCCAGGCCGAGCGGCTCGGCATCAAACCGGGCCAGGTAGTGCAGGAACTCGGCTATGACACCGATTGCGATGAGCAGCTGCGTCAGGCGATCACGGCTGTCGAGGGAGTCGAGCTTGTCGATGAGGACTACGACGACGTCGTCGACGTGGTCCTGATGTGGTTCAGGGAGGACGACGGCGACCTCGTGGACGCCCTCGTCGACGCCCTGGCACCGCTAGGCGATGGGGGATACATCTGGCTGCTGACGCCAAAGGCGGGCAGACCCGGGCACGTCGAGCCGAGCGACATCGGCGAGGCGGCGCCCACGGCGGGACTCGCCCAGACATCGAGCGTGAGCGCCGCCAGGGACTGGTCGGGCTCGCGGCTGGTGGCGCCCAAGGCGCGCCGCTGACCGCCGCACCCGGAGCATCCCTCCAGCCACAATCCCGCGGTCGTCCCCCGGGGGACGACCCCCGTACACCCGAAGGGTGATCCCGAACGGATGCCGCAACCTGCGGTCGCTTCCTGTGGCCCACTAGGCTGGCAGGCGTAGGCGCGGGTGTTCCCGCGTGGATCGAACAAGGGATTCAGGCATGGCGATTGAGATCGGGGACCAGGCCCCCGACTTCGAGCTCCCCGACCAGCACGGGACCCCCGTGAAGCTGTCCAGCTTCCGTGGTGCCAAGAACGTGGTGCTCGTGTTCTACCCGCTGGCGTTCAGCCCGGTCTGCAGCGGTGAGCTGTGCGCCTTGCGGGAGGACTTCCCCGAGGTCAACAGGGACGACGTGGAGCTGATCACGGTGTCCGTCGACTCCATGTTCGCCCACCGGGCCTGGGCGGACGCGGAGAACTTCCAGTTCTCGCTGCTCGCCGACTTCTGGCCGCACGGCGCCGTGGCCCGGCAGTACGGCGTCTTCAACGAGGACCGCGGCCTGGCCACCCGCGGCACGTTCGTCATCGACAAGCACGGCATCGTGCGCTGGTACGTGGTCAACCCGATCCCGCAGGCCCGCGACATCGCCGAGTACCAGAAGGCCCTGGCTGAGCTGGCCTAGCGGCTTTGGTGTGGTGCGCCGGAAGGGAAGATTTCTCGCGCCTCGTCCTTCGGAAGGGCGCGAGGAAATCTCCCTTCCGTCACCCCGCTCCTTCCCGGCCCGACGCTGGAACTCCTTACGGGCGGCCTGCGGCCGGCCTTCCGGGGCTGACGCCTGGCGTTCCTGCCAACGTTCCCCGATCCGGCTGACGCGGCCTCTTTCGCGATCATTTCCTGGTCGGGGCTGCCGCCGACGGGTCCCGTAACCGTTGCCCTGCCCGGGGCTGGCGTTGCGGGGGCTACTGCTGTCACTGGTGGTGGTAACAGGTAGTGAACGGTTTGGTTCCGGCCGGGGCCCCCGGGCGCGCATCGGCGATGCTTGTTGCGTGAATGGGAGGGCACGCGGTGCCGTGTTACCGCTGCGGCACGCGTCAAGTGGACCCGGAGCCGGGCAAGCCGAGCCCGTGGCACCGGGGTATTGTCCGCGAGCACCAGGTGCTCATCTGCCCGGACTGCTATCCGGCCGCGCTCGCGGACCTCACCCGCTGCTCGCGCTGCGACAGCGTCCGCCTGGTCAAGCGGCTGGACCAGGTGGAGTGCCTGGACTGCCGCCTGACCAGGGACGCGGGCCCTGAGCCCGCCGTCCCTGCCCCGCGCAGCACCGACTCGGACCTCGCGGCCGAGGTGGCCAGCGCTCTCGCCCGGATCCTGGGCCCCTGAGCCCGCCGCCCGCGGGCCGCCCTCGGCGCGCCGCGCTACACCGGCCAGACGGCGGGCAGCGCGGGGACCGCGTTCTCGCTCGCCACCCGGGCGATGAAGGCGGAGCTCGCCTTCGGGATGCGGCGCTGCGTGGCGAAGTCGACGTACACGATCCCGAACCGCTTCTGGTAGCCGTAGGCCCACTCGAAGTTGTCGAGCAGCGACCACACGTAGTAGCCCGCCAGGCTCGCGCCGTCCCTGGCCGCCCGGGCCGCGGCCGCCAGGTGCAGGTGCAGGAACTTGACCCGCTCCAGGTCGTTGACCTCGCCGTCCGGGTTGACGTAGTCCTCGGCGGCGCAGCCGTTCTCGGTGATGTAAAGCGGCAGCCCCGGCGCGTCCTTGGACAGCCGGAGCAGGAGCTCGTAGAGCCCGTCCGGGTCGATGAGCCAGCCCATCGGGGTCCGCTCCATGCCCTCGGGGCTGTAGTGCACCACGCCGCCCTCGATGCCGGGCAGCGGGCGTTCCTCGTCGCGGCGCAGGTTGTCGGGGTCCCCGGCCCGCAGGTGCTCCGGCTGGTAGTAGTTCACCCCGAGGAAGTCGATCGGGGCGGCGATCGTCTCCATGTCGCCGTCGGCGATCAGGCTGGCCGGCGGCAGGAGCTCGGCCGGGGCGTGGTCCGGGTACCGGCCGAAGAGCACGGGATCGAGGAACGTGCCGTTGAGGATGGCGTCGGCGACCAGCCGGGCGCGCTCGAGGGCCTGCGCCGAGCCGTTCGCGCTGGCGGAGACCCGCACCGGGGTCAGGTTGAGGGTGATCCCGACCTCGGCCGCGGGGACGGCGGCGCGCACGGCGGCGGCGCCGAGGCCGTGGCCGAGCAGCAGGTGGTGGGTCACCGCCGCGGCCACCGCGTTGTCGGTGAGACCCGGCGCGTGCACCCCGATGCGGTGCCCGTTGTGCGTGACGACAAGCGGCTCGTTCAGCGTGATCCAGCGCGTGACCCGGTCGCCGAGGGCCTCGGCGACGACCGCGGCGTAGTCGGCGAAGCGGTACGCGGTGTCCCGGGCGGCCCAGCCGCCGCGGTCCTGCAGCGCCTGCGGCAGGTCCCAGTGGAACAGCGTCGCCGCGGCGGTGATGCCGCGCTCGCCGAGCGCGTCGAGCAGCCGCTTGTAGTAGTCAAGGCCGGCCTGGTTCAGCTGGCCGCCGCCGGAGGGGAAGACGCGCGGCCAGGAGACAGAGAAGCGGTAGGCGGACAGGCCGAGCGAGCGCAGCAGGTCGGCGTCCTCGGGGTAGCGGTGGTAGGAGTCGCAGGCGACGTCGCCGGTGTCGCCGCCCCGCACCTTGCCCGGCGTACGGCTGAACGTGTCCCAGACCGAAGGCCCCCGCCCATCGGCGTCCGTGGCGCCTTCGATCTGGTAGGCGGCCGTCGCCGCACCCCACGTGAAGTCCGCGGGGAAGGCGAGTCGCCTCGCCGTGCGGCGTGACATTGGTCATGTTTTCCTCCTTGACGCGACCCTTTGCGGGGTTTAGCGTAAGCGCTTACATCGCGGCTTGTAAACGCTTACATTTTGGACAGGTAACAGCGTGGTTACGCTCTATGACGTTGCTCGCAGGGCGGGGGTGTCCATCGCCACCGTCTCCCGGGTCCTGCATGGGCAGGAGCCCGTGCGGGAGACCACCCGGGCCCGGGTGCGCACGGCGATCGAGGAACTCGGCTACGTGCCGGACGGCGCCGCGCAGTCGCTCGCCCGCAGCCGCAAGGACGTGATCGGCCTGGTCTGCGTGGAGCACACCGGGCTCAAGCCGAACCAGTACGACATCGAGTCGATGAGCCTGCTGTTCTACGACGAGGTGATGCGCGGGGTCGAGGCACGGATCAGGGAGCTTTCCTGGTCGCTGCTCGTCACCTTCCTGCGCGAGGACGAGAACAGCGGCACCACGCTGGCGGCGGACGGCCCGGTGCAGCCCCGGCTGCTGGCGCTGTCGGGGAAGGTGGACGGCCTGCTGATCGGCGAGGGCGTCATCCCCCCGCCGGTGGTGGCGCGGCTGGCCAAGCGGGTTCCCGTGGTGGTCGTCGCCGGCGACACGGCCCAGCGCGGCGTGGACGTGGTGTCCGCGGACAACTGGTCCGGCGCGCACGCGCTCGTCGAGCACCTCGTCGCCGACCACGGCAGGCGCCGGCTGTTCCACGTCGACGGCCCGGCGACCGCGCCGGACGCGGGGGCCAGGCGGCTCGCCATGCGGGCGGTCATCGACGCTCATCCAGGCACGGTACTGACCGGGTCCTTCTGCGGTAGGTTCACCGTCCATAGCGGCCAGGAGGCCGCTGAGCGGCTGCTCGCCGACACCCGCGCGGTGGGCAGGCCGCTGCCCGACGCGATCGTCTGCGCGAACGACCAGATGGCCATCGGCGTGGTGCGCACCCTCACGGCGCGCGGGATCCGCATCCCCGAGGAGGTGGCGGTGGTTGGCTTCGACGACATCTTCCCCGCCAGCCTCACCGACCCTCCGCTGACCACGGTGCACCAGCCGATGCGCAAGATCGGCGAGCGCGGCTGCGACCGGCTGCTCGAGCGGATCACGGACCCGACGCTGCGCCCGCGGGTCGAGCTGCTCCCGGCCGAGCTGGTGCTGCGGGCGAGCTGCGGCTGCCCCTCGGGCGCGGTGACGCGGCAGCACGTGGCCACCATCACCCGCCAGAAGGCCGGCCAGGCGGCCAGGCTGTCCTACCCGCCGCCCCGGGTGCCGTCGGCCGACCCCTTGCTTTACCCGGCCGGCCCCGACCCCGGCCCTGGCCGCTGGGCCGACCCGGCCCCGGCCCCGGCCCCGGCCGTTGACCTGACCAACGACGAATTGACAGAAAGGTAGGAGGGAAGGCATGCCGTTCATACTCCGCCGCCTCGCCTTCTACGTGGTGGCGGCGTGGGTTGCGATCACACTTAACTTCTTCATCCCGCGCGCGGTGCCCGGTGACCCGGTCGCGATCATCTTGTCCAAGTTTCCCGGCCTGTCGCCCGAGGCGTACAAGGCGCTCGGGCAGATGATCGGCGGCAGCCTGTCAAAGGGGTCGCTCTGGTCGCAGTACGTGACCTACCTGAACGACGTCTTCCACTTCAACTTCGGCACCGACCTGGCCAACTTCCCGACGCCGGTCTCCCAGATCCTGGACCAGGCGATCCCGTGGACGCTGATCCTGGTCGGCACCGCGACGGTGATCGCCTTCCTGGTCGGGACCTTCCTCGGGATCCTGGCCGGCTGGCGGCACGGCGGCTGGCTGGACCGGTCACTGCCCGTGCTGATGTTCTTCCAGGCCGCGCCGTACTTCTTCGTCGCGCTGATACTCGTCTACTTCCTCGCCGTGCAGCACCAGTGGCTTCCGCCGGGCCAGGGATTCGACGCTTCCACCGGGGCGGTGCCCGGGTGGAACTGGCCGTTCATCAGCAACGCCGTGCAGCACGCCCTCCTGCCTGCCTTCACCATCGTGCTCACCTCGGTGGCGGGCTGGATGCTGCAGATGCGCAACGTCATGATCACCACGATCGGCGAGGATTACGTGGTCGCCGCGCAGGCCAAGGGCCTTTCCAGGACCCGGATCATCTACACCTACGCCGCCCGCAACGCGTTCCTGCCGCAGTTGCAGGGCTTCGGGCTGGCGATCGGCTTCGTGGTCTCCGGCGCCCTGGTCATGGAGATCGTCTTCTCCTACCCGGGCATCGGCCTGAACCTGGTCCAGGCGGTGCAGAACAAGGACTTCCCGCTCATGCAGGCGATCTTCCTGGTGATCACCTTCGCGGTGCTAGTAGCTAACCTCGTCGTCGACGTCCTCATCGTGTTGTTCGATCCGCGTGCCCGCGCTCAGGAGGCAGCGTTATGAGCATCTGGCGTAACCTGCCGCTGAAGGCGAAGATCGGCGCGGTGCTGTTCGGCGCCTTCCTGCTCGCCGCGATCATCGGCCCCATGGTCGAGCCGTACGACCCGGGGTTCGTGAGCCTGAACCCGGCCCTGTCACTGAACCACCCGTCGGCCCAGCACCTGCTCGGTACCACGCAGACGGGGCAGGACGTCCTGTCCCAGGTGCTGACCGGCATCCGGCTGACGACCATCGTGGCCCTCTCGGTGGGCGGGATCGCCACGGTCCTCTCGGTGGTCGTCGGGGTCAGCGCGGCCTTCCTCGGCGGGTTCTGGGACGAGCTGCTGTCCCTGGTCACCAACATCTTCCTGGTGATTCCGGCGCTGCCGCTGCTGATCGTGCTGCTCGGCTACCTCTCGTCGGAGGGCCAGCTCTCCACCATCATCGTGCTGGCCTTCCTCGGCTGGCCGTGGGGCGCGCGGGTGATCCGGGCGCAGACGCTGACCATCAGGAACCGTGACTTCATCGCCGCGTCGCGGGAGTCCGGCGAGAAGACCTGGCGGATCATCTTCTTCGAGATCATCCCCAACGAGATCTCGCTGATCGCCGCCAACTTCGTCAACACCGTGCTCTACGCGATCGGGGCCTCGGTGGCGCTGGCCTTCGCCGGGCTCACCAACCTCTCCAGCTGGTCGCTCGGCACCGTCCTCTACTGGGCGCAGTCCAACAACGCGCTGCAGAGCGGGTCGTGGTGGTGGTGGATCCCGCCGGGCCTGGCGGTCGCGCTCATCGGCACTTCCCTGGTGCTGCTCAACTCCGGCATCGACGAGGTCGGCAACCCGCGGCTGCGCGCCTCGCGCGGCGCGGCGAAGATCGCCGGGCACCGCATCTGGACCACCGATCCCACGCCGGTGCTGTCCCAGCTCACCGCGAGCCGCGGCCGGCTCGGGACGTTCCTGCACTCCTTCTCGCGTTCCTCGCTGCTCGACCAGACCCCAGCCGGAGGTGAGCTCCGATGAGCCCGATCCTGGAGATCAGCGACCTGTCCGTCGCCTACCGCACGGAAGGCGGCGACGTGCGCGCGGTCGAGGGGGTGAACCTCAACCTCGAACGCCGGGGAAGTCGTCGGCCTGTGCGGCGAGAGCGGCTCAGGCAAGTCCACCCTCGCCTACGGCGCCACCCGGCTGCTACGCCCGCCTGCCCTCGTCACCGGCGGCAGCGTCCGCTACCGCGGCCGCCGGATCACCGCGGGCGGCGACCCGGTCGACCTGCTCGCGATGAACCACGCCGAGTTGCGCCGGATGCGCTGGCGGGAGATCGCGATCGTCTTCCAGAGCGCGATGAACGCGCTCAACCCGGTGCTCCGGGTCGAGGCCCAGCTGCTCGACGCGGTCCACGCCCACCTGAAGATGCCCCGGGCTGAGGCGCACGAGAAGGTAGCGGAGCTGCTCGACCTGGTCGGCATCCCGCGCAACCGGCTCCGCGCCTACCCGCACGAGCTGTCCGGCGGCATGCGGCAGCGCGTGATGATCGCCATGGCCCTGGCGACCGATCCCGAGGTCGTCATCATGGACGAGCCGACCACCGCGCTTGACGTGGTGGTGCAGCGGGACATCCTGGCGCAGATCGTGGAGCTCAAGGAGCGGCTCGGCTTCGCGATCCTGTTCATCACCCACGACCTGTCCCTGCTGATGGAGCTGGCCGACCGGATCGCGGTCATGTACGCGGGCCGGCTGCTTGAGACCGGCTCCTCTCAGGACATCATGCGCGAGCCGGCCCACCCCTACACCCGGGGCCTGCTCAACTCGTTCCCCTCGATCCGCGGGTCCCGCCGGGACCTGACCGGCATCCCCGGCTCGCCGCCCGACCTGCGCGACCCGCTGCCCGGCTGCCCGTTCGTGCCGCGCTGCGGCTACGCCGTGCCGGCTTGCACCGCGGTGGACATGACGCTTGAGCCGTGGAACGGCGCGCACGAGGCCAAGCTCCGCCTGCCGGGCAGCGCCCACCTGACCGCCTGCCCCATCGTGACCCCGGAAGTCAGCCAGGAAGGGGTGCTGTCATGAGTGAACCGGGCATCGGCGGCCTGCCCGCCAGCGAGGCGCCCGTCGCCGACGAGTCCGCCGCGCCGGCGGTCAACGCGTACGCCGACCAGGTCGGCGAGCCGGCCGTTGTCCGGTCGGTCGCCGCGGCCCGCGGCCCGCTCACCATGGAAGCGACCGGCCTTAACAAGGTCTTCCAGCTGGGCCGGGGCGCGACCCTGCAAGCGGTGCGGAACGTCTCCTTCGGCCTCTACGAGGGCGCGGTCGTCGCGCTGGTGGGGGAGAGCGGTTCCGGCAAGTCCACGGTCGCCAAGCTGCTGGCCGGCCAGGAGCGGCCGACGAGCGGCAGGATCACGCTGGACGGTGATCCGATCGAGGTGCGCAACGGCCGCACGTTCCGCCAGTACAAGAGCCGGGTGCAGTACGTCTTCCAGGACCCGTTCAGCTCGCTTAACCCGGTGCATACCGTCGGCTACACGCTGACCCGGCCGGTCAAGCTGCACCAGCCCGGGGTGAAGGACGTGCCCGCCGCCATCACCGCGCTGCTCGAGCAGGTCAGCCTGACCCCGGCGGCCCAGTATGTCGGGAAGTACCCGCACGAGCTGTCCGGCGGCCAGCGCCAGCGGGTCGCCTTCGCCCGGGCCCTGGCGGCGCAGCCGACCGTGCTGCTGGCCGACGAGCCGGTGTCCATGCTCGACGTCTCCATCCGCCTGGAGATGCTGAACCTGCTCGACGACCTGCGCAGCAGGCTTCACCTGGCGCTGCTCTACATCACCCACGACATCGCCTCGGCCCGCTATTTCGCCGACGAGGTGCTGGTGATGTACGGCGGCCAGATCGTCGAGCGCGGGCCGGCCGAGGACATCACCCAGCGCCCAGCCCACCCGTACACCCAGCTCCTCATCGCCTCCGCCCCCGACCCGGACAACCTGGGCTCAGTGCTCAAGTCCGCGAACGTGAGCACCGGAGGCGGTGCGGGACGGGCCGGCAACGTCGGCCCGGCCGCCACCGGCTGCCCGTTCAGCAACCGGTGCCCGCTTGCCGTGGACAAGTGCAAGCAGGACAACCCCGCCCTCCAGCTGCTGACGCCCAATCGGGCGGCGGCGTGCTGGCGGCTGGACGTAGCCGCGCCGCAGCTCGCGGACGGCGTCGTCTAACTAGGTACACAAAAAAGGTCCTTCTCGAAATTCGCAGTACACGAGAGGAAAGGTCAAAGTTGACAATCAAGGGAATCCCAGGCAAGAGAGCCCTGACGGCTGGTGTCGTCGCGCTCCTTGCGGCGGGCCTCGCGGCCTGCTCTTCCGGTGGCTCCTCGAGCCCAGCTTCCACGAGCACGGGTGGCGGGAGCACTAGCTCCAGCTCCAACCAGCCGGCCCTGGTCATGGAGTCCTCGCCAGAGGACAGCCTGACCGACAACTTCAACCCGTTCGATGCCGCCGCGCCGGTCCAGGGCATGGGCGCGACCGGCCTGGTCTACGAGCCGCTGTTCCAGTTCAATCTGGCCAACCCGTCCACTGCCCCTTATCCGTGGCTGGCCACCGCCTTCAGCTGGGGCACCGGCGGCAAGTCGATCACCTTCACGATCCGCCAGGGCGTGAAGTGGAACGACGGCCAGCCGTTCACCGCGGACGACGTGGCGTTCACGTTCAACTACGCCAAGCAGTACGCCAGCAGCAAGACCGACAACATCAACCTCGGCGGCCTGCAGATCACCAGTGTGAGCGAGTCCGGTAACACGGTGACGGTCAACTTCCCGTCGCCGCAGTACATGAACCTGCTGCACATCGCCGGCATGGTGATGCTGCCCAAGCACATCTGGTCCTCGATCACCAACCCGGTGCACTTCACCGACCCCAAGCCGGTGGGCACCGGTCCGTACACCCTGGGGAGCTTCACCACCCAGGGCTACACGATGGTGGCGAACCCGAGCTACTGGCAGCCCGTGCCGGTGAAGAAGGTGTTCTTCCCCGTCTACACCACGAACAACGCGGCCCAGACCGCCCTGTTCAGCCAGAAGATCGACTGGACGGGTAACTACATCCCGGGCCTCCAGAAGAACTTCCTCGACAAGGACCCGCGCAACGGCGGCTACGAGGGCTCGAACTCCTCCGGCGCCCTGTACCCGAACCTGAAGACGGGGCCGACGGCCGACCTGGCCGTCCGGCAGGCGATCAACGTGGCCATCAACCGGCAGCTCATGTCCACCGAAGGTGAGTCCGGCCTGGAGGACCCGGTCCTCAACGTCTCCGGCATCACCGAGCCGGCGTTCTCGGCGTGGCTCGACCCGTCGCTCAAGGGGAAGGAAGTTTCGCCCACGGGCAACGCGGCGCAGGCCGCCTCGATCCTGCAGAAGGCCGGCTACACGAAGGACAGCTCGGGCATCTTCGCCAAGGGCGGCCAGGAGCTCAGCGTGGCGATCACCACGCCGGGTGACTACAGCGACTTCGCGAACGACGTGTCGCTCGCCGTGCAGTCGCTGAAGGAAGCGGGCATCAAGGCCTCCTTCAACAATGTCACGGTCGACGCCTACAACGCCGACGCGGTGAGCGGCAACTTCCAGCTGCTGCTGCGCTGGGGCAGCGGCGGCATCACTCCCTACCAGCTGTACGACGGCTGGCTCGACCCGGTGCTGATCGGCACAGGCAACGGCAACTACGAGCGCCTCAACGACCCGACGGTCACCGCTGAGCTGGCCAAGCTCAACGGCGACCAGACGATCGCGGAGCAGACCGCCGACCTGGCCCCAATCGAGAAGTACGTCGCCGACACCCTCCCGGTCATCCCGACGACGACCTCCGCCGAATGGTGCGAGTACACCAACGTGCACTTCACCGGCTGGCCGACCAAGGCCAACCCGTACCAGAGTTGCCAGCCATCGGGCACCAACCTCGGCACAGGCGCCGGCACGGACGAGTACGTCCTGCTCCACCTCAAGCCGGTCTCCTAAGGCCAGCTGACAAGTAAACAATTAGCCGAGGCGGCAACCGCCGCTTCCCTTAGTCTCGGCCCGCCCGGCCCACCCCCCCGGGCGGGCCGAACCTTTTGCCGAATGCCCGGTCCGCCGTGAATACCGGCCTGCCGTGAATACCGGTCCGCCGTGAATAAGGGCATTTATCGCGGGTAGCGGGGGGCCATGACAATTTCTGCCATTATCACCTGGCTGATCATCGGACTGGTGATCGGCGCGCTCGGCCACCTGCTGGTCCCTGGCCGGCAGCGGATCGGCATCCTGCTCACCCTGCTGTTCGGCGTCGTCGGGGCGCTGGTCGGCGGCTTCGTGACCGCCGCCATCCTCGGCGCGGGCCACCTCATCATCACCTTCATCGTCTCCGTGGTCGTCGCGGCCGTGCTGATCGCCGTGGTTACCCACCCGTCCGGCCGCCGCTACGTCTACGGCCGCCGCGCCGCGGGTACTGCGGTAGCCCGCCGGGGGTCCCCCGCCATCGCGCCTCGACGTGCCGCCGGCTACCCGGTGCCGCCGCGGCGCTGCCAGCCGCGAGGGTTTAGCGGCCGGCTGGTAGCGAAAGGGCAACGCGAACAGGAGGGACCTCATGGACAACAAGCCCACCGAGATCGTGACCCCGGGTACCGACGAGGCGGCCACCGACGTCATCCCGGGCAGGCGGCAAGGTCAGCGACGTCATGACCTCCGCCCCGGTCGGCGTCTACTACAGCCAGACGATCGGCGAGACGGCGCGGATCATGCGCGACACCCAGGTCGGCGCCGTGCTCGTGGTCAACGACGGGGCGCTGTCCGGCGTGGTGACCGACCGGGACCTCGTGGTCCGCGGCCTGGCCGAGGGCGAGGGGCCGGACTCCCCGGTCGGCCCGCTGTGCAGCGGCGACCTGATCGGCGTAGCCGCCGACGCGGACGTCGGCCAGGCCGAGGAGCTCATGCGCGAGCACGCCGTCCGCCGGCTGCCGGTCATCAACGACGGGCAGGTCGTCGGCATCGTGTCGATCGGCGACTGCGATCTCCGCCGACGGACTCCCGCTCGCCGCGGTAGCCGCGCGCCGAACACCTGCGCGCTGACGCTCGGCTGAGCGGCCGTTGGCGTCAAGCCGTCGTCGTGGCCGCAGGGGCATCCGGGTGCAGTGTGTCGAACGAAGTGCAGACAGACCTCGCGGGGCTGCAGACCGCCCTGCTGAAGACCGATAGCGTCGAGCAGTTCCTGCACGAGCTCGCCGTGCTCGCGGCGCAGGACCGTCGGCGAAGTCGAGGGGATGTCGTGCGGGATGGCGCTTCGGCGGCGGGGCCGCCCCGCGTCCGCCACGGCGTGCAGCGACCCGCTGGCGTCCGAGGCGGACAGGGTGCAGTACCAGTCGGGTGACGGCCCGGCACTGCACGCCCTGCGGCACGCGCGCCCGGTGAACGTCCATGACACGGCGACCGCGAACAGCTGGCCTCGCTTCTGCCGGCAGGCGGCGTCGCTCGGCATCCGCTCCTGCTACGCGGTGCCGCTCGTCAACGACGGCGAGCCGGTCGGCGCGCTCGTGCTGTACGCGCGCAGGCCCGGCGCGTTCGGCCCGGAGGATGCCAGGCGGGCCGAGAGGTTCGCCAGGCACGCCTCGGGGGCGCTCACGCTGTCGCTGCGGATGGCCTCGTGCGCCGACCAGAACGACCAGCTCAGGTCGTCGATCGTGTCCCGGGCGGTCATCGACCAGGCCCTTGGCGTGATCATGGCCACCGAGCGGTGCCCGCAAGACAAGGCGTTCGCGCTGCTGCGGAGCGTCTCCCAGAACACCAACGTCAAGCTCCGTGACCTCGCGGCCACGATCGTAACCAGGGCCAGCGGCGAGCCGCCACGGCCAACGGCCCCGTTCGAGGACGGGTGAGGCTGATGAGTACCCGGATGCGAGGCTTGCAGGCCAGCGACGGCCAGCTGCCGCTCAGCGCCCCGCGCTGGCTAACCGAGCGGGCATTCCGGCAGGGCGACGTCCCGGCCGTCCGCCGGTTCGCCCAGGCGTTCGGCGCGCGCGCCG
The DNA here is from genome assembly GCA_963735315.1 of uncultured Actinomycetota bacterium. Classification (GTDB taxonomy): domain Bacteria; phylum Actinomycetota; class Actinomycetes; order Streptosporangiales; family Streptosporangiaceae; genus Trebonia. The sequence continues at coordinate 40,146 of CAVTKQ010000031.1, forward strand.
GCATCCGGCCAGCGCGGCTCGCCGACTTCGTGCTCGCGGTCAGCGAGGCCGCGGCCTGCGCCACCGCCGTCGGGCCGTGCACCGCCCGGGTGCGGCTCTGGATGAGCGGCACCCGCGCGTTCTGCGAGGTCCGCGGCAACGGCATGGTGCTGCGGCGGTCAGCCCGCGGCGGCCGCGTTCGCCCTGACGGCCGGCCGGGCGAGGAGGAGGCGATGCGCCGCTTGGTGCTCAGGCAGCTCTCCGACTACGTCTCCGTCGCGTCCGGCCCGGACGGGGTGCGCGTGCTGCTGTCGATGCGGGTGGCCTGACCGCGGGGGCCGCGCCGCCTCAGGCGAGCGGCTCCGCGCAGTGCTCGGGTAGCGAGGCCACCGCGTCGGCCACGCTCGGGTGCACCTCGATCAGCTGGTCGATGCCGACGAGGTTAAGCACGCGCAGCACCGCCGGGGCGGTGACGGCCAGCCGCACGGTGGCCTCGGTCGCGGCGGCCCGCCGCGAGGCCCGCACCAGGGCGGTGACGCCGGCTGAGTCGATGAACGTCGTCGCGGTCATGTCCACCACGAGGCCGAGCGCGCCCGCGTTCAGCGCGGACAGGAGCGCGTCCCGCAGGCCTTCCGCGTTGGTAAGGTCGATTTCCCCGGTCGCCGTGACCACGGCCGTCCGGCCGGACCACGTCGCGGAAAACCGTTCTTCGGACACGACAATCACCGCCACTTCACAAAAGAAAGAGGGCGGGCCGCGTCTCCGGACCCGTGAGCAACGGCCGCCTCGCTGGTGAGGCAGCGCAGGCAGCATTATGCGCGGTGCCGCCACCTGCGCAGAGGCGGCAGGCTCGGGCTCATTTTACGCGCTTCTGATTCCCTTATGCCACAGTTCCCCGGATTCCCGCCGACGACGTTTCCCGCGCGCCACGCGGGTAGTCGGTACCGGCGGAGGAACAGATGAAGCTGACCGACCGAACCCGCGCGGCACCTGGTGACGACAACGTTGTCACCCGCCGCGGCAGACCGCGGCAAGACGGCAGAGGAAAGTTGAGGCTAACATGCGACTCGGCTCCGTCATCCTGGTGATCTGGCTGGTCATCGGGATTATCGCGACCGCTCAGCGCGGCTATTTCAACGACCGGGTGAGCTGCGCGACCGCCGGCACGGTCATCGTCACGATCCTGGCTGGCCCGCTCAACTTCGTCGGCGTCAACCCGAAGCTCTCCTGCCACTGAAAACCAGGAAGTAGGTTCAAGGCCGATCATCGGAACGAGTGCGGCCGACCTGCTCCTCGCCCGCTGCACGCTGCTTCGGCCGGCACGGCGGCACCGGGCGCCCCGGGCCAGGCGGCGGCGGTCCTCCGGGCTAGCCGTCTTCCTCCCCCTGCGACGCCTTCTTCCGCAGCGACTCGACAAGCGCGGCCACGTGCCGCCGGTCCTCGGCCGACAGTTCGTCGATGCTGGCGATCAGGAGGTCCCGCTCCTGGTCGCCGGACCGGCGCCGCTCCGGCGGCGGCTCGTCGTAGTAGTGCAGCCCCGTGGACTCGGCGGCGGCGGCGCGAACCATGGAGACCGGCACGTCGAGCCCCTTGGCGAGCGCGTCAATCGTGGCCGGGCGCGGCGGCCGCACCAGGTTCCGCGTGGTCGCGAGGGTGTAGACGGTGGACCGCGGCAGGCCGCCGCGGCGCGCGACGTCACCGTAGGACAACTTCCGCTCCCGGAGGCACTGCTGGATCAGGCGCTGCAGGGGGTTGGCGGCGTGCTCAGCCTCGGTCACGGAATCTCCCGGCCGTCCACCGGGAAGCTCAGGTTCACCATCCGTCGCCTGCGCCGCCATAGTCACCAACTTAGCCCGTCTTCAAAACATAGTCCGGCCTCACCTGGGGAGACCGGTTGCTGCCGCTGTGTGTTTGACTGAATCGTGATCTTACTGTACGGTGATGACCGTACAACCTGTACGATTTCAAGCGTACAGTAGATCATGGCAGATCCCAAAGGAGGGCTCCAATGACTAACGATCTCGCCGTGTCGATGGCCGAGCTGGAGGGTGAGAGCGCCGAGCTCCTGCCCAGCCGCGAGACGCTCAACGTCTGCCACTCGCGCCACAACGGCAGCAGCGTCAGCAACAGCTTCACGCAGGTCGGCTACGGCAACACGGCCCAGGCAGGCCTGCTCAACGTCTCTGCCCTGAACGGCAGCTTCGACAACATCCTCAGCCTGGGCTCAGGCAACATCCTGTAACCCTGCCCGGCCGGGCATGCGCCTGTCATGCATCGGCGGGGTACGCATGGCAGCGGGAGGGCCGCCCGGACTCACCTCTGGGTGGCCCTTCCCGTGTTCCCGGGCCGACTGAGGGTCGATGGAGGGATGCCTCGTGACCGCAAACGTGGATACCGCTCACCCGGCCCGGCTAGCGCCCGGGGTCGAACTGCTCGGCGAGATGAAGGACAGCGGGTTCGCCGAGCCGCGGTCACTGGTCAGGCGGGCCGACGGGCAGATGATCCAGCTCTCCCGGCTGCTCTACCTGGTCGCCGCCCTGATGGACGGCACCCGCGGCGCCGACGACATCGCGAGCGCGGTCAGCGCCGAGCTGGGCCGGACGCTGACCGGCGAGCAGGTCCGCTACCTCATCGTCGCCAAGCTGGCGCCGCTCGGCATCGTCGCCGGGCAGGGCGCGCCCGTGCTGCCGACGGCCAGCCCGCTGCTCGCGCTCAGGGCCCGGGTCACCCTGCTGCCTGACCGGGCCGCGGGCGCGGCGGGAACCTTCTTCCGGCCGCTGTTCCGCTGGCCGGTAATCGCGGCCGTCGTCGTCAGCGTCGCCGCCCTGGACTTCTGGATCTTCACGACGCACGGGCTGTCCCTGGCGCTCAGCCAGCTGCTGAACGACCCGGTGAACCTGCTGCTCGTCGCCGGGCTGACCGTCGCCTCCGCCTTGTTCCACGAGTGCGGGCACGCGGCCGGGTGCCGGTACGGCGGGGCGCGGCCCGGGCGGATCGGGGCCGGCATCTACCTGGTGTGGCCCGCGTTCTTCACCAACGTCACCGACTCCTACCGGCTCAGCCGGGCCGGGCGGCTGCGCACCGACCTCGGCGGCCTGTACTTCAACCTGATCTTCATGCTGGTGCTCGCCGCCATTTACGCGGCGACCTCGGCGGAGATCCTGCTGCTGGTCATCGCCGTCACCCACCTGGAGATGCTGGAGCAACTGCTGCCGTTCGTCCGCTTCGACGGGTACTTCATCCTCAGCGACCTGGTCGGCGTGCCCGACCTGTTCGCCCGCGTCATCCCGGTGCTGCGCAGCTGCCTGCCTCGCCGGCCAGGCGCCACCGGGCCGCGCCGCGACCCGCGCGCCACCGGGCTGCGCCGCGGCGCCCGGATCGTGATCACCGCGTGGGTGCTGTGCGTCATCCCGCTGCTCGCGTTCACCATGGCGTACCTCATGGTGTACCTGCCAGACATCAACCGGGCCCTGTGGCACTCGGCGAGCCACACGGCGCACCTGGCGGGCGTGGCGGTAAGCGGCCACCGCTACGCGTCCGCCGCCGCGGACGCGATCGGCGTCGGCGCTGGTGCTCATGTCGATCGCCGGCTCGCTCTACGTGGCGGTGGGGCTCGTGCGCCGGGCCGTTGCCTTCGGGCGGCGCTGGTCGGCAGGCCGGCCAAGGCGCCGCCTGGCGGCGTTCTTCGTCGGCCTGGCCGCCGCCGTCTCCCTCTCGGTCGTCTGGCTGGTGCAGGGCGAGTTCAGCGACTGGTAAGGCCACCGCCGCCGTCCCCGTTGGCCGAGCGGGGACGGCGGCGGTTACCGGCGCACGGGAACCGCGCACCCGTTCTGGCTGATGCTCTTGACTATCCCGAACGAGTGCGGCTGACTGCCGCGGCGACCGGTGACCCTTGCCTCAGCCACCCGGCGCCGGGGCCGGGGCCGGGGCGGGCCGGGAAGCCGCTTCAGCCACGTCCGGTGCCGCGGCTGCCGGGGCCGGCGCGGCGCCGGCGGCAGCCGCCGCAGGACCTCCGGGGTGACGCGGCGGTAGGCCGCCGGGTCGACCGGCATGAGCCAGTGCCACGCGCGGACCGCGGCGCTGACGTTGACGCCGAGGTCGCCGAGCACCTCGTCCACGTTGTGCAGCGAGAACGGGATGATCTTCCCGCCGTGGCAGTGGTGGGTGTCGGTGGCGGCGTCCATGAACGCGAGCTGCTCGGCGACCTGCTCGCGCATCGCCGCGGCCGGCGGCAGCGCGACCGCGCCGGCCAGGTCGGCGGCGATCCAGGCCGCCGCCATCTCGGCGTTGAGCGGGCTGAAGAACGACGAGTTGTACCCGTTGAAGTACAGGCCGGGCACGTCGGCCGGCCGGATCTGCCGGTAGAGCAGGAAGTTGCCGCGCTCGTCGCGGACCCGGCCGGTGACGTCGGCGGGCAGGAACGGGACGCCCTGGGTGAACCCGGTCGCGCAGACGATGAGGTCGGCGGGGAGCCGGGTGCCGTCGTCGAGCTGCGCGGCGGGCGCGCCGTCGTCGTCGAGCAGCCTTGTGATGGTCCGGTTCGGGCGGACGGTGATGCGGCCCGCCGCGACGCCCTCGAAGAAGCCCTCGGTGGCCAGGCCGATCGCCCCGCGCACGATGTCCTCCATCTGCCCGGGCGGCACGAGGCTGAGCCGCCTGAGCCCGAACTGCCTGACCGACGCCGAGCCGATCGAGTTGATCATGCTGGCGCGCATGCCGTTGCCCGGGCCGTGCAGGAACTTCTCGACGCCGCGCGGGCGCAGGTACTTGAAGAGGGCCTCGCCCATGCGGGTAAGCAGCAGCATCTTGAAGTTGAGCACCCCGCCGACACGGCGCGGCACCTTCCACAGCAGGTGCCTGGCGATGACGTCGGTGCTCGCCGCCACCTGGCTGACCGGCACCGTGACGTCGCAGGCCGACTTGCCGTAGCCGACGACCAGCACGTGCTTGCCCCTGGCCTGCTCCTCGTCGTGCAGCTCGGTGCCGGCCAGCACCCGGCCGCCGGCCGCGGTGAACTCGGCCTCGCCCGGATAGCGCGGCACCGCGGGCTCGCAGAAGATCCCGTTGGCCACCACCAGCGTGTCAACGTGCTCGGTCGCGCCCTGCCCGACGGCGCCGGCGACGGTGAGCGCCCAGCCGCCGCCTTGGGCCGGACTGGCCGCCGTCACCTCGCGTCGACAAGCGCAGCGCGGCGTCCAGGCCGTAATGGCTCGCGTAAGCCGCGAGGTAGGCCTGGACCTGCGCGCCGGTCGGCCACTGCGGGTAGGCGCGCGGCATGGGGAAGTCTGACAGCGAGTACTGCGCCTTCGGGCTCTGCGTGGTCAGCCCCGGGTACCGGCGGGTGCGGCTCCAGACGCCGCCGACGTCGGGTGCCTTGTCGTAGACGACGACCTCGTGGCCCGCCTGGGCGAGCACCTTGGCGGTGGCCAGCCCGGCCACCCCGGCCCCGATGATCCCGACGCGCATGGTCAGCGCACCTCGGGCGGCAACTGGAGCATGATGCCGAAGTCGGCCATGATCTGCTTCATCTTGGTGATGTCCTTGGGCCCGGGCGGCAGGTCGGCCAGCGCCTGGTAGTACCCCTCAAGCCCGGCAGGCGAGACGACCGAGATGACGCGCGCCTCCTCGTCGCAGGTGTTGCGGAACGTGTGGATCACGTCGCGCGGCAGGTACAGGTAGTCACCCGGGCCGAGGGTGAAGTCCGCACCGCCGAGGTGGACGTCGAGCTTGCCCGCCAGGCAGATGAACGACTCGTCCTCGCGCGTGTGAACGTGGGCCGGCGGGCCGTCGGTCCGCGCCGGGATCGCGTACTCGAACAGGGAGTACGCGTCGCGGGTGGACTTGCCGTCGGTCTTCATCGTGATGCCGAGGCCGATCGCCGCGATCTGCTGCCCTTCGCGTGAAGGGAGCATGTAGCCGCCGCCGAGAGACATCGTCGCCTCCTCCTAGTCGCACGCCGCGCGATCGCCGCGTGTAATGCCACAGCGTGCGGCGGCACGCCGCGCATGGCAACGATCAGTCTCACTCTCCGGGACTGTGCTCACCGGGACTGGGCTCAGCGGGACAGTGGGGCCGGTGGCGGCTGTAGGCCCGGGACGCCGCGGCGGCGGCCATCCGCACCGCGGGCCCGATGCGGTCGGCCCGTACCAGCTGGCTGGGGCCGGTGACCGACAGCGCGGCGGCGACGTCCCCCAGCGGGCCGAAGATCGGCGCCGCGACGCAGCTGACGCCGATGTTTCCCTCCTCCCGCTCGACCGCCCAGCCGCGCTCAGGCACCGCCGTCAGCTCCCGCAGGATGGCGACGCGGCTGGTCAGCGTGCGCGGGGTACGCGCGGCCAGCGGCCCGGCCAGCGCGGCGTCGATGACCGCGGGCTCCGAGTACGCGAGGATCGCCCGGCCGAGCGCGGAGGCAGTAAGCCGGGATCATGCCGCCGACCTGGGAGAGCATCGGCATGGCCCGGTGCCCGGTGATCTTCTCCACCACGAGCACCTGCGTGCCGTCGAGCACGCCGAGCTGCACCGCGATCCTCGTGGCCTGGTGCAGGTCCTGCAGGAACGGCAGCGCCGCCTCGCGCAGCTCAAGCCGGATCGGCGCCAGGCTCCCGATCTCGAACAGGCGGTTGCCGATCCGGTAGCGGTCGGCGGGCTTTTCCAGCCAGCCGAGCCTGATCATCCGCTCCGCCGTCCGGTGCGTGGTCGAGCGGGGCAGGCCGCACCGGGTCACCAGGCGCGGCCAGCGTCAGCTCGCGGTGCGCGGCGTCGAACGCGCCGAGGATCGCCGCCGCGCGGTCAAGGCCGCCCTCTGGCACCGTGTTGTGCAGTGGCCCTGTGTTTACGCGGGCACTGTGTCCCGGTCAGCGGGACTCATCGTTGGTTCCGCGAGGTCATACGGGTCAGGCTAGGCGAAGCACCGCACCGCGCTCTAGGCCCCACGGGGAAGGACGGAATCGCTGCGATGGCACTGTCAGGGCCCGGCTTCGACCTGGCCAGCTTCCTCGGCGCGATCAGCGCCACGGTCCGCCCGGGCACCGCCCGCCCGGTCGTGGTGCACGCCGCCGAGCTGGAGACGCTCCCCGCCGGGCAGGTACACAACCCCGACCACGCTGGCGGTCGCCGGGCGGCTGCCGACGGTCACGTTCGAGCTGTTCCGCCAGGTGATCCCGCCCGGCGAGAGCTCGGACATGCAGCGGCACTACCACGAGACGGTGCACTTCGTCATCTCCGGCCACGGTCACAGCGAGGTCGAGGACGACACGGAGGCGTGGGCGGCCGGCGACTTCATCTACACGCCGCCGTGGACCTGGCACCGCCACTACAACGACTCGGCGGGCGACCCGGCCGAGTTCCTCACCATCGAGAACTCCCGCCTGCTGCAGGCGCTCGGCATCACCCGCAGGCAGAGCGCGGGCCTGTGCACCGTCGCCGAGGCGCGGGCCCGGTTCGCGCAGGACCAGTCATCACCCGCAGGGGGCCACTCATGAGCGAACTGCCCGGGCACATCAGCATCTGGGGCGAGCTGGCCGACACCGACCACGAGCTGCGCCACGTCGACGTCCACGGCGTGCGCACCCGCGTGCTGCGGGCCGGCTCCGGCCCCGACCTGGTGCTGCTGCACGGCACCGGCGGCCACCTGGAGGCCTACGCCCGTGACATCGCGGGCCTGGCCGCCGACTTCCGGGTGACCGCCTACGACATGGTGGGCCACGGCTGGTCCGACCTCCCTGACCGCCCCTACACGATCGACGTGCTCTGCGACCACCTCATCGGCCTGCTCGACGCGCTGGACATCGGCACCGCGCACCTGTCGGGTGAGTCGCTCGGCGGCTGGGTCGCCGCGTGGGCCGCCGCCCGCCACCCGGACCGGGTCGGCCGGCTCGTGCTCAACACGCCGGGCAACATCGCCAACAAGCCCGAGGTGATGGCGCGGCTGCGGGACAGCACGATGGCCGCGGTCCGCGACCCGAGCGACGCGACCGTGCGCCGCCGGGTCGAGTTCCTGTTCCACCACACCGAGATGGTCACCGACGAGCTGGTCACGCTGCGCCGCGCCGTCTACAGCCGGCCCGGGTTCATCCAGGCGATCACCAACACGCTCGTGCTCCAGGACCCGGAGGTCCGCAAGGACTTCGCGTGGGATCCCGGCTGGGTCGGCAAGATCACCGCGCCGACGCTGCTGCTGTGGACCGACCACGACCCGACCGGCGGCCTGGACGAGGCGGCCACGCTGCTCGGCTGGCTGCCCGATGCCCGCCTGCACGTCATCGCGGACGCCGGCCACTGGCCGCAGTGGGAGAAGCCGGCCGAGTACCTGCGCGTGCACCGCGACTTCCTGCTCGGTGGCCCTGCCGCCGAATCCGGTACCGCCGCCGAGCCCGGCCCTGCCCCCGAATCCGGTACTGGCCGGGAGACGGCGCCGTGAGCGAGATCATCGGCATGGTCGGCATGTCCCACTCGCCGTTCGCGACGATGCTGCCGCCGCCGGGGCCGGCCGCGCCCGGCGGCCGGTTCCTGGCCGCCGCGGCCCGCGTCGCCGACGCGGTCACCGCGCTGGCGCCGGACGCGGCGGTGGTCATCGGCCCCGATCACTTCCACGCGAACTTCTACGACGTGATGCCGCCGTTCACCCTCGGGGTGGCGGAGGCCGAGGCGTTCGGTGACTTCGGCTCCCGCCGCGGCCCGCTGCCGGTCGCGTCGGCGCTCGCCTGGTCGATCCGCGACGGGCTGGCCGCCGACGGGTTCGACATCGCGCTGTCCTACGCGCTCACCGTCGACCACGGCATCACGCAGAGCTACGACATGATCCGCGGCCGGGCCGACCTCCCGATGGTCCCGCTCGTGGTCAATACCGCCGCGCCGCCGCTGCCGCCGCTGCGCCGCTGCGCCGCGCTCGGCCGGTCGCTCGGCGCGGCCATCGAGGCCGCGGGACCGGGCCGGGTGCTGGTCATCGCGAGCGGCGGGCTCTCGCACTGGCTGCCGTCCAACGACCCGCGCGATCCCGCCGTCCCGGCCGACCGGCGCGCCGCGATGATCCACGGCCGGCGTGACGTGCGGGTCTTGTCGGCGGCCCGCGAGTCGCGGGTCCGCGCCATGGGCGGCAACCCGGCCGCCCGGGTCAACGCCGAGTGGGACGCCTGGTTCCTGAAGCAGCTGGTCACGGCCGACCTCGACCCGGTGACCGGGCTGGGCGACGAGCTGCTTGAGGAACGGGCAGGCAGCGGCGGCCACGAGGTCCGCACCTGGCTCGCCGGCTGCGCCGCGGCCTGGCCCCTGGTGTGGACAAGTTACGAGCCGGTACCTGAATGGGTCACGGGCATGGGCATCGGCACGACCTTCGCGGTGGCCGGCCCGTAGACCGCGCGTACCCTGGTACCTAGCAGCGGGACGGGACGGAGGGCGGCGTGACGGTCGAAGATCTCGGGTACGAGGCCGCCGATCTTGTCAGCCTCTCCCACGGGGAGGCGAAGTCGCTCAGCAAGCTGGCCGAGCTGGCGGTCAGGCAGGTCCCCGGGTGCGCGGCGGCGCACGCGACGATCTGGCGGGACGGCGAGCTCGCCGCGGTGGCGGCCAGCCACCCCGATCCGGCCGAGCTCATCGACCTGGAGTCCAGGGCGGGGACGGGCCCGCTGACCACCGCGGTACGCGACGGCCGCCCGGTCAGCTGCCGCGACGCGCTCGACGAGGAACGGTGGCCGTGGTGGGCCGAGCAGGCGCTCCGCCGTGGCCTGCGCAGCTCGATCCACCTGGTCAGGCAGTCATCGTCCATCACGCTCGTGCTCGCGCTGTTCGGCGTGCGCCCCGGGGCGCTCGACGCGGACGGGGTGCCGATGGCGGAGATGCTCGCCCGGTTCGGCAGCACGGTATTCGCCAACAGCCTCGCCTACGGGCAGGCGCAGCGGACCGCGACGCAGCTGAAGGACTCGGTGGCGGCCCGCGCGGTCACCGACCAGGCCAAGGGCATCCTCATGCACGCCCTCGGCTGCGACGCCGACGAGGCGCTGCGCTACCTGCGCCGGGAGTCGCAGCGGCGGCACGTCAAGGTCACCGAGGTCGCCGCCGGGGTCCTCGAAACCTACGGCTCCGCGGCCGGGGCGCGCCCCCGTCCTGACCAGGGCCAGGCGCGGCGGTAACTCCCGGGTCAGGACGCGCGGGCCTCCGCTGCGTCCGGCCAGGTCCTGCGGGCCGGGCGGCGGTTGCGGGCCCGCCGGTCGCGGACGCGCTCCTCCGGCGTGGTACCGCCCCAGATGCCGTCCTTCTCGCCCGACCGCACCGCGAAGTCGAGGCACTGCTGCCTGACCGGGCAGCCCGCGCAGATCCGGCGGGCCCGGGAGACCTGCCTGGCGACCGGCGGTGCCGGCGGCGACGGGGAAGAACAGGTCGGGGTCGGCGGTGAGGCAGGCACTGGCCGCGCGCCATTCGGCGGCGTACTCGATCATCTGACGTCCTTACCTGGGGATCGTTGGCTCGGGACGGCGGCCGGGGGAGCCGCCGCACGTCGCCTGCCCAGGGCGGGCCGGCCTATTCCGGCCACCGCCGGGGAACCTTCCGGGTTTGCGCCAGCGCAGGCGGGTAGCCGTGGCCGGCTGGCGGGAGCCGCGCGGCGGCGGAACGCCGCGCGGCCGCTCTCCCGAAGGCGGAAGCACTATGTCCGGAAAGTGAATGTGACGGAGGTCACATGCGTTCAAGTTTAGGTCCCTCTGTGCGGGCACAACAGCCTCCGTCCGGCATTCCGACCCCCCGCACGGAGATGACCATGACGAAGGCAACGCTCACCACCCCGGTCCTCGGCTGCCGCGCCGAGCTGACCGGGCTTACCGACGATGAACTGCTCGTCCGCTTCCGGGCGCTGCCACGAGACAGCCACGAGCACGCGCGTAGCGTGCGAGATCCTGGTCGAGCGCTACGAGCGGCTGGTCCGCTCGTGCGTCAGGCAGTACCGGGGAAGCCCGGAACCGGTCGAGGACCTGATGCAGGTCGGCTACGTCGGCCTGCTCAAGGCGATCAACAACTTCGACCCGTCGTTCGGCAGCAGCCTGTCCGCGTACGCGGCGCCCTGCGTCAGCGGCGAGATCAAGCGGCACTTCCGCGACAAGCGGTGGCAGGTCCACGTCCGCCGCTCCGCGCAGGAGCTGCTGCTCGAGCTGCGCAAGGCGACCGAGGAGCTCACCCACTCGCTCGGCCGGCAGCCCGACGACGACGAGCTCATCGAGCGGCTCGGCTGCAGCCGCGACGACCTGCTCGAGGCCAGGCAGGCCGACATGGTCTTCACCGCCTACTCGCTCGACGCGCCGCTGTCCGACCGGGACGACCCGGCGCAGCTCAGCGACGTCCTCGGCGACGAGGACGCCGAGATGGAGCACGCGATCGACATGGAGGCCGTGTCCACGCACTGGGACGAGCTGCCCGAGCGCGAGCAGCGCATCCTCGTCATGCGCTTCTACGGGAACCTGACCCAGGCCGAGATCGGCGCCCGCCTCGGCATCTCGCAGATGCACGTGTCCCGGCTGCTTACCCGGGCGCTCGGCCACCTGCGCAGCCGCCTCCTCGACACCCCCGACGCCCTCGCGACGTCCGCCTGACCCGACTTCCGGCCGGGACCCCGAGCCCGGGCCGGCGCCCCGGAGGCGCGAACCCCCGCTCGGCGGCGAAGCGGCCGCCTGGAAAGGACATCCGATGAAGATCGGCTCAAGCCTGGCGCTCATCTGTGTCGGCGCGATCCTGGCCTTCGCCGTGACGGCGAACACCTCGTTCTTCAACCTGCACACCGCCGGCTGGGTCATCATGCTGATCGGCGTGATCGGGCTGCTGATCCCCAACCGCACCGTCGGCTGGCTGGGCCGGCGGGTGCTGGTCCGCAGGACCTACCCGGGCGGCCGGGTCGAGCAGGTCCCCGTCCCGCCGTACGTCGCCCGCAACCCGGGCACCTCAGCGCTCCAGGCCGGGGCTGCCGTCCCGGCCGACCCTGCTTGACCAGGACGACGACCTGATCGAGGACGCCGAGTCCGGCTACGAGGTGATCCAGGACCCCGAGCCCGGCGGCTACCGTCCGCCCGGCCGGCCAGCGGCCCCGCGACACCGAGGTGATCGAGGACCTCTACGAGCAGCCGTAGCGGGCCCCGCGGTGAGCGGCCGTCAGCCCACCCGCACCGCGAGGATCGTGACGTCGTCCTTGAGCTCGCCCGAGGAGAACGAGGTGACGAGCTCCTGGACGGCGCGCACGATGTCGCTGGCCGAGCGGCCCGCGACCGCCGCGAGCTCGTCCGCCAGCCGGTCCTCGAAGAACGACAGGTCCGCGCTGCGCGCCTCGGTCACCCCGTCGGTGTAGAAGAACAGCACGTCGCCCTTGCCCAGCTCAAGCTCAAGGCGGCCGGGCTGCGCGTCGGCGAACAGCCCGAGCGGCAGCCCGTCCCCTTCCAGGATCTCCACCCGCCCGTCGGCCCGGACCACGGCCGGCCCCACGTGCCCGCACGAGCCGAGCTGCACCTGCACGCGGCGTCCCCGCTGCCGGAGGAACGCGAGCGAGGCCGTGACGAAGCGGTCGTCGTAGTCCTCGGCGACAAGCACCTCGTTCGCGGCGGCGAGGACGTCGGCGGGGGTGTCGTGCACGTGCGCGAGGGCGCGGATCGCGTGCCGCGCCGCGGCCGTCATCGCGGCGGCGTCCTGGCCCTTGCCGCAGACGTCGCCCACCGCGATGGCCCAGCCGTCGCCGGCCTTGAACACGTCGTAGAAGTCGCCGCTGATCTCCTGGAACTGCGTCGCGCCGATGTAGGCCGCGGCGAACTCAAGGCCGGGCACCGCGGGCAGCCTGGCGGGCAGCAGGCTGGCCTGCAGCGCCTCGGCGACCTGTGAGCGCTGGCGGAACACCCGGTCGACCCTGATGGCGATCGCCAGGTGCCTGCCGAGCTCCTCGGCGAGGCCGAGGTCGGCGACGCCGAACGGCCCCTTGTCCGCCAGCCGGGTCAGCGTCAGCGTGCCGTAGCCGGTCGTCCCGTCGGAGATCGGAACGCAGATCAGCGAGGTCGCGCCGAGGATCATGCCGAGCGGCGTGCCGTCGGGCCCGCGCCCGAGCGCGGCCGGGTCATCCGGGTGCGCGAGCAGCACCGACTTGCCCGCCGAGTGCACCTGCGCGGGCAGGGACTCCTGGTCGGGATCGACCGCCCGCGCCAGCCGGGCGAGCTGGTCCGCCTGGCCGTCGCGGGGGCCGGCCGCGAACTGGCGCAGCAGCCGGCCGCCGCGGTCGATGTCGATGATCACCCAGTCCGCGATCTCCCCGGCGAGCAGCCGCGCGCACCGCTGCAGCGTGACCGCCTCGCTGAACGTGCTGTTGTCGAGCAGGACCCTGGTCACCGCGGTGACCGCGTCCAGCCGCCGCGTCATGGCCGCGATGGCGGGATCGCCCTTCTGCGCTTCGCCGCCGGCCGCTTCGCGGGCCTGTCTTCCCGCTCTTGCCCGCCCGCCACGGACGGGCCGCCGGCACCGGGCACCGCGGTGACGATCCGCACCGGCGGGTCACCGGGCAGGTCGGCCGCGGCCGCGGTCAGCGTGACGTCGACCGGCCCGTCCGAGCGTCAGGATCCGGCAGCCGGCCGTGCGCGGCTTGCCCGTCCGCGCGACGGCGGCGAGCTGGGTCTGGACCGCCGCCCGGAAGGGCAGGTCGATGAACGCGGTCAGCGGCTTGCCGGTCGCGTACCCGGACGGCGACCCGAGCAGCGCCGCCGCCTGGTTGTTGGCCCGCCTGATCGTCCCGTCCTGCTCAAGCAGGAACAGCGGGACCGGGGCCTGCTGGAAGACCGCGTGCAGCAGCCGCCGCTCCGTCCGCACCGCCTCGGGCAGGGCCTCGCCCGGCGGGTTGTCCGGGCCGCTGCGGTCCCGGGGGAGGCCGCGCCGAGCGCCTCGATCGCGGCGTCGAGCTCGGTGAGCGCCGCGTCGATCAGCGTCCGCGGGTCGGCCCCGGGCAGGCTGGCCGCCTGGCGGAGCGCGTCCCGCCGCGCCGCGATGTCCGCCACTGCCTCATCCGGCCATCCGCCTCGCGGCATATTCCCGCCATCCTGCACGTTGCTCTTGGTCATAGGCACCCTATGCCACGTTTAGGGCCCCTCGTGTGGGTAGCCGTACACCGCACAGAACCACAATCGAGGAGCGCCAATCATGGCTCTGATTCTGCTAGTGCTGATCCTAGCGATCCTGTTCGGCGGGCTCGGCTTCATCCTGCACGCCCTGTGGTGGGTGGCCGCGATCGTGCTAGTCGTCTGGCTGGTCGGGTTCGCGGTCCGCGCCGGCGAGGGACGCCGCTGGTACCGCTGGTAGCCCACAAACCTCCCCCGGCCCGCGGCGCCTGCCCAGGCAGGCGCGCGGGTCTTGCAGGCCTCCGCTAGCCTCGGGCCGTGCCTGCTGCGTGGCCCGATGGGGTACCGCTGCTTGCCCGCGCGGAACAGCGCGATGGCCGCCTCGACCCGCCGCTGCCGGGTGGCGTCGCTCTTGGCGGCGCTGACGTTGTCGACGTGGTACCGCTGCATGCTGTTGGACAGCGCGGCGAAGAAGGCGCCCGCCTGCTCGTCGGCCGCCAGCGCGGCGGCGAAGTCGGCCGGCACCGTCACTTCACGCGGGGTGTCCGCGACGGTCAGCGTGACCCGGACCGGGTCGCCGCCCCGCAGCCCGGTGGCCTTCCTGACGGCGGCGCTGACGCTGACCATGTGCTTGCCGCCCATCACGCCGGCCGTGGTCCGGTACTCGTAACCGTTGAGGTTGACGAGCACGGGCGGCCGCTTGCCCGCGCCGAGCTGCTCGATAACCTCCTCGGGCACCACGATCCCGGTGTTGTTACCGGTGGCGGCAACGGTTGTCTCGAACGTCGCACTGGCCGCCTCGCCCGCCATCGCGCCTCCTTTCCTGCTCCTCAGCACCCAGTTCCGCCTACTGGAGCCTGGCCTCGGGCAGCGTCGGCTCGAATAGCTCGACCGGGTTGCCCGACGGGTCCTCCACGAGGATCTGCCTGCCGCCTGTCCCGGTGACGATCTCGTTGCGGAACCGGACGCCGGCCGCGCGCAGCCTCTCGACCGTGCTGCCGAGGTCGCTGACCTCAATGGAGAAGCGGTTCCAGCCGCCAGGCGCGGGGACCGCTGCCGTCGGGCATCGCCTGGCCGCCCCCGGGCCCGCCGCCAGGCGCGCTGAGCACCAGGCGCAGGTCGTCCCGCGACAGCATCGCGAAGGCCGGGGCGGGATGCATCACCTCGGTAAAGCCCAGGTGCCGCGTGTAGAACGCGATCGCGGCATCGACATCGTGGACGATGTACCTGACACTTACCGTCGCCATGGCTTACCTCCCTGTCCGGGCCCGTGTCCCCACGCTACCGTGCGGCCGGCCGTTCGCCGGGTAACCCCGGCCGGACTCGCCGCGCAACCCGCGGAGCGGTCATTCGCCCTAAACTCAGGTGAATGACCGTGGACCAGGCCGCCGATGACCTCCCGCTGACTGGCAGGACTTCGCGGAGATGACCGGGGGCGCGAGCGCCGCCCTGACCGGGCTGCTGTTCGTCGCGGTGTCCCTGAACGCCAGCAGGATCGCCGGGCATCAAGGCCTGCGCGCGAGCGCGGCCCAGACCCTGGTGCTGTTCATCGCGCCCCTGGTCATGGCGGCGGCCTTGCTCGTCCCCGACCAGGCCGACTGGGTGCTGGGCGCGGAGCTCATCGTCATCGGCCTGGTCACGAGCTGGATCCTGCTTGGCATCAGGCGGGTGAAAGCGAGCCTGACCGACGACGACAAGAACCTGATCGCCATCTTCAACCGTCGCGGCCCCAACGTCATGGTCATGCTGCTCTTCACCGCCAGCGGCATCACCCTGGCCTGCGGCGTGCCCGCCGGCCTCTACCTGCTCCTGCCCGCCTCACTGGTGGCCCAGATCAGCGGCGTACTCAACGCCTGGTACTTCCTGCTCCCGCCGGGCAAGGCCGGCATCCTCCTAGAGTTCAGCGAGCCTTCGGCGCCCCGGCAACCCGCCTGACGAGCGGGCCCGTGCCGGGCGCCGGCTGGCGTGGTTCAGCCGGCAGCCGAGCGAGCTGAACTGGATTCCGGCGAGCCGCCATCCGCCGGGCTGGTGGACCCAGACCTGACTCACCCGCACCGCGAGCGTCAGCTGGTTACCTTGCCAGGTGGCCCGGCTGCGCTGGACGCAGCGCACGATCGCGGCCTTGTCGTAGCGCCGCACGTCCACTTCGCTGGTGTCGATGGCAAGGTAGCGGAAGTCCCCGTGCCGGTCGATCCACTGCCGCTTGTCGAGCTGGTAGCCCTGCTCGCCGATGGACAGGAAGTCGTCAGCCAGTAGCTCATCGAGCCGGCCAGCGTCTGCCCGCAACTCGGCGTCGTCAAAAGCCCGCCGCAGGTCTTCGATGTCGTTTGTCACACGGGCCATTCTTCCGGCGCCGCGCCGCCGCCGGGCATCAGCCTGCGGGCCCGGGGCGGCAGCAGGCTCAGGCGACGAACGCCGATTCGGCAATTGAGGCTGCAATTCGGAGCGACAGTCTCGAAAAGATCTTGGAAAAATAGCTTTTAAGCTTTGACGGGATAGATGTCGATTAGATATGATATTCGTATCAGTGAGTTTCTGGCAGGGACCATACGGAGGGAGTGCCGGCATGGATGTAACAGTCGCCCGCGGGCGGCCCGCTTCCCGGTGATGGCGCCTTTCTCGCTCCAGGCCCTTGCCTCACCGGCCTCCCCGTCGACGACTTCGATCTGGACGCGCATATCGACTGGCTGGTGCGTGAGATCGATGAGGGCCGCCAGCACGTCCCGCCGGAGTCGGCGATCGAGGGCCCGGCGATCTCGGTCAGCCTCGGCGACGCGTGCGACGTGGACCCGGAGCCTGCTGGCGGCGATGTGCGGCCCGGACGGCCTGGGCGGGCAGGCGGTCACCGCCGCGTTCCGGCAGGGCGCGTCCGCCGATGCGCTTCACCCCGGCCCGGTGCTGGCCGCCCTTACCGCCCAGGCGGTCGCCGGCGCGGGCTCCCTGACCGACGACGAGCTGATCGGGGTGCTGCAGGCGGCCCGCCGGCTGGCGAACCTGGCGGCCTTCCAGCAGACGGTGGTGATCGCGGAGTTCGCCCGCCGCCGCCAGGCGGAGTTCGAGGCGGCGAGGGCCGCGGGAAGTCCCGGTCGGCTGCCGGGACGGTGAGTTCCCCGGCGAGGAACTGGCCATGGAGCTCGTCGACACCGGCGCCTACGCCGGCGCCCGGATCGACGCGGCCATCGAGCTGACAGCCGGCTGCCGCGCACCCTGGCCGCGATGGCGGACGGCACGATCGACCTGGCCCGGGCCTCCACGATCGCCTCCCGCACCCGGGTCATGACCGACGCAGACGCCGCCTACGCGGACGAGGTCCTCGCGGCGGCCGCCCCGGGGCTGCGGCCGGACCAGCTGGCCAGGAAGGCCGCCGCGCTGGAGCTGAAGCTCGCCCCGGAGGCGGTCCGGGCGCGCAAGGAGCTGGCCAGGCAGCTGGACCAGCGGGTCGAGGCCCGCCGCGAGGAGTCGGGCAACGCGTCCCTGTCCGGCCGCGAGCTCGACACCGCCGACGTGATCGCCTCCAAGGCCTACATCGACGCGGTCGCCGTCAGGCTCCGCGACTCCGGCCTCGTCGACGGCACCCTCGGCCAGCCTCCGCGCCCTGGCGCTGGTCGACCTCACCCAGGGCCGCGACCCCCTCGACCGCATCAGGCCCAGCCCGCACGCGCCGAGCACCCGGAGCTGTCAGTCCGCGGAGCCGCCCGGCCGACGCAGCCGACGGCCGCCTGGCCGCTGCCTCGACGGCGGCGACCCGAGGGCTCGCTCGGACCGGACGCCCGAACCGGGAGCCTCGACGACAGCCCCGCCAGGCCCGGCCGCCCCGGTGACCCGGCGCCGGTGCCCGCCCTGATCAACCTCCTGGTCCCCGTCGGCACCCTGCTCGGCTGGGACACCGCCCCCGCCCAGGCGGCGGGCTGGGGCCTGCTGGACGCCGACGAAACCCGCGCCCTCGACCGAGGCCGCCGCCCGGCACCCGAGAACCCGCTGGTGCCTCACCGTCACCGCCCCCGACGGCACCGCCATCGCCCACGCCTGCGCCACGCGGCCGGCATCCGCTGGAAACCACCGCGCCCCGGCACCCCGGAACCGGAGCGAAAACCAGGCGGTATCCCCGGCACCCGGGCAGGCCGCCCGGCTAGCCGGACCTCCTGCGCCGCCTGAACCCCACCTTCGAGCCCATCGCCAGGGACACCTGCGACCACCGGAACGCCGAAGACCGCTACGCCCCCAGCCGCAAGCTGAGGCACCTGCTCCGCGCCCGCAGCCAGACCTGCACCGCCCCCGCCTGCAACGCCCAGGCCGCCGTACTGCGACATCGACCACACGGTCCCGTACCCCGACGGCCCCACGTGCGAGTGCAACACCAACCCGAAGTGCCGCCGCCACCACAGGACCAAGCAAGCCCCCGGCTGGCAGGCGGCCCAGCCCACCCCCGGCACCGCCACCTGGACAACCCCGTCAGGGCGCAGGCACACCACCCTGCCAACCGCTTACGACGTGTAGCCGCGGGGGGCGGGAACCAGGCACCCGTTCTGGATGATCCTGAAAAGCGGCGGCCCTCAGCTCTTGGACAGCCAGCGCTCCATGCAGGCGAGCAGCTCGTCGGTGTCGACCGGCTTGGTGACGTAGTCGTTGGCGCCGGCGGCGAGGCTCTTCTCGCGGTCGCCTGGCATGGCGCGCGCGGTGACCGCGATGATGGGCAGCCGCCCGAACTGCGGCATCTGCCTGACGGCGGTCATCGTCGCGTAGCCGTCCATCCCGGGCATCATGACGTCCATCAGGATGAGGTCGGTGTCCGGGGCGGCGCGGAGCGCCTCGATGCCCCGGCGGCCGTCGCTCGCCTGCGTCACCCGCAGGCCGTGCAGCTCAAGGGTGCTGGAGATCGCGAAGACGTTACGCGCGTCGTCGTCGATCACGAGCACGTGCTTGTCGCGCAGGCCGGGGTGCTCGGCCAGCGCGGTCACGTGGCTGCCCGCCGAGGACGTGACGACAGGCTCTGCCGCGTCCCGGACCAGCGCGGGCACCTGGCCCGGCTGCGCGGCCGACAGGTGCAGCGTGATCCGCTCGCGCAGGTCGTCGAGCGACGGCAGCAGCTCAAGCGAGGGGTAACCGGAGCGCAGCGTCGCGACGAGGTCCCGGTGGCTGATGTCCGGCGGCCCGGGCGCGTGCGCGAGGACGGGAATCTCGCGCAGGTCCGGCTTCTCCTGGACCTGGTCGAGGAACTCAAGCGCGGTAGGCATGCCAAGGTCCACGACCACGCACCGGAACGGCTCGGCGGCGAGCATGGCGGTCCCCTGGCCGGGGCTCGTGGCCGTGCTGACCCGCACGGTCGCGCTCAGCTGCGCGAGGTCGGAGACCGCGCTGTGCGCGAGCAGCGTCAGCAGGCCGCCGCTCGTGGGCTCGAACACCAGGACCTTCCTGTCCTGGGTGCCCGGCAGGCCAGGCCCGCGGGCATCCCCGGCCACCCCGCCAGGCGCGGCGGACGGACCCAGGGACGTCGGCCCTGTCGCCGCAGGCTCGGCGCTGGCGGCCGTCGCCGCGAGCGCGCTGGCCTGGCTGGTCACGGCGCGGAGGTGGTCGATGGCGTCCGGGCCGGCGCTGCCGAGCGGGTTCCGCTCCGCGAGCAGCCCGTCCATCCCGAACGGGCCGTCGAGCGCGACGGCGTCGGGCCCGGCGAACGCGGCCTCCGGCGCCGGGAGAGACGGCGGGATGTCCGGCAGCACGGCAGGCACGGACAAGATGAACGTGCTGCCGTGCCCCAGGTCGCTCGTGGCACTGATCGTGCCGCCGAGCAGCGCGCTGACCTCGCTGGCGATCGACAGCCCCAGGCCGGTGCCGCCGTAGCGGCGGCTCAGCGTCCCGTCGCCCTGCTGGAACGCGCCGAAGATCACCGCCAGGTTCTCCGGCGCGATGCCGATCCCCGTGTCGGTGACGGAGAACACCGCGACCGGCCTTTCCTCGGCGCCGCCCGCCGCGCCGTCGGCGCCCGTGCTGCCGGCACTGGTCGCGGCCACCCGGAGCGTCACCCGGCCCCGCTCGGTGAACTTGACCGCGTTGGACAGCAGGTTCCCGAGCACCTGGCGGAGCCGCTGCCGGTCCGTGACCAGCTCAGACGGCGCGGACGCCTCGACGGAGACCTCGAAGTCGAGGCCCTTCTCCGCGGTCAGCGGCCGGAAGGTGGCCTGGATGTCCTCGATCAGCGCGGCGAGCGTGAACCGCTCCGCGCGGACGTCCATCCGGCCGGCCTCCACCTTCGACAGGTCGAGGATGTCGTTGATGAGCTGGAGCAGGTCGGAGCCTGCCGAGTGGATGACGTTCGCGTACTCGACCTGCTTGGCGGTGAGGTTCCGCCCCGGGTTCTGCGCGAGCAGCCTGGCCAGGATCAGCAGGCTGTTCAGCGGGGTGCGCAGCTCATGGGACATGTTCGCGAGGAACTGCGACTTGTACTGCGAGGCGAGGGCGAGCTGCCTGGCCCGGGCCTCGATCTCCTCCCTGGCCTGCTCGATCTCCGCGTTCTTGGCCTCGATGTCCTGCTTCTGCGCGGCGAGCAGCGCGGCCTTGTCCTCCAGGTCGGCGTTGGACTGCTGCAGCTCCTCCGACCGCGCCTGGAGCTCCGACGAGCGCGCCTGCAGCTCGGCGGTCAGCCGCTGCGACTCCTCGAGCAGCGCGTCGGTGCGGGAGTTGGCGATGATCGCGTTGACGCTGATCCCGAGCGTCTCGGCGAGCTGCTCGAGGAAGGCGATCTGGATCGGCGTGAACTTGGTGAAGGAGGCGAGCTCCACGACCCCGAGCACCTGGTCCTCGAACATGATGGGCATGATGGCCAGGTTGGACGGCGACGCCTCGCCGAGGCCCGAGGAGATCTTGATGTAGCCCGTGCGGGACGTCGTCGACGACGATCGGCCGCTTGCTCTTGGCCACCTGGCCGATGAGCGACTGGCCGATCCGGTACTGGATCGGCGCGTCCTTGTCGGCGCGCAGCCCGTACGCCGGCGATCAGCCGCAGCCGCCGCTCCCCGCCCCAGTCCTCGGTCAGGAAGAACGTCCCGTGCTGCGCCCCGAGCAGCGGCGCGAGCTCCTCCATGATCAGCTCGGCGACGACCTCGAGGTCCCGGTGCCCCTGGAGCATCGACCCGATGCTGGCCAGGTTGGTCTTCAGCCAGTCCTGGTCCTGGGAGGCCTGCACGGTCTCGCGCAGCGACCGCACCATCGCGTTGATGCTGTCCTTGAGCTCGGCGACCTCGCCCTCGGCCTCGACGGAGATCGTCCGGGTCAGGTCGCCCGCCGCGACCGCGCTGGTCACCTCGGAGATCGCGCGGACCTGCCGGGTCAGGTTGCCGGCCAGCTCGTTGACGTTCTCGGTCAGCCGCTTCCACGTGCCCGACACGCCCTCGACCTCGGCCTGCCCGCCGAGCTTGCCCTCCCGGCCCACCTCGCGGGCCACCCGGGTCACCTCGGCGGCGAACGACGACAGCTGGTCGACCATCGTGTTGATCGTGGTCTTCAGCTCGAGGATCTCGCCCTGCGCGTCGACGTCGATCTTCTTCGTCAGGTCGCCCTGCGCCACCGCGGTGGTGACCTGGGCGATGTTCCGCACCTGGCCGGTCAGGTTGTTGGCCATCGAGTTGACGTTGTCGGTCAGGTCCTTCCAGGTACCCGACACCCCGTGCACGACCGCCTGGCCGCCCAGGTTGCCCTGGGTGCCGACCTCGCGGGCGACCCGGGTCACCTCGTCCGCGAACGCCGACAGCTGGTCGACCATCGTGTTGAGGGTGGTCTTGAGCTCGAGGATCTCGCCGCGCGCGTCGACGTCGATCTTCTGCGTGAGGTCGCCCTTGGCGACCGCGGTGGCGACCTGGGCGATGTTCCGCACCTGCCAGGTCAGGTTCCCCGCCATCGCGTTGACCGACTCGGTCAGGTCCTTCCACGTCCCGGAGACGCCCGGGCACGTTGGCCTGCCCGCCGAGCTTCCCGTCGGTGCCGACCTCGCGGGCGACCCGGGTCACCTCGGAGGTGAACTGGTCAAGCTGGTCGACCATGCGGTTGAACACGGCCGCGATCTCGTCGACGAGCGGGTCACCGGTGAGCGCGAGGCGCGTGCTGAAGTCGCCGCCGCGCACCGCGGTCAGCCCCGCGAGCAGCTGCTCAAGCGCCGCCCTGTCGAGACGTGGCCGCTCGTCGTCAACGTCTGCCATCGACTCTCCCGTTCCTGGACCGCTGTGGACGAACCCGCAACGACTGACCGTTATACAATAGTCGCTTTCCAGTGCGGCGACGTGCCTGAATGGCGGATATAATCCGCCGCCAGCGCCGACTGCCGCTCGGCGTGAATTCAATACTGAATTATCCAGAAGGTGCGAGCCTGTCGCCACGCGCCGGCCGTTTCGCTTCCCGGGTGCTAGAGTTTCGGGAAGACGCAGGGCATTAAGGTAGGAAGATCGCATTCGGACATGCGTCCCACGGTAACGCGGGACTGCGGGTGAGTGCCAAGGACAAGGAGTGTTCACCCGTAACGGAGGCGATGCTTGTGGCAGACGGCGAGGACGCGCCGAGGCTGTCCGCGGTCGTCGAGCGCCAGCGGCGCGAGCTTGCCCGCGTCCGGGCCGACCGCGAGGCGACCGTGGTCGTCGCGATGGCCAGGGGCGTGCTCATGGAGCGGCACGGCTGGTCACTGGCCGAGGCCGCCCGCCAGCTCGCGGCCATGGCCGCCGCGGCCGGGCTCCCGGAACCCGAGATGGCCGCCGCCGTTCTCGCCCAGGAACCGCCGCCGCGACCCGGCCAGCCCGGCCCAGGAAGCCGTCGCGCGCCCACCCGGCGGGCGGGGCGGTGACGGCGCCGGGGGAGTGGATCGAGGCCGGGACAGTCGCTCGGGCCGGCGGACGACCCGGTCGCCATGGCGGCGGCCGAGCGGGCGAAGGACGGCGCCGAGCTCGTCGGCGTCCTCGCCGAGCAGCTGCGCTCCCGGTTCGGCGCGACCGCGGTCGCGGTATGGCTGCTCGACGCCGACGGCGCGCTCGACCTGTTCGGCCAGGACGGGCTCGGCGGCACCGAGTCGAGCCGCTGGCGGCGGCTGCCGCCGCAGTTCGACTGCCTGGAGCAGCGAGTGGCCGCCGACGGCCGGGACCTGTGGTGGCCGGCCGGGCTGCCCGCGGCGGACGAGGTGCCCGCCGCCGCGCCGTGGGGGAGGGGCGCGGCCCGCGTCGTGCTCGGGCTGCGGGACCGGGCCGGGACCCTGCTCGGCGTGGTCGAGGCCTGGTGGCCCGCCTCGCGGGGCGTGTTCGACGTCGGTACCAGGGTCTGGGTGTCAGCCGCGGTC
This sequence comes from uncultured Actinomycetota bacterium, assembly GCA_963735315.1. GTDB lineage: Bacteria > Actinomycetota > Actinomycetes > Streptosporangiales > Streptosporangiaceae > Trebonia. Next base: position 63,498 of record CAVTKQ010000031.1, read on the forward strand.
GCCGGGTTCGCTGACGTGCTCGGCCTGCGCCTGGCCTACGGCCCCGTGGGGTCGACCGCGCCGTCCCTGCCGATCTTCGGGGCGCTTGACCAGATCACCGAGTCCGCGCTCGTCGTCAGGCCGCTGCGCGACGCCGGCGGCGCCGTGACCGACTTCGCGTCGTGCACATGAGCCCCGGGTACGTGGACCCGGCCGGGCGGCCCGGCCGCCGAGCTCGCCGGGCTGACGCTGCTTGAGGCGTACCCGGCGTCGGCTTCCGGTGACGGGCTGTTCGCCCTGGCCGAGCGGGTCCTGGCCAGCGGCCGCGCCGAGCACGTGACCGGCACCGCCGCCCGCGCCCTGACCGGCACCGGCCTGACCGGCGACGCGGACGCGGTCCAGGTCACCGGGGTGCACGCGGTCCCGTTCTTCGCCGGGGTGGTCTTCTCCTGGCGTCCGGTCGGCGAGGCCGAGGAGCGGGCCGACCTGCTTGACCACGCCCAGCGCCTCGGCCGCATCGGCGCCTGGGAGGAGAACCTGGTCACCGGCGACGTCCGGTGGACCGATTCCGCGTTCGCCGTCTTCGGCCTCGACCTGCGGCACGCGGTGCCGATCCCCACCACCAGCCTGCACAGCTTCGTGATCGCCGCGGACCGCGCGCCGGTCCGGCGGTTCCGCCAGTCGCTGCTGCACCGGCGCGAGCCGGCCGTGGCGGTGTTCAGGATCGTCCGGCCGGGTGACACCGCCATCAGGCAGATCCGCATCTTCGCCGAGCCGGTGCTGGCCGGCGACGAGGTAGTGGCGCTGCGCGGCGCGTTCCAGGATGTCTCCGCGCACTACCACACCCAGGTCGCGCTGGCCGCGACCCAGGACCAGCTGGCCGACAGCGAGCAGCGGGCCGACGAGGAGCAGCAGCTCGCGCTCCGCCTGCAGCGCGCCATCATGCCGGAGGACGAGCCGCCGGTGGAGGCCGCCGGGGTGGAGGTGGCGGTCCGCTACCGGCCGGCCGAGCAGGGGCGCCTGGTGGCGGGGGACTGGTACGACGCGCTGCTGCTGCCGGACAAGGAGCTGCTGCTCGTGGTGGGGGACATCACCGGCCACGGCATCGACGCGGTGACGGGCATGGTCGCCGCGCGCAACGCGCTGCGCGGGCTCGCCGCGACGGGCGCGGGCCCCGCCGAGCTGCTCAGGCACCTCAACTACGCGTCCTGCCACCTCACCGAGGGCATCGCCGGGACCGTCGTCTGCGGCCGCTACGACCCGGAGACCCGCGTGCTGCGCTGGGCCAGGGCCGGGCACCTGCCGCCGGTCCTGGTGCGCGACGGCGCGGCGGAGATGCTCCCGCTGCCCGGCGGCGTCCTGCTCGGGCTTGACCCGGACGCCGAGTACGAGGAGGCCACGCTCGCGATGCGCGGCGGCGACACCCTGCTGCTGTTCACCGACGGGCTGATCGAGCGCCGCGCCGACTCGATCAGCGACGCGCTGCGCGAGTTCACCGCCGCGGCCGTGCCCGCGGGCGCCGACGCGGCGGCGCACGCCGACCGCATCCTCGACAACGCGATCTCCGACACCGGCGACGACGCCTGCCTGGTCGCCGTCAGGATCCTCTGACCGCCCGCTGAGCGGCGCGGTCAAAGCCGGCCGTCAGACTGCCTCAGCGCCGGCAGGTGGCGCAGGAAGAAACCGTTCGGAGCTGTCGACCTCGAATGCGCGGCACCTCGCCGTGCCGGCCCGGGTTGGCGTGCAGCGTCTTGTCCGCCGAGCCGATGGCGTCGAACAGGGCGAGCGCCGAGTCCCGCGGCACGATCTCGTCGTCCCACTGCAGCTCGAACTCGACCGGGACGGTGATCCTCGCGGCCTCCTGCGCCAGCGTCTCGTGGCCCATGAGCCCGAGCACGGCGGCGCTGATCCGCGGCTCGGCCGCGACCAGCGGCAGGCCGATCGCGGTGCCGAGCGACACGCCCCAGTACCCGACCGGCCCGGGGCCGATCCAGTCGAGCGTGCCGAGCGCGTCGATGGCGGCCCGCCACTCGGGTACCGCGAGCGCCGCCGCGATGACGCCGCGGCGGGCGAAGACGTCGCCGAGCGGCTTGCCCGCCGCGCTCAGCTCCTCGATCTCGGCGTTGTACGGCTGGTACGCCTCCGGGACGGGCCTGCCGCCCCACCCGGGCGCGTCGATGGCCGCCACCGCGAACCCGCACCGCGTGACGTAGCGGCGGGCGCGGGCGGCCAGTGGCGGCGCCGTCTTGTGCTGGCCGCCCCCGTGACCGAGCAGCACGAGCGGCCGCGGCCCCGCCGCGCCTTCCGCCGCCCACACCACGCCGGGCACGTCGCCCAGCGTGAACGAGCGCTCCGTCACGCCGTCCGAGGTCGTCTCCGCGCTGAACCGCATACTGCCGCCGCCTTCCGGGCCGTCCGTTCGCCGCTTACCACCGTCCACCACCTTCGCCCGCGCCCGCAAGCGGATGCCCCCGGCCCGCTGCCTGGGGATATAGGGTGAGCCCACGCAAATGCTCGCACCCACGTTCTGCGGACGGGATGTGGCCGGTGTCAACTCCTCTGCACAAACGCCCGAACGACCTGTTCGTGAGCTACGGGCACGGTGACCGCGCGGTGGTCGACCCGCTGGTCGACTGGCTGCGGAAGTCGGCAGGCCTGAAGGTCTGGTACGACGTGAACAGCGCGGGCGCGGCCCAGCGGACGACCGACCGGCTGGCCCGGGGCATCGATTCGGCGCGGGGTGCGCTATTTTTCGTCTCCAGGAACTGGAATGCCTCGTCGTGGTGCCGTGACGAGCACGAGGTCGCGCTCACCCAGCGCCGGGCCAACGAGGAGTACATCACCATCGCCGCCGCGATTGAGGAGTCCGACATCCCGCTGTGGTTCCAGATCTCGCACGTGCTTGAGCTGGGCCGCTTCGACGTCCTGTCCGCGGCGGACTTGCTCCGCTCGCTCACCCCAGGCTCCGTGCCCCGCCTGGACAACGACCAGGACGTCTACTACTCGGGCCCGTGGCGGGACCAGAGCGACACGGTCAAGACCGCGGTGCGGGCACTGCACGAAACCGGCTGGCGGCTGGTCGGGGACTCTCCCGACCATCCGGAGTTCTCCGATTCCGTCGCGCGGATCACCTCCGTCATCCAGTCGTGCCGGGGACTGGTCGCCGTACTGCCCTTCAGGCCAGGCGGCGGCCCGCACCGCACGTCGCCGTGGGTGGTTGAGGAGGTCAGGATCGCGGGTAGCCTCCGCCAGCCGTACCTGCTCCTGGCGGAGCCGGGGGTGATCCCCCCGGATGACCTGGTCGCCGGCTTCCACGGCGGCCGGGCCCTTGAGCTGTCCGGTGACCACCACGACGAGCAGCTCAGCGGCGCGCTGCAGGCCTTCGACGACGCGATCAGCCATGCCCGGCTCTCCAGCGCCGGGACGTACTCGTTCCTCGCCGCCTCACTGCTTGGCGATGAGGCGGAGACGGACGCGCTGGTATCCGTGGTCGAGACGGTGACCAACATGACGTGCGTGCGCGGCCGCGACCTGACCGGGCAGCACGCCCAGGACGCGATCGTGGACCAGATACGCGGCGCCGCCTTCGTGATCGCCGACATCACCGACGACAACCGCAACTCACTCATCGAGTCCGGCGTCGCCCGCGGGGCGCGCGTGCCGTTGCACCTGATGTGCCGGCTGCCGCCAGACGGGAACCGCAAGACCCGGTTCATGCTCCAGGACATGGAGATTCACTGGTACACCGACCCGCTTGAGCGGCTGGGCGCCGCCTACCGGATCGCCCGCAGGTACCGCCGCCGGGTCTACGCGCCGGGCCCGGGTTAACGGCCGGCCCGTCCGCCAGCGTCACGGCGCCGCGCCCGCGTTGCGCGGCCGTTTGCCTAGGCCCGGGCGGCGAAGCTTTCCTGGGTGATGTTCATTTCGTCGTCGAACTGCTCGATCACGAAGTCGAAGGTGCCGTGCTTGACCCCGTCCGCGTCCGGCGTGCAGGCCACGAACAGCGCCGGGTTGTAGTACTCGTCGTCGGTGTTGCCCGGCTCGCCCTCCAGGAACAGCTGGGTCGTCACCGGGTGACTGATGGCCTGCACCTTGACGTGCAGGTGCTTGGCCTCCCTGGGCTGGTAGGCCCCGGGGATGATCGTGGTGAGCTGGTAGCGGCCGGCCTCGTCGGTGACGATGTAGCCGGTGTAGCGGTAGCCGACCATGTCGTACTCGCCGTCGCGGCTGCTGTGCCAGAAGTTCACCACCGCGCCCGCGATGGGCGTGCCGCCGGGGGTCAGCACCCGCCCGGTGAGCACGAGCTCGGGCTTGTCCCCGGGCTCGAGCAGGTCGGAGCGCCGCGGGGCGCCGAGCCTGAAGTAGGGGCCCTCGATCTCCCACGGCGTCTGCGGCAGCTCGCCGGGCCCCGGCGGGGTCACCTCAGGTACGCCCGGGGTCTTGCCCGACATCACGCCCGCCACGCCCGGGCCGAGCACGTTCTCGATTTGCGCCGTCATGGTGGCCTCCTCTCCCTGTTAATTGCCCCCTGAAAGGAGTGGAGAACTTTCTGCCCGCTTTTACGTCGTCAGGAACCCCAGATTCGCCGGGACCGTTCTGGGCTCTGGCGACAAGAGGTCAGAGCCCGGGGTGGCCGCCGCTACCTGGCGATCTGGCGGCCGGACAGTTCGGGGATCATCAGCTAAAGGCTGCGGAAAGGACGTGGGATAGCGTGACGCAACCGCCGGACGAAGCGGACGGGGTGGCCGCGACCGTCACCCCCGACAAGGTGGCGATCGTGGAGTTGCGGCGGCCGCCGAACAACTTCTTCGACGTCGCGATGATCCGCCGGATCGCCGGCCTGTACGAGTCGTTCGCGGACGGCCGGGAGGTCCGGTCGATCGTCCTGTGCGCCGAGGGCAAGCACTTCTGCGCCGGCGCGGACTTCAGCGGCGACGGGGCCGGAGCGCCCGAGCGCGCGGCCCTGTACCGCGGCGCGCAGCGGCTGTTCGCGGCCGAGCTGCCGGTCATCGCGGCGGTGCAGGGCGCGGCCGTCGGCGGCGGCCTCGGGCTGGCCTGCTCGGCGGACTTCCGCGTGACGAGCCGCCTTGGCCGGTTCGCGGCCAACTTCGTCCAGCTCGGCTTCCACCACGGCTTCGCGCTGACGGTGACGCTCCCCGCGCTCGTCGGGCAGCAGCACGCGTGGGACCTGCTGTACACCGGCCGGCGCATCGACGGCACGGAGGCGGCGCGGATCGGCCTCGCCGACCGGCTCGCCGAACCCGGGGACGTGCGCGAGACGGCCATCGCCCTGGCGCGAGAGGTCGCCGCGTCAGCGCCAGCGGCGCTGCGCGCGGTCAGGCGCACGATGCGCGCGCCCTTGCTCGGGGCCATCGAGCGGGCGCTCGACCACGAGGCCGAGGAGCAGGCCCGGCTTGCCCGCACCCGCGACTTCGCCGAGGGCATCCGGGCATCGGCCGAGCGGCGTGCCCCGGACTTCCAGGGCTGGTAGCCGGCCGGGGCCGCGCCCTCTCGCTACCCGCGGCCGGCGCCGGGGCCTGGCCGTCAAGCCAGGTCGCGATGCTGCGGGCCAGGGTCGGCATCGGGAGCGAGCCGTGGTCAAGGACGGCGGCGTGGAAGCCGGGCAGCGAGAACGCCGGGCCGAGCCGGCGCCGGGCCTCGTCCCGCAGCCGCTCGATCTCCAGCTTGCCGGTGAGGTAGCACAGCGCCTGCCCCGGCATGACGATGTACCGGTCGATCTCGGCGGCCATGAACTCCGGCTGGCATGGGGACGTGGTCGACCGCGTACCGCACGGCCTGCTCGCGGCTCCAGCCGAACGCGTGCAGCCCGGTGTCGACGACGAGCCGGACGGCCCGCATCAGGGACGTGCTGACCGCGCCGAGCAGGCCGCGCTCGTCGGTGTACAGGCCGGTCTCCTCGGCGAGCTGCTCGGCGTACAGGCCCCAGCCTTCAGAGAACACCGGCAGGCTCCGCTGGCGCTGCAGCGCGGGCAGGCCGCTGAGCAGCTGCAGGCGGGACAGCTGGAGGTGATGGCCAGGCACCGCCTCGTGGAAGGCCACGACGTCGATGTCCCAGCCGGTGCCCGCGGTGGGCCGCAGCGTGTTGAACCAGAACGTGCCCGGCCGCCCGCCGTCCAGCCGGGGCGGGGTGTAGTGCGGCGCCGCGCCCGCCAGGGCCACGACGTCCGGCATGGGCGTCACCGCGCAGGGCGGCGGGAGGGGAGCGGGGAAGAACTCCGGCGCCCGCTCCTCGGCCCGCCGCACGGCGGCCAGGGCCGAGCGGACCGCCTCCTCCGGGGCGATCTTCCCGGCCGAGTCCCTGATGGCGGCGAGCACCTCGTCCCGCCCGGAAAGCCCGAGGTCCTTGCCGAGCTCGACCGCCCGCGCCTCAAGCGCCGCCACGTGATCGAGGCCGGTCTGGTGCAGTTCCTCCGCCGACAGCGGCAGGGTCGTGTAGACCTGGATGGCGCGGGCGTAGTCGGCCTCCCCGCCGGGCAGCCACTTGAGCCCGGCCCGTTCGGCTGGCCGCGCCCGCGGGAGCAGCTCCCGCACGGTGTCCGCCCACCGGGCCAGCGCCGGCTGCACCACGTCCGCCACGGCCGCCCGGCGCCCGGCTTCCCACTCGGCCGCGCGGGCCCAGCCCTCGCGGCGGCCTCGGCGCGAGGACCGGGCTGCTTTCCGGTGCCGCCAGGATCGTCTCGGCCCAGCTGAGCGCCTGGGTCGGCGAGCGGCGCCGACCGGCAGCCGCCCGGAGCGGGCGCCGTCCCGCAGCCGGCCGCTGATCTGGTCGAGCCAGGCGCCGCTGCCCCGCACCCGGGTCAGGTAGTTCTCCGCCGCGGCCTCGTCCACCAGGACCGTCCTGGCCGCCACGGCGAGGAACATGGCGGGCCCCGAGTACTGCATGGCGGTGACGGTGTGCTCTTCCGGCGCCAGGTCGACGGCCGCCACCTCCTGGGCGGCCGCCTGCGTCGTGCAGTCGAGCGTGACGGCGTCGGCCGGCGTGAGCTGCCCGCGCCCGATCTGCTTCCGCCTCGTCGATGAAGCGCCCGGCTTCCGCGCGCCACGCCTGCTGGCCCGCCGCGCTGTCGTCGGGAAGCAGGTCGTCGTACCCGGGGATGCCGTACATGGTGGCGGCGAACGGGTTGGCGTGCAGCCACCGCTCGTGGAAGCGGTCGGCGAGGTCGCGTGCTTCGGTCATCGAACCTTCCACGGTCTTGAGGGGCGTGAGCGTCCTGGGCAGGCTGGCACCTTCTCTCGCCTAAGGCGGGAGATTGCAGCTCATGGACCGGTTGCCCAAACCGGTCACCGGATGCGGCGCGAGTCCTGATGTGAGCTTAAGGCGTCGGCGCCGTGATCTAAGGGAGGATCGCGGGCGAGCTAGGGCAGCCAGCCGATGCGCGGGTCAGCTCCTTATCCCGATAGTGGACATGCCGGAATTCGGTGAATGACGGCGATCCTAGACGGGAGGACGGGGCATGACCAGGGAATTTCACGCGGTGCCGCGCAGCGCGGTTCCCCATCGCGAGGGGACCAGGCGGGTCAGTGACCTAGCGGAGGGAGACCTGCTGGAGGTCAGCGTCTACCTGAAACCGTATCCGCGGGAACCGGAGGAGGGCCCGGCCGGGCCGCTGCGCCGGGAGACACGCGAGCAGATGCGAGCGCGCCGGACGGTCGAGCACGAGCAGGACATCGCGGCGGTCACGGCGTTCGCGGCCGAGCACGGGCTGCGGGTGGTGAGCGCCGAGCCCGAGCGGCGGCTAGTGCGCCTGGCCGGGTCAGCTGGGCAGTTCGGTGCCGCGTTTGTCGTGTCCCTAGGGATGTACGACGCGGACGGGAGGCAGTTCCGCAGCTACAGCGGCACGCTGAGCGTTCCCGCGGACCTCACGGCCACGATCGAATCGGTCCTCGGGCTCGACAACCGTCCCGTCGCCCGCCCGTACGCGCACCGCCGGGCCGCGTCCGGCGATACGGGCGTCTTCCTGCCGAACGAGATGGCCGGGCTGTACCACTTCCCGCGGAACCTGACCGGGACGCAGCACTGCACCGGGCTCATCGAGCTCGGCGGCGGCTACTACCAAAGCGACATAGACGCGGCGTTCAGCGCGATGGGGGTGCACGCGCCGACGGTGGTAGCGGTGGACGTCGACGGCGGCAAGAACGACCCGGGGCACGATGACGCTGACGGTGAGGTCGCGCTGGACATCCAGGTTGCCGGGGGAGTGGCTCCGGGCGCCCGGCTGGCCGTGTACTTCGCGCCCGATTCGGGGCAGGGCTTCATCGACGCGGTGACCCAGGCGGCCCACGACAAGTTCAACACGCCGACCGCGATCTCCATCAGCTGGGGTTCCCCAGAGAAGGAGTGGGGCCTGAGCGAGATGGACAGCATGACCAGCGCCCTGTCCGACGCGGCGACGCTGGGGATCTCGGTGTTCGCCGCCGCCGGGGACCGCCTGGCGTCGGACGGGCTCCACGACGGGTGGGCGCACGTGGATTTCCCCGCGTCAAGCCCCTGGGCTATCGGCTGCGGCGGCACCCAGATCGAGACCAGCGGTTCACGGATCACCCGGGAGGTGGTGTGGAGCAACCAGTTCGAGATCGGCACCGGCGGCGGGATAAGCGACCATTACCCCGTCCCGGCCTTCCAGGGCGGGACCAAGCTGCCGCCGAGCGTGAACGACCAGGGGCACCGGCGCGGCGTCCCTGATGTCGCGGGCCCCGCCAGCGACGTCTACCGGGTCATCCAGGACGGGCAGAAATGGGATGACGGGGGGACCAGCGCGGTCGCCCCGCTGTGGGCCGGCCTCACCGGGCGGCTGAACGAGCTGGCCGGCCTGTCCAAGCCGGTCGGGTTCTTCCTTCCCGTGCTCTACGGTTACCCCGCGGCGGTCCGCGACATCACCGAGGGCAGCAACGCGCCCATCATGTTCCCGTCCTTCGGCTACAAGGCGGGCCCGGGCTGGGACGCGTGCACCGGCCTGGGGGTTCCCGAGGGCGGCCAGCTCGCGATTCTCCTGGCCTGCAAGGCCACCAGGCTCACCCCGCTCGCGGCCGTCGCCTGGGCTGACGGCCCCCGGCACATGCGCGTCTTCTGCCACACCACGCTGGGCGAGCTCAGCGAATTCCGCTGCGACGACAGCTGGCAGCCAGGGGCGACGCTGACCGGGCCCGCGCCCGCCAGCAAGCTCAGCGCGGTGGAGTGGAATGACGCCGAGGGCGTCCACCTGCGCGTCTACTACCAGGATCCGCAGAACGTGATCCGTGAGCAGTGCTACGACGGCGCCTGGCTAACCGGCCAGCTCGCCGTGCGTGACGCGTCCCCGGGCACCGGCCTGGCCGCGGTCCAGTGGAGTGACGCGGGCGGCGGCCATATCCGCCTTTACTACCAGGACACGCGCAACGCGATCCGCGAGTACTGCTACGACAACGGGCGGTGGCAGGCGGGTGCCACCCCGACGCTCGCGGCCGCGGGCACCGGCCTGGCCGCGCTGCGGTGGACTGACGCTGGCGGCACCCACATCCGCGTTTACTACGCGGAGAACCAGAACGCGCTCCGCGAGCAGTGCTTCGACGGCACCAGCTGGCAGCAAGGGCAGTTCGCGGTAGCGGACGCGGCCCCGGGCACCAGCCTTGCCGCGGTCGTGTGGAGCGACTCCGTCGGACTGCACCAGCGGGTTTACTACCAGGACGTGGATCGCTCGGTCCGCGAGCAGTTCGCCGATGACGGCGGGTGGGCCCGGGACACCGTCGCCCAGCGCGCGGCAGCCGGCAGCGGCCTCGGCGCGCTGTACTGGAGCGATTCCGGCGGCGCGCACGTGCGCGTCTTCTACCACGACAGGGACCAGCTGATCCGCGAGCAGTGGACCGACGGCGGCCGCTGGCAGCCCGGCCCGTTCGTCCTGCCGCCCGCCTGAGGCAGCCCCGCCGCAGGTAGCCGCCTTAGGTAGACAGGGTGCTTCGCCATCTGCGGTAGCCCCGAATAAGGTGGCGGCGTGCGGCCGGACGGGGAGATCACCAGGGGCACTACCAACCCCGCGCGGCTACGGCGGGTGGACCGCTGGATAACCCAGGCGCAGCAGCCGGTGCTCCGGGCCCGGGAACCCACTGATCGTGGACCTGGGCTTCGGGGCTTCGCCGGTGACCACGGTGGAGCTTTACCGGAGAGTCCGCGCGGTGGCGCCGCGGGCCGAGGTCGACCGGCCTGGAGATCGATCCCGGAGCGGGTCGCGCTCGCCTGCCGGCAGCTGGCGGCGCTGCGCGCCGCCGGGGACCCGCTGCCCGGGCTGTCCTTCGCGGTCGGCGGGTTCGAGCTGCCGGTAGCGCGCCCGCCGGTGCTCGTCCGGGCGTTCAACGTGCTGCGCCAGTACCCGGAGGAGCAGGCCTGGAGCGCCTGGTCGCGGCTGCGGGCCGGGCTGGCCCCCGGCGGCGTCCTGGTTGAGGGCACGTGCGACGAGATCGGCCGCCGCGCGGTCTGGGTCACCCTGCCCGCCCTGGCCGCGCCCGCTGAGCGCGAGGAAGGCGACGGCCCGGGGCTGATCACCTTCTCGGCCCGGCTCGGGTCGCTTGACCGGCCGTCGGACCTGGCCGAGCGGCTGCCCAAGACGCTGATCCACCGGAACGTGCCCGGCGAGCCGGTGCACCAGTTCCTGCGCGACTTCGACCGGGCCTGGGACCGCGCCGCGCCTTACTCCGCCTTCGGCCCCCGCCAGCGCTGGCTCGCCGCGGTCGACGTCGCTGTCCGGCCGGCTGGCCGGTGCTCCGCCGCCCGCCCGCGGGCGGCCGCCGGCGCTGGCGCCTCGGCGAGGTGACCCTCCCGTGGGCGGCACTCGCACCGCCCGGGCGGAAATGGTGAGCTTGCACCCCGCCGCGCGGCGCGATGCCATGATTAAAGGACAGAATGCGCGCCTGACCGTGAATGCCGGTGACGGCGGTCATTCTCGCAGGTGAGCGGCGGACTCGGAACAATGAGGTGATCGGCATGCCGGTGGCGACGGAGACCGGGGAGACCGGCCAGCAAGAGCAGATGCAGCAGCTGCTGGCCGGCCTGACCGCGGTGCGCGGCGGCGACTTCAGCATCCGGCTGCCCGAGGGCGCCGACCCGCTGATGAACGACATCGCGGGCGTCTTCAACGCCATGAACGAGCAGCTCGGCGTGTTCACCTCGGAGGTCACCCGGGTGGCCCGCGAGGTGGGCACCGAGGGCCAGCTCGGCGGCCAGGCGGAGGTCCCCGCGGTCGCGGGCACCTGGAAGGACCTCACCGACTCGGTCAACGCGATGGCGGGCAACCTCACCGGCCAGGTCAGGGCCATCGCCCAGGTCACCACCGCCGTCGCCAGGGGCGACCTGAGCCAGAAGATCTCCGTCGAGGCCAAGGGCGAGGTCGCCACCCTCGCCGAGACCATCAACGGCATGGTCGACACGCTGTCCGCGTTCGCCGGCGAGGTCACCCGGGTGGCCCGCGAGGTGGGCACCGAGGGCCGCCTGGGCGGCCAGGCGGAGGTGCCCGGCGTCGGCGGCACCTGGCGGGACCTGACCGAGTCGGTGAACTTCATGGCGGGCAACCTGACCAGCCAGGTCCGCAACATCGCCCAGGTCACCACCGCGGTGGCCAAGGGCGACCTGAGCCAGAAGATCACCGTGGACGCGCGCGGCGAGATCCTCGAGCTGAAGAACACCGTCAACACGATGGTCGACCAGCTGTCGGCGTTCGCCGGCGAGGTCACCCGGATGGCCCGCGAGGTGGGCACCGAGGGCCGGCTGGGCGGCCAGGCGCAGGTCCCCGGCGTCGGCGGCACCTGGCGCGACCTGACCGACTCGGTGAACTTCATGGCGGGCAACCTCACCAGCCAGGTCCGCTCGATCGCCCAGGTGGCCACCGCGGTGGCCAAGGGCGACCTGAGCCAGAAGATCACCGTGGACGCGCGCGGCGAGATCCTCGAGCTGAAGAACACGATCAACACGATGGTCGACACGCTGTCCGACTTCGCGGGCGAGGTCACCCGGATGGCCCGCGAGGTGGGCACCGAGGGCCGGCTCGGCGGCCAGGCCGACGTGCAGGGCGTGTCGGGCACCTGGAAGGACCTGACCGAGTCGGTCAACGTCATGGCCGCCAACCTCACCGTCCAGGTCCGCTCGATCGCCGAGGTGACCACGGCGGTGGCCAAGGGCGACCTGAGCCAGAAGATCCGGGTGGACGCGCGCGGCGAGATCCTGGAGCTGAAGGAGACCATCAACACGATGGTCGACCAGCTGTCGTCGTTCGCCGGCGAGGTCACCCGGGTGGCCCGCGAGGTGGGCACCGAGGGCCGGCTCGGCGGCCAGGCGATCGTCCAGGGCGTGTCGGGCACCTGGGAGGACCTGACCGACAACGTCAACGTGATGGCCTCCAACCTGACCGCGCAGGTCCGCTCGATCGCCCAGGTGACCACGGCGGTGGCCAAGGGCGACCTGAGCCAGAAGATCCGGGTGGACGCGCGCGGCGAGATCCTCGAGCTGAAGGAGACCGTCAACACGATGGTCGACCAGCTGTCCGCGTTCGCCGGCGAGGTCACCCGGGTGGCCCGCGAGGTCGGCACCGAGGGCATCCTCGGCGGCCAGGCGACGGTCCGGAACGTGGCCGGGACCTGGAAGGACCTGACCGACAACGTCAACTCGATGGCCAACAACCTGACCAACCAGGTGCGGAACATCGCCCAGGTCACCACCGCGGTCGCCAAGGGCGACCTGACGAAGAAGATCGACGTGGACGCGCGCGGCGAGATCCTCGAGCTGAAGACGACGATCAACACGATGGTCGACCAGCTGTCCTCGTTCGCCGCCGAGGTCACCCGGGTGGCCCGCGAGGTCGGCCGGGAAGGGCGCCTCGGCGGCCAGGCCGAGGTGGAGGGCGTGTCCGGCACGTGGAAGCGGCTGACGGAGAACGTCAACGAGCTGGCCGGCGCCCTGACCAGGCAGATCCGCGCGATCTCCGAGGTGACGAGCGCGGTCGCCACCGGCGACCTGACCCGGACGATCTCGGTCGAGGCGGCGGGCGAGGTCGCCGAGCTCAAGGACAACATCAACACGATGGTCCGCTCGCTGCGCGAGACCACCGAGGCCAACCAGCAGCAGGGCTGGCTGCAGACCAGCCTGGCCCGGATCGCCGGCCTCATGCAGGGCCAGCGGGACCTGGCCGTGGTCGCCGAGCTGATCATGAACGAGCTCATCCCGCTGGTCGGCGGCCAGCAGGGCGCGTTCTTCCTCGCCGACACCAGCGAGCGGGGAGACCCGGCTGCGGCTCATCGCCGGGTACGGGCTGCACCCCGGCGGCGGGATCGCCCAGCCAGGTGCTGCTCGGCCAGTCGCTGATCGGGCAGGTCGCCAAGACCCGCCGGCCGATCATCCTGGACGAGGTCCCGGCCGGGCTACGCCAGGATCTCCTCCGCGATCGGCGAGTCCCGCCCGGTCAGCGTGATGATCGTGCCGATCGTGTTCGAGGACCAGGTGCTCGGCGTCATCGAGGCCGGGTCGCTGTGGCCGTTCACCCAGGCGCACCGCGACTTCCTCGAGCAGCTCATGGAGGCCATCGGCGTCAACGTCAACACGATGATCGCCAACGCCCGCACCGACGCGCTCCTCGACCAGTCGCAGCGGCTGACCGCCGAGCTGCAGTCGCGGCAGATGGAGCTGCAGCGGTCCAACGCCGAGCTGGCCGACAAGGCGGCGCTGCTCGCCGCGCAGAACCGCGACATCGAGACCAAGAACGCGGAGATCGAGCAGGCCAGGCAGGAGATCGAGGAGCGCGCCAAGCAGCTCGACCAGGCCAACCGGTACAAGTCGCAGTTCCTCGCCAACATGTCGCACGAGCTGCGCACCCCGCTGAACAGCCTGCTGGTGCTCGCCCGGCTGCTCGCGCAGAACCCGCTCGGCAACCTCACCGTCAAGCAGGTCGAGTACGCGACCGTCATCCACTCCTCCGGGTCGGACCTGCTGCGGCTGATCAACGACATCCTCGACCTGACCAAGGTCGAGGCGGGCAAGATGGACATCAACCCGGAGCGGTTCGCGCTCGACGAGCTGATCGAGGACCTGCGCGGCGTGTTCGGCCCGCTGACCGAGGAGAAGCGGCTCGGCTTCACGATCAGCACCGGGCCCGGGGTGCCCGCCGACGTGGTGACCGACAAGCAGCGGCTGCGCCAGATCCTTTACAACCTGCTGTCCAACGCGGTCAAGTTCACCGAGCGGGGCCGCGTCGAGCTGCGGATCGAGACCGTCGCCGCGCAGTTCCCCGACACCGGGTCGCGGATCGTGTTCTCGGTGACCGACACCGGCATCGGCATCAGCCCGGACAACCTGTCGAGCATCTTCTCCGCCTTCCAGCAGGCCGACGGGACCACCAGCCGCCGCTACGGCGGAACCGGCCTCGGCCTGGCGATCTGCCGCGAGGTCGCCGCCCGGCTCGGCGGCGAGGTGACCGTGCACAGCGAGCTCGGCGCGGGCAGCACGTTCAGCCTCCACCTGCCGCTGACCCAGCACGGCGGCGCGCATCCGCGGGCCTTCGCGACCGAGGGCAGCGTCCGGCCGGTCCCGGCGGCCATGCCGCACGAGGCGCTGCGCGGCCACAAGGTCCTCGTCGTCGACGACGACCCGCGCAACGCCTTCGTCCTCACCGACGTCCTGGAGATGCACGGCATGACCGTGGTGCAGGCGACGGACGGCCGCAAGGCGATCGCCGAGCTCGCGGCGGGCGACATCGACCTGGTCCTGATGGACGTGATGATGCCGCAGATGGACGGCTACGAGACCACCCGCGCCATCCGCAGCATGCCCCAGTACGCCCGGCTGCCCGTCATCACCGTCACCGCCCGGGCCATGCAGGGCGACCGGGAGAAGAGCATCGACGCGGGCGCGACCGACTACATCACCAAGCCGATCGACATCGAGGAGCTGCTCAACTGCATGGAGCGCTGGCTCGGTTAGAGGCGGACATGGACCGTGCCCGCCAGGCGCACTAGGGGTGGGCACCTGACGGGCACGGGTCTCGGGGGGCTCCGCGGGAAGCGGCTACGCGGCCATGGCGGCCGAGCCGAGCGCGGTGTCGTAGACGGCGAGGGTCTCGTGCGCGATCCGGTCCCAGGAGTACCGGGACCGCGCCCGGTCGGCCGCGGCCACGCTGAACGCCTCGAGCAGCATCGGGTGGGCGAGCAGCTGCCGGATCCGCTGCGCGAGCAGCGCCGGGCGGCCCGGCGGGACCAGGATGCCGGTGGTGCCGTCCACCACGGCGTCCACCTGGCCGCCGGCCGCGGAGGCGATGACCGGGGTGCCGCACGCCATCGCCTGGACGGCCAGGATGCCGGACGGGTCGTACTCGCTGACGCTGACGAACAGGTCGGCGGAGCGCAGCAGCGGCGGCAGCGCGGCGCGGCCGACCTGGCCGGCGAACGTCACCTGGCCGGAGACGCCGAGGGTGTCGGCGAGCTTGGCCAGCCTGCGGAAGCCGAGGTCGTCGCCGGAGCTCGTCGTGCGCGGGGCCGCCGGCGACGACCAGGTCGGCGCCGGGCACCTTGGACATCGCGTGCAGCAGGTTGGCGAGCGCGTCATGCTCGGACAGGTCGGCCACGGTCACCAGGCGCGGCCGGGTGGCGCGCTCGGCGACCGGCCCCTCCGGGCTGAACTCGTCGGTGTCCACGCCGCACGGCACGACCCGGATCGACCGGCGCGGGACGCCGAGCCTGGTCAGGTCGGACTCCTCGTCGGAGCTCCCGGCCAGCACGGCGCTCGCGGAGCGGCCGATCGCGGGCTCAAGGCGGATGCGCTCGGTGCCGGCGTCGCGGGCGATCACGTGGTGCCGCCGCTCGGCGACGCCAAGGGAGTCAAACGACTGCACGACCGGGATCCGCAGGTCGCGGGCGGCGGCAAGGGCGGCGAGGCCGCTGGTCCAGCGCAGCGCGTGCACCACGTCGGGGCGGTTGCGGCGCCAGCGCTCGTGCAGCGGGCGGCTGAACGCGGGCACCTGCGCGAGCAGGTCGGACTCGCCCGTGCGTGCCCGTCCGCCGGGCCGATGTACTCGACCGTGACGCCCGGCTCAAGCTCGGCCCGCTCGGGCAGCGCCGCGCTGTGCCGCTGCGCGTAGACGGTCACCCGGTGGCCCTTGCTCGCCAGCGACCGGCTCAGCTCAAGCAGCCTCGTGTCGTCCGAGCTGCCCGGTCCCGTCACTGGACAGGGCGATTACGTGCTGTGCTACCAGGGCGATCTTCATATGGAGCCTCTCCTCACCGCGAATATCCATCACGGCGAGCAGTCGAGAGGCCTGGAAGCTTGAGCGAAGAAAGTGGCCACGCGAGCACGCACGCCGATGATGGCGTGGAACGTGCCTGCGTCGTAGGCACCACTGGGACAGAGTCTATCCTGTCCCGCACGGGATAAACCCCGGCGGTTGAAGATTTATCCGGCGCTGGCTTCGCTCACGCTCTGGTAGACGGGAATCAGCTGGTCAGCGGCGGTCAGCCGGAGCATCTTCGCCACCGGGTCGCGCGGGCAGGCGAGCGCCAGCACGCCGCCCTGGCGGTCCATCGCCCGGTT
The DNA here is from genome assembly GCA_963735315.1 of uncultured Actinomycetota bacterium. GTDB lineage: Bacteria > Actinomycetota > Actinomycetes > Streptosporangiales > Streptosporangiaceae > Trebonia. The sequence goes on from CAVTKQ010000031.1 coordinate 80,035, forward strand.
GGCGCGCAAGATCACGTGCAGCGCGGAAGAGTCCATGAAGCGCAGGCCGGACAGGTCGATGATCAGCGTGCGCGGCTGCTTGGCCACCTCGGCGTCAAGCACCTCGCGCAGGGCGTCGCTGTTGGTCACGTCGGCCTCGCCGACGAGCTCCACCAGCGTGTACGGCTCGCTCCCCGACTCGACCGTCGCGACAGACGTCGTGAGCAGGTCCACACCCGTGTTGTACCACATCAAGGCCGCCGCCGGTGGCGCTCAGCCGCTCGCGCCGGGCGGGCGCAGCGCCATGTGCATGCGCACCGTGGTCCCGCTCGCGTCCGAGGTCAGTTCGACCAGGTCGCAGACCTGGCGCACGAGCCAGAGCCCGTGCCCGCCCGACGCGTCGGGCGGCGGCTTGCGGCTGCCGACGCAGCGGATCGGTGATCGTGCCCTCGTCGTGGATCTCGCAGACGACCTCGTCCGCGTCGTGCCAGATGGCCAGGGTCCCCGATGACTGGGTATGCCGCAGCGTGTTAGCGGCCACCTCGCTGACGGCGAGCACGAGGTCGTTGGCCCTGCCCTCGGTGAGGCCGGCTTCCCTGGCCTGCTGCAGCACCAGGGCGCGGACCTGCGACAAGTCCGAGCGGTACGTGTGATACATGGCATCGTTTGTCGGCGAGGGCAGCGGCAGGCTGCGGCTGGACTGGACGGGGAACTGCACGGATGGGCGAGCCACATGTTCCTCCGCGGCGCCCGGACCGGCCGGAACGTGCTCGTGCCGTGTCCGCTTCACGGAACCAGGCGTAGCCCAGGCGACATGTCGCTATCTGATCTGACGATACACCGGCGTTACTCCGCCGTTGCCAAGACCGCTGGAGTCCGGCCGACGGTCATGCGCGGCCGGCCGGGGTTTACCTGGCGCCTCACGGGTAGCCGGCGAAGGCGGCAGCATTACCGATCACACCCAGTCGACGGAGAGTTACAATGGGTTCCATCATGCTTGATGTGATCGTGTGCGCTCCCATCCTTATCGGATGGCTGACCCTGTGCGGACCCTGGTACCTGTCCAGGCACCTCGCGCGGCGCCGCCGCCGGCGGGAGCTCATTGCCTGGATGCGGGCGTCCGCCGGGGCTGTCGCAGCTGGACGCCGACCTCGACCGCACCTGGACCGAAGACCATGAGCGGACCGCAGCACCGCGAGCCGTGAGCCTGGCAGCGCTGCCGCGCGCTACCCGCGATCGGTCTCGCGGTACACCGGCGCGCCGCCGGCGCTTCGCGCTTCCCCGGCCGGGGCACGGCGTTACATATGGAACCATGACAACAAGCAGGCGGAGCGCGACGTGGTTCGCGGCGACCGGCCGGGCAGGGATGAACCACCGGGCGTGGATGCGCAGCCAGGGGTTCACGTCCGAGGTGTTCGACGGGCGGCCGGTGATCGGGATCGCGACCACGTGGTCGGAGCTCGCGCCGTGCAACGTCCACCTGCACCGGGTGGCCGAATCGGTCAAGCGCGGCGTGTGGCAGGCGGGCGGCTTCCCGCTTGAGTTCCCCGCGATGGCGCTGGGCGAGACGCTGCTGCGCCCCACCGCGATGCTCTACCGGAACCTGCTCGCCATGGAGGCCGAGGAGCTGATCAGGGCCAACCCGCTCGACGGCGTCGTGCTGCTGTCCGGCTGCGACAAGACCACGCCCGGCCTGCTGATGGCGGCCTCGAGCGTGGGACTGCCCGCGATCATGGTGACCGGCGGGCCGATGCTGTCCGGCAAGTACCAGGGCGCCGACGTCGGCTCGGGCACCGCGGTGTGGCGCTGGGAGGAGGACCTGCTGGCCGGGCGCATGACGGAGGAGGAGTGCGCCTTCGCGGAGGGCTGCATGGCCCGCTCCAACGGGCACTGCATGACGATGGGCACCGCGTCCACGATGGCGTCGATGGCCGAGGCCCTGGGCATGCAGCTGCCCTACTCGGCGAGCTGGCCCGCCGTCGACGCCCGGCGGTACGAGACCGCCCAGCGGGCCGGCCAGGTCATCGTCGACCTCGTCGAGCACGACGTGACCCCGGACAAGATCATGACCAGGGAGGCGTTCGAGAACGCGATCAGGGTCAACGCGGCGATCGGCGGGTCGACCAACGCGGTCATCCACCTGCTCGCCATCGCCGGCCGCCTCGGCGTCCCGCTCGAGCTCGACGACTTCGACACGCTCATCAGGGACGTGCCGACGCTGGTGAACCTGCAGCCGAGCGGCAAGTACCTGATGGAGGACTTCTGCTACGCGGGCGGCCTGCCCGCGGTCATGCGCGAGCTCGGTGACCTGCTGCACGCCGGCGCGCTCACCGTCACCCGCAAGACCGTCGGGGAGAACGTCGCGGACGCGCCCTGCTGGAACCGCGACGTCATCATGCCCCTTGACCAGCCCTTCCAGCCGGCGGCACCGGCACCGCGGTGCTGCGCGGCAACCTGGCGCCCGACGGCGCGGTCATCAAGCAGTCCGCCGCGTCGCCGCACCTGCTCAAGCACCGCGGCCGCGCCCTCGTCTTCGACTCGCCCGAGGCGTACCACCAGGTCGCCGCCGACCCGGACCTCGAGGTCGACGAGGACACGGTGCTGGTCATCCGCTACTGCGGGCCGAAGGGCTATCCGGGCATGCCGGAGACCGCCAACGTCCCGCTCCCCGCCAAGCTGCTCAAGCGCGGCGTCCGCGACATCGTGCGGATCTGCGACGGCCGGATGTCCGGCACCGCCTACGGCACCGTGGTGCTGCACGTCGCACCCGAGGCCGCCGCCGGCGGTCCCCTGGCCCTGGTCCGCACCGGCGACTGGATCACGCTCGACGTCCCCGCCCGCGCGCTGTCCCTCGACGTCCCCGACGACGAGCTCGCGGCCCGCCGCGCCGCGTGGACCCCGCCGCCGCGGCCCGCGACCCGCGGCTGGACCTGGCTTTACACCGAGCACGTGCAGCAGGCCGACACGGGCTGCGACCTCGATTTCCTCACCGGCGCCAGCGGCCCCCAGGTCGGCCGCGACTCCCACTGACAGGCCGCAGGAGAAACCCGTTGCGCGGTGATCCCGGTCCGGCCGTCCGGCAAGACACAGATCGCGTTCGCGAAGAATCAAAGCCGCATGTTTCCGGCCTTCACTCCGAACGGGTTCGTGTTGGAAGGCTATGTAGCGCTATCGACGCCATGACACCTAACGGTCGATGAGATGGTGACCGCGGCGGCCGCCACGGCAATCGGCCGAATGCGAACCTATTACGCGCAGATAAGCGATAACTTTATTTGATAATTGACAACTTTCTTTGGCCGGTGAGACGGTGAAAGGCAGGCCGGCACTGACGCGGCCGGTTACGTGCGTTAGGCGGAGGTGTGCGGTGCTGCGGGCCGAAGAGAACGAGATCCTGACCCGGGTGGGCCCGGGGACGCCGATGGGCGAGCTGCTGCGGCGGTACTGGACGCCGGCCTGCCTGACGGCGGAGATCCCGGAGCCGGGCAGCCCGCCCGCGCGGGTGCGGCTGCTCGGGGAGAACCTGGTGGCGTTCAGGGACACCACCGGGCGGGTCGGGCCTGGTGCAGGAGAACTGCCCGCACCGCGGGCGCGTCGCTGTACTTCGGGCGCAACGAGGACGCGGCGCTCCGCTGCGTGTACCACGGGTGGGCGTTCGACGTGGACGGCAAGTGCGTCGACATGCCGAGCGAGCCGGCGCCGTTCTGCGAGAAGGTGCGGATGCGCGCCTACCCGACCCGCGAGTCGGGCGGGATCGTCTGGGCCTACATGGGGCCCAAGGAGACGATGACGCCGTTCCGGGACTTCGGCACCGAGGGGCGCGGCGCCGACGAGTTCATGGCGACGAAGCAGCTGACGACGTGCAACTGGGTGCAGGCGATGGAGGGCAACCTCGACACGTCGCACATCTCCCACCTGCACCAGTTCGACGGGATCGACGACATCCCGGACGACGGCTCGGACAAGCCCGGCTATCCGTCCAACGCGATGTCGTGGAAGTTCTGGCGGCACGACCGCGCGCCCCGCCTCGAAGTCGATGACACCTGGTACGGCTACCGCTATGCGGGCATCAGGACCACGCCGAACGGCAACACGCACGTGCGGGTCACCGCGTACGCGATGCCGTACTCGACGATGGTCGCCAGCATCCCGTTCACCGTCGGCCACGGGCTGTTCGTGCCGCTCGACGACGAGAACTGCTGGCGCTACACCATCATCCCGAAGCAGCGGCTGAACCCCCGGGGGCTCGGCGGCGCGAACCTCTTCTCCGTGGCGCCGTTCTCGACGCCGATCACCGGCCAGCGGGATGGGATCATCCCGCGTCTTTACACGATGGACAACGACTTCCAGATGTCCGCCGAGGCACGGCGGAACGGCAACTTCAGCGGCGTCTCCGACTTCGTGAGCCAGGACTTCATGGTGACCGAGTCGATGGGCCCGATCTACGACCGCAGCCAGGAGCAGCTCGGCTCCACCGACCGGGCTATCACCCGGATGCGGCACATCCTGCTCTCCGCCGCCAAGGGCCTCGCCGACGGCAAGGAGCCGCCCGCCGTGACCGGCGACTTCCAGGCGATCCGCGGCGCGGAGAAGATCCTCGAGCCGGGCGAGGACTGGCGCGTCCTCGGCACCGACGCCGACCCGGTGGTCCAGGAGGCCTACGGCATCGAGCCCTGACGATCGCGGTCCCGGGCGCCGCGGCTGGCCGCCGCGCCCGGGGACCGCGCTCAGGAACCAGGCCCCGTTAGGTTAGCCCGGCAGGTCAGCCCCGTCAGGGACGCATCGGGTCGTGCCCGACGGTCATCAGGGACCGGCGCCACTCGTCGTCGTTTTCCGTGTCCGCGGGGCCCTGTGCCTCCTGAGTCAGGACGAAGTCGACGACCTGCTCCATCACGTCCGCGTCGCGCTGTGTCAGCTCGACCTTCCGCTTGCGAAGCAGCTCGACGACCTGCTTGCCCAGCTCGGGCAGCCCGGGGTCGGGCTCGGCCGGAAACGCGCCGGGGCCCGGCGCCTCGGTAAGCAGCCAGGCGCGCAGCTCTTCCGAGGTCATGTTGACCACCTGGCGGAAGCTGTCCCAGGCGACGTCGACTTCCACGGGGATTCGGTCCTCCACTGAGTGCTCCTTTCCGCACGGTTCCGTGTCTGGCCCTGCCCACCCGCTGCCCGCTCCGTTTCGGATCTAACGCGGCTGTCGCGCATTAGTGCGCGCCCGGGGGTAGTGTGCTCAGCACCCGCGTCTATCACTCGGGAAAGGGGCACGCGGATGACACGCCGGCAGGCACGGCGACGTGGCCGAGCGGCAGGACTTCCGGCGGGGCGAGGCGACCGCGGCACCGCCGGGTTCGCGCAAGGCCCTGGGCTTGATCTCGGTGTGCCTGGGCTTCTTCGTCATCCAGCTTGACGTGACGATCGTGAACGTGGCCCTGCCGGACATCCAACGCCAGGTCGGCGGCTCGGTGGGCGGACTGCAGTGGGTCATCGACGCCTACACGCTGGCGCTGGCGTCGGTCATGCTGACGGCGGGCTCGCAGGCGGACCGGGTCGGCGCGCGGCGGGTGTTCACCGCCGGGCTCATCGTCTTCGGCATCGGGTCCGCGAGCGTGCGCCGCCGCCCCCTCAGCTCGGCGCGCTGATCGCGGCGCGGGCGGTCCAGGGCCTGGGCGCGTCGGCGCTGCTGCCCTGCTCGCTCGCCCTGATCGTGCACCAGTATCCGGACGCGGGGCAGCGGGCCCGCGCGCTTGGCGTGTGGGGCGGCATGGGCTCGCTCGGCGTCGCGCTCGGGCCGGTGATCGGCGGCGGCCTGGTCGCGGTGGCCGGGTGGCGCTGGATCTTCCTGGTCAACGTCCCGGTCTGCGCGCTGACCGTCGTGCTGCTGCGCCGGCACGTCAGGGAATCGCCGCGCACCCGTCGCGCCGCACCGACCTGGCCGGGCTCTTCCTCGCGGTCGCCTCACTGGCCGGGCTGACCGGCGGGTTCATCACCGCAGGTGAGCAGGGCTGGCTGGCGCCGCTGCCGGACGCGCTGCTCGGCGCCGGCGTGGTCGCCGGGCTGCTGCTCGTGCGGGCCGAGCGCCGCCGCGAGGCCCCGATGCTGCCGCTCGGCCTGTTCCGCTCGGTCAACCTCAGCGTGGCGACCGGGGTCGGCGTCTTGTTCAACCTGTGCCTGTACGGGGCGCTGATCTGCCTGTCGCTGTTCCTGCAGCAGGGGCGGCACGAGTCGGCGCTGGCCACCGGGCTGCTGATCCTGCCGATGAGCGTCGCCGTCGGCGTCGGCTCGATGGCCAGCGGGCCGCTGACCGCCCGGCTCGGCGCCAGGATCCCGATGCTCGCGGGACTCGCCCTGGCCGGGCCGGCGCGGCCCTGCTCGCCACCGCGGGGGCCGACGCGCCGCTGGCGATGATCACCGGTGGATCGGTGCTGCTCGGCATGTGCTCGCTGGCGATGCCCGGCCATGACCGCCGTCGTCGTCGGGTCCGCCGGGCGAGAGCACGCGGGCGTGGCCAGCGGCATACTCAACGCCGCCCGCCAGGCCGGCGGCGCACTTGGCGTCGCGCTCCTCGGCGCGCTGCTTGCCAGCTCCAGGTCGGCCGGCCAGGGCATGACGCTGCACCTGCCGCTGGCCGTCGCGGCTGTCGGCTACCTGCTCGCCATTGGCCTCACCCTGGCAATCCGCCCCGAACGGCGGGCCTAGGGCGCCCGCGTACGCAGGCCGGGTCAGCCGTCCCGGTCGGGTGGTGTGGCCGGCGGCAAACCGGGTAGCTAGCGGGTTTGGTAACTGGCGAGCACGCCGGTTCAGTGTGAGGTTGGCGAGATGCCTCCAGTGACAGATGCCCGCACCCTGGTGTACCTGGCCCGGCACGGCCAGACAGCACTCAACGAGTCAGGCGTGCTCCGCGGCCTGCTCGACCCGCCGCTCGACGAAACGGGGCAGAGGCAGGCCGTGAGCCTCGGTGCGGCCCTCGGCCCGCGGCAGCCGTCGCTGGTGGCGGCCAGTCCGTTGCGCCGGGCGCGGGAGACCGCCCAGCCGGTCGCCGCTTATGCGGGCCTTACGGTGACGACGGATGGCTCTCTCCTGGACCGGGACTACGGACCGTGGGCAGGCACCCCGGAGGCCGCTGTGGTCGCTCAGTGGGGCTCAGTGGACGCGGCTCCCGGGGTCGAGCCGCGATCCGTGGTCCGCGGCCGGGCTGTCCAGGGACTGACGGCCCTGGCCCGGCGCTTCCTCGGTAGTTCGGTCGTGGCGGTGAGCCATGACGCCGTGAACCGGGAGGTGCTTGCTGCGCTGGACCCGCGCCTGGGCGACCCCGGCGATATCCCGCAGGACAACGGCTGCTTCAACATCCTGGAGTGGACCGCGGGCGGCATAGCCGTGCTCAGCGTCAACGAGCTACCGGCCGGGACGTGACGCCATCAGCGCGCGACCCAGCGCAAGCTCGACGAGATCCTCCTGGCCATGCCCGGTACTGACAACTCCAACGTGGCGCAATTGCCTGCGGCTTCAGGCGGGCGGCGGCACTTGCGGGGGCTGGGCGGCGCCCGCGCGCTCGGTGAGCCGCTCCCGTTGCGGGATGACGGTGTACTTCGGGTCGCGCGCGGAAGCCATCCCGGCGTGGAAGACGCCCCACCGGGTGGCGGCCGACGCGCCGAGCAGGGCGGCACCGGAGACGGCGGCGGCGACCCGGCGCGGCGGGCCCGCGGGCAGCAGGGGAGTCCCCGACAGCGCCGCCCCCGCCGCGCCGACGGCGGCGAGGACCCTGCTCGCCCGCATGTAGGCGCCGCCGCGGCCCGTGCGGTACGGCTCGGCCACCATCCCGATGCGCCGGGTCATCCGCTCGACGGCGGCCGTCTCCATGGCCGCGCCGAGCAGCGCCAGGCCGCGCGGGCCCGGCCTCGGCCGGCGGCGCGGCGAGCAGGCCGAGGCCGCCGGCCGCCATCGCGGCCGACCCGGCGAACACGAACGGCATCTCCCGGTACCCGTCGTGCCAGGCCGGCACGGCGGTGTCGGCGATCAGCGCCGCGGTGTAGGTGGCGACGGCGGGCCCGAGCAGCGCCGCCCCCGCGGTGGCGGCGGCCCCGAGCCGCGGCAGCCGCCCGGTGAACGCGGCCGCGGCGGCCACCCCGGCGGCCGGCCCGTAGCCGCCGAGCAGCCACGAGCCGACGCTCATCGGCGAGGTCGGCTTGAAGACCCGCAGCATGTTGACGAACCGCGCCGGCCGGCCGAGGTCGTGGACGAGCGCCGGCCAGCGACCGAGCGCGATCGCGGCGGCCGCGCCGACCTTCGCGCGCCCGGCGCAGCTCCGGGCGGCCGGTGAGCTGCGCGCCGGCGGCGAGCACCGACGACGCGCCGGCGAGCCCGCCGAGGAAGAGGTAGCCCGGCGATGTCCGGCGCCTCCCAGACCGGCGCCTTGAGGACCGGCCGGCCGTAGTACGACGTGAACTCGGCCTTCGGCACCATCGGCTGCTCGCCGCCGCGCGCCGCTTCCGCCGGCCGCCACCGGCCGTCGCGCTCATCGCCGCCTCGGCCGCGAGCCGCCCGCGAGCTCGCCGCCGACCACGGCGACCGACGGCGGCGAGCGCCGCGGCGCCGCGCCGGCGTGCCGCCACATCGCCGGCAGGTCACGCGTCGTCACGACCGGATCGGGCGGCAGCCCGTAGACCTCGGGCTCGTCGAGCAGCAGGAAGAACGCGCCGTCGCCGCCGACGCCGTCGTCGGGGTCGTCGCCGTAGAGCCGCGCGCTCGGCCACGCCCGCCTCGTGCAGCTGCGTCGACCCGCGCGTCGGCCCGCTCGCGCAGCTCGTCGAGCGGCCCGAACTGGATCGAGTCGGTCGGGCACGCCTTCGCGCACGCCGGCTCCATGCCCGCGCCGCAGCCGGTCGTAGCACAGCGTGCACTTCCACGCGCGGCCGTCGTCCTTGCGCTGGTCGATGACGCCGAACGGGCAGGCCGGGACGCAGTAGCCGCAGCCGTTGCAGATGTCCTCCTGCACGACGACGGTGCCGAACTCGGTGCGGAACAGCGCGCCGGTCGGGCAGACGTCGAGGCAGGCGGCGTGCGTGCAGTGCTTGCAGACGTCGCGACGCCATCAGCCAGCGCAGCCCTCGCTCGGCGTCGCCGCCGTGACCGTGCGTGATCTCCGGCTCGCTGCTGCTCGATGAACGCGACGTGCCGCCAGGTGTCCGCGCCGAGGCCGCCGGTGTTGTCGTACGACATGCCGGTGAGCTGCAGCCCGTCGTCGGGCACGCCGTTCCACTCCTTGCACGCGACCTCGCAGGCCTTGCAGCCGATGCAGACGCGTGGTGTCGGTGAAGAAGCCGATCCGCGGCTGATCGGTCGCGTCCATCCGTCGCGTCGCGCGGGATCGCACGTCGTATCACGGTCATGGCTCCGTCCCGGTCTGCTCGGTGATCCCGGCCCGCTGCCGGTACTCGTCGACGAGCGCGCGCCGCGCCGGCCCGCGCGGCCGGCGGCCGGGCCGGATGTCGCAGGTCGAACGCCTTGACCTCCTGGATGTGCACGTTCGGGTCGAGCGCGAGCTGCGAGCAGGTCGTTGGCCGCGTCGCCGGTCGCAGTGCCGTTCGGCCCCCAGTGGTACGGCAGCCCGACCTGGTGGAGCGTCCGGCCCTGCGACGCGTCAGCGGCGCGATCCGCTCGGTCACGAGCACGCGCGCCTCGATCGCGCTGCGCGCCGTGACGATCGTCGCCCAGCCGCCGTGCTCGAGGCCGCGCTCGGCCGCGAGCTCCGGCGAGACCTCGCAGAACATCTCCGGCTGCAGCTCCGACGAGGTACGGCAGCCACCGCTCATGCCGCCCGCGGTGTGGTGCTCGGTCAGCCGGTAGGTCGTCGCGACGTACGGGAAGACGTCGTCGCCGGCGTCGCCGCCGCTGGGCTGGTACAGGTTGTCCGTCGCTGGCGTCGGTGAGCTGCCGCGCCGGGTTGCGCTGCTGGCCGTACAGCGGGTTGGCGAACGGCGACTCCTGCGGCTCGTAGTGCGTCGGCAGCGGCCCGTCGGCCAGCCCGGCCGGCGCGAAGAGCCACGCCTTGCCGTCGGCCTGCATGATGAACGGGTCGCGTGCCCGCCGAGCGCGTCGGGCCCGGTCGCGTCCGTCGGGCGGCTCGTAGTCGGGCGCGCTTGTCGCGCGTCGAAGTCGGGGACGTCGTGGCCCGGTCCACTTGCCCTCGTCGCTCGTCCCACCAGACGTAGGCCTTGCGCTCGCTCCACGGCTTGCCGTCGGGGTCGGCCGAGGCCCGGTTGTAGAGGATGCGCCGGTTCGCCGGCCACGCCCAGCCCCACTCGGGCGCGACCCAGCTCTGCTCGCCGCCGGGCTTGCGGCGCGCGGCCTGGTTGACGCCGTCGGCGTAGACGCCCGCAGTAGATCCAGCAGCCGCACGCGGTCGAGCCGTCGTCCTTGAGCTCGGTGTACGCCGACAGCGGCTTGCCGTCGGCGTCCCAGCCGTTGATCTCGCGCGAGCACCGCCTCGGCGTCGGGCTCGGCGCTGCGGTCCCTTCGGTCGGGTAGTCCCAGGTCAGGTCGAGCACCGGGCCGGTCCATCGCGTCGGTCGAGCCGGCCAGCTTCTCGCGGATCCGCCGGCCGAGGTGGTAGATGAACCACAGGTCGCTGCGCGCGTCGCCCGGCGGCTCGACGGCCTTGTGGTGCCACTGCAGCAGCCGCTGGGTGTTGGTGAAGCGTGCCGTCCTTCTCGGTGTGCGCGGCGGCCGGCAGGAAGAACACCTCGGTGCCGATGTCCTCGGTGCGCAGCTCGCCGGTCTCGATCTCCGGCCCGTCCTTCCACAACGTCGCGCTCTCGATCAGCGAGAAGTCGCGGACGACCAGCCAGTCGAGCTTGGCCATGCCGAGCCGCTGCATGCTTGCCGTTCGCCGAGCCGACCGCCGGGTTCTCGCCCATCAGGAAGTAGCCCTTGCACGTGCCCGTCGATCTGCGTCCAGCACGGTCGTCGTAGGTGCAGTGGTCGCCGGTGAGGCGCGGCAGGTAGTCGAAGCAGAAGTCGTTGCTCGGCGGTGGCGGCGTCGCCCCACCACGCCTTGAGCAGGCTGACGACGTAGGCGCGCATGTTGCGCCCAGAAGCCCTTCGTCGGCGCCTCGGCCGCGATGAACGCGTCGAGGTCCTCGTGCTGTGTGCGCGTGCGGCATCGGGATGTAGCCCGGGCAGCAGGTTGAACAGCGTCGGGATGTCGGTCGAGCCCTGGATGCGACGCGTGCCCGCGCAGCGCCAGGATGCCGCCGCCGGGCCGGCCGATGTTGCCGAGCAGCAGCTGCAGGATCGACGCGCGGTGCGGATGTACTGCACGCCGACGGTGTGCTGCGTCCAGCCGACCGCGTAGACGAACGCGGTGGTGCGCTCCCGGCCCGAGTTCTCGCGTGATCAGCCTCGGCAGACCCGCAGGAAGATCGTCCGCGGGCACGCCGCAGACCTCGCTCGACCATCTCCGGCGTGTAGCGGGCGAAGTGCCGCTTCAGGATCTGGAACACGCAGCGCGGATGCTGCAGCGTCGGGTCGGTCCGTCGGCTCGCCGACGTGCGCGCCGCCTGAGCCGTGCGCCTCGCCGCGCGCCTGTCTGCGCGCGACCGCGCCGGCCCGGTCCTCGTGCCGCTGTCCCGCTCGCCGAGCGGCCTGCACCTCGGCGCCCTCGTACTGCCAGCTCGCGTGGTCGTAGGTCCGCTGCTCGGCGTCGAAGCCGGAGAACAGGCCGTCGAGGTCCTCGGTGTCGCGGAAGTCCTCGCGCGAGGATCGTCGGCGGCGTTCGTGTAGGCCACGACGTACTCGCGGAAGTACTGCTCGTTGCTCGAGGACGTAGTTGATGAGGCCGCCGAGGAACGCGATGTCGCGTGCCGGCGCGCAGCGGCACGTGCAGGTCGGCCAGCGCGCTCGTCCGGGTGAAGCGCGGGTCGACGTGGATGACCGTCGCGCCGCGCGCCTTCGCCTCCATGACCCACTGGAAGCCGACCGGATGGCACTCGGCCATGTTGGAGCCCTCGATGACGATGCAGTCGGAGTTCTGCAGGTCCTGCTGGAACGTGGTGGCGCCGCCGCGACCGAACGAGTCCCCAGACCGGGGACGGTGGAGCTGTGTCATATGCGCGCCTGGTTCTCGATCTGGATCGCGCCGAGCGCGGTGAACAGCTTCTTGATGAGGTAGTTCTCCTCGTTGTCGAGCGTCGCGCCGCCGAGGGTGGCGAAGCCGAGCGTGCGCCGGACCCGCTTGCCGTCGACGTCCCACTGCCAGCCGTCACGGCGGGCCTCGATGACCCGGTCGGCGATCATGTCCATCGCCGTGTCGAGGCCGAGCGTCCTCCCAGTCGGTGCGCGTACGGGCGCCGGTAGAGCACCTGGTATCGCGCGGGCCGCGCCGGTCGTGCAGCTGCAGGCTCGCCGAGCCCTTCGGGCACAGCCGGCCGCGGCTGATCGGGCGAGTCGGGGTCGCCCTCGATCTGGGTGACCTTGTCGTCTTCGACGTAGACGTTCTGCCCGCAGCCGACCGCGCAGTACGGGCAGATCGACTTGACGACCTGGTCGGCGGTCGCGGTGCGTGCGGTCAGCCGCTGAGCTGGCCGCGCTCTTGACCGCCGCGCCCCGCCCGAACGGGTCGGTGCCGGTGACCTGCCGGTACGCCGGCCACCCTTCGATCCAGGTCCGCACGCCCATCGGTGTTCTCGCCCCCTTTCGCTACGCCGGTAGTTACCTTCGCTCCAGCTCGCCAAACACCGTCCCGTCGACGCCGCCCCGCGAGACGCAGTCCCGCCAGGTGCGCGGCCCCCTCTCAAGCGTCTCAAGTGATGCGCGGGAGGCGTTACCGACCCCTAGGTAAGCGGAAGTTTGCCCGTACCTGGCCAGGGAAGACGCCAGCGCATGGCCAAGCAAGACCGAGGCGGGGATGCCGGGCAGCGCGACGGGCGGGTAACCGGTCCGCTGGTCGGCGAGCCGCGCAGGCGTCGTCCAGCGCACCGGCCGGCCAGCGTCACCCGGTACCGCCGGGTGGCCACCTGGTTCGCCTGGTGGGTGCTGCTGATGTCGCTGTGGGTGGCGGTCGACGACTCGTTTGAGTCCGACGAACTGCTCGTGGCGCCGGCCTGGCGGCGGTCGCGGCGCTGGCCGCCGAGATCGCCTGTGATCAGGCGGAGCTGCGGCTGCGGATCAGGGCGGCGTGGCTCGTCCGGGCGCTCGTCCTGCCGGGCCAGGTCGTTCAGCAAACCTTCATGGTCTTCGCCGCACTCGCCGCCGGCCTGTTCACCAAGGCGCCGCTGCCCCGCGGCCGCTTCCGCGAGCTGCCCGTCCGGTATGGCGACGACACGCCGCTCGGCGTGACCCGCCGGGTGCTGCTGACCGGTGCCCGCAGCCTGGCCCCGAACGAGTTCGTCCTCGGCATCGACCCAGAGCGCGACGTCATGATCACCCATCAGCTGGTGGAGGAACGGTGACCAGTTTCGTCATCGCCGCGGCCGCCATGCTCATAGCGCTGGTGCCCGCCGGGATCACCATCGCCCGCGGCACCCTGGCCGACGCGGTGATCGGGTTCGAGCTCATCACCTCGGTCGCCGTGATGGTGTTCGCGCTGCTCGCCGAGGGGTTCAAGCGGCCGAGTCTGTTCGAGTTCCCCGTGATTCTCGCGCTGCTGCTGTTCGGCAGCGGCCTGGTGTTCGTCCGCGCGCTTGAGCGCTGGCTGTGACAGGAGGTACTGACTGGTGATCAGGGAGGTCATCACCGACGTGCTGCTGGCCCTGGCTGTGCTGACCGTGGCCGCCTCCGCTGTCGGCGTGGCGGTGATGCCCGACACGTACGCCAGGCTGCACTACGTCACCCCGGCGGCGGTGCTGGCGCCGGTGCTCGTGGCCCTGGCGGTCTTCGTCACGGAGGGCCTTGACGTGAACACTGGCGAGACCGTGGTCGCGCTTGTCTTCATGATCGCCGCGGCCCCGTTCCTTTCTCACGCGACGATCCGGGCGATCCGCGTCCGCGAGGCGGGCGACTGGCGCGGCCACCCCCCAGGCGAGCACACCGAGCACAGCGACAGCACCCGCACCGGGGAGTCCCGGTGACACCGAACGCGGTCATGGACATCCTCCAGGTCACCGTGCTGGTCCTGGTGGCGGCGGGCGCGACCCTGGTCGTCCGCACCAGGGACCGGGTCCGCCTCGTGCTCGTGCTGAGCGTCTACGGCATGTTGCTCGCGATCTTGTTCTTCGTCTTCCAGGCGCCCGACGTGACGCTCTCGGAGCTCGCCGTCGGCGCGATCGCCCTGCCGCTCATCCTGTTGCTGGCGATCGCGAAGGTGAGGAAGCCGCAGTGAGGAAAACCCAGTGAGGAAAACCCGGTGACGCCGCGCCAGCGCCTGTGGCTGTTCGCGTTCGCCGCGGCCGGCCTTGTCGCCTGCTACTTGTGGGCGTTCGCCGGCCTGCCCGGCTTCGGTAACTACCCGGGTCCGTACGGTCCCGCGATCCTCAAGCACGTCATCGCCCAGACGAACGCGACCGGCGTCGTGTCCGCGGTCAACTTCTCCTACCGCGGTTTCGATACCGTGGGCGAGGAGTTCATCCTGTTCACCGCCGCTGCCGGAATGAGCGTGGTGCTCCGCCGCCTGCGCGGCGAGCGGAAGGAGCAGAGCCCGCCGGCCGAGGACGCCGCGAAAAGGCAGGTTCCGGCCACCAGCAGCGCCGTCCGGATCGTCTCACTGCTGCTCGTCGGCCCCACCGCCCTCATCGGCTGGTGGCTGGCCACGCACGCCCAGGCCAACCCGTCCGGCGGCTTCCAGGGCGGCGTGATCCTGGCGACCGCGTTCTTCCTCGTCTACCTGTCCGGCGAGTTCATCGCGTTCCGGAGGCTCAGCCCGGACATGGTCCTTGACGTGACCGAGGCGGTCGGCGCGGGCGGGTTCGCCGCGGTCGGCGTGACCGCCGTGGCGATGAGCCTGCCCTTCCTCTTCAACTACCTGCCGCTTGGCACGATCCCCGGCGCGGTCAGCTCCTCGGGCACGATCGCGCTGATCAGCTTCCTGGTCGGCATCGAGGTGGCGGCGGCGTTCGCGGCGATCATCGGCGAGCTGCTCGAGCAGACCCTGCTAAGGGGTGGAGGGCGGGGGTCGGCAGGAAGAGGGGAGCAGCTGATGCAGGTGTTCCCGTTCCTCGTGGTGGCCTGGATCGTCGTGGTCGGGCTGTACGGCATGATCACCAGCCGCGACCTCATCCATCAGGTCGTCTGCCTGATCGTCGTGCAGTCCTCCACCTATGTGCTGCTGCTCGCCGTCGGGTACGTGACCGGCGGCGTGGCACCGTACTTCTTCGACATCTCGCCGCACGCCAAGGCGGTCGACCCAGTCGTCCAGGCGCTGGCGCTCACCGACGTCGTGGTCGAGGCGGCGGTCACCGCGCTGCTGCTGTCGTTCGCGGTGCAGGCGCACAAGCGGTTCGGCACCCTCGACCCGCACGAACTCGCGGAGTTTAAGGGGTGATGAACCAGCTCTTCCCGCTGTCGGTGGCGGTGCCGCTGCTGACCGCCGCGGCGCTGCTCGCGGCCCGCACCCCGCTCAAGAACAAAAGACAGGTCCGCGGCCTGATCGCGGTCGCCGCCGCGGTGGCCGTCGCCGTCATGCTCCTCGTCCTGACCTTCCAAACGACTTCTGGCTCCGTCTACTGGTTCGCCGGCTTCCGTCCGACCGGCGGCGTAGCGGTCGGCATTGACTTCCAGGCGGACCCGCTGAACGCCGGGCTCGCCTGCCTCGGCGCGGTGCTGGCGACCGCTTCGATCGTGTTCGCCTGGCGGTACTTCCCCCAGGTCGGCACGTACTTCCACGTGCTGATGCTCACGTTCCTCGCGGGCATGACCGGCTTCTGCCTGGCCGGCGACGTCTTCGACCTGTTCGTCTGGTTCGAGCTGATGGGCGTTTCCGCCTACGCGCTGACCGCCTACCGCCCCGAGGAACGCGGCCCGATCCAGGGCGCGCTCAACTTCGCCATCACCAACAGCGTGGGCGCCTACCTGTCGCTGACCGGGATCGCGCTGATCTACGGCCGCACCGGCGCGCTGAACATGGCGCAGATTGCCCGCTACGTCGCGAGCCACTCTGTCGCTAATCACGGGCCGGACGGCCTCGTCACGATCGCGTTCCTGCTGATCATCACCGGGCTGCTGGTCAAGTCGGCGATCGTGCCGTTCCACTTCTGGCTCGCCGACGCGCACGCGGTCGCCCCGACACCCGTCTGCGTGCTGTTCTCGGGCGTGATGGTCGAGCTCGGCCTGTACGGGATCGCCCGGGTGTACTGGTCGGTGTTCGGCGCCGCGCTCGGCCACCGGGCCGCGATCTCGCACGTGTTTCTCGCCCTCGGCGTGCTCACCGCCGTCGTCGGTGCGCTGTACTGCTTCCGTGAGCGGCACATCAAGCGGCTGCTCGCGTTCTCCACGATCAGCCACGCCGGGATGTTCCTCGCCGGGTTCGCGCTGCTCACCCCGCTCGGCCTGGCCGGCGCGGCGCTGTCCGTGCTCAGCCACGCGTTCGTGAAGGGGGCGCTGTTCCTCGGCGCGGGCATCGTCTTGCACCGGCTGCACTCGGTCAACGAGTCGTGGCTGCACGGCCGGGGCAAGCACCTGCGCATCACCGGGGTCGCGTTCACGCTGGCCGCGCTCGGTCTGGCCGAACTGCCGCCGTTCGGCACGTTCCTCGGCAAGGGCTGGATCACCGACAGCGCGGACAGCGTCGCCGGCGGCCCGTGGCTGGCGGCGGTCTTCTGCGGCTGCACGGTGCTCACGGCCGGGGCGGTGCTCCGGGTGGCGGGCGGCGTCTTCTACGGGCTCGGCGACCCGCCGGGGGAGGACCCGGGGGATGGCGGCCGAGGCGAACGAGGAGACGGGCGAGACCGAGTCCGGCAGGCAGCGCACCCCGCTGACGATGCTCGTCCCGCCGTGCGTCCTGGTCGCCCTTGGCCTGGCCGCGGGCATCCTGGCGATGACCCCCCGGTGGGCCGCCGCCCTGGAGTCGGCGGCGGTCCGCTTCCAGGACCAGCGCGCCTACGCGTCCCTGGTCTGAGACGGCGTGCGGACCGCCCACCCGGCGGCCCTGTACCCCCAGGCCCCGGCGGACGTGACGGCCGCGTCGGTCATCACCGCCCTGTGCTCGGTCGCGGGCGCGATCCTGCTGGCCCTGGCCGCCCTCTACTGGCGCCGCCTCCCACTGCTGCACAGGGGCTACGAGCCGGGCACGGGCCTCACGACCGCCTTCCGCCGCTTCCAGTCCGGCGTGATCAACGACTACATCACGTGGCTGGTCACCGGCGTGGCCGCCCTAGGCGGCATCCTGGCCCTCATCATCCGCTGGAATACGCGTCATCGGGTGTCGAGGAGGGGGCCCAGGGGGCCGAGGTCGATGTTCAGGTCCTCGGCTCGAGGCCGAACTCGTCGAGCAGCTCGTTCATCCGCTCCTCAAGCCGCATCAGCGTGTAGCCGATCCGCTCGGCCTGCTCGTCGGTGACGGTCCCGTCGTCGACGCGGCGCAGTGCCTGCCGTTCCATCAGCTGCCGTAGCAGCTCCACGATCGTGAGCACAAGCGTGGCGAGTCCCCGCTCCGCCGCCCGAGGGTCGTCGTCGGCGTCCAGCCGGTACCGGATCCGCTGGCACTGCCCGTTCCTCTTGTCCCGTCTGGCTCAGCTCGCTGTTCCCTCCGGCTCTGATCCCACCAGGGCGCTGACCGAGGTGAGGAGCGCGCGCAGCGAGATCACGACGAGGTCGACCTCCGCGATGGACAGCGTGATCTCGCCGGTCACCACTACGCCGCGGGCGAGGACCCGGTCAAGCAGGTCGACGAGCGACACCCGCTCCGCGGGATAGCCCCGGAGGTGCCGGCGAGGTCAGTGTCCGTCATCAGCTCGCCGGCGAAGGAGTACGGCGGCCACGGGCCGGTCAGCTCGATCCGCAGCTCGGTGCGCGGTCGCGGCGCCCGCGACCGCCGCGGTGAAGGTCACGCGTCGCCCGGGTCAAGCAGGTAGGCGGCGTTGAGCAGCATCGGCTGCCGGACACCGCTGAGCTGGGCGGCCTGCGCCGGGTAGAGCCTTGTGTCGGTGGCCTTGGCCGTCAGGTCCGCGTGCACGGCCCGCACGGCGTTCACCGCGGTGGCCTTGGCTTCCCTGGCCGCGGTGAGCTGGGTGCGCCGTCGCTTGAGGTATGCCAGCCCGGCGCCGCCTCCCGGCCCCCGCGTCCTCGCCCGCACCCTTGCCGGCGAGGTTCCCCGCTGCCGGGCGGTGCCTCCCTTATCCGACTCTGGCTTGCCTGATTCAGGCGCCGCCTCCGGTTCCTGAGCCGGGTACGCCTTGACGCCCCATTCAACGCGGCCGCCGACGCGGCGCAGCACGTCGAGCAGCTGGCCGTTGTGCTCGGCGAGGGCAGCGGACACGGCGGCGTCACCGCTGTAGACGGTGGCGAGCCTGACCGGCAGCAGCGGGAACAGCCGCGCGGCGGCGTCGATGACGTAGTGGTGCGCCCGCGCGACCTCGTCCAGCCAGTCCAGGTTCTCCAGGTTCTCGCGCAGCGCCGCTTCGCCGAACTCCGCCAGGCCACGTCGCTGACCAGCGCGGTCAGCCCGCAGGACGGCGAGGTGCGCACCTTCGCCTCGCCGACGCCGGTGAGCCGGGAAAGACCTCCCGCGCCAAGGTGGCCGTCCTCGGTGATCGCGTACGTCCAGACCCCGGTGTCCTCGCTCATTGTCCCCCTCGCAGTCTCGCGCGGCGTCTGGCACGCAGGCCGGCGATTCGCTTCCCGACTCGGCTCGTCCCCGTCATCCACTTCCCCGCGCGCGGATTTCCCTGGCAAAGCGCGCCGCCCGGCGTCCGCGCTCAGCCACGGGTCGTTCTCCCACCAGTTGATGCCGACCTCCTTGGCGGTTTCGAGCGAGGCGATCACCAGCCGGAGCTTGATCGTGAGCAGCTCGATGTCGAGCAGGTTGACCTGGATGTCGCCGGCGATCACCAGGCCCTTGTCGAGCACGCGCTCCAGGATGTCGCCGAGGTTCGTGGGCTGCCGCCCGCTGCTGGTCGCGGCCCCGTCCCAGAGCCGTAGCGCTGCGCCGCGCCGCGCCGGGCATGGGCGAAGTCTGCCGGCGGTCATCTCAGCCGTCCCCGTCGTCGGCGAGGCCACGCGCAGTACCGCCGGACCCGCCGGTAGGACAGCAGTTCGCCGTCGCCGTCGATCTCGGTCTCGTACGTGGACAGGATGTCCGTCGATGACGGGATCCGGCGGTCCTCGACCACGTCGACGGTGACCAGCCATCCGTCCTGCGACCGCTGCACCCGGAGACGCCTTCCGGTCCTTCCCGGTGAGCCGGACCTGCAGCAGCCCTTCCCGCCGGCCTCGGCGGCGGACAGCCGCGGCTGTTCCTCCGCCACGTCAGCACCGGTGTTCGTACCGGAATGTCGTTCAGCCATGTCGATCAGCTCCTGTCGTCGCTCGCCGCCACGGAGGGGGGAGCGACCTCCGTGACCAGAGTGCTTGCGAGCTCGTCCTGGATCTGGATGAACTCTTCTTCTGAGATCTCGCCGGCTTCATAGCGCCGTTGCGCCTCGTCAAGGTCACGCCTGATCCTGGCGGGGTCGCGCAGCTGCCGTTCCGCCTCTTCCTGAAAGAGCTCCCCGAGCTCGATGACTTCTTGGACGGGCAGGAACGGGAGCCGGAACGGCAGGGTTAGCAGCCCCATCTCGCCTCAGTTCCCGGCCGGGGCGCCGCTACCGACGAAGTCGTAGGCGGCGAGCGGGCCGATCAGCCGCAGGTTCATCCGGTCCCCCCACTGCTCAGCGAGCTGTTCGACCGCCTGCCGCAGCGCCTCTGCCTTGCCCGTCTCGACGAGGAAGGCGGCGTGAACGGCGTCGAGCTCGTGTGTGGGCGGCCGGACCACGCTGGCGGTGACCTGCTCGGCCACCGCGTCGCCGAGGGCGCCCGTGTCGGCCTGGCGCCTGGCCTCGATCGCGGCGGTGACGATCTCGCCGAGCCGTATCCGCTGGTCGCGGGTGGCGTCCGGGTCCCCGCCGCTGATCTGCTGGCCGAGCCGCGCCGCCTCGGGGTTTTCCTCGAGGACCTCGCCGAGCACCGCGGGCTCGACGTAGCGGCCCTTGACGACGTACTCGGCGTGTCCGTCGAGCTGCTGCAGGGCCGCGGAGAACTCGTCGTAGTGCGGGCCGAGCAGCTCGTCGGCCACCGCGTCGTCGCTTGCCAGCACCGCACCGAAGCGCAGCGGCAGCACGGCCACTTCGGCGGCGCTTGAGTCGAGCAGTTCCTCGTGCGTGAACAGGTCCTCGGCCCGGCCGAGCGGGCGGTCCAGGTCCACGTCGCTGACCAGCGCTGTGAGGTCACGGTAGCGAACGACCCTGACCTCGCCGGGCGGGTCGCCTACGCCGGGCGCCCCGGGCTCGACCTCGATGTCGCCCGGCAGGATCCCGTACACGTAGACGCCGGTGCGGCCGTCCCCTGTCTGCCTGTCTTCCGTCTGCGCGGTCATGTCAGCCGTCCTCCCTGTTGCGGGAACGCCGCCCGGCGCGCTCCTTGTCCCGTTCCGGCTGTCCGTGAACTCGTGGAGCTTGTCACCCGCCGCATCAAGGACGCCCTTCGTCTTGTGCCGCGCGCCACCCTCCTCCAGGCCGCCGACGAGCCCGGGCAGGCCCTCCTTCTCCTGCGAGATGTCGAGCCGGTTGACCGCCTCGGCGAACCGCAGGTAGGTGTCGACGCTGGCGATCACGACGCGGGCGTCGATCGTCAGGAGTTCGATGCCGACCAGCGACACCCGCACGTACGCGTCGATCACGAGCCCCTTGTCCAGGATCGTGTCGATGACGTCGGCCAGCCCGGACGGCTGCGGCCGGGCCGAGTTCCGCCCCCTGGCTGCGTTGCGGTGGTCATTGCCTAACTCCTTCCGTCGCTTGCGTTCGTAGGCCGGCGCGCCTCCGCGGCGGCGCGTCATGACGCTCCGCCGCGGCGCCGCGCCCTGACGGGCGCGCGCGGGCGCGGCCCGCTGCTTCCGCCGCGGGCCAGCGCTCGACGGCGGTCGCCGGGTCGGTCCCTCGTCAGCGTCCTCGACGTCCTCGTCCCCGGGCGCGCTCTTCTCGGGCTTCCTCGTCCGCGAGCTCCTCATCCGAGAGCTCGTCGTCCGGCGTGCGCTCCTCCGCTTCCGCGTCGGCCGATCAGCGTCATCGGCACCGGCCGAGTCGGCCGGGCTCTCTCGCCCTGCTCGCGGGCTTCCTCGTCGAGCACGGTCTCGTGGTCCTTGACGACCTCGCCGTCCTCGATCACCCCGCGCCAGCCCTCGACGTCGTCGGGGTGAGCAGCGCGTGGGCCATGACGTGCCGCTGGAAGTGCTTGAGCTCCAGCCGGACGCGTCGGCCCTGGGCCCGCCAGAGGTTGCCCGGTGCGCTCGAACATGCCCTGCGGGTGGTACTCAAGGACCACCACGATCCTGGTGAGCGTTGGGGGTCAGCTCGTGGAACGTCACCGCCCCGTCGACGTGACCCTTCTGGCCCTTGGAGCGCCAGATGATGCGCTCGTCGGGCCGCTGGTCGATGATCGTGGCCTCCCACTCCCGGTGCGACCAGAAGACCTGCGCCTTCCAGTTGACCTTCTTGTTCTCGTCGCCTGGCTCGGCGTTCTCCACCTTCTTCGTGAAGGTGGGGAAGTCGTGGTAGGTGGTCCACTGGTTGTAGGCCAGCGTGACGGGGACGCCCACCTCGATGGACTCGACGATGTTGGTGAACTTCAGCTTTTGCCGGCCGCCGCTCTTGCCCTTGCCCTTGCCGAAGACGCCGGACACCTTCTCCTTCAGCCCCGCAAAGCCCGCGCTGAGTGCCGCCCGTCCCGGGCTCTTGCCCTCGGCCAGGCCCTTCGCGCCGGTGACCGCGGCCATCAGGCCAGGTCCACCGTCGCCCTCCACGTAGTCGGTGAGCCGTCCCGTGGTGGACTCCACCCGGTCGCGCACCGACGACATGGCTCGCTCGGCGAGTGCGCCGACCAGGCCGCCCGCCGCTGCCTTGAGCCGGTCCGTCGGCCCGTTGCTCTCCGCTTGCGCCATCCCGCTCATCCCCTCGCCCGGGTGACCGGGGACCTGCGGCGCGTGGTCGTGCGCCGTGGGGCGGGCGCCTCGTCCGGCTCGTCTACCTCGTCCGTCTCGTCTACCTGTGCCGCTCGTCCGCCCGGTCGTCGTCCGCCCGGTCGTCGTCCTCGTAGTCGTCGTCCTCGTAGTCGTCGTCTACCTCGGCCTCGTCCGCCTCTGGTTCCGCCGCCCGGCCGCGCCCGGCCAACCGCCGGGTGGTGCCCCCGGCCGCGTTGCCCGCGCCCTTGGCGGCACCTGTCGCTGCCCGGCTCCCGGTGCTGGCCACGGTCCGGCCCGCCTCGGTCGCCTCTTCCGCGCCTTCGGCTACCGTGGCCGCGGGGTTGCGCAGGCGCTCCGCGCGGTCGTGAAGCGAGCCGGTCAGCGAGTCAAGCTGGCTGGTGACCGCGGCGGTCGCGGCGGCCTTGCCCGCGGCGACCAGGTCGCCGCGCACAATGTCGGCGAGGTCGCCAAGCTGCGGTGCCACCTTCTGGATCGCCTCGGTGGAGCCGAGCATCTTCATGCCCCGCTTCAGGGCCAGGTTGCCGACGGTCGTACCGCCGACGGTCATCCCGGCTGCCACCACGACCGCGGTGCGGAATCTCCGGTTGCGGCCGAGCACGTAGCCAATGCCGATCGCGGCGGCGGCTCGCATGCTGCCTTTCATTTCTGCCTCCTATCTGAACGGTGTCCGTCGAGTCACCCGTCGGCTGTGCCGTTCAGAAGTTCTGCTTGTGTCCGGACCCTGCGCATCTCGGGTCCCGGATCTGGTTTGTGTGATAGGCGTCGCTGCTACCCAGTGATCCGGTACGAAACCGACTACGGGGAAATTCATCGGCTGCAAGTCCAGATAGTGAGGCTTATTCACTCACGTGGCCTGTTGTGTTAAATTTACGCGTCTGCGCGAAAGATGGCCTTTTTCGCGAAAGGATTGAGTCACCACACTTAATCTAAAACACCCGACTTTCGCCGTTTTAGGGGTGGCTGGGGCCTGTCAGGTGCGGTGCTGCGGGCCTGGAGCCATGCCCGCCCGTCCACCGCCGGCATGCCCGGCAAGCTCCGCCGCGTCCTCATCGCCGCCCGATTTGACGCATCTCGCCCTGACCAGCCGACACCCCCGGGAAATCCACGCCAGCCGCCTCACCTGGGAAGCCGAGCAGCATAACCGCGAAGCCGAGTTCCACAGAATGAGCTGGATAACCGTCAATGCAATTGGATAACAGCAAGAAGTGACGGAGTTGGATCAACCAGATCGGACTTGTTCTGGCGAGCACGCCGCAGCGCGGTACTGGCAACGGGAGCCCGGGAGGCCTTCGCTAAGGCGTGCGGCAGCGCGGCGGAGACTAATGGCGGGGGCGAAGGCGCGCACCGGGCCGCCTTATTCGGCGCTCATCCGCAGGTTCGAGCAGAAACCCGTTCCACGGTGGCGAAGGAGCGGCTCGCGAGCCCGCAAGCGCGGCTAGCGGGCCAACTGACCGCCAGGGCAGGCTAGGGCGCAGGAGATAGCAAATGCAATTGCATTCTAGCGCGTGCACGCCGGGCAATGCATTGGCACGTGCACGCCGGATTGAGTACTTGAATTCCGGTACCCGTCAAAGATCTCTTTCGGATATACCTCATCGTTAGCCGAGGAAATTTCCAGGCACGGTGGTAGCGTGCATGGAATGTCACGTCGAGTAGCGAACGGTGCCGGTGAATGACGACGGTGGCCGCCAAGGGCGGCGCCTCCCTGCCAGGAACGCTCATGCCGTCGGGCGTCCGCCTGATCGCCGCCGCCGGCGTCGACATAGCGGTCCGGTGCCTTCCGGCCAGGCCCGGTTCCCTCGCGGCGGGGGACTGGTACGACGTGCTCAAGCTCCCCGGCGGTGACCTGCTGCTCGTGGTCGGGGACATCGCGGGCCACGGCATCGAGGCCGTGACCGGCATGGTCACGGTGCGCAACGCCCTGCGCGGCCTTGCCGCGACCGGCGCCGACCCCGGCGAGCTGATCGGCAAGCTGAACTACGCGACGTGCCTGTTCGCCGAGGGCGTCACCGGCACCGTGATCTGCGGCAGGTACAGCCCGCGCAGCCGGGTGCTCCGCTGGGCCAGGGCCGGGCACCTGCCCCCGGTCCTGGTCCGCGGCGGGACCGCGACCGTGCAGCCGATGCCCGAGGGCATGCTGCTCGGAGTGGAGCTCGACGCCGGCTACGAGCAGCTGTGCCTGCAGCTGCGCAGCGAGGACACGCTGCTCTTCTACACCGACGGGCTCATCGAGCGCCGGGCCGCCTCGATCAGCGACGCGCTCGCCGAGTTCGCCGCGGCCGCGGTTCCCGCCGACCCCGACCTGGGCGTGCACGCGGCCCGCATCCTGGCCAGCGCCGTCTCCGACACCGGCGACGACGCCTGCCTCCTCGCCGCCCGCATCGGCTAACCAGGCACCGGCTATCTAGGCGCTGGCTAACCCAAGCATCGGCTGGCCCAGTACCGGCCAATCAGGCACCGGCTGACGGTGACTCGCCGCGGGACAGCTCGGCGTACAGGGCCGCGGTCTGCGCCGCGACCGCGTCCCAGGAGAACTCCGTCACCGCCCGCTCCCGCCCGGCCAGTCCCATCGCTGCCGCCCGGCCGGGGTCGCGCAGCAGCAGGTTAAGCGCGTCCGCCAGCGACGCCGGGTCGTCCGGCGGGACGAGCAGCCCGGTCACGCCCCCGTCGACCACCTCGGGGATGCCGCCGACCCGCGATGCCACGACTGCGGTCGAGCACGCCATCGCCTCCAGGTTGACGATCCCGAGTGGCTCGTACACCGACGGGCACACGAACGCGAGCGCGTGCGTCAGCAGCTGGATGATCTCCGCCTTGGGCAGCATCTCGGGGATCCAGATCACCCCGGACCGCGACGACTGCAGCCCGGCCACGAGGGTCGAGACCTCCGGCCCGAGTTCGGGCGTGTCGGCCGCCCCCGCGCACAGCACCAGCTGCGCCGAGGGATCGAGCGAGGCCGCCGCCCGCAGCAGCACGGGCACGCCCTTCTGCCGGGTGATCCGCCCCACGAAGATCACGTACGGCCGCGACGGGTCGATGCCGTGCTTGGCGAGGACGTCCGTCGCCGGGTCCGGCGCGTACTCGGTGGTGTCGATGCCGTTGCGTATCACCCGCACCCGTTCGGGGGAGATCTCCGGGTAGACCGACAGGACATCGGAGCGCATCCCGTCGGACACCGCGACCACCGCCGCCGCCGCCGCCAGCGCCACCCGCTCCGCCCAGGACGACAGCGCGTAGCCGCCGCCGAGCTGCTCGGCCTTCCACGGCCGCAGCGGCTCAAGCGAGTGCACCGTGGCGACGTGCGGTATCCCGTACAGCAGCGACGCGAGGTGCCCGGCGAGGTTGGCGTACCAGGTGTGCGAGTGCACCAGGTCGGCGCCGGCCGCCGCGTCCGCCATGGACAGGTCGGCGGAGAACACCCTCAGCGCCGCGTCGCGCAAGATCGGGCCACGCCTGGTGCGCCACCGCGGTGTCCCGCGGCGCCCCCTGGCAGTGCACGGTCAGGTCGACCAGGCCGGACAGCGCGCGGGCCAGGTACTCCACGTGCACGCCCGCCCCGCCGTACACCTCCGGCGGGTACTCCCGCGTCAGCAGCGCTACCTTCACGCGGACGACTGGTCACGGGTTACCTACCTGTCCCTTGCCGACCACGGTGATGCCGCCGGGGGAGACCACGAACCCGCGGGCCAGGTCGTGCTCCTTGTCGACGCCGACCTTGACGCCCCTCGGGCACGACGACGTTCTTGTCGATGATCGCGTCCCTGATCTCCGCGTGCCGCCCGACGATCACGTTGTGCAGCAGCACCGCGCGGTCGACGGTGGACCAGGAGTTCACCCGCACCCCGGGCGACAGCACGGACTGCGCGGACGAGGCCGCCGGAGACGATCACGCCGTTGGACACCAGCGAGTCGATCGCCCGGCCCACCCGGTCGCCGCTGTCGTGCACGAACTTGGCCGGCGGCAGCGGGTCCATGTGGGTGAGGATCGGCCAGCGGTCGTTGTAGAGGTTGAACATCGGCTCGACGGTGCGCAGGTCCATGTGCGCGTCGAAGTAGGCGTCGATGGTGCCGACGTCGCGCCAGTAGCCGCAGTCCCGCTCGGTCGCGCCGGGCACGTCGTTGGTCGAGGAAGTCGTACGCCTGCGCCGCGCCGTCGCGCACCAGCGCCGGGATGATGTTCCCGCCGATGTCGTGCCGCGACGACTCGTCCGCCGCGTCCGCGTGCAGCACGTCGACGAGCACCTTGGTGTCGAACACGTAGATGCCCATGGACGCGAACGACTCCTCGGGCGAGTCGGGGATCGTCGGCGGGTTGGCGGGCTTCTCCAGGAACTTCTCGATCGTCCGCCCGTCGGCGCCCACGCCCACGATGCCGAACGCCTTCGCGTCCTGCCGCGACACCGGGATCGCCGCCACGGTCACGCCCGCCCCGTGCTCCACGTGCTGCGCGATCATCTGCCGCGGGTCCATCCGGTACACGTGGTCGGCGCCGACGACCACCACGATGTCCGGGCTTCTCGTCGTTGATCAGGTTCATCGACTGGAAGATCGCGTCCGCCGAGCCGCTGTACCAGTGCGCGCCCGAGCCGCTGCTGGGCAGGCACCGGCGTCACGTAGTTGCCGAGCAGGTCGCTCATCCGCCAGGTGACCGAGATGTGCCGGTCCAGGCTGTGGCTCTTGTACTGCGTGAGCACGCAGATCTTCCTGATGCTGGAGTTGGCCAGGTTGGACAGCGCGAAGTCCACCAGCCGGTACACCCCGCCGAACGGCACCGCGGGCTTGGCCCGGTCGTCCGTCAGCGGCGCCAGTCGCGTCCCCGCGCCGCCCGCCAGCACGATCCCCAGCACCCGCGGGTCCGCCATGTTCCCGTCCCTCCGCTCTCGATCCGGAAGCAATGCTGCACCCTCTAGATCCCCCAGCGGAACCCCGCCACGCGGGGTAGAAGATCAAATTCAAGAGAACATCCAGACGGTGACTCCGAACGGGTGCGGCTTCCCTGGAAACCGCCGGCCAGCAGGCGCCCGAGGCGGCTCGTTGACCGCCCCGTCCCGCGCCCGGGAACGCGGTGCTAGGCGCGGGTGATGTCCAGGGCGGCGCGGACGATGCTGTCGGCGTCGATGCCGTGGTAGCGGTAGACGTCGTCGAGGTCGCCCGACTGGCCGAAGCTGCGTGACGCCGAGCGTCACGGCGGGGACCTGGTTGATCGCCGCCGAGGAACGCGAGGGTGTGCGGGTGGCCGTCGAGGACGGTGACGAGCGGGGCGGCGCGGTCGGCGGGGAACGCCTGGTCGAGGATCCAGACGGGGGCCTCGCCGTGGCCCTGGCGGGCCCGCAGCGCGCGGAAGAGCAGGTCCGGGCTGGTGACGCAGACGACGTCGGCGGCCACGCCCGGCGCCGCCAGCCGCTCGCGCGGCGGCCAGCGCCTCCGGGCAGCAGGACGCCCATGGCGGCGATCGTGACGTCCGGGGCCGCGCTGCGGCGCGGCGGAGCAGGTAGCCGCCCGCGACGACCTGGCGCCGGCGGCGCTCCCGGGCGGCGGGATCGGCGGGAACCGCGGCCAGGGTCTGGTCGACCGGGCGGGTGGACAGCCGCAGGTAGGCCGAGCTGCCCGTCCGGGCGGCCGAGCCGGGCCAGGCAGGCGAGCAGCGCCCACTCCGCGTCGAGCGCGAAGGCCGGCTCGTAGCTGACGCAGCCCGGCTGCTCAAGGCCGATCGACGGGGTGATCACCGACTGGTGCGCGCCGCCCTCCGGGGCCAGCGACACGCCGGACGGGGTGCCGACGAGGATCGACTGGCCGCCGGCGTAGATCCCGAACGACCACGGCTCGAGGGCGCGGCCGACGAACGGGTCGTACAGCACGCCGATCGGCAGCAGCGGCTCGCCCCAGCGGGACCAGGTCGCGCCGAGCTCGCCGAGCAGCCCGGCCAGGTTGGTCTCCGCGATGCCGAGCTCGATGTGCTGGCCGGCGGGCCGCTCCCGCCAGTGCACGAGGGTCTCCGCGTCATCGGCGAACCAGTCGGTCCGGTCGGCCGCGGACCAGACCCCCACCTTGTTGACCCAGCCGGCGAGGTTGGTGGACAGCGACACGTCGGGCGACACCGTCACGACGCGCCGCGCCGCCGTCGGGCGCGGACCTGGACAGGTCGAGCAGCAGCCGGCCGAGCACCGCCTGGGTGGTCATCCGTGCCCGTGGGCGTCCGCCCGAAGTCCGCGGGCACGGCCGGCGGGGCCGCGACCGGGACCGGGTCGCGCCGCAGCCGGGCGGCCGCCGCCGCGCACGCCCGCGCGGCCTCGCTGCCCGGCGCGAACCGCGCCCAGGGCTGCGTCCGGGTCGCGCGCCGAGCTCGCGGGCCAGCTCGGCCACCTGGGCCGCCGTCAGCAGCGCGGAGTGGTTCTGCGGGTGGCCCTGCGTGGGGAGCCGGTAGCCCTTCACCGTGTAGGCGAAGATGACCGTCGGCCTGGTGTCGTCGATGGCGCCGAACGCGGCGTCGAGCGAGGCGAGGTCATGGCCGGCCAGGTTCCTGATGGCGGCGAGCAGCGTCGCGTCGTCGAGCTCCGCGACCAGGCCGGCCAGGGCCGTGTCGGCCTCGCCGCCGGCGGCCCGCGGCAGCCGCTCGCGCAGCGCCGCCGCGTCCAGCCGCAGCAGCCGCTGGTACTCCGGGTTGGTCATCTCGTCGATCCGCTGCCGCAGCCGCGCCCCGCCCGGCCGCCCGAACAGCCCGGTGAGCAGCTGCCCGTACTTGAGCGTGATCACCTGCCAGCCGGCCGCCGCGAACATCGCCTCAGGCGGGCGGCCGCGATGTTCGGCACCACGCGGTCAAGCGACTGGCGGTTCAGGTCGACGATCCAGACCAGCTCGCCGAGCTCGGCCACCGCGGGGTCGAGGATGGCCTCCCAGACCGCGCCCTCGTCCAGCTCGGCGTCGCCGACCAGCGAGTACTGGCGGCCGGCGCCGCCGCGTCCCGGCGCCGCCCCGGGCATCCCGCCGACGTACCGCCGCGCGACCGCGCCCCAGATCGGGGCGGTGGCGCCGATGCCGACCGAGCCGGTGGAGTAGTCGACCGGGTCCGGGTCCTTCGCCCGGCTCGGGTAGCTCTGCAGGCCGCCGAACTCCCGCAGCGTGGTCAGGTACTTCTCGTCAAGCTCGCCGAGCAGGTAGTTGATGGCGTGCAGCACGGGGGAGGCGTGCGGCTTGACCGATACCCGGTCCGCCGGCCGCAGGTGCCGGAACCACAGCGACGTCATGATCGTCGCGAGCGACGCGGACGAGGCCTGGTGGCCGCCCACCTTCAGCCCCGACGGGTTGGGCCGCACCCGGTTGGCGTGATGCACGATGGCGGTCGACAGCCACAGCACCCGCGACTCGATCTCGGTCAGCGGCCCGGTCGGGAGATCGCTCATGGGTCTACTGTCCCCGCCGGCGGCCGTTTCTGCTATCTCACCCTGAAGCGATACCGGTCACGTTGCCCGGGGCTCCAGGGTGAATCCCGCGGGTCAGGCCGGCCCGGTCGTGGTTCTCGCGGTCA
Source organism: uncultured Actinomycetota bacterium (assembly GCA_963735315.1). Lineage (GTDB taxonomy): Bacteria > Actinomycetota > Actinomycetes > Streptosporangiales > Streptosporangiaceae > Trebonia. Next base: position 109,632 of record CAVTKQ010000031.1, read on the forward strand.
GCCGGGACATGGCAAGATCCGCGCGGGTCCCCGCGCGGATCTTGCCGCCCCCGTAGTGCCGGGCCGCTCGCGTCAGCTCGCCGGCTTGATGTTCTGGTTGACGTGGAAGGCGTTTTCCGGGTCGTAGCGCCGCTTGACCCGGGCCAGCCGGTCGTAGTTGTCGCGGTAGGTGGCCCTGACCGCGTCGTCGCCCTCGGCCATCATGAAGTTGATGTAACCGCTCCCGGCCGAGGTCGGGTGCAGTTCCTGCCAGTAGTCCCGCGCCCATTGCGTGATGCGGGCCGAGTTGGCGGGGTCGGGGTCGACGCCCACGATGACGCCGGCCCAGCCGCCGTCCCGGTAGGCGAACGCGGTCGCGTCGGCGGGCACCCGGCTGACCGCGCCGTCGATCGGGTACAGGTGCATGGTGGAGTGGCCGGTCGGCAGCTGCGCGCCGTACTTGACGTGCACCGCGATCGCCTCGTCGGAGATCTGCGCGGAAGAAGTCCGCCTTCCAGTACCACTGCAGGCCGGCCGGGTACAGCGGGTCGAACGCGCTCTGCAGGGCGGTGAACGGCATCTCCTGCAGCCCGACGACCAGCGGCGAGCCGAACGAGCGCACCGGCTCGAGCACCTCGTCCGCCTTGGCGTGCGGCCCGGTGTAGCACCAGACGATGGCGCAGGCCTTGCGGCCCCACAGCTCCTCGGGGAACGGCGGCGCCGGCGGGATCGTGATCAGGCCGATCCAGCCGCTGAGCTCCTCGGGCAGCGACGGCAGCAGTTCCCGGTACCAGCGCATGACGGCGGCGGTGTCGGCGAAGTCGTACAGCACCGGGCCGCCGATGATCGACCCGTGCTCGCCGATGTCATGGCAGCGGAAGGTGAACGAGGTGACGACGCCGAAGTTCCCGCCGCCGCCGCGCAGCGCCCAGAACAGGTCACTGTGCTCGTTGTCGGCGGTGGCGGTCACGAACGACCCGTCGGCCAGGACGACGTCCGCGGCCAGCAGGCTGTCCACGGTGAGGCCGAAGCGGCGGGAAAGGTAGCCGATGCCGCCGCCGAGCGTCAGGCCGGCCACGCCGGTCGAGGCGAGGAACCCCGACGGGACGGCCATGCCGAACGCCACGGTCGCGTGGTCGACGTCGCCCCAGGTGCAGCCGGGGTCGACGCGCACGGTGTGGTCCTGCGGGCTGACGGTGGTGCTGCGCAGCTCTGACAGGTCGATGACCAGCGCGTCGTCGGCCACCGCCAGGCCGGCGGCGTTGTGCCCGCCGCCCCGGACGGCGATGTCGACCCCGTGGTCGCGGGCGAACCGCACGCACGTGACGACGTCGGCGGCGTCGGCGCAGCGCGCGATGGCGGCCGGGTGCTTGTCGATCATGGCGTTGTAGACGGCGCGGGCCTCGGCGTAGCCGGGCTCCCCGTTCAGGATGAGGGTGCCGCGCAGGGCGGCGGCCAGTTCTTCGAAAGGCGCGGTAGTGGTCCCCGTGGCGAGGCTCATCGTTGTCTCCTCCAGGTCGGGTCAATGAGCTATCGACCCGAAGCTACGGGGCAGGGCGCTCGCGTGGCGTTCGCGTGGCGTTCGGGGATCAGCGTTCGGGCGCGTTCAGGGCGCGGCGCCCGGCGCCGCGATGCCCCGGCGGCGCAGCTCGTCCGCGCACCGGCGGGCCAGCGCGACGCTGCCGTGACCCGATGCGAGGTCCGCCGCGGCCCGCAGCCGCGCGACGGCCTGCGCCGGCGGGTCGTAGGCCGCGCGCATCCGCATCACCTCGGGCAGCCACCACAGGTCGTCGTAGACCCGCCCGGCCGTGAGGGCGGCGTCGAGGGTCGCCCTGGCGGCGGCCGGCCTGTCCTGCCTGGCCTGCAGGTCGGCGAGCAGCGACAGCCAGTACGGCCGGCGGGCGAAGGCGCCCTGGGCCTTGAGGTTGCCGATGCCGAGCTCGGCGAGCCGGGTGCCCTCGCCGTCGCGGCCGCCCGCGGCGGACCAGCCGTCCAGGATCAGCGCCCACTCGCGGTAGTAGGCGAACTCGTACCGCTTGCACAGGTCGCGCAGCTCCGTCAGTACGTCGCGGAGCCGGGGCAGGTCGTGGCGCATCTGGTGGGTGACCGCGCTGTAGGCGAGGGCGAGGGCCACGTTGTACGGGTCGCCGATCACCCGGGCCCGGTCGACCGCCTGCTGCGACGTCCTGGTGGCCGCCTCGTCGTCGCCGAGCAGCCAGTGGGCGTGGGCGCCCCAGGCGGTCGCGTGCACGTCGGCCCGGGTGCCCACGCTGAGCAGCTCCTCCCCGCCGCCGAGGCCGGCGGCGGCCGTCAGGTGCCGCAGGCCCTCGGCCGGCCTGCCCAGGTGGAGGGCGGTCCCGCCGAAGATGAACTGCGCCTGGCCCGCGGCTGCTCGACCCGGGAGTGGCGAGCGCGAGCGCGCGCGCCGCGACCTGGTGGCTGTCGGCCGTCCGGCCCTGGACGTACCACGTGGCGCTCAGCGCGACGAGGCCCGCTTGCACCAGGCTGCCGCGGCCCAGCGACTCGGCGAGGGTGATCGAGCGCTGCAGGTCCCGCTCGAGAGCGCGTGACGCGTAGCCCTCCCTGGCGTTCAGCGGGGCGGCGAGCGCGGTGAGGAACGACAGCTCCTGGCTGTCGCGGTCCCGCCCCTCGGGCATGGCCTTGATCACCGACAAGCCCTCCCGGTACAGCCGGATGGCCTCGGCGTACGCGAACCGGCCCGCCGCGACGTGCGCGGCACGCCGGTAGTAGGCCACCGCCCTGGCGTGGCCGCCCGCCCGGGCGTGCTGCGCGGCGAGCTGGGCGGCGACCGCGTCCAGGTCGCCCGCGTGCAGCAGCTCAAGGCCCTGGGCGACCCGCCGGTGCAGCAGCCACCGGCGCGCCGGGGTGACCTCCGCGTACGCGGCCTCCCGCAGCAGGTCATGCGAGAAGTCGTAGCCGGCGCCGAACTCGCGCAAGATCCGGTTCCGCCACAGCTCGTCCACCGCCGCCACGACGCCGTCGGCCGCCAGGTCACTGGCCTCGGTGAGCAGGTCAAGGGAGAAGTTCGTCCCCACCGCCGCCGCCAGGCCGGCTACCTCCTGCGCCGCCGGGGTCGCCTGCGCCAGGCGCTTGCGCAGCACCGCGGACAGGTCGCCGGGTGGCAGCGTCCCCCGGGTGGCAGCGTCCCGCCGGCTGGCAGCGTCCCGCCGGAGGGCGCCGGCCCGGCGGGGTCGCCGCCGCCGACGTCGCCGCGGGCCGCCTCGATGACGTACAGCGGGAAGCCCCCGGTGGTGGCGTGCAGCGTCGCCAGCTCCTCCGCCGCCAGGGGCCGGCCGGAGATCGCCTGGGCGAGCCGCGCCGCGTCGGCGGCGTCAAGCGGGGGCAGGGACACCTCGGTGAGCAGCCCGGCGGCCCGCATGCGGACCGCCCAGGCCGCCAGGTCGCGGTCGCCGCGACGGTGGTCGTCGCGGACCGTGCCGGCCACCAGCAGCCGGGTGCCGTCGTCGGCCAGGCCGAGGCAGAACGTGATGAAGTCGAGCGTCTCCTGGTCGCACCACTGCACGTTGTCCAGGACAAGGATCAGCGGGCGGCTCACCGCTAGCAGCGGCCCGGGCCAGCCCCTCGAAGAAGCGGTGCCGCTGCCAGGCGTCCGCCATCGTCCCCGGCACCGGGTCGGGCCTGGCGGCGCTCAGGTCCGGCACCAGCCGCGCGACCTCGGCCTGCCAGGCGGGGTCGAGGGTCGCCGTGGCCGCCTGGACCGCGGGATCGCGCAGCCAGTCGGCGACCGGGGCAAGCGCCAGCCGGCCGGGCGCGGCGAAGCACAGGGCGGCGACCACGATCGCGCCCTGCTGCCTGGCCAGCTCGGCGAGCTCGGCCACCAGGCGGGTCTTCCCGACGCCGGCGCTGCCCTCGACGAGCACCACGCCGCGCCGCCCGGCGGCCGCCGCCTGCCAGGTCTCGCGCAGTACGCCGAGCTCGGCCAGCCGCCCGATGAGCGGCGCGCCCGGCTGCCCGGGGCGGCCGGGCGCCAGCTGGCTGGCCGCCGGCGTCCGCGGCGCGGCGGCCGGCCGCCGGCCCGGCGTGCGCCGCGGCCGGGCCCGGGCGCGGTCGCGTCATGAGCCGCTGGAACGCCGCTCGCGTCGCGTCGTCGGGGACCACGCCGAGCTCGCGCTCGAGCACCGAGGCGCAGTGGTGGTAGGTGCTCACGGCCGCCGCCCGGTCGCCCATGTCGGCCTGCAGCCCCATCAGCACGCGGTAGCCGACCTCCTCAAGCGGCGCCAGCTCGATCCTGCGCCGCGCGGCGGTGACCGCGCCGGCCAGGTCGCCGGCCCGCGCCCGCGCCCCGCTGACCAGGTCGCACAGCTCCACGCACTGCCGCTCGAGCCGCGCCCTGGCCTCGGTGAGCCAGTCATCGTAGACGCCGGGGAGCAGGTCGCCGCGGTACTGGGCGATCGCGCTGGCCCCGTGCTCGATCGCCGCGCCGTCGTCGCCCGCCCCGGCCGCCGCCAGGGCCGCCGTCCGCTCGGTGTCGAAGACCCGGACGTCGACGTGGCAGGTCGGGGCGTCTATCCAGCACAGGTCCCGCGCCGTGACCAGGAGCGAGCCGTCGTCCCCGAGCACCTGGCGCAGGTGGTGCAGCTCGCGGCGCAGGTTGGTCAGCGCCTGCGCGTCGCCGGACTCCGGCCACAGCAGCCCGGCGATCTGCTGGCGCGCGTGCGGCATCCCGGCGTGCACCGCCAGGTAGGCCACCAGGGCAAGCGCCCGCGATGACCGGACCTGGACCCCGCCGTCCCGGTCATCCGTGATCTGCTGCCCGCCCAAGACGGACACTCGCAACATGTCACCCCGCCGTGTTTGCCCTTACCGGATCTTAGTAAGGGCAAGGCCGTCGGCAAAGGTATTTCCGCCTGCTACCTGGGCAAAGCCGCCCGCATACCGCTAGCCGGTCACGATGCCGTACTCGCGGATGCGGCGGTAGATCGTCGCCCGGGACATGCCGAGCGCGCGGGCCGCGCGGATCTTGTTGCCGCCGTGGTCGAGCAGCGACTGGACGATCGCGTCCCGCTCGATCGACTCAAGCGGCGACAGCACCCGGCGGGAGACCGTCCAGCACTCGGGCGGCAGGTCCTCGGGCATGATCTGGCCGACCCGGCGGCGCTGCACCACCTGCTTGAGCACCTGCCAGAGCTGGGCCGCGTTGCCCGGCCAGGTGTGCCGCAGCAGCAGCTGCATCGCGGCGGGCGAGCAGGTGACGCGGCCCTGCTGGCTCAGCTTGCCGAGGAAGAACGGCACCAGGTCGCGCAGGTCCTCGCTGTGGTGCCGCAGCGGCGGCACCTCCACCGTACCGGGGAACAGCCGCAGCAGGCCGCTCAGGTCGGCCCGGGCGGCGCCGCGGTCGAGGGTGACCGCCACCCGCAGGCCCTGCGGCGGCTCTCGCCGGCGGCGCGACGGCGTCCCGCCGCGTCCTGACCTCCTGCAGCGCGCCCGCCAGCGTCCGCACCTGGCGCGCGTTCAGCAGGTGCACGTGCCGCAGGACCAGCATGCCCGTGCCGTCGAGCAGCTCGGCGCGGACCTGGGTGAGCCAGTCGTGGTCATGCGCCGCGTCGGCGGCGTCGAGCACGTGGCAGGGCGCCGCGGGGTTGCGCCGCTGGTGCACGGCGCGGACCAGCGCCAGCTTGCCGACGCCGTGCTCGCCCTCGAGGGCCAGCCACTCGCCGCGCTCGTAGCTCGTCTCGGCGAGCCGGCAGGCCCGCCGCCAGGCCGCGCCCGAGCCGACGAGGCCGGGCAGCGCCATGGCGGCGCGCGCGATGATCGCCTCCGCGGACGGTGTCGTGGCCGGCGCGACCAGCTTGACGTGCACCACGCCGTCGGCGAGCGGCCGCGGTGTCGGCCGAGGCCGCGAGAGGCCGAGCTCGCCGACCGGGCGGCAGAACATCCGGGCCACCGCCCCGCTCGGCAGGTCCACCGTCACCGCGCCTGGCGGCCGCCACCGGCCCCGGGCCTCGGCCGCGATGGCCTCGGCGGACAGGGTCTCGGTGGCCTGCGAGATCAGCGCCGCCTGGTCCGCGGGGGACAGCGCCCGCCGCGCGTGGTCGTTGAGCATGACGACGTCGTTGCCGAGGGCGAGCACGATGCCGCCGGTGTGCCGGCAGGCCCGCGTGTACTCCTGCAGCAGCCGCAGGTCGCGGCCGTTGCTCGTCTCGGTCAGCGCCTGGCCGAGCTGGTCGGCGGTGGACTTGACCAGCGAGAGCATGAGCGGGTCGGCGTCCCTGCGCCAGCAGGTCAGGTCGATCACGCCGACGGTCTTGCCGGACACCGGGTCGCGCAGCGGCACCCCGGCGCAGGCCATGCCCTCGAGCCGCTCGGCGTAGTGCTCGTGCCCGAACACGTGGGCGGGCCCGCCCGACTCGAGCGCGGTCCCGATGCCGTTGGTGCCGACGACGTCCTCGGCGTAGGAGAAGCCGGGGATCAGCATGATCGTGGTCGAGCTGCCGTTCCAGGTCGCGGTCGCCGGTCAGGCGGCGCAGCACGAGCCCGGTCGCGTCGGTCAGGATGATGCTGATCGGCTGCCCGTCGAGCTGCTCGTGCAGGTGCCGCAGCACCGGCTCGGCGGCGCGGGCCAGCGTTCGTCTCGAGGTCGGGCGCGCCCAGGTAGCTCAGGTCGAGCCGGTCGGCCGCGATCGTGCCACTCCCGTGACCGCCACCAGGACGCCAGGATCGGCTCCCTGACCACCTTCCGGTCGACGGGCTCGGCGGCCAGGAACCGGTCCCTGGCCTCGGCCAGCGGGTCCCGCCCGCCGGGCAGCCCGCGCTCGGGCAGGGCGGTATCGAGCACGACACCCTCCAGCGATCCGCCCTGCTGCGGCAAGCCCTTGCCTGGCAAGCCGCTGTGCAGCCTCGTTGATGCACGTCCCATATCGCCTCCTGCCTGCTCGTCCCAGTCGGAGGACTTCACCCGTGCGGAGCGCTATGTAACCTCCGCGTTGCACAAAACATAAGCCCGCTGCTACTTCGCACTGTCTCAAGTTGAGACCCATGATGCAATCCCACCGCGGCCAGGCGCCGTTTACCCGGCGGGCGGGCCGGGCCCCGTGCCACCTCCAGGCCCGCGTGCCCCGTGCGCCCTAGAGCTTTCCCCTGATCACGACGATCCTGTGGCCCAGGCGCGCTTGCACCTGGGCGATGAACGAGCTGCTCAGCGGGGGCCAGTTCCAGAAGGTGAGGCCGAGGCAGCCGACCGCGACCGGCCAGTCGGCGTCCCAGATCCAGTCGTTGAGCCCGGCGTGCAGCCAGCAGTGCGGGCAGGTTACCTCGCTCGGCTCGGCCGGCCATCCAGTGGCCGAAGGCGGCGCTGAACAGCTCCCAGTGCGCCGTCGGGGCTCCCGCGGGGTCCCGCAGCTCGACCTCGCGCCCGCACCGCGGGCAGGTGACCGGCCCTATCTCGCCCTGCCCGGGGAAGAACACGCGCCGGCTGGCGGACACCTCGACGCCGTTGACCTTGAGGCCGGGCAGCAGCTCATCCGGGTCTGTCACCGCGGCGGCGTAATCCGGGCCAGGCGGGTAGCCGGCCGCCGCGCCGAGCACGCAGCCTGCCTGCTGGCCGGCGATGATGCCCGCGTCGCTCAGCCAGCCGACGACCGACGCCGCCAGGGCCGGGGCCGCGGCCTCGGCCGCCTCGACGTCGGCGATGATCTGGAACGTGTCCCCCACGGCGCCACGATAACTCCCGTGGCGCCTCGCCGAGGGCGACTTAGGCACGACGCCCGTACCCCGAAAGAAAGCCGGGGCGGAATGTCGGGAAACGCCCGCGCCGCGCTCAGCGCCGCCCCGCGCGCTGTCTCAAGTTGAGATGCCCGGCGCGATCCGGCCGGCGTCTGCTCGGCGCATGGATACCAGCGACGACGCGGCCCGCGACCCGCGAGAAGGCCCAGAAGAGACCTACAACCCCTGGAGCATCGTCAACCTCGTCTTCCGCCACCTGGCCGACGAGGGTCTCGCACCCGGTGCTCGGCGAGACCGGCGATCCGGGCGCGCCCGCCGCCGCCTTGCTCACGCGCGCTCGGCATCACCCCGTCCGCCGGCGGCAACAAGAAGGTCACCCGGCAGGTCAACGACGAGCTCGCCAGGCTCCGCGAAGCCTTCGAGGCCGACCAGTCGCGCTAAGGCGGGAAGCCGGTCAGATCACCCGCTCCGGGCGATGCGAGGGGCCCGCTACCCGGGCACCCTGTCTCAGGTTGAGAGCACAACTCGGCCCCATCCGATGTGTGATCCAGGGCACAAGGACTTTCCCAGCAAGGGAGGGATGCCGATGAGCCGCCAGAGCGTGGCCAAGGCCCACCAGAAGATCCAGGAACTCTCCTGGGAACCGCAGTACCACACGCCGGTCAGCCACTACGGAACGGACTACACGTTCCAGAAGGCGCAGAAGAAGGACCCGCTCAAGCAGGTCCTGCGGTCCTACTTCCCGATGCAGGAAGAGAAGGACCACCGGGTCTACGGCGCGCAGGACGGCGCGATCCGCGGCAACATGTTCCGCCAGGTGCAGGAGCGCTGGCTGGAGTGGCAGAAGCTGTTCCTGTCCATCATCCCGCTGCCGGAGATCAGCGCCGCCCGCGCGATGCCGCTGCTGTTCCGCACGGTGCCGAACCCGGAGCTGCACAACGGCCAGGCGATCCAGATGATCGACGAGGTACGGCACTCGACGATCCAGCAGAACCTCAAGCGCCTGTACATGAACAACTACATCGACCCGGCCGGCTTCAACTCGAGCCTGCGGAACTTCCAGAACGACTACTGCGGCACCATCGGCCGCCAGTTCGCCGAGGGCTTCATCACCGGCGACGCGATCACCGCCGCGTCGCATCTACCTGACGATCGTGGCGGAGACGGCGTTCACCAACACCCTGTTCGTCGCCATGCCCGCCGAGGCGGCCGCCAACGGCGACTACCTGCTGCCGACGGTCTTCCACTCGGTGCAGAGCGACGAGTCGCGGCACATCTCCAACGGCTACGCCACGCTGCTCATGGCGCTGTCCGACGAGTCCAACCACCAGCTGCTCGAGCGCGACCTGCGCTACGCGTGGTGGAACAACCACCGCGTGGTGGACGCCGCCATCGGCACGTTCATCGAGTACGGCACCAAGGACCGGCGCAAGGACCGCGAGTCCTACGCCGAGATGTGGCGCCGCTGGATCTACGACGACTACTACCGCTGCTACCTCGTGCCGCTGGAGAAGTACGGCCTGGTCATCCCGCACGACCTCATCGAGGAGGCGTGGAACCAGATCTGGAACAAGGGCTACGTGCACGAGGTCGCCCAGTTCTTCGCCACCGGCTGGCTCGCCAACTACTGGCGGATCGACCCGATGACGGACAAGGACTTCGAGTGGTTCGAGTACAAGTACCCGGGCTGGTACGACAAGTACGGCACGTGGTGGGAGAACTACAACCGCCTGTCTAGGCCGAACGGGCACCACCCGATCGTCGCCGAGAACGTCGACTACGTGTACCCGCACCGCTGCTGGACCTGCATGGTCCCGTGCCTGGTCCGCGAGGACATGGTCATGGACCAGGTCGACGGGCAGTGGCGCACCTACTGCCACGAGGAGTGCCGCTGGACCGACGCGGTGGCCTTCCGGCCGACGTACCAGGGCCGCGAGACCCCGAACATGGGCCAGCTCATCGGCAAGCGCGAGTGGGAGACGCTGTACCACGGCTGGAACTGGGCCGACGTCGTCTCCGACATGGGCTACGTGCGCGACGACGGCAAGACCATGGTCGCGCAGCCGCACCTCGACCTCGGGCGACCAGAAGAAGATGTGGACGCTCGACCACCTGCGCCGCATGCCGGAGGTCCAGTCGCCCAACGTCCTGCTCAACCAGATGGAGCGACGCCGAGCGCGCGGCGTTCGTCGCCGACTACAACCGGCAGGGCCCCGCGGGCCGCCCCGCCCCCGCCGCGAGCTAGAAGATCAAGATCCTTTTAGCCCGAACGGTTCCGTGTTTCACCTGAAACCGGCCCCGCGCAGTCCAAGTGCGCGGGGCCGGCCAGGGGGAGCTTAGCAAGGGGTGGCAGTGACAGAAAAGCACAAGGTGCGCTTCGAACCCGTCGGCATCGAGATCGACGTCGACGAGAACCAGACGATCCTGCGGGCCGCGGCCGAGCAGGGGATCATGCTCATGCACGGCTGCAAGGAAGGCCAGTGCGCCTCGTGCAAGTCGTTCATCCTCGAGGGCGAAGACATCGAGCACGACAAGTACTCCACGTTCGCGCTGCCCGACTACGAGAAGGAGGAAGGCTACACGCTGCTGTGCCGGGCGCACGCGTACGAGGACGTCACGATCGAGCTGCTCAACTACGACGAGGACATGATCCGCTCCGGCCTGCCGATCCAGCAGGCCGATCGCCGAGGTGGTGTCCAAGGACCCGGTGACGCACGACATGCGCCACCTGGTGCTGCGGCTGATCGAGCCGGGCGAGGTCAAGTTCTTCCCCGGCCAGTACATGGACATCGCAGTGCCCGGCACCGACCAGGTCCGGTCGTTCTCGATGGCGAACACCTCAAGCAGGGACGGGCTGCTCGAGTTCGTCATCAAGGTGTACCCGGACGGGCTGTTCTCGCAGTTCCTCGACCAGCGAACTGCAGGTCGGCGACCGCCTGGAGCTGACCGGCCCGTTCGGCGTCTTCACCTTGCGCGAGTCCGACGCGGAGCTGGTCTTCGTGGGCGGCGGAGCGGGGATGGCCCCGATCCTGTCCCTGCTCCGCTCCATGGCCGAGCGCGGCATCCACCGCAAGGCCACGTTCTTCTACGGCGCCCGCGGGCAGCGCGACCTCTGCTTCGAGGACGAGCTGCGCGCGATCGCGGAGAAGCTGCCGAACTTCACCTACATCCCGGCTCTCTCGCACGAGGACTGGGACGGCGAGAACGGCCTCATCACCGACGTGGTCAAGCGCCTGACCGGGGCCCTCGCCGGCGCGCACGCCTACGTCTGCGGGCCCGCCGCCCATGGTGGAGGCCGCGATCCCGCTGCTCGAGACGCTCGGCGTCGCGGACAAGCGGGTCTATTACGACAAGTTCACGACAACCGGAGAGCCCACATGAACTCTCCGTTTTTGCCCTTAGGCCCAAAGCGTGAGCACTCCGAACATCAAAAAAGGAGAGTTCAAATGACAGCAGAGACGCAGCAGCAGCGTTCCACGCAACGCAGCGTCCCGAAGCCGGAGTTCACCGACGCCGAAGCGGGCGCGAAGGAGTTCCCCGACTCGACCGCCGCGGAACTACAACTACTTCAAGCCGGCCAAGCGCAAGCAGTCGCACTACGAGGACGTGACCGTCGAGGTGCAGCCCGACCCGCGGCACTACCTGTCGCAGGGCTGGCTGTACGGGTTCGCCGACGGCCGCGGCGGCTACCCGCTCGACTGGACGGTGCTGAAGGCCTGGGGCTCCGACCGCCCCGAGCCCGAGCGCTACCCCGGCTCAGGCGGCAAGGGCTACGAGTGGCCCGCGCTCGGCTGGCACGAGTTCCGCGACCCGAACGAGGAGTGGGAGCTCACCCTCTACCGCTACAACTCCAACGTCGTGCGGCAGCTCAACCAGAACGTGGAGAACGCCCGCCAGGCGAAGGCGTTCGAGCAGTGGAACCCGAACTGGGTGCGCTTCGTCGAGCGGAACATCGGCGCGTGGATGCACGTGGACCACGGCCTCGGCCTCTACCTGTACGCGAACGCGCAGCGCCGGGCCCCCACGAACATGCACAACAACGCGATCTCGGTCAACTCGATGCACCGCATCCGGGCGGCCCAGGACCTCGCGCTGTACAACCTGACGCTGACCGAGGAAGTCCCCGGCTTCGACGGCACCGCGCACCTGGAGACCTGGAACTCCGACCCGGCCTGGCAGGGCGTGCGGGAGCTCGCCGAGCAGCTCACCGGCGATCTGGGACTGGGCCGAGGCGATCTTCGCCGCCAACGTCGTGTTCGAGCCGCTGGTCGGCGAGCTGTTCCGCAGCCAGCTGGTGCAGCAGATCGCGCCGCGCAACGGCGACTTCGTGACCCCGACGGTCGTCGGCGCGGCCGAGTACGACTTCGCCGAGCGCGACCTGCGCTACACCACGGCGATGTTCGGCCTGCTCACCACCGACCGGGAGTTCGCCGACCAGAACAAGGCGATCATGCGGGGCTGGCTGACGGACTGGGTGCCGCGCGCCATCGAGGCCGCCCGCAAGCTGCAGCCGCTGTGGTCGCAGACCGACATGAAGCCGCCGCGGTTCGAAGACGGCCTCGACGCCGCCAAGAGCCGGTTCTCCGGCATCGTGACCGACCTGCACCTGGACGTACCGAAGGAGCTGGCCCAGTGACCACACCCAGGTTCAAGACCGCCGAGTCGCCCGTTCAAGGCGGACAACACCGCCTCCAACCAGTGCGGCGTCACGCTGATGAACAACCAGGTCGGCGCGGTCGTCGCCCAGGTCATGGCGACCAAGCGCCGAACGTGACCGTGCGGGCGCTGCCGTCCATGATCCGGGTGGACGCGATCGGCCGGATGGACTTCGTCTACGACGAGATCTCCGAGGCGCTCGGCGAGGAGCCCGGCTTCTTCGACGCGGCCGAGTTCGAGGAGAACATGTCGACCCACTACGGCCGCATGATCCACCTCGACGACCGGACCATCATGTTCGCCAACCCGGAGGACGCGGCCGAGTACATCGGCTTCGACCTCACCCCCACAACTGCCTGACCCGCTCACCCCAGCCCGCGCCCCGGCAGTTCGTCTTTCGGGGCGCGGGCAGCGGTGCGGATCGGACACCACCAAGATCGGGAAACCTCTCTGTTAGGAGGCGTTAGAGCCTTGTACGAGAAGGATGGCGAGAAGTACTTCATCGTCGATTCGCACATGCACTACTGGAACGCGGGACCCGGACAACTGGGTCAAGGGCGCGGAGCAGTACGCCAAGGGCTGGATCGAGTGCTTCCACGCCTACCAGGGCCTCGGCCCGCCGGAGACGCACTGGCCGATCGAGAAGTTCATGTCCTACACCGAGGACGACCTGATGAAGGACGTCTTCGAGGACGGCTACGTGGACGTCGCGATCTTCCAGCCGACGTACCTCAAGGAGTGGTACGCCGACGGCTTCAACACCACCGAGCGCAACGCGGCCCTGGGGGAGAAGCACCCGGGCATGTTCATCGCGAACACCCGCTTCGACCCGCGCGACGGCGACAACGGCCTGGAGGAGCTGGCGCCGCAACGTCGAGCGGTACGGCTCGAAGGGCGTCAAGCTCTACACCGCCGAGTGGAACAACGGCTCGCGCGGCTACAAGCTCAGCGACCCGGCCACCTACCGCTACCTGGAGAAGGCCCAGGAGCTCGGCATCAAGAACATCCACGTGCACAAGGGCCCGACGATCTGGCCGCTGGACAAGGACGCGTTCGACGTGTCCGACGTGGACCACGCCGCGACCGACTTCCCGGAGCTGAACTTCATCGTCGAGCACGTGGGCCTGCCGCGGATCGAGGACTTCTGCTTCATGGCGACGCAGGAGCCCAACGTCTACGCCGGCCTGTCGGTCGTCATCGGCGGGCTCATGCACGCGCGGCCGAAGTTCTTCGCCAAGGTCATGGGCGAGCTGCTGTTCTGGGTCGGCGAGGACAAGATGACCTTCGGCAGCGACTACGGCATCTGGGAGCCGAAGTGGCAGATCGAGGGCTTCGTCGACTGGGACTACCCGGACGCGACGAGTTCTCCGACTTCCCGCGGGTCACCACGGCCACCAAGAAGAAGATCCTCGGCCTGAACGCGGCCAGGCTCTACGACATCAAGGTGCCCGACGAGTACCAGCTGCCCGTGGTGCCGGCCGCCCGCGCGGCCCAGGACGACGCCCAGCTGGTCACGGGGTCATGACCGTAACCGCTGACACCACGGTGGTGAGCGCGCGCGCTCGCGGCGCTCGCCACCGTGCGCGACCCGGAGCTCGACGAGCCGATCACCACCCTGGGGTTCGTCGCGTCGTGCGTGGTGTCCTGCGAGGGCCGGGCGGTGGTCCGGCTCCGCCTGCCCACCTACTTCTGCGCGCCGAACTTCGCGTTCCTCATGGTGGCCGACGCCTACGACGCGGTCACCGCGGTGCCCGGGCGTGCGGTCGGCCGAGGTGATCCTCGAGGACCACTTCGCCTCCGACGCGATCAACGCGGGGGTGGCCGCCCAGGCGGGCTTCGTCGCCGTCCTTCGACGGCGAGGCGGTGGCCGAGCTCGGCGACCTGCGCGCCCAGTTCCTCCGCAAGGCGGTCATGGCCGGCACCGACCAGGTGTGCCGCCCGCTGGTCGCCGCCGGGGTCACGCCGGCCGAGCTGCTGGCGCTGACCCTCGGCGCGGTCCCGCGCGTCGCCGGAGCTGGCCGCGCCTGCGCGCAGCGCCGCGCCGAGCTCGGCCTGCCCGCCGGCGACGACGCGCCGCTGCTCATCGACCCGGCAGACCGGGGCGCGGATCGACGAGGCCGCGGTGCCGCTGCACCTGCGCAAGGCCCGCGTCACCCGGGCCGGCATCGAGGCCAACACGTCCATCTGCTCCGGCATGTTCCGGGTCCGCTACCCGGACGGCTGGACGCCCTAGCTCACGGGTTCACACAGTTCCACGATCGGGAGGACCAGTGAAGGCAGTACGAATCCACAAATTCCACGAGACGCCGGTCATCGACGAGGTGCCCGAGCCGAAGATCAGCGGACCGCTCGACGTGATCGTGAAGATCGGCGGCGCCGGCGTGTGCCGCACCGACCTGCACATCATCGAGGGCCAGTGGGACAGCCGGATGGGCACGCCGCTGCCCTACATCCTCGGCCACGAGAACGCCGGGCTGGGTGCACGAGGTCGGCTCCGCGGTCACCAACGTCGCCGTCGGCGACACGGTGATCCTGCACCCGACCCCCACCTGCGGCCTGTGCCACGCCTGCCGGGCCGGCGACGACATGCACTGCGAGAACTCCACGTTCCCCGGCCTGTCCACCGACGGCGGGATGGCCGAGTACCTGCTCACCTCGGCCCGCGCCTGCGTGAAGCTCGACCCCAAGACGCAGCCGAAGGACGTCGCCGCGCTCGCCGACGCCGGGATCACCGCCTACCACGCGGTCCGCAAGGCGATGCCGCTGCTCTACCCGGGCACCACCGCCGTGGTCATCGGCGCCGGCGGCCTCGGCCACATCGGCGTCCAGTGCCTGGCCGCGCTGACCGCGACGAACATCATCGTCGTCGACCGCAACCCCGAGGCGCTCAAGCTCGCCGAGCAGCTCGGCGCCGACCACACGGTGGTCGCCGACGGCAAGCACGTCGACGCGGTGAAGGACCTGACCGACGGCAAGGGCGCGCACGTCGTGCTCGACTTCGTGGCCGAGCAGGGCGCGGAGATGGACGGGTGGAACATGACCGCCCCGGCCGGCTCCTACTTCGTGATCGGCTACGGCGGCACGCTGCACCATCCCGACGCTGGACATCATCTCCACCGAGCGGAACATCATCGGCAACATCGTCGGCACCTACAACGACCTCGCCGAGCTGATGGCCCTCGCCCAGGCGGGCAAGGTCACCCTGCACACCAAGACCTACCCGCTGACGGCGGCCCCCGACGCGCTCGCCGACCTCGACGCCGGCCGGGTCCGGGGCGGGCGATTCTCGTGCCGGAGTAAGCCGCACCCGTTCGGGATAAGACTTTCGATCTTTTAAAGAGGAGCAGCGATGGCAAAGGAACTGCGCTTCGGCGCTGAGGCGCGCGCCCTATTGCTCGCCGGGGTCGACCAGCTCGCGGAGGCGGTGAAGTCAACGCTCGGGCCGAAGGGCCGCAACGTGATCCTGGAGAAGATCACCGGGTCGCCGGTGGTCACCAACGACGGCGTGACGATCGCCCGCGAGATCTACCTGCGGGACCAGTTCGAGAACATGGGCGCGCAGCTGGTCAAGGAAGCCGCGATCAAGACCAACGACGTGGTCGGCGACGGCACCACGACCGCGACCGTGCTCGCCCAGGCGATCGTCCGCGAGGGCATGCGGGCGATCGACGGCGGCGCGAACCCGGTGCTGGTCAAGCGCGGCATCGACCTCGCGGTCGGCCGGCTCGACGAGCACCTGCAGTCGGTCGCGCACCCGGTCGAGTCCGAGGAGGACTACCGGCGGGTCGCGGCGATCTCCGCCAACGACGACTACACGGTCGGCGCGGTGATCGCCAAGGCCCTGCACACGGTCGGCGACGCGGGCATCGTGACCGTCGAGGACTCGCCCGCCGCCCGGCATGGGCGTCGACTTCGTCGAGGGCTTCCAGTTCGACAACGGCTACCTGTCGCCGTACCTGGTGACCAACCCCGCGTCGCTCGAGGCGGTGCTCGACGACCCGTACATCCTGCTGTGCAGCGAGAAGATCACCAAGGTGCAGCAGCTCATGCCGCTGCTCGACAAGGTGATGCGCAACCCGCGGCCGCTGGTGATCGTCGCGGAGAACGTCGAGGGCACCGCGCTGTCCATGCTGGTGCACAACCACGTCAACGGCATCTTCCAGTGCGTGGCGGTGCGCGCGCCCGGCTTCGGCGACCGGCGGCTGCACAAGCTCGAGGACATCGCCGCGCTCACCGGCGGCGCCGTCTACAGCAAGCACTCCGGGTTCTCGCTGGAGACGATGACCATCGAGCACCTCGGCCGGGCCCGGCAGGTCCGGGTCACCGCGGACAACACCGCGATCATCGGCGGCGGCGGCTCGTCCGAGGCGGTCGACTTCCGGCTCGGGCAGCTGCGGGCCGAGCTCGAGCGGGCCACGTTCGGCATCGACGAGGACGTGCTGACCGAGCGGATCGGCGCGCTGTCCGGCCAGGTCGCGGTGATCCGGGTCGGCGCGCCGACCTCCGCCGAGCTCAAGGAACTGCGGCACCGGGTCGAGGACGCGCTGTCCGCGACCCGGGCGGCGATGGCCGAGGGCATCGTGGCGGGCGGCGGCGCCGCGCTGCTGCACTCGATCGGCGCCCTCGACGGCCTCGACCAGCGACGCGGACGTGACCGGCGACTACGCGATCGGCGTCGAGATCGTGCGGCGGGCGCTGTCCGAGCCGGCCACGCTGATCGCCGCCAACGCGGGCTACCCGGCCGCGGACGTGGTCGCGCAGTCCGCCGCGCTCGGCCCCGACGACGGGTTCGACGCGCTGTCCGGCCGGCACGGGAACATGGTCTAGATGGGCATCGTGGACCCGCTGCGCGTCGTCCGGTCCGCCCTCGCGAACGGCGCGTCCGTCGCCGGGCTGCTGCTCACCACCAACACCCTGGTCGCCGAGGAGCAGACCCCGTGGGGCGGGTCGCCCGCGCTGATGACCGAGTACGGGTCGCTCGACGAGGGCCTGCACCAGCCGTCGCCCGACTCGTCGACGCCGCAGTCCCTCGGCCTCGGACCGTCGGTTGGTTGACACGGCGATAGCCGCTCAGCAGGCCCTGGCCGGGGAACGGCGGGGCCTGCGGGCGGTCATGCCCTTTCTCGGGCCGGCGTTCATCGCGTCCGTCGCCTACGTCGACCCGGGCAACTTCGCCACCAACGTGGCGGCCGGCGCGCAGTTCGGCTACGCCCTCGGCTGGGTGGTGCTGACCGCGAACCTGATGGCGATGCTCGTCCAGTCGCTGTCCGCCAAGCTGGGCATCGCCACCGGCAAGTCACTGCCCGAGGTGTGCCGCGACCGGCTGCCGAAGTGGGCGACCCGGTTCCTCTGGCTCAGGCGGAGCTGGTCGCGATGGCCACCGACCTGGCGGAGTTCACCGGGGCGGCGCTGGGGCTGCACCTGGTCTTCGGGCTGTCGATCTGGGTCTCGGCGCTGCTCGCCGCGCTCGCCACGTTCGCGGTGCTGGCCATGGAGGTCGGCGGGTTCCGGCGGCTTGAGGCGGCGATCACCGCGCTGGTCGGCGTCGTCGTGCTCGCGTTCTGCCTGGAGCTGATGCTGAGCCGCCCGCAGCCGGGCGCGGTCGCCGCAGGGCGTGTTCGTGCCGCAGCTGCCCGGCGGCGCGGCGCTGCTCGCCGTCTCGATCGTCGGCGCGACCGTGATGCCGCACGTCATCTACCTGCACTCGGCGCTGGTCCGCCGCCGGGTGCCGGCGACGAGCGACCGAGGCGCAGGCGGCGCATCTTCCGCTTCGAGATCATCGACGTGCTGTGCGCGATGGGCCTGGCCGGGCTGATCAACCTGGCGATGCTCGCGATCGCCGCGGCGGTGTTCTTCACCCGCGGCGACACGACGCGCGGGCGAGGACCTCGGCGCGGTGGTCGCCGGGCTCAACAACTACGTCGGCGACGCACGCGGGCACCGTGTTCGGCGTGGCGCTGCTGGTCTCCGGCATCGCGTCCTCCTGCGTCGGCACGATGTCCGGCCAGGTCGTGATGGAGGGCTTCCTGCACCGCCGGATCCCGGTCTTCCTGCGCCGCGCCATCACCATGCTCCCGGCCCTGGTCCTGCTCGCGGTCGGCTTCAGCCCGACCCGCGCGCTGGTGCTCAGCCAGGTGTTCCTGTCCTTCGGCATCCCGTTCGCGCTGATCCCGCTGGTGGTGTTCACGGCCAAGCGGACGCTGATGGGCTCGCTGGTCAACCGGCGCGCTGACCATCGTCGCCGCGGTCGCGGTCACCGCCGTGATCGTGGCGCTGAACGTCTACCTGCTGGCCACCGGCTGATCCCGGTACTTTCTGTGCGCCCGCCGGCGTGCCGACCCGCTGCGCTTGGGCTTGCGTACAGGGACCGAACCCAGCGCCCAACCGACCCGGGGGCGACGACCCCGACCATGACCGCGAGTAGCAGCAGTCGCCTGCCGGGATCGCGGGTCGAAACGAGGGCAGGCGCCGACGGCAGTGGGCTGCTGGGTGGACATTTCCCTCTTTTGGCCACGAAACGACGCTGTTGGGCTGGCGTCGGGTGGATCGAGGGTCAAAAACGGCGCAGTTCGCCCCTTTTGACCCGCAATCCTCACTGAATACCTGGCGGGGGTATAGCCAGGTCCAAGGGTCTCCTGCGTCACGAGGCGCAAGCCCGGGGTGCAGCCGTCCGCACGCGAGTTTCATCGACACGCCGTGTTAATCCGAATGTTTTATGTATAACTCAATGTAGCATCTCGGTTATGCCCTCCTCCTGGCACGACTCAGTCACCGCCATCTTCACCGGCAACCCGCGCCTCGCCCTCGAGATGCGCGGCGGGCCTCAACGGCGTCCACCTGCCCCCCGGGCTGCCGGTCCGCGCCGAGGCCGGCACCTTCAACGATCGCCCGTCGGCCGAC
>CAVTKQ010000032.1:0-231897 GCA_963735315.1 uncultured Actinomycetota bacterium
GGGCCTGGACGAGGCGGCGGGCGGGGACGAGGTGTTCCGGCAGCTGGTGCTGGCGCGGATCATCGAGCCCGTCAGCAAGCTCGACAGCCTCCGCGTCCTGGAGGAGGCCGGCGTTCACGATCTCAGCGAACTGACCTGGGTTTCAGCGGCGTTTCAGTGAGGTGCCAGCGTGCCCTGGTGCGATGAGCGGGACAGTCTCATGACAACGGAGGGGAACATTGTGTCCGGGATTTTCCGCAGACATGTGCCGCCAGTCCTAGGTAAGAGCCCGCATCGGCGAGAGGACATGTAGCCGTGCCACGATTCAGACGGGCGCTGGCCACCGCGGCTATAGGCGTCATGGCGGCAGGCGGCGCGGTGCTCGCCTCGGCCGCAGGTGCCGCCCCCGCTTTCGCGGCAACCCAGGCAAGCCCGGCTCCCTCGCCCGGCAGCCACACGATCACTGTGACCGCCCAGCGGTCCGGCGGCGCCGGCGCCCGGGACATCGAGCCGTGCGCAGTCCCGGGTCCGGCCGCGCCGGCTCAGGTCACGCCCGCGACCTGCGGTCAGCCATCGACAATCGAATGCTTTATCACTGTCTCCGTACCGGTCGTCACTTCAAACCACACCATCAGCGCGGGTGCCTCGGTGCACTGCACCTCCCCGATAGAGCAGATCAGGCTTGATGAGACCCTGACCAAGGGCAGCATCGGGACGGTCAGTGAGAGCGCTGACGATGTATTCGGTGAAGCCAACGCATTCGGAGCTGTCGGCGGCGGTGCCTGCCAGCCGGACCAGTACACCAACTGGGGATACGCGCTCGTGGTCTTCCCAGACGGCTACACCATTAAAGCGGGGAACCTCTCCGGCCATCAGACCCTCACTCCTACCGCGAGAGCCTGCGGCACCACCAGCGGCGGCGGCGGTGGGGGCGGCGGTGGCGGCGGTGGCGGCTGCTCGATAACCGCGCCGCCCGTGCCAGCCCAGTCGGCCGCGGACCTTCCCCGGGTGATCGCCTGCCCGTAACCCTGACCGCAGGCGACGCCAGGCAGGCCCTGGCGGGCTAGCCCCAGCTAGCCCGCCAGACCAGGCGCTCGCAGGCTGCCAGCCGGAGGCCGGCAGCCTGCGACCGCACTTTTAGGCCGTTGGCGGCACGCCGCGTGGCTCAGTCGGCCATGACTTAGGCCAAGTTTCGGCGGCCGGTGACAGCGCGGGTTTCTGACCTGTGGGTTCGCTGTTCTCGGAAGCCTGGCTTGCGCACGATGAAGGCGATCGAGGCGGCGGGCCTGTCCTTCATCCTGGGGATGAAGGTCCCCGACGTCCCCTACGCCGCTGACCAGTGGCGGCGGGAGCATCCCGGCGAGGAGATCCCCGACGGGCACGTCTTCACCCAGCCCTGGCCGCCGGGCCGAAAGACAAGCGGCGCGACCAGGTCATCTACTACCAGTACCGGGCCGACCGCGCCCGCCGGACGCTGAACGGGATCGACGAGCAGGTCGCCAGGGCAGCTGGTTCATCCGGAAATTCGTCAAGACCGCCCGCCGCTACCACGAGATCAAGATCCAGGCCGGCCAGCACGTCATCACCGCCGCCGACCCCCTCCCCGACGACCTCCGCCAAGCCATCGACGCCATCAACCGCATCGGTTAGGTATGCACTAATTTGGCCTAACTCAGGTATCAACGTCCAGTCAGCCAGGTGCCTGGCTTGCTGGTCCCGCCGGGCCGCATGGCCGACCAGCTGCTGGCCGGTGGGCGTTCTGTGGTACAGGACGTGCGCGCCGGACCGGTGGCGTTCAGCCAGCCCCGCGTCCAGGAGTATGCGCAGGTGGTCCCCGATGGTGCCGAGCGCGAGCCCGGTAACGGCCGCTAGCTGCGTGGTGGTGATGGGGTTGCCGATCAGGAGCAGGATCTCGGCCCTGGTCGGCCCGAGCAGCCGCCGTAGCGGTTCCGGCGCCGCGGGCGCGGCGGGAGCTGGACAGCATTCCGGCGGCGGGGTAGATGACCGCGAACCGGGCTGGGTACTCCCAGGCGACTCGCCCGTCCTGCAGGCAGCTAGGGATGAAGACGAGCTCGGCGTGGCTCAGGTCGAGGGCCGGGAGGTCCTGGACGGTGATCTGCAGCTGCCCGCCGCCGAGCCAGCGGACGTCTTGCGCGATCCCGCCGACGGCGGCGGCCCAGCCGCGCTGGCTGAGCACGGTGGTGCGGCTGACGATGTCGGCCTCGTACTTGCGCTTCCGGCGCGGCCAGTCCGCCCGGACGGCGTGGTCCCAGATCCACTGCAGCAGGTCGGCGAAGGCGCCGGCCGGGTCGCTGACGTCGAGCGCGTCAGGGAGCCGTCCCCCGGCGCGACTGGGCCAGGTCGAACTTGGCTACCCGCGGCGGGACGGTCCGCACCCGGGCCAGTTCCTGGTCGAACGTGACGTCGCCGGGGCGCGGGGGCACGCTGAGGTCAACCGGGAGCCACCGGCCGGACTGCATGCCCTGGGCCAGCGCGGCGCTGAACGGGTCGGTCTTGATCCGGTCCCGGAACGCCTGGCGGTGGCGGGCCAGCCAGTCCCGTTCCCACGGCTGGGGGTTGCGGGCCGCCAGCACGCCCAGCGCGTTGACGGTCTCGATCAGCGGTGAGGTGACGAACCGGCTCGCGGCCAGCACGTCGGCGCTGACCAGCCACACGCCCATGTTTCGCCTCCCGCCGAAACTCTAGGTGCCTGCGCGGCGGCCGGGCAAGCTGACCTGCCGTGACAGATGCAGGCCGTTCCCGGCCGTCCCCGGCAGATCCCTGCCCGCCGTCCGCTACGACCCGCGCCCCCGCCAGGCGCTCCGGGTCGCGGCGGCCCGCTCGGCACCGTGAGTACCGGCTGATGTGGGCGGGCTCCACCACCTCCGCGCTCGGCGACGCGGTGGTGCAGATCGCGCTGATCTTCGCGATCTTGCACATCGGCGGGACCGCGTCCGACATCGGCATCGTCCTCGCGGTCAAGACCGTCGCACGGGTCGCTTTCCTGCTGGCCGGCGGGGTGTGGGCCGACCGGCTGCGGCGGCAGTACGTGATGCTGGCCGCCGACGGCGTGCGCGGCGTGGTCCAGGCGACGCTGGCGGCCCTGCTGCTGAGCGGGCACGCGCACATCTGGGAACTCTGCGCCGGGGGAGCGCTGTACGGGGCGGCGGCGTCCTTCTTCGATCCCGCCTCGACCGCCCTGGTGCCCGAGACCGTGCCGGCCGAGCAGCTGCAGCAGGCCAACAGCCTGCTCGGGCTGCCGGGGAGCTTCTTCAGCGTGGCCGGGCCCGCCGCTGGCGGCGTGCTGATCGCGGTCTTCGGGCCGGGCTGGCTGTTCGCCGCCGACGCGGCCTCCTTCTTCGTCAGCCTGGCCTGCCTGTCGCTGCTGCGGGTCCCGCCCCGGCCGGTCCCCGCGCCCCGGCCGTTCCTGGCCGATCTAGCCGAGGGCTGGCATGAGCTCGCGGTCCGGCCCTGGTACTGGATCAACCTGCTCGCCCATGCCTGCGGCAACTTCGTCGTCCCGGCCCTGTTCGTGCTCGGCCCGGTCATCGCGGCGCGCTCGCTCGGCGGCGCTCCCGCCTGGGGTGCCCTGTCCGCGTCATGGGGTGCCGGGGCGGTCGCCGGCGGCCTCGTCGGCCTGCGGGTCAGGCCGCGGCGGCCGCTCGTCGCCACCGACCTGCTGGTGGCCGGCATTGCCCTGCCCTTGCTCGCGCTGGCGTTCTCGCGCTCGGTGGTGCTGATCGCGGCGGCGGAGGCCGTGTTCGGCTTCACGATGATCATGGGGAACATCGTGTGGTTCACCGCTATGCAGGTACTGATCCCGGACGCGGTTCGCGCGCGGGTGGGCGCCTACGACTTGTTCGCCTCGCTGGTCATCATGCCGGTCGGCTGGCTGGTCATGGGGCCGGTGTCGTCGTCGATCGGCTTCACCCCGACGCTGGTCGCCGCGGCGGCCATCGGGTCGATCCCGTGCGTCCTCGTCGCGCTCGTGCCGCAGGTCAGAGGCGTGCAACGGACTCCGGCCGGAGAGATCGTCGTCGACGCGTAGGCCCAGGCCCGGCGTAAGCCCGCGTCAGGCCGGGCGGCGCCGAGCGACTCTGCAAGGAACGCGAGTTCGTGCCGAAGCAGCTGGCTGACGGTATCGGCGTCTGTCGGCATATGGGTCGCGCCGGACAGCGGCAGGACCTGATGCGGCCGGCCAGCCGCGAGCAGCGCCGCCGACATGCGCAGTGTGTGCGCCACCACCACGTTGTCGTCGGCCATCCCGTGAATCAGCAGCAGCGGCCTGGTCAGGCTGGCGGCCCCGGTTATGGTGGACGACCGGTCGTACCCTTCGGGGTTCTGCTGCGGCAGGCCGAGGAACCGCTCCCGCCAGTGGGTGTCGTAGAGCCGCTGATCGTGCGGCGCGGCCCCGGAGACGGCCGCGTGGAACACGTCGGGGCGGCGGATCACGGCGACGGCCGCGAGCGCCCCGCCGTAGGACCAGCCGCGGATTCCGACCCGCCCCCGGTCCAGGTCGGGGAACCGGGCAAAGATCGCGTCGAGCGCGTCCACCTGGTCGTCCAGCGGCGCGGAGAGGGTATCGCCGAACACGGCCTTCGACCACTCCGGCCCGCGGCCAGGCGTGCCGCGCCCGTCCGCGACCAGGACGGCGAAGCCCTGCTCAGCGAACCACTGATCCTCGCAGAACGCCGCGCCGCGCACGCGGACCACCCGCTGCATGGCCGGGCCGCCGTACGGGCTCAGCAGCACGGGAAGCCGCGTTCCCGTCCGGTACCACGACGGCAGCAGCAGGGCAGCGCGCAGCTCGCGGGCACCGAGAGCCAGCCAGGTGATCCGCGGCTTGAGCAAGGGTTCGGCTTCGAGGCTGGCGATGGCCGCGCGGGTCCCGTCGCGCCAGGTGACGGTGGCACCGCCGCCCCGCTCGGTGCGCGAGAGCACGACGACTGTGCCGCCCGCCGCCTCGCCGTGGTGCACGCCAGGGTCCGCACTGCACCGCGACAGGCCCTGCCCCGGGTCGTACCGCCACAGGTGCCGCTCGGTGGGGTCGCGTTCATCGGTGGCGGTGAAGTAGACGACCTCGCCGTCGGTTCCGCTGACCGAGCCGACGTGCAGTCCGTCCGGCGTGACGGCGGCGCCGCCGACCACGAGACGCCGGGACCCGTCCCGGTCAGACACGGCGACGAGGTCCCCGGCACTGGTCCGCGCCGGGGTGCCAGGCGCGAGTTCGACCCAGGCGTCGTCGCGCTCAGCGTGCAGGAGCGTTGTCTGTCCCGTGACCGCGTCGGCCGCAAGGACCATGACAGTCCGCTGGTCTCGGCTCTGCACGCTGAGCAGCGGACCCCGGAAGTCCCACTCCGCGGCCACCAGGTACTCGTACGCGCCGCGGTCCCAGGTGACCTCAGTCCTGCTGCCGTCAAGCCGCAGCACGTGCAGGGTGACGTCGGCATTGGCGGTTCCGGCTGCCGGGTACCTGACCGCGCGCGGCGGCCGCTCGGGATCAGCGAGGTCGGTGATCCACCAGCGCTGGACGGGAGAATTGTCGACCCGGGCAGCCAGCAACCGCCGGCCGTCGGGAGCCCACCAGTAGCCGCGGAAGCGTTCCATGGACTCGGCCGCGACATGCTCCGCGAGGCCGTAGGAAACGCCGTCGTGCTCCGGGGCGGCCAGCAGGAGGTCCGTCCCGTCGGCCAGTTCGGTCACGTGCAGCGCGCCGTCCGCGACGTAGGCCACGCGCTGCCCCGTCGGGTCGATTCGCGGGTCCGTCACCGCGCCCGCGGCAGGTACCGGTTCAGGGACGCTCGCCGGCTCACGCGGGTCGTCGCTGACCCGCAGCACCCACAGCCGCCCGTCCAGCGCGAACACGACCGTACGGCAGCTCGCGTCGGCCGAGTAGGCCACGATCCCGGCTGCGAGCTCGCGTGCCCGTTCCCGCCGGACCCGCTCAGCCTCGGGCACATCACCGTGACCACGGTTCCACGACGCCGCCGGATCGGCG
Organism: uncultured Actinomycetota bacterium; assembly: GCA_963735315.1. Classification (GTDB taxonomy): domain Bacteria; phylum Actinomycetota; class Actinomycetes; order Streptosporangiales; family Streptosporangiaceae; genus Trebonia. The sequence continues at coordinate 5,978 of CAVTKQ010000032.1, forward strand.
GCAAGCTGCTCGCGTGCTTCCCCGCCGTCCCCCGCAGCGTCGGCCAGGTCCAGCCGCCAAAGGCACGTGACGGGGTCTTCGCCGCCCCGGGCGCGGAGGAACAGCACCCGCCCGCCATCTCGCGATACCGTCACCGCGCGCGGAACGCCGAGCGTGAAGTACCTGGTGCTGCCCAGCTGCCGGGGGAAGTCGTCGATCGCCACGCCAGCACTCTGCCACGCGGCCCCGCCACCGCACGACGGGTTAACCAGTCCCAGGCGATCTCGTGATTTGACCGGGTAATCGCCCACTCTGAACGGGTGCTGGGTATATCCATCACGCTCAGAATCAGTGCGCTGGTCCGTCTGCACTGACATGAAGCTCACCGTTCAGACGTTCCTGACCCTCGACGGCGTGATGCAGGCTCCCGGCGGACCTGAGGAAGATCCCAGCGACGCCTTCACGCACGGCGGCTGGCAGGCCCCGTTCCCTGACCCCGCCGTCGGCGAGTTCATCACCGAGCTCAACAGCCACGCCAGCGCGTTCCTGCTCGGCCGCCGGACGTTCGACATCTTCCGCGGCTACTGGCCTGACCAGACTGACCCCGGCAACTCCATTGCCACGGCGATCAACTCGCTGCCCAAGTACGTCGTGTCCAGCTCGCTCACCGAGGCCGGCGCCACGTGGCGCGGGGAGCACCCTGACACCGCCCGCCTCGTGACCGGCGACGTCGTCGCGGCGGTGCAGGCGCTCAAGGACGAGCCCGGCGACGAGCTGCAGGTCTGGGGAAGCGGCAAGCTGCTCCAGACGCTGTTGCGGCACGAGCTCGTCGACCGCTTCAGGCTGATGACCTATCCGCTGGTGCTCGGCTCCGGCCGCCGCCTGTTCAACGACGGCATCCTCCCGGCAACGATGCGCCCTGCCGGCCTTACGGTGACGGACCTTGGCATCGTCATCGGCACCTACGAGCCGGCCGGCACGGTTCGCCACGGCCAAATGTAACCGGCTGTGCGCGTTGGCCGCGATAGCGGCGGCCAGGACGTGCCTGTCGTCAGGGTCGGGGAGATCGAGAGCCGTGATCAGCGGCTGGTGATTTTCTACAAGGCAGTCCCGAACCGCGCTGTTCATCAGCTCGCACAGGCGAGACGCTTTTTCTTCCGTGATGTCCGGGCGGTTTCTCCGCAGTGCCGTGGACATCTCGACGAGGATGTCGCGGGTCCACTTGGCTTGCACGAGGTGAGGCTGCTGGGCGATACGGATCAGGAGATCTCGCAACGTGTTCGGGTACAGCACGTTGGCGTCGTAGATCACGATGAAGGCCATGGTCAGTACAGGTCCAGGTCCTCGCTAAGCTCCGCCAGTCCGTCCGCCGCAGCGCGTCGGCTGAGGTCATCGCGGCGCTTGTAGTCCATGAGGTCCTCGAACCTGACCCTCCGGTGTCTTCCGACCTTGCGGAAGGGGATCTTTCCTCCCTCAAGCAAGCCGATCAGGTACGGGCGCGACACGTTGAGCATGTCCGCGGCGTGCTGCGTGCTGAGTTCGACTTCCCTCGGGAAGATCTGGACCCCGCGTCCCTGCGCCAGCAGATCGAGGATCTGCGCGAACATGACCGCCGTTGCGCGGGGGATGACAAGGGCATCCTGGGCTCCGACTTCCCCGAGAGCCTCGATGAGGTCATCGTCGGGATGGCCATCGAGATACTCCTTAATGCGCCGGGCGGCACGCTCGGCGATCTCGGTGTCCACGTCGCCAGGGTTGATGGAGCCAATGCTCGGGCCAGGCACGTCTGCCACCGCCTCCTAGTCGAATTATTCGCAGCAAACGAATCATCCGCAATCATACCCGAGAGTGAGACCAGCGGCATGTGCGTGGACGGAGAGCTTGAGGAGTGGTCCTGGAACTCCGGTCTGCGCCGTCGCGGCGGCCCGTCAAGCCCATGACATATCTGCAGGCCAAGCAGTGATCGTGCTGTGTCCGAGGGCGTCCGCACCAAGAAGCTCGACCGCTGACTGCCGTGTTCGCGTATGACCCGCTGAGGGTGAGGTGCGTTGCCGCGGGCCGCGGGATGCTTTTACGTGATCCGCATCCGCGTGTATGAGGGTAGGAGAGTGCCGTGACTACCAAGGCCGCGTTTTCTCCCAGCGAGTGGCAGCTAGTGCTCGAGGGGCCGCCGACTGCGGGCTTGCTCGTTATCACCGCGTCGCACGGAGGGACGTTCCGGGAGACGATAGCGATGTCAAAGGCCTACGCCGAGGCTCGTGCCGAGCACGGCGAGAGCGAGCTTCTCGATGAGATCGTGGCGGAGAAGCCGCGCATGCAGCGCGACAGGAAGGTTCACAATCCAGAGGAGCTCAGGGATCAGGGGCTCGACTGCCTGACCGACGTGACGACGTTGCTGGGACACAAGGCGACCGACGAGGAGCGCGATGAATACCGGCGCTTCGTGCTCACCGTGGCCAGCAAGGTCGCTGCGGCTCACCGGGAGGGAGGCAGGCAGGTGAGCCCGGCGGAGGAGCAGGCGATCGCGGACATCAGGACGGCGCTGGGCGTGGATAGTTCCTGAACCGGACATGTCGTAGTCCGCGTGCGGCCGCGAGGCCAGCCGCACGCGGTATCACCGCCGAAGGTATCCTCGAAACTTGAAACCGAGTCTTCTTACGCTCCTGCACCTAGGTGGACTGATCAACCGTCCTGTACAGATAGCTGGCGGGTAAGTGAGCGACGTGCCGGCCCGCGCGCTGTTTCATACCGCCCCGCGCTGTGTGGAGATCAGGGAATTGCCCGCACCGCGGCCTGCGGCCGGTGAGGTCCTTGTCCGCACCCTGAGCCTCCGGCATCAGCGGCGGCACCGAACGGCTGGTGTACCGCGGCGAGGTCCCTGCCGACCTCGCGCTGGACGACACGATCGACGCGCTCGGCGGCACCTTCTCCTACCCCTTCGCCTATGGATACGCATGCGTCGGCGAAGTAGCGGGGTCCGGCCAGCGGGTCTTCGCGTTCCATCCGCACCAGGACGTGTTCACGGCGCCGGCTGGTGAACTGGTTCCGCTGCCCGCCGTCGATCCCGCCGCCGCGACCTTGTTCCCCCTGGTCGAGACGGCGCTGCAAGTGACGCTCGACGCCGGGAGCGGCTACCGCGACCAGGTCATCGTGCTCGGCGCGGGCGTGCTCGGGCTCCTGACCGGCCTGCTGCTGCAGCGCGCCGGGTGGCGGCCGCTGATTGCCGAGCCGCAGGAGTGGCGGCGCGCCATCGCCGGCAGCGCTCGGTGTCTCCGCCGCGGCACCAGCGGAACTGCTGAAGGAGGAGGTTCCGCTGGTCATTGACGCCAGCGGTAACCCGGATGCGCCGGCGATGGCGCTGAACATGCTGGCCCACGAGGGGACCCTGCTGATCGCGTCGTGGTTCGGCACCAAGCCCGTGGTGCTGCCGCTCGGCGGCGCCTTCCACCGGCGGCGCCTGACGATCCGCAGCACTCAGGTCTCCACCGTGCCAGCCCGCCTGTCCGGGACCTGGACCCCGTCCCGGCGCCGCCAGGAAACCGTTGCGCTCATGACCGAGCTGCCGTTGGCGCAGCTGTGCACCGACGTCTTCGACTTTGAGCGACGCCGCCGAGGCGTTCCGCGCCGTTGACCAGGGGAAACCCGGGTTGATGCATGCCGTTCTCAACTATGACAGGAGTGCTGCCGGTGACCTGTGAAGTCGGGCTGAGCCGAAGCGTCCGTGCCTTCCACATCATGCCGGGAATGCCGGGGCCAGAGGGGGAGCTCCACGACCACGACTACCGGATCGAGATCGTCGTGGACCGTGAGCAGCTCGATGAGCGGGGCATGGTCTGTGACCTGGATGTCCTGGAAGCGGCGCTCACCGAGCTGACCAGCCGGGTCGACGGCCGCAACCTGGAGGAGATACGCCCCGCTGAGGCCGAGGCGGTCACCGTCGAGGTGTTCGCCCGCTGGGTGCACGACACTCTCTCGCCCACCGTCCTCGCCGCGGGCGGCGAGACCTTGGCGGTACGGGTGTGGGAGACGGCGGTCGCGTTTGGCGGTTACCGCGCCAGGCTCGCTGGCTGAACCGGTCAGTCAGGGCAGGTGGCTGGTGTCATTGACACAGTGGACGGCGGCGAATTCGCGGCCGTGCCACTGGATCTTGTTGATGCAGGCGGAGCCGAGATACAGCCGGTAAATGGTGCCCAGCGGGACGCCAAGAGCCCGGCACAGCAGGATCTTTATCGGGCTGATGTGACTCACCACCAGGACGGTCTGGCCGCTGTGGTCACGCAGTAGCCGGTCACAGGCCCGGTTTACCCGCTGCGCGACGTCGGCGAAGCTCTCCCCGCCCGGCGGGGGCTGCTGCGGGTCGCGCCGCCAGAGGGCCACGGCCGCGGGCCATCGCTGCTGGATTTCGGCCAGGGTGAAGCCGTCCCAGTCACCGAAGTCGGTTTCCCGGAGATCATCATCGATGACCGTGGTCAGGCCCAGCTCGGCCGCCGCGATGGCGGCGGTGTCGACAGCGCGCTGCAGTGGGGAACTGACCACGGCGTCGATCGGGGCACCAGCGGCCAGGCGGCAGGCGGCCGCCTTGGCCTGCCGGGTTCCGCTGGCGCTGAGCGGGACGTCACGCTGCCCGCTGAAGCGGTGCTCGGGTGACAGCCGGGTATCACCGTGCCTCAGCAGAATGGTGGTGGTGGGCTCTGCCGTGGGGTTATCCCAGCCCAGTGTCATAGCTGTCACCGCCCCAACGTCCCGCTCGCCGCGGCTGCCTGGGCCGCAGCGGATCCTTGCGCCGGCGCAGCCTGGGCCGGGGGGTTGCCGCTGAAGGTGTTGAGGAACTGGTTGCGGAAGGCGTCCATCGGCTCGAGCGGAGCGCCGGAAGTGGGCAGCAGCCCGTTCTGCCAGTGCCAGGAGGACATCTGCTTGAGTACCGACGGGGCGCGGGTGATGACCGAGATCGGCACCTCATTGGTGGGCTCGTTGCCGCTGACGGTGCTGTGCGGCTGGTGGTCGCCCATCAGGATGAGCACCAGGTTCGGGTCGTTGAGCTGGGTGACCCACGAAGTGAGGGCGGTCATCGAGTACTGGACCGACTGGCCGTAGAACTGGCGCACGGTGTTGGCGTTGCTCCATACCCGGGTCACGTCTGCGGCCGTCCCTCGCTGGGCGTTGAATATCGAGCCGTTGCCGACCTGGTTCCAGGGCACCATCGACGGCAGCGGGACCCAGGGGGTGTGCGAGGAGGTCGTGTCGATCTCGGCCATCACGGGCTGGTGGCCGGGTGTGAGCTCAAGCCGCTGGAACTCGGCAAAGGTGTACTGGTCGGGCATTGCGGAGTAGCTGAAGGTCGGGCCCTTGTAGCCGACGTTGAGCCGGTTGTAGGTCTGGTCGTAGTGGTAAAAGGTCGTACCGGGGACCCAGGTCGTGTTGTCAGACGGGTCGTCGGCGACCGTGTGCCACCCGGCCTTCTTGAAGGCGTCGCTGAGGGTGAACCGCTGGCTGGCGAGGAGCTCGTCGTACCGCTGCTGGCTGTTAACCCACAGCCCCGACTGCACGGTGGAGTGGGCGAGCCAGCTGACCCCGCCGGAGGTGGGTGAGCCTTCCCAGGCGCTCTCGGTGGACCAGCCTGCCTGGGTCAGCATGCTCTGTTGCTGGCGCAGCACGGCGTCGACACCCGGCGAGAAGCTCGTCCCCTGGACGGCGACCTGCCCGTAGCTTTCGACGAAGACGATGAGGACGTCCTTGCCGCGCAGCCCGGTCAGCAGGTCAGAAGCGGGGATGGCGGCCTCGGGGTCGGAGCTGTGGATGGCCTGCCCGAAGACCCGCGGGTCGGCGAGCGCGGACTGGGTGGCGCGTACCTGCGCGGCCGCCAGCCCGGTTTCGCTGGCCGAGGCGACCGGAGACCCCGGGATGAGCTGCAGTGACAGGCCAGCGGACAGCCCCCAGACGGCGGCGAGAACAGCAAGGCCGCGAACGGTGCCGCGACGGTGACGGGCGGCGACAGCAGTGATGTGAATCGCTGCCGCGATGATCGCGGCGGTGATCAGGACGAGACCGATCACGAGCACGACGGCCACGATGTTTGTGAGCTTGGCGCCGATCGCGTCTTGTAGTACGCCCTTGGCCTGTACGATCTCGCCCCAGTCGGTTACCGGGTTAAACGCCCGGTCAAGCAAGTCGTAGTACCCCATGTTGAGGAACTTGGCGAAGATGAGCACGCCGAAGAGGAACCCGACGACAGCGGCCACGATGCGTCGAGGCCAGGCCGGCAGCACCAGCGCCACGGCAACCAAGACGAGCAATTCGATCGGGATGCGGACAAAAGCGCCGAAGGAGATCTGGTAGATACGGTCAGGGAGCAAAAGGACGAACCAGAGGAGCAGGACCGATAGCACGGTGATGGTCAGCCGCAAGGTCCGGCGGGTGCGCGGGCCGGCGCCGGTCCGGTACAGCCAGATCACGTTGCGGCCGAATGACTCGGCCAGCAGCAGCAATGCGACGACGACCGCGATGATTCCGGTGCTGCGCGCGAGCAGTCCGGAGGCGGCGACGACGAGCACGATGCCCGTGACCGCGGCCACGACCTTTCCCCAGTACCGGGGGGGCAACGGTGCCGCCAGCCACGGGAGCAGCCAGCCCGCTATCAGCAGCGCGTAGCGGGCGGCGCCGATGGCCAGCACCCAGCCGCCGTAGTCCCGGGACACGGCGATGCTGAGCACCAGGATGAGGAAGGCGTCGGCCTCGCCGTCGATGCGAGCGCCCAGCGGGGTGGCGGTGCCGGTCCGGCGCGCTACCTGACCGTCTACCGCGTCGAGAGCCAGCGCGACGGCGGACAGGGTGACCAGCGCCGTGATCGACGCCGGCCGGCTGAACGAGTCGGCGACCAGGCCCGTGACCCCGGCGATCAGCTGCATCCGGCTCAGGGTGACCCAGTCCGCGGGCAGTATCGTCGGCTGGTCGCTGCGCCTCCGGGCGGTGACAAGCAGCGCGGCCGCCGCCGAGCCGGTGACCAGGCCGGCGACCCAGCCGACGGCGCCGAGGCCGGCGGTGGCGGACACGACGCCGAGCAGGGCGGCGGTGGCGAGCATCCCCAGGAGTGCCGCGAGCCGGATACTCGGCACCGCGACTTTGCCCGCGGGCTTGTCCGCGTGCTGAACCTCCGGCGGCTGAATGGTGGGCACTGCGCCTCCGTTTTCGTGACCATCCGCTGTCATCCCCGTGTGGGACGACGGCCCACCCCGTACTACGTACCCAGGGTCACTTTTGGCTTGCCCCGCGGCCGGGCAGTCAATCTATTTGCCAGATCTGCCCGTACAACAGGGGTGACGTCGTTGAACTCAGCTCCGGCCCGGATCGGTCCGGCCGTCCGTCGTTTCGGCCCGTCGTTGCTCCGTTTGGTCGCTGGCGTCATCGTGCTGTGGTTTCTCGGGCGAGAGCTGGGCGCGGCCCCGTTCGCGGCCGGGCTGCGCGCGGTCACCTGGCAGGGGGTCGTGGCCGCCGTCACGCTCACCGCCTTGACCACAGTATGTTCGGCCTGGCGGTGGCAGGTCGTGGCCCGCGCGCTCGGCACCGACATCGGCCTGCCCCGCGCGACGGGTGCCTACTACCGTTCTCTGTTCCTCAACTCCGTGCTTCCCGGCGGAATTCTCGGCGACGTGCACCGGGCGGTGACGCAAGGCCGGCGCGCTGGAGACGTCGCGCAGGGGGTGCGCGCGGTGGGGTGGGAACGGCTGTGCGGCCAGGTCATCCAGGCCGTGGTGACCGCCGTCGTGCTGCTGGCCCTGCCCTCGCCGGTCCGGCCCGTGCTGCCCTACGTTCTGGCGGGCATCGCGGGCGTAGTCGGGTGTGCCGCGCTGGTCGTGAAGGTCGCTCCTCGTCTCGGCCGGTCGCGGCCGGCCCGGGCCGCCCGGGCCATTGCCGCCGACCTGCGTCGTGGCCTGCTGGTCCGGGGCGTGTGGCCGCAGCTCGCGCTGGCCTCGGTGCTGGTCGTCACCGGGCACACGGCGACGTTCGTCATCGCGGCCAGGATCGCAGGCTCCACCGCGCCCCTAGGCGAACTGATCGCGCTGCTGATGGTCATCCAGATCGCCGCGGGGATCCCGTTGAGTATCGGCGGATGGGGGCCGCGGGAGGGTGCTGCCGCCTGGGCCTTCGCCGCGGCCGGGTTCGGTGCGGCCACCGGGGTCACGGTCTCCACCCTCTATGCGGTGCTCATGCTGGCCGCGGTCACCCCAGGCGCCGGCCTGCTGCTGAAGGACGCCGTTCGCCGCCATCGCGGCCGGGAACACCGGGGCGAGTGGCGCGGGCTTGATCCGACGACGCCGACGACGCACCCGGCCTGGCGCGAGGCCGAGCGGCTCGTCCCGTGACCGGGGTGGCACCACGGACTGATCATGCGGCACCGCGGGTGCTAGCCGGGCGACCGGCCCGCGAAATCAAGCTGGTGGGCGATGTAGACCAGCTCGCCGGCCGCCAGTTGCCGGCCGCGCACGGCCAGCCAGTCGGCCAGGTCCGCCGGGTCCACCCAGTCCTGGCGGCTCCGCAACGCGTCCTGGATCGTGCTCAGGATGCTGCGCAGGAAGTTAGCCTCATCGCCCGGGTAGTTCCCGTCCGGGCCGGCGCTTACGACCCAGTCCGACGAGCCTGCCGCCAGCGCGGGCGCCCCCGCGGCCCGCAGGTGGTGGAACAGGTGACGCCCCGTCCGGCTTTCACCGGCCGGCCGGCCGTAGCGGACGCGCTCGTCCATGTCGCGGTGGTAGGCCCGCATGACCTGGTCGTCGTGCGGGTGGCCGGGCGCGAAGATGGTCTCGCCGTCGTAATTGATCGTGAACCAGTAGACGCCGCCGGGGACCAGCAACCGCAGCAGTCCGGGCAGGATGGCCGGCACGTCCACTAGGTCAAGCACGGCGTTGGCGATCAGCACATCGGCCAGCGCGCCGTGACCGGTCTCCAGGTAGCTGCCAAGCTCGGCGTGCACCAGGCGCACCCGCAGATCACCGACCTGCAGCCCATCCGGCAGCAGGTCGGTGCGCAGGCCCCGCGCGGCCGCCCAGTCGCGCAGCCACCGGCGAGAATGATCCAGCAGCGGCCGGTCCGTGTCCAGCAGGATGTACTCGCCGGCGCCGACCACGCTCCAGTCCATCAGACGGGCCACCATCGTCCCCAGTCCGGCGCCGACCTCCAGCACCCGCGGCGCGCCCGCGGGCATGAGACGGCGCAACTCGGCCAGCACGTGCCCGTTGAGCGCCCGGTCGTCCACGGTCGTCTTCGCGGCCAGGTAGCGGGCATAGCCTGAGGTCATCGAGGCTTCTTCGGAGCTCGTCATCGCTTCTCGGCCACCATCGCGAACTTGCGCACCCGCCCACTGCCGAGCCAGTCATCCCATAGCTGATGGGCCGTGATCAGCTCGGCGGTGGCCTGCTCCCCGATCTGGCCGGCGATCTGCGCTGAATCAGCCCGGTAACACCGAAGCAGCGCGGTCGCCACCGCGTGGTGCGCGGAGCTGTCCTCCTGCTGCCAGGTCACGGCCAGCCCCGCGTTGCGCAGCACGTCAGTCAATTTCGCCAGATCGACGGGCCAGACCGTATCGGCGGCGGGCATCAGGGACTGCTCCTGCCGGGTGAGCGGCCGGCCTTCCTCGACCGTGAAAGCGAACCGCCCGCCCGGCTCCAGCGTGCGCGCGACCTCCCCCGCCAGGGCCTCCTTGTCGGGGAAGGCCAGCATCGTCTCCAGCAGGAACACCACCTCGAAGCGGCCCTTGGGCAGCGGCGGGAGATGAGCCTGCACGAAGCGGCAGGGAAGCTCCCCGGCCAGCTGCCGGGCGGTGGCCAGTGCGCTGGCGGATTGGTCGACACCCAGGTAGCGGCAGCCCGACTCCGCCGTGATCATCCGGCCGGGGCCTGCCACTCCGCAGCACAGGTCGAGCACCGGGACGCCCGGGCCGACCCGGGCCTGGTGAGCCAGCCTCCGGATCTCGGCTGCCCGCATGAAGCTCTCCTGGCCCACGTACTCGCCCGGGGGGTAGGCGCTCGCCTGCGCCCGCCCCAGCGCGTCGTCTCGGATCAATCCGTTCCCCTCGTTTCCCCGTATTACGTTAATGACAGGTGTGACGGATTGGCAGCGGGTGTGATTCAGCTCGACCGCAAAGAGAAGGCTGGCTCGGTGCGCAGGCGCTACGGAGGACTAAGGCATCGTGCGGGTCCACGTCATAGTCCCCGAGGGATTCGACAACCCCGGCCAGCCTACCGGCGGCAACATCTATGACCAGCGGGTCTGCGCCGGACTGGCCGAGGCCGGCTGGGAGGTGCTGGTCGCGACCGTCGCCGCGTCGCGGCCGGCGCGCGGTTCGGGCGCCCGCGCCGACCTGGCCCGCGTCGTCTCCGCCATTCCCGACGGTGAGACCGTCCTGATCGACGGGCTCATCGCCTCACCGGCCGCCGCGCAGCTGCTGCCCCACACGGGGCGGATACGGATGACGGTGCTGCTGCACATGCCACTGGCCACCGCCGTCGACACACACCACGATGCCGGGGCAGAGCGCTCGGAACGGTTGCGTGCTCCGCGCGGCCGCAGGCGTGGTCGTCACCAGCGAATGGACCCGGCGGCAGGTCCTGGCCCGATACCAGATCCCGGCCCGCCGGGTGCACGTCGCCCGGCCGGGCGTCGACCGGGTCGCTGCCCAGGCCCGGCCCGTCCGCGGCCACCTGATCTGCGTCGGAGTCCTCAGTCGCCACAAGGGACAGGACGTCCTCGTCGAGGCGCTCGCCGACCTCGCTGATCGGGACTGGCACTGCCTGCTGGCCGGATCGCTCGACCGCGACCCGGTTTTCGTCGAACACTTGCAGACCCGTATCACACGCCTTCGTTACGATCATCGCGTCCGGCTCAGCGGCGTCCTGACCGGCGCGGCGCTCAGCCGCGCGTACACCACCGCCGACCTGCTCGTCGCACCGTCGCGCTCGGAGACCTACGGCATGACCGTCACCGAAGCGCTCGCCCACGGCGTGCCCGTCATCGCGACTGCCGTCGGCGGGCTGCCCGAAGCGCTCGGCTCCACCGCCGATGGCAGCGGCCCCGGCCAGCTGATTCCGCCCGGCGACCCGGCTGCCCTCGCCGCCGCGCTCGGAGACTGGCTGGGCGATGAGGGCCACCGGCACCGGCTACGGGCCGCCGTACGACAGCGGCAGCCGACCCTGCACGGTTGGGAGCAGACCACGCGGGAAATAGCTGACGCACTGACCGCCGAGCCGTTCCGGTACCAATGATCACAATGAAGGAGAAGTCCGTCCGATGACATTCAGAACCGAGAGCCGCATGACAATCGCCAGCAGCGTCCAGGAGGTGTGGGCGTATCTCGCTGACGTCGGACGCTGGCCGGAGTGGGCGCCAACGGTTCTTGAGGGCCGGGTCCGTGGCGGAGGCCCGCTTCAGCCCGGCTCGCGGGTGGAGCAGCGGGCGAAGCTGATGTTCGGGTTGTCCCGCAGCCGTAGCCAGGAGGTGACCGTTGTCGAGCCGCCCACCTCCATGGCGTTCGCCGGGCCAATGGGCACGTCCGCGGCGCGCTGGGGAATGGAACTGGGGCCGGCCGGCGATGGGCAGACCGACGCCATGATGTGGATCGAGGTCGACTTCGCAGGCATCATGCGGGCGATCCCGGCGGGCCTGCTCAAAGGCAGGGTTCAGCGCGTCAGCGACATGGAAATGGTGGCGATCAAAGCCGCTGTCGAGTCCGCTGCGCGGGAAGGCGCGGCGTCCTAGATGGGGCCGCGTGACCCGGCCGGCCTCAATGAACAGGCCGTGAGCCAGACCGACGGGACCCGAGAGCACCTGATCAAGACGTACCGCAAGAAGGCAAAGCACTACGACGTCACCTCCCGGCTGTACCCCGTGCCCGGCTACCCCCAGCGGACACAGCGCCTCCGGGCCGTGCAGGCGCTCGGCCTTCGCACGGGTGACACCGTGATCGACATGGCCTGCGGCACCGGCCTGAACTTCCCGCTGCTTCAGCAGGCGGTCGGTCCCGGTGGCCGGATCGTCGGCGTCGACCTGACCGATGCGATGCTCGCCCGTGCCCAGGATCGGATAAAGGCGAACGGCTGGGGCAATGTCAGCCTCGTGCAAGCCGACGCGGCCGGCTTCGACTTCCCGGCCGGGGCCGACGCGATCCTGTCCACGTACGCCCTGACCCAGGTGCCCGAGTGCGCAGAGGTCATCGCCCATGGCACCGCGGCCCTGTCCGCGGGCGGACGCTGGGCTGTGCTGGACCTCAAGGTTCCCGGCAGCACACCTGGGTGGCTGGCGCAGCTCGGAACCGCGACGGTGCGGCCCTTCGCCTCCATAGATGACTGGATCATGCGCCGTCCCTGGGAGGTGATTCGCGCGGCCATGCAGGAAGGGCTGGCTGACTTCGCCTGGACCGAGTTGTTCTTCGGAACTGCTTTCCTCGCCGCCGGGTCCAGCCAGCCCGGTCACGGTCGGGCACCTCACGAAACCCAGTGCTTGCTAATGGCGGGATTCCGCGCTTGTCGGCGGTGCCGGTGACAAAGCCGGGAATGGACGGCCTTCAGTAGACCGCGCGCCGCCCCGCGCATCAACCCCGCCCAACGCCACCAGCGGCAGGCCACGCCTCCCGAATAACCCGCCTCCCCGCTACCCGGTGACCCGCCCCGGGACGCCCCCGGCGGCCGGCGACGGCCGCCACCGCGGCCACGGCCTGGTCAACCTCGTCCAGGGTGTTGTAGAGGTAGAAGCTCAGCCGGCAGCTCGCGGGCGGGGTCAGCCCGAGGGCGTGGTGCGCGAGCGTCGCGCAGTGACAGCCCGCCCGCGACTCCACCCCGGCCCTGTCCAGGGCCTCGGCCACGCTGACCGGGTCGCGGCCCGCGAGGTTGAACGCGACCAGCGAGGTCCGCCGGGCCGGGTCACGCGGCCCGTAGACCGTGATCCCGCCGATGGCGCCGAGCCCGTCGAGCGCCCGGCTCGTCAGCTGCTGATTCCAGGCGCAGACGCGGTCCATCGCGGCCTGGACGGCGGCGCGCGCCAGGGGCCCGGAGGTCCCGAAGTAGGTCGGGCGGTCCGGGGTCAGCGCCAGGTCAAGCAGGAGGCGCAGGGCCTGCGCCGAGACGATCGCGCCGAGGATGTTGGGCGTTCCCGCGGCGTACTTCCAGGGCAGCGCGTTGTACTCGACCTGCCACGGGGAACACGCGGCCCTCGGCGATCATGTCGCCGCCGTACAGGAACGGCAGCGAGGCGGCCAGCAGGTGCTCCCTGGCGTACAGCACGCCCACCCCGAACGGGGCCAGCAGCTTGTGGAAGGAGAACGCGAGGTAGTCGACGCCGAGGGCCTGCACGTCGACGAACGACCCGGGCACCAGCTGGGCGGCGTCGACCAGCAGGTAGGAGCGGCGCTCGCCGCCCGGCTGGCGGTACCCGCTCGCGTCGGCCAGCGCCCTGACCGCGGCGAGCGGGTTCCTGGTGCCGAGGAAATTCGACGCGCCGGTGCAGCAGACCAGCTTGGTGCGCGCGTCGATCAGCGATGCCAGGTGCTCCAGGTCCAGCTCGCCGGTGACCGGGTCGAACCGCGCCAGCCGGTACTCCACCCGCCGCCCCAGCCGGGGCAGTATCTCCCGGCACATCGCGTACCAGGGGACGTAGTTGGAGTTGTGCTCCATCATCGTCGTGACCACGTTGTCGCCGTCGCGGAACTCGGTGAGCAGCGAGTACATGACCGCGTTGATGGCCTCGGTGGTGTTCCGGTACAGCGCGATGCTGGCCCGGCCCGGCGCGCCGATGAACTCCGCGATCGTGTCGTAGGACGCCTCGAACTGCGCGGTCATCTGCCGTGAGGCGGAGGACTGCCCGCGGTGGACGTTCTCGTACCCGGGCGCGAGCGACGGGTAGCAGCGCCAGCAGTTCCCGTGGCGGCTGGGTGCTCGCCGCGTTGTTCGTGACGATCCGGCCGGCCTGCGGGAACGTGAAGTGCCTGCGGATCGCCCGGACGTCTACCGGGGCGGGACGCGCGGCCGCCGCCGAGTGGTCCGCGGCGGGCTCGCGCCGGAGCCGGATGGCGAAGGTCATGCCAGCCCCTTGCGCTTCCAGGCGCCGATCATCAGCGGCCACGTCATCGGGCTGTCGGCGAACCGGGCGGCGTCGCGCTCGAACGCGGCCAGCGTCGCCGCGGCGGCGTCCTCGGTGGTGATGCCGTGCGCCAGGGCGACCGGCAGCAGGCTGCGGAAGACGCTCGCGAACATGGCGCTGCCCGGCGCCGAACGGCTCGATGCGGCCGGTGACGTCGGTGCCGTCCGGCGTCCCGACGCCGGCCTCCTCGAAGAGCTGCGCTAGCCGGGCGCCGACGCTCACGTCGGCGCCCGCCGCGCCGAACGCGCCGATGATGACCCGGCCGACCTCGGCGAAGCTGTCCAGGTCAGGCAGCACGCTGACCGGGCGGAGGTCGTAGTCCTGCACGACCAGGTGACCGCCCGGCGCGACCGCGTCCCACAGGCGGGCCAGCACGGCGGCGCGCTGGGGCAGGTGGAACAGCAGCAGCCGCGCGTACACGAGGTCGAACGGCCCGCCGGGAACCGGCTCGTCGGCGGTGAGGTCGTGGGCGTGGAAGGCACACTGCCGGTGGCCGGTGCGGTGCAGCATCTCCACCGCCAGGATGCCGATCGAGCGGTCCGTGTCCATGCCGAGCGACGCGGCCGCCCGGCCCCGACCCGCTCGGCCAGCATGCGCATCGTCTCGCCCGGCCCGCAGCCGGCGTCCAGGCAGCTGGCGCCCTTCGGCACGCCGACCTGGTCGAGGACCCGCCCCGTCGCGGCTTCCCATATCCGCGCCTGCGCCCGCAGCCGCTCGTACTCCTGCGGAGTGTGGCCAAGCGAGTAGCGGTTGCCCCGCCTGGTGATCTCAGTGGTGCTCATCGCGCATCCCCCTGTCTGCTGCCGACGGCGGGATCCGCCGTACGTTCAGCATCGGGCGCGGGGGACGGGATGTCGTTGGGTTAGCGCGCGGGGCCCTTCGCACTGCGCGCAAACATGCGGTACTCCGCCGGGGGCAGCCCGTGCACGGCGCGGAACGTCCGGCTGAAGTCGCCCGGGCTCGTGAAACCCCACCTGGCGGCGATGGCGGCGACCGGCCGGGAGGCCAGCGCCGGGTCGGAGAGGTCGTGGCGGCAGCACTCCAGCCGCCGCTTGCGGATCCAGCCCGCCACGGTCAGGCCCTCGTCGTGGAAGAGCTGGTGCAGGGAGCGCAGCGACATGTGGTGGGCGGCGGCGATCATGGTCGGCGAGAGCCCGGTGTCGCCCAGGTGCTCGCAGGATGAAGGCCTGCACGGAGGTGAGCAGGGCGTGCCTGCGGGCCTCGGGCGTGTCCCAGTCATGCGGCGTCGAGTTCGTGCGCCAGCCGGGTCGCGAGCACCTCAAGCGCGGCGGTCGACAGCCGCGCCGCCTCGGCCGGGCTGTAGTGATCGACGTTGCGGGCGAGCTGGAGGAGGAACTGCGAGGTCACGTCGCCCAGGCCCGCGCCTGACCGGAACGGCACCGCGGCCAGCTCCCTGATCCGGCTCCTCGACAGCGGCAGCAGGGACGGCGGGAACATGAAGGTCATCATCTGCACCGGCCGGTCCCGGCCGGTCCCGACGACCACCTCGTAGGGGCGCCGGGTGTCGTAGAAGGCGAACTCGCCCGGCGACAGCCGGGCCTGCCGGCCGTCCTGGGTGACCACGCAGGAGTCGCCGCCGCGCACCAGCACCATCTTCAGCATGTCCGGGTCGGCCTGGGAGATGAGCTCCGGGGTACGGCACACCGTGGCCGGCGGGACGTCGATGACCACGACCTGCATCGGCCCGAGGCCGCTGGCGCGGAACTCCGCGCAGTAATTCGGTCCCTGCTGCTCGGGCAGGCACTCCATCGGCAGCCACGTCTTGGTCATGAGCTCGCGCAGGAAGTCCACGAGGTCGGCCGCGGGCACCTGGTCCGTTCGAATTAGCGAGCTCATCGCTCACACCCCAAAAGCGACTGCAACGTACTCTGCGTGTCCCCGGTCGGCGCACGCCACCGGGACCGCGTTGCCGCGGCCGCCGGACTCGCCAGCGCCCGCGGCTCTTAGTTCTCAGGCCTGGCGGGCAGCGGCCCCGTTCCTGCCCGCCGCGCGCCTTTACCAGACTCTACAACTATCTACGGCCTAGAGTAATAGTCTAGAGTAACCCTCTAAATACACGTCAGTACACTGGCGGTGTCACCACGACCAGGAAGACTGCGGAGCGGGCCGGCACACGTCATGGAAAACGAGGCAGCATCAGCGACCACGCCCGCGCGGCGCCGCGGGCCCGCCAGCACCGAGAACGGGCAGCGCAGCCGGGACCGCATACTCAACGCGGCCCTGGACCTGATCACCGAGGTCGGCATCGACCAGGTGCGGGTCGCCGAGATCGCCCGGCGGGCCGAGATGAGCTCGGGCCAGGTGATGTACTACTTCACCAGCAAGGAGCACATCCTGCTTGAGACCCTGGCCTGGCGGGACCAGCAGGACTTCGAGCGGACCCGCGCCGCCGTGGGCAAGCGTGACCGGCGCCTGGGCCCAGCTCGAGCGGTACATCGGCCTCTACCTGCCCGCGAGCCCGGCGGATCCGGGCTGGATCCTCTGGATGGAGGTCTGGGCCCGCGCGCCGCACGACCGGCAGGTGAGCCAGCGCCTGGAGGAATTCCTGCGGCCATGGCGCGACGAGCTCGCCGCGATCGTCGCCCGCGGCGTGCAGGAGGGAGCCTTCACCCCTCCGGCCGCGATCGATGACTTCACCCTCCGCTTCACCGCCCTGCTCGACGGGCTCGCGATTCTCCGCCTGCGGCAGATGCACCAGCCAACCCGCAAGCGCCTCATCGACCTCGCCATGACCACCGCCCGCGCCGAGCTCGGCCGCAGCGCCGGCGCGGCGCCCGGCGTCCCCGTCGACTGAGTAACGGCCCGCGCAAAAGACGCACGCGGCCCGGCGCTAGCCCGCCCCGTGCAGCAGGTACAGGATCACCAGGGCCGCGACCGCGGCCAGCGCCGCGATGACCGCGGAGCGGCTGACGAGCGGCAGCTTCCCGCCCTGGCCCGCCGCGGGCGGCGGCGGCGCGGGACGCCCGTCCGGCCTGCCGCCGACTGGGGGAGACTGGCCCGGCCACGTCCGCTGCGGCGCGGCACGGCCCGGCCCGGCCCCGCGCCCGGCGCTGACCAGGGCGAGGGCTGCGCGGCGCGCGGCGCGCGCCGCCCCCGCTGATCCCGGCGGGGAGCCGAGCGTCTCCGTCGCGGGGCCGCCGTTGCTTGCGGCACCCGACCACACAGCCGTCTCCGGCACATTCGGCGGCCGCGGCACCCGCGGGGCGGACTCCAGCCGGGTTGGCCCGGGACCCGCAGGCCCCGCCGCGCCCGGCCCGGCCCAGCTGCCCGCCGGCCCGGCCAGCCGCCCGCCGCGCCGGAGTGGCCGGCCCCCGCGAGCGCGTCCCGCAGCGCCGCCGCGAACTCACCGCACCGCCCGTAGCGGTCCCGCGGCTCCTTCGCCAGCCCGCGCGCGAGCACCGCGTCGGTCCCTGGCGGCAGGTCGCCGCGGTACCTGGACAACGGCGGCACCGGGTCATTCAGGTGCGCGAACAGCGTCGCCATGGATTCCTGCCTGCGAAACGGCACGTTGCCGGTGAGCAGCGCGAACGCCATGCACGCGAGGGAGTACTGGTCGCCGCGCCCGTCCACCGGCAAGCCCCGGATCTGCTCAGGCGCGCAGTAATCCGGCGTCCCGAGGAACGTCCCGGTCGCGGTCAGCCCGGAGGCCGCCATCGACCGCTTGCTCAGCCCGAAGTCAGAAAGGTAAGCGTGCTCGGCCCGCCCGGCCCTCCGCCGATGAGCACCGCGTCGACCAGGATGTTGCCTGGCTTGACGTCCCGGTGCACGAGGCCCGCCGCGTGCGCCGCGTCGAGCGCCGCGGCCACCTGCTCGATGAACGCCGCCGCCCGCCCCGGTTCCAGCGCCCCGCCGGCCCGCTCCATCACGTCGGCCAGGTCGCCGCCGGGCACGAACTTGGTGGCGATGTACAGCACCCCGTCGACTTCCCCGGCCCCGTACACCGGGATGATGTGCGGCTCCTCGACCGACGCCACCGCCTGCGACTCGCGCAGGAACCTGGCCCGGAACTCCTGGTCGGCCGCCAGCGCCGGGGAGAGGACCTTCAGTGCGGCCAGCCGCCCGAGCACCGCGTCGCGGGCCCGGAAGACCACGGCCATCCCGCCTGCCCCGACCTGCTCCTCGATCACGTACCCGGCCAGCTGGCTGCCCGGCACGAGCCTGGCCATCATGGCATACTGCTGTGCGCTGAACTCGCTGCTCACCCACGCCTCCTCCGGACGTGGATGGATCCGCACGCCCGCCCGGGGACAGTGTGGCATCAAATGGCCGTATATCGCGTCGTATCCGGAGCACTCGCCGGCGCTCACTCGACCACGAGGCGCGACTCCTGCAGCCGGGCGGCGTCCTGGCCAGGCGGGGCGCCGAACAGCCTGCGGTACTCCCGGGTGAACTGCGACGCGCTGGCGTACCCGACGGCGTGCCCGGCGCCCGCCACGTCCGCCGGGTTGGCCAGCAGCCGGGCCCGGGCGCGCTGCAGGCGGATCTGCTTCTGGTACTGAACCGGGCTCATCGAGGTCGCGGCGCGGAAGTGCCGGTTGAGCGAGGAGACGCTCAGGCCCACCTCGGCCGCCAGGTCCTCGACCCGGATCACCTCGTCGTAGTGGTCCTTGATCCAGGCGATCGCGCGGGCGACGCCGCCGACCCGGCTGCCGGCGAGGCCGGCCTGCCGGACCAGGCCGCCCTGCGGCCCGGTGAGCAGCCGCCAGTGGATCTCCCGTTGCACCGCCGGGGCGAGCACCCGCGCGTCGTCCGGGGATGCCGGCCAGCCGAAGCAGGCGGGCAAACGCGTCGATGAGGTCCGGCGTCGCGTCGCTGACCGACACCGCCGGCCCGTCCGGCGCGGGCCGTGCGGGCAGGCCGTGACTCGAGCAGCAGCTGGGCGATGGTCGCCGGGTCGAGCGGCAGGCTGCAGGCCACGAACGGCTCGCGGTCGCTCGCGGCGGTGATGTGCGAGGTGAGCGGCAGGTCGACGGCGATGACGAGGAACTGCCCCGCCGCGTAGTCGAACGTCCGGCGGCCGAGCACGGAGCGCTTGGCTCCCTGCGCGACCAGGGACACCACGGGCTCGGCGACGTTGCCGAGCGGGGCCGTCGTCCGCGTCGTCGAGAAGACCTTCATCCCGCCGACCTGCCGGGGGCGCGGGTAGCCGGCCGCCAGCCGCGCGATGCGGTCCCTCAGCTCGGCCAGGTCAGGCATGCCACCAGTCAACCGCACGCAAGGCCGGAACGCGACCATCCGCGCAAGCGTGCGCGGATCAGGCAAGGGGAGGAGCGGATCGGGCTAGGGACGCGGCCGCCGCCTGCCGGTGGAATGGACGTGCACCAGGAAGCACCAATGCGCAGGGGAGTCCCATGTCACTGGATTCGTACGTGACGCTCGGCCGCAGCGGCCTGCGGGTCAGCCCGTTCACGCTGGGCACGATGACCTTCGGCGAGGACCTGGGCTGGGGCGCCAGCCCGGAGGAGTCCGCGCGGATGCTGGCCGCGTACCTCGACCGGGGCGGCAACTCGGTCGACACGGCCAACGTCTACACCAACGGCCACTCCGAGGTGATCATCGGCGACTACCTGGCCGGGCGGCCGGGACTGCGCGACCGGATCGTGCTCGGCACCAAGTTCTTCTGGAACCTCCGCCTCGGCGACCCCAACGGCGGCGGCGCCCGGCCGCAAGGCCATCGTCCAGCAGCTGGAGAACTCGCTGCGCCGCCTGCGGACCGACTACGTCGACATCTACTGGCTGCACAACTTCGACCCGGTGACGCCGGTCGAGGAGACCCTGCGCGCCCTCGACGACCTCGTCACCGCGGGCAAGGTCCGCTACGTCGGGTTCTCCGACATGCCGGCCTGGGCGACGGCCGAGGCGGCGACCATCGCCCAGTTCCGCGGCTGGGCGCCGGTCGTCGCCCTGCAGCTGGAGTACTCGCTGCTCGAGCGCACCTCCGAGGGCGAGCTCATCCCGATGGCGCAGGCGATGGGCATGGGCGTGATGCCGTGGGGCCCGCTCAAGTCCGGGTTCCTGTCGGGCAAGTACTCCAGCGGCAAGGCCGGGACCGTGGACACCGCCCGCGCGGCCCTCGTCGGCGCCCCCGGCCCGGCGGACTACCGGGTGATCGACACGGTGAACGAGATCGCGGCCGAGGCCGGGCGCCAGCCCCGCCGCCGTCGCGCTCGCGTGGGTCCAGCGGACGGCCGGGGATCACCTCCACGCTGATCGGCGCCCGCCGGATGGACCAGCTCGAGGCCAACCTCAGCGCCCTCGACCTCACGCTCAGCCCCGAGCATGAGGCCCGCCTGACCGAGGTGTCCGCGCCCCGGCTGAACTTCCCGGCCGCCAACAACGCGGCCTTCGCCCGGCTGGCCCGCAACGGCGGCACCACCGTCGACGGCGTCCCGACCCCGCCGCCGCCCCGGCTCGTGCAGGGAGCGCGCGTGTACTGACGCACGGCCGCGCGGCCGGTCACCGCCGCGCCTCGGCGCGCTCTTGCTCGCGGGACGGCAGGGCTTCCAGCGCGAGGGGAACCGGGGCCTCGAGCGCGGCCGCCAGCGCGGCCTCCGCGCGCCCGGTCCTCCGCGCGGCGCCTGCGCCGGTTGTCGCGCAGCGACGCGGCGGCGACGACGGCCAGCACGGCGGTGATGAACGCCGGCGCCGACCAGGCGGGGAACTCCACGACGTCGGCGAGCAGCAGCTTGACCGCGACGGCCCGCGAGGATGACGGCCAGCCCGGGCCGCAGGTAGCGGAGCCTGCCCGCCGCCCCGGCGAGCAGGAAGTACAGCGCCCGCATGCCGAGCAGCGCGAACACGTTGGACGTGTACACCACGAAGGGGTCGGTGGTCACCGCGAGGATCGCCGGGATCGAGTCGACGGCGAAGATGACGTCGGTGGTCTCGACGACCACCAGGGCGAGCAGCAGCGGGGTGGCCAGCAGGCGGCCCCGCTGCTGCCCTGGCGTCGTCGCGCACCAGGAACCGCTGGCCGTGCAGCTCGTCGGTGACCGGCAGCCACCGCCGCAGCAGCCGCAGCACGCGCGACTGCTCCGGCGCGGCATGGCGTGCCGCCGCGCAGCATGTTGAACGCGGCGACCAGCAGCACGGCGCCGAAGACGTAGATGACCGGGTGAACGGCCTCGAGCAGCGAGATGCCGGCGGCGATGAACGCGGCCCGCATCACCAGCGCGCCGATGATGCCGAACATGAGCACCCGGTGCTGGTAGCGCGCCGGGATCGCGAACGCGGAGAAGATGGCGGCGAACAGGAAGATGTTGTCGACCGACAGGCTCTTCTCGATCAGGTACCCCGCCAGGTAGGCCTGGGCGGTTGCCCCGCCCGCCCAGGCCCACACCAGGCCGCCGAAACCGAGTCCGAGGACGATCCAGACGGCGCTCCAGATGCCGGCTTCGCGCAGCGACACCTCATGGGCCCGGCGGTGCAGGACGAACACGTCCAGGGCCAGCATCGCGATCACGAAGGCGAGGAACGTGGCCCACGCCCATACCGGGACAGTCAACGCTGGCCTCCGCCCGCCGCTGGCGCTCGGCCGGAGCGTCAGCGTCCGGGCCGCTTCCGTCTGCGGCAGCAGCCCGGCCTCGCTGAGCATGGACCGGGCGCGGTCGACGGTGCCCCCGCGCGCGATCAGGTCGTAGTGGGTCGCGACCAGCTGGCGCACGGAGCTGAAGTCGCGCTGGCCCTTGGTGCTGGCGTGGGCCACGTACCCGAAGACGGCGCCCCACGAGCACGCCGAGGGCGGCGCCGGTCGCGGCGACCGCGAGGAAGGAGTGCCCGGAGGTGAACAGCCCGATCAGTATCCCGAACAGCAGGCCTGCCCACAGGCCGCTCAGCGCGCCCGCGCCCGCGGCGCGGCCCCGGGTGAGCCGGCCCGTCACCCGCTCGACGAGCCGCAGCTCGGATCCGACAATGTCGAGCTTCTCGACCGGGAAGCCGTCGTCGGAGAGCCGGTCGACCGCCCGCTGGGCGGTTTCGTAGTCGTCGAAGCGCGCGACGGTGTTCCACGCAGCGCTGACCGGATCGAGCGGCCGCACCCTGCTTCCTAGCATTGCAGCTTCCCTTCCCTTCTCTGTTGTTCACGGAATCCAGGCTCGCCGGCGGGTATGCAGGGGCGGTCGCTGCCGCGTGGAGATCCGATGGAGACCGGTCTCCATCTGGGCTGCACCACCAGCACACGGGACCTCCCCGCGCGCGGGGCACTACTGGAGGGACAGTCGCAAACACCCAGACGCGAGGTGACGTGATGGCATGGGTGGCGCTTGTTGCCGCCGGATTGTTCGAGACCGCTTTCGCCGTGTGCCTGAAGCTGAGCGACGGCCTGCGGGTCTCGTGGCCCACGG
The DNA here is from genome assembly GCA_963735315.1 of uncultured Actinomycetota bacterium. Lineage (GTDB taxonomy): Bacteria > Actinomycetota > Actinomycetes > Streptosporangiales > Streptosporangiaceae > Trebonia. The sequence goes on from CAVTKQ010000032.1 coordinate 28,444, forward strand.
TGGGCTTCGCGCTGTCCGCGCTGATCAGCTTCGGGCTGCTGACCGTCGCGCTGCGCGACCTCGAGGTCGGGCCCGCCTACGCGGTCTGGACCGGCATCGGCGCCGCGGGGGCGGCGACGGTCGGCATGATCTTCCTCGGCGACGCGGTCTCGACCGTGAAGCTCGTCTCGATCGCCCTGATCCTGGCCGGCGTGGTCGGGCTCAACCTGTCCGGCGTGACGCCGTGAGCGGGCCTTCACCGCCGGGCGGTGCCGCGCTCGCGCGGTGCCCGCCCGCGGCGGCGCGCCAGCAGGCGGCGGATGACCTCGATCACGGCGCTGATGGCGATCGAGGCGCCGAAGGCGATGACGAGCCCGGCCCACGGGTTGTCCTCGAAGGCCTGGCCGCCGAGGCGGCCGATGAAGAACGCGTAGAGCGCCCAGATGACGGCGGCCACCGCGGTCGCGGCGACGAAGCGCCGGCGCGGGTACCCGGTGAGGCCGCAGGTGAGGGTCACCGCGGTGCGGCCGCCGGGGATGAACCGGCAGACGACGATGAGCTGCGTGCCGAACCGGTCGAGCGACCGCTCCGCCCACGCGCGGGCCTTCATGCCCTTCGGCGTGGTGAAGAACCTGCGCTGCACCGCGGGGCCGAAGCGGCGGCCGAGCAGGTAGCAGAGGTTGTCGCCGATGAAGGCGCCCGCGGCCGCGCAGCCGACGAGCAGCGCGATGCGCGGGTCGGCGCTCCCCGCGGTCGCGACGCCGAGGGCGATGATCGCGCTCTCGCCCGGCAGCACGGGGAAGATCGCGTCAAGCGCCGGGATGACGAACGCGATCAGGTACGAGAGCGCCGAGTCGACCTGGAGGCTGTCGAACGCGCTCATCGGCGCCCGGCCGCGGCGCCCGCCGCGCCAGTGCCGGACGTGACGGTGGCCCGCGCCGGCGACGGCGCACCGGGCGCAGTACCGGGACTCGGGCGCGGCGGCGAGCAGCACCTCGGGGATCGGCGTCCCGCACTGCTCGCACCGGCCGAAGACCCCGGCCGCCACCCGGCCGAGCGCGTCCTCGGTGTCGGCCAGCCGCTGGCGCGCGGCGACGGCGCGGCGGAGCAGCCGGCGAGCGTGCCTGTCCTCGATGCCGCCGGAGGCGGCCGCGTGGTACGCCATGGACAGTTCCGTGACCTCCTGCAGCCGGATCCGCCACCGCGCCTCAAGGATGGCCCGCCAGCGCGGGGCGGACCTTCCGTCGTCTTCTCGTCGCATTGCGCTCCTACGCGGGGTTAGTCGTCGTGCCGCCGCCTCGCGGACGGCGACCGCGGAGCGGACCGGCGTGCGCGGAGCAGGCGGGTGCACAGGACCACCAGCGCAGACGGCGAAGATGATCCACGGCGCCAGCACGATCAGGTCGCTTCCAGTCATCAGCCCTGCCTTATGCTGCGGTGCTAGTGGTATCGCTGTGCTGTCCCAGTGCACCCCGCGAGCGTGCCTGCCCGGTGTAGTTGTCATGGTGACGGTGTGGAGGCGCGCCACGCGGCGGCGACGGCCCATGAAGAAGGCAGGGCGTGATGGCAGCCACGGTGCTAGTGGTCGAGGACGAGCGCAAGCTGCGGGACTTCATCAGGTCGTACCTGGAGCGCGCCGGCTTCACGGTGCTCTCCACCGGCTCAGGCGCGGAGGCGATCACGATGGCGGCGGACGCCGCGCCGGACCTCGTGGTCCTGGACCTCGGCCTGCCCGACGTGCCGGGCGAGACCGTGGCCAGGGAACTGCGGGCGATGTCGCCGATTCCCATCCTGATGCTGACGGCGAAGGCGGCCGAGGAGGACCGGATACGCGGGCTCGAACTCGGCGCGGACGACTACGTGACCAAGCCGTTCAGCCCGCGGGAACTGGTCCTGCGGGTGCAGGCGATCTTGCGCCGCGGCGGGCCGCCCGCCGGCGGCGCAGGGCGTCGCCAGCTACGGGGCAGGAGTCCTCGTCATCGACGAGCCGCGGCGGACCGTGACCGTGCGCGGCACGCAAGCCCAGCTCACGCCCACGGAGTGGGGGATCCTCGGCACGCTGGCGACGGTCCCCGGGCGGGTCTACTCCCGCTTCGAGCTGATCAACAAGGTGCGGGGATACGAGTTCGAGGGCTACGAGCGCACGGTCGACTCGCACGTGAAGAACCTGCGCCGCAAGATCGAGGACGACCCGGGAAACCCGGGCATCATCGTGACCGTGCTCGGCGGCGGCTACCGGCTCGGCCTGACCCGCGATGACTGACGTCCCGCGCGGCCGCGCGCCGGCCCGCGCCGCCCCGCGGCCCGCGGCGGCGCGGCAACACCCTGGGGCTGCGGCTGGCGCTCGCGTTCCTCGGCGTGGCGCTGGCGGCGGTCGCGCTGTTCGCCGTGCTCACCGCGGTCTTCTCCGCCGTCGACGTGTCCTCGCTGGCGAGCAGGCAGCGCGACGAGCTGGCCGGCGCGCTCGCGGTGGCGGCGGGCAACGCGTGGGAGCAGAACCAGGGCTGGGCGGACGCCGACCTCGAGCCGCGTCCGCGACCTGGCCGCGCAGACCGGCGTGCAGCTTCAGGTGCGTGACACGAGCGGCCGCGCCGTCGCGGAGACCAGCGGCTTCGCCGCGGCGGCCGGCCCGACGACCAGCGCGCCCGTGCTGGTCCACGGGCGCCAGCGAGGGCTCGGTGCTCGTCAGCCTGACCGCGTCCGGCCTCGGCGGCGCCGACGCGATCCTGCGGACCGCGCTGCTGCGGGCCATCGCCGGGACCGCCGGGCTCGCCGCCCTGCTCGCGCTCGTCACCGGCCTGGCGGTCTCCCGGCGGATCACCCGGCCCGTCGCCCGGCTGATCGCGGTGACCCGGGCGATGGCCAGCGGCGACCGCTCCGCGCGCGCGGGCGAGATCAAGGCGCCCGGCGAACTTCGCGAGCTCGCCGCCGCGTTCGACCAGATGGCGGACACGCTCGACTACGAGGACAAGATCCGCCGTGACCTGGTCGCGAGCGTCGCCCATGAGCTGCGCACGCCCGGTCGCCGTGCTCCAGGCCGGGCACGAGGCCCTGCTTGACGGCGTCACCGAGCCGAGCCCGGAGGAGCTCGGGTCGCTGCGCGACGAGGTGCTCCGCCTGGCCCGCATGGTGGACGACCTGCAGACGATGGCCGCCGCCGACGCCGCCGTCCTGCAGCTGACGCGCGAGCGCGCACGACCTCGCGCGACATCGCGGGGTCCGCGGCCGACAGCCTGGCCCGCAGGTTCGAGACGGCGGAGGTCACGCTGGACCGCCAGCTGGCCCCGGCGCCGGTCCTCGCCGACGAGCGGTGGATGCACCAGGTGGTCACCAACCTGCTCGGCAACGCGCTCAAGTTCACCCCGGCCGGCGGCACCGTCACGATCAGCACCAGGCAGGACGGCCCGAGCGCGGTGCTCGAGGTCGCGGACACCGGCGTCGGCATCCCGGCCGACGAGCTGCCGCGCATCTTCGACCGGTTCTGGCGCGGCCAGGCGGCCGCCCAGACGTCCGGCAGCGGAATCGGCCTCGCCATCGCGGCCGAGCTGGCGTGGGCGCACGGCGGCACGCTCACCGCCGCCAGCGAGCCGGGCGAGGGGACGCTCCTCACCCTCCCCCTGCCCAGCGCCTGAGCGCGCCCGCTGCCCGGCGGCGAAGGCTCGCGCTTCACCCCCTCCTTCCGGAGGGCGGCCATACTGAGGTGTGGTCACGATGTCGCGTTTCGTCGTTCAGCTTCACGATGCGACCAGGCTGCATTTCGACCTGCGCCTGCGGTCAGGCGGGGTGCTGCGCTCGTGGGCGGTCCCCAGGGGACCCTCGCTCGACCCGGGGATCCGGCGGCTGGCGGTACCGGTCGGAGACCGGCCCCTGCCGGCCGGGGACTTCGAGGGAGTTCGCGCCGGGCAGCGGCGCGGCACCGGCGCGGTGATCATCTGGGACGAGGGGGCCGCCGAGATCGTGCGCGACGTGCCGGGGCACCTGTCGTTCATCCTGCATGGCCGTAAGCTGTCAGGCGGTTTCGCGCTCACCCGGACCGGCGATACGCGCTGGATTTTGGTCAAGGTTCGCGACGACGACGCGCGCCCGGGTTCGGACATCGTCGCTGAACGCCCGGAGAGCGTCCGCAGCGGCAAGACCTGGCAGGAACTGGCGCGGCAGGCCTAAGGCTCAGCTTTGACTGTCGGCATGCTGCCCCGCGCCGCGGCCTTCCGGACCACGAGCGGGACGCCCGGGCGTCTCCATACCGCCATCACAGGGACGGCACAATGCCTGCACCGCCGGCGATTTAGCTGTGCTCAGCCCGCTTGAGAAGGAGCCAGCAGAAAATGAAAATGACGCAGCGTGCCCGCCGTGCGACCATCGCCCTGGTGGCCGCGGCAGCGATCGGCGGGAGCGGTGTCGCCGTCGGCGCGGCCACCGCGGCCCCGGCCGCTACCACGCACCGTCGCCAGTGCCCCCGCGGTTCAGCCTGCCCGCCGTGGACGGCGGCGACGCGCGCGCCAGCTACGCGGACGTCGTCCGCCAGGTGCTGCCCTCGGTGGTGCTGATCAGCACCGGCGAGGGACTCGGGTCCGGGGTAGTGCTCGACCGCGCCGGGAACATCGTCACGAACGCCCACGTCGCGGGGAACGCGACCGAGTTCAAGGTCCAGGTCGCCGGTGACCCCGCCCCGCGCACGCGCGAGCCTCGTCGGCAGTTACCCGCCCGACGACCTGGCCGTGATCCGGGTCGACGACCCGTCAGGGTTGCAGCCGGCGAAGTTCGCCGACTCGGCCAAGGCGCAGGCGGGGGACGTGGTCCTCGCGGTCGGCAACCCGCTCGGCCTGTCCGGCAGCGTGACGAGCGGGATCATCTCCGCGACCGGCCGGGTCGTCGCGGAGCCCGCGAGCGACGGCCGGCCGGCGCCACCTTGCCGGACGCGATCCAGACCAGCGCGCCGATCAACCCGGGCAACAGCGGCGGCGCCCTGGTGACGACCGCCGGCGAGGTGATCGGCATCCCGACGCTGACCGCGGCGGGCTCGCAGGGGCAACCAGGTCCAGGGCATCGGCTTCGCCATCCCGTCCAACCTGGCCCGCGACATCGCCAAGCAGCTCATCGACTCGGGGAAGGTGACCAACTCGCACCGGGCCGCGATCGGCGCCCAGGTGGGCACCGTCACCGGCCAGGACGGCGCGCCGGCCGGGACCGGCATCGTGGCCGTCACCAGCGGCGGCCCGGCCGACCGCGCGGGCCTGCGCGCGGGTGACGTCATCCAGGCGGCGGGCGGCACGCCCACGCCGGACACCCAGGCGCTCGCCGGGGTGCTGGCCGCCGCCGACCCGGGCGACCAGCTCACCCTCTCGGTCAACCGCGGGGGACAGGACCTGGACAGTGAAGCTGACCCTCGGCCAGCTGCCGGGGAACTGACCACGGGGGACGGGCCGTCCGGTGGAGGGGACCGGACGGCCCGCTTCCGTTCCCGCGGGTCCCCCAGGCAGCGCGGAGGCAGCCGCATGAATGTGCCATTGATGTCGCTATAGCGACATCAATGGCACATTCATGCCCTGGACGCCCCGCCGTTACAGGCACAGTCGGCCGGGATAACAGCAAGAAGCGCTGCGCGCTCGAGGCGGAGCGGCAAGTCGCGTTACCCGCCCAGCGCCCGCCGTGCCCGCGAAGCCGGCGGCCGCCGGAGTTCCCGCTGGCTGGCGCGCGGCGGTAGCCTCCGGTCATGGCTGACGTCACGGGCGAGGCGACCGCGCAGGCCGGTGAGCGGCACCGGCAGCGCCGGGTCGCGGCCATCGCGCGCGCCGCGGCGAACCTGGCGTCGCAGGGCTCGCTGCCCACCATCCTCGACGCGCTGGCGGCGGAGGTGCTGCAGACCGACGCGCTCGCCGCCGTGCAGATCGTCACGCTGGACGCCACCGGCCGCCAGCTGCGCATCATGGGCTCGGCCGGCTTCGGGCACTGGCCCGACTTCTTCGACCGCCTCATGGAAGTGCCGGCGGCGCGGCGCGGCCCTGCGCATGCTCGACGCCTTCAGCCAGACCGAGCCCATCCTCGTCACCAACCGGTGGTCGATCATCAGGGACGACCCCGCCTGGGCGCCGATACGGGAGTACCTGAGCGAGCTGGCCTGGGAGTCGTTCGCCAGCATCCCCATGATGGCCCGCGGGCAGCCGGTCGGCGTGCTGAACGCGTTCTTCGCGCCGGGCCAGGCGATGGAGCCGCGGACGGTCGAGTTCCTCGCCGCGATGGCCGACCAGGCGGCGATCGCCGTCGACTACGCCACGCTGCTGCGGCACACGCGCGACGGGGCGCGCCGCGAGGAGCGCCAGCGGCTGGCCCGCGACCTGCACGACTCCATCGTGCAGCAGGTCTTCTCGATCAGCATGCAGGCCAAGTCGATGGAGGTGCTCGCCCAGCGCGGCGCCACCTTGCCTGACGCCACGGTGCCCGCCGACGCGGTGCTGCGGATCGCCGGGGAAGTCGGCGACCTGTCCGGCACCGTGCTCGCCGACCTGCGGGCGATGGTCCACGAGCTGCGCCTGTCGTCGTCGGCCGACCTCGGCGGCCTGGAAGAAGCGGTCAGGGCGCTGACCGAGAGCACCGCCAACCGGACCGGGCTGAAGTTCAGCGTCTTCGCCGGCGGCGGGCTTGAGCAGGTCGACGGCGAGCTGGCCGAGGACGTCTACCGGATCGTCGCCGAGGCGATCCACAACGTCGTGCGGCACGCGGCGGCGGGCAAGGTGACCATCCGGCTGAGCCTGCGCGGCGACCGGCTGACGGCGACCGTCGCCGACGACGGCCAGGGCCTGGGCCGCGGCCCGGCCCGCACCCGGGGAAAGGGACACGCCCCAGCGCGACGCGGCCGCCGGCTACGGGCTGACCACCATGCGGGAACGGGCCGAGCGCTGGGGCGGCACGGTGACGGTCGGCCCCGGCCGGGACCGCGGCACCCTCGTCCGGCTCGCGGTGCCGCTGGACGGCGGGATACCGCTGGCCCCCGCCGGGACCGGGGGCGCGCGGTGAGGCCGGTCCAGGTGATGATCGTCGACGACCACGCGGTGGTGCGCCGCGGCGTGCGCGCCTACCTGGAGGCACTCGACGACATGGCGGTCGCGGCCGAGGCGGCCGACGGCCAGGACGCGCTTGACCAGCTCGCGAAGATGGCCGCGCACGGCAACCTGCCCGACGTCGTGCTGCTTGACCTGGTGATGCCCCGGATGGACGGCGTGGCCGCCGCCTCGCTGATCACCAGCAGGCACCCGGCGGTGCGCGTGGTCATCCTGACGAGCTTCGGCGAGATGGAGCGCGTGCACGCCGCGCTGGCGGGCGGCGCCGTCGGCTACCTGCTCAAGGACGCGGGGCCCGCCGAGGTGGCCACGGCGATCCACGCGGCGGCGCGCGACGGCACCTACCTCGACGCCGCGATCGCGCGGCGGCTCACCCGGGAGATCAGCGCGCCGCGCAGCGGCCTGAACGCGCTGACCGAGCGCGAGCGGGCCGTGCTCGTCCTCGTCGCGCACGGGCGGTCCAACCAGGAGATCGCCGACGAGCTGGTGATCAGCGAGCGGACGGCCCGCACCCACGTCAGCCACGTGCTGCGCAAGCTCCAGCTGACCTCCCGCACCCAGGCGGCCCTGGTCGCGGTGCGCGAGGGACTGGTACCGCCGGGAACCACGCCGCCGCCGCGGCCGGGAACGAAAGGCAGTTAGCAGAACGGGTGCCCGGTTACCGGGCCAGGCACCGTTCCCCGTCAGTGCCGCGCGGCCCGGGGGAGTGCTCACCCGTTGACGGCCACCACGCGCCGAGCCCGTCGCGCCGGCGCCCGGCGCCTCGCGGCTAGCCCCTGCGGCCCGCGCCTCCGGCTAGCCCTTGCGGCCCGGCGCCTGCGGCTAGCCCCTGCGGTAGGCGTCCCTGACCTCCTGGACGTACGGCGCCGGGGCCACCGTCGCCCGGATGCCGACCTGCCGGTGGCGCTCGACGGCGGGCTTGGCCGAGTTCGGCCGCTCGCCCCACAGCACCGTGACCTCCGTGCCCGGCTTGCTGGCGGCCGCGTCGACCGTCGCCAGCGAGACGAACGCGTGCTCGTTGGCGATGTAGCCGAGGTCAAGCGACATCCCGGCGGTAAGCCCGCTCCGCAGCACCTTGTCGACCTGGAAGAACGCGTAGCGGGCCTTGGGCATCTCGATGTACTTGGCCGGGGTTCCCGGCTCGCACAGCGAGCGGACCGCGAGGGCGAGGTCGTCCGGGTTCCACACCAGCGTCACCTTGGACCGGTGGTCCTCGGCCGCGACGCGCTCCAGCGCCTCGCGGCCGAGGAAGTCATGGTCGAACTTGACGCTGCGGCCGTAGCCGAGGTCATAGGGCGTGACGTAGAAGTCGGCGATGTCAGCGGAGTCCATGCTGCCGCCGAGCGACCCGAGCGCGCCCGCGTCCAGCCACTCCCGGTAGCCGCGCATCTCAGGCCCGAAGATCGCCGGCACCGCCGTCGGGATCCAGCCCGATTCGAGGTTCGACGTGGAGTAGGCCTTGGCGCCGGCCCGCATGAGCCCGAACTCCGCGCCGGCCGCCAGGATCGCGGCAAGCACCTCGCCGCCCTCGGCCCACGGGCCGAAGAGCTCGAACCCGGGCTGCCCGGCCATGCCGTGCCGCAGCGCCCGCACCCGGTGCCCGGCGATCGTGAAATCGGTCATGTGGAAGAACTTCACGTCCGGCAGCGGCCCGCCGGTCAGCTTCGCCACGATCGACCCGGCGGCCGGCCCCTGCAGCTCGTACCGGTAGAGCCTCGGCGCCGTTCCCGCGGGGCGGTCGACGGAGTTGTCGTCCCGCTCGACGGTGACCCGGTAGTCCCCGGTCTCCGCGTTGTACTGGAGCCAGTTGGCCACCGTCGGGTGGCCCACGACGTCGAACAGCTCGTCGTCGAGGTGGAACAGGATCGCGTCGCCGATGAAGTGGCCGTCGGCGCTGGCCGCGACGTACTGCTTGGCCTTGCCCGGCCCGAAGTTCGCGAACGAGTTCACGCCGAGCCGGCTGAGCAGCTTCAGCGCGTCGGGGCCGCTCAGGAACAGGTCGGTCATGTGGTGCGACTGGTCGAACAGCACGCACGAGGTCCGCCAGGCGTTCTGCTCGGTCCGCCAGTTGGTGAACTCCGGGGCGACAGGGAACGCGTGCGGGCGGGCCGTCGACTGGCGCAGCAGCTCTACCGGAGATCCGACGCGCCTGATCGCGGCCTCAAGACTCTCGGATCCCATGTGTAAAGCAACCTCCCACGGCCGGTCCCGGCTTCGACGTGCTCCCATGGCGCGAGACCAGCCGCGCCGCCGCAACCATTACAGCGGGCAATCGCACGCCGGGGCATCAGGCAAGCAGTCAGTCTCGACCGCGACAAATGTCTCACCCGCCGCCCGTCCGCCCGCCTCGTTAAGCTGCACGGGGACAGTCGGCGGGCCGGCAGGCGGCCGCGAGCGCGAGGAGGTCGGCGCACGGTGGATGAGCTGAAGGCGGACGAGCCGCGGGGCGATGACCGCGGAGCCGGGGACGTTCCGGCGATGAGCGCGCTCGCGGCGGGGTGGCTGGACCGGCTGCGCCCCGAGCTCGCCGGCTACGCGCGCGTCGCGCTGGACAACATCGGCCGCGAGTTCCCCGCCTACATCTCGACCACGATGACCGCCCCTGGCGACTTCCCGTTCCGCCCCAGTGACCGCAACCCGGTCTTCTACGGCAGCTTCGACTGGCACTCGTGCGTCGAGATGTTCTGGCTGCTCGTGCGCCTGCTCAAGTCGGCGCCCGGCGACGTGCCCGCCAGCGACATCAGGGACGCCCTCGACGCGCGGCTCACGGCGGACGGCCTGCGGGCCGAGGCGGACTTCATGGCCACGGCGCACGGCGCGGCGATGGAGCGCCCGTACGGGTGGGGCTGGGCCCTCGCGCTCGCCGCCGAGCTGGACGACTGGGACGACCCGGACGCGGCCCGCTGGGCCGCCCGCCTGCGTCCGCTGTCCGAGGCCCTCGAGGGGAACTTCCTGCGCTGGCTGCCGCTGGCCAGTTACCCCATGCGCACGGGCGTGCACACCAACACCTCGTTCGGGATATCCAGGGCGCTGCCGTACGCGGACCGCCAGCCCGGCGGCGACCTCAGCCGGGCACTGCGCGCCGCCGCGGACCGCTGGTACCGCGGCGACGCGGACTACCCGGGCGGGTGGGAGCCGTCAGGCACGGACTTCCTGTCGCCGGCGCTGTGCGAGGCCGAGCTGATGGCGCGCCTGCTGCCGCGCGGGGACTTCCCCGGCTGGCTCGCCCGCTTCCTGCCCGGCATCGCCGACGGCCAGCCGGAGGCGCTGTTCACCCCCGCGGTGGTCACCGACTCCTCCGACGGCTACATCGCCCACCTGCGCGGCCTCAACCTGAGCCGCGCCTGGTGCTGGCGCCGCCTCGCCGAGACCCTTCCTCCGGGCGACCCGCGCGCCGCCGCCTGCGTCCGGGCCTGCGACGTGCACGCGGCGGCTTCCCTGCGGTACGTGGCCGGCGACGACTACATGGTCGAGCACTGGCTGGCGGCCTACGCGGTGCTGCTGTTCAGCTGACGCGGCCGGGGGCGGCCGTTCAGGCGAGGGTGACGGCGCGGCCTGGCCGGCTCATCGTGCCCGAATGCCTCAAGGTCCACTCGTCATTATCAGCACCCGCGATCAGCGTTCGCGACCCGCGGCGTAGCGCACCCGTTCGGTAGCCGCTGAAAAGCAAGCGCGCGGTCGGCATGCCCTCGATGATTCGGCGGCCGCTTCGTCTGCAGACGTAGGTACTGCACGCATGCGTACCGAGGGCAACAGGAAGGGAAAGACGGTGGCAGACGGATTCGTGTCGGTCTCCCGGCGCATCGAGGTACCCGCGGAACAGCTGTTCGCGCTGCTCGCCGACTCCGCGCACCACCCGCTGATCGACGGCTCAGGCATGGTGCGCGAGCCGGCTCCGGCGGTCAGGGTGACGCGCGTCGGCGACACGTTCCTGATGGACATGCACCACCGCGAGTTCGGCGACTACCGGATGCGCAACGAGGTGGTCGAGTACGAGGCCGGCCGCCGGCTGACGTGGGAGCCGGCGCCGGTCGCGGTCTCTCCTGGAGAGCAGGTCGGCGACCCGGGCCTGTACCGGTGGGGCTACGAGCTTTCCCCCGACGGCCCCGGTGCCACCGTGGTCACCGAGACGTTCGACTGCACCCGTTCTGGGCAGGACCTGCGCGAGGCCGTCGAGGAGGGCGAGGGCTGGCGGGACGCCATGACCGCGTCGCTGGCCAAGCTGGAACTGCTGGCAAAGGCCGCGGTCCAGTCGAGCCGGTAGGCCGGCCTGTCCGGCTGCCGGCCTGCGGCCCGGGTACGATCGGGCCGGTGGTGATCTTCCGGGACGCGCGGCGCGAGGACGTGCCCGCCATCGTCGCCCTGCTGGCCGATGACGTGCTCGGCGCGGAGCGCGAGGAGGCAGCCGCGGACGAGGCGTACCAGGCGGCGTTCGAGCAGGTGCAGGCCGACCCGCGCAGCAGGCTCATCGTCGCCGAGGCCGACGGGCAGGTCGCCGGGACGCTGCAGCTGAGCCTGCTGCCCGGGCTGAGCAGGCACGGCATGCTGCGGGCGCAGATCGAGGGGGTCCGGGTCGCGGCCCCGCACCGCGGCCGCGGGCTCGGCCGGGCGATGATCGAGTGGGCGATCGGCCAGGCCCGCGAGCACGGCTGCGGCCTGGTCCAGCTGACCTCCGACAAGCGGCGCCACGACGCCGTCCGCTTCTACGAGTCCCTCGGCTTCACCGCCTCCCATGAGGGACTCAAGCTCCCGCTCTAGCCGGGTCGGCCTCCTCCCGCCCTTCCGCGCCGGGCGGCTGCGTCCTCTGCCCGGGTCGAGGGCTCGTCAGGCGGACGCGGCCCCGGCTGGCGCCGCGTCAGGGGCCAGGCTCTCCGCGAAGAACCCGGCGAGCCTGGTGACGGCCGGCCCGACGTACTGCTCCTTGTCGTAGAGGTCGTTGTGGCTGGCGCCGTCGATCCAGTGCAGTTCCTTGGGGCCGGTGGCGCCCTGGAAGGCCTCGATGCTCATCCAGGCGGTGACGGCCGCGCGTCCGGCGATCATGAGCAGCGGGCGCTGCCCGATCAGGCTGACGAAGCGGAAGGCATCGAAGAAGGCGATGCGGTCGACGCTGGACCAGGTGAGGGACTTGGCCGAGCGGGGGTGCTGGGCCCGGGGCGTGCAGTAGTACTCCCAGCCCTCGTAGACGTGCTGCCCGCCTTGGCGTGCCTCCTGCTCGGTGTCCGGGAAGAGCTTGAACACCTGGACGCCCTCGCCGCGCGCCTCGGCGGTGCGCGCCGCAGCCGCGGCGTCGAGCATGCCCGCGATGACCGCGGGGTCCTGGGTGCCGTCGGCGCCCTCGCGGAACTGGCGGGCGATGTCGACGGCGCTGACGGTGCCGACCGCCTTGATGCGGTGGTCGGTCGCGGCGGCGGCAAGGCAGTACCCGCCGGAGGCGCAGATGCCCAGCGCCCCGACGCGGCCGGGATCGACCTCGCTCCGGGTGGTGAGGAACGACACGGCGGCCTTGAGGTCCTCGACCCGGTGGGCCGGGTCCTCCAGGCCGCGCGGGGTACCGCCGCTCTCGCCCTGGTAGGCGGCGTCGAAGGCCAGCGTGACGAAGCCCTGGTCGGACAGGCGCCGCGCGTACAGGCCGGCCGCCTGCTCCTTCACGCCGCTGCCGGGGTGGCCGACGACGATCGCCGGGCGCGGGCCGGCGTGACCGTCGTCGGGGGTGTAGAGGTGGCCGGCGATCTCGATGCCGGCGCTGTCGAAGCTGACGTTCCTGCGCATGGTTGTCTCCAGTGACATGTCCAGGTGAGCGGGCTGGCGTCATCCGCGGGCTCCGCGGCCGGGCGCTGCGCCGCGGCACGCAACCAGGTTCACGCCGGCGCCGCGCGCGCAAAAGGAGCGGGTTCCTGCCCGGGAACGCGGCATCGGGGGAAGGAACCTGCCCCCTCACAGCAGGCGGGCGCGCGTCTACGCTGGAGGTATGAGTCCAGGTCACCCCCCAGCCGGGCTGGGCGACTTCCTCAAGGCCCGTCGCGCCCAGCTGAGCCCGCACGACGTCGGCCTGCCGGAAGCCGGCACCCGCCGCAAGGTCGCCGGGCTGCGCCGCGAGGAGGTCGCGCAGCTGGCGGCGATCAGCGTCGACTACCTCACCCGGCTAGAGCAGGGCCGCGTGCGGGCGTCCGCCTCGGTGCTCGTCACCCTGTCCCGCGCGCTGCGGCTGGACGACGACCAGCAGGCGTACCTCTATCGAGCTGGCAGGCAAGAGCCCGCTGCCCAGGCGCCGCCCGGCGCAGCAGGCCAGGCCGGCGATGCGCCGCCTGCTCGGCCAGCTCACCGAGACGCCGGCCGTCGTGCTCGGCCGCCGCCTGGACATCCTGGCCTGGAACGCCGGCGCGACCGCCCTGTACACCGACTTCGCCCGCCTCCCCGCGCGCCGCCGCAACTACGTCCGCCTGCTGTTCACCGACCCGGTGATGCGCGCGCTGCACGCCGACTGGGAGCACGACGCGCGCTCCGTCGTCGCCTCCCTGCGGATGGAGGCCGCCGAGGACCCGGACGACCCGGAGCTCGCTTCCCTCGTCGGCGAGCTGTCGGTGCGGGACGCCGACTTCCGCACCTGGTGGGCCGCCCATCAGGTCGCCGGGGGCGGCTACGGCACCAAGCACTACCGGCACCCGCTGGTCGGTGACCTCACCCTCGACTGCGACACCTGGGGCGGCACCGACGGCAGCGGCCAGCGGCTCATGGTCCTCACCGCCGAGCCCGGCACGCCCTCCCACGAGCGGCTGCGCATCCTCACCTCGTGGAACGCCGAGCCAAACGCGGACCTTGGCGCGGAGCGTGCCCCCGCGCAGTGAGCAGGGGCGCTCGCCCGGCCATGGCACGCGAGTGCACGCGCCGTTATGGTGCGGGCATGGCCTTCTCTCTTGCCCGCGGCGCGCACAATGCCACCAATTCCCTGCACTCGCTGATCTACTTCGTCCCCGAGACTGAGCAGCAGCTCACCAGCGTCGGCCTGCGGGCCGGGCGGATGTGCTACTTCGCGGGCCGCGCGGCCCCGATGGGGGCGGTCGGCAGCGGTGTGGTCACCGCGACCTTCTACAACTTCAGCCCGGAGCTGGTGGCCCGGTCCATCCCCGCTGGCGTGGGAGCTGGCCAGCCCGGAGGCCGTGGCCGGCGCCCGCCTCGCCGCCGCCGACGCCGCGCTGGCCCGGCTGCTCGGCCCGGACGTCATCGCGTCGGCTGACATGATCACGATGGCCGCCCTGCTGCGCGACGCGGCCGGTGCCTGCAGCGCCGAGGGACGCCCGCTGTACGCGGGGCACGCGGGCCTGGACTGGCCGCAGGCCCCGCACCTGGTGATGTGGCACGCGGTGTCGCTGCTGCGCGAGTACCGCGGTGACGGCCACACGTGCGCGCTGGCCTGCGCGGGACTGAGCGGCATCGAGGCGCTGGTCACGCATACCGCTACCGGGAAGGGATTCCTCCCGGAGTTCGCCCGGGCCAGCCGCGGCTGGAGCCAGGAGGAGTGGGACAGCGCCGTCAGCGGCCTCGCGGGCCGCGGCCTGCTCGACGACCAGGGCGCGCTGACCCCGGCCGGGCATGAACTCCGCGCCCAGGTCGAAGACCAGACCGACCGGCTGGCCGCGCCGCCCTGGCAGTACCTGGGCGAGCGGCGCACCGAGGACGTCGTGCGGATCGGCAAGGCCATGACGCGCGCCGTCCTCACGGCCGGCGCCTTCCCCCGCGAGGGCGTCTTCGCCACCACCCGGTAAGCCGGCCAGGCTCGCGCGCCCCGCGCCCCCCGGCGCGGGGTCATATCCACCGCTCACGGTACGCACCGTCGCCCTTGACCGCGGCTTAAAGGCAACCTGGCTGGTAACGGCGGGGCCGAGGGGGCGGCTGGTGACCCGGGCGCTTAACCTGATACGGGTCGCCCGCGAGATTGGTACGGCAAAGTGCGTGACGCTGATGATTCCCGCAGTCCTGGCGTGCTCGTCGCGGTCGGCGACCTGGTTGAGGACGTCATCGTGTGGTCCGACGCGCCCACCAGGCACGCGACCGACAATGCCTGCGTCATCCGGCGCTCGCGCGGCGGCAGCGCGGCGAACGTCGCGGTGTTCGCGAGCGCGCTGATGCCCGCGCGGTTCATCGGCTGCGTCGGCGAGGACCCGGCGGCGGACGTACTGACCAGCGAACTCGCCGGGCACGGCGTCGACGTGCGGGTGCAGCGCCGGGGGAGGACCGGGACGGTCGTCGTGCTCATCGACTCCGGCGGCGAGCGCACGATGTACCCGGACCGGGCCGCGTCCGCTGACCTGGCCGAGGTGCCGGGCGCGTGGCTGGAGTCCGCCGCCGTGCTGCACGCGCCGTCGTACTGCTTCGCCGCGGAGCCCGCCGCCGCCTCCGTGCTGCGGCTCATCGGGCAGGCGGGGCGGGCAGGCGTCCCCGTCTCGCTCGACGCCTCCTCCACGGGAATGATCGAGGCATTCGGGCTGGCCCGCTACCTGGACCTCGTTGAGTCGGTCAGGCCCTCGGTCTTCTTCGCCAACGCCCACGAGGCCGGGTTGCTTGACGTGACGCGTCCGCAGTTCGCCAAGACCATGACCGTCGTCAAGAACGGTGCCGGGTCCACGATCGTGACCCCGCCCGGCGGCGCCCCGCGGGCCGTGCCGGTGCCGGAAGCGGCCCCCGCCCGCGACTCGACCGGGGCCGGGGACGCTTTCGCGGCCGGGTTCCTCGCTGCCCGCGCGCACGGCGCCGACCCGGTGGAAGCGGCCGGCGCCGGGCACGACCTGGCCCGTTCAGTCCTGTTCTCGCCCGGGGCGAACTCGCTGCTAGACAGTTAATTAGCTATTTGCCATAATGCCTTAGTGCTTGACGTGGACCTCATCAAGGCCCTGGGCAGCGAGAAGCGCCTTCAGGTCCTGGAGTGGCTGCGTGACCCGGTGGCCAACTTCCCCCCGCAGCGCGACGGCGACCTGGTCGAGGACGGCGTGTGCGCGCTGTTCATCGCGGAGAAGCTGGGCGTCAGCCCGCCGACCTGCGGCGAGCACCTGAAGTTGCTGTCCCGGGCGGGCCTGGTCAGGGGCAAGAAGATCAAGCAGTGGGTCTTCTACAAGCGCGAGGAAGACCGCATCGCCCGGGCCAAGGAGGAACTCGCCGGTGACTGGTGACACGCAGCACCTCGTGATCACGCGGGACGACATTCACCGTGCCTACGACACGATCCGCCCCTACCTGCGCCGGACACCGGTCGTCCAGCTCGACCTGGCCGGGCCGGTGACCCTCAAGCTGGAGCAGCTGCAGTGCGCTGGCTCGTTCAAGGCCCGCGGCGCGTTCACGAACCTCCTGCTCAGGGACGTGCCGCCGGCCGGGGTGGCGGCCGCGTCGGGCGGCAACCACGGCGTCGCCGTCGCGTACGCCGCGCACCGGCTGGGCATCCCGGCCAGGATCTTCGTGCCCACCGTGTCCTCACCGGCCAAGATCGAGCGCATCCGCGAGCTGGCGGACCTGGTGATCGCGGGCGACCGTTACGCCGACGCGCTTGAGGCCGCGGAGCAGTGGATCGCGGCCTCAGGCGCGATGAGCGTGCACGCCTACGACCAGCGGGAGACCATACTCGGCCAGGCCACGCTCGCCCTCGAGCTCGACGACCAGGCCGGGCCGCTCGACACGGTGCTGGTCCCGGTCGGCGGCGGCGGCCTCATCGCCGGGATCGCCTCGTACTTCGCGGGCACCGCCCGGGTCATCGGCGTGGAGCCCGACGGCGCGCCGACCCTCTTCCGCGCCCGGGCGGCCGGCGCAGCCCGTCGACGCCCCGGCGGGCAGCATCGCCGTGGACGCGCTCGCCCCGCGCCGCGTCGGCGACCTGGTCTTCCCGATCACCCAGGCCTACGTCGAGGACGTGGTGCTCGTAGACGACGACGCCATCCGCAGCGCGCAGCGCACGCTCTGGCAGACCGCGCGCATCGCGGCCGAGCCGGCCGCCTCGGTCGGCGTCGCGGCCCTGCTCGCCGGCGCCTACAAGCCCGCGCCCGGCGAGCGCGTGGCCGTCGTCATCAGCGGCGCCAACATGTCACCGTCCCAGCTGGACGACTGACGGCGGGCGTTGCCAGCGTCGCGGCGCTGGGGCTAGCCTCACGACCATGGAGACACTGGGCAACGACCTCGTTCTCCTCTCGATACTCCCCAGTGGCGTCATCGGCACGGCGGCGAAGCTGCGTTTCGGCCTGTCCGGCTCGGAGCTGGTCCGGCTCGCCGCGCTGCGCCGGGTCGGCGTCGAGCGCGACCAGATCGTCGTGCTCGACCAGGCGCCGACAGGCGACGTGCTCCTCGACGAGGCGCTGGCGAGCATGGACGACTCGCCGACCGCGAAGGAGTGGGTCGGGCTGGACCGGGACGAGCTGGTCAGACGGTACCTGGAGCGGCTCGCCGCCGCCGGAACGATCCAGCTTGAGCGGCGGAAGGCACTGGGCTTCATCGCCGTCGACGGCTGGACAGTCCTCGACCCCGGGCGGACGGCAGTCGCCCGGGCCCCGCTGGATGCCATCGCGCGCGGCGCCGGCGTCGCCGGCCTGCCAGAGGGCGCGCTCGCCGTGCTTGCCACCGCGATCGGGCTGCCGCCGCTCATCTACCCGGGCTTCCGCGGTTCTGCCGCGCGCCGGCGGATAGCCCGCGCGGCGCGCGACAGTCGTTCCCCAGCCGAGATGACCCAAGCCGTCATCACGGCGGTGGCGGGCACGCCGGACGCGGTCACGCTCGCCGCCACCGACGCCGCGGTCCGCGCGGCCACGGACGCGTCAGTGCGGGCATCGATCGACGCCGCCACCCAGGCCGCGATGTGGGCCGCCACCGACTCGGCCCATCACGCGGCCGGCGGGATCGGGCACGCCGGCGGTCACCACTGACCGGCTAACCGCGGGCCTTGACCACCCGGCATGCTGGGCCGTCATGAAGCCGGATGTCGTATCCCGCGGCTGGCGTGGCGAAGGTCTTCCGTCATCCGAGAGGCGATCAGGGGGCCGTGCGGAGGCCGCGGCCTACGGCCGCCAGCACGGCGTACCGGAAGGCCAGCTCGACTGGACCGAGTAGCCGGGCAGCGCAGGGCCGGCCGAACCTCCCGATTCGTCCTGTTAAGGCGCGGCCGGCCGGGCAGGTAACCCGAGTCGGCTCACGGACAAGCCGGCGGCGGAGGGAAGTAATGAGCCAGAACATGGCGAGGCGTGACCGGCATGCGCGGTCTGGAGACGAAGATGTCGCCTACCCGCACGCGCGACAGCCGGAACGCGAGCCAGGCGTGCGGCCACGCCGGCCAGACGGCCAGCCGGCCGGCGATGGCGGCGTGAGCCCGGACGAGCCGGACGAGGGCGAGTTCGAGCTGATCGGCGACGACGACCTGGGCGCCGCTGACCTCGGCCCCGCTGCCCCGGTCGCCCGCAACCCGGACGCCGGTTCCGGGCGAGTCAGGAAAATAACGTAGGAGAGAGCCGCTCGGCAAGCGACGTCAGGGATCACCGGCAGCCGCCGCTGGTCCGCACCTGGGCCGCTACCGCGAGGATCGCGCCGGCCACGACGTCGGGCCGGTCTCTGGGGATGCTGTGGCCGTGCCGTCGACAACGACATGACGTCCCTGCGGGCGGCCGCGGCCAGCCCCGCCTGCAGGCGCGTCCAGTGCGCGCGGAACCGGCGGGGCAAGGGGAAGCTGCGGGACGCGCTCAGGACGACGACGGGCACGTCGGGAAAGGGCCTTGCGGCGGCGCGCAGCTCCCGCAGGGCCGCATCAGACTCGGTGACCTCCCCGTGAAGCTCATCGGGGCGGATGGCGCGCGTGACCCGCCACCCCCACTGGAGGACCAGGGGCAGCCCGCTTTCCATCTCCTCGTGCCCCGGGTCCACCAGGACCAGGCCAGCGGCCAGGTCCGCCGGCGGAAGGCCAGCAACTGGACCAGGATGCCGCCCCAGCTGTGCCCGGCCAGCACGCATGGTCCTGCCTCCAGCGCTGTGATCACGGACGCCAGGTCATCGACCTGGCGGTCGATGACCGCCAGGCCCGGCGCTGGGGCGCTGCCGCCCAGCCCCGCACGGTCGTAGGCGGCCACGCGCGCGTGCGGGGCCAGCAGCGGCATGACCCGCTGCCAGGACGAGGCCCCGCAGTTCATCCCGGCCTCAAGCACGACGGCCGGCTCGCCCGCGCTGGCCACTACCCGCCGCACGACCTCGCGTGTGCTGTCCACCTCAGCTTCCGGCACCCGGTTCCCCGGTCAGGTCTTCCAGGACCCGGGGATCGGCGAAGTCGCGCAGGAGCACGATGTGACCCTCCCGGATCCGGAGGACCTGGACGGACGTCGCCGCGAACGGCCGGCCCGTCGTGGTCACGGTTCCCTTCGCCCGCATCTCCGCGATCACCACCTCCGGGTCCTGGGCCTGGTAAAGCTCCGCCACCTCGAGGTCCTCCAGCCGCAGCGGCGACGCCAGGACGCGCCGCGCGTTCTCGCGGATCGCCTCCCGCCCCTCCAGGCGCGCGGGCATGCCCGGCGGCCCCCCGAAGGGCAGCTCGATTACCGCGTCGGGCGCGAACAGTTCGGCGAAACCCTCGGCATCGCCGTTCAGGATCAGGTGGCGGCGCCGGGCCAGGACGTCGGCGGGTGTAGCGGGTGACATGTGGCCTTCCTTTCAGTCGGCAAGTTCGGTCAACAAGCGTTCATTGAACAAGCGTAGAATCAAATGAACTTCCAGTCAACACCCGTAGAATGACGCAGTGACCACTCCCCGGCCCGGCTCGCGCGCCGAGCAGCGCCGCCGCACCGAAGCGCGCATCCTCGACGCCGCGACCCGGGTCTCTTCAGCACCGGGTACGACCGGGCCACCATCCGGGCCGTGGCCTCGGCCGCTGGAGTCGACGCGGGCCTGGTCATGCACTATTTCGGGTCCAAGCAGGAGCTCTACAGGCGGGTGATCGACGCCGCCCCCGTCCCCGAGGTCAGCGGGACGCCGGCCGAGGCGGCCGAGCAGATCCTCGCCGCGCTCGCCAGCCGGCTGGCGAGCGAGCCGGTCGCGTCGCTGGCCCTCTTGCGCTCGATGCTGACCAATCCCGAGGCCGCCAGCGCCGCCAGCGCTGGCATCGCCCGCTACCAGGCGCAGATCGCCCAGGCCATCCCGGCCGACGACGCGGGCCTGCGGGCCGCGGTCATCAGCGCCATCACCCTCGGCATCACGGTCGCCCGGCACCTCGTCAAGTCCGACGAACTCGCCACCGCCGACCCGGAGCAGGTCATCGGGCTGCTGCGTCCCTGCATGCTCTCGCTGACCGCCCGCCCCGACCAAAGCGAGCCTTCTTAAACAAAGACCCGCCGCTAACGGGGGCCGCAGCGCCGCGGCCCCAGCCCGGGTAACACCGGCCCGCGCGGCCGCACACTTAAGAGTGTGACAACCTGGCAGGGCTGCCCTGCCCGCCTCTCCCCGCCGAGTTCGGCGTCTGACGCCCGGATGAGCGCGCGGGTGGACGGCGCGGCGCTGCCGCGAGGCCGCTGACCCGCCAGGATCTGCGGCGATCGGCGAACCGAACCGGGATCCAGACCATCGCCGTCAGGATCGAGCATGCTCATGCTGGCCCCACTCGGCGCTCGCGGAGCTGCATCGCCTCCGGCCGCAATCCAGGTTCGGCCAGCGCGTCGGCATCCTCGACGAACAGGTAGGCGGTCGACTGCTCGGTCTACGCGCGTCGAAGGTCAGGCTCCACGCCGAGGTGGATCTCTGCGCCGTCATAGGCGACGAAGCCGTACCTGCTGCTGCGCCAGTGGCGGACACCGAAGCCAAGCCGCGGTAGTAGGCAAGAGGCAGCAACGGAGGCTGCTAACTGGAAGATCGGCGTGACTCCGCGTACTCACGAATGTAAGTTACCCTCGCGAGGCCGCGTGGCGTCGGCTAGCGTCGGCGAGGCGCTCAGCGGGCCCGCACTGACGCCCTGGCTGGACGCGGTACCCTGACGTTCAGACCAGGGTGCCGCCGTACTTATATAGAACATTTGACAGGGCCAGGGAGACCTATCTAGAGTTCTTGCATGACACTGAGGTTGACCGTTCAGGTCCAGCTGGTCGTGCAGGCGCTGCTGCGCGACCCGGCCGCGGAGATGTACGGGCTGGAGCTGTCGGAGGAGACCGGGCTGCAGCCCGGGACCGCCTACCCGATCCTGCTGCGGCTGGAGCACGAGGGCTGGGTGGCCAGCCGCTGGGAGGACATCGACCCGCGGGCGGAGAAGCGCCCGGCCCGCCGGTACTACCGCCTGACGGCCGGCGGCGCCGCCGCGGCCAGCGCCGCCCTCGCCGGGGCACGGCGCCCTAAGGGCACGGCGCTGCGCCGTCTCGCCGAGGGCGGCGGGTCCGCATGACGTCCCGCACCGGCCAGCCGGCTAGGGCGGGTGAAGACGCCGGCAACCGTCGGCATGTGGATCGCCCTGGCCGCTCAGTTTCCTCTGCTGCCCGCCCCGCGTGAGTGGCTGTGGGTGGCAGAGGGCTGCGCCGCGGCCCTCTGCGCGCTCAGCCTCATCGCGGCCGTCGCCGAGCGGATCGCTGCCGCCGAGCTGGAGCCCGGCGGCAGCCGGCGGAAGGGCAGCGGCCTCAGCGGGCACGGCCGGGATGACGGTGACGGCCCGGCCGGCGAGCGCGGTGCACCGGCGGCGCACGCTGGCCGTGGCGTCGCGGCTGATGCCCGCCTCCGCCGGCCGCTGGTGGCTGGCGGAGGCAGAGAGCCTGCTGGCGGAGGTCACGGTCGCCCGGCGCGGCGCGGCGGCCCGCAGCTACCTGCTGTCGGCGCCCCGGCTGGCGGTGATGATGTGGGCACGCGAGGTCCTGCGGCGTGCGCGCCTGGCCCGCGCCGCCCGGGGTGAGAGCCGCCAACCTTCTTCTGGCTCCGTGATAGGCGGTGGATCGTCGGGAGGCACCAGGGCGCTCCGACGATCCACCATGAGGGGGTATGGCGCCCGATCGCCTAGCTTGCCGCTGCCAGTGCCGCCGCCCGGGCACTTCAGGCCCCGGTGCCACGGCAACGGCCGCACCGCGGGGCTACGACACGACCGGCAGACGCGGGGCAGGAGCGCGCAGGGTGGTCTCGCTTTGCGTCGTGATTCGGTGGCAGTCGCCCCGCTGGAGTGTCGAGCCCGGTCTAGCGAGCCGTCCCGTCCGGTGCGCCGTCTCTGAGACTGTCATGGGCATAGGACCGAGGTGGCCAAGCGGGAGCGGGAAGAGTATCGGTCTGCGGCTCCTGTCACGGCGGGGTGTGAGACCGAACCAGTGGAGGTACCAGATGGCCGAGCTCCTGCCGCCCCCAGAGGGAATCCTGTCGGCCCAGTTCATCGTCTCGGACGATGTCGAGCGTTCTCGGCGCTTCTATACCGAGGTACTCGGCGGCCGGGTGACCTTTCCCCAGGACCCTGTCAATGTTGCGCTAGCCAACAGCTGGATCGTCATCAATTCCGGCGGAGGACCGACTGACGACAAGCCGACGGTCACCCTGGAGACGCCGCGCGACCCGGACTGGGTCAGCAGCTTCTTAATATCCGGGTCAAGGACATCGAGGCCAAGTTCGCCGAATGGAGTGCTGCGGCGCTGAATTCCTGACGCCGCCGAAACAGCACGCGTACGAGAAGCGCTGCTACATCCGCGATCCCGACGGTCACCTGATCGAAGTGGGCCAGACCACGGACCCAGCGGGAAGGACTGGTCGCCGCTCACTGGCCATTGGGGTAAGTCCGCCGACGAGGCTGGGTGAAGGCAGAGATCACCAGAGAAGTCCTCATGCTAACGGTGGCCAGCCCCCGGACACCTGGGCCTGCGGGACCTGGGCGACTTGCGCCGAGGCACCAGGACTGACTCGGAAAGTCACCGTCGAAGGGGATGTCGGTGGTTGATGGCGGCGCTGAACTTAGAGCCTCACCCAGCCGCGGGACGGCGACTCGCCCGTTCTGCACTGACAGCGGGAGGATCTGTGAGTACCGACACGCCCGTCCTCGACACAATCGTGGACATCACGACCGCCTCGATTGAGCACAATTCCGTTTCGCCGCGCGATTTCATGCTCGCGAGGCTGGCGGCCCTGATCGCGGTGGACGCCCCGCCTGCCTCCTACCTGGCCAACGCCCCGGCTGTCGAGCGGGCCGGGCTGACCTCCGAGGACATCGAGGGCGTCATGATCGCCGTCGCGCCGGTCGTGGGCACGCCCCGGGTGGTGGCGGCAGCTGGCCACATTCTCCGGGCTCTCGGCTTCGCGATCGCCGTGGGTGACGCCGAGATGGCCGACCAAGCCGACGCGTGTAGCACCCCCGGCGAAGGGACCTTGCCCACCCCAGGAAGTGGGGCCTTCCACCGCCCGCGCCGCGTCTTACCATCGAGGCGATCCGGGTCGGACGCAGCTGGATCATGGCGCTGTCACTGGCGAACGTGGAGTTGTTCCTCGGCTACATCGGGCCGCTCCAGGTGCTGCTGCCCAACCAGGTGCAGGATATCGACAGCGCGCACAAGGCGCTCAGGCTAGGCATCGTTACCGGCATCGGCGCGGCCGTCGCGCTGGTCACCGGCCCGGCCGCCGGCGCCCTGTCGGACGCGACCGGCTCGCGGTTCGGGCGGCGCCGCCCGTCGATCGCCGGCGGCGCCCTGGCCGGCGCGGCCGGGCTCGCCGTGCTGTCCGGCCAGCACACGATCCTCGGGCTGACCATCGCCTGGTGGTCGCTCAGGCCGGACTGAACTCCATGCAGCGGCGTCGCCGCCCTCGTCCCGACCGGGTCCGCTAACCAGCGCGGCGCCGTGTCCGGCTGGTCCGGCCTGAGCCAGACGATCGGCGTGATCCTCGCGGTGGTCCTGGTCAGCGACCTGGTCACCGGGCGGGTCCGGGGTACCTGGCGCTGGTGTCCTGGTGATGGCGGCCGCCGTCCCGATCCTGCGCGCCCCCGATCCGCCGGTGCCGCGCGACCAGCTCCCCGTCTTCGAGGCACGTGCCGTGGTGCGCGCATTCCGGTTCAGTCCCCGCCGCTATCCGGACTTCTCCTGGGCGTGGGCGACCAGGTTCCTCGTGCAGCTCGGCAACTCGATGACGATCCTTTACCTGCTGTACTTCCTCCGCGACAAGGTGCGCTACCAGCGGCTTTTCCCCGGTCGCAAGGCCGAGCAGGGCCTGCTGATCCTGATCGTCATCTACACGCTCGCCACCGTGACGACGGTTGTCATCGGCGGCGTCCTCTCGGACCGCAGCGGCCGCCGCAAGCCCGCGGTGATGTTCGCCGGCTACGCGATGGCCGCCGCCGCCGTCTGCTGGCCGCGTGGCCCGTGTGGACCGGCGCGATCATCGCCGCGGCGGTACTCGGCCTCGGCTACGGCGTCTATGCGTCGGTCGACCAGGCGCTGGTCACCCAGGTGCTGCCCGCGGACGCGGACCGGGCCAAGGACCTCGGCATCGTCGACATCGCGAACTCCGCGCCCCAGGTGCTCGCGCCCGCGCTGGCCGCGCCCATCGTCACCTACCTCGGCGGCTACCCGGTCCTGTTCGGCACGGTCGCCGCCGCCACCGCGGCCGGCTCGGTCTTCGTCACGAAAATCCGATCGGTGCGCTGAATGGCCGCGAGGTAGGGCCGGTTGCCTAGCGCTGTGGTCTCTTCGGGGCTCAAGTCGTTAGGCTGGAATAGTCTGTCAGGCAGCCGGTCGATGGCCACGAGTGCCTCCGCGAACCATCAACGGTCGAAGCCGGGGTCGTGGTCGGCCGCCAGGTCGAGCTACCCCATCTTCGGTGTACCGGCCACTGGCCGGGATCGCGTCCACATCGACGTAATCCCTTACCTCTGCCCTGCCGAATAGTGCGCAGACCTGTTGGCCACGGCATCGTCCGCGTGCAGCACGGGCCCGACCGCCAGGCTGATCGGCTTGTTCTTACGCCAGTCCCGGCCGAGCCTCAACCTTCGCGCTGTCCGTTGCGGACCAGACGTCGAGTCGCGCGAAGGACGCCGCCAGCACTTCGGTCCGAACCTCGAGTCCTTCGCGCTGGTACGCCTTGATGACGGCATCCACCGCCTCCGCGAAGTCGAACTCGCCGCTGGCCTCGGCGAACAAGTCGACATCGGCGGACATCCGGTTCAGGAAACCGTGAGCCTGGACCGCGTAACCGCCGGCCAGGGCAAAACCGTACGATCCGGCTGCGTCAGGAGCGCGACGCGAGCGAGCCGCTCGTGAAAGGGGTCCATGGTGGTGATGCGGGCTGCGGCCGCTAAGCGGCAAGCCTCAGGTCGGGAAACCGCTCTTCCCACGTCCGCCGCACACGAGCGGGCGGGACCAGCTGGCCCCAGACCTGGCGGAGGACCCGCTCGTTAAGGTAGGAGCGCAAGTCCTCGCTCGGGTCGCCTCCCGGATCACGCGCTCGTACATCACGTTCCGCTCGGCCGGGTCATCGAGGCGGAACTTCCGTCCACTCCGACCAGTCCAGCCGCAACGGCAGCAGCACCACACCAGTCGCGGGACCCGCTAGTTCCCCGAGCGTCTCGGGCAGCAGGTACGGCCGATTCTCCGCGTAGTTCCACCAGCCACGCTCTGAGGATGCTGCATGAGCCCGTTCACCTCCCCGCGACGGCCCGCCGCTGGGCCGCACCGCCCTTGCGGTCGCCGCCGTGCTGCTGGCCGGGGCGTGCTCCTCCCCCATGGCGTCCGCCGCGCACGCCACCGACGCCGCGAGTGCCGGCGCGAGCGCGTTGCCGACGGCCGGCCCGTTGGCCTCGACGCTGCCCGACCTGCCCTACGCCACGCTCGACCCCGCCGAGGAGCTGGACCTGTACCTGCCCGCGGCCGGGGCGCACCCGGCGCCGCTGCTGATCTGGATCCACGGCGGCGGCTGGCACACCGGCGACAAGAGCCAGATCACCGGATTCGACGGGCCCTCGGTCAAGGCGCCGCCGCCGGGGCCGTGCCGCGACATCGTCGAGGTGCAGGTGCCCGACCTCGCCGAGTTGCTGGCCAAGGGCTACGCGGTGGCGGCGGTGAACTACCGGCTCACCAAGGAGCCGGTGGCGGCCGCCCAGGACGCCAAGGCCGCGGTGCGCGCTCCTGCGCGCGAACGCGCAGCGCTTCCGCCTGGATCCGGACCGGTTCGCGGCCTGGGGCGACTCGGCCGGCGGCTACTCGGCGCTGATCCTGGCCGTCACGGCGGCGGCGCACCGTCTTCGCCGACCCGCGGCTCGGTCGCGGGCGTGTCCGCCGCGGTGCAGGCCGTGGTCGACGACTTCGGGGCCAGCGAGTTCACCGACCTGCCCGGCGCGCACACTGCGGCCGAAGACCCGTTCCCGTACATCGCGAGCGCGAAGCCGGGCTCGATCCCGCCGTTCCGCATCGCGCACGGCTCCGCCGACTGCGTGGTGCCGGTGCAGCATTCCCGCGACCTGCTGGCGGCCCTGAAGAAGGCGGGGGCGACAGCGACGCTGACGGTGCTGCCGGGTGCGGGCCACGAGGACCCGGCGTTCATGCGCACGCAGTGGGAGCCGACGCTCGCGTTCCTCGACCGCGTCTTCCGCATGTGACCGCGCTCTAGACCTATCCAGTAACCCCGAACCGGAACCCGGGCGCAGGCGGCTCCCGCCCTAGCGCGACCGACGCTCGCTGAGCCTGCCGAGGCAGCCAGGCAGACGCGGGGCAGTAGCGGGCAGGCCAGCCAGAGGGCGTCGTGTAACTGCCTTCCTCGGTGCGGTCAGCGCCGCGGCGTGTAAGCAGCCGTCCAAGGACACCCATGCGGTCATGAAGACGCAGGGTCGCGCCCTACCGGCTAGCGGGGGAGCGGACCAGGCCGATGCTCCCCGCGGGGGGAGCGGGCACCGCCTCGGGGTGCACGATCGCGGCGATGGCCTCGATGCCGTCTATCAGGCGGGGACCGGGGCGGACCACGAGGGAGTCGGCGTCGATGGCCCACACCGGAACGCCGGGCAACGCGGCCGTCACGGCCGCGGCCTGGGCGACCGCGCCTGCCAGGTGGTAGCCGCACGGGGCAACGATGACCAGGTCAGGCTCGGCGGCGGCGACCTCAGGCCAGGTCAGCGGCTCGGATCGGCGGCCGGGCCGGGCCGCGACCGGCTCGCCGCCCGCCGCGGTCACCAGATCGGGGATCCAGTGCCCGGCCGCGAACGGAGGATCGACCCACTCGACGACCGCGACCCGCGGGCGCGGGCGGCCCGCGACCCGCGCCGCCACATCGGCCAGCCGCCCGCGGAGGTTCGCGACCAGCCGCTCGGCGCGCTCGGTCGCCCCGGTCCGTTCGCCCACCGTGAGGATCGTGTCCAGCACATCCTGGAGCGTGTACGGGTCGAGCGACAGCACGTCGGCGCTGCACCCCAGGTAGTCCAGCGCCTCCGCCACGTGCCCCGAGGGCAGCGCGCACACCCGGCACAGGTCCTGCGTCAGGATGAGGTCAGGGCGCAGCCTGGCGAGCGCGTCCGCGTGCAGCGTGTACAGGTCCTCGCCGCTGGCGAGCTGGTCACGGACGTACCGGTCGATGTCCGCCGGGGTCATGCCGGACGTGTCCCGGCCGCCTACCACGACTTCCTTCTCTGCGCGGGCCGCGGGCGGCTCGTCGCACTCGAACGTGACCCCGACGAGGTCATCGCCCAGGCCGAGCGCGTACACGATCTCGGTCGCCGACGGCAGCAGTGACACAAGGCGCACGCCGCCAGGGTAACCCGGGTCTCAGATCCAGCTGTCGGCGCGAGGGGCGTCGGTGCCGTGCGCCTCGCGCCACGAGACGACCGGGTTGCGGAGGATCCCCAGCTTCTGGATTTCCGCCTCGACCACGTCGCCGGGCGTGGTGGTAGTTGGCGCACCGCTACACCGCCGGGATCCGCATCGGCGACGAGCCCGGCGACCGCGCCTTCCGCGTCCAGCCCGTGCCCGGCGGCGGGCTCACCTCCGCCGCGGCGGCGCACGAGTCGCCGTACGGCCGCATCGAGTCCTCCTGGACGGTGAACGACGGCCTGCTGCGCCTTGCCGTCACCGTCCCGCCGGGCACCACGGCCGAGATCGTGCTGCCCGGCCGCCCGGCGCGGCGCGCGGGCCCGGGCCGGCAATCATTCGAGACGCCGGCCCGCCCGGCCGGCTGACCGGCCTGTGACAACCCGCTGTTGACAACGACAACCAGGGGTTGTCATGATGGGGGCATGACTCAGCAGGCGAATGACCACCAGGACACCTTCGCGCGGCTGCGGCAGGTCCGCGCCGAGGCGATCGAGCACACGAGGAAGGCGCGGCAGCTCGCGGCCGAGCGCCGTGACCTGATCAGGCAGCTGATCGGCGACGGCCTCTCCCAGTCCGACATCGCCAGGGAGCTCGGGGTAACCCGGCAGGCGATCCAGAAGATGCTGGCGATCTGACCCGAGGCGCCGGCCGCCGCACGCGGCGTTAGCGCGCGCGCGGCGCTGGCGCTGGCGCTGGCGACGATCGCTACGGCCTGGCCCGCCACGTCGGTGATGATGGCGGCGACCCGCGGGTCCGCGGCGTACCTGCGGATCAGGGCGGGGGAGTTGACCGTCCACAGCAGGCACGGCAGTCCCGCCGCGGCGCCCGGCGCAGCACGCCGAGCGCGGCGAGCCGGTAGTGCGGCGCCAGGTAGTCGGCGCGCGACCCGCCGGGCGAGGCCAACCGGGAACAGCTCGCGCAACCGGGCGGGCAGGTCGGTCAGCGGCCCGCCGTCGCCTACCAGCAGACCGGTCTTGACCTCGGGAAACACGTTCTTCGCCTGCGAGACGACCGCCGGCAGGAATGACGTGACGATCAGCTGCGCCGGGTCGAAGCCGGCGCGCAGGACGGCCATGACGTCCCGGACGTACCCGTCCTCCTTCAGCTCCACGTCGAGCTGGATCCGCCCGGCGCAGGCCCGCAGCACCTCGGCGAGCAGCGGCGGCCTCACCCCGGTCGCGGCCTCGATCTCGCCCCGGGTGAGGCCGCTGACCGGCGCGCCGCCGGCCGCGGCGTCGTGGAAGGCGATCAGCTCGCCGTCGCGGGTACGGCGGACGTCAAACTCGATCATGTCCGCGCCGACGTCGATCGCGTTCGTGAAGGCCGCGATGGTGTTCTCGGCGGCCCCGGCCGCGACCCCCCGGTGCGCGGCTACCATGGGATGTCTCATGATCCGAAGTATGCCCTGGTCAGGTAGTGCCCCGGCCACGCGGGGGCGAACGCGGGGCCACGCCCCCGCTGCGGACGAGAACCAGGATCATTCCGAACGGGTGCGTGGTTCCCGTTCCCCCCGCCGCCGTCCTCCGCTCCGCGCGCGGCGATAATGGGCTGCCCTGACCGGTTCCGTACGGGTGCCGGCGACGTCACGGGCGCCTGCCGCTTCCCATCGTGAGGTACTTACATGACCCAGGACAGCCACGCGCTCGACCCCGCGGGTATCGAGGCCTTCTACCAGGTCGCCGGCGCCCGGCGGGACATCAGGAACGGCTTCCTGCCCGACCCGGTCGGCGACGACGTGCTGACCCGGGTGCTGGCCGCCGCGCACCAGGCGCCGAGCGTCGGGCTGAGCCAGCCGTGGGACTTCCTCATCCTGCGGGAGCGGGGGATCCGCGAGCAGGTGCAGCGGCTCGCCCAAGCGCAGCGGGACGCCTTCGCGGCCACCCTGCCCTGGGCGCGGGCGCTCGCCTTCCGCCCGCTCAAGGTCGAGGCCATCCTGGAAAGCCCGGTCAACGTCGTCGTCACCTGCGACCCCACCAGGGGCGGCAGGCACGTGCTCGGGCGGCACGCGCAGCCGCAGGTCGCCGAGTACTCGGCCGTCTGCGCCGTGCAGAACCTGTGGCTGGCCGCCAGGGCCGAGGGCCTCGGCGTCGGCTGGGTGAGTTTCTTCGGCGAGCGCGAGCTCGCCGCCGCGCTGGGGCTGCCAGCGCACGTCAAGGTGGTGGCCTACCTGTGCGTCGGGCACGTCGCGGAGTTCCCGCCCGCCCCGGAGCTGGCCATGTCGGGCTGGGCCCGGCAGCGGCCGCTGGCCTGGGCCGTGCACGAGGGCCGGTGGGGGCAGCGCGGCCTGCCCGGCGCGGAACCCGCGAGCCTGCTCGCCGACACCGTCGCCGCCGTCCGCCCGACGGACGACGCGGCGGCGGACGCGGCCCGCGAGCGCCAGGCCCAGCTGACCAAGCCGCCAGGCTCGCTCGGGTTCCTCGAGGACCTGTCGGTCCGGCTGGCCGCGATCGCGGGGGAGTGCCCGCCGCCCATGCCCGAGCCCGCCGCGGTCGCCGTGTTCGCCGGGGACCACGGCGTGCACGCCCAGGGCGTCACCCCGTGGCCGCAGGAGGTCACCGCGCAGATGGTGGCGAACTTCCTCGCCTCCACCGCCGTCGTCAACGTGATCGCCGCCCAGGCCGGAGCCGAGGTCTGCGTGGTCGACGTCGGCGTCGCCGCCGACCTTCCCGTCGCCCCCGGGCTGCTGCCCCGCAAGGTGCGCCGCGGCACCGCCGACATGACCGAGGCGCCCGCCATGACCAGGGAAGAGGCGCTGCAGGCAGTCGAGGCAGGCATCGAGACGGCCAGGGACCTGGTCACCGCGGGCAGCCGGTGCCTGGTCACCGGGGACATGGGGATCGCCAACACCACCGCCTCGGCCGCCCTCATCGCCGTGTTCACCGGCGCCGACCCGGCCGAGGTGACCGGCCGCGGCACCGGCGTCGACGACGCGACCTGGGCGCACAAGGTGGACGTGGTCCGCCGCGCCCTGGAACGGCACCGGCCAGATCCCGCCGACCCGCTGGGCACGCTCGCCGCGGTCGGCGGCCTTGAGCACGCTGCGCTCGCCGGGTACCTGCTCGGCGCGGCCGCGCTGCGCGTCCCCGTCGTGCTCGACGGGGTGATCGCGGGCGCCGCCGCCCTGGCCGCCGCCGCCTTCTGCCCCGACGCCACGGGCTACATGATCGCAGGCCACCGGTCCACCGAGCCCGGCGCGAGCCGCGCCCTGGCCGCGCTCGGCCTGCGCCCGGTCCTCGACCTCGACCTGCGCCTGGGCGAGGGCTCCGGCGCCGTCCTCGCCCTGCCCGTCGTCCAGGCGGCCGCCCGCGTGCTGCGCGACGTCGCGACCTTCGACAGCGCCGGCGTCTCCGGCGCCAAGGACTGACACCCTCTCCTTTGCCCGCGTGGTCGCCCCGCTGCTGCCGGCCCGTCGGGGACCGGGTAGCACGCCGTTTTCCCGCGGCACCGTGACGCGCGTAACCAAACTGCCGCAGAACGTGACGAAAGGAATAGGGATATGGCAGGCTAGCCTCATGGCAGGTAACCCAGGCACGTACTTCGGTACGGAACTGCAACGAGAACGGCTTAGCCACAGCTGGTCACTGGACGACTTGGCAAAGGCGTCGGGCATCTCTCCCGCTCACCTGAGCCGGATCGAGAATGGCAGGCGGCCGGCGACCGAGGCGGTGGCCCTAGCGTGCGATCAGGCGTTCCCGGCGCGCAAAGGCTGGTTCCATCGTTTCTGGTCGGCGCTGCAGACGTGGGAGGAGACGCCGTCTTGGCTCAAGCCCTGGCAGGACTACGAGATGCACGCTTCGACGCTCCGGTCATGGTCACCGGCGGTCATAGACGGGCTTCTCCAGGTGGAGAGCTACGCGCGCGCCCAGATCGGCCTGCGCCCGGACGCCACGCAGGACAAGACCGATGACCGCGTCGCGAACCGGATGACCCGCCAGCAGCTTGTCTTGTTCCGCGACCCGCCGCCCCGGGCCGATTTCCTGGTAAGCCTGGCCAGCCTGCGCGACATGCCCCGTGAACTCGCGCCCGCTCAGCTGCGCCACCTGCTCGAAGTCGCCGCCCGGCCCGGCGTCACGGTTCAGGTGGTGCCCGGTTTCTGGCACGCCGGCATGACGGGCGGCTTCCTGCTCACGGACACCGCTGCCTGGGCGGAGGGAGTGCACACCGGGCAGGTCCACGCCGACGCGGAAACGTTTTCGTCGCTGGCCCTGCGGTTCGATAGCATCCGCCACGAGGCCATGAGAGTGTCAGAGTCCCTGGCGCTGGTGAGGGAGATGATCGATCGTGGGCGACTGGCGAAAGTCCAGCTACTCAAACGACAACGGCGGAAACTGCGTGGAGACCGCTAGCGGCGCTGGCGTCCTCCTGGTCCGCGACACCACCAACCGAGACGGCGGCACGCTGGCCTTCACCGCCACGGCGTGGGAACGGTTCACCGCGTCCCTGCGGTAAGCATGGCGGAGACTCCCGCTCTGGTCGTTCGAAAGCCGGGGCGCTCAGGGGTAAATGCGCTCTCGGTCTTTGTTCGCTGAATTCACAAATGGAATAGTCGACAATCGTCGTACGTGCTTACCCGTCGCCTGCCCGCTCCGCAACCACCGGTGACTGCAGCATCAAGCGCCGTACTGGCGGCGGGCCAGCCCGGCCAGCGCCCGCACTCGCGGCGAGGGCCGCCGGGCGCGCGGCCAGGCGAGGATGACCGGGCAGCCCGGCAGTGGCGGCTCGCCACCCGTGTCGCGAATGCCCTGGGCGGCGAGGTCAGGCTAGCCGACCAGGCTGAGGGACGGCGTGGCATCCCTTGTGAGGGCCTGGCGATCTCATGGCCGGCTTCGGCAGCGGCGGGTGCGGGGAGATCTGAGCCGGTTACGCTACTCGGCGCTGGAATCCTCAAAGACGTCGACGGCGGTATCGGCGGTCAGTGCCCGGTCGAACCAGAGGTCCAACTGGGTGAGGCCGGCGGTCGCTGTGACCTTGGCGCGCTGCTCCTGGGTTGGCCTGAGCCCGCGGGCGTCCATGACCTTAAGGACATCCTGGGCTTTGGCTTTGGCGGCGCCCTGCTGCTAGGCCCTGCTCTAGACCTTGCTCCCGTCCCTGCTCGATGCCGATCTGGACGTAGCTCTCGATGAAGTCGTCTTTCCACTCGGTGGTGCTCATCATGTCCTCCAGGATCTGGCGGGCCGGTTGGCGTGCGAGGCGCCAGTCTCGCGGATCGCGGTAAGCACCCGGCGGGCGCCGGCCTCGCTCTCCATGTCCAGGGCGGGCAGGCAGGCCAGGAACAAGATCAGGTACGGGCCTGCCTCTGCCGCGTCGGGGGCGTTCAGCGGGTCGATGACGATCGGCCACAGGTCCCAGCCAGGGTGGCCCATCGGGATCACCTGGCGGCACTTCTCCGCTTCCCGGGGGTCAGGGCAGACGACGATCAGGACCGCGCGCGGGCACTGGACGGCCTCCCGGACGTTAGCCAGGTAGGCAGGCCATGAGTAGCCCTTGGTCCGGTCATCGCGGCCCTGCGGTTCGACGACTATGACCAGGATGGGTGTCTTGGTCGCCCGGTCGGAGACTATGACGACCGAGTCGGCCGTGAACTCAGCGGGAACAACCGCGTTCAGGCTGGTCGGCCCCAGGTCCGCACTGACGTCATCCGGTACAAGCACGCCGGTCATCGCCCGGACGAGATCGACGGCAAGACCTGGATGCTGGCGGATCAACTCGCAGCGGGGCCTCGTGGGTGACATTGACGACGTTCGGCTTGCCAAGAGAAGTACCGTCGGTTCCTCGACCACGGCGCCGGAAATGAACGCCGTCGGCGGTCGGGGCAGGGAGCGGCGGCGCCTGACAACTTCTAGCGGAGCGTGGTGGCCGCCGCGATGAATAAGCGCTGACGGCCGCGTCTTCCCTCACGGCGGGCCCAGCAGCGGGAGAGGACGATGACGTGCCGGCAAGTGACGATGACATCAGGCGGGAGCTCCTTGAGTACCTGCGGTACCAGCGGTCCTCGGTGCGCTCCATCGTCGAGGGGCTGACCGAGGAAGCCTGGCACACGCCGGCCGTCCCGTCCGGCTGGACGGTCGCGGGCATGGTCGAGCACCTGGGCAACGCCGAGCGCCACTGGTTCCTTGAGGTGGTCGCCGGGTCCGCGGTGGACTTGCCGTGGGATGAAGGGCGCCCGCCGTACGACCCGCGGGCGGCCTTCACCTGCGACCGCCCGTCGTCCGCCGTGCTCGGCTACTACCGCGACCAGTGCGCCCGGTCGGACGAGATAATCGCCGGCGTCAGCCTGTCGGACGCCCCGCGCGGCCGCCACGGCAACGAGGAGATCACCAACGTCCGCGTGGTGATCCTGCACGTGATCGAGGAGACCGCGGCCCACTCCGGCCACCTGGAGATCGCCCGCGAGCTGCTGGACGGCAAAACGGACCTCGGCCTGCGTTAACCGGGGCCCGCAACGGGCGCCGTGCCCCCAGGCTCG
This sequence comes from uncultured Actinomycetota bacterium, assembly GCA_963735315.1. Taxonomy (GTDB): domain Bacteria; phylum Actinomycetota; class Actinomycetes; order Streptosporangiales; family Streptosporangiaceae; genus Trebonia. The sequence goes on from CAVTKQ010000032.1 coordinate 62,685, forward strand.
GTTCTGCCACCTATCATGGGCTGGTGAGCCAGCAGCGAGGCGCATCACGGAACGGCAAGCTGCCCGCGACGGCAGCCGAGCGGATACTGAGCGCCGCGATGCGGGAGTTCGCCAAGTACGGGTTCGCCGGCGCCCGGGTGGAGCGGATCGTGAGCCGGGCGGACGTGAGCCCCCGGTCGCTGTATTACCACTTCGGCAGCAAGCGCGGCCTGTATGACGCCGTGCGCGAGCGGCTGAGCTCGCAGCACTTCGAGGACTTCGTGCGCGGCGTCACCGACGAGCCGCTGGTCGACCGGCTGCTCGCCAACATCGACGTCGCGATGACGCCGCGCTGGCAGGCGTGGGCGCGGCTGCTGATGTGGGAGGCGCTGGACGGCGGCGCGGGCAGCGCGCCGTACCCCGACGGCACGGTGCCCGGGGACCTGCTGGCCATCCGCGCCGCCCAGGAGCGCGGCGAGATCGACCCCGACCTGGACCCGCACGTGCTGACGCTTGCCTTCATCGCCGTCACGTTCTGGCCGACGATGTTCCCGCAGTCGACCAAGCGCCTCACCGAGGGCATGGCCAAGGACGACCTGCTGCGGGCGCGCAAGGAGCTCGTGCGGGCGCTCGTCAGGGGACTGGGCGAGCAGGCGCCGGCTGGAGCTACCCGCCGCGCTCGCCCCGGGGGGCGAGCAGCCGGGATAGGGCCAGCGAGCCGGCCGCCAGCGCCAGGTCGCACACGCACGCCACCCGGAAGCCACCGATGTAGCTAGCACTGCCGTACCCGCCGGCGCCCGCGAAGAAGCCGAGGCTCACCAGGGCCAGGCCGATGGTCCCGGCCATCTGCTGGACGGTGATGAGCACGCCGGCCGCCGCCCCCGAGTCCGCGACCGGGACGCGGGCGAGCACGACGCCGATGATCGGCGGGATCAGCAGTCCCTGCCCGAGGCCGAACAGCGTCACCGCGCCCAGGATCAGGATCTCCGGCTGCCTGGGGTCGGACGCCGCGAGGAGCACGAGCAGGCCGGCGATCTGGAGGGCCGCCCCCGCGGTCAGCGTGCTGCGGCCGTAGCGCCCCACGAGCGCGCTGCTCGACAGGCTCGCCACGAAGTTGCCCGCGGCGAGGGGCACGAAGGTCAGCCCGGCGACCATGGGGCTGTCCCCGCGTCCCGTCTGCAGGTAGAGGCCGAGGACGAAGAAGAACGAGGTGATCGTCGCGTACAGCGTCACGTTCACGAACAGCCCGCGGCGAAAGTCCCTCGACCGGAACAGCCCGAGGTCGACGAGGGGCTGCCGGCTGGTCCGCACCCGGTGCTCCCACCAGACGAACGCCGTGACGGCGGCGGGCACGGCGGCCAGGAAGAGCCAGCACCACAGCGGCCAGCCGAGGGCGCCGCCTTCGACGATCGGGATGGTCAGCAGGCCGGCGGCGAGGGTGAGCAGCCCGACGCCGGCCAGGTCGAGGCTCGGGCGGGCCGGCGAGACGGACTCCGGGACGTGCCGGAAGCCGAAGAGGAACGTGAGCGCGGCCACGGGCAGGTTGACGAGGAAGACGGGCCGCCAGCCCAGGCCGCCGATGTTCGCCGACAAGAGGATCCCGCCGAGCGCCTGGCCGCTGACCTGGCCCACGGCGATGGTCATCCCGTAGATGCCGAGGGCGATGCGGCGCTCCCGCGCCGGGAAGCTGACCCGGATGATCGACAGCACCTGGGGGACCATCAGCGCGGCCGCCGCGCCCTGGAAGAGCCGGGCGACGACCAGCACGTCGCTGGTCGGCGCCAGGCCGGATACCGCCGAGGCCACCGTGAACGCCGCCATGCCGGCGAAGTAGAGCGCGCCGGCGCCCGTAACGGTCGCCCAGGCGCCCGCCGGTGACCAGCCCGAGGGAGAAGGTCAGGCCGTAGCCGCCGACGATCAGCTCCAGGGCCGGGGGACCGCTGCCGAGGTCCCGGTGCAGCACGGGGGTGGCGACGTTGACGGCGAAGAAGTCGAAGACGTTCATGAACATGCCGGGCAGCACGGCCACGAGGACCAGCCACGCGCCGCGGCCGGTCCTCGTGCTCGCCGGGGCGGCGACGGCGACGGGCGCCGCCTCGGGCTGTGTCATTTGTCCGTCGTGTCTCAGACTGGGTCAGTCAATCATGTCGGTTAGCTGGACGCCGGTGGTCGCGGTCGAGGACTCGCGCACCACGGGGTCGTCTTCGGTGCCGAGCGCCCGCCAGTCCTCACCGGGCTCGAGGATCTTCTCGGCGCCCCTGATGACGGTGAAGTTGCCGGTCAGGGCCGGCGGTTCCTTCCCCTCGGCCAGCCCCTTCGCCGCCGAGAGGAGGATGTGCCGCATGCGGCTGATGGCCTTGTCGGTGGAGCCGAGCTGCTCCTGGGTGCGGTCGTAGATCGGGCCCATCGACTCGGTCACCATCAGGTCCTGGCTCACGAAGTCGTCGACGCCGCTGAAGATGCCCCGCTTCTCCCGGACCTCCTGGGAGAGCTGGTAGTCGTTCTCCGCCGTGTACAGGCGCGGGGTGATCCCGTTGCGCGGATTGGTGACCGGCGTGGAGAACGGGGCGAGCGCGAAGAGGTTCGTGCCGCCGTAGTTGCGCGGGTTCCGCCACGCCTTCGGCGCGGAGAAGTAGCGCCAGCAGTTCTCGTCGTCGATCGGCACGAACATCCCGCAGCCCACGCTGAACGGGATCGACGCGACCATCGTCGCGTACGGCATCGCGTACGCGGTGACCCGCACGTGGGTGTTGCCGTTCGGCGTGGTGCGGATGCCGGCGTAGCGGTAGCCGAACCAGGTGTCGTCCACTTCGAGGCGCGGGGCGCGGTCGTGCCGCCAGAACTTCCACGACATGGCGTTGGACGGGTAGCCGGGCTTGTCGGAGCCGTCGTCGGGGAGGTCGTCGATGCCGTCCCACTGGTGCAGGTGGGAGATGTGCGAGGTGTCGATGTTGCCTTCCATCGCCTGCACCCAGTTGCAGGTCGAGTGCTGCTTGGTCGCCATGGCCTCACCGTCGGCAAGGCCCTCGGTGCCGAAGTCCCTGAACGGGCGTCATGGTCTCGCGCGGGCCCATGTAGGTCCAGACGATGCCGCCCGACTCGTGCACGGGGTAGGACTTCATCCGGACCTTCTCGCAGAACGGCGCGGGCTCGCTGGGCATGTCGACGCACTTGCCGTCGGCGTCGAACGCCCACCCGTGGTACACGCAGCGCAGCGCCGCGCCCTCGTTGCGCCCGAAGTACAGCGACGCGCCCGCGGTGCGGGCAGTTCTCCTGCACCAGGCCGACGCGCCCGGTGGTGTCCCGGAAGGCGACCAGGTTCTCGCCCGAGCAGCCGCACCCGGGCCGGCGGGCCGCCCGGCTCGGGGATCTCCGCCGTCAGGCAGGCCGGCGTCCAGTACCGGCGCAGCAGCTCGCCCATCGGCGTCCCCGGGCCCACCCGGGTCAGGATCTCGTTGTCTTCCGCCTTAAGCACGCCTTGTGCCTCCTTCTTCCCGCGCTCGCGCTCAGTTGAGGGTTTCCTTCAGATGGTGGGCTGCCGGTTCGCCAGGTCGAGGGCCTCGGCGAACGCGGGGTCCTCGGGGGTGGCCAGCGTCCGCCAGTCCTCGCCGGGGGCCAGGATCTTCTCCGCGCCGAAGATGGACCGGTAGTCGTGCTCGCCGACCGCCGGGGGTTCCTTCCCTTCGGCGAGGCCCTTGGCGGCCGAGATGAGGATGTGCCGCATCCGGGTGATGGCCCGGTCGGTGGAGCCGAGCTGCTCCTGGGTGCGGTCGTAGATCGGGCCCATCGACTCGGTGACCATCAGGTCCTGGCTCACGAAGTCGGCGACGCCGCTGAACGTGGCGGTGCGCTGGACCTCGCGGTCGATCTGGTAGTCGTTGTCGGCCCGGTAATCGCGCGACCGGATCCCGGTGGCGCCCTGGCTGTTGGTGAACGGCGCCACCGCGAAGAGGTTCCCGCCGCCGTAGCCGTGGACGTTCGGCGGCGCGGCGTGGGCGAAGCTGTACCGCGCCGTGCGCTCGTCGTCCATGGGGACGAAGAGGCCCTGGCGCTGGCTCCACGGCACGCTGGCGACCAGCGTGCCGTACGGCACGACGTAGGCGGTGACCCGCACGTGGGTGTTGCCGTTCGGCGTGGTGCGGATGCCGGCGTAGCGGTACCCGTACCAGGTGTCGTCGACCTCGAGGCGCGGGGCGCGGTCGTGCCGCCAGAACTTCCACGACATCGCGTTGGACGGGTAGCCGGGCTTGTCCGAGCCGTCGTCCGGGATGTCGTCGACGCCGTTCCACTGGTGCAGGTGGGAGATGTGCGAGGTGTCGATGTTGCCTTCCATCGCCTGCACCCAGTTGCAGTCGGTGAAGAGCTTGCTGGCCTGACCAGCGTCTCCGGCGGGAGCTCGTCGGTGCCGAAGTCGCGGAACGGCGTCATGGTCTCGCGCGGCCCCATGTAGGCCCAGACGATGCCGCCCGACTCGTGGACGGGGTAGGACTTCATCCGCACCTTCTCGCAGAACGGCGCGGGCTCGCTGGGCATGTCGACGCACTTGCCGTCGACGTCGAACGCCCACCCGTGGTAGACGCAGCGCAGCGCCGCGTCCTCGTTGCGCCCGAAGTACAGCGACGCGCCCCGGTGCGGGCAGTTCTCCTGCACCAGCCCGACCCGCCCGGCGGTGTCCCGGAACGCGACCAGGTTCTCGCCGAGCAGCCGCACCCGCGCCGGCGGGCTCCCGGGCGCCGGGATCTCCGCGCGACAGGCAGGCCGGCGTCCAGTACCGGCGCAGCAGCTCGCCCATCAGCGTCCCCGGGCCCACCCGGGTCAGGATCTCGTTGTCTTCCGCCTTAAGCACGCGGTACCTCCAGTCCTCCGCATGACCGGGCCGACGCCGAACCGCTCTTTCTCACCGTCTCACCGGGCAATGACGATTGTCAATTATTAAGTAAGTACTTACTACCGGTGATTTGCATGGTTAATGGAAAACGCGGAAGTAATGAAGCCGTGGGTGTTAAGAGCGGTGCTGAAGTCGCCTGGCAGGGACGTCCGCCGCCCGGCGGCTCAGCCCTGCTCGATGCCCCGCAGGCTGGCGTGCACGGGCGACGAGCGGAACGTCTCGACGTCGCCCGAGTACGCCAGCCGCCCCTCCACCATCGCCCACATGTGACCGCTGATGGACGTGAGCATGTCCAGGTCGTGCTCGACGACGACGACCGCGCGCTCCGCGCTGATCGCGGTGAGCGCCTCGGCGAGCACGGTCCGCTGGGTGGCGGACAGGCCCGAGGCGGGCTCGTCGGCCAGCAGCACCTTGGGCTCGCTGACGAGCGCCCGGGCCAGCTCGGTCAGCCGCTGCGCCTCCAGGGTCAGCCCGTCGACCTGCCGCGCGCCGAGGTCGGCCGATGCCGAGCCGCTCCAGGGCGGCCCAGGCCCGCTCCCGCGCGGGCGCCGCCTGGGGCCGCCACAGCGCGCCGAGCATCCACTGGCCGGGGTCGCGCAGGCAGGCGGCGGCGACGTTGTCGACGACGGTCCGGCCGTGGGCGAGGCGGACCGTCTGCCAGGTCCGCGCCACCCCCGAGCGGGCCCGGCGCATGGCGGGCCACCCGGTGGCGTCCCGGCCGTCGATCCGCACGCTGCCCGAGTCGGCCCGGACGGAGCCCGCGAGCAGGTTGAACAGGGTCGACTTGCCGGCCCCGTTGAAGCCGCACAGGCCGAAGAGCCCCTGGCGGGGCACCTCAAGGGACACCGAGTCGACGGCGAGGACCCCGCCGTAGCTCTTGGTGACGTCGTAGCACGCCAGCACGGCCCCGTCGGCTCGCCGCACTGCCGGCACGCCGGCCTGCGCGGCCCGGCGCTGCCGCCGGTCCCGGTCACCTCAGGCGGCGTTTCCCGCACCGTCCCCACCTCCTCGTGACCCGATACCCCGCGTTTTGAGCTGTGCCGTGCCCCACGACCGGAGGGCCGCGCCCCACTGGTCCGTCCGGCGGCCGAGGAGCCGGTCCACCGCTCCCGCCACCCCGTCGGGCTCCGCGATGAGGATGACCAGCAGGGCGATGCCCTCGATGATGCCGATGTTCGTGCTGATGAACGACGTGCTCGTGGTGAGGTACTCGATGACGATGGCCCCGAGGATCACGCCCACGATGCTCTTGCGCCCGGCCACGAACACCATCAGGAGCAGCGTGATCTCGGCGGTCTCGCTGAGCACGTCGGGCGTGACGATGCCCTGGACGCTCGCGATGGCCGCGCCGCCGACGGCGGCGAGGACCGACCCGAGGACGAACACCTCAAGGCGGCGCTGGCGGAGGCTGATGCCGAGGGACTCGCCGAGCCGCTCGTCCTCGGCCATGGCCATCAGCTGCAGGCCGACGCCCGACCGGATGACGCGGAGCACGATCGCGGCCGCGATGCCGAGCAGCACCGCGCAGGCGATCCCCGACTGGACGAGCGTCGTCGTGTAGTCCGGCCCGGTCAGCAGCGGCAGCACGCCGTTGATGCCGGAGAACGACCCGAGCCAGTTGGAGTACGTCGCCAGCTGGTAGATGAACAGCGGCAGCAGCAGCGTCGCCAGGGCGAGCGCCAGGCCGGGCGCGCGGGTGACGACCGCCCCGATCAGCAGCGCGGCCACGACGGCCAGGCCGATCACGGCGAGCAGGCTTTCCAGCGAGCTGAAGCCGTACTTCGTCTCAAGGACGCCCGCCCCGTACGCGCCGAGGCCCATGAACACGGACTGGCTGAAGGCCAGCTGGCGGCTGTAGCCGAGCTGCAGCACCATCCCGACGGTCACGATGGCGTAGCAGACCCCGGTCGTCACCGTGAGGCCCAGGTACGAGCCGTTCATCGCGATCAGCACCACGGCGCCGACGACGGCGATGGCGATGCCCGCGCCGAGGGGCACGGGGTCACGGCGGCGGACCCGGGGCACCGCGGCCTGGCCTTCCGGAGAACCAGGCGAGGGACCCGTGAGGGTGCCGCTCTCCGCTGCGGCTGACTCTGTCAAGGCCGCCGCCTCCCTTCCGAGTTCCGCAAGATCCTCACGCGGGCCTTTCCTAAGCGGGTTCCGCGCCGAGCCCCAGGACCTCGGGCCGGAAGATGATGATGCCGAAGAGGATCGCGTAGAGCAGGACGTCGTTGTAGCTGGTGCTGACGTAGCCGCCGAGCATGGACTCGACAACGCCGATCGCCAGCCCGATCGCCACCGCGCGCCCCGGCCGGCGGAACGACGCGAACCCCGCGGCGACGGTCCCGATCAGGCTGATCGTCGGCCCGCTCAGGTACGTGAAGCCGGACAGCGGCGACTCGACGATGCCGAACAGCGCGGCGAGCACCGCGGTCCCGATGAAGATCCGCCGCCGGAACTTCGCGTTGTCGATCCCGACGATCCGCGACCCGAGCACGCTCTCGCCGCAGGCGCTCGCCGCCCGCCCGGACACCGTGAAGCGCAGGTACGCCCACAGGGCGAGCCCGCTCACGATGGCGAGCGCGATGACGAGGATCCCGGCCCGCTGCACGTGGAAGTCGAGGACGGACAGCGCGGGCCCCGGCCAGATCGCCGGCGCGCCCCACACGTCGGTGCCGAACCACGCCCTGGCCACCCCTTCGAGTACCAGCGAAAGCCCGAAGGTGTAGAAGAACACGCCCACGATGCCGCGCGCGCCCCTGCCCCGGTCGAAGGCCGGGTGCAGCACGACCCAGTCAAAGAGCCACGCGGCCAGGCCGACGCCCGCCAGGTCCACGACGATGCCGGCGATGAACGGCAGCCCGGCGTTCTGCACCAGCCACGCGGTGCCGATCGCCCCGAACATCGCGAAGTCGCCCACCGCGAGGTTCAGCACGTTGCACACCCGGAACCACACCGCCAGGCAGGCACCGAAGATCCCGTAGATCGCGCCGGAGGTCAGCCCGGCGACGAGGAGGTTGAGGAACTGGCTCACGCAGTATCCGCCCGCCCGCCCGCTACCTCCACCAGGCCCTTGTACATGCGCACCGAGCGGTCGGCCACCATGAGCGCGTGCACCGGGTTCTCCTCGACGAGCAGGATCGTCATGTCGGTCGCGGTCATCTCGCGGCCAGCCAGTCGTAGACCCGGCGGGCCACCGCCTCGGCGAGGCCGAGGCAGGGCTCGTCGAGCAGCAGGACCTTCGGCCGCGCGGCCATCGCCCGGGCCAGGGCGGTCATCTGCTGCTGCCCGCCCGACAAGGTGCCCGCCTTCTGGTCGAGGAGGCGGGTGAGCTCGGGGAACATGTCCAGCACGTCGGACACGTCCTCCCAGGCGGCGCGGGCCCCGAACCTGCGGGTCCGCGCGTAGCTGCCGAGCATGATGTTGTCCCTGACCGGCAGTTCCGGGTAGAGGTGCCGCCGTTCCGGCACCAGGATCAGGCCGGCCCGCACGGCGGCGTCCGCCCGCCCGGGCGGGAGCGCGTCGCCGAACAGCCGCACCGTCCCGCCCCGGCGGACGAGCCCGGCGACCGCGGTCACCATGCTCGACTTGCCGTGGCCGTTCGGGCCGATGACGGCGACGCACTCCCCGGCCGCGACCGACAGCGTCACGGACTCGACGGCGACGAACTTCCCGTAGCTCACCGAGAGGTCCGCGACCTCGAGGGCCATGACCGGCACCCGCTAGCTCCCCACGTGCGGCAGCACGTCGAAGCTGCCGTCGGCGCCGACCGTCACCATCGCCGAGTCGCCGCTCCCGTTCATGGTGGAGTAGTCGGACGACGACCGGGTCCACTGGTACATGACGATGCCGCCGACGGTCAGCTTCTGCTTCTGCAGGGCGCTCTTCACGTCGCCGGCCGTGATGGACTTGGCCGTGTCGATCGCGTCCGCCAGCTCCCGCCCGGTGTCCCAGCCCTCGCCGCCCTCGTCGATCTGGGTCGCCGTGCCCAGGCCCGCCGCCTTCATCGCCGCGATGTACGCCTTGGTGTCGGCGACGCCGGCCGCGTTGGCCGAGCTGGACGGGAAGGCCGCCAGCACGTTCTCCGGCGTCCCGATCAGGTAGATGTTCGACATGGTCGTCGGGCCGCCCACCGCGTCGACGAACTGGGAGGTCGCGCACCCGGAGCACTCGCCGATCGGGATCGTCGGGTTCTGCGCCCGCATGGACTTGAGGAACGTGATCGTGTCCGGGCCGGGGGTGAGGCCGAGGACGATGACCTGCGGGTTGGCCTTCAGCAGGTTGAGCACCTGCGGCGTGTCGTTCGTCGCGCCCGGGTTGACGATCTGGCTGGCGACGACCTGGTAGCCGTACTTGGACGCCAGGCCCTGCATGTACGGCAGGTTGCTAAGCCCGCCGGGGGTGTTGTCCTGGATCACCGCGACCCGCGTGTAGTGCCGGGGGACGATGATCTGGGTGATCATCGCCTGGTCGTCGGCGAAGTACACGTTGCCGATGCCGGGGAACGCGTACCCGTGCAGGTTGGCGTCGCTGATGCCCTGGCCGTTCCAGCCGGACGCCCAGCCGAGCAGCACCGTCTGCAGCTGGTTGGCGACGGGGACGGCGGCGGCGGTCGTCGCGGTGCTCTCCGGCCCGAAGATGAAGTTCGCGTGCTCCTGCGTCACGCACTTGTGCACCAGCGCCGCGGCCGTCGCCGGGTTCGACGCGTCGTTCTCCGGCACGAGCTTGACCTGGTGCCCCTGGACGCCGCCGGCCTTGTTCACCATGGCCGCCCAGGCGGTCGCGCCGAGCTCGTCGTTGGTGCCGAGCGCGCTGAACGGGCCGGAGGTGGCGGCGATCTCGCAGATGGTGATGGGGGAGCTGGCCGACCCGCCGCCCCCGCCGCCAGAGCTGCACCCGGCCGCCACGCCAGCGACGAGAAGCGCGCCGGCCGTGGCCCTGCCCAGGACCTTCAGCCGTCGCGTGCGGGACGGAACCTGGGCCGGTGCGGCACCTGGGTTCCTAGAGAAAAGACGTGCGGAAGCGAACCGGGAATCGTCCATCAAAGCCCCCTTTGGCTTCGGTCAGGACTGGAGCCAGCAATGCAAGATGTATACCGAACGCTTAATAAAGCGTCAACAGTTTTGGCTGTAAGGACCTGCTGTGAATCGGCTCTGTTAGGGCGCCCTAATCGACGGCACGGCTGTGAAAGCTGTGACGAGATAACACTTATGGGGATAGAGGTAAAGTCCGATCCCCAGGCCGGTCCCGTGGCCCTGTTGTCCAAAGGGGCGGGTGAAGGCGAAGCGCGCACTCGTTCGGAATAGAATTCAGAATTATCCGAACGAGTGCGTGGTCCCGCGCCCGGCGGATCATTTCCGTGCGGCGGGCGAGCGCCCTTCGGCGCGGGGCGCCTGGTGGCCGTCGCCCGGCTGCGCGCCCCGGCTTTTTGTCGGTTTCCCACAAACCTGGCGCCCAAGGTCTGCGCCATGCCCGCCCTTGGTCCCGTGCGTACCATCGAGCAGGATAGACGCAGGTGAAGGCGGGGCATCGAGCACGGGGCCCGGGCTCGGCGCATCGCCTTCCGCGCGTTCGCACTCTGGGAGGTCCGTGCCGGTGTTCAGTCGAGTCGCCATCGTCAACCGCGGGGAGGCCGCGATGCGGCTGATCCACGCCGTCCGGGACCTGTCCGCGCAGACGGGCACGCCGGTCGAGACGGTCGCCCTCTACACCGACGCGGACCGCACCGCCACGTTCGTCCGGGAGGCCGACCTGGCCTACCCGCTCGGCCCCGCCTCGGCCCGCCCGTACCTCGACTACGCGGTGCTCGAGCGGGCCCTGGTCGAGACCGGGGCCGACGCCGCCTGGGTCGGCTGGGGCTTCGTCGCCGAGGACCCGGTGTTCGCCGAGCTGTGCGAGAAGATCGGCGTCACCTTCATCGGGCCGGACGCCGACGCGATGCGCAAGCTGGGCGACAAGATCGGCGCGAAGCTGATCGCCGAGGAGGTCGGCGTCCCCGTCGCGCCGTGGAGCCGGGGCGCGGTCGCCACCCTCGACGACGCGCTCGCGGCGGCGGAGGCCATCGGCTACCCGCTGATGCTCAAGGCCACCGCGGGCGGCGGCGGGCGCGGCATCCGCGTCATCACCTCCCCGGCCGACCTCACCGAGGCGTTCGAGCGCACCAGCGCCGAGGCGCTGCGCGCGTTCGGCAGCGGCACCGTGTTCCTGGAGCGCCTGGTCACCGGCGCCCGGCACGTCGAGGTCCAGGTCATCGCCGACGGCCAGGGCACGGCCTGGGCGCTCGGCGTCCGCGACTGCTCGGTGCAGCGGCGCAACCAGAAGGTCATCGAGGAGTCCGCCTCCCCGGTCCTGGCCGCCGGAGCAGGTCGCGGAGCTGAAGGCGTCGGCCGAGCGGCTGGCCCTGGCCGTCGGCTACCGGGGCGCGGCGACCGTCGAGTTCCTCTACCACCCGGGGGAGCAAGCGGTTCGCCTTCCTCGAGGTCAACACCCGGCTGCAGGTCGAGCACCCGATCACCGAGCTGACCACCGGCACCGACCTGGTCCGGCTCCAGCTGCACGTGGCCGGCGGCGGCAAGCTCGAGGGCGGCAAGCCGGCCGAGTCCGGGCACGCCATCGAGGCGCGGCTCAACGCCGAGGACCCGGACCGCGACTTCGCGCCCGCGCCCGGCCGCATCGCCCGGCTGGCGCTGCCCGCCGGCCCCGGCATCCGCGTCGACACCGGGGTCAGCGAGGGCGACACGATCCCGGCCGACTTCGACTCGATGATCGCGAAGATCATCGCCTACGGCCGCGACCGGGACGAGGCCCTCGGCCGGCTGCGCCGCGCGATGGCCGAGACCACCGTGGTCATCGAGGGCGGCGCCACCAACAAGAGCTTCGTGCTCGACCTGCTCGACGCAGCCCGAGGTGATCGACGCGAGCGCCGACACCGGCTGGATCGACCGGGTCCGCGGCGAGGGCCGCCTCGCCGCCCACCGGCACTCCGCCGTCGCGCTCGCCGCCGCCGCGATCGAGGCCTACGAGGACGAGGAGGAGGTCAGCAGGCAGCGGCTGCTCGCCACCGCGCGCGGCGGCCGTCCCCAGGTGCAGCACGACCCGGGCCGCCCGCTCGACCTGAAGCTCCGCGGCGCCGGCTACCGCGTGCGCGTGGCGCGGACCGGGCCGACGGCGGTTCCGGGTCGAGATCGGCGCTGGCGGCCCCGTTCCTGACAGCGCGGTTCCTGCAGCCCTGGGCACCCGGCCGACGTCGAGGTCGAGCGGTTCGACGCGCACAGCGGCCGGATCACGGTCAACGGCGCCCGGTTCCGGCTGACCTCGGCCACCCACGGCCCCGTCCACCTGGTCGAGGTCGACGGCGTCGCGCACCGGGTCAGCCGCGACGAGGGCGGCGTCGTCCGGTCGCCCGCGCCCGCCCTCGTGGTCGCCACCCCGCTCGCCGCCGGCGACGAGGTCGAGGCGGACGCGCCGATCCTCGTGCTTGAGAGCATGAAGATGGAGACGGTGCTGCGGGCGCCGTTCCGCGCCCGGGTCCGCGAGTGCCTGGTCTCGGTCGGCAGCCAGGTCGAGGCGGGCGCGCCGCTGCTGCGGCTTGAGCCGGTCGGTGACGCTGGCGCTGGCTACACCGGCACGGCGATGCCGCCGGGCCCGCGGCGGGACAGGCGGGGGACATCGACCTGCCCGCCGCGCCGTCGGGCGTGCCCGCGGCCGAGCGGGCCGAGCGGCACCTGGCGGACCTGCGCGGCCTGCTGCTCGGCTTCGACGACGACGCCGGCGACCCCAAGCGCGCGCTCACCGGGTACCTGGCCGCCCGGCGGAACTTGAGCCGGGCTCGGCGGAACGCCGCTGCCCGGCGAGGTGGAGCTGCTCACGGTCTTCGCCGACCTGTCGGAGCTGAGCCGCAACCAGGCCGGGCAGCGACACCGAGGCCGCGCTCGAGCGGCCCGGTGCACAGCCCGCGCGAGTACTTCCACAGCTACCTGCGGAGCCTCGACGTCGAGCGGGCCGGCGTGCCCGAGGCCTTCCAGGCGAAGCTGGAGCGGGTGTTCCGCTACTACGGCGTCACCGGCCTCGACCGCACGCCGGAGCTGGAGGCCGCGGTCTTCCGGATCTTCCTCGCCCAGCAGCGGATGGCCGCCACGGCACGGCTGCCGGCGATCGTCGCCGAGCTGCTGCGGCAGTGGCTGGCGACCGCCGCCGCCGGCCGAGCCGCTGCGCGAGCGGGCCGGGCTGGCCCTTGAGCACCTCATCGAGGCCACGCAGCTGCGCTTCCCCTCGGTGTCCGACCTCGCCCGCGGCGTCGTGTTCCGCTGGTTCGCCCAGCCGCTGCTGCGCCGCAACCGCGCCAGGGTCTACGCCGCGGTCCGCGAGGAACTGCGCTACCTCGACCGACACCCGGACGCGCCGGACCGCGCGGAGCGGATCCAGGCGATGGTGGCCAGCTCCGAGCCCCTGGTCCGGCTGATCGGCCAGCGGATCAGGCGGGGCGCGGACAACGCGCCGCTGCTTGAGGTGCTGACCCGCCGCTACTACGGCAACCACCAGCTGGCGGACGTGACCGCGCGCGACGTCGCGGGCTGCCGGTTCGTCACCGCCGAGGACGCGAGCCGCGGCCGGGTGACCCTGGTGGCCGCCACGGCCGCCGACATCGCCGCCCTGCCGGGCGCGCTCGCCGCCCTGGCGACGCTGGCCGGCCAGTCCGCAGCCGGCTGCCGGAGACGGCGACCTGGTCGCCGACCTGTACGTCACCTGGGCCGGGCAGCCGGACGCCCGACGCGCTCGCGGTGCGCCTCGGCGAGCTGCTGGCGGCCAGCCCCGCGGCATCGCCGGCCGCGCCGGGCGGGCCGATCGCGCGGGTCACCTTCACGGTCGGCGGCGGCCAGCGGCATCGCCATGCAGCACCACTTCACGTTCCGCCCGGCCAGTGCCGCAGACCGGGGGGCCTGGCCGAGGACCGGCTGATCCGCGGCCTGCACCCGCAGATCGCCGAGCGGCTGCAGATGGACCGGCTGCGCGAGTTCGACCTCACCCGGCTGCCGTCGGCGGACGAGGAGATCTACCTGTTCAAGGCCGTGGCCAAGAGCAACCAGGCCGACGAGCGGCTGATCGCGATGGGCCAGGTCCGTGACCTGACGCCGCTGCGCGAGGCGGACGGCCGGCTGGTCGCGCTGCCCGCGCTGGAGAACGTCCTCGCCGGCTGCCTCGACGCGATCCGCACCGTCCAGGCGCAGCGGCCGCAGCACAAGCGGTTCGACACCAACCGGATCATGATCTACGTCTGGCCGACGGTCGACCTGACCGCCGAGGAGATCAACTCCCTCGTCCACCGGGTCCGGCCGACCACCTCCGGTGCCGGGCTCGAGGAAGTCCAGTTCGTCACCCGCCAGCGCACCCCGTCCGGGGAACTGGCCGAGGTGGCCGTGTGGACCACCCTCGACGCCAGCCACAACGTGCGGCTGCACATCGGGCCGCCGCCGACCGAGCCGCTGCTGCCGCTGGACGACTACCGGCAGAAGGTGCTGCGCGCCGCGCGCCGCGGCACCGTGTACCCGTACGAGCTGACCGGCCTGCTGGCCGGGCCGGACGGGCGGTTCGACGAGCACGACCTCGACGAGGCCGGCGCCCTCGTGCCGGTGGACCGGCCGAAGGGGAAGAACACCGCGGCCATCGTCGCCGGCGTGGTCACGACGCCGACCGACCGGTACCCCGAGGGCGTCACCCGCGTGGTGCTGCTCGGCGACCCGACCAAGTCGCTCGGCGCGCTGTCGGAGCCGGAGTGCGCGCGGGTGATCGCCGCGCTCGACCTCGCCGCAGCGCCTGCGCGTGCCGGTCGAGTGGTTCGCGCTGTCGTCAGGCGCGCGGATCTCGATGAACTCCGGCACGGAGAACCTGGACTGGGTGGCCGCGCGCGCTGAAGCGGATCGTCGAGTTCACCCAGGGCGGCGGCGAGATCAACGTCGTGGTCGCCGGGATCAACGTCGGCGCCCAGCCGTACTGGAACGCCGAGGCCACGATGCTCATGCACACCAAGGGCATCCTGGTGATGACGCCGGACTCGGCGATGGTGCTCACCGGCAAGCAGGCGCTCGACTTCTCCGGCGGGGTGTCGGCCGAGGACAACTTCGGCATCGGCGGCTACGACCGGGTGATGGGCCCCAACGGGCAGGCCCAGTACTGGGCGCCGAACCTCACCGCGGCCTGCGACGTCCTGATGGCGCACTACGACCACGCCTACATCGCGCCGGGGGAGAGGTTCCCGCGCAAGGCCGTGACCAGCGACCCGGCCGACCGGGACGTGTCCGGCTACCCGCACCCGGCGGCCGGCAGCGACTTCGCCACGGTCGGGGAGATCTTCTCCGCCGAGCAGAACGCGGACCGCAAGAAGCCGTTCGACATCCGCACGGTGATGCGCGCCCTGTCCGACCAGGACCACCCGGTCCTGGAACGCTGGGCCGGCATGGCCGACGCCGAGATCTCGGTGGTGCAGGACGTGCACCTGGGCGGCCGCCCGGTCTGCCTGATCGGCATCGAGTCGCGGTCGGTGCCGCGGCGCGGGTTCCCGCCCACCGACGGCCCGGACACCTACACGGCGGGCACGCTGTTCCCGCAGTCGTCGAAGAAGACCGCGCGCGCGATCAACGCCGCCTCGGGCAACCGGCCGGTGGTGGTGCTCGCGAACCTGTCCGGCTTCGACGGCTCGCCGGAGTCGATGCGCAAGCTGCAGCTGGAGTACGGCGCCGAGATCGGCCGGGCGATCGTCAACTTCGACGGCCCGATCGTGTTCTGCGTGATCTCCCGCTACCACGGCGGCGCGTTCGTGGTGTTCTCCAAGGCGCTCAACCCGAACATGACGGTGCTCGCCCTGGAGGGCTCGTTCGCGTCGGTGCTCGGCGGCGCCCCGGCGGCGGCCGTGGTGTTCGCCGCCGAGGTGAGCAACCGCACGGCGGCCGACCCGCGGGTGGCGGGCCTGCAGGCGCCGCGGTGGCCGAGACCAGCGGCGCCGAGCGCGCCGCGCTGAGCGCGCAGCTGGCCGAGGTCCAGGCCGTCGGTCCGGGCCGAGAAGCTCGGCGAGGTCGCCGCGGAGTTCGACCGGATCCACTCCATCCAGCGGGCGGTCGAGGTCGGCTCGGTCGACGCGATCATCAGCGTGGCCCGAGCTGCGCCCGGCGATCATCGACGCGATCGAGCGCGGCCTGGCCCGCTAGCGGTAGCCTCTGCCCGGTTCCGGTCCGGCCGGCCCGATGGTTGTGGCAGCGAGCCGGTCCTAGGCCGGCTCGCTGCCACAACCGTCCGGTCCCGTACCGCCGGGCGCCGGGCCGGGATGGGACCCGCCCGCGTCACCAGGCAGGCTGATGGCGGCCGAGCGGGCCGGCCTCGACTCGCGCGGCGGGGGTGACTCCGGCGATCTGCCCGGGAAGCGGCACCCGGCGGCCCGGCCCCCACGCGGTCACGGTGTCGGCGAGCGGGATCTGCCCGGGCCTGGGCATGGGCGGCTGGCCCGACAGGTCCGCGGGGCGGGGGAGTGACCACAGGAGACTGGCCGTGCCGATCAGGGACGCCCGGATGCGGCTCGCGGCGGACCGCGTGAGCCGGGCGGTCAGCGCGCGCCCGACGGCCGTCGCGAGCAGGTAGCCCGTCGCGTGGTCCAGCGCCTGGACGGGCAGCGGTACCGGCCCGTCCGAGCCTGACGCGTCACCGCCTGCGGCCGCGATGCCGCAGCTCATCTGCACGAGGCTGTCGAATCCGCGGCGGTCGCGCCACGGACCCGTCCCAGCCGTAGGCGTTGAGCGACGCGATGATCAGGGCGGGGTTCAGCGCGGTGAGCGCCGCGTCGTCGTAGCCGAGCCTGCCGAGCGCGTCCGCGCGCAGCCCGGTTACCAGGACGTCGGCGCCGGCGACCAGCCGCTCGAAGGCCGCGCGCCCGCTCGGCCGCCGTGAGGTCCACCGCGGCGGTCCGCTTCCCCGCGGTCGTCTCCGGCAGCAGCGCGGGCACCTCGGCGAACCCCGGCGGGTCGAGGCGGAGCACGTCCGCGCCGTAGGCGGCGAGGAACTTCGTGCACACCGGGCCCGCGATCACCCGCGTCAGGTCAAGCACCCGCACCCCGGCGTACGGCTGGCGCCGGCCGCGGCCTTCCGCCCGCGCGCGCCGCCCCGGCGGGCCCGCCATGGCAGCGGGCGCTCGGCGATGGCCAGCGCGGGGCCGGCGGCCGACGCGGCACCCGGAGCGGACGACAGCCAGGCCTCCCGGTCGTGCATCGCCGCCGCGCAGCCGCCCGCCGCGACGACCGCGGCTTCCAGGTCGGCGGCCTTCCACTGGCCGACGGCCGCCCGCACCGAGGCGCGGTCGTCCGCCTTGAGCAGCCGCGTCACGACGGCGCGGTGGTAGGCGTAGTTGGTGTGCAGCCGGATCCAGCCGTCACGCGCCTGGTAGTTCCCGGCGATCGGGTCCCAGAGTTCCGGCAGGGACCAGCCGACCGGGGTGAACAGCGCCTCGGCGGCGAACGCCGCGCACGCGGCGAAGCTGTCTACGCGCACCGCCGCCACCGGCGCCGCGTTCCTGGCGGCGTGGTACTCGGCGGCGGCGAGCGTGGCGGCCGCCACCGACGCGGCCGCCAGGCCGGTCACGTCGAAGGTTGAGGGCAGTACCGTGCGCGGCCCGCTCACGGTGAGCCGCGCCAGTCACTTCCCGGGGGCCGCCGGCCAGACCCCAGACCCGCGCGGCGAGGTCGCTCGAGTTCGCCTGTCTGCTGTGTCATGCTCCTGATTCTCGACGCGGACTGGACCAGGTAATCAACGTTGATTATCGTCAACGCATGGGTGAGCTCGTCGACGCGCGGACCGCGGCGGAGCGCCTTGGCGTCGATGTCCGCACGCTGTACGCGTACGTGAGCCGGGGCGCGCTGCGCCGTGTTCCCGGGCCGGACGGCCGGTCCAGCCGCTATGACTCCGACGAGCTTGAGCTGCTGGCCCGGCGGTCCAGGCCCCGGACGCTGCCCCGGCCGGCGGCCAGCATCGACCTGGTGATCGCCACCCGGGTGAGCACGGTGACCGACGGCGCTGGTCCGGTACCGGGGCACTGACGTGCTCGACCTGGTCTCGGCAGGCGAGCCGTTCGAGGCGGTCGCCGGGCCTGCTGTGGGCGGGCGGTCGCGGACGAGCAGGCGGAAGGGCTGGCCTGGCCGGCCCGGCTGGCCCGCCGCCGGTCGGGCCGGCTCCCGGTGCGCTCGGCGGCGTGCCCGTGGCGCAGCGGCTCGCGGCCGCCGTCGCCGGCGACAGGCAGTGCCGCCGGGCCGGGCAGGCCCCCGGACTGGCCGGCCTGCGGGCAGGCTCCTGATCGCCACCCTCATCGAGGCGTCGGGGACGGCCGCGGGCGACGCGAGCGCGCCCGGCACCCGTCGCGGGGCGGCTGTGGCAGCGGTGGTCGCCGCTGCGCCCGACCGCGGCCCGCGTCCGTGCCCTCAACACCGCGCTCGTCCTGCTCGCCGAGCATGAGCTCGCCCCCTCCACGCTGGCGGTCCGGGTCGCGGCGTCCGCGCGGGCCACGCCGGCCGGCTGCCTGCTGGCCGGGCTTGGCGCGCTGAGCGGCGCCCTGCACGGTGACGTGCCGCGCCTGGTGCGGGAATGGCTCCTCAGCCGTGCCGCCGAGACGGGCGCGCCGGGCACCGGACCGCCGTCAGGCGTCGGGTTCGGCCACCCGGTCCACCGCCGCGGCGATCCCCGGACGGCCCCGCTGCTCCGGGCCGTCTACGCCATCGCGACACAAGCTGACCGCGACCTCATCGAGCGGGCCAGGCACGGCGCGCCTGCCCCGCCGAACATCGACTTCGCGCTGGGCGCGCTCTGCCACGTCGCCCGGATGCCGTCGCAGGCGGCCACCGCGATCTTCGCCGTCGCCCGCACCGCCGGATGGATCGCCCACGCCGCGGAAGAGTACGCCGAGCCCCCGCTCCGCTTCCGGGGCCGCGCCGTCACCCCCGTGGCGATGACCCGCGCCGGACTCGCCGCGCGGTGACAAGGCTCAGGAGGCAAGTGGCGACTGCCCTGGATGAGCGTTGCCTGTCGCCCAGTCGCGGTACGCGGTCACGGCGGGCTCGAGGTGATCGGGCGGGGTGCCGTGGAGGATGAGTTCATCAGCTCCAGCTTCAAGGTACTCGTTGAGGCGCGCGGCGCAGAAGCTCGGGCTTCCGGCCGCTGTCGAGTTGGCGACCCAGTGCTGAGGTACGAGCTGGCCGGCCTGCGTGAGGTCTTTGGGGGAATAGGCCTGATCGGCCAGGGTGTCGCCGAGGCCAGCTATGAGCGGATGCGCGCGCAGGCGGGTGAGCGGGGCGAGATCCCAGCCGTTGAGGTGCAGGAGGCGTTCGCCGTGCACGGGTGGTTGCAGGTAGGTGACTGCGCGGCCGGCGAGAATGCCGAGGTCGTCGTGCGTGGGGCTGGTGATGGTGATGACCGTGGCGTAGACGCGCACGTCGCCGGGATCTCGGTGGGCAGCGGCGGCGGCGTCGCGAACCACGCAAGTCATCTGCTCCACCGCGTGGGGGGTGAGGAAGGCCGGAAGGATCACGCCGTCGAAGTGCTGCCCGGCCAGTCGCAGCGAGCGGGGCCCCAGAGCCGCCATGAGCAGTGGCGGAGGTGCGACCTGCGGCAGCGCTTCGAGTCGCATGGCGGGGTAGTGCCCGGCGGGCCCGTGATAGGTCACAGTCTGCCCGGCCCACAAACGGCGCAGGACCGACGCCATGTCGATAACCATCTCGGCGGGGGCGGTCGGGACGACACCGAGCCCGGCCAGCCATGACCCGCCGCGGCCCAGCCCGAGCAGGAACCTGCCTCTGGTCAGTGACTGAAGGGTGCTGGCCAGGGAGGCGAGGACGACGGGGTGGCGAGTCTGGAACGGGGTGACCGCTGAACCGATCCTCACCGTGGTGGTTGCCTGGCCGATGGCTCCGGCGACCACGCCGAGGTCGCGGGAACCAAGACGTTCAGAGATCCACAGGGTGGTGAGGCCGATGCGTTCCGCCGTCGTGAGCCTGCCCGATCGCCAGGCTGGAGTCCGTCACGCCGCCAGGCAGCACGTACGCGCCAAGGGCGCGCTCGCGGGTGGTGGCGGAGTTCACGACGCGGCCAGGAGCGCTTTGAGGCAGAAACTGGTGGTGATGGTCCGGCTGCCCCACACCCGGGCGTGGTTGTCCAGCAGCGGAATCGCCTCCCATGAGCCGTCGGGGAACTGGCTGCCGACGAGCAGGTCCGTCGTGGCCTGGTCGGCGGCATGACCGGCGGCCGCGAGGGTGAGGGCGACCAGGGCCTGGTTGAGCGGATCTGAGGCCTGAGCTTGAGCGAGGAAGCGCGCGGCCCGGTCTATCGACTGCGAGCGCCCGCCCAGCGCGTGCAGGAACCGGACCACGGCGTAGGTGCTGTAGTACACGCCCACGTACCAGGAGGCCCGCCAGAACCCCATGGGCTGCTGCCGTTCGACCAGCCAGTCACCCGCGCGGCGGATAAAGGGGCCGAGGGCGCAGGGCCCGACGCGCCGCTCATACAGCAGGGCGGCGAACATGAGGTTGGCCACGACCTCGACGTCACGTCCGGTGTCATCTCTGCCCCGCCCCCACACCTTGTTCAGCGCGGAGCGTCGATCGGGGTCGGGGTCCTCGGAGAAGAAGGTGCTCAGCGACCCGTCGTCCCAGGTATTGGCGGCGGCGAGTTCGAAAGCGCCGTGCAGGGCCTCGGGCGTCGCCCGTCCGGCCCGGACGAGCGCTTGAGTGACCTGGCCGAGGCTGTCGGCGTCGTAAGGCAGGGGCGCGAACCCGGGAAAGTACCGCCATGACCGCCCGTCCTTGCTGTCGAGGAGATAGCCGACGTTCTCCTCGACCAGGGGCCCGCATTCACCGTATCCGTTTTCAGCGGCGTCCTGGAGCGCATCGGTGATCATGGCGACTTGGAAGACCTTGCCTTCGCAGCGGAACCGGGAGAACCTCTCTACCTGATCGGGGGGCATGCCGAATCGCCCGGCGACGAGCTCCACGAATTTCGCGGTGGAGTACTCTCCCATTACGTGGGTGGCATCCTGGTACGCGGCGGCGTGCTGCCGGGCAATGTACGCGATTGCCCGCGAGATCGCGTCCTCGGCGGAGGCCATCACACCTCCTGACGTTCGCGGCCAGCCGTGCGGCGTTCGATGATTAGCGGTATCTGGCTCGGCGTGATGAGTATTCTGGCAATCGGCTCGGCGGGCCGGGCGAGTGCCGGGTACAGGCTGTACTCGCGCAGGATGACGCTGAGGATGACAGCCATTTCAGTGCGGGCGAACTGTTCGCCCGCACATCCGCGCACGCCGCTCCCGAAGGGGATGTACGTGCCTCGTTGAATATCGGCGACGCGTTCGGGGGCCCAGCGATCCGGGTCAAACTCTTCCGGCCGTTCGTACAGCGCGGGATCGCGCTGCAGGGCGTAGATCGAGAAAAGCACTGTCGATCCTGCGGGAATAGTCCACCTCCCTAGATCGACATCGACGACAGGACGCCGCATCAGCATCCAGGTCGGTGGATACAGGCGAAGCGTTTCGGCGATCACTTGCTGGAGATAGCGGAGGTTCCGCAGGTCCGCATAGCGGACCTGGCGGTCGCCGAGCGTCCCGTCAAGCTCGGCCTGGAGCCGCTCGCAGCACGTGAGGGTGCCGGCTGAGCAGGTAGCAGGCCCAACTCAAAACGCCGGCCGTGGTTTCCGTGCCGGCGATGAGCATGGTCACGACCTCGTCGTACACCTGCTGATCGCTCATTCCCTCGCCGGTCTCCTCATCGCGTGCGCGGAGCAAGGCCCCGAGGAGGTCCCTCGTCTCGCGGTGGTCGGCCGCGGTACTCGTCAATGATGCTGTTGACCACGTTCTCCATCACGCGCAGCGCCTTGCCGAACCGGCGGTTCATCGGGGTGGGCAGCTTGTCGAGAAGATCGATCGGCGCCAGGGCGCGCCTGGCAAGCCCTTCGAGCAGGACCGGAAGCGATTGCTGAACCTCCAGGGACCATTGGTCGCAGATCTCCGTAGAGAACAGCACCTTGGTGACTGTGGCCAGGGCCAGGGAGAACAATTCCTGGTCCATGACGACTTCCTGCCCATCGCGCCATGAGTCGACCCGCGATTGCGCGACCTCCGACATTTTCGCCGTGTACCGCTCGATATATGACTGATGGAACAGCGGCTGTATGATCCGGCGCTGTCGGAGGTGAAAATCGCCTTCTGAGGTGAACAAGCCGTTCCTGGCGACCAGCCTCCCCTTCTCGAACATTTTACCCTTCTCGAATTTCTTCGCGTCGGTCACGAGCATCTGACGGATAAGCTCCGGCTGGTTGACCGCGTAAGCCGTCCGCGGACCCAGGCGGAAGGCGACGACGTCGCCTTCCGCTCTCAGCGATTGGACGAACTTGAGCGGGTGGGAACGGAGCTGGAGGGCGTGCCCGAGCAAGGGGTACCCGCCAGGCATTCGAGGAATACCGGCGCTGAGAGCGGCCGTAGTCGCCGCATGTGGAACTGACGCCTTGCGCGTCTCTTTTGTCATGCCTGCCTTCTTCTACGCGCAGTGCCGCGGTGAGCACGGTCGGCAGTCGACCGTGCCGGGCCTGCCTCGTCTTGCGGTGCGGGAACTCTTCCGGCGCGGTTCGGGTACTCGACACGTCGCTTCCTGTGCCGCGAGCGGGCGAAGCGGGGCGACTGCGAACGTCGTCATCGAGACGGCCTTCCGGGACTGATTGGCTCGAGCCGAATCAGTGACCTCTGACCGGTTCCCAACTAGATAGGTGGTTCCCGGGCACCAAGGTTGTGCAAACACCCCAGAAGGGACGAAATCGGGCGTACTGCAGATGCCTCAGGCTGGCTCCTACCGACGAACGGACCAACGCTCCCGCACTGTCCTCATCTATCTCCGACCCTCTGCCCGCTACGCGCCGTTAGGATCTACGACGTGCCAGGATTCGATGCGACCATGCCTAACCCGGCCCGGGTGTATGACTTTCTGCTCGGCGGCCGGGACAACTTCGCAGCCGACCGTGAGTTGGCTGCCCGGCTGAGCCGCCTCGTCCCGCACATCCGTGACATCGTGCAGGAGAACAAGCGATTCCTGGCGCGCGCGGTTGCCTGGGTGGCTGAACAGGACGTCCACCAGTTCATCGACCTCGGCAGCGGGCTGCCGACCTCGCCGTCCACGCACGAGGTCGCGCGCGCGGCCAACCCGCGGGCCAGCGTCACCTACGTGGACAACGACCCGGTGGTGGTGAACCACCTCATCACGGTCTCCGCCAAGGCCCGCGGCGTATCGGTGCTGCAAGGCGACTTCCGTGACGTGAACGCCGTACTCGCAGGCGTTGACGCCGAAAACCCCGCGTGCCTGGTCGTCGGTTGCGTCCTGCACTTCTTCCCGGCCGCCGAGGCCGCCGACCTGCTCGCCCGCTACTTCGCCGCGCTTGCCCCGGGCAGTTACCTCGTCATGTCCGTCATCTGTCCCGTCGGCGAGCAGGGCGAGCGGGGCCAGCAGATCTACACCGACGCCGCCACGCAGCACTACTCGCACTCGGCGGAGGAGATCGCCGCGTTCTGCCGCGGATTCGAGTTGGTCCTCCCCGGCGTCACCGATGCCCGCTGCTGGCGTCCGGACACGAAGGACGTCCCCGCGGCGGAGCCTCGCGACGGCGGGGTCGTTCTCGTCTGCGTGGCCCGCAAGCCCTAGGACGCGCCTGCCCGCGCCGAGGCGCTGGCAGGCGCCGAGGCGCTGGCGCGAGGAGGCAGAGCACCTTGTCAGCGGGCACCGTGTCAGCGGTCGTGTCAGGGGCGTGGCGGAGGCGTGTCAGGGGCGGCGCCAATGATGGCTGCCATGACAAGTTCAGCGATCGCGGTCTCAGGGCTGCGGAAGGCGTACGGGGACAAGACCGTCCTCGACGGCATCGACCTAGACGTTCCCGCGGGCACGGTCTTCTCCCTGCTCGGCCCGAACGGCGCGGGCAAGACGACGACGGTGAACGTGCTGACCACGTTGCTGAAGGCCGACGGCGGGACGGCCCGGGTTGCCGGGCACGATGTCGCGACCGAGCCCAAGGCGGTGCGCGCGGTAATCGGGGTCACCGGTCAGTTCGCGGCGGTGGACGACCTGCTGACCGGGGAAGAGAACCTGCGGCTGATGGCGGACCTGCACCACCTGCGGGCCGCCGAGGGCAAGCGGGTGGTCGCCTCGCTGCTTGAGCGCTTCGACCTGGCGGAGTCGGCGCAGAAGATGGCGTCGACCTATTCCGGCGGCATGCGCCGGAAGCTGGACCTGGCGATGACGCTCGTCACCAGGCCGCAGGTCATCTTCCTTGACGAGCCGACGACGGGACTGGACCCGCGCAGCCGCCGCACCATGTGGGACATCGTCCGCGGGCTGGTGGCCGACGGCGTCACCGTTTTCCTCACCACCCAGTACCTGGACGAGGCCGATCAGCTCGCCAGCCGGATCGCGGTGCTCGACCAGGGCCGCCTGGTCGCCGAGGGCACTCCCGACGAGCTCAAGCGCCAGGTTCCCGGCAGTCACGTCCGGCTCCGGTTCGCCGACGCCGCGACGCTGGACGCGGCGGCGCGCGTCCTGAGCGGCTCCACCGCGGACGACGCGACCCTGACCCTGCGGGTGCCCAGCGACGGCGGGGTGAAGTCGGTGCGGGCCCTGCTGGACCGGCTCGACGAGTACTCGATCGACGTCGAGGAGTTCTCCGTGCACACGCCGGACCTCGATGACGTTTTCCTTGCCCTGACCGGTCACGCGAGCACGGAGGCCATCGCACAATGAGCACAACTTCAGCGCCGCTGACCGACTCGCGGATCATGCTGCGCCGCAACCTCAAGCACATCCTGCGGAACCCGGTCACGATATTCAACGGGGCCCTGATGCCGGTCGTGCTCATGCTGCTACTCGTGTACGTGTTCGGCAACGCGTTCAACGTCGGCGAGCACTACATCGAGTACGCCACCCCTGGCCTGATCCTGCTGGCCATCACCTACGGGCTGTCGGGCACCGCGGTATCGGTGAACTCCGACATGACCAAGGGCATCATCAACCGGTTCAAGGTCATGAACGTCTCCCGCGGCGCCGTCCTGACCGGCCACGTCGCGGCCACCATGCTGAGCAGCTCGGTCGCCATCGCGGTCATCATCGGCATGGCCTTCGCGCTGGGGTTCCGGTCGCCCGCGACCCCCCTCGACTGGCTCGGCGCGATCGGCATCATCGCGGCGACGGCCTTCGCCGCCGCCTGGCTCACGGTCGCGCTGGGAATGGCCGCGAAGACCCCGGAATCCGCGGGCCTCGGCGTCGTGCCGCTGATCCTGCTGCCCTTCCTGAGCAGCGCGGTCGTGCCGGCCGCCAAGATGGGCCAGGGCGTCAGGCAGTTCGCGGAGTACCAGCCCTTCACGCCGATCATCGAGTCGCTGCGCGGGCTGCTCGCCGGCACCCCGTCCGGCGGCTACGCGGCCGCCGCCCTCGCCTGGTGCGCCGGGGTCGCCCTGGTCGGGTACCTGTGGTCGCGGGCCACGTTCAGCAAGCGAGCGTAGCCTCGGCCAGCTCACGCCAGCCCGCCTGCGCCCCCTCCCGCGCCGCCTCGGCGAACTCCGCGTCGCCGAGGCGGCGCCGCGCGGCCTGCTCGATCCTGGCCACGTCCGGGTGGGAGCGGTCCGGCAGGCCGCGCACGCCGGCGCTCGCCGCGAGCAGCCGCGCGGCCTGCCCGTGCTGGTCGCGGCGCAGCGCCAGGTCCGCTACCCCGACGAGTACGTGCGCGATCAGCAGCGGGTGCCCCGCCTCGGCCGCCGCCGCGCAGGCCGCCGCGCGGTGCGCGCGGGCCTCGCCGAGGTCGTCGGCCAGGTAGCCGAGCAGGTCGTGCCTGAGCGCGCGGATGTTCGCCTGCTCCGCTTCGTCGCCCAGCATGGTTGTCGCGATGCCGAGCTGCCTGCGCGCCTCCTCGGCGTTGCCGCCCCACCGGGCGAGTTCCGCCTTCGCGAGGGCCAGCTCGGCCAGCGCATCCGGCCAGGTGACCCGCTCCGCGCACCGTTGCGCCTCGGCGATGGCGGCCGCGCTGGAGTCCTCGTCGCCGAGCAGCCAGTACAGCTGCGCCTGCCGCGACCGCATCCGGATGACATCCTCGACGGCACCGACCTCGGTGAGGACCGCGATCGCCTGCTCGTAGTGATCGCACGCGGCCGGCGAACTCGCCGCGCACGGCGATCCGGTCCGCCAGCTCGGTCAGGGCGAACGAGATCCCCCACCGTTCGCCGATCGCGCGGAACTCGGCGAGCGCCGTCTCGAGGTACGCGTCCGCGTCCCGCCCGCCCTGGCCGAGCACGATCCGCATCTTGCCCAGCTGAAGCCGGGCCAGCGCCCGTACCCAGGGGTCCTCGTTGTCCAGCACTGGCTCCCACGCGGGCAAGAACGCGTCCGGGCGCTTGCAGCATGCGTTCCAGCGGGGCTATCAGCCCGAGCAGCGGGTTGCGGTGCCGGCTGCGCTGGCTGAACCGGTACGCCTCGTGGATCCACTCCGCCGCCTGGTGCTCGTCGCGCCGCCCGGAGCTCAGGAACAGCACGACGAAGGCGTACACCATGGCCCGGACCTCGTCGGCCACCTCGCCGGGGACGGCGGTGGCCGCGGTGATCAGCTCGTTGCCCTCGGCCTTGTGCCCGCTGAGCCACCAGTACCAGCCGGCGCCCGCCGCGAGCCGCATCGCCGCGTGCGCCTCGCCGGCCGCGATCGCGCCGCGCATCGCGGAACCGATGTTGTCGTGCTCGGCCTCGAGCGTGGCGAGCCACTCCACCTGCTCGGCGCGGCGCAGGTGCGGCTCCGCGCGTCTCGGTGAGCTCGGTGAAGTAGGCGAGGTGCGCACGCCGCGCCAGGCCCGATTCCCCCGCCTCCGCGAGCCGGTGCCCGGCGTACTCCCTGATCGTGCCGAGCATCCGGTAGCGCGGCGCGGCGTCGCCCGCCGTGAGCAGCAGCGACTTCTCGGCCAGCGCGGTGAGCAGCTCGAGCACCTGCTCCTGCTCGACCCCGTCGCCGGCGCAGACCCGCTCGGCCGCCTCCAGGCTCGCGCCGCCCGAGAACACCGAGAGCCTCCGCAGCACCGTGCGTTCCGCGTCGCTGAGCAGTTCCCAGCTCCAGTCGACCACCGCGCGCAGCGTCTTGTGCCGTGGCAGGGCGGTACGGCTGCCGCCGGTCAGCAGGCGGAACCGGTCGTCAAGCCGGCGGGCGAGCTGGTCGATGGACATCGTGCGCAGCCTGGCCGCGGCCAGCTCGATCGCCAGCGGCATCCCGTCAAGCGCCCGGCAGACGCGCGCCATCGTCGGCAGCGTGCTCGCGTCGGCCGCGAGGTCCCGGCGCACCGCCCCGGCCCGGTCCCGCAGCAACTGGACGGCCGGCGAGGACTCCATCTCGGCCTGGCTGGGGTAGGCGGCCGGCAGGGCCAGCGGCACGACCGGCCACAGCGCCTCGCCGGTGATGCCGAGCGGTTCCCTGCTCGTCGCCAGGATCCGCAGCCGCCTGCACTCGCCGAGCACCCGGTGGGCGAACGCCGCCGCCGACTCGATCACGTGCTCGCAGTTGTCCAGGATCAGCAGCGCCTCGCGCTCGCGGACCGCGGCGATGAGCCGGTCCGTCAGCTCCGCGTCGGGAACCCCGCCGAGCAGCGCGTCGCGCAGGCCGAGCGCGGCGAGCGCCGGCTGCGCCACGTCGGCGTCCGCGCCGATGGCGGCGAGCTCCACCAGCCAGGCCCCGTCCGGCAGGCCGCCGAGCAGCGTGCGCCCGGTCTCGGTGGCCAGCCTGGTCTTCCCCGACCCGCCCGGCCCGATCAGGGTGGTGAGCCGGTGCCCGGCGATGAGCTCGCGGACCGCGGCGACATCGGCGTCCCTGCCGACGAAGCTGGTTAGCTCGGCCCGCAAGTTGGTGTTCCGGTTCTCCCTCTCCCCCGCCAAGCTCGCCCCGCAGCAGCGCGACGTGCAGTGCCGACAGCTCCGGCGAGGGGTCGGCGCCAAGCGCGTCGGCCAGCGCCTCCCGCGCGCGCTGGAACACCACCAGCGCCTCGCTGCCGCGGCCGGCCGCGACGAGGGCGCGCATCAGCGCGGCGACAAGCCGTTCCCGTACCGGGTGCGCGGCCACCAGGTCGGTCAGTTCCGTGACCAGCTCCGCGCCGCGGCCGAGGCCGGCCTCCGCGTCGAACCGGTCCTCCATGGCGGTCAGGCGCAGTCCCTCGAGCCGGGTGACCGCCGCGTCAAACGCCGCGCTGTCCTGCAGGCCGACGCCCTGCATGGCCGGGCCGCGCCACAGCGCGAGGGCCTCGCGCAGCAGCGTTACCCGCCGCGGAGCCTCGTCAGCGCGGGCCTGGCCCACGAGGCGCTCGAACCGCACCGCGTCGACGGCGCCGGGTTCCAGCGCCAGCCGGTAGCCGTCCGCCTGCCCCTCGACCAGCCCTTCAGGCAGCGCCTTGCGCAGCCGGGAGACCAGGCGCTGCAAGGCATTCGCCGCGTCCGACGGCGGGCGCTCGCCCCAGATCCAGTCGACGAGGGTCGCCTTCGGGACCGGGTGACCCGGCTCGAGCGCGAGGGCGATCAGCAGCGCGCGCAGCCGGGCGCCCGGCACGTCGGCGAGGACGCCGTCGTCCGTGCGAACCTCAAATGATCCAAGCATCCCGATCTGCACCTAGCCGATTTTGCCATGATCGGCGCGCTCGCCGGCTACTTGATGAGGGCGCCGGCGTCGACCGGGAGGGTGACGCCCGTGATGTAGCGGGCCTCGTCAGAGGCCAGGAACAGCACCGCGTTGCTGATGTCAACGGGCTCGACCCACGGGACGGGCAGCGCGTTGACCGTCTGGAAGACCGGCGCGGCGGACTCCCGCGACGGGTGCGGGTTGTCCGGGTCGAACAGGCCCCACACCGCCTCGTTCTGGATCATGATCGTGTTGACCAGCGTCGGGTGGACGCTGTTGACCCGGACGTTCTGCAGGGCGAACTCGTTGGCGACCGAGCGCATGATGCCGACGACGCCGTGCTTGGCCGCGTTGTAGTGCACGGAGTTGGCGAGGCCCTTGAGGCCGAGCACGGAGCTGGTCAGCACGACCGACCCGCCGCCGCCGGCGACCAGGTGCGGCAGCGCGACCTTGACGGTGTTCCAGACGCCGGTGAGGTTGATGTCGATCGTCTCCTGCCAGCCGGCGTCGTCGAGCTCAAGGGCGGGGCTGATCTGGTAGATGCCCGCGTTCGCGACGACGATGTCGAGCTTGCCGAGCTGGGCGACGCCGTCGTCGAGGGCGGCCTTGAGCGCCTTTCGAGTCGCGGACGTCGGCCTTGTGCGCGACGATCCGCCGGTCGAGCGCCTCGACCTGCCGGACCGTCTCGGCGAGGTCCGCCTCGGTCGCGGGCGGGTAGATCTTCACCGAGTCGACCGGGCCGGCGATGTCGACGGCGATGATGTCCGCGCCCTCTTCCGCGAGCCGGATGGCGTGGCTGCGGCCCTGGCTGCGCGCCGCGCCGGTGATGAAAGCGACCTTGCCCTGCACCCGTCCTGGCATGGACAGCTCCTTCGTTGCTCGGGTCACCTCCTAGGTTCCGCCGCGGCCCTGCCGATGGCAATGAGGCGGCCGGGGCCCTGGAGAGAGCACGGTCCCTGAGCCGGCGAGCGTACGGGCAAAAATCGCTCGGCCTACAGTGGCTGGCGGGGTAATTTATCGGTCGTGGTGACTCGATGATCATCTTCCCGAATTGGCAATTGACTTAAGGTCGGTGCATGGCGACGGAGGACGAGCGGGCCAGGCGGCTGCTTGACGCCCAGGCCAGCGCGGTGGCGCTGTTCGACGAGGTCGCCGCGCGCGGCATCATCGCGGCCGGCCGGGGCGAGCAGGCGGCCAGCGACCTGATCAGGGACCTGGCCAACGAGATGTTCGGGAAGACCAGGCACTGGCACAAGCGCATCGTGCGGTCCGGCCCGCACACCCTGTACCCCTACCGGGAGAACCCGCCGGACCGGGTCATCGGGGCGGACGACATCGTCTTCGCCGACTTCGGGCCCATCTTCGAGGAATTCGAGGCCGACCTCGGGCGCACCTACGTGCTCGGCGGCGACCCGGTCAAGCACCGGCTCGCGGCCGACCTGCCCGTCATCTTCGACGCGGGCAGGCGCTACTTCGCCGGCCAGCCCGGCATCACCGGCGCGCAGCTGCACGCCGAGGTCGCCCGGCTGGCCCGCGAGGCCGGCTGGTCCCTGGGCGGCAGGCACGCCGGCCACCTGGTCGGCGAGTTCCCGCACGAGAAGATCGACGGCGCCGACATCGAGTCCTACATCGCCCCGGGCAACACCACGCCCATGCGCCGCCGCGACAAGGCCGGGCGCCAGTGCCACTGGATCCTGGAGATCCACCTCACCGACCCCGCGCGCCAGTTCGGCGGCTTCTACGAGCAGCTGCTCGACCTCGGCTAACGCGGCGCTCGGCGGCGTCCGGGCGCCGCTTCGCCCGGGTGCAGCCGAAGGTGAACGAGTAGGCCTGCAGCCCCGGTGAGAGCCCGATGGTCACGGTGCCGTCCTGCGCGGGCTGCTCGGTGGCGACGGTGTAGATGTCCGGGGCGCCGGAGACGCGGATGACCTTGCTCTTGCCGCCGGAGGAGACGGTGAGCGTGCCGGTGCCGCCGACGTCGAGGTAGACGTCCGAGGCGTGGAAGGCGAGCTTGATCCCGGCGCCCTTGCCCGCGGTGATCGACTGCTGGCCGATGGTCCAGGCGCCGGACAGGCCGTAGGTGTTCGCCGGGAGGGCGGCGGGCTGCGTGAACTGGCCGGTCGCGTAGGCGGTGCTGCCGCTGTAGCCCTGCTACGCGCTCGGCGCCGAGGTAGGTCTCCGGCGTCTGCGTCAGCGTCGGTGGGCGTGGTGTCGGGCACGTCGGTCGCCTTCGGCAGGGCGAGCCCGGGGTGCGCGGCGGTCAGCAGCTGCCGGATGAGCTGCTCCTCGCCGCTGTAGTCGCCCTCCCCGATGGAGACGTGCCGGATCTGGCCGGTGGCGTCGATGAGGTACGCGGCGGGCCAGGACTGGTTGTCGTAGGCGTTCCAGGTGTCGTAGGAGTTGTCGAGCGCGACGGGGAAGGTGAGGCCGAGCCGCTGCACGCCGGCGGCGACGTTGGACGGCACGTGCTCGAAGGCGTACTCGGGAGTGTGCACGCCGACGACCTCGAGCCCGTCGGCGGCGTAGTCCTTGTACCAGGCCTCGACGTGCGGGAGCTCGCGCTGGCAGTTGATGCAGGAGTAGGCCCAGAAGTCGACGAGGACGACCTTGCCCTTGAGCGAGGCCAGGCTCAGCGGCTTGCCGCCGGGGGTGTTGAGCCACTGCTGGATGCCGCTGAAGGCGGGCGCGGCGCCGCACTGCTCAAGCCCGGAGCCGCCGTACAGGGCCGCCGTCTGGCAGTCCTGCAGCGACACGCCGCCGCTGCCGCCCTTGGGCGCCGCCGCGGCGCCCTTCTCCAGGGAGTTGCCCACGGCCTGCGTGTAGTTCGGGATGTCGCGCTGGATGATGTCGGAGAGGTTGAACGTCAGCGCGACGGCCAGCACGATCATCGACGACGCCGCTGACCGCGCGGAAGGCGCCCTGGTGGCGCCGGAAGGCGCCGAGCCGCTGGGTGATGCCGCGGCCCGCCAGCGCGAAGGCGAGCAGCGGTATCGCGGTGCCGACGGCGAAGCCCAGGGTGAGGCCGATGGTGCGCAGGCCGATGTGGCCGGTCGCGCCCGGCCACCGTGATGGCGGCGAGGACCGGCCCCGCGCACGGCACGAAGACCGCGCCGAGGGCGATCCCGAGGACGAAGCCGTTGCGGCCGGTGCCGGTGACGCGCTGCGGGAAGCGGTAGAAGGGCCGCTCGAGCAGGTGCCCGAGCGGCGGCACCAGCAGCCCGAGCCCGACCAGCACGAGCAGGGCAAGGCCGAGCCAGCGGATGGCGTCGTCCGGCAGGTGCAGGCTGGCCAGGATGAGGCTGCCGAACAGGGTGAAGACGGCGAAGCTCAGCGTCAGGCCGAGGACGATGAGGTAGGGCCGCCGCCGCGCGGCCTCAGTGCCGGCCCCGTGCCGGCCCAGTGCCGGCTCAGTGCCGGTGTCCGCGTCCGGCGCGGTGCCGCCGCCGAGGAAGACGACGGGAAGCACCGGCAGGACACACGGTGACAAGCCCGTGATGATCCCGCCGACCAGGCCGATCAGTACCAGCGTCACGCCACAACCTCCCGCTGACGGCCAGGCCCGGGTCGCTCAGGGTGATACGTCATGTAATCCTAGGGCCGCCCGGTCGTGCCCGGGCAGCGCGAAGCGGGGCACGCCTTCCTCCCCGCTATGGGATACGTGCGCCGTTCCCCGGCCGGTTCACGGAACTGCCCGGGCAAATCAACTTGAATAAGTCAAGTAGATAGACTTGAAAATCAACTTAGTTCGGGCTAGCGTTGGCGCATGCGTAGTTACGGCCAGTACTGCTCGGTCGCCAAGGCGCTCGACGTCATCGGCGACCGGTGGACGCTGCTGATCGTCAGGGAGCTGCTGCTGCGGGGCGCCTGCCGGTACACCGACCTGAAGAACGGCCTGCCGGGCATCGCCACCAACCTGCTCGCCGACCGGATCCGCGAGCTTGAGTCGGCGGGCCTGGTCCGCAGGGAAGAGGCGCCGCCGCCCGTCGCCACGACCCTCGTTCACCTGACGGAGACGGGCGCCGAGCTGGAACCGGTGATAAAGGCCCTCGGCTGGTGGGGGATCAGGTACATGGCGGGCCCGCGGACACCGACGAGTTCCGCAGCCAGTGGTTCACCTACCCGGTCGACTTCTTCCTCCGCGACCGCGACCCCGGCGGCCCGCCGGCGTCGATCGAGCTGCGGACCGGCGCGGACCCCGCGGTCGTCGAGGTGTCCGGCGGCGCGGTCCGCCTCCGCGCCGGCTCCGTGCCCAGCCCGGACCTCGTCCTGGCCGGGCCGCCGCAGCTGATCGCCGCCCTGTTCACCGGCCAGCTCACCGCCGCCGAGGTGGCCGCGCTCGGCCTGCAGGTCAGCGGCGACGCCAGCGTGCTCGACCGCGTCCTGCCCGGCAAGGAAGACGCCTACCCGAGCTCGCCCCAGCCTGACCCGAGCGGAGGAAAGCCAGTGACAACCAGCGACATCGGCACCCAGTACGCGACCGGCCTGTCCAGGCAGAGCATCGAGCGGGCCCTCATCGCCGCGGGCAAGGACCTCGACCACCTGGCGCCCGCCGACCTCGGCGCGCTCGAGGACTTCCACACGCTGGGCCGGATCGCCACCGGGCAGCTCGCCGAGCTGGCGCGGATCACCGGCTCGGACCGGGTGCTCGACGCCGGCGCCGGCATCGGCGGGACCGCCCGGTTCCTCGCCGCCACCTACGGCTGCCAGGTCACCGCCGTCGACCTGACCGCGGAGTACTGCGAGACGGCCAGCTGGCTCAACAAGCTCACCGGCCTCGACGAGACGATCACCGTCAGGCAGGCGGACGTGACCGACCTCCCGTTCGCCGACGCCGCCTTCGACGTGGTGACCAGCCAGCACGTCCAGATGAACGTGGCGGACAAGGCGCGCCTGTACGCCGAGGCGCGCCGGGTCCTTGGCCGCCGGGGGCCGCCTCGCCATCTGGGACATCACCGCGGGAGAGCCCGGACAGCTCGACTACCCGCTGCCGTGGGCCGACCAGCCGGACCGCAGCCACCTCGTCTCCGCCGCGCGGCTGCGCGCCGCCATCGAGGCCGCCGGGTTCACCGTCGGTCACTGGGCCGACCTCACCGGCGACGCGGCCGCCCTGATGCAGGCGGTCATCTCGCCGCGCCTCGCCCGCGCCCCGCTCGGGCTGCACGCGTTCGTCCCCGGCTTCGCCGTCAAGGCCGCGAACCTCACCCAGGGGCTGGCGTCCGGCCGCCTGCGCGTCATCCAGGCGGTCGCGGTCGCGGGCGGCACCACGGCTCGCCGGCCCACGGGAAGGCTCGTCGTAAGGCCGCGGCGCCGACCCCGGTGCCCTGCGCCGCCGGCCGCACCGCGACGTTCTCGATGAGCAGGGTGTCGCCGGCGAGCGCGACGGTGATCAGCCCGGCCACCGGGTCTCCCGTTACCCACAGCGCGCCTGCCTCGATCATCGGGGCGTGGTCGCGCAGCATGGGCCCCGGCGGCCGGTCCATGCGGGTGAGGTACTTCTCGTAGGCCGCGCTGATGATCTCCGCGACAACCGGCCCGTCCGCCGCGGTCGCCTGCCTGATGTCCCGCGCTCCGGTCATCCCTGTCCGCCTTCCCTTGCCGCCCCCGGTTTAACCGCCCTTGACGGCGCGCCCGGGATCACGGGTGCGGCAGCTCGCGCCAGGCGCGGACCGCGGTGACCAGCTCGGCGACCTCACCGGGATTGCCCAGGGTCCGGCCGCTGCCCGACTCGATGCGGCGCAGCCGGTAGCGGACGGTGTTGGGATGGCAGAACAGCTCCGCGCCGGCCGCGCTCGCCGAGCCGCTGGCCCGCACCCAGGCCTCGAAGGTGCCGAGCAGCAGCTCAAGCTCGTCCTCCGGCAGCGCGAGCAGGCCGCCGAGCACCGCCCGGGCCGCCTCGAGGGCGGCGTGCGGCGCGGCGGCGACGAGCAGGTCGATGGGGCTGTCGCGGAACTGCGTCACCCCGGTGCCCTGCGGGCGGCTGCCAAGCGCCAGCCGGGCGAGCTCAAGCGCCCAGCTGGCCTGGTGCAGCTCGGCGAAGACCGGGCTCGCGCCGACCCGGCGGGTCGCGTGCCGGCCGAGCAGCGGCGAGCACGGGCCCGTTCCGCGCGCGGTCGGGCAGGGACAGCACGCCAAGCGACAGCTCGGCGTCGAGGCGCCAGACCGACCGGACATCGAGCACCGCGAGGGCCGACTCCGCGCGCGGGATCGGGTCATGACCCGGTTCGGTCTCCGCCGCGACCACGAGGAACGCGCCGTCGAGCGGCAGCCGCAGCGCGCTGGCCACCTCCCACAGGGTTCCCCGCGCCGCGGTGCCGGCGAGGATGACCTCGACCAGCGCGGCCCGCTCGCGCTCCTGCGTGCGGAGCATGTCCCTGGCCTCGTCGCGGTAGGCGGCGAGCGCGGCGTCGGTGTAGGTGTTCTGCACCGCGAAGACCGCCCCGGCCAGGTCGATGACGTCACTGGCGGGGACGCCGGGCAGGTCGCGGGCGGTGGCGACCATCGCCGACCAGAGCTCCGCGACGCCCACCCGGTACGCGGTGAGCATCTCGGCCAGCGGCGCGCCCTGGGCCGCCCGGGCGCGGCCGGTCGCGTTCGGCGCGCTGAGGTTGGGCGTGGCGGTCCCGGTGAGGCCGGCGAGGATGTAGTCGATGTTCGCGCGGACCGACTTGCGCAGGTCGTCGTGCGTGACGATGTCCTGGCCCGCGTAGAACGGGATCTCGGCGCGGATGCGCGCCACGATCCGCTCCGTCAGCGCGGGCAGGCCGCTCCTGAGGGCGGCGATGATGCTCGCCGCCGCGTCGTGGTGACTCATCGACACTGATGCCGTCATGCGACTCATTGGACCGCGCGCCGCGCGCCTGGTTCAACTGCCAGCAGGAAATCGCTGACCACGGCGGCGAGCTCGGCCGCGCGGGTGAGCAGGCCGAGGTGCCCGTCCTGGTAGACGTGCAGCCGGGCGCCCGGCAGCAGCGCGGCCATGAGCCGCGCGTTGGCCAGCGGGATGATCGGGTCGTCGTCGCCCGCCAGGATCAGCGTCGGCTGCCTGACGAGCGGCAGCCACGGCAGGCTGGTCCAGGCCGCTGACGCCAGCAGCTGGTACAGGTAACCGCGCTGCGAGACCGGGGCCGGCGTAGGCGCGGGCCATCGGCGCGGCGAGCTCGGGCTGGCGGCGCAGCGCGCCGCCGTAGATGGTCCCGGCGATCCGCGCGGCGTGCGCGGGGTCCTGGTGCCTGCGCGGCGAGGACAGGTGCAGCAGCACGCGGGGGCTGGCCGGGATCATCAGGCTTCCCGTCGACGTGGCCACGAGGACCAGCCGCCGGCACCGCCGCGGGTACTGCACCGGCGAGCTGCTGGGCGAGGCCGCCGCCCCAGGAGATGCCCGAGGACGTCGAAGCGGCCGTAGCCGAGCTCGGTCATCATCCGCCCGGCGAGCCAGGCCAGCCAGGGGACGGAGTAGGGCAGCCGCGGCGCGCGGCGAGCCGCCCACGCCCGGCACGTCGAACCGGACGACCGTGATCGCCGGGTCAAGCGCGCCGGTGAACGGCGCCAGGGCCTCGAGCGGGGTGCCGATGCCGTTGCACACCAGCAGCGGGGGGCCGCCGCCGGCGCCGGGGCGGACCGCGACCCGCAGCCGCTGCCCGCCCGCGGACACTGTCTTGACGAGGTCCACTGCGCGCCCTCACGCCGCCCGCACGTAGCTGCCAGGGGCGGGCTCGATGACCCGGTAGCCGTCGCCGCCGGGCCCGGCCGGGGCCGGCGACCTGGCCGCCGGAGCGGGCGGCCAGCCAGGAGGCGTAGTCCGGCCACCACGAGCCCTGCTCGGTGGCGGCCGACTGCTGCCAGGCGCCGGCGTCGGCGGT
This sequence comes from uncultured Actinomycetota bacterium, assembly GCA_963735315.1. Taxonomy (GTDB): domain Bacteria; phylum Actinomycetota; class Actinomycetes; order Streptosporangiales; family Streptosporangiaceae; genus Trebonia. The sequence goes on from CAVTKQ010000032.1 coordinate 99,099, forward strand.
GACGTCGTCGCTGACCTGGTACCTGGACTTCTTGTTGCCCGGCGGGTTGACGAGCGCCGCGATGTGCCCGCTTGATGGACAGCACGAACCGGGTCTTGCCGCCGAGCAGCTGGCTGCTGCGGTAGCAGGACTGCCAGGGGCAGATGTGGTCGGCCACCCCGGCGACGACGTAGCTGTCCAGGTCCACCCGGGCCAGGTCGATCTCGGTGCCGAGCACGGTGAGCCCGCCCGGGCTCGGCCAGCGGAGTTGGCCAGCGCCGCGCGGACGAAGTCGCGGTGCAGCCCGGCGGTCATCCGCGTGGTGTCGGCGTTCCAGAACAGGATGTCGAACCGGGCGGGCTCGCGGCCGAGCAGGTAGTTGTTGACCCAGTAGTTCCAGATCAGGTCGCCGGGCCGCAGCCAGGCGAAGACCTCGGCGAGCGCCGCGGCCGTCCAGGTAGCCCTTCCTGGCGGAGGCGGCGATCGCGGCCTCGGCCGTCGACTCGTCCACGAGGGCGCCGACGGCGTCCGTCCGTGACTGGTCGAGCATGGTGACCAGCAGCCCGAGGCTCGCCAGCCGCGGCTGGCGCGCCGGGCGCGGCTCGGCCTGCCGCACCGCGGCGGCCAGGCTGGCCAGGATGCCGCCGGAGCAGGCGCCGAGCAGGTGGACGGCCGGCGCCGCGCAGATGGCCGCGACGGCGTCGAGCGCCTCGAGGATGGCCTCGCGCGTACGCGTCGAACCCCCACGAGGCGTGCCGCGCGTCCGGGTTGCGCCAGGACATCACGAACACCTGCTGCCCCTGGCCGACCAGGTACTCGATCAGGCTCCGCCCGGGGGCGAGGTCGAGGACGTAGTACTTGTTGATCGTCGGCGGGACGATCAGCAGCGGGAGCTCGCGGACCGTCTCCGTTGACGGCTGGTACTGGATCAGCTCGAACGACCGGGGTGCGCAGCACGACCGCGCCCGGGGTCGCCGCCAGGTCGGTGCCGACCGTGTAGGCGTCCGGCGGCACCATCGCCGGCACCCGCGGCGCGCTGGACAGGTCGCTGACCAGGTGCCTGGCCCCGGTCACGAGGCTGCCGCCGCCGGAGTCGATCGCCGCCTTCCACGCCTCGGGTGACAGCAGCGGGCTGTTGCTCGGCGCGAGGGCGTCGACCAGGTTGCCGACCGCGAACCGCACCCGCTCGGCGTCGCGCCAGTCGAGCGGGCGTCTCGACCGACGACCCCGAGCGCCGTGTCCCCGGCCGCCAGGTAGGCCTGCATGACCCGGCGCAGCACCGGGTTGCCCGTCCAGGCGGGGTCGGCGAAGCGGCGGTCCCGCGCGGCCGGCGCGACGGCGGAGGTGCCGCCCGCGATGCGGGCGAGCTCGGCGGCCAGGCCGCCCGCCCGCGACGCCACGAGTCCGGGCTGGCCGGCGAGCGCCCGGGCGAACCGCAGCGCTGGCGCGGCCGGGGAAGAACTGGCGCAGCGGGCCGAGCGCCGCCTGGGTGAGCAGCATGTCGAGCGCGCCCGCCGTCTCCGCTGCCCCCGGCGGCGACCCGGCGTCCGCGGTGCCGCCCCGGCGGTGCCCGCCGCGGTGCCGTCGGCGCTCATGACCGCGCCGCCTGTCCGGCCAGCCGTCCGCCGGGATCGCGATCTCGCGCTTGAGGATCTTGCCGGTGGCGCCCTTCGGCAGCCCGTCGGCCAGCCACACGTGCCGCGGGTACTTGTACGCGGCGACCCGCTCCTTCACGTAGTCGCGCAGCTCCTCCGGGGTCGCCGCCGCGCCGGGCCGCAGCGTGACGGCGGCGCCGACCTCCTCGCCGAGCGAGGGGTGCGGGATGCCGATCACCGCGGCCTCGAGCGACCGCCGGGTGCTCGTAGAGCACCTCCTCGATCTCCCGCGGGTACACGTTGTAGCCGCCGCGGATGATCAGCTCCTTCTTGCGGTCCACGATGTAGTAGAAGCCGTCCTCGTCGACCCGCGCCAGGTCGCCGGTGTGGAACCAGCCGCCGCGGATCGCCGCCGCGGTCGCCTCCGGGCGCTTCCAGTAGCCCTTCATCACGTTGTGCCCGCGGATCGCGATCTCGCCGACCTCGCCGGCGGCGCGGGGACGTCGCCGCTCGTCGACGCTGACCAGCCGCAGCTCCACGCCCTCGATCGGCAGGCCGATCGAGCCCGGCTTGCGCCGGTCGCGGCGGTTGAACGTGGCCACCGGCGAGGTCTCCGACAGGCCGTACCCCTCCAGGATCACGGCGCCGAACGCCTTCTCGAACCCGTGCAGCACCTCGACGGGCAGCGCGGCGCCGCCGGAGACGCACAGCCGCAGCGACGAGGTGTCGGCGGCGCCCGCGCCCGCGCCGAGCAGGCCGACGTACATGGTCGGCACGCCCTCGAACACCGTGACCCGGTCGCGCTCGATCACCTGCAGCGCGCGCCGCCGGGCTGAACCGCGGGATCAGCGTCAGGCAGGCGCCGGACAGCACCGCGGCGTTCAGCCCGCAGGTCTGCCCGAAGCTGTGGAACAGCGGCAGGCAGCCCATCACCACGTCGTCCGGGCCGAGGTCGAGCAGCGACGTGGCGGTCACCGACGGCGTTGCGGCGCATGTTGGCGTGGGTCAGCTCCGCGCCCTTCGGGGTCCCGGTGGTGCCCGAGGTGTAGAGGATCACCGCGGTGTCGTCGTCGGCGCGCCGCGCCACCTCGGGCAGCGGCGACGACGCGGCGCCGATCTCGGCCAGCGTCGCCTCGCTGACGGTGACCGCCGCGGCCCCGGCCCGCGCGGCCCCGCTCGGCGGCCTCGGCGGCCGCGCTCTCCCAGCCGAGGACCAGGCTGGCGCCGGAGTCGCCGAGGTAGTGCGCGACCTCGCGGGCCTTGAGCAGCGGGTTCATCGGGACGACCGCGCCGCCGGCGCGCAGCACGCCGTAGTAGAAGACCGGGAAGTGCGGCACGTTGGGCAGCATGATGCCGACCGGGTCGCCCGGCCGCAGGCCGCGCGCGCGCAGCCAGCCGGCGACCCGGGCGCTGAGGTCGTCGAGCTGCGCGTAGGTCAAGATCGTGTCGTCGAGCCGGACGGCGGGGCGGTCCGGGTACATCTGCGCGGCCTCGCGCAGGTCAAGGGCCAGGTTGGTCATGGTGATCACGCTCCTGCGGTGAAGGCGGACAGGCCGGTGATGAGGTTCCGGCTGGCCGGTGTCAACGGCTGCTGACCCCTTCATGCGTGTTTCAGCGGCGCGAAGACCTCCATAGCCGCGCGGACAACGCGATCTCGGGTGCCGTTGTCCGCACGGACAACGGCAAACCCCCAGCTCGCGGCGGCACCGGCGGTCCCGTCCGGCCGGCCGCCCCCTGGCGCGCCTTGACTGATCCCGAACGGGAGCGTGCTCCACCCGCACGCGACCATTTGCCGGGCGCGGCCGCGCGGGACTTCGCCGCGTGCGCGCTACGCTTCCGGTTCAGCGGCCACGGGCTCCCGGTCCGCTACGGTGCGCTCTCGCCGTCCGGGGGCTCCCGGTCCTCTGGGGTGCGCCCCTGGCCATCGGTGGGCACCGGACCCGCCACGGTGCGCTGGCCATCCGTCGCGAGCTCGAGCGTCTGGACCGCCCAGAAGGCGATGAACAGCAGCGCCACCAGGATCTCGACCCAGAACAGGGTGATCACGCCGGCCAGCCACAGCGCGATCAGGACGGCGGCGCCCGCCAGCATGGCAACGGCGGTCCACGTGTAGTAGTACTCGCGCGGCGACGCCAGGGCGCCCTTGATGGTCGGCTTCTCCTGGCGGCGGCGAGCGTTCGCCGCGGCCACCGCGACGATGGCCGAGGAGCAGGCCGCCGGCGGCGATGTAGTGGGCGTGGCCCGCCAGCCAGTCGACCGAGGCCGCGAGGGCGATCAGCCCGAGCAGCCACACGGCGAGGGCCGCGAGGAACCCGGCGAGCGCCCATCCGCGCTCCGCGGTCCTTGCCGGACTTCCTGTCCCTGACCAGGATGTACGCGGACAGGATGAGGGCCAGGCCGCCCACGATGAGCAGCGCGGCCACGTTGTTCTCCACGTTCGCCCTGGTCGCTTCCTGCAGGGCGAGCGTGGTGGGGCAGTCGAGTTTCGTTGCGGCCTGGTTGGTGAGGCCGCAGGCGTGCACCGCGTCTGGAAGTCGGCGCCGCGGCTCGTGGGGACGATCGCCACCACGATCGCGAAGATGCCGCCAAGGTTGAGGAGCGTGTCCTCGGCGCCGCTCCGTCCCCTGCAAGGCGATCATGCACGCGCCCAGGCCGATGAGCGCGCCGACGAAGACGGCCTGCGCCGGCGTGTAGTAGTAGGCGCTGACCGATGAGAGGAACGAGTCCTGCTTGATGGTCTGGTAGAACACGGCCGCCGCGAGGGCGACGAGCAGGCCGATCATGACGACCGCGGAGTAGCGATAGGACTGTGCCTGGATCTGTGGTGACTTGATTGGCATAACGAACTCCTCGACCAGAATTCCCCACGGGCTTCCCAGGTATTTGCGATTTGTTGGCCCGCGGGGAATTCTGGTGGTCAGATTTTGAATGCGTTGTCGTAGGGCAAGATAACGGGGCCGACGCCGGGGATCGCCTGGGCGCGCGCGTCATTGAGGAGGGAGTCGGCGGCTTCCCTGGCGGTTACGCCGTCCCGGGACTTCCGGGCGGCGATTAGCCCGGCCACCAGGGGCGTGGAGAAGGACGTGCCGCTCCATTTGGCCATGCCGTAGAAGCGACGGAGCTGGCCCGCGTAAGGGGCGTCGTGGCACTCGTAGATGCCCGTCGCGTACGCGTTGATGAGGTCCCGTCCGGGCGCGTAGACCTTGACCCAGTCGCCGTAGTTGCTGAAGCTGGCCCGGCTGCGCCAGTCGGCGGCGAGCGCGCCGACCGAGACCATCTCCGGGTAGGCGGCCGGCCAGAATTCCCCGTCCTGCCCGTCGTTGCCCGCCGCGACGACGCAGACGACACCGGGGTGCTGGCTGCGAGGTTGCGCCGGAACGCCTCGAAGCCGATCATGTCGAGGTACTCCCAGGCTCGGCGTGGTAATTGAGAGGTTGAAGATGTCGAAGCCCTGGCTGAGCGCCGCTGTCGAGGTCCTGTGACAAGGTCCGACTCCAGCGCGCTGCCGGCCGTCTTGAAGACGTTCGAGACGTAGACGTGCGCCTCCGGCGCCATGCACCTGAGCACCCCGGCGACGAACATCCCGTGGGCGGCGTAGGGCTTGATGATCCCCCCGGGTGGGGGTCGAGCGGGTCGGGGCCGCCCGTCAACCCCGCGGAGCCACGGGTGCCACGCCGCGCTGGCGAGCAGCCCGGTGTCGGCGACGTAGACCTTCACCCCGCTGCCGTCGCTGCCGTCCTCGTCCGTGCGGACCGCGGGAAACGGCTCGTAGTCGAAGTACACCGTCTCCGGCTCGGTGGCGGGGCAGGGGCCCGTCTCCGGCGTGACGGTCAGGAGGCGGTTCACTCCCGCGGCAGAGCGGTCGTGAAGTGCGTCGTTGAGCTGCTGGGCCACTGCTACGGGCGAGGGGGCGGACTGGCCGGGCTGCCGGGGGCCGAAGCGGATGAGCTTGACGCCTTCGATGACGTTCTCGGGTTCCTGGGCTGTCACTACCTTCATGAGAACGGACTGCACCTCGCGGAGGTCATCCTCCCGGACCAGGATCTGGCCGGCGGCGTACATGTAGGCGGCGCCGCCCTCGCCGGAGGCGCTGCGAATCGTTATCCCCCGGCGGGCGAATTCTTCCCTGATGCGCCCGACCTGTTCCTTGGTGACCTGTTCTCGCAGGGCCTGGAGTTCATCTTTTCCGTTCACGATCCCCTCCGAAGTTGAACACGGAAATTGCCGGCGACAGGATCCGCGCCGGCTTTCGCTCTAAGGAGCGGCCGCGCTCGCGGTTTGATGCAGCCCATCTGGCCGGCAAGGAGTGCGGGTGCGTACATGATCGCAAATGCGCGAAATTTATGGGTCAGGGGAGTCACGCGGGGATAGATGTGACAGGCCAGTGCCCTGTGAATTGCGGCATTATCGTTAGGCCGCCGGAATGCCGGCATCTAAAATAGGCGTCATGGCGGGAGGGGGCCGCGCCGGGGGACCGGGCGGGCGCGAGGTGGACAGCCTGCTGCCGCTGGCCTTGTCCCGCCCCCGCGAGGCAATGGCGCGGGCGCGGGCGATCCTCGCCGGGAAACCTGGGCCGTATGACGCGTCGGTTGCCCATCAGGCCGCCGGAATCGTGTTGCGCGAGTTCGGCGATGTCGGCGCCGCGATCGGTGAGGTGCGCGAGGCGCTGAACTGGGCGCGCCAGTCCCGCTCGGCCGAGCGCGAGGCCGACGTCCTTGCCACCCTGGGCGTGGCGCTCGGCTACGCGGGCCGGACCGCCGACGGGCTCGCGGCGTTCGACCAGGCGCTGCGCCGGTGCGACGGCGCGCAGGCGGGGCGGGTGCGGCTCCGGCGCGGCATCGTGCTGTGGACCCTGGGCCGCTACGCGGCGGCCCTCGACGACGTGCGCCAGGCGCAGGCCGCGCTGCGGCATTCGGGGGACAACATCTGGATTGCCCGCGCGCTGCATAACCGGGCGCTGCTGCACCTGGCGACCGGGTCGGTGCGGCGCGCGGACGCTGACTTCGCGGCCGCCGGGCGCTCGTTCGAAGAAGCGGGCCAGGACCTTGAGGCAAGCTACGCCGTGCTCAACAGGGCGACGGTCGCCTTCGTGTCGGGAGACCTCCCGGCGGCGCTGTCGCTCCTCGACGAGACCGCGCGGCGCGTCCGGCCGCTCGGCGTCCCGGTCACGGCGGTCAGCATCGACCGGTGCGCGGTGCTGCTCGCGGCCGGACTGGCCGACGACGCGCTGGCGCAGGCGGCGGCCGCGGTGTCGGAGATCGAGCGGATCCGCGGCCGGTCCACCAAGAAGGCCGAGCTGCTGCTCATGGCGGCCGACTGCGCGCTGGCCGCAGGGCAGCCCGCGGCGGCCCTCGACTGGGCGGGCGCCGCCTGCCGCCTGTCGCGGTCGCAGCGCAGCGAGTGGTGGGAAGCGCGCGCCGCGGGAACCCTCGCCCAGGCGAAGCACGCGGCCGGGATGGTGTCGGCCCGGCTGCTGCGCGAGGCGGACCAGGCCGCGGTCAAGCTGGAGGCGGTCGGCTCGGGGGACGCGGCCCGCGCGCACCTGCTCGCGGGACGGGTGGCACTGCAGCTGGGCAGGCGCGCGGACGCCGACCGTCACTTCCTCGCCGCCGCCCGGGGCCGGCACCGCGGCCCCGCCCTGGCCCGCGCCAGCGGCTGGCTGAGCGAGGCGCTGCGGGCCGAGGCGGCCGGCCAGGCGCGCCAGGTGCTCTCCGCCTGCCGCAGCGGGCTGGCGGTACTCGACGAGCACCGGTTCACCCTCGGCGCGTCAGAACTGCGGGCCCAGGCCACCGCGCACGGCACGGAACTGGCCGCGCTCGGCCAGCGGCAGGCGGCGCTGGCACGCCGGCCGCGGCTCCTGCTCACCTGGAGCGAGCGCTGGCGGGCCACCGCGCTGGCGGTCCCGCCGGTCCGGCCCCTCGCCGACGCGGAACTCAACGCGAACCTGGCCGCGCTGCGCGACGTCATGAACCGGCTCGACGAGCTGCGCCGCCAGGACCAGCCGGGCGCGACCGGGCGCACCGAGCAGCTCACGCTTGAGCGCGAGCAGAAGCGCCTGGAGGACGCCGTGCGGCGGCGGGCGCTGAGCACCCCCGGGGGCGCGGCCCCCGGCCGGGTGACGATCAGCGTTCCCGAGCTGCTCGATGAGCTTGGCGACGGCCAGCTGGCCGAGATCGTCGACATCGACGGCGTCCTGCACGTGCTCGTGTGCGGGGCGGGAACGGTGCGGCAGTTCACCGCGGGCCTCGCGGCGGACGCCGAGCGGGCCGCGGACTTCTCCCGCTTCGCCCTGCGCCGGCTGGCCCGCAGCCGTCCCGGCGACGACCTCGCCGGCGCGCTGGCCATCTTGAAGTCGGCCGGCCCGCGGCTCCAGGACGCGCTGCTCGGCCCGGCCGCCAGGCACCTCGGGGACCGGCCCCTCGTCGTCGTCCCGCCGGGCAGGCTGCACACCATCCCGTGGGGGCTGCTGCCCGCGCTGCGCGACTGCGCGGTCACCGTCGCCCCGTCGGCGGCCGCCTGGGTCAGGGCGCGGCGGGCGCGGCCGCCGGGCCGCCGCCACGTCGTCCTCGTCCGCGGGCCCGGGCTGGTCACCGACGGCGCCGAGGTGCCGGCCGTGGCGCCGCTGTACGACGACGTCACGATGCTCTCCGACGGGAACGCCACCAGCAAGAACGTGCCCCGGGCACTCGACGGGGCCTGGCTTGCCCACATCGCCGCCCACGGGGCCTTCCGGGCCGACAGCCCCCTGTTCTCCTCGCTGCGCATGCACGACGGGCCGCTGACCGTCTATGACTTCGAGCAGCTGCGACAGCGCGCCCTACTGGATGATCCTGTCAAGCTGTGACTCCGCCGCCGCCGCGCCGGCGGGAGCCGATGAGCTGCTCGGCCTCGTGAGCAGCCTGCTGCCGCTGGGCACGGCGGGGATCATCGCGGCCATCGCGCCGCTGAACGACCACGCCGTCGTCCCGGTGATGGTCGGCCTGCACCGCCAGCTGCGCGAAGGGCGGGACCCTCGCCGAGTCGCTGTCGAGCGTGCGGCACGCGTTCGCGGGCGACCCGGTGCAGCGGGCGACCGCGGAGTCGCTCGTGACGCTGGGCGCGGCCTGAGCCCGGGGCGGCGCTCCGTGCCCTACAGCACGATCCACCCGGTCGCCACGTCCGCGCCGTCCGCGGTGCGGCACCGCAGGCGGAACGGGCTGGCCGGCTTGGGATCGACGGAAAAGCAGCCGATCTCATCGACCGGGACGGTCACCACGGCGCCCGTGCTGGTTCGCGCCTCGACCGTTCCCTCCCGGGCCGGGGAAATCTGGCCGAGCACGGAGTGCCCGGTGACCTCCAGCTCTATCGTGACGCTGGCCGAGGTGAAGGTAAGCGCCCGGACCGACGCGGTCTCCGCGCGCACGGTCACCGACGCGCGTCGTCACGCTGGGAGTCGTAGGTGAGCTGGGCCAGCTCGGAGTCGATGTTATGCCAGGCGTAGGCGGCCCTGGCGGCCTGGACGAATCCGTCGGGTACGGCCCGGCGGGCCCGCTCGGCGTCCCGCAGCGCGGCCAGGAGCTGCTCGTCATCCCAGTCGTCACGCATGCGGCTCACTCCCTGGCACACTGATCCGCGCCGCGGCGAACTCATCGTCACGCAGGCCCGCGAGGAATTCCGAGCGGCGCAGCCGCTCCAGGCAGCGCCCCCGCTCCGGGCCGATGCTCCCGACCCGGATCCCGAGGACGGCGCTGATTTCCGCGTATGAGCAGGGCGGGTCGGTGATGAGCATGGAAAGCAGCCGACGGCACCGCGGCGGGAGCTCGGCGAGGGCCGCGCGCAGCAGCGCGTTCCGCTCCGCCGTGATGATCTCCTGCTCGATCGCCGCCGCGTCCGTCTGCGGCGACAGCCTCTCCGTCAGCTCGTCTCCTGGTATGTCGACCCTCCGGGATGCCTTCACCACGCGCAGGCACTCGCGGCGGGTGGTGGTGGCCAGCCATCCGGGCAGCGCCGCGGGCTCCCGCAGGTTCCCGAGTTGCTCGACAAGCCGCAGCCACACATTCTGCCCCACGTCCTCGATGTCCTGACTGCTCAGCTCGAACCTGACGCAGATTGACCACACGAGCGGGGCGTAGCGGTCGACCAGTTCGTCCCACGCGGCCTGGTCGGACCCGGCCGCCCGGGCGACCAGCGCGACAACGGACGGGTCGTCACGCACGACCAGCCCTTCCCGCTCGGGCCGCAGCGGCCTTGCCGTCCTGTTCCAGCGTCATCTGCCCGCTCCCATCGCGCGACCGCGTCCGCGGCCGTGGCCGCAGGGACTCCTACAAGCCAGAGAACGACCGGGCGGCGGCTGATGCAACCAGGCGGAAGGCAGTCGGCCGCGTCAAACGCGCGCCCGGTGCGCTCCGTCACGTCGTTCGGCATTCCTACCAGCAAGGAAGTGATCACGAATGGGTCCGAATCACGCAGAAATAATCCGCGTCTACACCCGGGAGCCGGGTAACACGAAGGACCTCGAGACCGGCGGCTCGCTCCCGTTCAGCCCGGCCCCGGCCAGCGGGTCGCTCACCGATCCGCCGTGGGACACCCAGGCGGACTCCTTCGCCTACACGATTGCGGCGGGCGACCTCGCGGGGCACGCGGAAAACCTGTGCCGCGTCTATGCCTACCTTCTCGTCGGCGTAAAGGACTTTGACGCGAGCTTCGCGGAAAGCCCGGTTTTCCTCGTCCTCCCGTAAGAGGCATGGCGGGCGGAGTCATGCCTAACGTAGGCCCCCCTACATGCCTACTATCGCGCGTTCCGGCGGACGCCAGCCGCTCGCGCAAGTCTGAGGCAAGCAGAACCACTTCTTGGGGCCTCGGGATGTGAACCTGCTCACCGCTCCTGAAGTCTCGGATGTGAGCCTGCTCACCAGAGAAGCACGTATAAGCAGCTAGGAGCGGGGAGTGTAGTCAGTCTCACGTACTGGAGGCAACGTGACCTGCGGCACAATGAGGACACAATGAATCCGACAGTCGCTTAAAAGGCGACGACCCCCTGCGCCAACAGGGAGCCGTCAGTACCAAAGGGACCCATATGAGTGGAGGCCCTCCAAATGAGCGTACCCATCCCCAAGCCGCCTCACCAAGTTGCCGCAGAGATGTGGCAGACGATCCGGTACGCTCTCGACAGCACTGCTCGGACTGTGCGTCTCTGCATGATCATGTTTATGATCAGCATCCCTCCCGCCTTGTTCGCATTTCTGCTTCACCGCTGATGTCATGCCGACCCGGTGCGCTCGACGCGTCGGGACCCTGCGCAACGAGAACACGACCTGCACCGTCTTGCCCTCGACCTGGACACCACCGCCCCTGGGACGGCAACGGACGCTAGGAAAACCGCTGTAGCAGCCCGCGCGCCCCCGAAACCCGGCCCCGCAGCCGCCTGCGACGCGAAACGGGCGCTGACGCCGGGAGGCACAACCCGCCCCCCGAGCGACGGCGCCCGGACGGGACTGCGCCCCGCGCGGGGAAGGCCCCCGTCACCGGACGGCGCGACGCCGGGGGCAAGTCTCGAAATACCGTGGCCGCCGACTAGCGTCTTCGAGGTCGCTCGCCTCACCCATGACGCGCCGCCTTCCCTGCGCGCGTGGTGAACCTTCCACAGCACCCTCTCATTGCGCTTCGCCTCCTCAGCAGCCCGCGACGTGCCAGCTCTGCCTCAGCGCCCATTATGTGCACCGTCAGCGCATGGACAAGCCACGATTCGCACGCCGTGCCCCATCAGCAAGCGCGCGTAGCCGTAGCCCTCGATGACGTCACTGTCGCGCGCACCCGAGCAGGTACGTGAACTGCGGCTGGCTCATGACTCGTACTCCGTGCCCTGCAGGCGGTCCCTCAGGATGTAAAGACACGACTCGAGTACGTCGTCCCGCAGGGCCTCCGGTTCGGAAAGCAGCACCTCAGCCGCCAGCAGCCGCGCCGCATCCGAGTGCAGTGCGACGATTCCCGGTCTCGCGTCCATCGTTGGTTCTCCTGGGGGTTGGGAGTCTTCGGTTGCTCGGGGTAATCCCTGGTCAGAGACGGGTTCGGCAGGCGGCGCGGGCAACGCGGGCTGTGCCCCTGGCCCGGAGTTGCCCCTGTCCGTCATGGCAGGTAGGTCCGCTCGGCGTCGTACTGCGCCTGCTCCGCAAGTTCCTTCGAGCTGGGTCCAGTCGTCGCTGATGAGCGTCGCGGCCCATAGCCCGTCGTTGGGGTCCTTCTGGTTTCCCGTGCGCGTGGCCAGGTGTGACTTGCCATCACGTGCCGTCCATATTGTCCAGCCCGGGTAATGCTCGGGCTATCTCAGCGGCCTTCAGCCGTTCCTGCTTGTACCGGTCATAGCCCGCTTCTGCGCGCATGGCCTGACCATGTCTCCTCAAAGTCGGAGCGGCACCCGCCGGCGCCTGGACGGAACCCGGTCGGACGCGCCCGGTCGGGTGCCGTGGGCGTCCCGAACGAATCCCGATCCTGGCCGACTGCTCCGCATGGCCCGGCAGCAGGCCGGGCCAGAGGTGCTGCGTCGGTGCAGCGCTCCTCGGGGAGCGGCGGCTGCCGCGTGCGAGGTTCACGGGGTGGCCGAGGCGGCGGTGCGCGGCCTCTGGCAGCTGGCCAAGAACGCTGAGGACCCGGTTACCGCCCAGGTCGCCCCGTGGTTCGACGCTGAGGCAAGGGCGCACACGCTGAGGTACTGGCAGCCGGTTGTCGTGCCCGGAATCCTCCAGAGCGAGCGCTACGCGTATGAGATGTACCGCGTCGGCGGCCGCAGCCACGAGCGGGCGCTGGAAGAGGTAGCGGGGCGCATGCAGCGCCAGCTCATCCTGAACCGCGATGACGCGCCCACCGTCGTGGTCGTGCTTGACCAGATGGTGCTGGAACGGTTCATCGGGTCGGCCGAGGTGATGGCCGAGCAGTGCGCGCAGCTCCTGGCCCTGCCCCCGTCCGTGCTGCTGCACGTCCTTCCCCTCCCTCGGGGCGAACCCCGGGCTCGGAGGGGCCATCTCGCTGGCCTCGGTCGCAGGCGAGCCCGACACGCTGCTGACGGGAAGCCTCCTGGAAGACCGGGTGACGGTGGACGCGGCGCAGGTTAGGGCGGCATCGGCTACGTTTGAGCGTGTACGCGCGGTATCCGGCAACATCATGGACACCGGGGACACCATCCGGAAGGCACAGGAGAGATGGACGGCATGAACTGCTGGCGCAAGTCCAGCTACAGCAACGGCGGCGAGGCAACATGCGTGGAAGTGGGAACCGCTGACGGCATCCTCATCCGCGACACGACCGACCGGGGCGGCGTCACGCTCAGCGTGCCGGCCGGCGCGTGGATGGCGTTCGTGGGGACACTGCGTTAGCCCAGCCTCGTAACGGTTGCCGAACCCCGCCCTCAAGGCCTGCCTGTTCGCCGCGTTTGGCCTGGCCATCTTGTGGAACAAGGCAGGAGGCCAGGCCACCATCACCACCCTGGCCGCCCTCCCCGGCATCCTCGACCCCGACCAGCCCGGATACCACGACACCTGCAACCCCGCCCCCGCCTGCCCCGCGTCCGTAGGACAACTGACGCGTCCCGCTATAGCCGACCTAAACGTACACGGGCGGCTCATCGGGGTCCCGCCACGCCGCCCCGGTCAGCCCGCGTGATGGGCGAGCCTGCCGTCAATGACCGTCACGGCGGGGGAGAGATCCGCCAGTTGCTCGCCGGGGCAGGTGAACGGGTCGGCCCGGTAGGCGGCCAGGTCAGCGAGCGCGCCGGGGACGGGGGCGCCGGGCCCCCGCGGCCGAGGAAGCGCGCCCCCGCGACCGTGTACAGGCGCAGCGCCTCCTGCCTGCTGGCTTGCTCGCGGGGATCAGGTGACCGTTTGGGAGTAAGCCGCCTCCGTTCGGTGCGGGCGGGCGCCCGCGGCGGGGCGGACCCGCGCGGCGCGGACCCACATCAGCCCCGTGAGGAGCGCCGCGACCACGGCGAGGACGGCGAACGTGCCCGGCTTGCCGAGCGCCGCGTTCAGGCCGTCCACCCCGTAGGGGGCGGCGAAGCCGAGGTAGGCGAGCACGTAGTAGGCGGCGAGCACCGTGCCGCGGTCGCGCGGCCCGGCCAGCTGCTCGGCGTCGTGCAGGCCGCAGACCAGGCACAGCCCGTAGGCCAGGCCGAGGAGCGCCGCCGCGAGGCCGGCGAGGACCTGGCTCGGGCCCGCGACGGCGGCGACGCCGACGGCGGAGCCCGCCGCCGCGGCGCCGAGCCCGGCGATGATGCCCGCGCGCGGCCAGCGCGCCGCCAGGCCGGCGGGCGGCCGGCTGCACCCCGATGCCCGTGGCGAACGCCAGGATGGTCATCAGCCCGGCGTACCCGGCGGACAGGGTGCGCGCGCTGGTGACCTCCTCGGGAAGCACGACGATGGCCAGCGACATCGTGCCGAAGACGAACGGCGCGGGCAGCGCGACGCCAAGCCAGAACTCCCGGGTCCGCAGCGCCGCGGGCGGCCAGCGGCGGGCGGCCGTCCCGGGCTGCGCCGGCGGCGCGCGCCGGCGCGGCGCCGGGCACGGTCAGGCCGATGGCCAGCGCCGCCGCGCCGAGCGCCAGGTGCGGGAGGTACGGCACGACCAGCGGGTCGCCCGCCCACTGGGCGAGCAGCGCCGCGACGACGGGGCCGAGCCCGAATCCGGCGCTGAGCGCGAGCGCCGCGCGGCGCGCGCTGCGCGCGTCGCCGCCGGACAGGTCCTGGACCCAGGCGGTCGCCGGGCCGATCACCATGCCGGAGCACACGCCCGCCAGCGCCCGCCCGGCCGCGATCAGCGGCAGGCTGTGCGGGCCGAGGACGAGCAGCAGCGTGGCCACCGGCGACAGGGCCGCGAACGGCAGCACGACCGCCCGGCGGCCGAACCGGTCAGACAGCGGGCCGCCCGCCAGCAGCCCGGGGATGAGCGTGGCCGCGTAGATGGCGAACAGCCCGGCGATCTCGCCGGCGCTCAGGCCGAGTGAGTGCCGGTAGACGATCAGCATCGGGGAGAACTGGTTGGCGCCCCAGCCGACGGCGAACATCACGAGCGCGACCCGGACCCAGGCGGGCAGGAGTTCTGCGTGTCATAGCTCCCGACGGTAGCCCGAGAACTGTCAAATGACCGTTTGACAGTTCCTGGTTTACGGTTGGCCTTATGGAACCCGATGCTGACCTCGCCGCGATCGGACGCCTGATCGGTGACCCCAACCGCGCGCTCATCCTGCAGGTCCTGATGGGCGGCACGCCGCAGTCCGGTTCCGCGCTCGCGGAGGCGGCGGGCATTTCCCGGTCGCTGGCCAGCGCCCACCTGAAGAAGCTGACCGCCGGCGGCCTGGTCCGCGCCGAGCGCAGCGGCCGCCAGCAGCTGTACTCGATCGCGGCGCGGGCAGGTGGCCGAAGCGCTGGAGACCCTGCAGCTGCTGGCGCCGGCGACGCCGGTGCGGTCACTGCGCGGCTCGGTCCGCATGCGCAACCTGCGCTGGGCGCGGACGTGCTACGACCACCTCGCCGGCGTCACCGGGGTCGCCGTCACCGAGGCCCTCGCGGCCGCCGGACGCGATCGCGGAGCGGGACGGCGCCTGGGTGCTCGGCCCCGGCGGCGCACGGGTATTCGGCGAGGTGGGCATCGACGTCGACGACGTGCCGCGCCGCACCCGGCCGCTGCTGCGGCCCTGCATGGACTGGACCGAGCGGCGGCACCACCTCGCGGGCGGCCTCGGCGCCGCGGTCACCACCGAGCTCACCCGGCGCGGCTGGGTGCTGCGCCAGGACGGCAGCCGGATCGTCACGGTGACGCCGGCCGGCCACGCGGGGCTCGCCGAGTGGCTCGACGTCGACCTCGGCCGGGTCAGGGCCGACGCGGCGGCCTGAGTGCGCCGCCCCTAGGATCGCTGAACATGGAGCAGCGAGTTCTCGGCAAGACCGGCAGGCCCGTGTCGATCATCGGCCTCGGCACCTGGCAGCTCGGCGCCGACTGGGGGTCGGTGACCGAATCGGACGCGCTCGCGGTGCTGCGCGCCGCCGTCGAGTCCGGCGTCACCTTCCTCGACACCGCCGACGTGTACGGCGACGGGCGCAGCGAGCGGATCATCGGGCGGTTCCTGGCCAGCGAGGCCCCCGGCGGCGTCACGGTCGCCACCAAGATGGGCCGCCGGGTCGCGCAGGTCCCGGAGAACTACACGCTGGCGAACTTCCGGGCCTGGACCGACCGGTCGCGGGCCAACCTGGGCGTGGACCGGCTGGACCTTGTCCAGCTGCACTGCCCGCCCACGCCGGTCTTCTCCTCCGGCGCGGTTTACGACGCGCTTGACACGCTGGTCGAGCAGGAGCGGATCGCCGCGTACGGGGTCAGCGTGGAGACCTGCGACGAGGCCCTGGCGGCGATCGCGCGGCCGGGGGTGGCCACCGTGCAGATCATCCTCAACGCGTTCCGCCGCAAGCCGCTCGACCAGGTGCTGCCCGCGGCGGCCGCGGCCGGCGTCGGCATCATCGCCCGGGTGCCGCTGGCCTCCGGGCTGCTGTCCGGCCGGTACACGGCCGACACCGTCTTCGCCGCCGACGACCACCGCACCTACAACCGCCACGGCGAGGCGTTCGACGTCGGCGAGACGTTCTCCGGGGTGGACTACCCGACGGGCGTGCGGGCCGCCGCCGAGTTCGCCGCCATCGCCGCGGAACCGGGCGCCTACGCCGCGGACCCCGGCGCCGCGGTGACCACCGCCCAGGCGGCGCTGCGCTGGGTGACGCAGCAGCCGGGGGTCACCACCGTCATCCCCGGCGCCCGCGACCCCGGGCAGGCCAGGCAGAACGCGGCCGCCGCGGCCCTCCCGCCGCTCAGCGAGCACGCGCTCGGCCAGGTCGAGGACCTGTACGACAAGTACCTCCGCGCCGAGATCCACCCCCGCTGGTAGCCGCTGCCTCCCCTGATTTGTGGCCGGGCTAGCCGTCCACCTGCCGAAACGCAGTGGCGCGCCCCAATTGGCCGGGCGGCGAAACCGGGTGATGATCGAAATCGGTGACCAGATCCGATGATCGGTGCCCGGATTCGGCGCCCGGCGAGGCGCGGCAAGGGGAGAGCATGACAGAAGTCCAGGCGACCGCGGGTACGGACATCACGCCGCTGCTGCGGCCGCTGCAGGTCGGCCAGCTGCGGCTGAAGAACCGGTTCGTCATGCCCGGCATGCAGCGCGCCTGGTGCGTCGACGGCGGTCCCGACCACCGGCTGCGCGAGTACTACCGCCGCCGCGCCCTCGGCGGCACGGCCCTCGTGGTCTGCGAGGCCTGCGCGGTGGACCACCCGAGCGCGGCCTCCAACCCCATGTTCGCCCGGCTCGACGCGGACACCCGGGACGCCTGGCGCGCCTGCGTCGAGGAGGTGCACGAGGCGGGCGGGCGCATGTTCATCCAGCTCTGGCACCAGGGGGCGGTCGATACCGGCAAGGCGGGCCCGGACTTCACCGCGCTCAGCCCGTCGGGGCTTGAGAAGGCGGGCAAGTCGTTCGGCCGGCCCGCCAGCGCCGCCGAGCTCGCCGAGATCATCGCGGCGTTCGCCCGGTGCGCCGTCATCGCCAGGGAAATCGGCGCCGACGGCGTGGAGGTCCACGCCTGCCACGGTTACCTGCTCGACCAGTTCCTGTGGCCGGAGACCAACCAGCGGGCCGACGGCTACGGCGGCGCGAGCATCGCGGACCGCGCCGCGTTCCCCGCCGAGGTGGTGGCGGCGGTCCGCGCGGCGGTCGGCCCCGGCTACCCGATTTCCGTCCGGATCTCGCAGTGGAAGGAGGCGGACTACGAGGCGAAGATCGTGGCCAGCCCCGCCGAGCTCGGCCAGCTCGTCTCGATCCTGCGGTCGGCGGGCACCGACCTGTTCCACGTGTCGACCCGCCGGTTCTGGACGCCGGAATGGCCCGGGTCCGACCTCGGCCTGGCCGGCTGGGTGAAGTCGTTCACCGACGCGCCGGTGATCGCCGTCGGGAGCGTCGGCCTCGACATCGACGTCATGGCCACGCTGACCGGCGAGGAGGCCAGGCCCACCGGGGACAGCCGGATCACCGACCTCGTCCGGCGCTTCGAACGCGGCGACTTCGACCTCATCTCCGTCGGCCGGAGCCTGATCGGCGACCCGGACTGGGTGGCGAAGATGCGCGACGGGCGCGGCGCCGACATCAGGCCCTTCCGCCGCACCGACCTCCAGTGGCTGTCGTTACCGCAAATCCGCGGCCCGCACGCTGATAAGCGGGATGTCTGGGCGGACAAGAGTTCACTGCTGCCGGATTTTGCCGGTTCTGCCGGGCGAATTAAACGCAGTTGAACAAGAACGCCGGGGAATGTAGGCTCCTGCTGACGCGTCACAGATTCCTTCATCCCGCTACACGGAATGGCAGGAGCAAATGCGATCCAGAAAACTGGCCGCGAGTGCCGTCGCGGTCATTTCCGCCGTGCTTTGCGCAACGTTCCTTATCGCGTCCCCCGCTTTCGCGGCCGGCTCGACCGTCTCCCTGTCGCCCGCCGCCGGCCACACCTGCGTCGAGCGACTCTCGCAGGACGGGGCCTTCCAGGGGCTCTTCTGCGTGGAGATAGCGATCTACAACAGCACGTCGGGCGCGTCTTTCGTCACCACGCAGGTAGAGATATCCTGCCCGTCGCCCACCGGGCAGGCTGGCCCGTGCTTCGACGGGTTCGTCGACGCCCAGGTCGCCAACGGTGCGGGAAACATTACCGGGGGGTCCAAGACCTGCACCGGCGGCTGCGTACACGCGGCCAATGAACGGACCTACCTATTCCCCTTCGGCGGCCTTCCTGTCCCGACCACGCTCAACACCTGCGACGCCAACGTATGGGGCAATATCATTGCCTCCGATACCGCGGTGGACCTCGGCGGATCCGACTTCGCGGAACCTGGGAGCAATCTCGCGACCCCGCACTACAACGTGTGCCTGACCTCTAGCGGCTTTAAATTCAACCCGGTATAGCCCGCGCGATCCGCCGGCAGGCTAAGATCCAATCCCATTAAATTAGGCGGCCCGCCGCGGGGATCACTGTCGCCCGGGATCACTGCCGCCCGGGATCACTGCCGCCCGGCATCACTGTCGCCCGGGATCACCGCCGCCCGGCATCACCGCCGCCCGATGGTTATCGCGTAAGGTCCGGGCATCGCGAAGGATCTGGTGTGCTATCACGCGACATTACTTACGCGGTGCCCGGAATCTTCGCGATCCCGGCGGATCCGGGCACTGGCGGCCCGCGGCGGGGCACCGCCCTGGGGATCACCGCCGCCGGGGCATCCGCCGCACGGCCGCCGGCCATCCGCCGCGCGGGAGCTTCCGCGAATGACTTCCCCGGCCGCGGGTAGGTCCGCGCGGGTGAGCGGTGACTCCGGCGGGCTTGGGGCAGTGACGGACTTCGACGAGCGCTTCGACGCGGCCACCTTGCCCTTCCTGCGCGAACGGGTGACGGCCTGCGCGGTCGGCGCGGGCATGCCGGAAGACCGGGCGATGTACGTCACGCTCGCCGTGCACGAGCTGGCGGCGAACGCGGTCAGGCACGGCGCGGGATCGGGGCGGCTGCTGATGCGCGCGACGGGCGGCGCGCTGCGCTGCCAGGTCAGTGACGCCGGCCCGGGCACGGGACCCTGGCCGCTGCGGCAGGGGCACGGCCTGTGGATCGTCCGGGCGGTAGCCGACCAGGTCACCGCTTCTTACGGCCCGCACGGATCCCAGGTCACCGCCGTGTTCGGCTGGCAGCCCGAGCCAGGCCGTGGACCCGATACCCCTGCTGGGCGGTGAGTGGTCACTGGCCACGGTGCCGCCCGTAAAATGGACCAGCAAGTCCAATAATCGGGGAGCCCAAAAATCAGAGGGGCAGACCATGGCCGCGAGCCTGACGTCCAAGGGCGCCGCCACCCGGCAGCGCATCATCGAGGCCGCGTCGGCGGAGATCCGCGAGTTCGGGGTGACGGTCACGCTCGATGACATCCGGGCCAGGGCGCGCGCCAGCAAGAGCCAGCTCTTCCACTACTTCCCCGAGGGCCGCGAGGAGCTGCTGCTCGCGGTCGCCCGCTACGAGGCGGACCTGGTGCTGTCCGACCAGCAGCCGCAGCTGGGCGACCTCGCCTCGTGGGCCGCGTGGCTCGCGTGGCGCGACACGGTGCTCGCCCGCTACCGCGCGCAGGGGCAGCAGTGCCCGCTGAGCGCGCTCATCACCCAGCTGGGGCGCGCGACACCCGGGGCCAGGGCGGTGGTGGCCGAGCTGATGGGCCAGTGGCAGTCCCAGATCGCCGCCGGCATCGCCCGCATGCAGGCCGCGGGCGAGGTCGCCAAGAGACCTGGACGCCACGCGCGCGGCCGCGGCGATCCTCGCCGGCGTCCAGGGCGGCGTGGTCATGATGCTGTCCACCGGGAGCCTCGCCCCCCTTGAGGCCGCCCTCGACCTGGGCATCGAGCACCTCCGCTGCCCGCCCGCCCCGACCCGGGCCTAACACCCGGCGCCTCGCCGTGGGCCGGCGGTGAGCCGGCGCGAAGCCGGCGGTGAGCTGACGGTGAGCCTGCCCGAAGCCGGCGGTGAGCTGGCGGTGAGCTGGCGGAGCCCGGCGGGAAGCCGGCGGTGACCTGGCGGTGGGCCGGCGGGAAGCCGGCGGTGAGCTGGCGGAGCCCGGCGGGAAGCCGGCGGGCAGCCGCGCGATCAGTGGCTGAACCGCCCCACCCCCGCCCGAAGAGATAACAGCAAGAAGCGCGCGGCGCCAGGCCGGGGCGTGAAGATAGTGGATCGCTGGCAACGCCATAGCGTACCCAGCGATCCACTATCTTCCGCCCGCGGTGCGGGAAACGGATAACAGCAACAAGCAATACGCGGGGACCGAACGGGTGCGCGGTTCCCGTGTTCCCGCCCGCGCTCACCGCGCGTGGCATCCTTGGCCTAGGGGCAGTGCCCGGTACCCACCGAGGAGGCGATCTGGTGACAGGCACGGCTGGCAGGATGCGGGAGGTGCTCCGCGGCCTGGAGGTCTTCCCCGCCGAGTTGCCGGAGTTCGACGTGAAGGCAGCCCCCGGCGATCCGGTCACCTTGTTCCTGAGCTGGCTCACCGAAGCGGTCAGGGACAACATCCTCGGCCCGCACGCCATGACCCTGGCCACCGCCGACGCCGCGGGCCGGGTCTCCTCCCGCGTCCTGATCTGCAAGGACGTCGATGAAGACGGCCGCTGGTACTTCGCCTCCGACGCCGACAGCGTGAAGGGGAGGGACCTGGCGGCCAACCCAAGCGCCGCCGCCTCGTTCTACTGGCCGCGGCACGGCCGCCAGGTGCGCGTCAGCGGCCGGGCCGCCTCCGCCGGAAGCCAGGCGAGCGCGGCCGACTTCCTGGCCCGCCCGCCCGCCTCCCGGGCGGCGGCGCTGGCCGGCCACCAGTCCCAGCCGCTGGCCGGCCCGGCAGAGCTAGCCGAGGCCTTCCGCCGGTCCCAGGCCGAGATCGACGCTGCCCCGGGCCTGGTCGCCCCCGGCTGGACCCTGTACGCGCTGTCCGCCGACTCGGTCGAGTTCTGGCAGGCCGATCACCAGCGCCGGCACCTCCGCCTGCAGTACCAGCGCACGGCAGGCGCGTGGACCAGCCGCCTCCTCTGGCCGTGACGACTCCCGGGCCCGGTGCGCTATATTCGCGGCGTGAACGCGGCGGCTGGCGGCTGGGAGAGCTGGAGCTGGGATGAGTCCCTTTTCGCCGGGGCCGCCGGGTACTACGAGCAGGGCCGCCTGCCCTACGCTCCCGGCCTGGCCGACACCTTCGCCCGCAGCCTGGCCCTGGACGGGCGCGGCAGGCTGCTCGATGTCGGCTGCGGGCCGGGGACGGTGACCCTGCGGCTGGCGCCCCTGTTCGAGGCGGCCGTCGGCCTCGATCCCGATCCGGAGATGCTCGCCCGCGCGTCCCGCGCGGCGGCCGCGCGCGACGTCGGCAACGCCTCCTGGGTATGCCTGCGAGCCGAGGCCCTGCGGCCGGCCTTGGCCGCTTCCGGGCGGTGACCTTCGCCGCGTCGTTCCACTGGATGGACCGGCCCCGGGTGGCCTCCGCCGTCGCGGCGATGCTCGACCCGGGCGGGGCGGTGGTCCAGGTGGACGCGCCCGGCTACCGGGAGGACGAGCTGGCGGCGGAGGCCAGGCGGGGCACGCTCCCGTTCCCGCCCCCGCCCGACGACGCCCTCGACCAGCTGCGCCGGCGGTACCTGGGCAGCGACCGGCGGGCCGGGCGCGGTATCCGCAATACCTCGCCGGGCGGCGAGGACGCGGTCTTCCAGCGGGCCGGCTTCCTGCCCGCCCAGACGGTGGCCGTGCCCGACCAGCGGGTCATAGAGCGCACCGCCGATGACGTCGTGGCCAGGGTGTTCTCGTCGTCGGCGACCGCGCCGCACCTGTTCGGCGAACGGCGCGGTGACTACGAGGCGGACATGCGGCAGATCCTCGCGCGGGCCTCACCGTCGGGACGGTTCTCCGTCCGCCTCCCCGACAACATCCTGCGCGTCTGGCGGCGGCCAGCGTTACTGCCGCGTACGAGCTCGGCCTAATGGAGATCTGGCCAGCTGGGATGAGCAAGGGGAAACGTGGCACTCCTGAGGGCGCCTTTACCGGTCACGGCCTCGCTGTCTACGCTGTTCACGCGATGATCTTGGATATTTTGCACCAATTGGAAGAAACACACGCGTAGCACGTGCGAAATCTCCGTCTTGTGCGGAGTTACCACGCTCCCGGGCCACGCTGACCCGCCTCGACGGCGGCATGGGCTCGTGTACCTGGGTCGTCGACGACGCCGGCCGCCGGCAGGTGCTCAAGGCCGTGGCGCCCGCGCTCGGCGCGGACCTTGACGGCGGCCTGGCCGCGGCGCGGCGCTGGAGGAGGCCGGCATCCCCGCGGCCGCGCCCGAACCCGCCGGCGGCGGGAAGCTAGCCGCGCCCCGTCGGAAGCCGGTATTTCCCGTGCTACCGTCCCGCGGTCGCCGGCAGCGACGGCGGCAGGCCGAAGCGGTCGAACAGCGACGCGTCGAAGGTGGTGATCTCGGCGATCATGCCGCCGCCGGTGCGCAGCACGTCCAGCTTGAACGGGAGGTAGCGGTCGCTGCCCGCGCGCAGCAGGTACGACGCGGCGGCCGGCATGCGGTTAGCCGCGGTCGGCAGGAGCTTCCAGTCGCCGAAGACCGAGCGGTCGTACGCGTGCGCCATCAGGCCGGCGATCGCCGCCTTGCCGTCGAACACGCCCGGGTTGGGCGGCATCGAGACCCGGATGTCCTCGCGGATCACCGCCAGGGCCGCGACCGGGTCCTGGTGCTCGTGCGCCTCGATGAACGCCGTCAGCAGCGCCCGGTCGGCGTCGGTGATCCCGCTCGGTGACCAGTCCGCGTCCCTGGCCGCCGCGCGCTCGGCGATCGTGCCCCTGGCCCGCTGCAGCGCGCTCGTCACCGCGGGCACCGACAGGCCGAGGATCGAGGCCGTCTCCGCGGCCGAGTACCCCTGGACGTCCCGCAGCAGCAGCACGGCGCGCTGCCGCGCGGGCAGCAGCTGGATGACGGCCAGGTACGCGAGCTCCACCGTCTCGCGGCGGATCGCCGCCCCCTCAGGTTCGGCGGCCGCGTCAAGCAGCGCGTCGGGACAGGGCTGCAGCCAGGGCACGTCCGCGATTGACTCGACCTGCTCGCCCCGGCGCTGCGCCGCGCGCAGGATGTCGAAGCACGTCGTGGTGACGATGCGGTACAGCCAGGCCCGCGCGCCGGGACCGCCGTCGAACGAGGCCCGGCCCTTCCAGGCCCGCAGCAGCGCCTCCTGCACCGCGTCTTCTGCCTGCTCCAGGTTGCCCAGCATGCGGTAGCTGTGCACCTGCAGCTCGCGGCGGTGGCGCTCGCTGAGCTCGGTGAACCGGGCCTCGTCGAGGACGTCCATGTCGGGCGCGGCCTCGTCAGGCGGACGGGGCCGCGGCGTCCGCGGCGTCGCGCAGCGCCTGGATGTCGATCTTGGTCATGCCGAGCATGGCCTGAACGGCGGCGTTGGCGCGCAGCGGGTTCTGGTCGCCGACCAGCTTGACCAGCTCCTCGGGAACGACCTGCCAGGACAGGCCGAAGCGGTCCTTGACCCAGCCGCAGGGGCCGACCTCGCCGCCGCCGGCGGTGAGCAGCTCGGTGTACCGGTCGACCTCGGCCTGGTCGGCCGCGGAGACCTGCAGCGAGATCGCCTCGGTGAACTTGAACTGCGGGCCGCCGTTGAGGGCGGTGTACGGGCGGCCGGCCAGCTCGAAGGCGACGGTCAGGACCGCGCCCTGCTCGCCGGGCTGGTCCGGGCCGTAGTGGCTGACGTCCGTGACGCGCGAGTCCGGGATGATCGAGACGTAGAGCTCGGCCGCCTCCAGGCCGTTGCCGTCGAACCACAGGCACGGGGTAATCGTCGTCATCGCAGGTTCCTCTCTTCTCTGCCGTGTCGTTGCTGGTACCTGATGAAACGTCCGCGGCCAGGGAAACTAATCGGTCCGCGCCGCGGAAGATGCCGCAGTGATGCCGCGGAAGGTCATGCCCACTTCAACGCGGCCGCAGTACACCCGGGCCCGTTGCCTCTGACCTGGGCCTATGCCGGCGGGGACCGCTAGCGCGGGCGATCTGGCCTGGGCGGCGCCGACGCCGGCGCCGACGCCGCGCGGCGCGGGCGGCCTGGCGGCCTCCGGGACCGGGCGCAGCACGAACTGGCCCAGCCAGCGGCAGGCCCGCAGCGCGAGTTCCACGTCATGCTGGTTCTCGCCCACCGGCCGGCCGAGGCTCTCCTCGGCCTTGCGGATCCGGTACTGGACCGTGTTCTTGTGCAGCGTCAGCCGCTGCGCGGTCGCCTTGTAGCTGCCGCCGGCCTGCAGGAAGACCAGCAGGGTGTCGCGCAGCCTCGCGTGGTGCTCGTCGTCGGTGGCCAGGCCGGCCAGCGTGCCGAGCACCCAGGCCCGCAGCAGGTCCGCGGACCCGAGCATCATCGCCACCGGCGCGACCTCGCTGAACGCTACCGAACGGGGCGCGGAGGAGCCCGCGGCGAGCGCGACCGCCTGGGCGGCGACGGCCTGCTGGTGGGTGAGGCGGAACCCGGCGGTGTCCTTGGCCGCGCCGCCGAAGGCGAAGTGAATGTCGCCGTCCACCCCGGCCGTGGTGGCCGCCGCGGCGTCGAAGGTGTCCCTGATGCCCAGCGGCAGCCAGGCCCACGCGCTCGACTCGTCACGGGGCAGGAACACAACGTCGCCGGAGCAGCCCGCCTTCTCCGCGACGTGGCCGACCGCGTGCTCGAGCCGGGTGATGTCGTCGACCGCGGCCGTCGCGTCGCCCGCCCAGCAGACCAGGCCCACGTGGTACTGGTACAGCCGGTAGCCCAGGGTGACCTCCGTCGCGCTCACGTTCACCCGCTGGCCGGACAGCAGGTCGCGGATCCGGGCGGCGCGCGCGGCGCTCCGGTTGCGCAGCCAGTTCTCCCGTTCCTGCGTGTAGGCGGCGACGATCTCCTCCGACGTCTGGTCGACGTACCCGGCCACGATCTTGGTCATGGCCAGCGTGCCGGCCGTCAGCATCTGGGCGTCGTCAGCCTGCCGGGCCAGCTCCCGCAGCGCCCAGTCGGTGAAGCAGGTGTGCCCCAGCCGGTAGGCGCGCAGGAGCGCGGTCAGCGGCGTGCCGCGCTGCGCCTGGCGCCGCGCGTACTCCAGGGCCGCGGCCGGGGCACGCACGGCGGCCAGGTCGATCTGGTGCTGCATGACCTGCAGGCAGGTGCCGACGTTGCTGTGCACGCTGGAGGCGAGCAGGGTAAGTACCGCCTGGGTGTCGTGCAGCTCAGGGATCTCCCGCAAGATCACCTCGTAGACGTCCCCGGACACCGCGGCCGCCTGGCGGCTCACCGTCTCCGCGGCGGCCGCCACCAGCTCGGCGACCGCGGGACCATCGTTGTCCACCTGCGGATTCTTGCACATTCCGGCGAGTTTCCGCAGTGGCACCGGTCCCCGCGGCCCAGCGGCGGCCCCGTCGGCCGCCCAGTCGGCGGCCCGGCCGCCTGCCCGCCGGGCTTGTGTAGTGTTTGGGTCGGTAACGGGGGCGCAACGCGCAGAGAGGGGCTGGCCATGACCGCGGCGAGCCAGCCACAGCTTGTCACGCTCCGCTCCGGTGACGTCGTGCGCATCAGGCAGGTGCGTCCGGATGACGCGCCGGCCCTGGCCCGCGCCTACGCGAACCTGGGCGAGCAGTCCCGCTACCGGCGGTTCTTCACGGCCATGCCCGCGCTTCCCGAAGCCACCCTCAAGGCCGCGGTCGAGGTCGATCACGCCGGTCACGAGGCGCTGGTCGCCGTGCCGCTGCTGTCGGCGGAGATCGTGGGGGAGTGCCGGTTCATCCGGCTGCCTGACCAGCCCGATACCGCGGAGGTCGGGGTGACCGTGGTGGATGCCTGGCAGGGCCGCGGGCTCGGCTCCGCGCTGCTCGCGCGGCTGAGCGAGCGCGCCCTCGAGGCCGGGATCGAGTACTTCACTGCCGAGGTCCTCGCCGAGAACCGGACCATGCTCGGGCTGCTGCCCAGCCTGGGCCGCGTGCAGACCGAGTCGCACGGTCCGGTGGTCACTACCCGGGTGGAGCTCGCCGACCCGCCCCGCCAGGCCGGGCCGGACTTCTTTGCGCTGCTCACCGCGGCGGCGCGGGGCGACATCATGAGCCTGCCCGTCCTGCTCCGCCGGCTGATCCGGGTGCCGGAAGGGCTGGCTCACATCGTGCGGCTGCCGGTGAGCAGCGTGCTCAAGGCGCGGCGGCCCGCGCCGCGGGCACCGGGCGGCCCGCGCCGCGAGCACCAGGAGGACCCGTGACCCTGGACGGCCCCCTGACCCCGGACGACACGGTCGCCTGACCGAACTCAGCCGGCGGACGGGGCCAGGGACGCGTGCATCTCCCAGACCAGGACCTCGCTGGGCTCGGCGGCGCCGAGGCGGCGCTCCCCGGCGGCGGTAAGGCGAGCCGCGTCCCCGGCGTCCAGCGACCCGGCCCCTTCAAGGTCCATCCGGCCCCGGGCGAGGTAGACGTGAGCGAACGGCGCATCCGGGACCGTGACGCTCTCGCCCGGGTTGAGCCGGGCGACGTGGAGGGCGGCGTAGCGGTTCCTGATCCTGATGGCCGCCTGGTCCTGGTGCCGCTCCATCCCGGACGCCACGACCGCCAGCCGGCCCTGGAGGTCGGACGGGTCAAGCTCCAGCTGCTCGTACCCGGGGGCGGCCTCGCGCTCGTCAGGGACGACCCACATCTGAACCAGGTCGAGGGGCTGGCCTGTGCCCGGGCTGACCGCTGAGCGGTCGTTCTTCTCCGAGTGCCTGATGCCGGTTCCGGCGGTCATGCGCTGCGCCAGGTTGGGGTAGATGACGCCGTTGTGGCCCTCGGAGTCCTGGTGCACCAGCGAGCCGCTCAGCACCCACGTCACGATCTCCATGTTGCGGTGCGGATGGGTCTCGAACCCGGACGCCGGCGCGATCGTGTCATGGTTGCTGACGACAAGCACGCCGTGGTGGGTGTCGGCGCCGAGCGCGTCGATTCCCGTGTCGAAGGAGTGGCGCCCGTGCAGCCACCCGATCCGGGTCTGATGGCGGTCGGCGCCCCGGCGCACGCTCACGCTCGGGATCAGTGACGTACTCATGCTGCCTCGCTATCGATGACTTGATGGTTCAAGTCGAAACGATACGCGATTTACTTGAACTGTCAAGTGAATCGGGACCCGGTGGCCTGCGGCGGCTGGCGGCCGGCTAAGCGGGCGCGGCCGGGTCAGGCCCCAGCACCGACGAGCCGAGCCAGTGCGATGCCCGCAGCGCGAGCTCCACGTCCTGGCGGTTCTCGCCGACCGGGCGGCCGAGGCTCTCCTCGGCCCGGCGGATCCGGTACTGGACCGTGTTCTTGTGCAGCGTCAGCCGTTCGGCGGTCGTCTTGTAGCTCCCCCCCAGCTGCAGGAACAGCAGCAGGGTGTCACGCAGCCGTCCGTGGAGCTCGTCGTCGGCGGCCAGGCCGCCCAGCGTCTTGGCTACCCAGGCGCGCAGCAGGTCGGCGGAGCCGAGCATCATCGCGACCGGGGCGACGTCGCCGAACGCCACCACCCGCGCCGGGGGAGGCCCCACGGCGAGCGCGACCGCCTGGGCGGCGACGGCCTGCTGGTGGGTGAGGCGGAACCCAGACGTGCCCTTCGCCGCGTCGCCGAAGGCGAAGTGAATGTCACCGCCGAGGCCGGCCGTGGCGGCCACCGCGGCGTCGAAGGTGTCCCTGATGCCCAGCGGCAGCCAGGCCCACGCGCTTGACTCGTCGCGGGGCAGGAAGACGGGGTCGCCGCAGCAGCCCGCCTGCACCGCCACGCGGCCGATCGCGTGCTCGAGCCGGCCGACGGCGTCGTCGGGGCCGGCGCCGCCGCCCGCCCAGCAGACCAGGCCGACGTGGTACTGGCGCAGCCGGTAGCCGAGGGCCGTCTCCGCCGCGCCCGGGTCGATCCGCTCGCCGGACAGCAGGTCGCGGATCTGCGCGGTCCGCGCGGCGCTCCGGTTGCGCAGCCAGTTCTCCCGTTCCACGGTGTAGGCCGTGACGACCGCCTCGGCGGTCTGGTCGACGTACCCGGCCACGACCTGGGCCATGCCCAGCGTGGCGGCGGTGATCATCTGGGCGTCACCCACCTGACGGGCCAGCTCCCGGTGCAGCCAGTCGGCGAACCTCGCGTGCCCCACCCGGTAGGCGCGCAGCAGGGCGGTCAGCGGCGTGCCGCGCTGCGCCAGACGGCGCGCGTACTCCACGGCCGCGGCCGGCGCGGCCACGCCGTCCAGGTCGATCCGGTGCTGCATGACCTGCAGGCAGGTGTCGACGTTGCTGTGCACGCTGGCGGCGAGCAGGGCGAGTACCGCCGCGTCGTCGCGTAGCTCAGGGACCTCACGGAGCGCTAGCTCGTAGAGGTCGTCGCGCACCGCGGCGGACTGGCGGTCAAGGGCCGCCGCGACCCCGGCCATCACGTCCGGCCAGTGCTCGGCCGCGGCGCCGGCCAGCTCGCGCGGCGCCGCGTGCTCTGCTGCCAGGCTCATGCGAACCTCCCAGCGTCCGGGCCGGCCGGGCATGCCCCCTGGCGGCCGTGCGGCTCTTCGCAATGGACCCAGGCTGGCACCGGGAAGGGCGCCACGTCATCATCCAATCCAGATGATTAACCCGTGCCCTGTCCCCGGGGAACGATGCCCGGCCCCCGGTTCGTAACGAGCGACCAATGGAAGAACGCGCCCCGCGGCCTACGCTCGGCTGATAATGAGCGCTGACAACGATCCGACCAGGCCAGCCGCGCCCGACGCCGCGGCGCCGCTGGACCTGCTGCTCACCGACGCGGCCACGGGCATGCTGCGCCGGGTCAACCCGGGCGGCTCCGGCCTGCGCCTGGCGGCGGCACTGGCGGCCAGGCCCCGGCTGGTCGCCGGGCGCGGGCGCCAGCTGCTCGGCGAGCTTGGCCGCATCGCCGTGGGCCGCTCGCAGGTGGAGCCGTCCCGGCGGGACCGCCGGTTCGCCGACCCGGGCTGGACGGGCAACCCGGTGCTGCACCGCGCGATGCAGGCCTACCTGGCCGCGGCGCAGTCCGCGGAGGGCGTCGTGGCCGAGGCAGGCCTGGACGAAGCCGACTCCCAGCGCGTCGGCTTCGTGCTGACCAACCTGATCGACGCCCTGTCGCCGAGCAACAACCCGCTGCTCAACCCGGCCGCCGTGAAGGCCGCCGTCGACAGCGGCGGCGGAAGCGCCGTGACGGGCCTGCGGAACTTTGTCACCGACATGGCGGTCGCGCCGCGGGTGCCGACCATGGTCGAGCCGGACGCGTTCGAGGTCGGGGTGGACCTGGCCGTCACCCCCGGTTCTGTGGTGCTGCGCACCCCGGTCTTCGAGCTGATCCAGTACCGCCCGGTCACCCAGGCCGTCAGGCAGGTCCCGCTGCTGCTGGTGCCGCCGGTGATCAACAAGTTCTACGTGATGGACCTGGCCCCCGGCCGGAGCATGGTGGAGTACCTGGTCAGCCAGGGCCTGCAGGTCTTCATGATCTCCTGGCGCAACCCGGACGCAAGGCACGCCAAGTGGGACATCGACACGTACGGCCAGGCCATCCTCGACGCGATGGACGCGGCCGAGCGGGTCACCGGCAGCGAGCGCACCGCGCTGGCCGGGACCTGCTCAGGCGGCATCATCGCCGCGATGGTCGCCGCCCACCTGGCGCACACCGGCCAGCAGGACCGGCTCGCCGCGCTCACCCTCCTGGTCACCGTGCTCGACCAGGCGCACGCGGGCCTGGCCGGCGCCGTCATCGACGAGCGGGCCGCCAAGGTCGCCGCGGCCGCGTCCGCCGCGCCGCGGCTACCTGGACGGCAGGACGCTGGCCGAGGTGTTCGCCTGGCTGCGGCCCAACGACCTGATCTGGAACTACTGGGTCAACAACTACCTGCTCGGCAAGAAGCCGCCGCAAGTTCGACATCCTGTACTGGAACGCGGATACCACCCGGATGACCGCCGGCCTGCACCGCGACTTCCTCGAGCTCGGCGCGGCCAACGCGCTGGTCCGCCCGGGCGACGCGACCGATGCTCGGCTCGCCGGTGGACCTGAAGGCGGTCAACCGGGACAGCTACATCGTCGCCGGGATCACCGACCACATCTGCCCCTGGCAGAGCTGCTACGCCACCACCCAGCTGCTCGGCGGCCGGACCCGGTTCGTGCTGTCGACCAGCGGGCACATCGCCGCGATGGTCAACCCGCCGGACAACGCCAAGGCCAGGTACCAGGTGGCCAAGAAGTGCCCGGAGGACCCCCAGGAGTGGCTGCGCAAGGCGGAGACCGCCCACGGGTCCTGGTGGCCGGACTACGCGGGCTGGCTGGCCGAGCGCTGCGGGGAGGAGAAGCCCGCGCCCGGGGAGCTGGGCGGCGGCGGGCTCGCGCCGATCAGCGACGCGCCCGGAACGTACGTCTATGACCGCTGACGAGTCCCTCCCCGGGCCGCCAGGGGAGGACCGCCCGGCATCCGGCCTGGGCCGGGTCCTTGGCCGCGGCCGGAAGGCCGGCCAGCCCGGACGGATGCCGCCCGAGCGGATGCGGATGGTGGCCGTCGGCGGCCGCACCCTGCGCGTCTCGGTGCGCGAAGGGGACCAGGGCTGGCCGCCGCTGCTGCTGTGCAACGGGATCGGCGTGAGCCTGGAGCTGTTCCAGCCGTTCGTCGACGCCCTCGACCCCCGGCGGACGGTCATCCGGTTCGATATGCCGGGCATCGGCGGCTCGCCCGCCCCTGTCATCCCCTACCACCTGGCCACGCTGCCGTCGCTGCTGGCCGGCCTGCTCGACCAGCTTGGCTACAAGCAGGCCGACGTGCTCGGCATCTCCTGGGGCGGCGGGCTCGCGCAGCAGTTCGCGCTGAGCCGCCCGGAGCGGGTGCGCCGCCTGGTGCTGGTCGCGACCGCGCCCGGGGTGCTCATGGTCCCCGCGAGCCCGCGCATCCTGCTGCGCATGCTCACGCCGCGCCGCCACCAGGATCCCGGCTACGCGGCCCGCGTCGCCGGCGAGCTGTACGGCGGCAGCGCGCGGCAGAACCCGGCGGTGGCCCGTGACCTGCTGCACGCCACGACGCGGCTCGGCCCGGCCCGGGGCTACTACTACCAGCTGGTCGCCCAGCTCGGCTGGACCAGCCTGCCGTGGCTGCCGAAGCTGCGGCCGCCCACCCTGATCCTGGCCGGCGACGACGACCCCATCATCCCGCTGGTCAACGCGCGGATCATGCACCGCCTGATCCGGCGGAGCAGGCTGCACGTCTACCGTGGCGGCCACCTTGAGCTGGCCGCCGACGCCGCCCGCCTGGCCGCCGTCGTGGAGGCGTTCCTCAATGCCGACGACCCCGCAACCGAGAGGAGCCAGCAATGACGCCGGTGACAAGTGAGCACCTCGGGGAATCGCTCGGGACGGACTTCTTCTCCGTCCGCGAGCAGTTCACCGACGAGCAGTGGTCGCACTTCATCACGGTCAGGCGGTTCGTCGACGAGGAGGTCGTGCCGGTCGTCGGCCCGTACTGGGAACGGGCCGAGATCTGCTGGCCGCTGGTCAGGCGGCTGCCCGAGCTCGGCATCGTCGGCGAGGACATCAAGGGCTACGGGTGCGCCGGGATGAGCCCGATGGCGTGCGGTCTCGTCACGATGGAGCTGCACCGCGGCGACGGCAGCCTCGGGACGTTCCTCGGCGTGCACGCGGGCCTGGCCATGCAGTCGATCGCGATGTGCGGCTCGGAGGAGCAGAAGGCGCGCTGGCTGCCGCGCATGGCCGCGATGGACAAGCTCGGGGCCTTCGCGCTGACCGAGCCCGACCACGGCTCGGACTCGGTCGCGCTCGAGACCAGCGGCCCGCCGCGGACGGCGACGCGCTGGGTGCTGAACGGCGCGCAAGCGGTGGATCGGCAACGGCAGCGATCGCCGACCTCGTCGTCGTGTGGGCCACGCGACACCGAGGACGGCCAGGTCAAGGGCTTCGTGGTCGAGAAGGGCACACCGGGCTACCAGGCCCGGGTCATCGAGGGCAAGGTATCGCTGCGCGCGGTGTGGCAGGCCGAGATCACGCTGGACGCGGTGCGGGTGCCGGCCGAGAACCGGCTGCCGGGCGCGAACTCGTTCAAGGACACGCAGCCGGGTGCTCGCCACCACCCGCAGCACCTGCGCCTGGATGGCGCTCGGCCACGCGACCGCCGCCTACGACGCCGCGCTGACGGTACGCGCAGAGCGGCGCGCAGTTCGGCGAGCCGCTGGCCAGCTTCCAGATCGTGCAGCAGCGGCTGGTGCAAGATGCTGGCCGACCTCACCGCGATGCAGCTCTACTGCCTGCAGATCGGCCGCCTGGCCGACGGCCGGGCGCCTGCCCCCGACCGTGGCCGGGCTGGCCAAGATGCACAACACCAGCAAGGCCCGCGCGATCGCTGCCGACGGCGCGCGACATGCTCGGCGGCAACGGCATCCTGCTCGACTACCAGGTCATGCGGCACATGGTCGACATCGAGGCGATCCACACGTTCGAGGGCACCGAGACGATGCAGACGCTCATCGTCGGCCGCGACATCACCGGGATCGGCGCGTTCACCTAGCTCGCCGCCCGCAGGAGGCGCTGGCCGTGGCCACGGAAAGCCACCACCCGTTCGGAACATTCAAATTCATCTTCCGAACGGGTGCTGGTTTCACCTCCCGGGTCAGCCGTGCCCGTGGTTGTCCCGCAGGCCCTCGTTGTCCCGCAGGCCCTCGTTGTCCCGCAGGCGTTGGCGGGAGGCCTCGACCTCGGCCTCGGCGGCGGCGCGGTCGGCCCAGCCCGCGCCCTCGACGCTCTTGCCCGGCTCCAGCTCCTTGTAGATCTTGAAGAAGTGCTCGATCTCCATCCGGTCGAACCGGGGCAGGTCGTCCAGGTCGCGCAGGTGCTCCTGGCGCGGGTCGCCGGCGGGCACGCAGATGAGCTTGTCGTCGCCGCCCTTCTCATCGGTCATCCGGAACATGCCGATGGGGCGGCTGCGGATCAGGCAGCCGGGGAACGTCGGCTCTTCAAGCAGCACGAGCGCGTCCAGCGGGTCGCCGTCCTCGCCCAGGGTGTCAGGCACGAAGCCGTAGTCGGCCGGGTACTGGGTCGAGGTGAACAGCCTCCGGTCCAGCCGGATCCGCCCGCTCTCGTGGTCGACCTCGTACTTGTTCCTGCTGCCCCGCGGGATCTCGATCAGGACGTCGAATTCCATGGCGCGCCGCCCCCTTTCGCGGATGTGCCCATGACGCTAAGCCGGGGTGAACCCGCCGATAACGTGCCACCAACACGAGGAAGCGGCGCTTTGCCGGCTTTGCGGCACAACGGTTGTGCCGCCGTACCAACGCCGGCGGCCAGGCTTGACCCCGGGGAACGACGACCGCCCGGGTGGCCGGCCGGACAATGACAGCGTGACGAACCTGGCCAAGAACCTGACGGACACCACCCGCGTTCACGCCGGCCGGGTGGCGGTCCGGGTGGACAACGCGGCGATGACCTACCGGGCCCTGGACGAGGCGAGCGCCCGGGTGGCCGGGCTGCTGCGCGAGCGTGGCGTCAAGCCCGGCGACCGGGTCGGCATCATGATGCCGAACGTCGCCGAGGTGCCGGTGGTGTACTACGGCGTGCTCCGCGCCGGGGGCGTCGTCGTCCCGATGAACCCGCTGCTCAAGGCGCGGGAGGTCGCGTACTACCTGAGCGACTCCGGCGCCGGGCTCGTCTTCGCCTGGCACTCGTTCGCCGAGCAGGCCCGCGGCGGCGCCGACCTGGCCAGGGCGGAGACCGTGGTCGTCGACGGGGACAGCTTCCCCGCCCTGCTGGCCTCGGTCGCCCCCGACTTCGGCGTCGCGGACGCCGCCGACGAGGACACCGCGGTGATCCTCTACACCTCGGGCACCACCGGCCACCCGAAGGGCGCCGAGCTGACCCACCGCAACCTCATCAGCAACACCGAGGTGTCGCGGGCCGACATCGTCCGCGCCCGCCCGGACGACGTCATCTTCGGCGGCCTGCCGATGTTCCACGTGTTCGGGCAGACCGTCGCGCTCAACGTCGCGGTGGCGGCCGGGGCGTGCCTGACCCTGCTGCCCCGGTTCGACGCCGAGCACGCCCTGCGGATCATCGCCGGCCACCGGGTCACCGTCTTCGAGGGCGTGCCGACCATGTACGTGGCCCTGCTGCACCAGCCCGACCGGGCCGACTACGACACGTCCTCGCTGCGGATGTGCATCTCCGGCGGCGCGGCCCTGCCGGTCGAGGTGCTGCGCGGGTTCGAGGAGGCGTACCGACGTCCCGGTGCTCGAGGGGTACGGGCTGTCGGAGACCTCGCCGGTCGCCTCGTTCAACCACCCCGACCGGGAGCACAAGCCCGGCTCGATCGGCACGCCCATCAGGGACGTGCAGATCCGCCTGGTGGACGGCGAGGGCCAGCAGGTCGCCGACGGCGAGGTCGGCGAGATCGCCATCCGCGGGCCGAACGTGATGAAGGGCTACTGGCAGCGCCCCGAGGCCACCGCCGAGGCCATACGCGACGGCTGGTTCCACAGCGGTGACCTGGCCCGCGTCGACAAGGACGGCTACTTCTACATCGTCGACAGGAAGAAGGACCTGATCATCCGGGGCGGCTACAACGTCTACCCGCGGGAGATCGAGGAGGTGCTCTACGAGCACCCGGCGATCGCCGAGGCGGCCGTGATCGGCCTGCCGCACCCGGCCCTGGGCGAGGAGGTCGCCGCCGCGGTGGCCCTCAAGCCGGGGGCCGCCGTCACCCCGCAGGAACTGCGGGACTACGTCAAGGGCCAGGTCGCGGCCTACAAGTACCCGCGGCACGTGTGGATCGTCGACGCGCTGCCCAAGGGCCCGACCGGCAAGATCCAGAAGCGAGACATCGTCATACCGCCCGAGCTGGCCGCGCCGTGAGGCCGCCGCGGCGCGCGGCGGCGAGCTAGCACCGCGTCACCCTCGTCACCCGCGGGCCTCGCCGGCCACCGGGCCGAATTGGCGTCGTCGATACCCCGATAGACGGTGGCTTCTGGCCCCCTCTCGGTAGCCACTGCTGTACTGCCAACGGACGTACGCGCGAGTCACCGGGAGGAACTCGGTCATGACGGAAACGGTGCCGGCTTCCCTGGTGCTCGCCCGAGAGAATCTTCGCTAGTCAAAGGAAACTAATCATGCTCAAGTCCACGTCCGCCTCACTGATCCTCATCGGCATCCTGGCCGTCATCGTCGGGATCATGGCCATCGCCTGGCCTGGCGTCACGATTCTCGCGCTGGTCATCCTGTTCGCGGTCTACGCGTTCATCGACGCCGGGCTGCAGTCCATGCGCGCCTTCAGCAGCCGGACCGCCGGACCGGTCCTCGGTCACCTGCTGCTCGCGCTGATCGACGTGGCGGCCGGCGTGTTCGCCCTGGTGTGGCCCGCGCCCACGGCGTTCGTGCTGGTCATCGTGGTGGCGGCCTGGGCGCTGGCCGGCGGCGTCGCCGAGTTCTTCGCCGGCTTCCAAAGCGGGGAGAGCGCGGGCACCCGCGCGCTGTTCATCTTGTCCGGGCTGGTGTCGGTCGCGTTCGGCGTGCTGCTGTTCGCCCGGCCCGGCGCGGGCGTGCTCACCCTGGCCCTGCTGTTCGGGCTGTACGCGCTGATCTACGGGTTCTCGCAGATCACCGCGGGCATCCAGCTCCGCCAGCTCGGCGGGCACGCGGAAGCGCGCCCGCAACTGCACGACGTCGCCTGAGGAGACCCGTGGCCGGCGAGGAGGAGTACACGTTCGACTTCACCTTCGCCGAGGGTCTGGCGAAACATCCACATAATGCGGAGTTACCACGCTATGGCGGGCCGCAGCGGTCAGCCGAGGCGGGATACCTGGTAGTGGCTGATGGACCAGTCCGCCGCCGTCCGCTTCACCAGGACGCCGAGGTAGACCGTCAGCGTGGGGCGGTCGGCGAAGGAGAAGTCGACGCTCAGGTAGCCGAGCACGAGGTCGCTCGGCCAGCCGCCGTGTTTCCAGGGTCTTGTAGTTGGCCGTCATGCCGAGCGGCTGCGAGTCGTAGTACTCGGCGATGCCCTGCCGTCCGACGCTGTACGGGTGCAGGCCCTGGAAGATCGCGTCCTCGGTGAAGCAAGACGGCGACCCGCTCAGGGTCGTGCGCGTCGACCGCGGCCTTCCAGCCGTCGAGCACACCGCGCAGGATGTCTTCGTTCTCCGTGCTGGTTATCACGGCGCTCACTGTGGTTCTCCTTGTCCAGATTGACGCGGGCACTGGCTTCCCGGTTACCACCGCGACCGGCCCTGGCGCCCGGATTCGCGCGCCAGGGCCGTCGGGTTGTCAGTGACCGGCGCTCTGGCCGCCGTCGACGTGCAGGATCTCCCCGGTGACGAACGGGGCGCTCTCGAGGTAGACGATCGCCTCGACCACGTCGCTGATCTCGCCCATCCGGCCGAGCGGGTGCAGCGCCGGCCAGGGCCTCGTGCGTCTCGGCCGGGTGCATCGGGGTGCGGATGATGCCGAGCGCGACGGCGTTGACCCGGATGCCGCGGGCCGCGTACTCGATCGCCAGCGACTTGGTGACCGCGTTCAGCCCGCCCTTGGTCAGCGAGGCGAGCGCGGAGGGCACCTGCGAGTTGGCGTGGTCGATCAGGCTGGTCGAGATGTTCACCACGTGGCCGCCGCCCTGGGCGAGCATGGCGGCGACGGCGCTGCGGGAGATCTCGAAGAAGCCGCGCAGGTTCACCCCGGTGATGGCGTCGTAGTCCTCGTCGGTGTAGTCGGTGAACGGCTTGGCGATGAAGATCCCGGCGTTGTTGACCAGGGTGTCGATCCGGCCGAACCGCGCCAGCGCCTGCTCGACGACGCGGCTGCCGACACCCGGCTCGGCCAGGTCACCGGGCACGGTCAGCACGCCGGGGTCGTCGGAGGGGGTGATCGAGCGGGAGTTCGCGACGACCGCGTAGCCGAGCTTGCGGTAGGCGGTCACCAGGCCGGCGCCGATGCCCTGGGAGGCGCCGGTGATGACGGCCACCTTCTGCGTCGCGCTCATGATCGGGTACTCGTTTTCATGTGTCGATGCTCCGCCACGCCGGGACGCTGCCGCCACGACCGGCTTCCTCGCTGCTGGTAGGCGCAGCCTCGCAGGCCGGTAGCATGCCAAGGGTGGAGCTACGCCAGCTGCGCTACTTCGTCGCGGTGGCCGAGGAGCTGAACTTCGGCCGGGCCGCCGAGCGGCTGCTGATCGCCGGGCCCTCGCTGTCCCAGCAGATCAAGGCGCTCGAACACGACCTCGGGGTGCGGCTGTTCGACCGCGACCGCCGCTCGGTCGCCCTGACCCCGGTCGGCGCGGCCCTGCTCCCGCCCGCTCGCGCCCTGCTGGAACGGGCCGACGACCTGCGGCGCCGCGCCGCCCAGATGTCCGCCTCCGAACCGGTCCGGCTCGGCTACGTCAGCTGGCTGCCCGCCGACCTGACCGCCCGCACCTCCGCGGTGGCGCAGCTGCACCTCGACGCGTGGGTCGCGCCCTCCCACGCCCAGGCCGCCCGGGTCGCCGACGGCAGCCTGGACCTGGCGGTGTGCTGGGTCCGCACCCAGGACCTGGAGGAGCACGGGCTCAGCGGCCGGCTGATCGGCGCCGACCGCCTCTACGCGGTCGCCGCCGGCGAGGACACCAGCGACGGTCCGCGCCCAGGACACCGCTGTCCTCGTCGACGACGACACCACCTCGTGGGCATCGTGGAACCTCTACGCCGGGCAACTGGCCCGCGACACCGGCGCCCGCGCGGTGCGGATCGACGACGGCGGCATCACCGGCCCCGCCTTCTTCGACCACGTGCGCCGCAGCCGCCGCCCCGTCATCAACTCGCCCAAGGGCCAGACCGCGCCGCTGCCGCCCGACCTGGTCCGGCGCCCGGTGATCGCGCCGCAGGTCGTACTGGACCTGGTCCCTGGTCTGGCGCCGCGGCGAGGAGCGCGCCGCCGTCCTCGCCGCGGTGGACGCCCTCACCGGCAAGGCCGGCGACCTCGGAATCTGCTGGCCGGACGCCTGGCTGCCCGACACCGACCCGCACAAGCAGTAGCGGTCCCCGGCCTGCGCCAGCCAGCGCCCGGCCCTTACCTGGTGGTGTGCGCGCCCCCGTTGACGTGCAGGTTCTGCCCGGTGATGTGCCGCGCGCCGTATCGGCGCCCTTGACGCGGACGAGCGGGCCGCGCTCACCGCTTCCCTCGCCAAGCTCGAGCGGTCGCTCGGCTAAGCCGGCCGCCGGTTGCGATTAACTTAGTGATGACTAATATTAGTTAAGACTAAGTTAGCAACAGGACACGGGAGGCACCAGGCATGCACGGAGCACTCAGGCGCGCGCACGGGCGCCAGCGCCAGGCCGGGACGACGCTCGACCGGTTCCGCCTCAACGGGCTGGTGACGAGCGCGGCCTTCGGCGGGCGGCGCGGGCGCGTCTACCGGCGGATCGTCGGGCTGTCGGGGACCGGGCCGGGCGACCGCGTCCTCGACGTCGGCTGCAGCAGCGGCTACCTGGTCAGGCTGCTGGCGGCGGCGGCCGGGCCGTCCGGCTCCGTGACCGGGCTCGACCCGTCCGAGGCGGCCATCGCCTACGCGCGCCGCCGCGGCCGGCCGGCGTGTCGTTCACCGTCGGCGTCGCGCAGGACCTGTCGGCCTTCGCCGACGGCGCCTTCGACGTGGTGACCTCCACCCTCGCCCTGCATCACGTGCCCGCCCGCAAGCGCCAGGACGCGTTCCGCGAGATGTACCGGGTGACCCGCCCGGGCGGGCGGCTGCTCGTCGCCGACTTCGACCCGTCCCGCCGCGCCCTGCGGCTGCACGGCGGCGCGGCCCGCATGCGGCAGGCTGCGGCCACGGTCGGCCCACTGGAGGATCTCGCCGTCACGGCCGGGTACCGGGTGGAGGCGCTCGGCACCCTGCCGCTGCTCCGCTACGTCGCCGCCGTCCGGTAGGCGAGGCGTCGCCCGGCGGGCGCGCCCGTGTCCCGGGAGGGGCGGCCCGCCAAAGTTCGACCCTTACGGATAACAGCAAGAAACGCGGCTAGCTGGGTTCTGGCCCTGGGGCCCACAGGGCTAGCTGGGTTCTGGCCCTGTGGGCCCCGGGGCCAATAGATGCGTGCCTGGGGGCCCCAGGGCTGGCTCGGTTTTGGCCCTGTGGCCCCCAGGGCTATATGCGTTGCTGCGGGCGAGCCGCTA
Organism: uncultured Actinomycetota bacterium; assembly: GCA_963735315.1. Lineage (GTDB taxonomy): Bacteria > Actinomycetota > Actinomycetes > Streptosporangiales > Streptosporangiaceae > Trebonia. Next base: position 138,399 of record CAVTKQ010000032.1, read on the forward strand.
TCCCGGGGAACGCGGCCCGCCGAGGCCGGCCCGGCCGGATAACAGCAAGAAGCGCCGTAGGTGCGCCTGTGTCCGGGGGAGCGTCGCCTGGGGATGGCTGGCAGGGTTATTCGGGCATCAGTCAGACGACTAATCTCCCCTGCCGAGCTCCGCGTGCCCCGCCCGCGGTACCGCGCTCCGCTGCCCCGCCGGCTGCCTGGCTAGCGGCCGAGAATGCGGGCTAGCGCCTCCTCGGCCTGCGCGGCCAGGCTGGCGACCACGAGGTCGGCGGCGGGCGGCCGGTCGGTGATGAGGTCGATGGCCTCGCTGGCCCACACCGGCTGCGGCGGCAGCTCGCCGCTGTCCACGCCGCCTGGTAGTCGCTGCCTGGCCGCCGGCGCTCGGCGGCCAGCTCGTCTTCCCGGTCGCGCCATTCGTCGAGGAACGGGTGGCCGAGGGTGCGCCCGGTGTACTCACGGCCAGCGCGAGCCGCGGGCGATGTCCAGCACGCTGCTGCGCTCGGTGTCCTCGCCGCGCCCGTCGACGATCGCCTTGGCGGCCGCCGCGGTCCACGAGGGCCTCGGCGGTGGCCTGGAAGCGGGTGCCGATCAGCGCCCCGGCGGCACCGAGGGCCAGCGCGGCGGCCACGCCGCGCCCGTCGGCGATCCCGCCCGCGGCCAGCACCGGCACCGGCGCCGCCAGGTCGACCACGACCGGCACGAACGCCAGCGTGGACCGGCCGTGCCGGGCGCCGTGGCCGCCGCCTCGGTGCCCTGCGCCACGATGACGTCGGCGCCGAGGTCCAGCGCCTGCCGGGCCTCGTCCAGGCTCGGTGACCTGGATGATCAGCGCCGCGCCGGCCGCGCGGACCGCGCCGGCGAACGGGCGCGGGTCGCCGAAGGACAGCATCACCGCGGCCGGCCGGGCCTGCCCAGCGCCAGCTCGACCGTGGCGAGCGTCGACCGCCCAGCTCTGGAAGCCGACGCCCCAGGGGCCGCGCGTGCCGCTGGTCACCGACCGGCAGCTCGCGGGCCAGCCAGTTCCGGTTCCCGTTGCCGCCGCCGAGCAGCCCGAGGCCGCCGCCGTTGGATGACCGCGGCGGCCAGCGCCCCGCCGGCCGACCCGCCCATCGGGGCCAGCGCGATCGGGTGCCGTAGCCCGAGCAGCTCGGTGAACGCGGTGCGCAGCGCCATGGCCGCCCCCTCAGTCGGTCGCCGTCCTGGTCACAGGAAGCCGTGGGCCCGCCAGACCGCCGCGGCGGCGGGGTGCAGCGGCACGTCCTGCGGGGTGTAGGGCGACTCGCGCGCCATCCGCTCAAGCGGCAGGGGCGGCTGCTGAGGGCCGCCGATGTCCCAGACGATCGTGTCCCGCCGGGTGACCAGCGCCTGGCAGAACTTCTCGATGAGCGCGTCGGGCGCGTCGGCCCGGCAGTAGATCGGCCAGCCGCTGTAGTCGACGGTGAGGATGTCCGCGGGCAGCGACGGGTACCTGGACCGCTCAAGCAGGCCGCGGCGGAAGCCCTGGGCCTGCAGGGCACTCAGGTGATCCTCGCCAAGCGGCAGGAACTCCGCCCCCGCGCCGGCCACCAGGTCGGCCCACATGACGACGCCCTCGTCGAAGATGGCGTCGATCTCACCGGCCGCCAGGCGCCCCATCCGGGACGGGTCGTTGGGCATCGGCTGGTCGTGGCTGATCTCGCCGCCCCACGCCTCGAGGTCGGCGAGCGTGAAGCCGTGCTCGCGCAGCACGACGTCCACCATGATCGGCGTGCACGCGTCGATCGAGCCGCGCACCGAGACCCGCAGCGGGTACCGGCGCTCGGCGATGTCGGTGAGGCTGGTGAAGCCGAGCCTGGTCGCGACCGCGAACCCGAGCTGGTCGTAGTGCGGCAGCACCGCGACGACCGCCACGTCCCGCTTGGCGTCGAACGCGCCCGTGCCGCGGTGCGCCATCGTCAGCATGGCGGCCGGGTTGAGTATCGACACGTCGACCAGGCCCGCGTGCACCTCGTCGATGACGTCAGGGTGGTTGGCGCCGTAGAAGGTGAACCGGCCGGGGCCGGTGGCGCTCTCCATCACGACCGTCACGGCCCGGTGCGTCCAGTCGTTGCCGAGCATCATCTCCCTGGCCACGTCGAGGAAGAGCATCGGCCTCAGGTTCGTCGGGTCCACCGGTGCGACCGGGCGAAAGTCAGCTGCCATGGTTACTCCTCCGCTGTGCCGCGCCCTGACCGTCCCAACCGGGGATGTTACGCGCAACCCGGGCAGCCGGGGCAGGCAGGTGAGCGGCACTTGGGTAACGCCGCGGCGGCACCCGAGGCGGGCAGCCAGTCGCAGACTTAGGCCATGCCGTCGCCCGGCGGCTTCCCGGCGACCGCGGCGCGCATCTCGGCCGAGGTCAGCGCGCGGAGCATCCCGACCAGGCCGATCGCCCGCGGTCGCGTCACCGGGGCGGCCGCGGTGCCCGACTCGGCGGCCAGGTCAGGCTCGTCAGCCATACTTCGACCCGAACTGCAAAAAGTAAGTAAGTGCAATTTCACAGTGAATCCAGTTGCCTTGATCCGTGGTTGGGTGAGCCACTTACTTTATCTTGGTGCTCACTTTAGAGGGCTGCTCACCTTTCGAGCGGAGCCGCTCGGCGTCGGCGGGACCCCGGAATCCGTTCGGAAGATAAATGCAGGTGATTGGGGACGGGTTCGTGTATCACCCGCCGTCCCACAGGAGTTCCTCATCGCCGTTCCCCCGGCCCGCGCGGCGAGTGCTGGTGTAGCGCGCCACTATGGCATCCCCCGCGTGGTTACCGGCAGATGCGGTCGAGTTAGGTTGTGCCATGCGCATTGGTATTTCGCCATACGGGCAGGACCGCGCGGCTGCACTTGAGCTGGCCGGGGCAGCGGTCGCCGGAGGCATTGACACCCTGTGGCTGGGCGACGGGCTGTTCAGGCGACCGGACTTCGCGGGATGGCAGGGCGGCCTTGAGTCATTGGCCGAGCTCGCCTACCTGGCCGGCCGCCACGCCGGCGCCCGGATCGGCATCACGGCGGCGGTGCTGCCGGTGCGCGACATCGACTGGCTGGTCCGTGAGTCGGCCACGCTCGACCAGCTCACGGCGGGCAACTTCGTGCTCGCGGTAACCGCCGGCTTCTGGGCCGATGAACTCGCCTACCGAGGGATCGACCCGGCCGGGCGCGGCGTGGAGTTCCGGCGCCGCCTTGACGAGCTGCTGGCCAAGCTGGGCGGGGACACGCTCTCTCCGGAGCCCTACACCCCGAAGGGGCCGCCGGTGTGGCTGGCCGGCGAGCGCGCCACCCTGCGCCTGGCCGCCAGGCTCGGCCTGCCGTTCCAGGCATCGCGGGCCACCCCGGCCGAACTGGCGCCGACCGCGCGGCTCTGGAAAGAACTGGGCGGCGGCCTGCTCGCGCACCGTATCTACGCCGAAGCCGGGACCGACGCGCCTGACGGGGAGCAGGTGGCGCGGCATCTGGTGGCCGGGTCGGCCGCCCAGCTGACGGAAGCGTTCGCGGCCTACCAGGAGCTGGGCGTGGGGGACCTGTCCGTCGTCCTCGGGCACGATGACGCCAGCGCGATGCGCACCCTTGAGGTGCTGCTTAGTGACGTGCTGCCCGCAATGCCTGAGTAACTACGCGGAAACCCGTTCCGCACACAATCTAGACGTGATCAACATTCGCCCGGACGCCTGGTTCGCGACCGAGGAGGTCGAACCGGGCACCTGGCTGGTCAGCGAGCCCGGCCACGTCAACTGTTTCCTCGTCGAGGGCACGGAACGGGCCGTCCTCGTCGACACCGGGCTCGGCATCGCGGACATCGGGTCAGCGGCCCGGCAGCTGACGGACAAGCCCATCCTGGTCGTCAACACGCACGGCCACAGCGACCATCGCGGCGGCAACTGGCTCTTCACCGACGTGGCCGCCCACCCGCTGGCGGCCGGGACGCTGACTGCAGCCGGTCGACAGGGACCAGCTCGCGGGGTACCTGGAGGTCGCTCGCGAGCAGCTGGCCGCTTACCAGCGTGCCAGGGAAGCCGACGACCGGTTCTTCCACCTGTTCACGGCGACGACGCGACCCCGGCCGCTGCCGGAGGAGGCCAGCCGCTGGGCGGTGCCCGCCGGGCCCGCGCCAAGGCCGCTGGCCGACGGGGAGCGCATCGACCTTGGCGAGCGGGAGCTCACCGTGCTGCACACCCCGGGCCACTCGCCGGACTCACTGTGCCTGCTCGACGAGCGGGCAGGCCTGCTGTTCGCCGGCGACACGCTGATCACCGGCGACTTCTGGGCGCACACGCCGGACACGGAGATCGAGGTGTTCGCGGCCACGCTGCGCACGCTCGCGGACCAGCTGGCGGGCGGGCTGAGCGCGATCTACCCGGCCCACACCCTCCGCTACCGTGCCCGGCCGGGCCTGCTGGCGGCCGCGGCCGACGCCTTCGAGGCCATCGTGGACGGCACCAGCGCGGGCACGCCGGGCACCGACCTGCTGGGCAGGCCGGCGTCCAGGCACGAGTTCGCCGAGTTCACCGTGCTGCGCCCGCTGGAGGCTCGATGAGGCCGCCGGAGGCGCCAGGCGACGGCATAGCAGCCGGGACATAGGCGGAACGTGACCAGCTACACCGAAGACGTCGGGCTGCGCCTCGGCGGCGCGATCCGCGCCCGGCGCCACCTGCTCGGGATGACCCTCGTGGAGGTCGCCGCGAGCGCGGGCCTGTCCCATCCGTTCCTCAGCCAGCTCGAGCGGGGCCTGGCCCGGCCGAGCATGCGGTCGCTGACGGCGATCGCCGCCACGCTCGGCACCACCGCGCAGGCGCTCATGGCCGAGTCCGAGCTTCCGGCCGCGGACGCCCCCGGACACCGAGCCGGTGAGCGTCGTCCGGCGGGCGGCGGACGAGGCCCCGCCCGTCGACTCGCCGGGCGGCTCGGTGCGCCCGCTGGTGCGCGGCGAGCGCGCGATGCTGCCGGTGGAGTACATCGGCGCGCCGCGCGAGTTCGACGAGTACATCAGCCACGACGGCGAGGAGTTCGTCTACGTGGCACGGGCACGATCGAGGTGGACGTCGAGGGCGAACTGTACGTCGCCTCCGCCGGGGACAGCATCTACTACGCCGGCGGCCTCCGGCACCGCTGGCGCAGCCTGAGTGACGAGGAGGTCCGGCTGGTCGTCGTCCAGCAGAACCGCCCGCCGACGCATGACCGTCGGCGGGAAACACGGCTGACGCGGCCGTGACGTGACGCCGCCGACGATGTTGATGAGGTCAACATCGATCGGCGGCGTCGTCGGAGGGCGGAGCAGAGTGCGCGTCGGGGTCTTCATGTTCGGCGGCGTCGAGATGCCCGACGCCGGGCTGTCCGGCACTCCGCCGCTTGACCGCCGGTACGGCCAGGAGGCCATCGACCACGCTCACCGTGAGCTGCTGGCCTGCGGGGAGCTGGCCGAACGGCTCGGCTACGACAGCTTCTGGCTGACCGAGCACCACTTCCAGCACGAGGGCTACGAGGTGGTGCCGAACGGCCTGCTGTTCTCCGCGTTCCTGGCCGCCCGCACCACCAGGCTGCGGATCGGCACCATGTTCAACGTCGTGGGGCAGTGGCATCCGCTCCGGCTCGCCGAGGACTTCGCGCTGCTGCACAACCTCTCCGGCGGACGGGGCATCCTCGGCGTGGGACGCGGCACGGTCCCGCGTGAGATGCTGCCGCTCACCGCGGGCCGGATATCGGTCGGCTCCTACGACAACCCGTCGGCGGCCGAGGCGGACCGGGTCAACCGCGAGGTCACCGACGAGAGCCTCGACGTCCTCCAGCTTGCCATGCGGCAGGAGACCTTCAGCTACGCGGGCAAGCACTTCTGCCTGCCGCCGCCGGGAATCCCCGACCGGGGCGGCGAGGTCGCGGAGCTGACGCTGGTGCCGCGCCCCGCCTACCCCTTCGAGACCTGGCAGGCCGTGACCAGCCCGCCGACCCTGGCGGCAGTGCCGTCGCGCGGGCTCGGCGGCGTCTTCTGGCTCAAGGAGCGCAACCGGCTCGCCGCCGACTGGCACGCGTTCGCCGGCACCTACCAGCAGGTGCACGGCCGTCCGCTGCGCAGGGGCGAGAAGCGGATGCTGGTGCTCAACGTGGCCGTCGGCGACACGAGGGAGCAGGCCATCGCCGGGGTCCGCGACGGGCACGACGAGTTCTGGCGCTTCCTCGCGCCCTACGGCTGGGGACGCGGCTACGTCGGGCCGGACGGGCAGCCGGCGGGCGGCGACTTCGTGCCGACGCTCGAGGACTCGATGGCCCAGGGACCGTGGGCGGTCGGCACGGCGGCCGACGTCGCGGCGGCGATCGGCGTGCTCGACGACCTGCTCGGCCTGACCGACCTGGTGATCTTCCCGGCGATGCCGGGTGACAGCTACGCCCGCGCGAAGGAGCAGATGACGCGGTTCGCGCGGGAAGTCCTCCCGCTACTGCCAGCAGACATCGAGGTGACAGCATGACCCGTCTTTGGACCGAGCTGAGGGGCCCGGAGTTCAGTGAACTCAGCCCGGAGACGATCGCGATCCTGCCGGTCGGGTCGGCCGAGCAGCACGGCCCGCACCTGCCGCTTAACACCGATTTCGTGGTCGCGGACTCGCTCGCCCGCGACGTGGTGGCCGGCCACGGCGACGACCTCGGCCTGCTGCTGCTGCCGTCGATGGCGGTCAGCAAGTCCAACGAGCACGCCTGGTCGCCAGGGACGCTGTGGCTGTCGGCCGCCACCCTGCTGACCGTGCTCGACGAGATCGCGCGGTGCGTGGCCACGACGCCGGTCCGCAAGCTGGTCTTCCTCAACGGTCACGGCGGCAACAGCGCGCTGCTCCAGGTCGCGAGCAGGGACGTGCGGCTGGCGCACGGCCTGCGGACGTTCGTCATGCACCCGTCGGTACCGCCGGACCACGGCGGCACGTCCCCCGCGGCCGAGCTGGGGATGGGCATCCACGCCGGCCTGGAAGAGACCTCGGTGATGCTGCACCTGCGGCCCGACCTGGTCCGGCTGGAGCTGGGCAAGCGCAGCGTCCCCGAGCACCTGGCATCGTTCGAGCGGGTGCGGTTCGGCGGCGCGGTCTCGTTCGGCTGGCTGAGCGACGACTTCGGGACCGACGGGACGCTCGGCGACCCGACCGGCGCCACCGCCGAGCACGGCAAGCAGAAGTACGAGGCGATGATCGCCACGGCCGCGCGGTCGCTGGCGGAGATCGCCGTCTTCGACCCGCGCCCGCCTCAGTGAGGGGTCCAGTGACAGCCCCGGTTACCTTCCGGTGCCCGGCCCGGTGATCTTCCCTGATGGCGTCGCCTGAGCGGGCGAGCGGGCCGCGCCGAAGCGGGTGACGGACGGTCATCGGGGTCGCTACTTCAGCGCCATGCCCGGGATGCGGGCGCGGATCGCGTCGAGCTCGGCCTCGTCGGAGACGCCCTGCCAGTCGTACCGCGGCGTGTACGGGGCCTCGAGCGCGCGTGCCTCGTCGTCGGTCAGCTCGACGTCCAGCGACGCGACCGCGTCGTCGATCTGCCGGGTCGAGCCCGCGCCGACCAGCGGGGCGGTGACGACGGGCTGGCGGCGCAGCCAGGCCAGGGCGACCTGGCGCGGCTGACGCCGCGGGCGCTCGGCGACCTGGCCGACCGCGTCGATGATCGCGTGGTTGGAGGCCTCCTCGGCGGGCGCGTAGAGCATGTCGGCGTAGGCGCCGTCGGTCTCCGAGCGCGTGGTCGATCCTCGCCTCGTCCCAGGCGCGGGCGAGACGGCCGCGGGCCAGCGGGCTCCAGATGATGGTGCCGACGCCCTCGTCGAGGCAGAGCGGGATCATCTCGCGCTCCTCCTCGCGGGCGAGCAGGTTGTAGTGGTCCTGCATCGAGACGAACCGGGCCCAGCCGTGCTGGCGTCTGCAGGTGCAGGGCCTTCGCGAACTCCCACGCGTGCATCGACGACGCGCCGAGGTAGCGGACCTTGCCGGCCTTGACCAGGTCGCTGCAGGGCCTCGAGGGTCTCCTCCAGCGGGGTCGCGTGGTCGTTGCGGTGGACCTGGTAGAGGTCGATGTAGTCGGTGCCGAGGCGGCGCAGGCGAGTGGTCGACCTCGGTCATGATCGCCTTGCGGGACAGTCCGCGGCCGTTCGGGCCGGGGCGCATCGGGTGGCGCAGCTTGGTGGCGATCACCACCTCGTCGCGGTTGGCGAAGTCCTTCAGCGCGCGGCCGAGGATCTCCTCGCTGGAGCCGTTGGAGTACATGTTCGCGGTGTCGAAGAAGTTGATCGCCGGCGTCCAGCGCGTGCTGGATCAGCGGGCGGGCCTCTTCCTCGCCCTTGCGACCAGACCGGGTGGCCGCGGTCGGGCTCGCCGTAGGTCATCGCCCCGATCGCGATCGGGGAGACGTCCAGGCCGGTGCGTGCCGAGCTTGATGTATTGCATGATGCTCCCTATCGTTGTGGAGAACTCTCCGGATAGTTATCGGAGAACTCTCCACTTACTGTAGTGGAGAACTCTCCGCATAGCAAGGAGGCACGCGTGGTCCGTTCAGATGCCCGCGAGAACCGGGCCAGCGCATCCTCGCGGCCGCGCGTGAGTCGCTTCGCCGAGGACGGCAGCACCTCGATGAACCAGATCGCCCAGCGCGCGGGCGTCGGGGCGGGCACGCTGTACCGCAACTTCCCCACCCGCGAGGCGCTCGCCCTCGCCGTCTACCAGGACGAGGTCGACCGGCTCATCGGCGCGGTGCCCGGACTGCTGGCCTCGCTGCCGCCCCTGGAAGCGCTGCGGCGCTGGACGACCGACCTGGTCGAGCGCGATGCGCAGAAAGCACGGTCTCGGCGACGCCCTCAGCCCGGCCGCGCACCAGGCGATCACCGACCAGACCTACGGTCCGGTCATCGCCGCGATCACCGAGCTGCTCGACGCGGGCAAGCACGACGGCAGCATCCGCCCGGACGCCGACCCCGGCGACTTCCTCCAGCTCACCGGCGCGCTCTGGCGCGCCGCGTCCGGACCCGAGGACCGCTCCCCGCGCATGCTCGCCTCATCCTCGACGGCCTCAGCACGCACCCGTGAAGTGAGATGAACGCCGAGGACGGCTGGGCCGGGGCCAGATTAGATGGCAGAGCCAGGACCGGAGCCGCTATCGGGCCGACTGCCACAGGACAACCGTCCTTAAGCGGCTGATAGCGGAGGCCATCCGCCCGCTCCCGTACCCGCCAGCCAGCCTGCCGTCGTGGAACCTGGTGACCTCCGGCGGTGTATTCAAGGGGGAGTGCGCGGCTCCTACAGGGGTGCCATCGACGACGCGGACGCGATCCCGGCCGCGGCCGGCCGCCGAGCAGCCGGCCCCAGCGACGCGGGCTGACTCGGCCCCGGCGCGCTGGCCTTGAGGTCCCCGAGCAGTGACTAGTAGGCGGGCAGCCAGCGGCCGGTGACCAGGTCGGTCCACAGGCGACGGATGGCGAGGGAGTTGCGGTCGGCGCGGGCGTGCGCGTTCAGGTGCGGTGCCAGCGGGAACGGGGCCGGCAGCGACTCCAGCAGGGCGCGGTCCTCGCTCTCGACCGCCACGTCGAAGGCCAGGATGTCGGCGGCCGGCCGGTCCGCCTCGGTGTCGGTGCGCAGCACCACCTGGGCCAGCGAGCAGTGGGTGTCGTCGACCGGGGTGATCGCCTTGACCATGACGTGCCGCAGGCCGTCCGGATAGGTGATGTGGATGTGCCCGAAGAACGGCGCGTACACCTTGCGACACGGTGGTCCGCATCGTCGCGCCGGCCTCACCGGGCCGGGAGTCGACCGGGACCTGGCCGCGGGTCTGGATGCCGTACGGCTCGCGGGTCACCACGGTCGTCGGTCAGCTCCGCCCGGTCCGGGTTGCCGAACGTGCCGCGGTGCACGAATGCGACGTGCCCCGGGTCGAAGTTGTTCTCTAGCAGGTGCATCGCGGTGCAGGCGAACTCGTACTCGTACTCGGGCACGACCCGCCAGCCGGGCGCGCCGTACTCCGGCACCGGCGGGATGCCGGCGAGCGGGTCGTCGTCCAGGCAGACCCACACCAGGCCGTAGCGTTCCTGCGACGCGCACCATCGTCAGGCCGCTCTTCGTCGGGTGCGGCGAGTCGGGGAACTGCGGGATCCGCGCTGGTCCTGCCCCGCGCGTCCCACTCCCAGCCGTGGTACGGGCAGACCAGGTGGCAGTTCGCCACCCAGCCCCTGGACAGCGGGGCGTCGCGGTGCGCGCACCGGTCGAGGGCCACGCTGACCGGCAGGTCCGGCGCCGGGACGCCACAGCACCAGCCGGGTGCCGAGCACGGTGCGCGCGACCGGCTCGGTGGTGACGTCCGCCGCGAAGCAGGCCGCGTACCAGAATCGGCGCAGCACCGGATGCTCCGAGATCACCAGGTGAGCCGGGCCCTGGTGGGTCGTCGTCCTGGTCGCGGCGTCGTCCGTGACGCTCATGGCAGCTTGCCCGGGTTGAGCAGGCCGTCCGGGTCGAACCGGCTCGCGGCCGCACGGACGGCGTCCAGCCGGAGGTGGTGCAGCACCCAGGTGTGCGGGTCGTCGACGTAGACCTCGACCTGCGGCGAGCTCGCGCCATCTGCCGGTAGAGCACGTCCGGCCCGTCGTAGCGGAGGAAGAGCATCGACACCCAGTCCCGGCCGTGGGCCGTGCGGAACCCCTCCAGGTGGATGAGCGACTCGGGGACCGACGGCGGCCACCTCGTCGCGACGGCGGGTGAGCCCGGGGCCCATGCACTGCAGGTGGGTCAGCTCAGGCCGCAGCTTGCGGACCCGGTAGGTCGTGTGGTTGTAGGACATCGACGCGATCAGCGCCGGGCCCTTGGGCCGCACGGCGTCGACCCGGCCGCCGTGTGCGCTCGACGATGGCGGTCGCCGCGGGCACGCTGTCGGCGGTGACGATGCCGCGGACGGCTGACCCGGTCGGCCGGCATGGCCGGATCGACCGGGCGGTAGGTCGCCACGATCCCGGCCTCGTCCAGCGACAGCAGCCGCGGCGTCGGCTCGAGGTCGAACAGCGCCTCGCCCGGCGGCGACCGCGCTGTCCAGGTCGGGGAACGACGCGAACAGCCCGGTCCAGGTCCTGGCCGGCGCAGCTCGACGGTCGCCTCGGCGATCACGCCGCTGACGCCGAACGCGTGCGCCATCGCGGTGTTGTCCGGGAACGGCACCTGCGACCGGGGTGGCGTCGTCGGTGCACGGGACGACGAGCAGCGAGCGCATGTAGCCGTCCCAGATGGCGCCGTTGGCGATCGAGCCGGTGCCGCCGGACCCGCCGGCGATGAACCCGCCGATGGTGGAGCCGACGGTCGACGGGAGGATGGCGAGCTCCTGGCCGGTCTTCCGGGCCGCCTTCTCCATCATGACGAACGACGCGCCCGCCTCGGCGGTGATCTCGCCGTCGCCGACGCCGATGATTCGGCTCGCCCGGCTGGTGTCGATCACCAGCCCGCCGTACAGCGGGATCGCCTGGCCGTAGTTCCCGGTGCCCTGCCCGCGCACGGTGACCGGGACGCGGTGCCGGTGCGCCGCGCCGACCGCGGCGGCGATTCCCGTCGGCGTCGCGCGGCCGCACGACCACGTCGGCGACGCCGCCCGGGCAGCATCGGCGTCAGCACCGGGCTCATGTGCGCCCAGTCGGTGCGACGCGGAGAGCCGGGCGCGCCTCGTCGCCAGCACGGCGCCGGGCCGAGCGTCGCCGGCAGGTCGGCCTTGAGGGACTCGATGACGTCCGAACGGGATCGGGGTGACTCGGGCAGCACGGCCCGGTCGAAGCCGGGGAGCGCGCGCTCCCCGGCTCCGCCCGGGCCGGCGATCCGAGGCGCGGTGTCCGGCATTGTTTCCCTGACCTCAGGCGGTTGCCCGCTCGGCTCACGCCTTCAGGCTGATCGACGTGTCGATGAACTGGTTGGTGACGATGTCGGACGGCTTCAGGCCGGGCAGGGTCTGCTTGCCCTGCTTGGCGTAGATCGGCGCGAGGATGCCGATCAGCTGCTGCACCCGCGCGTCGTCGAACGCGCCGAGCGTGCCGTCGGGGGCGTTGCCGATGATGCCGAGCTTCTTCATCGTCGCGACCGCGTAGTCCGCGGTGCCCTGGGTGTAGACCCAGCCGTTGTTGTACGCGGTGACCAGCTGGAGGATCAGCTTCTCGGTCGGCGCCGGGTTCGCGACGTAGTCGACGATCGCCTGCTGCATGATCGGCACGAGCTTCTTCAGGCAGGGCGTGAGCGCGGCCAGCTTGTCCTTACGGACGCCGATCGCCTGCTGGTAGAAGTTGAAGCCGGCGTCGGCGATCAGCTCGTACTTCAGCGGCTTGTCCCAGGAGCGCACGTCGTGCGACCAGATGTAGGGCTCGGCGGTCGCGAAGCCCTGCACCGCGTACTGGCCGCCGGAGGCGACGAAGACCGTCGGGGTGCCGTCGTAGCTCCCGTCGACCTGGCTCTTGCTTCAGGATGCCCTTGCCGGTCAGGTAGTCCATGTACGAGGCGCCCTGGAAGTAGAGCACCTTGGTGCTGGTCTTGCCGATGTCCGCGATCGTCTTCCAGGTGGGATGCGCCTGCGGCGACCACTGGATGATCTGCGGGCTGATCTGCAAGGCCGGCCATGCACCGCGACGGTCGGCTGCGTCTGCGACAGCGCGATCTGCTCGTCGGTGCCGACGTAGCCGAGGGTGATCGAGGAGTCCTTGTACAGCTGCGAGCTCACGGTCTGGTAGCCGATCGCCGGGCCGCCCGCGCGGATCTGGAGCTGCACCCCGGTGTCGACGCCGCCGTGCGCGACCAGCTCGCCGGTCACGGACTTGGCGCCCGCGTTGATCGTCGGGTTGGGGCCGAGCAGCTCGTACTGGCCGCCGTGCTCCGCCTCGGGGTTCCAGTCGGTCTGCAGCACGATCGTCGACGGGCAGCCGGCCGCCTTCAGGTTGTCGGCGGCGGGGACGGCGCCCGTGCCGCCCGAGGTCGCGGTGCTGCCCGAGGTCGCGGCGCTGCTGCTCGCGGGGCTGCTGCTGCTGCTGCTGCTAGCGCAGGCCGTGGCGGTGATCGCGAGCGCCGCGCCGACTGCCGCCGCGACGGCGAGTCTCATTCTGCGTCCTGGAATCAAGTGGTCCTCCAGTATGGTCAAGGCCGCTGACGGCCGGTGTTTGGCGTGTTGGGCGGGCCGGCGGCACTGCCGGTGCTAAAGCCGAGCGACGGGTGCTGCCGGGAGCAGGCGCGCAGAGGTGACGGGAGCAGGGAGCGGTCAGCGGCGCTCGGGCTGGTACCAGCGGCCGACGACGCGCCGCGACAGCCAGCCGAAGAAGACGAAGACGGCGATGCCGAGCCCGCTCGCGGTGAGCACCGACGCCCACAGCTGCTCGCCCTCGGTCAGCGAGGTGTAGACCGACATGTTCGTGCCGAGGCCGGGCTGGCCCTGCTTGAAGAAGAACTCGCCGACGATCGCGCCGATCACGGCAAGCCCGGCGGAGACCCGGAACCCGGCGAACATGGCGGGCAGCGCCGCCGGGAACTGCAGCTTCCACAGCCGTGTCCACCGGCCGGCCTTGTGCAGCGTGAACAGGTCGTGCATGCCCCGGTCGGCCGACTGCAGGCCGAACAGCGTGTTCGAGACGATCGGGAAGAACGCGATGATGACCGCGACGATGACGCGGCTGGTCAGCGCGAACCCGAAGAAGAAGCTGAGCAACGGGGTGAGCGCGAGGATCGGCACCGTCTGCAGCACGACCGCCCACGGGTACAGCGCGTTCTCCACCCACTTGGCCTGGCTCATCAGCAGCGCCGTGCCGACGCCGAGCACGATCGAGATTGCCAGCCCGCTGAACGTCACCTCCGCCGTGGTGCCGCAGCGCGCTCATCAGCGCGGTGAAGTTGGACCAGGTGAAGAAGCCGACCTCGAGGACCCGGTGCGGCGGCGGGAGCATGAACCGCTGGTACTGGTTGAGCACCACGTCGGAGACCAGGTACCAGAGGCCGATGATCACCCCGGCCACCGCGACCGGCAGGCCCGATCCTGGTGCCGAGCCGCGCCGCGATGCCCCCGGCGCCGCCCGCCCGGGACGGCAGGCGCCGGGCCTGCGGCAGTCGCCACCGCCCGTTCCTGGATCCAGGGCTGCGTGGTCACGCTCGAGGCTGGTGCCGGTTTCCGCGGCGCTCATCACACGCTCCTCAGGTGGCTGGAGACCTCGCCGCACAGGGCGGCGAACTCGGGGGTGTAGCGGAGCTCGGGCACCCGCGGGTAGTCGAACGGGACCGCGATGTCGGCGATCACGCGGCCCGGCCGCGCGCTCATCACCACCACCCGGGTGGACGAGGAACACCGCCTCGGCCACCGAGTGGGTGATGAACAGCGCCGCGAACGCGCGCAGCTCGGTGCGTGCGGAGCAGCTCGTCGTTCAGCCGCTCCCGGGTGATCTCGTCCAGCGCGCCGAACGGCTCGTCGAACAGGAACACGTCCGGGTCGAGCACCAGCGACCTGGCCAGCGACGCCCGCATCCGCATGCCGCCGGAGAGCTGGTGCGGCAGGTGCTTCTCGAAGCCGGTCAGGCCGACGAGCTCGATCGCCTCCGCGATCCTGCGGTCGCGCTCGGCCTTGCCCATCTTCTCCAGCTCGGCGAACAGGCCGACGTTCTGGCGGACGCGTGCGCCACGGCAGCAGGGTCGCGTCCTGGAAGACGTAGCCCAGCCGTTTCGCGCCGACGTCGACGCTTCCCCCGGTGATGTCGTCGAGCCCGCTGGCGATGCGCAGCAGCGTGCTCTTCCCGCATCCGGAGGGCCCGACGACCGAGACGAACTCGCCCGGCGCCACCTCCAGGCTCGCCTCGGCGAGCGCGGTCGTGCCGCCGGAGAATTGCTTGGTGACGCCGGAGAAGCGCAGCGCCGGCGCGCGGGTCGCCGTCGTCATGGGGCGGCTCCTTCCAGTTCGATGGCAGGTCGCGGGACGGGACTGTCGGGCGGTGCGCGAGGGATCTGGTGCGGGCCACGACGCGGCCCGCCCGCCAGACGGTGCGGTGCGCGCTCGCCGCGCCGAGCGCCTCGAGCGCGTCGCCGCCGGGCAGCGCGACCAGGTCGGCGGGGCAGCCCGGGGCGATCCGCACCGGCGGCAGCCCGAGCACGGCGCGCGGCGCCGCGGTCACCGACTCAAGCGCGGCCGCCGGGTCGAGGTGACCGCAGGTCACCATGAGCGCGGCGACCTCGAGCGCGTCGCCGCGGCCGACCGGGTGGAACGGGTCGCGCAGGTTGTCGCCGCCCGCCGCGACCGTGGCGCCCGCCTCGCGCAGCGCCGTCACGGCGGTGAGGCCGCGCGGCGTGGCCGCCGGGTGGTCGCGTCCTTGCAGGTACAGGTTGGTCTGCGGGAGCGCGACGACGGCGATCCGCGCCGCGGCGACCGCCTCGGCCACCCGCTGCTGCGTGCCTGGCGTCCTGGACGCCGAGGCTCACGCAGTGGCTGGCGGTGACCTGGTGCGGGAAGCCGGTTCGCGTCACCAGGTCGGCCATGGTCGCCAGGGTCAGCATGCGGGGGTTCAGCGTCTCGTCGGTGTGCAGGTCCATCGGGCACGCCGGCCTCGCCGGCGGCGTCCAGGCAGATGCCCACCGCGCGGTCGGGGTCCGGGTCCAGGTGCGGGCAGCCGCCCGCCACGTCCGCGCCCTCCCGGAGCGCCGCCGCAGGTCCTTGCCGGCCTGCCCGGCCAGCGGATGCGACACCAGCGCCACCACCTGCACGTCGACGAGGCCCCGCCAGCGCTCGCGCACCTCGATCAGCGCGGCGAGCGCCCGCATGCCCATCGGGCCGCCGACGTTCACGTGCGTGCGGACGCTTGTCGTGCCGAGCGCGAGGTGGATGCGGATCGCCTGCTCGGCGCGCGTGACGATGTCCTCGTGCGTCAGGGTGCCGGCGATGTCCTGCATCGCCTCGATGGCGCCGAGCAGGTCTCCCGGCGGGATTCGGCGCGCGCGACGCGGTCAGCGCCTTGTCCAGGTGCGCGTGCGGCTCGACGAACGACGGCATGAGCACCTGGCCGGACAGGTCCTCGTCGCCCGGCAGGCGCGTTCCCGCGGCCGGGATGACCTGCGCGATCAGGCCGCCGGCGAGTTCGACGTCGACCAGTTCTCCCGTCGAGCGGTCCGCGCGGACCGCAGCCAGCTCACGGACGGCCACCGTCGTGACGTGCGGCCCGCAGCTGACCTGCGGCCCGCGCCGCGCCGAGCACCCGGCGGGCGACCTCGGCCATCGCCCGCGTCGACGGCCAGCTCGTTTCCCGGTTCGGCGGCCCCGGACAGGTTCACGCCGTCCACGCCCGGCATCTCCAGCACCGTGTGCGCCAGCCGGACGGCCGCCGCGACGCCCGCTTCCGCCGGGTCGGGCGCGCTCATGATCGCGTCGAGGTAGCCGGGCGGCAGCCGGTCCGCGGCGAAGGACGCGATGACCTCGGCGGCGGCCGCGCTGGTCACGACGGGACGCAGCAGAGCAGCAGGCCGCGAAGCCGGCCCCGCAGGGCCGCGACGGCTCCGCGAGCTGGCCTCGCCCCGCAGTGGTCCACGAACACCACGTCGGCCCCGGCGCGATCTTGGCGAGCAGCCTGGCAGGCGCTTGCCCGCGGGCGGCGCGGCCGGGGCGTGCGCCACCGAGCACAGCGCCCCGGATCGACCGGGCCAGCTCGACGAGCCCGATGCTGTCGAGGTCGAAGACGGCGGCGGCGTCGGGGCGGTGCCCGGCGGCCGGGTGATCGCCGGTCACGCAGTGCACGCCGGCCGCCCCGGCGTCCGCGCACGCGGCGATCTCGCCCTCGAGCGCGACCCGGTTCCTGTCACGGCAGTTGATGCCCGCCCACCCGGCGACCCCCGCGTCGGCGAGCAGCCGCACCCGGTAGGACGGCGGGAACTGCACCCGCGCGCCGGGGTGGTCGCCGGTCAGGACCGCGTCGGCGAACCCGGCGAGCTCGGCCGCGCACGCCCGGATCCCGTCGGCGGACAGCGGCGGGGCGACCAGGTCGGCGACCACGACCGGACGCGCCGCCGCCGCGGCCAGGAAGCCCGGCGGCCGCGGGCAGGTGCCGCGGCGGTGACGGGCACTTGCCGGGCAGCCGCGCCGCCGGGCGCGGGAATCCGCGTGTCCTGGTACGGCCAGTCGTGGTCGGGGACGTCGAGGTAGGAACACCGTCCGGCAGCCGGTACCTCACAGGCCCCGTCCGGCGCGGACTCCGGCGCACGGGCCGTGCGTCATGCGCTTGGGGCACCGCGCGTACGGCGGCGCCCCAGGCGTCGCCCGCCAGCGCCCGAATGTTCATCACACCAACACGGTGCGGCCGGATCGTCGACACGGCATTTCGCGATGATGAAAGCTACGTTTCGTGGCGGCCGGCCGGGTGACGACGGCCGGCGCAATTCACGGTTACCGGCGCTCGCCACGCCTTAGAAACATGAGTGGAACACAGTATTCCCGCCAGGCGGCGACGCCCGCAGCCGCCCAGCCGGCCTTGCGGCTACCCTTCGAGCACGGCGCGGTCGGCGGCATCCCAGCTGACCGGGTGCCCCGGTCGACGAGCGCGGCGAAGCCGCCGGGCAGTGCCCCCGGGTCGTTGGCCATGATGGTGACCGTGTAGAGCCGCTCGGTCGGCGACGTGTTGACGATGCGGTGCACCGAGCCGGGCGGCAGGATCAGCACGTCGCCGGCGCGCAGGCCGACGCTGTGCTCGTCGCTGAAGGCCCGCCCCTCGCCGCGCAGGACGACGAAGATTTCCGTGGAGTCGGGATGCGAGTTCGGCGGCTGGGCGCCGGACGGCTCCCACACCTCGAAGAAGACGCTGGTATCGGTCCCGTCGGACGGCCGGACCAGGGTGGCGAGACGGACGGTGTCCGCAGGCGAGATCAGCTTCGGGGAGCGCGTCGTCGAGGTGCCGGACGATCGGTGCGCGGCTACTCATGGGCGGCCTCCCGTGCCAGGGCGGTGAGGGCTTCCGCGGCGGTGGTGGTGAAGCCGAAGCACTGCCGGGTGTTGTAGATGGTCGCCTCGTGGCAGTAGGACGGCGACGTGGTCGCGGACGCGTCGGTGAGCAGGACGACGTCGTAGCCGATGCAGGCGGCGTCGATCAGCGTCGCGTACACGCACTGGTCGGAGTTGACGCCCGCGAACAGCAGCGTGTCGACCCGGAGGTTGCGGAGAACGCTGTCGAGTTCGGTGTCCCAGAAGCCGCTCATCCGGTACTTGTCGATGAGGATGTCCCCGTCCTCGGCGCGCAGCGGGGCGGTGAGCGCCGCGCCCCAGCTGCCCTTGGTAAGCACCGGGGCGCCGCTGGCGGGGAGCACGTGCCCGATCCCCGCCCCGGTGCCGTCCGGGTCGTACACGTGCGCGACGCCCGGCGGAAGGTTGGCCTGGTCGGGGCGGTTTCCCCAGTTCAGCCAGATCACCGGGACACGAGCCGCGCGGGCTGCGGCGGCCAGCTTGTCGCTGAGCGACACCGCCTCGGCGAGCACGGAGACGTCGACGCCGATGGAGGCGAGCCAGCCCTGCGGCGCGCAGAAGTCGTTCTGCAGGTCGACGACCACGAGGGCGGTACGGGCCAGGTCGAGGACGACGTCGCGCGGGCTCGCGCCCAGCACGGCGGGCCGGGGGACGGCGGCGCGGCGCAGGTCGATGGGGCCGCGATCGGCCGGGATGTGCCAGCGGTTGCGGTGCGGTAGCGGTGCACGGGCTTCTGTCACGGCTTTCCGTCCGGGCTGTCCAGGCCGGCCAGTGCTTCTGCCAGTGCGAGGAGTGCGGCGTCGGTACCGGGCGCCGCCGACGAGGCAGAGCCCGACGGGGGCGACGTGCCCGGTCAGCGGCAGGCTGACTGCGGGCGCGCCGGCGAGCGGCGCCAGGCAGCTCATCCGGAGCGTGCGCCCGCGCACGTCGTCGATCTCGGCGGCGTCGGCGGTCCGCAGCGGAGCGGGTCCCGGCGCGGTCGGAAGCACGAGTACCGCGCCGTCGAGCCACCCCGTCAGGTCGGCACGGGCCTTGGCGACGGCGGCCAGGGCGTCTGCCGCCTGCCTCTCGGTGACGGCTGCGGCGGCGGTGAACCGTGCCATGACGTCGTGGCCGAGCGCACCTGGGTGCGCGGCGATCCACGCGCCGTGCGGCCTGCCACGCCTCATGGGCCTGCACCGTGCGGAACGCGGTGAACCAGTCCTCCAGGGTCTCCCCTGGCAGTTCGGCCTGCTCTGCGGCCGGCAGCAGCTCAGCCGCCTCCAGTTGCCTGACCCGCTCGGCGAACAGCGTGCGCGTGGCCGGCCCGGCGAGGCGCTCGACGGCCGGCAGCCGGACGGTCCGCGCGACAGGATTGCCGCGAGGATGAGGGGCTGCCCGGCGGCGAGGGCGGGAGGAGGACCCGGGCAACCGCGCGACTCGCGGCGACGTCCCTGGTGAGCCAGCCGACAGTGTCGAACGACGGGGCCAGCGGCAGCACGCCGTCGGCCTCGATCACGCCGTGGGTCGGGCGGAACCCGACAAGGCCCTGGTAGGAGGCAGGCACCCGGATCGACCCGGCGGTGTCGGTGCCGAGGCCGATCTTCGCCTGGCCGAGGGCCACCGCGGCAGCAGGACCGCTCGACGAGCCACCGCCGAGCCGCCCGGGTGCCGCCGGGTTCGGCGCGGCGCCGTAGTGCGCGTTGCGGCCGGCGATGCTGTAGGCGAACTCGTCAGTCTGCGCGATCCCGGCCAGGTGCGCCCCGGCGCGCTGCAGGGCGGTCACGCACGACGCCGACGTCGGCCGCGGGCGGCTGCCCGGCGAGGTAGGCGGGGACCCCGCCGCCCACCGGGTGCCCCGCGACCGCGAACAGGTCCTTGACCGCGACGCCGCACCCGTCGAGCGGGCCGGAGCCGAGCGCGGGGGCGAGCGGCGCGCCGACCACCCGCCAGACCGACAGGTCGAACGCCGGGGGCGACCCCGCGACTGGCGGCACCGACGGAAGGGTCACGTGGGCGGCCGCCACCCGCCAGCCCGCCTCGGTCAGCCGCCAGAGCTGGGTCTGCAGCCCGGTCGCGGCGCCGTCGGCCGTGCGCGCCATGATCAGCACGTGGTCGGCGGCGAGCACCCGGACGTGCAGCCGGGTGACCGCGCGGGTCGGGATCGCCGCGCGCGCTGAGCGGAAGCCACTGATCGCCTCATGCCCGACGAGCAGGTTGCGCCCGTCGCCGCGCAGCGTGTCCGGGCCGGGCAGGAACAACTCGTCCAGGGTCGTCTTGTCGTTCGCGAGCAGGGCGGCGTCGTAGCGCCAGAACGCTTCGAGTACCCCGGACGGAACGGGCGCCGGGCTTTCGATGTCTACCACTTCAAACGCGGGTCTCTCCTCTCGCTCACACCTCACCCTGGGGCAGGGATGTTTCTGGCGGATTTTCCGAAGTAAATTTTGCTCCGCCCCGACCTCTACTACGAGCGGCAAGATCGAGCAGGATTCGAGAAGCGCCGGTCGCGGCGCCCTGGTTAGCGTGAACTTATGACTTCCATCGAATCAATCACCCTGGACGTGGCCGACCCAACGGCCGCCCACCGCTTCTACACCGCCGCCTTCGGGCTGGACAAGCCGTTGCGGTTCAGGTCGGCGCAGCCGCCGACCGACGGCTTCCGCTGGTTCACGCTGTCGCTCACGGTGGCGCAGCCCGCCGATGTCCGGGCACTCGTCGACGGGGCCCTTGACGCCGGCGCCACGGCGCTGAAGCCGGTCACGAAGTCCTTCTGGGGCCACGGCGGCGTCGTGCAGGCGCCGGACGGGGCGATCTGGAAGATCGCTACCTCGGCGAAGAAGGACACCGGCCCGGCCACCAGGCAGGTCGAGCAGATCGTGGTCCTGCTCGGAGCGGAAGACATAGCGGCGAGCAAGCGGTTCTACACCGACCACGGTCTCGCCGTCGGGAAGAGCTTCGGCAAGTACGTCGAGTTCGCCCTCCCGTCCAGCCCCGTCAAGCTGGCGCTCTACGGGCGCCGGGCCCTGGCCAAGGACGCCGGCGTGCCCCCGGAGGGCAGCGGCTCGCACCGGCTCGCGCTCGTCGCAGACGCCGGCCCCTTCACCGACCCGGACGGGTTCGAATGGGAAGCCGCCGGGACAGGGGAAGGACCGCGGCGCCGTCGAAGCGGCCGGCCTTGAGGTCGGCCAGGGCGCGGCCCGCGGCGTCTAGCGGGTACTCGTGCGTGGTGACCGACAGCTTCCGCATCGCGGCGAACGCGAGGAACTCCCTGGCTTCCTGCCTGGTGTTCGAGGTGACGCCGTCGAGGTGAGCGTGATCCCCGCACAGACCAGGCGGTGAGACACTGAGTGCCGATGTCTCATACCATCGGCCAGCCAGCACCAGGATGCACTCGTGCGATTCCCCACCCCCGACCACCCCGAGCTGATGACGGCCATCCGCCGCTACGTCACGCCCGGGACAGGCAGCCTCCGCCGCTACATGAGGCTGCTGACGGCAACTTCCTGACGCTGGGTGGGGGCAGGCGCAGGCGCTTTCTCAGGAAGCTCGGCAGATCCGCACGCCAGGTCAGCGACCGCGAACTCGCCATCCTGCTTAGGGCCAGCAAGACGCCGGCCAGGGCTAACCCCCGGCTTCACGCCTCGTCACGGGGGCAGAACGCACGGAGGCGGCGGAACCACAGGGCCGCCGGGAGCGTCCAAGGGGCATGACTCATGGTGCGCGGCGATCCGTGCCGCTGCTGCTCGCGGTGGCCGTTGCAGGACCCGCGGCGGCCTGCGCCGGCGGCTGGTGCCACGGCGGCTAGGGCTACCGCCAGCGGAGCGGCGGGCGGGACGCCGGAGCAACAGGCTGCGGCTGATGCCCGGGTGATTTTGGCGTCGTTCGTCGTGCCGCCCGGGCGGTCCGGCTCGCGGAACCGTCGCGGGCTCTCAACGGCGCGCCGGGCAGGGGAAGTCGCCGCCACGCAGCAGGACGCTACGGGCTACGGCAGGTGGCGGCCAGCCTACGGTGCTGCTCGCCTGGGAGAAGGCGCATATCTCGCGCGGGTACTCGCGGCAGGACGTGATCATCGGGCCGCCGAGCTGGAACACGGTGTACACGCTGCCGCCGTCCCCGCGTGCTGCCCCTACGGGAGAGAACGTGCAGGTGTATGACGCGGGCGGCGGTAAGGCCGTCATCATGGCCGAGGCCATGGTGGCCTGGGCCCGCCGAGGCCAGCGGCCGAAGTGGTCCCGGCGGCGTGCGGGCGGTGACGATCGCGGCTCCGGGAGATGGCAGCGGACACCAGGACCGGTACGATCACGTCCGCGCCGGTGGAGCGGCGGCGGCGGCGCTGGTAACAGCCTGGGCGGCCGGGCTCGGGACAACATGTCCATGGCCTGCCCGATGAGGGCCGGCTTCACGCTGACCTTCCGCGTCGCCGCCGGCGGCGGGCCGGTCGCGGTGGCCGACGGCCCGGCCGAGTGCGGCACGGTCCACCTCACCCTCAACGGCAAATACCAGCCCGACCTCCAAGCGCCCGATTCCTACCGCGCTGCAGTCCTGCAGATCGCCGGCCAGCGCTGGCAGTCCGGAACTGTTGCGTGCCATAGGACGGCAAAGCGCCGCGCGACAGCAGGTCTTTCGCGACCTCGTCCGGTGGCGGCACGCTGCCGGGACTAGGGGACGAGGACGGCGGCGCCGTCGAAGCGGCCGGCCTTGAGGTCGGCCAGGGCGCGGTCGGCGGCGTCGAGCGGGTACTCGTGCGTGGTGACCGACAGCTTGTGCATCGCGGCGAACGCGAGGAACTCCCTGGCGTCCTGCCTGGTGTTCGAGGTGACGCTGCGCAGCTGCCGCTCCTGGAACAGGTACTTGTCATACGACATCGGCGGGATGTCGGTCAGGTAGATGCCGGCGATGGCGAGCGTGCCGCCGCGGTCGAGCGCGGCCATGGCGGGCAGCACCAGGTCGCCGACGGGCGCGAAGAGGATCGCGGCGTCGAGCGGCTCGGGCGGCATGTCGGCGGCCCCGCCGACGAAGGTCGCGCCAAGCGACCGGGCCAGCTCCTGCGCCTGCGCGCCCCGGGTCATCACGTACAGCGACGCGCCCTGGGCCAGCGCGACCTGCGCGGCCAGGTGCGCGCTGCCGCCGAAGCCGTACAGGCCGAGCCGCCCGCCCGGCGGCAGCGCGGCGCGCTTCAGCGCCCGGTAGCCGATGATGCCGGCGCACAGCAGCGGGGCGAGCTCGACGTCGGAGTAGCCCCCGGGCAGCGGGTGCGCGTAGGCCGCGGGGACGGTGAGGTACTCGGCGTAGCCGCCGTCGGCGTCCCAGCCGGTGTACGTCGAGGCGGGGCAGAGGTTCTCCGCGTCGCGCGTGCAGTACCGGCAGGTGCCGTCGGTCCAGCGCAGCCAGGCCGCGCCCGGCCCGGTCGCCGACCGCGAAGCCGGCCATGTCGCCCGGCCCGGCCGCGACCACCTCGCCGACCACCTCGTGCCCGGGCGTCACCCCGGGCCGGTGCACCGGCAGGTCGCCCTCGGTGACGTGCAGGTCGGTGCGGCACACCCCGCAGGCGAGCACCCGCAGCAGCAGCTCACCAGGCCCCGGCTCGGGCACCGGGGTGTCCCGCGCCACCAGCGGCTGCCCGTCCCCGCCGTCGGTCCCGACCGGCCCGGGCCGGTCCACGTGCCACGCGCGCATAGCTGCCTCCCGCAACCACAGTAATCCCGCCGCCCGCGCCGCCGGCGCAGGCCCCGCGCCGCCGCCCGCCCGCGCCGCTAGCGCGCAGAGTTCATCAGAACGGGTGCGTCGCTACGCCTCATCCGCACGGCAACTGGACCACCGGGGCGGGCCGGCCGTCCGGGTCATTGTCACGTCTCGGGGGCGAGGTGGCCGCGGTACAGGTCGGCGACGCGGAAGGCCAGGTCGAGGGACTGGCCGCGGTTGAGGCGGGGGTCGCACGCCGTCTCGTAGCGGTAGCTCAGGTCGCTCTCGGCGATGTGGTGGCCGCCGCCGATGCACTCGGTGACGTCGTCGCCGGTGAACTCGATGTGGATGCCGCCGGGGTAGGTGCCGAGGGCGCGGTGCACCTCGAAGAACCCGGCGACCTCGTCTAGCACGTCGTCGAAGTTCCTGGTCTTGCGGCCGCTGGCCGCCTCCACCGTGTTGCCGTGCATCGGGTCGCACACCCAGACCACCGGGGCCCGGCTGGCGGCGACCTTCTCGACCAGCGGGGGCAGCGCCTGGCGGATCCGCCCCGCGCCCATCCGGGTGGTCAGGGTCAGCCGCCCGGGCTCCTGGCCGGGGTCGAGGGCCTCGGCCAGTTCGAGCACGTCCTGCGCGGTGGCGTCCGGGCCGATCTTGACGGCGACGGGGTTGCCGATGCGGCGGGCGAACTCGACGTGCGCGCCGCGGGGGTCGCGGGTGCGCTCGCCGATCCACAGCAGGTGCGCCGACAGGTCGTAGGCCTGCCCGGGCCGCGGGCCGGGCCGGGTCAGGGCCCGCTCGTAGTCGAGCAGCAGGGCCTCGTGGCTGGAGTAGAACTCCACCGCCTGGAACTCGCGGGGGTCGGCCCCGCACGCGTGCATGAACGCGATCGCCCGGTCGATCTCGTCCGCCAGCCGCTCGTAGCGCTGCCCGGCCGGGCTGCCGGCCACGAAGTCCTGGTTCCAGGCGTGCACCTGGCGCAGGTCGGCGAAGCCGCCGCCGGCGAGGGACCGGCACAAGTTCAGCGTGGCCGACGCGCAGTTGTAGGCCTCGATCAGCCGGCCAGGGTCAGGCGTCCTGGCCGCGGCGGTGAACTCGATGCCGTTGACCGCGTCACCCCGGTAGACCGGAAGCTCCACGCCGTCGCGCACCTCGGTGGCCGCTGACCGCGGCTTGCCGAACTGGCCCGCCATCCGGCCGACCTTCACCACCGGCACGCTGGCCGCGTAGGTCAGCACGACGGCCATCTGCAGCAGCGTCTGGAACTTGCCGCGGACGCTGCCGTCGGTCGTGCCGGCGAACGTCTCCGCGCAGTCGCCGCCCTGCAGCAGGAAAGCCTCGCCGCGCGCGACCGCGGCCAGCCGTTCCTTCAGCTGGTCACACTCCGCCGCCAGCACCAGCGGCGGCAGGCCCTCCAGCCGGCGCACCGCCGCCGCTAGCCGGTCACCGTCGGGCCACTGCGGCTGCTGAAGCGCGGGAGAGGTCACGCAGTCCACCCTACGCAGAACGGGTGCGCTCGTTCGGCCGCGGCCTGCTGCTTATCGCCCAGGTCGCGGACTCCTGGGGCTATTACTTCGCGGGCGGCCGCAGGCACGTCTGGTTCCGTCTAACGCACGGCCGCCGTTGAAGCCAGCCAGCCCGTCACCGCCGTGATCACCCGCGGGTCGACGGGCCTGCGCACCTGCTCCTTGTAGCCGGAAAACCCGCGCTTCGCCCCCTCGGTTCGCAGCAGGTGCGTCACGCCCGGGAGTCGCAGGGCCTCGAACGGGCCCTTGATCTGGTCGCGCATCCGGTCAAGGTCGTCCGGGTCTACCTGGAGGTCGCGGTCGCCCGTGATGGCGAGCACCGGCACGTCAACCCGGGCAAGCTCGGGTGCCGGATCGTATGTCATGAACTGGCGCATCCAGGCGGCGTTCACCTTGCGGCCCTGGATCCGCACCACGTCGGCGCTGCTCGAGCGGATCCGGTTGAGCGCCTTCCGCTGCGACTTGATCAGGTCGATGCGCAGCAGCCGCACCACCCACTTGCTGACACCAGTCAGAGAGCCCGCGATCTGCCGGCCCTGCCAGGTAAGGATCTGCTCGCCGGCCTGGGCCGCCCCGGCCAGCAGGATCGCGCCGGCCACGGGCGCCGCGCCCGCGGCGAGCCTGACCGCCACCATCGCGCCCTCGCTGTGCCCGAGGGCGATGACGCGGGAGGGGTCGACTTCCGGCTGGGTGCGTAGCCACTCGACGGCGGCGACGGCGTCGGTGAGGCGGTCGTCGAAGTCGCTGCCGAAGTAGTCGCCCTCGCTGTCGCCGACGCCGCGCTTGTCGAAGCGGAAGGTAGCGAGCCCCTGTCCCTCTATCGCCGCGCTCACCTGCGGGAAGATGTCGACCTTCAGTGCCTTCGCGCTGTCATCGCGGTTGGTCCGCCCCGAGCCTTGCAGCATCAGCACGGCCGCCACGGGCCCGTCGGCCGCCGGCACCGCGAACGTGCCTGCCAGGGTCAGGCCGCCGGACCGGAAGCGGACGTCCTCGCGGCGTACCGGGTCACTCATCGTTTTCTCCAGTCTCGGGGGAGCCGGGCCTCGGGGGAGCCCGGCACGGGGAAGAAGGCACTGGCGGCCAGGCGCCGCCGGCGCCCCTCGGC
The DNA here is from genome assembly GCA_963735315.1 of uncultured Actinomycetota bacterium. Classification (GTDB taxonomy): domain Bacteria; phylum Actinomycetota; class Actinomycetes; order Streptosporangiales; family Streptosporangiaceae; genus Trebonia. Next base: position 164,632 of record CAVTKQ010000032.1, read on the forward strand.
CGGGCCGTTGGCGGCCCGCGGCGCGACGATCTTGGCGACGTCGCGCAGGAAGTCGAGGTGCTCTTCGTCGGTGAGCCACAGCGCGTTCATCGAGTAGCTCACGCCGTCGCGCACCGGATCCGTCCCGCCCGCGGCGAGGTAGCGGTCGTAGGCCGCCATCAGCGCCGCCGCGAACGTCGCGAAGGCCACCGACTGGCCCTCGGGGCCGAGGGCGGCGAACGCGTCGGCGTCCACCCACGCGTTCTCCTGCCGCAGCGCGTAGGTGCGCTCGACCGCGCCGCGCACCTGGCGCTCGCGCACGACTTCGAGCACGCCGCCTTCCGCCAGCCGGCTGACGTGCCGGTACAGTCCCGCCTGGGCGACGTCCGGCAGCTCGCGGGCGAGGTCGCCGGTCGTCAGGTGCCGGCCGCCGAGGAACGCCTGCAAGATGCGCAGGCGCACGGGATGCAGGACGAGGTCGGCCGTGTTCACGGTCACCAGTTTAGGTTATCATTCTCGATAATGAGAATAATCGGGAGGCGAATCAACATGGCTAAGCAGAAGTTCGGCCAGCGGCAGCTCGCCGTGCTCGTCGTCTGCACGGCGATTCAGGCGGTGGTCGGGACCGTCACCGTCCGGGACATCAGCCGGCGGCAGCCGGAGCTCGTCCGCGGGCCGAAGCTCCTCTGGAAGATCTGGGGCGGCAGCAACACGCTCGGCTCGGCCGCCTACTGGCTCTTCGGCCGCAAGAAGCCGGCCTAGCGGTACTGACCGGACCTGGCCGGGTCGGCCGAGAGCAGCCGCATCTCCCTGGCGCGCTGTACCGCTGAGGAGCGATCCTGAGCCTGAAGCTTGGCGTAGATGTTGCGGATGTGGGTGCTGACGGTGTTCAGCGAGACCGACAGCTCCCTGGCGATCTCCGGCCGGGAGAGGTTCGTCGGGAGGTACCGCAGTACCCGTAGCTCGCTCGGGCTGAGTTGCTCGGTCCCGGCCTGCGCGGGCTCGTTACCCGGCGCCGTGGATGATCCGCGGATGACCTCGACGATGTCGGCCACCAGCGCCGCATGAGCTGTCTCATGCCGCGGTATGGCTTCGAGCAGCTTGAGTGAGCCCGTCATCGCGAACGGCAGGACGAGCCGGTCCGCCTCCGACAGGGCCAGCGCGCTCTCGGTGGCCGCGGTGGCAGCGCGCTGGTCGCCGAGTTCGCGGTGCGCGAGCGCCGCCAGCAGGCTTGCCTCAACGACGGTCACGTAACCGATGGCCGGAGCCGTGCCGTCCAGGACATCTTGCACGGCAGCGAGAGCGGCGGCCGGGTCGCCCTCGGCGAGGCAGACGGCCGCCCGGGCGTTGCCGATCTCGCCCGAGGCTTGCCAGGCCGTCGTCCAGTGCCGCCAGCGACGCCCGGGCCTCGCTGAGCTGCCCGAGCCGGGCCTGGGTGGCCAGCCGCCAGCCGGTCAGCTGCCTCGCCAGCGCGTGCGAGCCCGCCAGCTGGGCCTGCAGGTCTTCGGCCGCGCGGTATTCCGCGAGCGCCTGGTGGCGCATCTGGCGGCCAGCGAACAGCATGCCGGTGCCCATGTGCAGCAGCAGCCTGATGAGCGGCCCGGTGTCCGTCTCCAGGGCGCGGGCGGCGCGCCGCAGCCAGCGATCGCCCTCGTCGAATTCACCCGTCCAGATGAGAGCGCCCGCGAGGTTCACGAGCGCCGGCGAGATGACCGGCTCCGCGCCCCAGCCGTGCTGCTCGGCCAGCGCTATCGCCTCCTCGGCACCGCCGCCGCGTGGTCGCGAAGGGCTCGATCTTCGATGCGAAGGCGAGCTCAGCCAGGCAGGCCACTTCGAGGTAAGGACGTCCGATCCGCCGCGCGAGATCGGCGCCCTCTTGCAGGTGCCGCTGGCTGTCCTGGTTCCCCAGCGACCACGCTTCGACGGTTCCGAGATTCATGAGCGCCACCGCGCGCAGGTCGCTGTCGAGCGCGATGTCCTCGTCAGACTGCCCGGCTACCGGCGAGGCAAGGAACCTGACCTGCTCGACTACCCCGGCGAGGTGGCCGCGCTTGCGCGCCAGCGACAGTCTCAGCGCCGCGGTCGCCACTTCGAGGCGGTGCCGGCGGCCTGCCGGGGTTGCGGTGATCGAGGCTTCGGCCACTGTCAGGTGGGCGGCGGCCTCGTCCAGGTGTCCCCGGGCAAGTTCGCTGGTCGCGCGGGCGAGAGGGATATCCGGGCCGTCGGTGACGGCGCCTGGCGGGAAGGCCCGGAGCAGCGTCTGGATGGTCTGGGCTCTGCCCGTCAAGCGTCAGGCCGAAGGAGTGGTCGGCGAGCAGCCGCGCCGCGTCGGGCCAGTCACCCGCGGCCTGGGTATGCCGGATGGCGTCGACGATCTCACCGTGCCCGCTGAGCCATCCGGCGGCCAGCCGGTGCAGGGCCGGCAGTTGCTCGGGCAGCCTCCGGCGCAGCTCAAGCCGGAGCAGGTCAGCGAAGAGGTGGTGATACCGGAACCAGGTCCGGGCCGGATCGAGCGATACGACGAACGCGTTGGCGTCTTCGAGGTCGAGCAGGATCCCTTCGGAGCCGGCGTGACCAGTCAGCAGGTCCGCCAGCTCGCCGTTGACGCGGTCGAGCAGGGAGGTACGCAGCAGCAGCTGCTGGACCTCGGCCGGCTGGCGCTCCAGCATCTCGGCGAGCAGGTACTCGGCGACGGTCCGGCTGCTGCCGGAGAACTCGGCGACAAATCGCTCGGGGTCCGGGCTGCCGGCCAGTGAGATCGCCGCGAGCCGCAGGCCCGCGGCCCAGCCCTCCGTGCGCTGGTGCAGCCGCGCGGCCCCGGCCTCCGACAGCGCGATGCCCGAGGCCTCCAGGAACTCGCGGGTCTCGCGCTGCGTGAAGCGCAGGTCCGCGGTGCGGATCTCGGCCAGGTCGCCGGCGAGGCGAAGCTTGTGCAGCCGCAGCGGCAGGCTGCGCCGCGTCGCGAGGATCGCGTGCACGTGCGAGGGGAGCTCTTCCAGCAGCCGGGTCAGCTGGGTAAGCGCTTCCGGCGAGGTCAGCTCGTGGAGATCATCGATGACCAGGAAGGTGCGGTCGCGGTGCTCAGCGAGCTCCGAGCGGACCCTGTCGGCGATCGCCCCCGGGTTGAAGTCGGGTGTCGCCGCCAGCTGCTCGCCCTCGCCGGACGTGCCCGAGGCCTGCCGGATGGCGCTGAGGACGGCGAGCCAGAACTGCTGGGAGTCCTGCTGGTCGCGCCGCACCTGGACGACTGCCAGCCGGTGCGGCCGGCCCGGCCCGTCCGCCCAGGCCCGCAGCAGCGAGGTCTTGCCGCTGCCTGCGGGGGCCGAGATGAGCGTTACCCTGGCTTCCGCCGCGCGATCGAGGGACGCGAGAAGTTCCCCGCGCTGAATCAGCTGCGGAGCTGCCGGATCCGGCTTTCGGTGATTTGCCCTGAATGCCACGCCTGAACTCGATCCCAGCGCGCTGCCAGCTGCCAGCCTCTCAGCTGGTCCAGTCCGCGATGCGGACTCACCTGGTCACGCGTCCGATCCGATCGGTGCATGGGCCCCGCATCCGCCAGGTACATGATCCGGATCAACGGCCATCTCGGCGCCACGTTGCTGTCCGCGTTCCCGGCGATGGCATCGCGAGCGGCAGGGGCCAGAGACGGTCCTGACCGGCGTGCTGGACCAGCCCGGGCTGTACGGCGTCCTGGCCGAGATCGAAGCGCTCGGCCTTGACCTGCTCGAGGTCCGCCAGCTCACCGCCGAGGCGAGATCGCCGGAACGCGGTGACACGGGCTCGCCGTGAAGGTCCTGGCGTGCCGGCTACCCGGTGCCGGCCGCCTGGCCGGTGGTAGTCGTCAGCGGAGGCGCATCGAGGCCGCAGTGCAGGCACTGCTCGGGTATGGCGGCGTCGCGTTGCCCGCGTGCCGGGTTGGTGATCGTGACGGCGGCGAGCAGGCCACCGGCGGCGCACAGCGCTCCCGAGATGAGCACCGCGGTCCGGAATCCGGCGGCGAGCGCGTCCGGGTGCAGGTAGGCAGTGCCGGTGATGCCCGCCAGCGCGGGCAGCACGGCGACGGCCAGCAAGCCGCCGAACCGGGCCACGTCGTTGTTGACCGCCGACGCGATGCCCGCGTGATCCGACGGGCGCCGAGCTCATGGCGGTGGCGGTGAGCGGCGCGACCGTGATCGCCAGCCCGAGCCCGAACACGACGACCGCCGGCAGGACGTACCGCACGTAGCTCGGACCCGGACGGGGCGAGCGTGAGCAGGGCAAGGCCCGCACCGGTCACCAGGGGGCCGGCGCTCAGCTGCAGGCGGGGCCCGATCCGGGCGGCGAGCTGCCCGGACCGGCCCGATAGCGCGAGCATGATGATGGTCAGCGGCAGCAGCGCCAGCCCGGAGCCGAGCGGCGAGTAGCCCGATACGACCTGGAGCATCACCGGCAGCAGGAACGTTGCCCCGGTCAGCGCCGCGTACACGATGAACGCGACGGCGTTGACCGCCGCGAACTGCCGCTGGGCGAAGATCGACAGGGGCAGCATCGGCGACGCCGCATGGCGCTCCCAGGCCAGGAAGACGGCCAGCCCTGTCACGCCGAGCAACGCCATGGTGAGGACAGCGGGTGACGACCAGCCGAGCGCGGGGGCCTCGGTGAACGCGAAGGTGATGCCGGACAGGAACACCACCACGGCCGCCGCGCCCGGGTAGTCGGTCTTGCCGCCCGCGTCCGGGTCGCGCGATTCGGGGACGTGCCGTGCGCTCAGCACGATCACCAGCACCGCGATCGGGACGTTGATGAAGAAGATCCACCGCCAGGAGGCAGCCGCGATGAGGTAGCCGCCGACCAGCGGCCCGGCGGCGACAGCGATACCGCCCAGGCCTGACCAGGCGCCGATCGCCCGGGCGCGGTCGGCTGGCCGGAACGAGGCTTCCAGGATCGCCAGGCTTCCCGGGGTCAGCAGGGCCGCCCCGACGCCCTGGAGAACCCGGGTGATGATCAGGAACACCACGTCCGGGGCGAACCCGCACGCCGCCGAGGCCAGGGCGAACCACGCGGTACCGATCAGGTACACCTTCCGCCTGCCGAAGCGGTCGCCTAGCGACCCGCCGATCAGCAGGAACGCGGCCAGCGTCAGCGTGTAGCCATTCATCACCCACTGCAGGGCGGCCACGCCGGTGCCGAAGTCGCGCCCGATGGTCGGCAGGGCGATGTTGACGACCGTGGCGTCGAGCGCGGCGATCCCCGAGCCGAGCACGCTGACGGCCAGCACCCACCGCCCCGGCGCCGAGGAGTACGAAAGGCCGGGAGCGTCAGCCGCGGTCATGGCGGCGCCGAGGTGCCCGTTGAGCCGGTCACGTACCCGGCGGGTGCAGGATCATGAGGCCATGGTCAGGGACACGCAGGTGAAACCGCATCACTGGAATCCGGTGACCGCCGCGCTGGCAGCGCGGTCCCGCGCCAGCGCGGGCGGAGCGTTCCGGCCCGCGCGGTGCTTTTCCCGGTCCTGAACGCTTTGGGCGCGAGTTGGCAATCTCAGGGTGGAGGGCGGGACAGAGGCGAGGAGGGTCATGACGTCAGACGCGGAACTGATCGGCAGATCGCTGGCCGGCGACGGGCAAGCCTTTATGGAGGTGATCGCCCGTCACGAGGTCGCGGTCGGGGCTTACCTCGCGCGGCGGGCGGGGCGTGAGGCGGCCGAGGACTTGCTCGGCGATGTGTGGGTGGCGGCCTTCGAGTCCCGGAGGACCTATGACCGGTCGTTCGCCGAGGCGCGGCCGTGGCTGTACGGGGTCGCGCTGAACCGGCTGCGGCGCTACTGGCGGTCCCGGCCGGCCGAGGATCTCGTGCCCGACGTGACCAGCCTCGCGACCGGGTGGGATCCCTGGCCGGCGGTGGACGCCCGCGTGGACACCCAGGCGGTGCTCCGGACGGCCCTGGCCAAGCTCAAGCCGGAGGAACGAGAGGTGCTGACCCTGGTCGCCTGGGAGGACCTGACCGTCGCCGATGCCGCGCGGGCGCTCGGCCTGCCGGCCGGGACGGCACGCCGCCTGCTGCACCAGGCCCGCATGGCGCTGCGGAAAGCGCCGGACGTGGCCGCGCTACTGACCGATCTCAACAGTGTGAAGGAGAGCCAGTGATGGTGGACGAGATGGACCTGGTCCGTCAGCTGAGGGATACCGCGCCCCCGCGGCCCGAGGCGTACGAGCGGGCGCGGACGACGCTGCGGGCGGCGATGGCCGAGTCCGGCCGCCCGGGGCGGCCTCCGGGGCGCCCGGTGCAGGGAGGTTTTCCCGGGCGGGCAACCGCCGCCGGACCCTGGGCGGCCTGGGCAAGGTCGGCATCGGTGCCGGGATCGGCGCGGTCGCGGCGGCGGTGGCCATCGTGCTCGTCGCCACGTCGACGCCCCGGTCCGCGGCGCCGGCCGGGTCGTCGACGGGGGCGTCGCCGGACCGGCCGCCCAGGCGCCCGCGGTCGATTCCAGGCTGGTGACCCTGGCCGCCGACATCAAGGCCAGCGGCGGCTCCCTGCCGGGAGACTCGTCGCTGGTCATCGTGACCCAGGTCATCGGCGGCAAGCTGATGCAGGTCTACTACGGCCTGTACACCGACAGCGGCGCCTTGTACTCGGGAGACGACAAGAAGACCCTCGTCGACGGCGGTCGCCAAGCACGAGAACCAGGCCGAAAGCGTTGACACCCGCGAGGTAGCGGCGGCGAGCTACGCGGCGACCGGCGACCTCGCCACCGCCCGGGAGCAGATGGTCAACGCCACGCCCAACGACTACTTCCTCAGCTTCGCCGCCCGGAAGAAGATATGGGACGAAGGACCTGCCGGCCCTGCAAGCCCTGCTGCACGCAGAAGGGGATGCAAGGTCATCGCCGACGATGCCCAACGGCCAGGCCCTGCAGGACCTGATCAACAACTCCCTCTGGAACAACGCCGTTGACGCGCTGACCTGGGGGGCGGCCAACCCGGAGATCCGGGCGGGCGTCCTGCGCCTGCTGTCGACCATTCCCGAGGTCACCGTGGTCAAGTCCACGACCGGCGGGCAGCCCACGCTGACCCTCACGGCGGGGCCGGCGCTGAACGACGGCGGCAGCCAGGTGCTGACGATCAACGCCAAGACCGGGATGCCGATCAGCTCCGTGGTGACGCTTCCGCAGGTCAAGACGTCCGTGGAAACCTACCAGGTCTCCCGGGTGACGCTGGCCGGCGTCAAGGCCGGCAAGTTCTGACCCACCGGGGACTCAGCACTCAGTAAGACGCGGCCGTGCGGGCCGCCCCCACCTGGGGCGGCCCGCACGGCTTCGCATTCCACGTGAATGCCGCTTACGCCTGAGCCGGGGCGCCGCGAGCGTTTAGGGGTTACCCCGAGCGGGCCATTCCTGACACCTTCAGGACTTTCACGGATCGACCCTGACTGGTCATTCGCGGGCACTGGCCGGTTAATGAACCGTAAATTTCGCGGCGGCGCCGTGAAAAATCCGTGAACGCACCGCCGTCCTGGCGGGATCGGCCGCAAAGGCTCCTCATGTATTGCCTGGCGGCGCCACTACAAACGATTGCAAGGCGGATCTGACTGACGATGGGAGCCGGGGGTCTAGACCATTGACATAAATCGTTTGGAGTTGTTTCATCCCGGTTACTGGCTTTCCATCTCCGCCGCGAACGGCAAAGCGATGCCTTATCCGCCGCGCTTGCCGCTCCCCGCGACCGGTTTGCGAAAGCTAATTTCGAATGCCCGGAAACAGGATTCAGGCCCGCCGTTTCAAGGAGACATCGTGCACCTACTTCAACTCCGGCCAAAACTCGGCCGGACGCGGATCGCGGCTGTGGTGCTCACCGTGGTGGCCGCCCCGCTCGCGGCGGTTTCCGCGGCCGGCGCCGCATGCGGCCGCGGCGCCGCTACGTCATGTCCCTGGGTCAACTCGTCCGCGCCGATCTCCACGCGCGTCAGCGAGCTGATGGCCCAGATGTCGCTGGCCCAGAAGGTCGCCATGATGACCGGCGTGTCCGGTTCGAGCTACGTCGGGAACATCCCGGCGATCAGCTCACTGTGCATCCCGGCGATGAACCTGGAGGACGGCCCCGCGGGCGTGGGCGACGGGATGAGCAACGTCACCCAGCTGCCGGCCCCGGTCGACGTCGCGTCCACCTGGGACACGGCGGCCGAGCAGGAATACGGTCAGGTGATCGGCGCCGAGCAGGCCGCCAAGGGAACCACGGTCGACCTGGGCCCGACGATCAACATCGTGCGCGATCCGCGCTGGGGCCGCGCCTTCGAGTCGATCGGCGAGGACCCGTACCAGGCCGGGCAGATCGGCGCGGCGGACATCCGGGGCGTGCAGTCCGCCGGGACCATGGCCCAGGTCAAGCACTACGCGGTGTACAACCAGGAAACCAACCGCAACACCTCCGAGCGACAACGCGGTCGTCAGCACCCAGGCCGAGCAGGAGATCTACCTGCCCGCCTTCCAGGCCGCGGTGCAGCAGGGCGCGGCCTCGTCGGTGATGTGCTCCTACAGCTGGATCAACGGCACCGCCGCCTGCCAGAACCCGACCACGCTGACCACGGTGCTGCGCCAGCAGCTCGGCTACACCGGCTTCGTCACCTCGGACTGGGGCGCGACGCACTCGACGGCGGCGTCGGCGAACGCCGGCCTGGACATGGACATGCCCGGCAACGACGGGTTCTACGGCACCGCGCTGACGAATGCCGTCAACGCCGGGACGGTGAGCCAGTCGACGATCAACTCGGCCGTGTCGGACATCCTGACCCAGATGTTCGCGTTCGGTCTGTTCGACAAGGCGCCGAGCGGGTCACCGTCGGCGATCGCGACGAACACGACCGACCAGAACGACGCGACGCAGCTGGCCGAGGAAGGCACGGTGCTGCTGAAGAACTCCGGCAGCGTCCTGCCGCTCGACTTCCTCCGACACGTCGATCGCGGTCATCGGGGCGGACGCCTCGACCAGCCCGCAGACCGACGGCGGCGGCAGCGCGGCGGTGAGCTCCAGCGGCACCGTCACCCCGCTGCAGGGCATTCAGGCGGCCGCGCCCAGCGGAACGACCGTCACCTACAACAACGGCTCCACCGACAGCTCGGCGGCATCGGCGGCGGCGGCGGCCAGCGTCGCGGTCGTCTTCGCCAACCTCGGCGAGTCCGAGGGCTCCGACCTGACCAGCATCGACCTGGGAACAGCGCAGGACAACCTGATCACGTCGGTGGCCGCGGCCAACCCGAACACGATCGTGGTGCTCAACACCGGCTCCGCGGTCACCATGCCCTGGCTGTCCTCCGTCAAGGGCGTGCTCGAGGCCTGGTACCCGGGCCAGAAGGACGGCACCGCGATCGCCAGCGTCCTGTTCGGCAGCCACCAACCCGTCCGGGCACCTGACCGTCACCTTCCCGGCATCGCTGTCGCAAGTGCCCGCGAGCACGACCGCCCAGTGGCCAGGCACCGGCGGTACCGTGCAGTACTCCGAGGGCATCGACGTCGGCTACCGCTGGTATGACAGCAAGAGCCAGACGCCGCTGTTCCCGTTCGGGTACGGCCTGTCGTACACGACCTTCTCGTTCAGCAACCTGCACGTCGGGTCGCTGACCGCGGGCGGCGCGGCCACCGTGACCGCCACCGTGACCAACACCGGCTCCCGCTCCGGCGCGGACGTCGCCCAGCTGTACGTCACCGACCCGTCCGCCTCCGGCCAGCCCCCGCTGCAGCTGGAAGGCTTCCAGCGGGTCAGCCTGGCCGCCGGGGCGTCGGCCACGGTTACCTTCAACCTGACCCAGCAGAACCTGCAGTACTGGAACACCAGCTCCAACGGCTGGGCCACCAGCACCGGCAACTACACGATCTCGGTCGGCGACTCCAGCGCGAGCCTGCCCCTGACCGCGCGCGCTGCCCGTCACCTCCGGCCAGCTGGGCCAGCCGGTCACCCTGGCCAACCCGGGCCCGCAGGCCAGCCTGGCCGACAACGCCGCCTCCGCCGTCACCCTCAGCGGCCAGGACAGCACCAGCGGCCAGGCACTGACCTACTCGGCCGCCGGCCTGCCCGCGGGCCTGTCGATTTCCCCGGCCGGGGTGATCTCCGGCACCCCCGCCGCCGACGGCACCAGCACGGTGACGGTCACCGCGAAGGACGGCAATGGCGCCTACGCCAGCCAGAGCTTCGTGTGGACCGTGGCGCCAGGCACCGCCGTCAGCGCCCCGGGCGCGACGGGCCCGGTCACCGGGTACGAGGGCCTGTGCCTGGACGACCGGTCGGCCAGCACCGCGCGGTTCAACCCGATCCAGGTCTACACCTGCAACAGCACCGGCGCCCAGCAGTGGACGGTGGGGCCGAGCGACACCCTTCAGGTGCTCGGCATGTGCCTCGACGTGAACGCGGCGGGAACGGCCAACGGCACCCTGGTCGACCTGTACACCTGCAACGGCACCGGCGCCCAGGTCTGGGAGCCGCAGTCCAACGGAGAGCTGGTCAACCCGAACTCCGGCAAGTGCCTGGACGACACCGGGTTCGGAGGTTCCGGCACGCAGGTGCAGATCTGGGCCTGCGACGGACGGCACCAACCAGCAGTGGAAACTGCCCTGACGGGTACCACCGGTCCACTGGGCCGCGAGCGGCTCGCGCCCCAGGCCCAGTGGACACGCGCCGTGGCGTGCGGTATGGCTGGGGATGGGGGACGCCGCCCGGCTCCGTGAGGAGAAGACGCGCCATGACCGTGAGCACTCCCGCCAGCCTTCGCCAGCTCATCACGAGGTCTGACAGCCACCCGGCCCTGGTGGCGCCCGGGTCGGGCGCCACGCTCTCGTACGGGGCACTGCAGCAGGCCCTGGACCGGGCGGCGGGGCGGCTTGCCGCGTCGGGCGTTCGGGCCGGCGACCGGGTCGCGCTGGCCGCCGCGGGCGGCCCGGCACTGATCGTGGCGTTCCTCGCGGTCGTCGCCAGCGGCGCGGCGGCGGCGCCGCTGAACCCGGCGCTGGGGGTCGCGGAACTGGTCGCCGAGCTCGATGACCTTCGGGTATCGCGCCTGCTGCACGACGGGGCGGCCCGGGCCGCCACCGCGGCGGCCGAGGCCGGCGTGCCGGCCAGCGCGATCGGCATGGCGGACGGCCTGCTGGAGGTCGACGGCCAGGCCGGGGAACCGCGGGCGGATGCCGCCGGTCCCGATACGCTGGCGCTCCTGCTGCACACCAGCGGCACCACCAGCAAGCCGAAGACCGTGCCCATCCGGCAGCGCAACCTCGTCGCGTCGGCCGGCGCGGTCGCCCGGACGTACCAGCTCACCGGTGACGACGTGACGATGTGCGTCATGCCCCTGTTCCACGTGCACGGCCTGGTCGCCACGGTGCTGGCCACGCTGTCGACCGGCGGGACAGTGGTGCTGCCCCGGTTCCGGCCGTCGGCGTTCTGGGACGAGGCGGCCCGGTACGGCGCGACGTGGTACACGGCGGTCCCGACCATCCACGCGCGGCTGCTTACCCAGGCCCGCGCGCTGGCCTCGCCGTCCTGAGCACCGGTTCCGGTTCGTCCGCTCCTGCTCGGCGCCGCTGCCCACGGTCTTGTGGCGCGACTACGAGGAGGCGGTCGGCGTGCCGCTCGTCGAGGCCTACGGCATGACCGAGGCGGCCCACCAGATGGCGTCCAACCCGCTGCCGCCCGGCGAGCGGCGGCCGGGGACGGTCGGGCTGGCGACCGGCACCGAGATCGCCGTCCTGGATGACGACTGGCGGCCAGTGCCGGCCGGGGAGCGGGGCGAGGTGGCGGTTCGCGGGCCCTCCGTCGTCAGATGAGTACCTCGATAACCCGGCCGCGACGCGGGCCGCGTTCCGGGACGGCTGGTTCCGCACCGGGGACGTCGGCCGGCTCAGCGCGGACGGCTACCTCTCGCTGGTGGGCCGGGTGAAGGAGCTGATCAACCGGGCCGGGGAGAAGATCTCGCCGTACGAGGTGGAGGACGTGCTGCTCGGCCACCCCGCGGTCGCCGAGGCGGCGGCCTACCCGGTGCCGGACGAGACGTACGGCGAGCAGGTCGGCGTCGTCGTCGTGCTCCGGGGCGCGGCCGGGGCGGAGGTCACCCCCAGGGAGCTCATCGCCTACTGCGGGGACCGCCTCGCCGCGTTCAAACGGCCTGCCAGGGTCACCATCCTGCCCGAGATCCCGAAGGGGCCAACGGGCAAGATCCAGCGCCGCAACCTGGCCGGGCTGGTGGGCGAATGAGGGCGGGCGAATGAGGGTCGCGGTCCTCGGCGCCGGGGCGATCGGCGCGTACGTGGGCGCGGCACTGCACCGCGGCGGCACCGAGGTGCACCTGATCGCGCGCGGCGAGCACCTGGCGGTCATGCGGCGCGCCGGCGTCACCGTCCTCAGCCCGCGCGGCGACTTCCGCGCTCACCCGCACGCCACGGACGACCCCCGGGAGGTCGGGCCGGTGGACATCGTGTTCCTCGGGCTGAAGGCCTACAGCTACGCGGCGGCGGGCCCGCTGCTCGCGCCCCTGCTGCGACCGGGCACTGGCGTGGTCGCCGCACAGAACGGCATCCCCTGGTGGTACTTCCACGGGCTGCCCGGCCCGCATGAGGGGACGTCGCGTCGAAGCGGCCGACCCGGGCGGGGCGGTCTCGGCCGTGATCCCGCCGGACCGGGCGATCGGCTGCGTGGTGTACTGCTCGGCCGAGATCGAGGCACCGGGGGTCATCCGGCACGTCGAGGGCACCCGGTTCTCCATCGGGGAACCGGATGGCAGCGTCTCCGCGCGCTGCGCGGCGTTCAGCGCGGCGATGACCGCCGGCGGCCTGAAGTGCCCGGTGGAGAAGGACCTGCGCTCCGACATCTGGCTCAAGCTGCTCGGCAACGTGGCGTTCAACCCGGTCAGCGTCCTGACCCGGGCCACGATGGGGCAGATCGCCGCGCACCCTGGCACCCGCCAGCTGGTCCTGGCGATGATGCACGAGACCGCCGAGATCGCCGCCCGCCTCGGCAGCCCGCCCAAGATCTCGGTCGAGCGCCGCTTCGACGGGGCGGCGCGGGTCGGCGATCACAAGACGTCGATGCTGATGGACTTCGAGGCCGGCAAGCCCCTGGAGACGGACGTCCTGCTCAAGGCGCCCATCGAGCTGGCCCGCCTGGCCGGCGTGCCGGCCCCAGCCTGGAGATGGTCAGCGCGCTCATCGACCTGCTGGCACCCTGACTACCGGTTCCTATGCTTGAGCACATGACGATCAAGCGGATGGACCACGTCAGCGTTGTTGTCGACGACCTTGAGGCGGCTATCGCGTTCTTCGTCGAGCTCGGCCTGGAGCTGGAGGGCGAGACGGCGGTCGAGGGACGGTCGGTGGACCGCGTCTGCGGGCTCGACGGTGTCCGAGCCGACATCGCGATGGTGCGGACGCCGGACGGCCACGGCCGGCTCGAGCTGACGAAGTTCCACACGCCGGCGGCGGTCGGCGCTGAGCCGAACGCGCCCGCGAACACGCTGGGCCTGCGTAGCGTCATGTTCGCCGTCGAAGACATCGAGGACGTCCTCGCCCGCCTGCGTGCCCACGGCGCCGAGCTCGTCGGCGAGCTGGAGCAGTACGAGGACAGCTACCGGCTCTGCTACGTCCGCGGCCCCGAGGGCATCATCGTCGCGCTGGCCGAGCAGCTCAGCTGAAGCGCTCGGGCCAGGACACGACCCGGCGGCAGCCTCGGGCGGTCACCGCAGCGCGGCCAGGGGCGTCAGGTAGCGGGCGGCGCAAGGACCTCATCCACGGTTGCTGCGAACGAGGCCGGGTCGTCCGCCCAGGGGAAGTGCCCGGTTCGCGGCAGCAGCGCCAGGTCGGCGTCGCCAAGCAGAACCGCGGCGGCGGGAATGTCAGTCCTGTACGGCATGCTCATCGCTTGTGACTGATCCTGGACCAGAGGTCGACGATAGGCATCCCGCTGATGTCGTGACCCAGATGGTGGACCACGTGCTGGACGTGGCGGTGACCTGGCCGCGCTGGGATGGCCGCTCGCCGAGATACCCGTCGAAGGCGAGCCGGCCCGGCTCTACACTCCGCACAAGGCGATACGCCGGGTGGCCGACCACCTTGTTGATCACCTGGCCGAACTTGAGGCCCGGCTGGCCGGTCGGCCCACGGAGCCGGACCGGTGGCATGCCTCCGCGATCACGACGGCGGCCGACCTCGCCGCCTTCACTGCTGATGACCTAGGCGAGGCCCGCAGCCGGCTGCGGCGGCTGGCGCTGATCTGGGACGTTCGCCTGCGGTCGCTGAGCGATCAGCAGCTGGACGAGAACACCGGTGACGCCTGGACGCTGCGCCAGCTAGCATTCCACCTGGCCGGCTCGGCCTTCTACGCGGACTCGGTGCGGATCGCTGGCGCCCTGACTGCTCCTGGCCGGACGCTGTCCGCCTGCACGCTTTGGCTCTCCGGCATGAAGGCCCGCTGATGCTCGCATCAGCAGATCTCGCAGTGGGACCGGGTGGCGTTCATTTTGTGTCCATCTGAGGCTGGTTGAGCGTATTTAGCATGATGCCCTGACAAGCGGAAGTCAGCTAGGAAGGGCGGGCGCGTGCAGGGTACCGACAGCACCGCGGAGCGGGCATCTGGGACGATCATGACTGCCGGGCCGGGCCAGGGAGGGCGTGCCCGCCAGGTGGCCCCGGCCTTCCTGCTGGCGCCGGCGATGAGCCTGCTGACGGTATTCGTGCTGGTGCCGACGGTGCTGGCGGTGGCCTGCAGTTTCTTCTCGGTTCCGTTGACCCGCAGTGGTTCGTGGCAGTGGGCTGGACTGGGCAATTATCGGGCGCTTTTCGCTGATCCGGCAGTTGTGCGCGCCCTGGTCAACACCGTTCTGTACTGCGGGATGACGATCGTCCCGAGCATTGTGATCGGGCTCGGGCTGGCCGTGGCCGCAGAACGGGTCGGGCGGGGCGGGGCGCTGCTGCGGACGGTGCTGTTCTTGCCGATGACGGCGAACCTGGTGGCGATGGCCGTCGTGTTCCGCTGGATCTTCGCCTTGCAGGGCGGGATCGCCAACCAGCTGCTGGGATACGCCGGAATCGCGCCACTGAACTGGCTCGGTGACACGCGGTACTCACTGCTGTCGGTGGCCCTGGTCGGCGTGTGGCGCAACGCCTCGTTCTGCATGATCATCTTCCTGGCTGGCCTTGCGACCGTGCCGGCCGTGCTGCACGAGTCGGCCCGGACCGACGGTGTCCGCGGCCTGGCCAAGCTGCGCTGGCTGACGCTGCCGATGATCCGGCCAACGCTCGTGTTCGCCGCGGTCATCTCGGTGCTGATGTCGGTGCAGGTCTTCGACACGGTCAATGTGATGACGGCCGGGGGCCCGCAGGAGTCGTCCGAGACGGTGCTGACGATGGTATGGCGCCTCGGGTTCGTGTATTTCGATCTGGGCAGGGCGGCGGCGCTGTCGTCCTTGCTGCTAGTGGTGCTGGTCGCGGTCAGCCTGCTGCGCCGCCGGGCGTTCGCGGGGTCGGCATGACGACGTACAGAGTCCTGAAGTGGGCCGTGCTGACGGTCGCCGCAGTTGTGTCGCTGTTTCCGTTCTACTGGATGCTGCGCACGGCGGTGGCGCCGCAAGGCCAGTCACTCGTCGGCGGTATCCCGGTGTGGCCGTCGTCGCTTGACCTGCACAGCTTCGCCCGGGCGTGGACGGAGGGCGGGCTAGGGCAGGCGATGCTCAACGGGCTGATCGTCACCGGGTCGATCCTGCTGCTGCAGCTGCTGACCTGCATTCCCGCTGCGTACGTGCTTGCGCTGGTACGCTTCCGCGGCCGCGGGCGGTGGCTCGCGATGGTGCTGGCGTGCCTGCTGGTCCCCGGGCAGGCGACGGCCATGCCGCTGTTCATCGGCGTGAACCTGGCCGGGCTGGCCGATACCAGGCTGGGCCTCGTGCTGCCGTTCATGACGAGCGCGTTCGGTATTTTCCTGCTGCGCCAGCAGATGCTGTCGGTGCCCGGCGCCCTGATCGAGGCGGCCCGGGCCGACGGGCTCGGGCATCTGCGCATCCTGACCAAGGTCGTGGTGCCGATCACGCGCCCGGCGATCGCGGCGTTCTCGGTGTTCTCGGTGTTCGCGCACTGGAACGACTACCTGTGGCCACTGCTCATCATCCGGAGCGACAGCCTGGCGACGCCGCCGCTCGCGCTGGCCGTATTCGAGCAGGTTGACAAGGGGGCGGACTACGGGGCGCTGTGCGCGGGGGCCGCGATCATCACCGCCCCGATTGTCGCGCTTTTCCTCGTCGCGCAGAAGCAATTCAGCCGAGGACTGTCCGGAGTAGAACTGCCGGGCTGACCACCGTGCCCCTATCCATCAGGCTACTGAGCTAAGAACGGACCTTGCCATGACCAAGTCGTCCCGTCGGCTGCGCACGATCGTGCTGCTCGCCCTGGCCGGAATCGGTGCCGCGTCCCTTGCCGCCTGCGGATCGTCGGGCGCCGCCCCGCAGGCCGGCGTGCCCAGCGGCTCTGTCGCGGCGGCCGCCACCGACCTGAGCAAATGCGATCCGGCCAAGTCCACGCTGTCACTGACCACCGGGGCTCAGGGGGTGCCAGCCGTGAACGTGGCCGTCAAGGAGATGGCAGCCAAGTACCCGAGCCTGAAGATCAACGTCACCGCCAGCAAGAGCACGCACTACCCGGACCTCACCCAGGAGGTCGTGTCGGACATCGCGGTCGGCAAGACGCCCGACGTCATCATGTCGGGCCTGAACTACCTGCGGTTCTGGGTGGACCAGTACCACCCGGCGCCGATCGACCCCGCCGCGCTGCCCAGCGGCTACCGCAGGCAGTTCCTGCCCGCGGGCACGGTCGACGGCAAGGTCTACCTCGCGCCGTTCCAGGTATCGCTTCCCGTGCTGCTAGTCAACACCGGCCTGCTGCGGCAGGCCGGAGTCGACCCCGGCACGCCGATCACGACCTACGCGCAGCTGGTCACCGTGGCGACAGCGGTTACCGCCAAGACCGGGAAGCCGTCGGTGAACCTGTCCACCGACCGGCTGGGCGACTGGTTCGCTCAGGCACTGGTCCAGGATGCGGGCGGCACGTTCGCCGCGCCGGACGGCACCGTCGGCTTCGGTACCGCGCTCGGCAAGCAGGCCCTGGGCCTGTGGGGGACCCTGGCGCAGGACAAGCTGCTGCTGCCGGTCGGCTACCTGGACGGCTTCGCGCAGTTCGAGGCGGGCAAGCTGCCGTTCTTCGTGGCCCCCTCGTCCTACATCAGCCAGGGCCTGTCGGATATCGGATCGAAGTTCGCCTGGAAGGCGCAGGAACTGCCGACGCCCGGCGCGCGGAGCGCCGGCGACGCGCCCTCAGGCGGTAACGGGTGGGTCGTGCTGTCCCAGGACCCCTGCCGGGCCTGGCTGACGCCAGCGTGATGGTCGGCCTGATGCTGGGCAAGGAGGCGTCGCTGGCCGCCAGCGGCGCGGGCTACAGCTACATCCCGGTCAATTCCGGCGCCGCGGCACAGTTGCTTGCCGGGGCGGACGTGCCCGGCCAGCTGCGGTTCGCCTGGACCTACGATAAGCCGCTGACCAGCTGGGACGCGTTCAAGGGCAAGAACATCGGCCCGATCATCCAGGCCCTGACCGACATGGCGAGCAAGCTTCAGGGCGGCGCCTCCACCGGCGCCACGGTCGACGCGACCGTGGCGCAGATCAACAACCTAGAGAGGGGCTGAGCCCCGATGGCGGCGGTCGGGGTGCACGGGGTGAGCAAGCGATTCGGGCCGGTCCAGGCGCTGAACGGTATCGACCTGCAGGTCGCGGACGGAGAGAACGTCGCCGTCCTCGGCCCGTCCGGGTCAGGCAAGTCGACGCTGCTGCGGGTGATCGCCGGCCTGGAGCAGGCCGATGCCGGCCAGGTGATGCTGGGCGGCGTGGACCAGGCACGTATCCCGGTGCACCGCCGCGACGTCGCCATCGTCTTTCAGCATTTCGCGCTGTACCCGCACCTGAGCTGCCTGGACAACATCACGCTTGGCCTGCGGTACGGGCTGAAGCTGAGCAGGGCCGAGGCCGAGCAGCGCGCACGCGAGACGGCCGGCCTGCGGGTCGAGCACCTGCTGGACCGCAAGCCGCGCGATATGTCCGGCGGGCAGCGGCAGCGCATCGCGCTGGCCCGCGCCCTGGCCCGCCAGTCCAGCGTGGTCCTGCTGGACGAGCCGCTATCCGGGCTCGACGCGCAGTTGCACAGCGCGCTGCGCGTCGAGATCGCCACGTTGCTCCGCCTGACCGGCGCGACCGGCATTAACGTCACCCACGACCAGCACGACGCGATGGCCACCGCCGACCGGGTCGCGGTACTCGACGACGGCCGCATCGCGCAGATCGGCACCCCCGATGAGCTCTACGCGGCGCCGGGCGACTCAGTTCGTAGCCGGGTTCATCGGCTCGCCGGCGATGAACTTCTTTCCGGTCGGCGCGGACGGCTGCTCAGCGTTGGGCAGGCACGCCGTGCCGGACCGCGGGCCGGTCGTGCTTGGCGTCCGCCCCGAACACCTTCGCCTCGCCGACCAGCACTCCTCCGGGCTCGGTCTCACCGGCACGGTCACGGTCGTCGAGGCGTCCCCGAGCTTGACCGGGTGGTCCACCTCACCGTGGGCTCTACTCCTGTCGCGGTGCGGTGCGGGGCAGGCGAGCAGGCCGCCGGTCGGCTGCCGTGTGCACGTCCGCTGCGACCCGGCTGATGTGCACGTCTTCAGCGGCGCGGGCGGCGAACGCCTCGGCTCGGCCGCGGACCGGGCGCCGCGTCCGCCAGGGCCGGGCCCCGGGGCAGAGATGGCCGTGCCCGCCGACGCGGTAACGGGAAGCCGCTGTGCCTGACCCCCGCCCCCCAGAGCCGGCCGCGTGGGTGATTCCCGGCCCGACCAGCCAGTGGTGGCGCGAGCTGGTGGATGCCCGGCTGCGGTGCGTGTGCGCGGTCGCCGAACACGGCAGCTTCACCAAGGCCGCGATCAGCCTGTACATGACGCAGTCCGGCGTCTCGTTCCACATCCGCAACCTTGAGCGCCAGCTCGGCGAACCACTGTTCCACCGCGGCTCGCGGGAGGTCCGCCTTACCGCCGCCTGGCCGTGCGCCTGGTCCGGCTACGCGCAGCAGGTGTTCGAGCTCACCGAGCGCACCGCGGACGAGTTCGCGGCCAGCCGGTCGACGTTCGGTACTACCATCACGATCGGCGTCACCGCCATCGTCGCGAGCAATGTGCTGCCGCTGCTGCTCAGGGACTTCCTCGCCGGCCGTCCGCCGGTCACCGTGTCGTGCACGGTCGCCGGGAGCGGACCCGTCATGGATGCCGTCGCCGACGGCCAGGCCGAGGTCGGCATCGTCAGCGACCCGATCATCCGGGAAGACCTCGACACCGCTCCCGTCCTCAACGACAGGCTTGCCGTCATCACGCCACCCGGTCACCGGTGGCTCGCAGGCGGTGCCAGCGCAACCGGGGACATCGCGCTTGACCCGCGGGACCTGGCCGCTGAGCCGCTCGTACTGCGCGAAGCCGGATCGGGCACCCGCCTGCTCATGGACCGCTACTTCCACAGCCACGGGCTGCACCCGCGCGATGTCAACGTGTCCATTGAGATCAACACGTTCGAAGGGATGGTGGCCGCGGTCAAGGCCGGGCTCGGCGTCACGATCGCCTCGCCGTGGGCGCTCGACCGGGACATCGCCCGCGGCGAGGTCGGGGTCGTCGCCATCGACGACGAGACCCTGGCGCGCAGTTTCGCCCTCGTCTGGCCGAAGCAAAGGCAGCTGCGGCACATCACGGCTGAACTGATCGCCCACACCCAGCGGCTGGCGCCACTGGAGAACTGGCTCGCGCGACAGCAGCCCGTCCCGCCCCCGAGCGCAGGAGACAGCAGATGACCATCACCTCACCCACGCCGGCGCCACGGCGGGCGGCGGACCGGGTCACGCCGCCGTCCGGCCCCCCGGCGCCGCCGAACTCGTGGTCAGCGACCTCGCGGGTACCTTGATCTCCGACGCCGGAGTCGTCGCCCTGGTCTACGACGACGTGCTCACCCGTTTCGGCATCCCGTTCACCGACGACGATCTCACCCAGGCCCGCGGCGCGTCCAAGCACGCCGCCATCACCGCCCTCGTCCGCCGCTGCACCCCGCCTGACCGCGTCGACGCCCTGAGCACCGAGATCCTGGGCGAATTCAACGCCGCCGCCCTCGCGGGCCTCGCCGACGCCCCGGAGGTCGACGGAGTTACCGAGGCGATCACGACGCTCAAGTCCAGCGGGATCCGGCTCGCCCTCACCACCGGCTTCGCGCGAGGGGTCGCCGAGCGGATCATCGCGCGGCGTCCCTGGCAGGCCGACGTAGACCTGCTCGTCACGGCCGAGGACGTTGGCATCGGGCGGCCAATGCCGTACATGGTCTTCCACGCAATGCAGGCCCTCGGCGTGCACGACGTCGCCGCAGTCGCGGTCATCGGCGACACCGCGCTGGACCTGCAAAGCGGCACCAACGCCGGTGCACGCTGGGTGATCGGCGTGCTGTCCGGTGCCCACCCGGTGGGGTTGCTCGGTCCGACCCGCCATACCCACCTGCTCAGCACGTTCGCTGACCTGCCGCTACTGCTGGCGCGGGCGTCATGACGACGACGCAGAACGATCGAGGGCTGCTATTTCCGGGAGAGCGACGTACCACTGTCGCCGGGCTGCCGTTTCTCGCCTACTACCGGGCCGGCGAACCAGCGCGTCCGCTGCTGGTCTTCCTCACCGGCGGCGGGATCCTCGCGCGTATCGCCTACGGGCATCCGGGCACCGATCACCGTGACTTCCTCGACCACTGGCTGGCGCAGCACGGGTGGGGGCTGCTGGCGCCGTCCTACCCGTCCGATCACCCCGCCACCGGCCCCGCCGTGCCGGATCTCGGCATCGCCGAGTGGGTCCAGGTCATCGCCCGGGCCACGGCGCAGTGCACGCAGGCGTACCCGGACCGGCCGATCGTCGTCGCTGCCTGGAGCATGGGCGGCAAGCTCGCCTTCGCCCTCACCCGGGCGCTGCGCGAGCTCGGCCTCACCCAGGCCTGCCTGATCTCACTCGCCGCGACTCCGCCGTTTCCCGGCCTCGGACAACGGATGGCCACCCTGGACCGGGTCACTGCCAGCGGGCTGCGGACCTTGTCGGCCACCGACGCCTACGGCGCGACGCGCGACGACCGGTGGCAGGCGGAACTGACCGCCATCGGTGCGGGCCAGGGCCGTCCGGTGATCGTGCCGGACGCATTCCGATCGCTGTACCGCTGCGCCATTGCCGCGGCTGTGCGGCCCGGAGACCGAGCCGGTCATGGACGGCGGGCCCGCGACCGACCTGCGCGCAGACCTGCTGGCCGCGAGCTCGTTCACCGTCGCCGACTATCCGCTGTGCGCCTGCATCATGCCCTGCGCCGTGACAGATCCGCAGCATGCCCTGACTGACGAGGCGACCTGGGCCAGCGTCACCACCCGCGGCTTGGCCGCCCATCACATGCTCGCGGGTGGCCTGAGCCAGTTGAGCGACGCCGATTGGACGGCCTTCCGGCGCGTCGTCGTGACCGCACCCCGGCGGCTCACCCGCTACGTCGACGGCGGCCACTTCTTCTTCCTGGGCGAACGCGGCGCCCGGGCGACCGTAGCCGCGATGGCCGGGCTGACCGAGGAAGCAGCCGAGATCATGACCGCGATCGAGCGCGTCCGGCCCCGCCACCAGCGCCGATCGGTACCGCCCGACCCGGCGTCGGCCGACCAGAAAGCACGGTGACAACGCCATGAAACCCGAGCAGCAGAACGGGGTCGGCCCGCCTGGCCCGTCATCGACCGAGTGCTCCATGTGCGTGATCGCGGCTGCTCCGCACGACGCAGCGGCGGACGGCTATCTCGTGGCCGGGCTGACCTCCTCCGTCCTGCTGCTCGGCCGCAACCAGGCGGTCAGCGGTTACTGCGTCCTGGTCAGCACCCGGCACGTGACCGAGCTGCACCACCTGCCGCCGGCTGCGGCCGGCGCCTTCGTCAACGACCTGCTCATCGCCGCCGCGGCGATCGAGACCGCGTTCAGGCCAGCCAAGCTCAATCTCGAGATCCAGGGCAACCAGTGTCCCCACCTGCACTGCCACCTCAAGCCCCGGTACCCGGATGACGGGTCGCCGGGTCGGCGCATCCCTCATGACAGCCCCGTCCGCGAGCTGACGGACTACGCCTACCAGGACGCGGTCCTCGCCCTGCGGCAGGCGCTGCGGCACGCGCAACGGCAGCAGCCGGAACGGATCACGTTCGAATGAGCGAGGAGGCGAATCACATGACGGGCGCCTCCCGGGGCGCGCTCGACGGCATCCGGGTCCTGGACATCGCCACCGTCTTCGCCGGCCCGATGGCCGCCGCTCACCTCGGCGACTTCGGTGCCGACGTCATCAAGGTCGAGCATCCCCGCGGCGATCCGGCCCGCCACCACGGCCAGCACAAGGACGGAGTGCCGCTGTGGTGGAAGATCGCCGGCCGCAACAAGCGCACCGTCACCCTGGACCTCTCGGTCCCGCCGGGGCAGGCGCTGTTCCGCAAGCTCGCGGCCACCGCCGACGTGCTCATCGAGAACTTCCGGCCCGGCACGCTGGAACGGTGGGACCTGGCCCCTGACGAGCTGCGTGCGGGCAACCCTCGGCTGGTCGTCCTGCGCGTCACCGGGTTCGGGCAGACCGGGCCCTACGCTCATCGCGCCGGCTTCGGCACCCTGGCCGAGGCGATGAGCGGCTTCGCCCACGTCAACGGCTACCCCGACGGCCCGCCGACGCTGCCGACCCTCGGGCTTGCCGACGCGATCGCCGGCATCGCCGGCGCGCTCGCGGTGCTCACCGCCCTCTACTACCGCGCGCTGCACGGGGCCGGGCAGGTCATCGACCTCGCCCTCATCGAGCCGATCCTGCACATGCTCGGCCCGCAGGCGACCCTGTACGACCAGCTCGGCGTCATTCAGCAGCGCACCGGCAACCGTTCGCTGTCCAGCGCCCCGCGCAACGCGTACCGCGACCAAGGACGGCCGTTGGGTGGCGATCTCGACTAGCGCCCGGACGATCGCCGAGCGCGTCATGCGGCTCGTCGGCCGGCCCGACCTCATCGACGACCCCTGGTTCGCCACCGGCGAGGGACGGGTCGCCCACGCGGACGAACTCGACGAGATCGTCGGCGGCTGGATCGCCCAGCGGCCATTCGGAGAGGTCATGGACGCCTTCACCGAGGCGGAGGCAGCGGTCGCGCCGATCTACGACATCAGCGACGTCGTCAACGACCCGCAGTACCGGGCGCTCGGCAGCTTCGCCCGCGTTCCTGATCCGGAACTCGGCGACGTACTGATCCCGAACGTCTTGTTCCGCATGGACGGCACACCCGGGCGCATCCGGTGGGCCGCCGGCCGCTCGGCGCCGACAACGCCGAGATTTACCGGGAAATCGGGGTCAGCGAAGCCCAGCTCGCCGAACTCCGGAGGCAAGGAGTGCTATGAGTCTCCCGCCGCAACCGCTGCGGTCGTGGCTTTACGCGGCCGGCAACCAGCCGCGCCACCTGGCCAAGGCATTCGACGCGGGCGCCGACGCGGTGATCATCGACCTCGAGGACGCCGTGCCGGCCAGCCGAGAAGCACGAAGCCCGGCGGCTGTGCTCGGCCGTGATCGCCCGCCATGCCAGCGGCCGCGGCCGCGTGTCGCTTAGCGTCCGGGTCAACGCGGAGGCCACCGGCGTGCTGGCCGAGGACATCGCTGCCGTCGTGCAGCCCGGCATAGCCGGCATCCGGCTGCCCAAGGTCGAGGACGCAGACACGGTCAAACGCGCCGCTGACCTCATCGCGCGAGCCGAGGCCGCAGCCGGCCTCCAGGCCGGCAGCGTGTTCGTCGTCTGCGCCGTGGAGACCGCGCAAGGCGTGCTCGCCGCCGTGGACATCGCCCGCAGCCACCAGCGCGTACTCGCGCTCGGGTTCGGCGCGAGCGACTTCGCCCTCGACGTCAACGCTCCTTGCACCGAGCACGGACTCGAAAGCCTCTACGCCCGGTCCCATCTTGTGCTCGCCTCCCGCGCTGGCGGCATCATCGCACCCGTAGACGGCGCCCACCCCAACGTCAAAGACCTGCCCGGACTGCTGGCAAGCACCCGGCGCGGCCGCGATCTCGGCTTCTTCGGCCGGACGGCCATCCACCCCAGCCACGTACCGGTCATCAACAACGTCTACACCCCCACACCCCACGAGATCGACTGGGCCCGCGAAGTCGTCAGCGCGAGCAACGACGCCCAAGCCGTCGGCAGCGGGGCGGTCCAGATCTCCAACGGCGACTTCGTCGACGTACCCATCACCGCCCGGGCGGCGCGCATCCTGCGCCTGTCTGACGAGCTAACCGCATGAGACCCCCCATCTGCCCGCAGGCCGGCGCCCTCCTCGATGCCGTCACGGTCGAACACGGGCCTCGCGGACTTCTCCAGCGCTTCTTCACCTGGGCCGATCGCGCAGCCGGGTATCGCGGAGTGAACATCTCGTTCGCTCCGCTGGCCGAACTGGTCGACGTCAACCGAGCCAACGCGGCAACGTGGCGCCCGCTCAACCCGCTATTCAACCCCGAGCTGAGCGGGATAACGCAAGGCACAGGATTCGCCCTACTCGGCAGGAATAGCAATGGCGAAGTGGTCGCCGCCCAGGCGGCACGCTTCTACGACTGGAGCACCACCAGCCTCTACGACGAAGCCACCTCGCTCAGAATGTTCTACCGCGACCTGGAGGCTGCCCGCGGCAGGGACGACGTATGCGAGCTTGCCGCGCCAGCCGCCCACTCGATTACGGGTCGCGTAGTGTTCTCGGGAGGCGGTTGGTACCGGCCCGATTACCGGGGAATAGGCCTCGGGCACATCGTTCCGCGGATCTCTCGCGCCTACGCGTTCGCCCACTGGGCCAGCGACTTCACAATCAGCATAATGGCCGACGCTGTCGTCGCCGGCGGATTCGCCGAGCGAACCGGGTACTCGAACGTAGACGCGGACGCGGTTTACATGCGGATCTCGCCTCCGGGGGAACTACGGGGCGCCCTGGTGTGGATGGAATCCGCGCAACTTCTATCCGACTTGGACTCGATCTCCGGCGGGCAGCAACTGAGCGATCACGGAGGCCAGGTTCGCTGATTAGCGAAGCCCGGAGTGACCTTTGCGCCGGTCAGAAGAACGGCCGCCCGGCGATCTCCGGGCCGCCCTCGCGGTCCCTGGTCAGGTAGTAGGAGCCGATCGCGGTGTACGCGGTGTCCACGTAGTTGGTGTGGTTGGCCGCGGTGTTGATGTCGCGGAACGCCTGCTCGATCGCCCGGCCCCGGTACACGGCGCTCGACCCGGCCATCTCGAAGATGAGGCCGACCGCCTCCTTCGCCGACCGGACGGCGAAGATGTTCGCCTCGCGCAGCCGGACCCGCAGTTCGAGTGACAGTTCGGGGTGAGCCTTGGCGTCCTCGTAGGCGGCGCGCACGGTCTCGTGCAGGAGCGCCCGCGCGGCGCGGACCAGGACGTCGGCCCGGGCGAACGCGATCTGGTGCGCCTGCATGTGCCCCATCGCCATGTGCCGCGTCGACCCGGGAAGGGGCTTGCAGTTGACCGCGTCCACGAACGACGCCAGCGCGGCGGACGCGATGCCGAGCGCGTGCGCCCCGTGGCCCACTTCCGGCATCTCCTTGATCCGGAACAGCGCCCGGTCGTAGCGCCGGCGCGCCGTAGAACCCGGGGTTGACCTGGTCGTCGGGGACGAACAGGTCGGAGACCTCGAAGTCGCCGCTTCCCGTGCCGCGCAGGCCGAGGCCGTCCCAGGTGTCGATGAGGCGGGCCTGGTCGGCCGGCCAGATCGCGAGCAGGCGCTGCGGCTGGCCGCTGGCGTCCAGGACCGGTGACCCGCCGGAGTCGCAGACGAACGACATCCCGCCGAGCCAGGTCGCGTAGGGCGAGCCGCTCGCGAACGGCCACCGGCCGCTGATGCGGTAGCCGCCCTCGACCCTGACCGCCTTGCCGCCTAGCCGGCCGAGGCTCATCGCGATCATCAGCCGCCCGCCCGCCCGCTCACGGAAGCGCTCGAACCGCTCGGGGTCGAGGAACGTCAGCCCCACGCCGGACTGGATGAACGCGAGCCACCCGACCGACGCGTTGATCCGGCGAGCTCCTCGATCATCCGCAGCCACTCGACCGGCTCGGCTTCGAGGCCGCCGACCTCCCGCGGGAGCATCGCCTTGAAGACGCCGGCGTCGTAGAGCGCCTCGACCAGCGGCGGCGGAATGCGCCGCTCCTCAAGCGCCTGCCGCGTGCTCGCGGATCAGCGGCTCGAGCGAGCGCGCGATCGCGGTCAGCGAGGCGCCCTCGCCGCAAGTGACCTCGAGCCGCGCCGGGGTTGGTGATGGCCATCAGGTTCCTCCGCCGCATCCGCACCGAACCGGCGGGATGGGCCCGCCACGATGGGAAAGCTAACACATGGAGCGGTTCGCGCCGCCGTGGGATGATCGTCCTCGTTGTCTAACCTGACCGCGCCTGTTACAACTGGCAGGTGGACGCCGGTGCCGTCTCCGGCAGCGACTGGCTAGCTTCGGATGACGTTCCGCGACGGGAGTGCCCACGATGAAGGCTGCGCGCTGGGTCGACATCGGACGCATGGAGTGCGAGGACGTGCCGGTGCCGCCGGTCGCGGACGGCGAGATCCTGGTGCGGACCGCCTACGCGTCCATCTGCGGCTCCGACCTGCACGTGGTGTTCCTCGGCGCGCCGCCGCGCCCGCGCCGCCGGGCTACCCCGGGCACGAGAGCGTCGGCGAGGTGGTCGAGTCGCGCTGCCCCGGCTTCGAGCCCGGCGACCGCGTGCTGACCGTGCCGTTCGCGGTCGACGGGCGCTGCCTGGCCGAGTTCCAGGCGCTCCCCGGCGTCGTCCTGCATCCGGCTGCCGGACACGGCGCCGCTCAGCCACCTGCTCATGGCGCAGCAACTCGGCACGGTCGTCTACGCGCTCCGCACCCACCCGCTCGACCTCATCGGCAAGGACGCCGCCGTCATCGGGCAGGGGTCGGCGGGCGCCTTCTTCACGTTCCTGCTCAAGCGGGCCGGGGCGGCCCGCGTGCTGGTGTCGGACAAGTCGCCCGCGCGCCTGGCCTACTCACGGAAGCTCGGCGCGGACCTCGGCGGTGGACGCCGGCACGGGCGACTTCCGGTCGGCGGTCATGGAGGCCACCGGCGGCCGGGGAGCCGGCGTGGTCGTGGAGGCGGTCGGCAGCCGGGAGACGTTCCCGCTGAGCCTGGAGCTCGCCGCGCCCGGGGCCACCCTCGTCTGGTTCGGCCTGCCGGAGGGCGGCCGGCGACTACCCGTTCTCGTTCCGCCAGTTCTTCCGGCGCGGGCTGACCGCCTACTCGAACTTCGGCGCCCAGGGCGAGCCCGGCCTCGAGTCGTTCCGCTACGCCGTGCGGCTGATCGCGGACGGCGCGATCGACGTGGCCCCGCTGCTCAGCCACATGCTGCCGATCGAGCAGGTCGACGAGGCCTTCCGCATCGCCCGTGACCGGACCGACAACGCGCTCAAGGTGTCGATCAAGTTCTGACTGGAGAGTTCATTGGAGATGACGGGAGGAGAGGCGGTCGCCTCCGCCCTCGAGATGCTCGGCGTCCGCCATGTCTTCGGCATCGTCAGCGTCCACAACCTGCCGATCTACGACGCCATCGCGAGGCGCGGGACCATCACGCCGATCGGGGTACGGCACGAGCAGGCCGCCGCGCACGCCGCCGACGGCTACGCGCGCGCCACCGGGGAGCTCGGCGTGGTCATCGCCAGCACCGGGCCGGGCACGACCAACACGATGACGGGCCTGTTCGAGGCGAGCTTCGCCTCCTCGCCGGTGCTGCTCGTCACCGGGCAGATCGACAGCGCCTACCTGGGCAAGGCCAGGGGCTTCCTGCACGAGGCCGAGCAGCAGCGGCAGATGCTGTCCTCGCTCTGCCGGCGGGTGGACACGGTGCGCCGCACCGAGGACATCGGGCGGGCCGTCATCGCGGTGGCCGAGGACATCCGCGCCGGCGGCCCCAGCCGGGCGCGGTGGAGATCCCGGTCGACCAGCAGTACCGCCGCGCCGAAGTCGACAATCCCAGGCCCCCGAACGGATGCGGGTTACATCCCCGACGCCGACGCCCTGTCGAAGGTGGCCGGCGCGCTGGCGGCCGCGACCCGGCCGGTGCTGTGGGCCGGCGGCGGCGTCGTGAGCGCGGGCGCCGGGCCCGCGCTGGTGGCGCTGGCCGAGCGCCTCGGCGCCCCGGTCGTCACCACCATCGAGGGCCGCGGATCGATCCCCGAGGACCACCCGCTGTGCCTGGGCGCGCTGACCACCAGCAGGCCGGTCGAGGAGGTCGTGTCCGGCGCCGACCTGGTGCTGGCGGTGGGCACCCGGTTCCAGGGCGGCAGCACCCGCAACTGGCGGCTGTCCTTCGGCGGCACGCTGGCGCACCTGGACGCCGACCCGGCGGTCATCGGGCGCAACTACCCGACCGCCTTGCCGGTCGTCGGCGACGCCCGCATCGGCCTGGAGATGCTCCTCGCGGCGGTAAGCCGGGTCAGCACCGACCCTGAGCACGCGGAGAAGGCCCGGTCGGCGGCCGCCACGGCGCGCGCGGAAGCCCGCGCCCAGCTCGGCGCGGACCACTGCCAGATCATGGACGCGATCAGGCGCCACGCTCCGCGCGAGTCGGTCATCGTCAGGGACGCCACCGTCCCGGCCTACCTGTGGGGCGACCGGCTGCTGCCGATCCTCCAGCCCCGCACGTCGGTGCGCCCGGCCTCCGCGGCGATCGGCCCCGGCCTGCCGCTGGCGCTGGGCGCGGCGGCGGGCACCGGCCGTCCGGCCGTGCTGATCGCAGGCGACGGCGGGTTCATGCTGCACGTCGGCGAGCTGGCCACGCTGGTGCAGCATGACCTGCCCGTGGTGATCTGCCTGTTCAACGACCGGGGCTACGGCGTGCTGCGCAGCATCGAGGGGCGCCAGTTCGACGGCCGCAACTTCGGCGTCGACCTCACCACCCCGGACTTCCCGGCCCTGGCGGCGTCAATGGGCGTGCAGGCGTCCCGGGTGGCCAGCCCGGCCGAGTTCGAGTCGCGGTTCGCCGAGGCCGTCGCGTCAGGCCACCCGGCACTCCTCGACATCGACTTGCTCGCCCTCACCCCGCTCCGCTTTCCCGCCCCCCGCCCGTCCGGGCGCCCGTAACGCCCGGGCAAGAACGCCCCGCCCCGCCCGTCCCGCCGCGCCGCGCCGCCCGTCCCGTCCCGCCGCGCCCGCACCGCCCGTCCCGGCTCGCCCCGTCCCGGCTCGCACCGGCTGGCCCCGCCTCGCCCTCGCCTCGTCCCGATACCCAGGCTCGCACCGGCTGGCCCCGCCTCGCCCGTCGCCTCGTCCCGTCCCGGGACGGACCGGCTGGCCCCGCCTCGCCCCGTCCCGGCCCGCGGCGCCCGTCCCGGCTCGCCCCGTCCCGGGCTGCGCCGGCTGGCCCCGCCTCGACGCGTCCCGGGTACCGGCTGGCCCGTCCTGGCTCGCCCGCCCCTGAGCCTGCCTAGGGACTGCCGAGCAGCCGCCGGACCCGCAGGGCGAGCAGCAGCCGGAACCGTGTGTCCGGGTCGGTGAGCGCGTCGCCGAACAGCCCGCTGGCCTGCCGCAGCCGGTAGCGGATCGTCTGCGGGTGGACGTGCAGCCGGCGGGCGGCGGCACTGGCGTCGCCGGCGCTCTCCAGCCAGGCGAGCAGCGTCCCGGCCAGCCGGTCCGCCTGGCCGGGGCGCAGCTGCCGCAGCGGCGCGAGCGCGTCCCGGCTGAGCGTCGCCGCCAGGTCCGCGTCGGCCAGCAGGACGAGCGTGGGCAGGTGGTCCTCGCACCAGACGATCCCGGCCCCGCCGTCGTCATCGCACTCGGCCGCTGACGAGGCCGCGCCGGGCGAGGGCCAGCGCCTGGCCGGCCCAGCGCAGCGAGCCGCTCGCCCCGGTCAGCGGCACGGCGGGCCCGACCGCGGCCAGCTGGCCAGCGGGCGGCCCGCCGGGCGCCGGGCTGGCCGCCGGCCGCCAGCCAGCCGCGCAAGGCGGTGCCGAGCTGCCCGCGCCGCCCGGGACCGTCCGGATCCGCGATCAGCAGGCGGGGGTCGCGGCGGGTCAGGTCGGCGAGCACGTTGGCCGGCAGCGGCCCCGGGCTGCCGGCGGCCAGCGGGGTGAGCGCCACCGCGGCCACCCGGCGGGGCAGCGGCCAGCCAGCCGCCAGGGCCAGGCTCTCGATCGCCGGGGGCGGCGGGGCCGGGCTGGCGGTGAGCGCGTCAAGCAGGCGCCGCCGCAGCTGGCTCGTCTCCCCGGCGAGCTCGGCCCTGGCCTCGGCGTACCCGGCCGAGCAGGAGGCGGCGAGCTCGTCCATGTACCAGAAGACCGTCTCCCCGATGTAGGCGAACGCCTCCGGGTTCCCGTTGCCGCGCCTGGCCTGCTCCTGCAGGCTCTGCCAGGTGACGCGGGCGCCGACGCGCAGCGCGGCGTGCAGCGCGCCGATGCTGCGTCCCTCCATGGCGAGCAGCCGCCCGAGGTCGTGGAACATGCTGGCCGCCGACGCCGTCTCCGGCGGCTCCGCGGCCGCGCCGCTCGCCGCCGCGCCGGCCCGCCGCGGGCTGGGTGACGCGCGCGGCGAATCCCGCGACCGCGCCGTCGGCCACGCGGCGCACGCCCCGGGCGGCCGCGTCGTTGCCTGGCTGGGCGTACTCCTCGACCTCGCGCATGATCGCGGCGGTGATGTCGTCGGCAAGTGAGCTGAGCGCGGGCAGCAGCCAGCCCGCCACCCCGCCGGGCGCGGTCGGGTTCCCGGCCAAAAGTACCCTCGCGTACTTCTGCACACGCAGTGACGTTACTCGCGAGTAACGCGGTTGTCACGCACCCGTTTATTTATCAGCAAGTGATAAATCGGCGGCCGGACTTCGCGCACCGTGGTGAGCAGACACGCCGCGGGCGCGGGTCTCTAATCAGTTGGCAATCACTCCCTCGCAGAAGGAGGCGCCGATGCCTTCCTCGCATGGTGCGCACCGCCTTCGCCGCGCGGGGCTGGCGGCCGTCGCGACCACGGCCGTGGCCGTCGCGCTGGCGTCGGTTCTCGTGGCCCCGGCCCGGGCCGCCACCCGGCTGCCGGTCAACTACGACTTCATCGCCGGCGCGACCGCCACCGCCCTCGCCCCGGACATCCCGCCGCCAGGTGCCAACAACTCGTCCTGCCAGCTGACCGCGGCCCATCCCGTACCCGGTGATCCTCGTTAACGGGACGTTCGCCAACATGGACGACAACTGGCAGGCGGCCGCGCCGCTGCTGGCCAATCACGGCTACTGCGTCTACGCCTTCAACTACGGCGGCACCTCGCCCGCCTCGCCGATCCAGGGCACCGGCGACATCGCCGCGTCCGCGGCGCAGCTCGCGACGTTCGTCAGCGCGGTGCTCGCCGCGACCGGCGCGTCCAAGGCTGACCTCGTCGGCCACTCCCAGGGCGGCATGATGCCCCGCTACTACCTCAACTTCCTCGGCGGCGCCAGCAAGGTCAACGACCTCGTGGCCCTGGCGCCGTCCAACTTCGGCACCACGCTCGACGGCATCACCGAGCTCGCCAGCCTGCTCGGCGCCTCCAGCGCGATCAACGGGGCGCTGAGCTCGGTCTGCGAGGCCTGCGTGCAGCAGGAGCAGGGATCGGCGTTCCTCGCCCGCCTCAACACGTCCCCGACGGTTCCCGGCGTGCACTACACCGTGATCGAGAGCGTTGACGACGAGGTGGTCACGCCGTACACCAACGCCTTCCTCCCGGCCGCGCCCAACGTCACCGACATCACCGTGCAGCGCCAGTGCCTCCTGGACGGCAGCGATCACCTGGAGATCGCCGCCGACCCCGTCGCGCTGGCGGACATGCTCAACGCCCTGGACCCGGCCAGCCCGGTGCACGTCCCCTGCCTGGTCGTGCAGCCGCTGACCGGCCCGGTGGGCCCCGTGCCGAACTTCTAGCCCGGTGGCCTGAACCGCGTCCTGAGCCTGCGGGCGACCGCGTCGGCCCGGTCGTGAAGTCGCGGTCGTGAAGTATGGTGCCGAGTAGTCGCAGGGCGGTCCCCGGCCCGGGCCGGGCGGTCGCCGCCGAGGTCGCCGTGAGCAGGAGTAGGACATGATCGTTAAGGACGAGCGGCAGCTCACCGAGGCTGTGCTCGCGGAGACCTGCCGGGCCGACGACCCGCGGTTCAGGGAGATCGTGCAGGCGCTCATCCGTCACCTGCATGACTTCGCCCGTGAGGTGCGGCTGACCGAGGCCGAGTTCGACGCCAGCATCAACGTCGTGGCCCGGCTGGGGCAGCTCACCACGCCGAGCCACAACGAGGTGCGGCTGATGGCCGGCAGCCTCGGGCTGTCGACGCTCGTCTGCCTGATGAACAACGGGACCGAGGAGGAGCCGACCTCCGCCAACCTCCTCGGGCCGTTCTGGCGCCAGGGCGCCCCGGTGATGAACAGCGGCGACTCGATCGTCCGCTCGCCCACCGAGGGCCCGCCGCTGTTCTTCACCGGCACGGTGGTCGACACCGGCGGCAGGCCGGTTCCCGGCGCCGAGGTCGACGTCTGGCACGCCTCGCCCGTCGGCCTCTACGAGAACCAGGACCCCGGCCAGGCCGAGTGGAACCTGCGCGGCAAGTTCTTCACCGACGCCGGCGGCGTCTTCACGTTCCGCAGCGTCAAGCCGTCGGGCTACCCGATACCGATGGGCGGCCCGGTCGGCGACCTGCTGACCGCGCTCAAGCGCCATCCGTTCCGCCCCGCGCACATCCACGCGCTGGTCTACAAGCCCGGCTACAAGACGATCACGTCCCAGCTGTACAGCCACGACGACCCGATGCTCGACACCGACGCCCAGTTCGGCGTGACCCGCGCCCTGATCGCCAGCTACGTGCGGCACGAGCCCGGGGAGGAGCCCGCGCCGGCGCCGGACGTGACCGAGCCCTGGTACACCCTCGACTACCGCTTCATCGTCGAGCCGGGGGAGGCGTGGCTGCCGACGCCGCCGGTGTCGGCGAAGTCGCAGGCCGGGGGCTGAGCGGGGGCGGACGGCCGCGCGGTCGGGGGCGCCCGCGCTCGCGCGGGTCACCACCGCTGGCTAACGGCCAGCACCGCCCGGCCAGCGCTTGCGTCAGCGCTCGCGCGGCAGGACAGTTGACCGGTGCCGGGTCTACTGTCCTGCCGGGTCAGGATCGAGCCGGGGGACCGGGTGGTCGTCACCGGCGCCTCGGGATTCATCGGGTCGGCGGTCGCCCGGGCACTGCAGTCCAGGGGCGCGCACGTCGTCGCGATGATCGAGCCGGGAGCCGACTGCCGCAATCTCGCGGCCGCCCCCGCGGAACGGGTCGAGGCGGACCTCCGCGACCCGGCCGCCGTCCTTGAGGCCTGCGCCGGCGCCCGCTTCGTGTTCCACCTGGCCGCGATCTACCGGTTCTGGGCGCGCGACCCGCGCGTCTTCTACGACGTGAACGTGGGCGGGACGCTCAACGTGCTCGGCGCGGTCCGGGCCGCGGGCTGCGAGCGGCTGGTGTACACCTCCACCGTCGGCGTCCTCGGGCGGGCCCGGGGCGGCCTGCCTGCCGACGAGACGTGCTATCCCGACCTGGCCCGGTTGTCCGGGTCTTACAAGGGATCCAAGTTCGTGGCCGAGCACGAGGTGCTCAGGGCCTGCGCCGAGGGCCTTGACGCCTGCGTCGCCCTGCCGACGTTCCCGCTCGGACCCGGCGACGCCGGGCCCACCCCGACCGGCCGGGTCGTGCTCGACTACCTCAACGGCAAGATGCCCGGGTTCGCCCGTACCGCCATGAACGTCGTCCACGTCGATGACCTGGCGGCGGGCCACGTCGCCGCGCTGGAACGCGGCGGCCGGGGCCGCAGCTACATCCTCGGCGGGGAGAACCTGCCGATGCGGGCCATCCTCCAGGCGCTCGCCGACTACACCGGGCTGCCGATGCCGCGCCTGCAGGTCCCGCACGGCCTGATCCGGGCGGCAGGCGCCTCCTCCACCCTGGTCCAGGGCCGGATCCTGCGGCGCGAGCCTAGCGTGCCACTCGAGGCGGCGCGCATGTCCGCGACCCCGATGACCTTCACCGACGAGCGGGCCCGCACGGAGATCGGCCACACCGCGCGGCCGGCCCGCGAGGCGATCAGGGAGTCGGCCCGCTGGTTCGCCGATAACGGCTACGTGACCGCCCGCCGCGGCGCCGCGATCAAGTGGCGCGGCTGATCAGGACGGGACCCGGAGTATGCGCAGCATCGTCGTCCGCAGCGCCTCGCGCAGTTCCTCGTCGGACAGGTCGGCCAGTTGCGGCAGGAGTTCAGGGATGGACGACACGGCCCCGACGGCGAGCCGCTCCGCGCCGGTGGGGTTGTCGCCGAAGATCAGGGCGACGACGCGCCGGCGCATCGAGAGCGGCTCCTCGTCGAGCTTTTCCCGCTTGGCGGCGGGATCGGTTGACGTCAGGGGGTACTGGCGGCTCGCGACGAAGAAATCGACGAAGCCGTTCACCAGGTGCTCGACCCGGGCCCGGCGCCCGCGTATCGCGGCCGCCTCGTCAATCAGCGTTTTGAGCTGCTCGACCCTGGGCCGTATGATCTCGTGCCTGATGTCGACCTTGGCGGGGAAGTGGTAGTAGACGGCGGCCTTGGTCAGCCCCATCTCATCGGCGATCATCTGCAGCGAGGTCGCATCGTAGCCCTGGTCGGCGAACAGCCGCTCGGCTGTCTCGAGGATCTGCTGCCTCGTCCGCTCGGCTTGCGCTGCCCGGGTGGACGTACCCCTGACCGGCGTCGCCATCGATGACTCCTCATTCGTTGAACCGGATCGCAGTATAACTGCTGGCGGCCAGTGAGTCACTAGCTGTACGGCAAGTCGTCCGCTTGCCAACTGGCAAGTGATTCACTGGACAAATGGCTAGCGATTCACTTGACGAGCGGCTAGTGAATCGCCTAGCGTCGGAAGCCGATACCCGTACTCCACCTGCGGAGCTTGACTCATGTCGAGCTACCTGTACCGACTCGCCCGCTTCGCCTACCGGCGACGGAGGCTGGTCCTGGGGCTGTGGCTGGTAGCGGCCATCGCCGCCATCGCGATCGCCCAGGCCAGCGGGGGCAAGACGAACGACACCTTCAGCATCCCCGGCACCGAGTCGCAGAACGCGGCGACCGTGCTGACCACCAAGCTGCCGGCCTTCAGCGGCGGCCAGACCTCGATCGTCTTCGCCAGCCACGGTGCCACCGGCACTGGCACGGGCAAGGTCACCGACCCGGCCCAGAAGGCGGCGATCGAGTCCGCCATGGCCGGCCTGAAGTCGATTCCGCAGGTCTCCGCCGTGACCACGCCGTTCGCGAGCAAGCAGATATCCCCGAGCGGCACGATCGCGCTCGGCACGGTGCAGTGGTCGGTGCCAGGGACGAGCGTGCCGGACGCCAGCCTCAACGCCGTCAAGGCCGCGATGCAGCCGGTGCAGGCCAAAGGCGTCCAGGTCGAGTACAACGGCAGCGTGTACCCCGGCTGGCGGGTGGCGATCTCGGAGACGCCCGAGCTGATCGGCATCGTCATCGCGTTCATCATCTTGATGATCACCTTCGGCGCCTTCGCGGCCGCGGGCATGCCCATCCTCGGCGCGATCGTCGGCGTGATCACCACGCTGATGGGCATCACCGCCGTCGCGTCGGTGGTGACGATCGCCTCGGCGTCGACCACGGTCGCGCTGATGCTCGGGCTGTCCTGCGGCATCGACTACGGCCTGTTCATCCTGTCCAGGCACCGGACCAACCTGCTCAACGGCATGACGCCAGAGGAGTCGGTGCCGCTCGCCGTGGGCACGGCGGGCAGCGCCGTCGTGTTCGCCGGCCTGACGGTGATGATCGCGCTGTGCGGCCTGACCGTGGTGGGCATCCCGTTCCTGACCGTCATGGGCCTGGCCGCCGCGGCGTCCGTCGCCGTCGCGCTGCTGATCGCCCTGACGCTGGTGCCGGCCCTGCTCGGCTTCGCGGGCATGAAGGTCGCTAAGTTCACCCGGCTGCCGCTGCTCGGCGCGCGCGCCGAGCGGACCGCCCGCCGTTCCGCCGCCGACCCGGACAGCCCGGCCGGCGCCCGGTGGGCCAGGTTCGTCGTGCGCCGCCGGGTGCCCGTGCTCATCGGCGCGATCGCCCTGCTCGGCGCGCTCGCGATTCCCGCGCTGTCCGTGCAGCTCGGCCTGCCGGGTGCCGCGTCCGATCCCGCCAGCTCCACCGACCGCCAGGCGTACGACCTCACCACCGAGGGCTTCGGCGCGGGCTTCAACGGCGCGCTGCTGATCGTCGCCCAGGACGTGCACGGCCCCGCGGCCGCCAGCCAGATGGCGGCGGCCCTCACCAGGCTGCCCGACGTCGCCAAGGTGACCCCGGTGACCACGCAGAACGGCATCTCGCTGATCAAGGTGATCCCGAAGTCCGGGCCGAACGACCCGGTCACCGCCACCCTGGTGAACACGATCCGCGGCGACCGGGCGCGCGATCGAGGGCAGCACGGGCGCGCACATCCTGGTCGGCGGCACCACGGCGTCCAACATCGACGTCTCGTCCAAGCTGTCCGGCGCCCTGCCGGTCTTCCTGATCGTCGTGGTCGGCCTGGCGTTCATCCTGCTGACGTTCGCCTTCAGGACGATCCTGGTGCCGATCAAGTCCATCCTCGGCTTCCTGCTCTCGATGGTGGCGGCGCTCGGCGCGCAGGTCGCGATGTTCCAGTGGGGCTGGGGCCAGCACATCTTCGGCATCACCCCGTCGGAGACGATCAGCTTCCTGCCGATCATCATGCTGGCGATCATCTTCGGCCTGTCCAGCGACTACGAGGTGTTCGTCGTGTCGCGCATCAAGGAGGAGTACACCAAGAACGGCGACGCCCGCCGCGCCGTCGCCGTGGGCACCGGGCACTCGGCCCGCGTGGTGACCGCGGCGGCCCTGATCATGTTCTCCATCTTCGTGGCCTTCATGTTCACCAGCAACCCGACCATCAAGGCGATCGGCTTCAGCTTCGCCGCCGGCGTCTTCCTCGACGCGTTCGTCGTCCGGCTCACGCTGGTGCCGGCCGTCATGGCGATCATCGGGTCAAGGATCTGGTACCACCCGCGCTGGTTCGCCAGGTACGTCCCCGACCCCGACATCGAGGGCCAGCGCCTCCAGGGAAGGCTCGCGGAGGCGCCGCCGGTCGTCAGCGCCGCCGCCCGGGACTGACCGGGCCGGGCAACGAGTAAGCCGCACCCGTTCGGAAAAATTCTAAAAATCCCATCCCGAACGGAGGGCGGTTCCACCCGGAGGCGGATGCCTGGCCGGTCAGCCGGGCGGCAGAGGCTGGCCAAGGGGACAAGCGACAGCGGCTGTGAGAAGATCATCGATGCCTGCACTGCGGAGGAAGAGGCATAGGGTGCGTCGGATCCAGACTTCAGTCATTGTCGTGGGCGGCGGCCCGGTCGGCCTCGGCCTGGCCGCGACGCTCGGCAAAGCGGGAATTCGGTGCGTCGTGGTGGAGCGCAGGACCGAGCCCGCGGCGATTCCCAAGGGGCAGAACCTCACGGCCCGCAGCATGGAGCACTTCTACTACTGGGACTGCGCCGACGAGCTGCACGCGGCCCGCGTGCTGCCCGAGCGATTCCCGATCGGCGGCATCACGGCGTACGAGAGCCTCGCGGGGGAGTACTGGTACGCCCCGGCGGGGCGCGAGGCGGTCGGCGACTTCTACTACGGGCGGCACGAGCGGCTGCCCCAGTACCTGACGGAGTCCGTGCTGCGCACCCGGGTACGGTCACTGGATCCCGTTGTCACGATGTTCGGCTGGTCCGCCGACGGCGTCAGCCAGGACGGCGACGGCGTGCGGGTGACCGCGGTGGAGGACCCGGGCGGCGCGCGCTGCGAGATCGAGGGCTCCTACGTCGTCGGGTGCGACGGCGCCCGCTCGCTGGTACGGGAGCAGGCGGGCATACGCAACAGCGGGGCCGACTTCAACCAGCGCATGGTGCTGGCGGTGTTCCGGTCGCGCGAGCTGAGCGCGGGCCTTGAGCGCTTTCCGCCGCGGACCACGTACCGGGTGCTGCACCCGGAGCTTGAGGGGTACTGGCGGTTCTTCGGGCGGGTCGACGCCGCCGAGACCTGGTTCTTCCACGCGCCCGTGCCCCTGGACGCGACGACGTCCAACCTGCGACGTCCACGCCCTGATCGAGCGGGCCGCGGGATTCCCGGCCGCCTGCGCGTTCGAGCACGTGGGCTTCTGGGACCTGCGCGTCCTCGTCGCCGACACCTACCGGCAGGGCCGGGCGTTCATCGCCGGGGACTCGGCCCACAGCCACCCGCCCTACGGCGGGTACGGCCTCAACACCGGGCTGGAGGACGCCGTCAACCTCGGGTGGAAGCTCGCGGCCGTGCTCAAGGGGTGGGGAAGGCCGCCGCTGCTCGACAGCTACACCGCCGAGCGGCGCCCGATCTTCGTCGAGACGGGACAGGCGATCACCGGGGGCATCGAGCAGGACCGTGACTTCCTCGCCCGGTACAGCCCGCGGCGTGACCGCGGCGAGTTCGAGGACGCGTGGCGCCGGATGACGGGGGGAGAGACGGCACCCGCGTGGTACGAGCCGCACTACGAGGGATCGCCCGTCGTGTGGGGGCCGCCGGGCTCGGCGTGCAGCGTGCAGGGCCACCACACGTTCGAGGCACGAGCCGGGCATCACCTCGCGCCGGCGCCCTTGTCCTCGGGCCGCGACATCTTCGAGGAACTTGGCGGCGGGTACACCCTGGTCGCGTTCACCGAGGACCCGCGGCAGGCCGCGGCGCTCCAGGCCGCCGCCGGCGAGCTGCGCATGCCGCTGCGGGTGCTTACCGACGCGCTTGACGGCCCGCGAACGGCGTACAAGCGCCGCTTCATCCTCGTCCGGCCCGACCAGTACGTCGCCTGGGCCGGCGACGAGCCGCCCGCCGACCCGGCCGCCCTGCTGCGCCGGGTCCTCGGTGACCTCGGGGAAGACGCGCTCGCCTAGTGGCCGGCGCGGGAACCGTCTGCGGGCCAAGGCCCGCCTTGACCTGCCTGACGCCGGCCTCGGCCAGCGGGCCGCGGGCCGCCTCCGGTTAGAGAGTTCTCTCATGAAGCGTGTTCGCTTGCATGAGTAGCGGCGGCCTTCTACTCTTGTGAGAGTCCGGTCTTATGAAGAGAATCATCACTCACGATTAGCGTCTGCCATCGACGGCAGCGGAGGGAACGCAGCATGAACAGCGTCTCGATTGTCGGCAAGGAAGGCGGCGAGGTGATCGAGCTCGGCCCGGCCAGGGTCCGCATCCTGGAGGACGGCAGCGCGACCGCGCACCGCCTCGGCATCGCCGAGGTCACGCTCGCCCCGCACGGCGACGGGCCGCCCCAGCACCGCCACGCCCGGCATGACGAGGGCTTTTACGTCGTATCAGGCACGGCGAGGTTCACCGTCGGGGTCACCGTGCACGACGCGCCCGCCGGCACGCTGCGTCATGGTTCCCCCCGGCGTACCGCACACCTTCGCCAACCCGGGCGACCAGCCGGTCGTGATGATCAATACCTTCAGCCCGGACCTGTACGTGCAGTACTTCAGGGACCTGCGCGACGCGATGGCCGGCGGCACGCCGCCCGCCGAGGCCGCCGCCGGCGTGATGAGCCGCTACGCCACCACCGCGGCCGCCGACTTCGCGCTGACAGCCGGTGCCGGGCGAACGGCGGCCGACCGGCCAGGAGCGAGCCCGGCCAGGGCGGTTAGACTCGAAAACAGCCGCGCCACCTCTCGGGCTCCGCCCGCAGACAGCAAGGAGCAGGCCTTCATGAGTCTCTTCCAAAGAGCCCACGACATCGTCGCCGCCAAGGCAAACAAGGCGCTTGACTCCGCCGAGAACCCGAACGAGATGCTGGACTACTCCTACCAGCAGATGCTCGACCAGGTCACCCGGGTCCGCCAGGGGCTGGTCGACGTCGCCGCCTCGCGCAAGCGGATCGAGCTGCAGGAGCAGCAGCTGCAGCACACGGTCGCTCACCTGGGGGACCAGGCCCAGGCCGCGCTCGGGCAGGGCAGGGAGGACCTGGCCAGGGAGGCGCTGTCCCGCAAGGCCGCCGCCCAGCAGCAGATCGACGCGATGGAGGCGCAGCACGAGGAGCTGGGCGAGCAGCAGGAGAAGCTCGAGCAGGCCCTCAGCCAGCTGCAGCAGCGGGTCAGCAACTTCCGCTCGCAGAAGGAAGTCGTCAAGGCGCAGTACACCGCGGCCCAGGCGAGCGCCGGGGTGAACGCGATGGCGGCCGGCATCTCCGGGGAGTACGGCGACACCGGCGAGGCGCTCGCGCGGGCGCAGGACAAGATCGCCACCATGCAGGCCAGGGCGGGCGCCCTGGACGAGCTGCTGCAGTCCGGCGTGCTCGAGGACGTCGGCGGCGACACCGACGACATCCAGCAGGAACTCGACGAGGCCGGGTCGGCGGCCGAGGTGGACAGGGAACTGGCCGCGATGAAGGCGCAGCTCGCCCTGCCGGCGGCCGCGCCCGAGCCTGCCTCGGGCAACCCGCCGCCCGCCGCGCCCGCCGCGGGCGGCTGACCGGCCCTGGCCTATCGCGCCTGGCCTGTCGCGGCCGGGGCCGCCGGGGCGTATCGTCAAACGAGAGGTGAACAACCCGTCGCTGCTGCCCCGGACCGGCGCCTCGCCTACCTCAAGTAGCCGCAAAGCAGAGGGCGAACAACAATCGGCCCGCGGGCCAGGCGAGGAGGACGAGCGTGGCAGTTAAGCCCATCGTGGCCGCCATTGACGGTTCGGCGGAAGCACTGCGCGCGGTCGGCTGGGCCGTCAGGGAGGCAGTGCTGCGCGACGCGCCGCTGCGGATCGTGTCCGCCGCGGCGCTGCCGCCCCGGATGACCCCCCGCAAGGACGCCCACGGCCCGAGCACGGTCGCCGAGGTCGTGACCGCGGACCGCGACCGCGCGCTGACCACGGCGGCCGAGCGGGCCACCGCCATCGACCCGGACCTGCTGGTCAGCACCGACGACCTGTCCGGCCCGGTCGCCCAGGCGGTGACCGACAGCGGGGCCGGCGCGTCGATGCTGGTGGTCGGCTCGCGCGGGGCGGGCGCGTTCGCCGCGGTGATCCTCGGGTCGGTGAGCCGGTACGCCGCGACGCACGCCGCCAGCCCGGTCGTCGTCGTGCGCGACGACTCCGCCTCCGCCCACCAGGGGCTCGTCGTCGTCGGCGTGCGGAGCCCGGACGACTGCGACGCCACGCTCACCTTCGCGTTCGAGGAAGCCGCGCTGCACAACGCCGGCCTGCTCGCCGTGCACGCGTGGCAGGCAGACCACCGCGGCCTCCTGCCGAACGAGGACCCGGCGCCCGGCGCGGAGACCGGGCAGGAGGGCGCCGCCAGGCAGCTGGAGAGCCTGCTGGCCGGCTGGCGGGAGAAGTACCCGAGCGTCGCCGTCAGCCAGGAAGTCGTGCACGGCCACCCGGGCCGGGCGCTGGCCGGCCTGTCCGCCCGCGCCGGCCTGGTCGTGCTCGGCAGGCACCATCCTCAGCCGGGGCCCGGCCGGGTCATTCACGCCGTCCTGAACCACGCTCACTGCCCGGTCGCGACGGTCCCCAGCGCCCGGCCCGGGCAGGAGGGCTGAGCGGCCTGCCCGCGCCAGTCCGCGGCCGTGCGCGCGCGGAGCTGACCTCGCACCCGGCGGCCAGGGGCGTCGCGACTTGCCCTAGGCCGTGATCGGGACGCTCGCCTCGGTCGTGTAGACGGCGAAGGTGAACGACTCGGTGAAGTACAGCCGCACCGAGTCCGCGTCGTGGGACAGGTAGCCGATCGACAGGTCCTGGCCGAGCCGGAGCTCGTAGTCGCCGCCGCGGCCGGACAGCAGCAGCGCGCCGTCGATCGCCGGCGCCCAGATGATGTCGCCGTCGAGCACCCTGGCCAGGTGCTCGCGGATCGGGTAGCCGTGGTCCGAGGTCTCGCTGACCGCCGTCCACGCGTCCGCCGACAGCAGCAGCGAGTACGGGCCCGCCACGCCGGCCAGCCGCGAGCTGGCTGACCGCCTTGCTGACCACGTCCGGGTAGTCGCGCACCTCGGCGGGCAGCGCCAGCGCCGGGTTGGACGACGCCTGCCGCACCCCGGTGATCTGGGCGGCCGGCGTAGCCGTCGAAGACCGCGCGGTCCTCGGCGAAGGCGATCTTCTTCGCGGCGTCCTTGACCGGCTGCCAGTCCGGGTCGAGCGCGCCGCGCTCGACGGAGTCGATCTCGGCGCGGGAGAGCGTGAACGGCACCCGCAGCTCGACGACGGGCCGCCAGTCGCGCAGGCGCCGCCGTCACCCCGTCGGCCGGCGGGTCGATCGCCGTCACGTGCCCGGTGCCGATGCCCGGCCAGGGCCAGCGCCGTCCGGCCCGGTCACGTCGACCGCCTTCCGCGCGGCGGCGTGCAGGGCGAACGTGCGCTTGGCCTCCTCCTCGATGCCGGCCCACGCGGCGGCCGAGACCGGGGCGAGCTCGCGGTACAGGTTGTTCATCGCACCCTCTTCACTGTCTTAGCTGTCTGGCGCTGCCGGCGTCGGCCGGCTAGCCCTTGAGCGACCCGATGCCGAGCGACCCGTCGCCGGCCGGCGACGTGCCTGCGGACGCCGCGGGAGCGTCGGGCGCGGCGGAGGCCGCGTCCGCGCCGGGCGGCCCGGGCGGGTCGTCGAGGAAGTCCGCGCACGGGGCGAAGAACAGGCACCCGGTGATCGCGGTCGAGAAGTCGAGGATCCGGTCGGTGTTGCCCGGCGGCCGCCCGATGAACATGTTCGACAGCATCTCCTCGGTCACCGACGGGCGTGGCCGCGTAGCCGATGTAGTACGTGCCGAACTCGTCCTGCCCCGGGTTGCCGAACGGCATGTTCGCCCGGACGATCTGCCGCTCCTCGCCGTCCGGCCCGGTGATCGTGTTCAGCGCGACGTGCGAGTTCGCCGGCTTGACGTCGTCGGGCATCTCGATGTCGTCCAGCTTGCGTGCGGCCGATCACGCGCTCCTGCTCCTCGATGCGTGAGCGCGTTCCACGCCGCCATGTCGTGCAGGTACTTCTGCACGATCACGTAGCTGCCGCCGGCGAAGTCCGGGTCGTCGTCCGCGCCGACGATCGCGGCGCTGATCCCGGCCGCGCCGCCCGGCGACTCGGTGCCGTCGACGAAGCCGATCAGGTCCCGCTCGTCGAAGTAGCGGAATCCCTGCACCTCGTCGGCGACCTCGACCGCGCCGCGCAGCCGCCTCATCACCTGCGTGGCGAACTCGAAGCACAGGTCCATCCGGCTCGCCCTGATGTGGAACAGCAGGTCACCGGGGGTGGCCGGGGCGCGGTGCCGGGACCCGGCGAGCTCGCGGAACGGGTGCAGCTCGCGCGGGCGCGGGCCGGCGAACAGCCGGTCCCAGGCGTCGGAGCCGATCGCGGTGACCACCTGGAGCGCGCCCTCGGGGATGCGGAACCCGACGGACCGCCCCAGGCCGGACAGGTCAGGCAGGAGGTCGCGGACCGCGTCCTCGCCGCCGGGGCTGATGGTGAGCACGAGGAATACCGCCGCCTGGGTCAGCGGGCTGACCACCGGCTGCGGCTCTGGCTCCTCAATCGGCTGCGCTGGCACAGGCATGTCCCCTTCGGCATCGTCCGCCCCTAGCCTTTCACATCCCCGGCCG
Organism: uncultured Actinomycetota bacterium; assembly: GCA_963735315.1. Taxonomy (GTDB): domain Bacteria; phylum Actinomycetota; class Actinomycetes; order Streptosporangiales; family Streptosporangiaceae; genus Trebonia. Next base: position 208,334 of record CAVTKQ010000032.1, read on the forward strand.
CGTACACGCCGGGACCGGTGCGAACCGACGCGCGGCCGAGCGGATACGCAGAAGGCTGCGCCGCCGTCGCCCGGACCGCCTGGCGCAGCGGTGCTCGGCCGATCAGCCGCCCTCGATCGGCACACCTGTCACGCCTCGACTCTCCTGATCACCAGAACGGGTGCGGCTGACCCGCGGCCGCGCCCGTTACTCGACGGGGGCGAGGCGGCGCAGCTGGGTGACGTGCCCGGGGTTCAGCTCGGCCACGCTGGCCACCTCGAGCAGCTTCATCGTGCGGATGACCTGGTCGCGGAGGATCTCGATGGCGCGGTCGACGCCGGCCCGGCCGCCGGCCATCAGGCCGTACAGGTAGGCGCGGCCGACCAGGGTGAACTGCGCGCCCAGGGCGACGGACGCGACGATGTCGGCGCCGTTCATGATCCCGGTGTCGATCGCGATCTCGGTCCGGCCGCCGACGGCCTTGACCACCTCGGGCAGCAGGTAGAACGGGACGGGGGCGCGGTCGAGCTGGCGGCCGCCGTGGTTGGACAGCACGATCCCGTCGACGCCGAGGTCGGCCAGGGTCCTGGCAGTCCTCGACGTTCTGCACGCCCTTGACGACGAGCTTGCCCGGCCACAGCTCGCGGATGACGTCGAGGTCCTTGAAGCTGATGCGTCGGGTCCATCGCCGCGTCGAGCAGCTCGCCGACCGTGCCGCCGGTGGAGGTGAGCGAGGCGAACTCAAGCTTGGGCGTGGTCAGGAAGTCCCACCACCACCAGGGGCGGGGGATCGCGTTGAGCACGGTGCCGAGCGTGATCTGCGGCGGGATCGAGAAGCCGTTGCGCTTGTCGCGCAGCCGGGCGCCGCCGACGGGGGCGTCGACGGTGAAGAACAGCGTGTCGAACCCGGCGGCGGCCGCGCGGCGGACCAGCTCGTAGGAGACCTCCCTGTCGCGCATGACGTAGAGCTGGAACCAGTTGCGGCCGTTCGGGTTGGCGGCCCGCACGTTCTCGATCGAGGTGGTGCCGAGGGTGGACAGCGAGAACGGGATGCCCGCCGCGCCCGCGGCGCCCGCGCCGGCGATCTCGCCCTCGGTGTGCATGAGGCGGGTGAAGCCGGTGGGGGCGATGCCGAACGGCAGCGCCGACGGGCCGCCGAAGACGGTCGTCGAGGTGTCGACGGCCGAGACGTCCCTGAGGATGGACGGGTGGAACTCGACGTCCTCGAACGCCTGCCTGGCCCGGGCGAGCGAGATCTCGGACTCGGCGGCGCCGTCGGTGTAGTCGAAGGCGGCCCTCGGCGTGCGGCGCCTGGCGATGTCGCGCAGGTCGTAGATCGTCAGCGCGGCGTCGAGCCGGCGCTTCTTCGCGTCGAGCTCCGGCTTCTTGAACCGCATGAGCTCGAAGATCTCGTCCGGCTTGGGGAACTGGCGCTGGGGCATCTCGGTGCGGCACCTCGGGCTGGTCGCGGTTCAGGGCGGCCGCTACGGGCCAATTTCGAAGACTAACCTGCACGCCCGCCCCGCGGCTAGGCCCGCCTCCTCGGGCCCGAGGGCGTTCTCGACGTCAAGCAGGGTGACCGGCCCGGCGGGCCTGGCCAGCCCGGCACCCTCTCGCTCGGCCAGGGCCATCCACGTCAGGGCGCGGACCGCGATCGTCAGCCGGCTGTTAGCGCTCACACTTCGTGGTAACTGAAATGGTTACGTTTGCAAGCGCGGGAGCCGGCGGCTGTCAGCTCACCGTCCGCCCGCGGCCTCGCGCTGGCGGTCTTCCATCGCCCGCCGGTACTCGGCGATGACGATGTCGTTGAGCTCGGCCACCGAGGTCTCCGCGGCCGGCTTGTCGAAGGTGATCTCGCCGTGCTGCAGCAGGTTGATCCGGTCGCAGACCTCGAGCGCCTGGCCGTAGTTGTGCGCGATGATGATGACCGAGACCTCGCTCTTCCGCTTCAGGTCGCGGACCAGGTCCAGGATGATCGCCGCCTCCTTGGCGCCCATCGCCGCCAGGGGCTCGTCAAGCAGCAGGACCTTCGCGTTCGAGTAGACGGCGCGCGCCACCGCGATCGCCTGCCGCTGCCCGCCGGACAGCTGGGCGACGTCGGCGTCGACCGACGGGATGTTGACGCCCATCTCGTCCAGTTGCTCCCGGGCGATCCGCCGCATGGCCTTGTTCGACAGCAGCGGCCAGCGCACCTTCTCCCGGTTCAGGAACATGTTGTGGTACACGCTCAGCTGGTTGATCAGGGCGAGGTCCTGGTAGACGGCGTCGATGCCGAGGGACCTGGCGTGGTCGACCGACCTGAGCCTGACCTCCGTGCCGTTCAGCAGGATCTGCCCGGTGTCCTGCGGCTGGAAGCCGCACAGGATCTTCAGCAGGGTCGACTTGCCCGCGCCGTTGTCACCGAGCAGGCCGAGCACCTCGCCGCGGGCCAGCCGCAGGTTGATGTCGGTCAGGGCGGTCACCGCGCCGAAGCGCTTGCCGACGTGCTCGGCCCGCAGGATGTCCGTCGTCCCGCCTGGCGTCCCTGCCGGCTGCGGTGCCTGCGCCGTCGTGTCGCCGCTGTCAGCCGTCACCGGACTCTCCCCTCGCCGCGCAGCCGCGCTAGCTGGACGTTAGCGATCATGGCGATCAGGATGGCGCCGCCGAAGAAGATGGCCAGCGGGTAGGCGCTGACCCCGATCACCGCGAAGCCGTCGGTCAGCACGGCCAGCACGGCCGCGCCGAGGAAGGCGCCGATGATCGTGCCGGAACCGCCGAGCATCGCCGTGCCGCCGATGACCGCCGCGGCCACCGCGTAGAACATCGGCTGGTAGGCGGCGCCGCCGGAGAACGTGTCGATCAGGTCGGTCTGGAAGGCGGTCTGGATGCCGGCGAAGGCGCCGAGGATGCCGGTGAGCATGAAGTTGCCGTACTTGATCCGGGCGACGTTGACGCCGGCCTCCCGCGCGCCGAGGGCGTTGCCGCCGACGGCGATCGTGTGCAGCCCCCACCGGGTCTGCCGCAGCAGCAGGTGGAAGACCACGAGCAGGATGACCGCCCAGTAGAACTGGGCGAACCCGTTGGCCTGGCCGAACCAGCCGCCGATGCCTTTGACGGCTCGGCGGGATGGGCGCCTGCTCGCCGTGCCCCATGGTGAGGGTCAGGCCGCCGAGGATGAACCCGGTGCCCAGCGTGGCGACGAACGACGGCAGCCGCAGCGTGACGGTGAGGAACGCGTTGACCCAGCCGACGCCGCCGCCGACGATGAGGATCGCCAGGATGATGCCGAGGATGCCGGGCACGCCGTCGTACTGGATGAGGAAGTACATGATGAACGGCGCGAACGCGTAGATGAAGCCGACCGACAGGTCGATCTCGCCGCAGATCAGCAGCAGTACCTCGCCGTAGGCGATGATCATGATCGGTGCCGCGATCACCGACAGGTTGACCAGGTCGATCTTCGTGAAGAAGACGGGCCGTCCCGCCGATGAGATGAAGCCGAAGTACACGATCAGCAGGACCACGACGATGAAGACCGTCGCTTCCCGCTGCCGGGCCAGGAACAGCCCGGCCTGGCGCAGGTACCGCCAGGCGGTCCCCGTGCCCGGCTCGGGCTGCTGTCCCGCGACGCCGGGGGCTCGCTGGACCGTATTGCTCACCTTGCCTCCTGAAATTGCAGTGTGTTCCCGCTCGCCGCCGCGCGCTCGGGACCCGGTCGTGCCTCGTCGCTTCCCGCTCGTCGCCCGTTCACGCGCGAGCGGAGTGACGCCTAGGCGCCGGCCCTCCCGCGGGGAGGGCCGGCGCCGGAGCGTCCGGGCGGGCTATGTCAGGTGCTGGTAGTGGCGACCGGGTTCTGGATGGCGCCGGTGCGCGGCACCAGCGTCGGCTTGGTGGCGCCCGTGGAGCCCGTGTAGGTGGTGCTCGCGTTCAGGTACGGGTCCGACGTTGTTCTTCGTCACGAAGCTCAGGCCGGTGTCGGTGTCCGGCGGCAGGACCAGGCCGCCGGTCAGGTTGAACATGTACAGGTACAGCGCCGGCAGGAAGCCCTGCAGGTACGGGTCCTGGTTGATGGTGAAGTTGACCTGGCCGGCCTTGATCGCGGACAGCGTGCCGGGGGTCAGGTCGAACCCGCCCGCCGGGATCTTGCCCACGAGGCCGGCGCTCTGCCAGCTGCGGGCCGAGCAGCTCGGTCGAGCCCGCGTCCACCGCGAACGCGCCGGTGATGTTCTTGTTGCCGATGAAGAAGGCCTTCTCCGCCGGGCCCTTCGAGAGCGGTCGTCGCGCCGGTCGCCACCATCTTGACCGTGTAGCCGGCCGAGGACAGGACCGAGGCGGCGCCGTCGTAGCGGGGCTGGATGTTGGCCGAGCCGGGGGTGGCGATGAAGATGACGATCTCGCCCGGCTTCGCCAGGGACTTGATCTGCTCGCCCATCTGCTGGCCGGACAGGTAGAGCGCCTGCCCGACGTAGCAGAGCCGGTTCGTGCCCGGCGTCGCGACGCCGTTCAGGATGGGGCCGTCGGCGTTGTAGCTGACCACCGGGATGCCGGCGTTCATCGCGTTCGCCACCGGGCTGGCGAACGTGGTGTCGGACGGCTTGCTGTTGATGATGGTCGTCGCGATCCCGGCGGCCTTGGCGGAGATCGCGGTCTGCATGTAGGTGACCATCTCGGACGGGATGGAGTTCTGCGAGCCGCCCCACTTCGGCTTCGGCAGGCCGAGCAGGGCCGCGGCGTCGGCGAAACCGAACTGGGTGGGCACGAAGAACAGGTTCGTGGTGACGTGGTTGACGAACCAGAACTGCCACGGGGGAGTCTTCGGGAAGTTGCCCGCGACCGCGGCGGCGGCCGCCGCCGTTGACCCGCCGCTGCTGGTCGAAGTGCTTGACGAAGTGCACGCCGCGAGGAGGGCCGAAGCCGCCGCCGTGGCGCTAACCAGGCCGGTTCCCGCGAGCAGCTTGCGCCGCGACGGCCCGTCCTTCATGTTCAGCGTCTGTATAGCCTCATCGACCTTGGGGTCGATCTTCTTCATCGCGGACCTCCAGCTGTCGCCTTTGAAAGGGAACTCCGTAGGCAGATGTTAACGATCACATTATTGGACTCTGTGACCCCAGTCACGTGATAACGAAGACAATAGGACGACTTCTGGGGACAATCTAGACTTGCGTTGCCGAAAAGTTATCGTTAACAGGTCCGCGACAAACGTGGCCGGAACGGACGCGGAGCGTCAGCCCCTGGGGCGCGTGTTCCGCGTATAATGACGAGGTGAGAGCGACTGCCGCCCGACCCTAAGAGCGGCTTCTCAGGCTGCTCTCAGGCTCGTCGTCAGGCTGCCCGGCGCGCCCGTCGCGTAACCCGGGCCGGGCGCCCCGCCGGTAGGCTGAGGGCAGCGCCCGCCGGGGCACGGGCCGAGCGCGCACCGGAGTCAGGCTGACGCCGCCCAGCGCCGGCCCAGCCCGCCGCAGAGCCCGCAGCGGCCGCTCAGGCGCCGCCGGCGCCGCGCCGCGCCGCCGGCCCCGGCCGCCGCCCGCCGCCGAGCCCGTGCTGCCCGAGCAGAGCCGCGAGGACACCGACGCCGCCTGGGGCGAGTACCGCGAGCGGGACGACGACCGCCTCTACCGGGACCGCCCGCCGCACTGGGACGACTTCTGAGGCCCGGCGCTACCCCGGTCAGCCGCGCTCGGCGGACGCCGACCCCAGGCGGGGGAACGGCTCGGTGGAGAAGATGACCTCGACCGGCACCTCGAAGTACGCCGCGATCCGCAGCGCCAGGTACAGGCTGGGGCTGTACTCGCCGCGCTCCAGGTAGCCGACCGTCTGGTAGTGCACGCCGAGCGCGTCGGCGAGTTCCCGCCGGGAGACCTTCCGCTCGGCGCGCAGCATCGCGATGCGGTTGTAGACGGCCTCGGCGCTCATGTCGCCCGCAGCATAGCCCGCTCGCGCCGCGCCGCCACCCGTGACCCCGACTCGCGCCGCGCCATCCGCCGCAGCACCGGCGGCGCCGCGGCGAGCCCGAGCAGCCGACCACGCGGCCAGCGCGAGGAACACGAACGGCAGCCGCCAGGACCCGTCGATCTCGACCGAGGCCAGGCGCGGACGGCAGCAGCGCCGCGCGCATCCCGAGCCCGAGCCAGTACACCGGGAACACCTGCCCGATCCGCCTGCAGCCAGCCGGCCAGGTGGGTGATCGGGTAGAAGATGCCGGAGATCGCGACGATCCCGCCGAGCGGCAGCATCACCAGCGGCATGAACCGCGGGTTGGGCATCACCGAGCCGATCACGATGCCGAGCGGGATCGTCGCCAGCAGGCCGAGCAGCGCCACCCAGACGAGCGTCGCCACGCCGGGCGGCCGTCAGCGCGCACGCCGGGGAAGGCGACCAGGCCCGAGGATCAGCGTGGCGACCACGCCGACCAGGGCGGTCGCGGAGGTAAGGGTGATCTTGCCGATCACGTAGGCGGTCATCCCGCCGGGCGTCGCCTTGGCCCGCAGCAGCGTGCCGTCCTCGCGGTCGACGGTCAGCAGCGCGGCCACGCCGAGCAGCCCGCCGAACGCGATCCCCACGCCGATCCCGCTCGGCAGCGTCAGCGACCCGAGGGAGAACGAGGTGCCGGCACGTGATGGCCGCGCATCAGGAACAGCACGACGATCTGGATCGCCGGGAAGAACAGGTTCTGCACCAGGTCCGGCCAGTAGGTGTACATCTGCCGCAGCTCGATGCCGCCCCGCGCCAGCCCCAGGCGCGCGTCCCGCAGCCAGTTCACTTCTCGTACTCCTCGACCAGCGCCATGTAGGTGTCCTCCAGGCTCGCCCGCCGGACCTCGAGGTCCTCGACCGCCTCGCCGTACTGGCCGAACAGCTTGCGGGTGAACGCCGTCGCCTCGTCCGTCGGGTGCACGAAGCGCTGCCCGTCGACCGTCCACCTGACCTCGGCCTGCGCCGACATCCGCAGCGCGAGCTCGTCGGGCGAGCCGTCGGCGATGATCGTCCCGCCCGCCAGGATCAGCACCCGGTCGGCCAGCTTCTCCGCCTCGGCCAGGTCGTGGGTGGTGAGCAGCACGGTCGCCTGCTCACGGTCGGTGAGCCGGTGCACGAGCTCGTGGAACTCCCGGCGCGCCATCGGGTCGAAGCCGGCGGTGGGCTCGTCGAGGAACAGCAGCTCGGGCCGCCCGACGATGCCGATCGCGACGTCGAGCCGCCGCCGCTGCCCGCCGGACAGGTTCGCGGATCCGCGCGTGTCGGCCTGGGCGGTGAGCCCGACCAGGTCGATCAGCTCGGCGGTGTCCCACGGCCGGGCGATCTCCGCCGTGGCGTACCGCGCGTAGTAGGTGCCGAGGTGGTGCAGCAGCTCGCGGACCCGCCACTTGGCGTGGTCCCGCCAGGACTGCAGCACGACCCCGAGCCGCGCCCGCCACTGCTCGCCCCCGTGCTCGGGGTCGGTGCCGAGCACGCTGACCCGCCCCGCGGACCGCGCACGGAACCCCTCGAGGATCTCGATCGTGGTGGTCTTGCCCGCGCCGTTCGGCCCGAGGAGCGCGACGACTTCCCCGGTGCGTATCTCGAAGTCGATGCCGTTCAGGACCTCCGTGGCCCCGTACCGCATCCGCAGGTCGCGAACTTCGGCTGCTACATCAGACATGATGTACAGAAGATAGCAGACCTACTACAAAAAATAAAAGACCTATCATCCCGAACGAGTGCGGCTTCCCCTAAATCCCTCCCATGACCCCTGGCTCCTGGTTGCTGGCGGGCCGGGTTCCTAGCGGCCGTAGGCGGCGGGGAAGCCCTCGCGCCAGCTGGGGTAGCGGAGCGTCCAGCCGAGCTCCTTCTTCGCCTTCGCGTTGGACGCGCCCCTGGCCTCGGTCATCATCGGCAGCATCTTGCCCATGAACAGGCCGCCGACCCAGCCGGGCACGCGGAACGGCGGCTTCGCGCCGAGCGGCGGCGGCGAGGGCGGGCAGCCAGTCGCGCATCGGGGCGGGCTCGTCGTCGGTGACGTTGTAGATGGCCGGGCCCTCGGCGTCGAGCGCGAGCACGGTCGCGGCGGCCGCGTCGTCCAGGTGGATGAACGACATGATGCCGCCGCCGTCGCCGATCAGCGGGAACTGGCGCTTGCGGACCGCGCTGACCATGGCGTCCTCCTCGCCGTAGAACCCGCCGTAGCGCAGCGCGATCCCGCCCGCCGCGGTGATCGCCTCGTCGTTGTGCGCCATGGCGCCGAACATCTGCCGCGCCGACGGCGGCGGATCGGCAGCAGGGGGTCGGTCTCGTCCTTGACCGGGCCGCCGGCGTGCGCGTACCGGAAGGGCGCGAAGCTCTGCGCGATGAACCTCGGCACGCCCGCCTCCGCGGCGGCCGCCAGCAGGTTGTCGGTCCCCTTGGTCCGCAGCTCGTTCGTCGGGGCCGAAGGCGCGGTCCATGTTGCGGGAGAAGCTGATCCCGGTCAGCGCGGTGGCCTGGTAGATGATCGCGTCGGGGCGGGCCTGGCCGACCACGGCGCGCACCGCGCCGTCGTCAAGCACGTCGAGCACGGCCGGCTCGGCGCCGAGCGACCTGAGCTGCCCGGCCTTGGCGGCCGACCGGGAGGTGCCCGTGACCTGGTGGCCGCGCTCGGCCAGCTGGGGAATGAGGCGGCGGCCGATCGCGCCGCTGCGCGCCTACTACCAGAACTCGCATGACGTCTCCTCGTCCCTCCGTGCCGCCGGCCGGCTGTCACACCGGGCCGGATCGCCGTGTCACTGTTACTGACACGGCTGCTGAAGGGAACGTGACCGGCGTGCGCGAAGAAGTGAACTCGCCTTGCCCCGGCAATCCGGGCGCGTCAGGCGCCCAGGGCAGCGGCGGGACAGCGGGCAGGCGAAGACGACGCCTGGCTGGCGGAGCGGTTCGAGGAGCACCGCGGCCCGGCTGCGCGCGGTGGCCTACCGGATGCTCGGCTCGCTCGACGAGGCCGACGACGCGGTGCAGGAGGCCTGGGTCCGGTTCAGCGCGGCCGGGGCCGACGAGGTCGTCAACCTCGGCGGCTGGCTGACCACCATCGTCAGCCGGGTCTGCCTGAACACGCTGCGCGCCCGCGCCGCCCGGCCGGAGACCCTGGCGGGCGCGCGGGTACCCGACCCGGTGCTCAGCCCGGCGGACGGGCCGACACCCGAGCAGGAGGCGCTGCTGGCCGACTCGGTCGGGCTCGCGCTGCTCGTGGTGCTCGAGACGCTGACCCCGGCCGAGCGGGTCGCGTTCGTGCTGCACGACGTGTTCGACTTCCCGTTCGGCGAGATCGCCCCGATGCTCGACCGCTCGCCGGAAGCCGCCAGGCAGCTCGCCAGCCGGGCGCGGCACCGGGTCCGGGCGGCGGGCACGCGCGAGCCGGACGGCGCCGTCGCCGCCCAGCAGGCGGTGGTCGACGCGTTCTTCGCCGCCGCGCGGGCCGGCGACCTGGCCGCGCTCGTCGGGCTGCTCGACCCGGACGTCGTGCTGCGCACCGACGGGTTCGCGGCGGCGCCGGCGGTGCTGCGCGGCGCCGAGGCCGTGTCCGGTGCCGTCCTCGCCGGCGCCAGCCCGCACGCGGAGTTCCGCCCGGTGCTCGTCAACGGCGCCGCCGGGGTGCTCGTCACGCTGCGCGGCCGGCCGGCGGCCCTGATGGCCTTCACCGTCGCCGGCGGCCGGATCACCGCGGTCGACGGCATCACCGACCCGCACCGCCTGCGCCGCCTGGTGAGCTAGCGGTCCCAGGGCGAAGGCCGCTGGGCGGCACTGGCCACCGACTGCCAGCGCTGGCTCGGCGACACCGATCAGCGGGTTGCCAGGGCCTCCCGTGGCGGTAGTTGTCGCATTCAGCGGCGGATTTGTCTCGAGGGCACACGCCTCTTCGGTGAAGAGTTCGTTGCCGTGAACAAAGTGCGGAGTGCCTGCCTGCGACTGAAACAAGACGACGCCCATAACCCAGGTACCGTTGTACTGGGCGACCCACCCCGTAGGTATCCCGGCCATGAATGCGTGATTCCGAGCCCACAAGTTTGTGTAGAGCATCCAGTCCAGTCCCTCGTGGTTCACGAACGACTCGACTGGAAGCGGCGCGCTGGATGGGAAGATGTCGGCCGCCGGCACGTCCTGCCAAGACACGCCGTTACCCGGCAACTCCTTTATGAGGTTGAGGCGCAACTTGACGCCCAGGGTCGAGCTGACCCGTCGGTAGTCCGGGAAGGCGTGAAAGAACCCCTGGGAGTGGGCGTACGCGTTGGCCGCGGTGAAGCCCTGGCGCCAGGGGGCCCAGGTCGGGTCAGGATGGGCCAGGTCGAGTCCGAGGTCCACTACAGGAACGACTCGTTGCTCTACCACGCTTGAACCCAACTCTATGAGGCGGTAGACCCAGACGTAAGGACTAGCGGAAGGCCCCCGCTCGCCGGTGGGAAAGCCCCCTCCCTTTCCAGTGCGTTCGCACCAGTCGCCAACGCCCTGAAAGGAATCCTCCAAGGGCCGCATGCGATCACCCCCTGAGGTCGACGAGTGACCCGAATGTGTCCAAGTCTCCCGCACCCGGGACATTGGGACAAGGCGCTCCGCCGGGTCATGCCTCGATACTTCACGCCGGTTCGGCGAGGACATGATCAACATTGGTCACGCCCGGGATGCCGGGAAGCCACGACGCGGGCGCCACCGGGTTTCAAAGGTGCTCGGGTGGGGCCGGTTCCAGGGCGGCCGGGATGGTAATCGGCTGAATGTCACCACTTCGGTTGCCGGTCCCGGCCTATTGCCGACAGCGACGGGAGTGGGATTGAAGTTAATCAGCAATGTCAGGCCAATATCACCACCGGCCGGACTGGCGGCATGTCAGTGCGTTTCGTGCACCGGGGTCATTCCCCCTCGCCGATGGGTTCGCTGCCGGTGTGCAAGAAGCCGCTGCCCGAGGCGTAGTACACCGAAACGGGACCCTCATTGCGCAGCATGTCGATCACGGCGGGGAACTGGGACTCGGGCACGTACATGCGCATCCAGGGCGGCGAGTCCGTGTCGCTGGGAACCGGGTTCCCCGCCGGCACCACGTGCACGTAAGCCAGAGTGCCGGCATCGCCGTACAGCCTGATGATGGCCCGGTTCCCCTGGTACCCGCTCGCGCCGCCGTGGATCTGATAGTCGTAACTGGTGACTTGCCCGGCTGTAGCCATGACTACCCCTCTCACGGGCCCCGTTGCCCCGTTTCGACGGAGAATGACGCCGGATCCCGAACCGGCGCCTGCTCACGTGCGCTCGCCCCATCCGAGCGATGCGACCAGCCTACCGAGGCACCAGGGAGCGGGGCTTTGCAGATGGCCGGCGTGTTAGGAGTAGAGCTGGCCGCCAAGGTATTTCAGGCCGCTGTCGACCTGGATGGTGACCACGCGGTGGCCAGGGCCGAGCCGGCGGGCGATGCCGACGGCGGCGGCGAGGTTGGCGCCGGTCGAGGGCCCGGAGAATATGCCCTCGGTGCGGGCGGCCCGGCGGGCGGTCTGGAACGCCTCGGCTTCCGGAATGGCCACGACCTCGTCGTAGTCGGCGGGACGGAGCTGGGGCGGGCGGTGGCCGATGCCGCCGCCCTCAATGTGATGGGTCCCCGGCAGCCCGCCCGACAGCACAGCCGACTCGGCCGGCTCGACAACAGCCCGGTGCACGCCCGGCAGCGCGGCGGCCAGCGCGCGGCTGACGCCCAGGAAGCAGCCGGCGGTGCCGACATAGCTGCAGAAGGCGCTGACCGGCGGCGGCCCGGGCAGCTGGTCGAGCAGTTCCTCACCGAGGCGGCGGTAGCCGTCCACCATGTCGGTGTTATTGAACTGATCGGTGGCGAACGCGCCTGTCTGCGCCGCGATCTCGGCTGCCCTGCGCATCATTGCCGGGATCAGCCCGGGCGTGATGCCGTCCGGGCTCGGTATCAGCTCGACCTCGGCGCCGAACGCCCGCATCGTGCGGATCTTCTCCGCCGCGAACGCATCGGAGGACACGATCCGCAACGGGTAGCCCTTCACCGCGCAGACGAACGCCAGCGACGACCCGGTGCTGCCGCCGGTGTACTCGACGACCAGCTGGCCCGGCCGCAGGCGGCCGTCGGCCTCAGCGGCCTCGATCATCGCCAGCGCCATCCGGTCCTTGTACGAGCCGGTAGGGTTGGCCGCTTCCATCTTCACCCACACCTCGGCGCAGCCCTCGCCGGCCAGGTGCGCCAGCCGGACGACGGGCGTACCGCCGATGGCCGAGATCCCCCCCGAACGGTCCACCCGCAACCTCCATCCAGCGCGACGCAGCCATCAACAGCGTACGCTGGCGACCTCCGCCAAGCAGGCGGCACGTCTACGCAACCTTGAGTAGGTTATTCACCAAAAGCGCCCTGAGGCGGACACGGTCGGCATAACCGCTCCCACCCTCGCGGTCCGGGCCCGTCCGTTGATTTCGAGGACCCGGACTCTACGGCGCACGGACGCATAGCGGACGGCGGTGGCCCGGAATTGAGTCTTGGAGCGACGGGCTGTAAAGCCTCTCTCTTCTCCCAGGTAGTCTCGGCCGTTGTATTTCCGCGGTCGCCCGAGATGTTCGAACAGCCGTCGTCATTGTCTGCAGAAACGGCTACCTAGCTGCAGATGCTCGTATTGTGAGAACTGTTTAACTAGCCCAGTCATGTGGCCGCTGGAGTGAGCCTTTTTTATCCTGGTCGCAGCGGGTTGGTCACGGTCTGGTGATGGTGCGGCGCGTCTCCCCGTGGCGGCAAAACCGCACTACGCGGCCCTCAAGCAAATCCTCGACGACTACGCCGCCAACCTCGCCGCGCAGATCGATCGCCAGCCGGCCAGCACGGCCCAAGCCCTCTCCGCGGCTGAGCCGGGACCTGAAGTCGTCACCGCGAAATGCCCCTGAGCATCAACGTCGGCACAAGCGAAACGTGCTTGCTGTCACCAGTGAGGCACGGGACCTGTCACCGGGGTTACATTTTGCGGGCTTCTTGCCACCGGTGCCGGGGCAGGCAGGCGTGCTCTTTGCCGGCCGTCCGGCGCTGGACCCGCAGCCGGCCCGTCCCGCGAACACCGGTAGATTGACGCGATGACGGTCGAACTGAGGGTCAGGTTCCCGGTCGACGACGCCGTGCTGTCCATCCTGCACCACAGGGCGTTCAGCCCGGACAGCCCGCACATGGACACCACCATCCAGCCGTGGGCGCACAGGCTGGAGCGCCATAGCCTGACCTGGGTCGGCGCATTCAGCACAAGCAGGCTGGTCGGCTTCGTGCACGCCGCCTGGGACGGCGGAACCCACGCGTTCATCCTGGACACCGCAGTGCACCCCGACTTCCGGCACCTCGGCATCGGACGGGACCTGGTCCGCACGGTGACCGACGAGGCGTTCAAAGCTGGCTGCGCCTGGGTCCACGTCGATTACGAATCCAAGCTCGCGGGCTTCTACGAGAACGCGTGCGGGTTCCGGCCGACATCAGCCGGGCTCCGTTCCTCGGCCGAGGCATCATAACCGCGCAGAAAGCATGCCTGCACGACAACTAACCCGCCTCGGCTGGTGACCGCTGTGCCGCCCCAGCCGAGATACAGGCGTACCGGGCGGACCAGAAGTCCGGTGATCGCGGTCACTGCGACGAGGAAGCCGAAGTCGGCTGGCCGGATGCTGCGCTGAAGATGCCTGGAGTTCCTCGGACGGCTTGACACAAATAAGTACAAGAGCGTCAGGGACTTCAAGCGAAGGGCCCGCGATCCCGGCACCACTGGACAACTAGCCAACCAGCGAGCAGCGCAAAAGGGATTACGCCGAGCCACAGCGGTGACAGCACCCACCACCACGACCAGGCAGTTACCCCCGTCAGCTTGAGCGCAACGAACGCGACCAGGGCCGCTCCAGACAACCAGCGCACCACGCCAGCGAAGTCCCTGGGACGCTGCACCTGGAACCCAACCACCAGGCAAGCCTAGTGGAATCCGTCAGCATGTGGCACAAGCTCGCTCGTCCCGGCCCGATGATCCACTACGCCGAACTACGCAAGCTCCTCATCGAGCACGGTGACCACCTCGCAGGAGACATCGACAACAGCCGTGGAGCTCTCCTCCGGCGACAGATTGCTTGGCCAGGTGACAACTAAGTTGGCCCGGCACACTCAGTTGCCTGGACTGCGAACGATCAAGGTGACAGATAGCTCTTGGCGTGTGACAACTGTCGCTGGGAGTCACAAGATAGTACGGCCGTTGTTCAGGTAGGCGTTCAGGTAACCAGCCGACTGCGAGCTGGGCCGTTGCGCGTAGTTGAGCATTGGGTGCCGTGATCCCGTTCACGGAGTGTGAGTGGCGTATTTGCCTGCGGGGGACTGCGGGAGCAATCCGCCCGGGGCCTTGGCCTGGCATCTGCGCAGCGGAACAGCGGCGCGCGCCGTCCCCGGGCAGATGCCGGGGCCGTTCAGGTCCCGAGGAACCGCTTCAGCGCGCGTCGTGATGCCAGCAGCCAGCGGCCGGCGTCGAATTCCAGTGCCGAGATCTCCCGGGTCATCGCTGCCAGCAGCTGCGCTGCCGCCTCGGCGTCATCCCAGCCCATGGCCTCGATGTCGGCCACGCCCGCTGCTGCCAGGCGCTCGCGGCGCGCTTCCATCGAGCCCTGCACAGCCGGGTCCGAGCGGGCCTCGAGCGACAGTGCCTTGACGCCCCTGTTCGCGAGCGAGACGTCGAGGTAGGCCTCGAAGCCGCGGTAGAGGCGCTCGGCGCCTGGCGGCAGTCCCGCGATCGCCTCGCCGACGACGGCCTCGACCCGGGCGTGGAAGCGCGCGTGCATGGCGTCGACGAACGCCGCGCGGTCCTTGAAATGGACGTAGAAGGTCCCCTTGGCGACCCCCGCCCGGGCGACCACCATGTTCACGCTGACGCCGGCGAGGCCGTGCTCCTCCGCCAGTGCCGCGCCGGCGTCGAGCAGGGCCTCGCGTGTCTGGAGCGCGCCGGCTGCCCTGGTTCCTTCTGCCATCGCGCGGAGTATACGCCCCCCGCTACCGAAGGGTTGAATGCAGTGACCGACCGGTCAGTCATTGTGTTAGGCTCAGTCCATGACCACACTGTCGACATCCACAGGGACGGTCGCGTACGACTCCCGCGGCAGCGGCGACCCGGTCGTCCTGCTGCCCAGCGGCGGCCACGACCAGCATGACTACGACGAGATCCGCGAACTGCTCCCCGGCGGGCTCCGCAGCATCGGCGTCGACTGGCCGGGCCACGGCCGGTCCCCGGCCGGCACGGCGCCGTCCACCGAGCTGCGGCTCGCCCAGATCACCGAGGAGCTCCTCGAATCGCTCACGCCCGGCGGCGCCGTCCTGGCCGGCAACTCGATCGGGGGCAACGTCGCCGCCCGTCTGGCGATCAGGCGGCCCGACCTGGTCAAGGGCCTGATGATCATCGACGGCGGCGGCTTCGAGGAATCCCGGCTCGCAGCCCGCGTGTTCTGCGCCCTGATGAGCCGCCCCTGGTTCGCCCGCGGCGTCTACCCCCTGTTCTCCCAGTTGTACACGCGCCCGCGCACCGCCGCCGACCGCCGGGCGAGAGCAAGCGCCATCGAGATCACGCGTACCGCCCCGGGGGTGCTGGCGGTCGCCGAGATCTGGCGCAGCTTCCTCCTTCCCGAGCACGACCTGCGGGCCCAGGCCGGGAAGATCACCGTCCCCACCGTGCTGGTCTGGGGACGGCACGACCCTGTCCTGCCGCTGCGCGTCGGCGAGGCAGCCCGGGACCTGATACCCGGATCGAGGCTGGTGGTCATCGACAGCGGCCACCTCCCGCACACGACCAGCCCGGCCGCTGTCGCAGCCGAGCTCACAACGCTCGCGAGCACCGCGTTCGGCGGCGGCAGCCAGGTGAACGACGCCCCGGACAACCCGCCCGCCACGAGAGGACAGCGATAATGAAGGCCGCAGTGATCGGCACGCTCGGCACCCCACCACGCGTCATCGCCCATCCCGACCCATCGCCAGCCACCGGCGACCAGGTACTTGTCAAGGTCGAGGCCACGGCCCTGAACGTGATCGATCTGCACGTCGCGGCGGGGGACCATCGCGCCGGGCCGCCGCGGCTCCCGTACGTTCCCGGCCTTGAGGCGGTCGGGACGATAGTGGCCGGACCTGATCAAGGCCTTCGAGTGCGTACCGTGGCCCCCGCCGGCCTGGTGCCGGGCGTCAACGGAGGGCTGGCCGAACTCCTGCTGGCCAGCCGTGCGACGTGCATCCCAGTCCCGGACGGATTGGACAGCGTCGCCGCCGCGGCGATTGGCGCCGTCGGCACCAGCGCGGACCTGGCGCTTCGCAATGCGGGACTCCAGGCGGGCGAAAGCGTCCTGGTTCTGGGAGCAACAGGTCCCCTGGGCACGGCCTTTCTCCAGCTTGCGCGGCTAGCTGGCGCCGAGCGCGTCATCGCGGCTGGCCGGAATCCCGGGCGCCTTGCCCGAGTCCCTGCCGCAGACGGCGTGGCGGTACTTGGCGAGGAGCCGCTATCCGGGCAGCTGGCCGCACTCGGGGGCCCTGTGGACCTGGTCGTCGACCCAGTATGGGGTCCCTGGGCAGAGCCGGCACTGGCCTGCTTGAAGCCAGGCGGGCGCTACCTGAACGTCGGCGCGGCGGCCGGCGACGGGGCCCCATTCCATGTAGAGCTGCTCCGCGCCGCGCAGCTGACGCTCATCGGCTTCAGCGGAACGGCAGTGAACCCGGCCGACGCCATCGCCAGTTACCACCACGTCGCGGCTCTCGCCGCAGACGGCTCGTTCGCGCTGCCGACAGCCACATATTCGCTAGCAGAAGCCACACAGGCGTGGGAGGCACAAGCGTCCTCACCCGGCAAGAAGATCGTCGTGATCCCCTGACTCGCCGCGCAGCGGGCCCGCGTGCGAATCGCTCGCCGTAGGCGGTCAGTGCGAGTCGCCCGTATGGCAGGGTGCGAAGGAGCGCGGTGCCGACGACGGCCTCAAGCTGCCGGACCTGGCCGGTGAGGATGGCGTTCCGGATTCCGAGCTGGCGGGCCGCGTGCTGGGCAGCCGCCGGCTACGCCAGCGACGCGATCGGCTTGTGCCGCCGGAGCGGATCGCCTGCGCAGCTGATGCTCGCCCTGCGACCGCGGCCATGGTGTGCTGGCAGGTCGGCGGTGGAGTTCGGCACCAACCGTCCTCGAGGCCACCCAGGTCATGTCGCTCAGCTCCCCGTTGGCACTCGGGCTGGAGACCGCCGCCGTGGTCTTGCACGCCGCCGGCGTCGCCGGGGACCGCGCACTCGGCGAGTTCCTCGCCACCGCCGCGCTCATCCGCCAGACCGGTGAGCGGCTCGCCGCTACCCTCGACCCGGGCCGTCACCGAGTTGCGGGCCGTCATCGGATCGCAAGCCGCGACCGCCGCCGCGATCGAGGTCCCCGTCGCCGTTTCCAGCGCCATGGACCTGCTCGCCAGCGCGGCGTCTGCGTGACATGGCTAGCAGTCGACTCCTGCCCGGTAACGTCGCCGTAACTGGCGAGGGCGCTCGCCCCCGCCCAGGGCGCCGGCCCGGCCGCCTACGCGCGGGTGGCGCTTCCCGTCCATCCCGCCTCCGTTCCGGATGATCGGGACTCTTAGCCCGAACGGGGGCGTGGTGCCCCGGTTACCTCAGCCCGTGACCGGCGGCGGGCCGGGCGCCCGCTGCCTGCGCCGCCCCTCACTCCCGGGCGTCGCCGGGCGCGGACGCGGGAACAGACGGAATGGCGAAGCGCGGGTCGACGCCCGCGAATGCCAGCCCGATGACGAACCCGGCGACCTCTTCGAGCTGGCGGCTGCGGTCCAGTGGCCCGAGGACGGCCGGAACGCCGCCCGCGTCCCGGACGAGCTGGCCTACGGTCCGCAGCGCTGCCGGGTGGTCGCCGCACATCGCCACGGTGGCAGGCGCCTCGCCGCTTGAGGTGCTCCACTGGCTGGCTGGGAAGAGGTGGAAGGCCTTGACGACGTGCGCTCCAGGGGCCATAGCGGCGATGTGCTGTGCCGCCGCCATCCCGGGCGGGGTGCGGAGCACGCCGACACCATGGGCGACGGCGTTTACCGGATCGATCAGCGGGATGCCGTGCAGAGCGCCGTTGACCGCGCCAGCCGAGTTCAGCGCATTCTCGGCCCCCTCCCACGGCACGGCGAGCAGCACCGCGTCGCGGCCGGCTACCGCCTGCTTCGGGCTGTCCGCCTGCGCCGTGCCGCCCAGCCTGGCCGCCAGCGCCTGCGCCCTGGACTGTGACCGGCCGCCAACTACCACGTCATGGCCTGCCCGTGTCCAGCAGGTCCCCAGCGCCTCGGCAAGCGTTCCTGTCCCCAAGATCCCGATCCGCATCTTCGTTCTCCCGTCTCGTGGTGGCCTACGGGTGGACAGGGTAAGCACGGCGATGCGCACCGGCCGGTGCGTGCCGGGCACGTCATGATGAATGGCGGAGGTCAGCGCATGGAAACCACTGACGAGCACTGCGAGGAGCTAGTGGCCGACTGCCGGCTGCGCGCGGCGACCGACTTGTTCGCCCACACCTGGGACCCGGTGGTCATCGCCGCGCTCCGGCCCGGTCCGCGGCGGCGCCACGAACTGCGCGCCGCGATCGGCGGCGTCAGCGACAAGGTCCTGACCGAAACACTGCGCCGCCTCACTGGCCACGGGCTTATTGCCCGGCACGCCTACGCGGAAGCACCGCCCCGGGTTGAGTACGCGCTCACCCGCCTGGGTCAGAGCCTTGCTGACGGGCCGATGCGCGCCCTGGGACGCTGGATAACGGACTACGGAGACGAGCTTCTTGATGCCCAAGAACACTCCGCGGGCACGTAGCCGCTGCCCGTTCCTGTGCGCGATGGGCCCGTACCGGGCGGGTTCGTCAGGGGTAACGTAGGAGCGTGCGAGCGGCGCGACTTTACGGGGCCGCGGACCTGCGGGTCGTGGAAGCCGGCGCCCGAGGCAGCGGCCTGCCAGAGCCTAGTGCGGGTTACCGCGGTTGGCATCTGCGGCTCTGACCTGCACTGGTACTCCGAAGGCGCTATCGGCGACGCGAAGATCGCCCGGCCCCTGGTGCCGGGGCACGAGGGCGCGGGCGAGGTGGCGGACGGCCCGCGGCGCGGGGAACGGGTCGCGATCGACCCGGCGGTACCCTGCGAGCGGTGCCGGGCCTGCCGTGACGGCTACCGGAACCTCTGCTACAACATCGTCTTCTCCGGGCACGGCGAGACCGACGGGATGATGCGCGAGCTCATGCCGTGGCCGTCGCACCTGCTGCACCCGCTGCCGGACTCGGTGTCCGACGCGGCCGGCGCGCTGCTTGAGCCGCTCGGCGTGGCGCTGTGGGCGCTGGACCTGGGGCACGTGCCGTTCGGCGGCTCGGTCGCCGTGGTCGGCGGCGGGCCGATCGGGCTGCTGCTGATCCAGTTGCTGCGGGCCGCCGGCGCCTCGCGGGTCGTCACCGCCGAGCCGCTGGCGCACCGGCGCGACGCCGCGGCCAAGTGGGGCGCGGATGAGGTGGTCACGCCGCGGGACGACATCTCGGGCTACGGGGCGGACGTCGCATTCGAGCTGGCCGGGAACGACGACGCGGTGCGGATCGCGCTCGAGTCCGTGCGACCGGGCGGGCGGGTTGTCCTCGGCGGGATCCCGGACTCGGACGCGACCACGTTCCGGGCGTCGCTCGCGCGGCGCAAGGGACTGACGATCGCGATGGTGCGGCGCATGAACGAGGTCTACCCGCGCGCGATCGACCTGGCCGCGCGCGGCGTGGTGGCGCTGGACCCGCTCGTATCGTCGCGTACCCCGCTCACGGACGCCGCGCGAGCGTTCGCCGCCGCCGAGGGGCGCGCCGGGCTGAAGGCCATCATCGTTCCCTAGCCGCTCCTGGCCTGCCGCCCTCACCGAGGGCGGCACGCGGCCCGCCGCATTAGGCGGAGACGAGGTGCTCGGCGGGCTCGCGGGAGGCGTGGAGGTCCCAGTAGAGGCGTGCGATGTCGTCAGGTTCCTTGAGCGGGGCGCCCTCGGGGGCGCCTGGCGTGCCGGCGATCCACGTGCCGATCGCGACATGGCCGGCGTAGACGCGCCCGGCCGGCCAGCGCACCGTTGAGGGTGAGGGCCCACTTGCGCAGGGCCGCGCGGGCCATGCCGGCACTGACGAACACCGGCGCGGGTGTGACCGAGGAGCCGCCAGTGGTGTACAGCAGTGTTCCGGTCCCGGCGGCCAGCATGGCCGGCAGCACCGCGCGCGTCGCGGTGATCGCGCCGTAGCAGGTGCTTTCGACCTGCGGCCCGAGGTTGTCCACGGTGACGTCCAGTGCCCCGGTGTCGCGCAGGCTCTGCGTGGTCCCCGCGCCCGGGCTGGAGTAGTGCAGCACGCCGATTCCGCCGAACCGTCCCGCGGCGCTGTCCAGGGCCGCGGCCAGCGCGGCGCGATCGGTGACGTCGGCGGGAAAGCCGGCCGCCGTGATCCCCGCGCCCGCGAGTGTCCCGGTGAGCTCAGCGAGTCGCTCCGGCGAGCGGGCGATCAGCGCGACATCGAATCCGTGACCGCCGAAGACCTTTCCGAGGGACAAGCCGAGGCGGGCCCCGGCGGCCACGAGCGCGATCGCTGGCATGGTGATCTCCTTGGGTGAGGGGCGTGCGCCGGCCGTGCCGGTGAGATGGCCCCAGCTCATCACCGCTGCACGCGGTGCGTCCAAGACCGGCCGGGCTGGCCTCGATAACCTGGAGGAATGGACCGGCTCGAGACTCGGGAACTGGCGTACTTCCTGGCGGTGGCGGACGAGCTTCACTTCGGCCGCGCCGCCACCCGGCTGGGCATCGCGCAGCCCGCACTGTCCAAGGCGGTCCGGCAGCTGGAACGCAGGCTGGGCGTCACCCTGTTCGAGCGGACCAGCCGGGCGGTCGCGCTGACCGAGGCCGGGCGGGTGCTCAGCCGCGAGGCGCGCGTCGCGCTTGAGGCGGTGTCCGCCGCGGCGCTGCGGACGCGGCGGGCACCCGCGACCCGCGCCTGATCCTGGCCATGAAGCCCGGCGGCGACGGCGGCCTGCTCCCGGCCATCCTCGCCGCCTACGAACGCGAGCCAGGGGTACCGCCGGTCGAGGTGGCCTTCGGGGCGGGCCCTTCCGCATGCTGCGCGAAGGACAGGCGGATGCCGCGCTGCTGCACGCGCCGCCCGACGACCTGGGCGGGCTGGACACCGAAACGCTGCTGACCGAGGCGCCGGTCGCCGTGCTGCCCGCGTCCCATCCGCTCGCGCGACGGGCGAGCCTGCAGATGGCCGACCTGGCGGGCGAGAACCTGCACCAAAAGCCCGCCGACCCCGGCGCGATGAAGAGCATCAGCGAACTGATGCACATGATCGCGCTGGGACGCAAGGTCGCCGTGCTGCCCCGGGTACTGACCAGGCCGTTGCGCCACGACCTGGTCACCGTTCCGGTGGCGGACCTTCCCCCGGTCGCCCTCCTGCTCGCCTGGCCCGCGCGCAGCACGTCCCTGCCGGTCGCGGCCCTAGCCCGCGCCGCCGCGGCCGCCACGCGCCCCGGTGCGATCACGTCGTCCGCGACCTTCTAGGCCGGCGGCGGGCGTTGCGCGGCTGGCAGGTGCCTGCTCAGCCGGCTGCCGGGTCCTCGAGGCCGTACCGCTCGACGTGGCCCGGGTCCGTCGGGTCGATCGTCCGCTGGCCCTCTGCGGCGAGACGCTCGTTGATCTCGGCCAGGTGCTCGCGGACGAGTTGCCTCTCGGCGTCGGTGGTCTTGCCCTTGTGCGGCTTGCCCGCGTGCTCGAGCGTGCCGTAGTCGGGCCGCTCGCCGCCTGCCGTGGAGGCCGCCCGTGGCTTCGGCGCGCGCCTGGCGGGCGGGGCGGCGATGAGCAGCTCGCCCATCGGGCGGGCAGTGGCGAGCTTGTCGAAGGCCGCGGCGTCCAGGGTCACCCGCCGGGGCTCCGCCTCGCCGGCCACGTAGAGGTCGACGACGACGACCTCCAGCGCCGCGCCCGTGATCGCCTGCACCTCGTCAACGTGGGCGTCGATC
Organism: uncultured Actinomycetota bacterium; assembly: GCA_963735315.1. Lineage (GTDB taxonomy): Bacteria > Actinomycetota > Actinomycetes > Streptosporangiales > Streptosporangiaceae > Trebonia. The sequence continues at coordinate 230,287 of CAVTKQ010000032.1, forward strand.
TCGACGGCCTGGCTGCCCAGTTCAGGATGCTCATGGACGACGATGCGCGCGAGGGCACTGTCTTCGGTGATGAGCTGCTCGCTGAGGTCGCTGAAGCGGACCGTCTTCTGTCCCATAAGGATCCTTTTTACTACGCCGCCGCCAAGATCGTGCGGCATGACAGGCCGGGCGAGTCACTTGCTCGCGCCTTGACTTAAAGCACGCTTCAGGTTCTAAGGTCGTGGGCAGGCGGACGAGGAGAGCGGGCGAGGACCGATGAGCAAGCTTGGCCTTGGGCCCGTCGGCATGACGGTGCAGGTCTCGGCCGACGGGAGGCACCTGGGTGAGGCGGCCGCGCTGGAGGAGCTCGGGTACTCCGCGATCTGGCTGCGCGGAGGGCAGATCGACAGCCTGAACCGGATCGCGGAGGTCGTGCGGGCTACCACGGCGGTGCCGGTCATCCCTGGCATCATCCCGGTCGACGTCTACCCGCCCGGTGAAGTGACCAGGCTCTACGCTGAACTGCAGGCCGACGCGCCTGGCCGCTTCATCGCCGGGCTGGGCGGCCCGCAGGTTCCCCGGCCGCTGCGGCCACTGAACGACTACCTGGACCAGCTCGACCAGGGCGAGCCGCCGGTGCCGCCCGGCCGGCGGATCCTGGCCGCGCTCGGCCCCCGCAAGCTTGAGATCGCCCGTGGAGAGCAGCCGGCGCGGTGATGCTGCTGGTGACCCCTGACTACACCCGCACCGCGCGGCGCATCCTGGGCGGCCAGGCAACCCTTGTCATCAGCCAGATGGTTGTCCTGCAGGCCGACGCCGCCCGCGCCAGGGAGGCCGCCCGCGGCCCGCTGCGGTTCCTGTCCGGCGTCGCGGGCTACCGCGCCAGCTTCACCCGCATGGGATTCACTGGCAGCGACATCGACGCTCTCAGCGACGAACTCGTCGACCGGCTGGTGGCCTGGGGAACCACCGACGCCATCACGGCACGGGTCAACGAATACCGGCAAGCCGGGGCAGACCACGTAGCGCTCACCGTGCTGGACGACGGCCACCAGCCCGCCACCGACCCGGCCCGGCAGCTAGCCCGCAGCCTGCTCACCTGACCGCGCCTGCTCACCTGACCGCGCCCGCACACGTATTTCCCGCGGGGCGCATGATGCGCCCGGCCGGGCGTAGCGACTGCCCCGGGTCCCAGCCAGGCGGATATGCCGTTGATCGCAGCGACCGGCTGATGGGAAGATCGCGCGGTATGACCGCCCCCGATCGCGCCGCCCTGCAGCGCATCGCCGCCGAATGCGTCGCGCTCGTCGCCAGCCAGTTCGGCCGGCACCTGGACTGGTCGCTGGCGAGCCTGGGTGAGCTCGATGCGGTATGCGCCGACCTGCTGGCCGATGGCCCGCTCAGCGCCGAGCGGCTGGACCTGTGGTGGCGGCTGGCCGGGGCTTACACGGGCGAAGTGCTCGTCCGCGCCTACGGCGGCCAGTGGATCGCCCACGAGCAGGCCCCCGGGTCGTTCGCGGTCTCGGTGCGCGGCATGACGGCGTTCCCGTTCGCCGTCACGGACAAGGTCCTGCACGCCGAGCCTTACAAGAGCCTTGCCTCGTTCGCGCGCGTGCTTCCCGCGATCGCCGC
>CAVTKQ010000033.1:0-167792 GCA_963735315.1 uncultured Actinomycetota bacterium
TACTTTTGCGCACGAACCCTAAAAAGGGTTCGCCAGAAGATTAGATGCTCGCGTTCACTATGCAGTTCTCAAGATACGGACGGAACAACAGGCCCCCTCAGCGCATCCGCGCCTTGCGGGCCTAGGCCGCGCGAACGCTCTAATTTTGCGTCTGCGGAAGTTTAACCTTACCGATTCCGGCAAAATTAGAGTATTCGTTGAGTCAGCGCCATAGCGGCTGCTTCCTCAGGACCCAACAGCGTGCTCGGATCTCTGCCTCCGTTCCCTGCCTCGTTCCGCAGCTCCCGCCGAAGGGGAGAGCGTACTGACCGGATCGCGGTGCAGGAGAGCGAACCGAATAGCCAGTGCTCCACTAGAAAGCATGGACGCCCACGCACGCATTCGCTGACGTAGAGGCGCCGGTGCTCCTTAGAAAGGAGGTGATCCAGCCGCACCTTCCGGTACGGCTACCTTGTTACGACTTCGTCCCAATCGCCGACCCCACCTTCGACAGCTCCCTCCCTTACGGGTTAGGCCGCCGGCTTCGGGTGTTGCCAACTTTCGTGACGTGACGGGCGGTGTGTACAAGGCCCGGGAACGTATTCACCGCGGCGTTGCTGATCCGCGATTACTAGCGACTCCGGCTTCACGGGGCCGAGTTGCAGACCCCGATCCGAACTGAGACCGGCTTTCCGGGATTCGCTTACCCTCACAGGTTCGCAGCCCTTTGTACCGGCCATTGTAGCATGTTTGCAGCCCAAGACATAAGGGGCATGATGACTTGACGTCATCCCCACCTTCCTCCGAGTTGACCCCGGCAGTCTCCAATGAGTCCCCGGCATTACCCGCTGGCAACATTGGACGAGGGTTGCGCTCGTTGCGGGACTTAACCCAACATCTCACGACACGAGCTGACGACAGCCATGCACCACCTGTGAACGGCCCCGAAGGACCCCCCATCTCTGGAGGATTTCGGTCCATGTCAAACCTTGGTAAGGTTCTTCGCGTTGCGTCGAATTAAGCAACATGCTCCGCCGCTTGTGCGGGCCCCCGTCAATTCCTTTGAGTTTTAGCCTTGCGGCCGTACTCCCCAGGCGGGGCGCTTAATGCGTTAGCTGCGGCACAGACCCCGTGGAAGGGACCCACACCTAGCGCCCAACGTTTACGGCGTGGACTACCAGGGTATCTAATCCTGTTTGCTCCCCACGCTTTCGCTCCTCAGCGTCAGAACAGGCCCAGAGAACCGCCTTCGCCACCGGTGTTCCTCCCGATATCTGCGCATTTCACCGCTACACCGGGAATTCCGTTCTCCCCTGCCTGCCTCCAGCCTGCCCGTATCCACTGCAGGCCCAGGGTTAAGCCCTGGGATTTCACAGCGGACGCAACAGGCCGCCTACGAGCTCTTTACGCCCAATAATTCCGGACAACGCTTGCGCCCTACGTATTACCGCGGCTGCTGGCACGTAGTTAGCCGGCGCTTCTTCTGCAGGTACCGTCTGAATTCGCCCCTGCTGAAAGCGGTTTACAACCCGAAGGCCTTCATCCCGCACGCGGCGTCGCTGCATCAGGGTTTCCCCCATTGTGCAATATTCCCCACTGCTGCCTCCCGTAGGAGTCTGGGCCGTGTCTCAGTCCCAGTGTGGCCGGTCGCCCTCTCAGGCCGGCTACCCGTCGTCGCCTTGGTGGGCCGTTACCCCCCCAACAAGCTGATAGGCCGCGAGCCCCTCCCTGGCCGAAAAACTTTCCACCCGCCCCCATGCAGGAGCAAGGTCATGTCCGGTATTAATCCCCGTTTCCGGAGGCTATCCCAGAGCCAAGGGCAGGTTGCTCACGTGTTACTCACCCGTTCGCCACTAGGCGCGAAGCACCTCGTTCGACTTGCATGTGTTAAGCACGCCGCCAGCGTTCGTCCTGAGCCAGGATCAAACTCTCCGTTGAATGACTGCCACCAGCCGCCCCGAAGGCAACCCGGAAACCAGAAACCCAACCATGAGCTGATTCATCATGGCTATATCCGTGGGACCAGACTCCGAAGACCCGCCCCGACGGGGGTTTAGTACATTGTTAATGCACTGGCTTTTAGCACGCTGTTGAGTTCTCAAGAAACAGACGCTCATCGTGTTCCGGAACTTTCGTTCCGTCCCTCGCGGCGACTCTTTTAATTTACCTTGGATTTCCATCTTGTCAAATCGGCTTCGGTCCGAGTAATTCGGCTCGTTCAGCCTTATTTGACATTTTGGATTTATCCTTGGGCCTTACTCTTTTAATTTACCCGGTTCTTCCTTCTTGTCAAATCGGCTCCCGGCCCGATTTATTCGGACCGCTAAGCCGAATTTGGCTTTTCGGAATTCCCGAGCCATCAGCATACCGGCTCTTTCGGAGTGGTGCGGCACGCACGCGAAGCTCCGTAGAGGCTTTCTACTGGTGGCTCCCCGGGTCCGGGCCCGCCTTCCGGCGTTCCCTCCCCCTCGGGGCAAGAAGAACCTTACGGGTCCCAGCCACCCTCGTCAAATCGTTCCTGAGATTTCTTGGTGCCCCGTGTCGCAGGGCCCCAAACCTCATCCAACCGCGGGGCTGCGGCCGTTGTTCCCCGTCCGGCGCGAGCACCGGGGCACATGAGGTCGTATCCCTCATGCGGTCTTACCCCGGAGGCTAGCTGTCGAAGCCCAGGCCCAGGCGGTCGAGCAGGCGCAGCCAGGGGTCGCGGCGGCCCTCGTTCCTGTCGGCCCGGGCGATCGAGGCGCGGGTCGCCTGGATGACACCCGAGCGCAGCGGCTCCGGCGGGAACGGCAATGGCTTGCTGTTGACCAGGGTCAGCCGCGCTCGTTCGGAGTCTTGGCCCTGGGTCTTGTCGAGCAGCACCTGGGCGGCGAAGCGGGACGCGCCGACGCCCAGCCCCGTGTACCCCGCCGCGTACGCGACGCGGCCCGCGTGCGCGGTGCCGAAGAACGCGCAGAACCGGCTGCACGTGTCGATGACGCCGCCCCAGGCGTGCGTGAAGGACACGCCCTCCAGTTGCGGGAACGTCGCGAAGAACTGCGCCGCCAGCTTCGCGAACGTCGCCGGGCGCACGGCGTGCTCCTCGCGGATCCGGCCGCCGTTGTAGTAGACGGCGTCGTAGCCGCCCCACAGCACGCGGTTGTCGCGGGTGAGGCGGAAGTAGTGGAACTGGTTGCCCAGGTCGGACGCGCCGCGCCGGTCCCGCCAGCCGAGGCTGTCCAGCTGCGCCGCCGACAGCGGCTCCGTCATCAGCACGTAGTCCCAGACCGGGACCACGTACGCGCCGATCCGGCGCAGCAGCGACCCGCCGGGCACGCCCGCGGCGAGGACGACCCTGGCCGCGCGGACCGAGCCGTACGGCGTCCGCACCCGCATGCCGGCGCCCGTCGCCGTCGGCGGACAGCGACGTCGCCGGCGTGTGCTCGTAGATCCGCACCCCCGCGTCGCAGGCAGGCGCGGCGCAGCCCCCAGGCGAGGCGGCCCGGCTCGACCATCGCGTTGCCCGTCGTGTACTTGAGCCCGCCGGCCCACAGCGGCGAGCCGAGCTCGGCGCGGGCGCCCGCCGCGTCGAGCACCTCGACGTCGTGGCCGAGCCGCCGCGCGGCGACCGCCTCGGTCGTCCAGGCCGTCGAGCTGCCAGTCCGCGGTCGGCCAGGGCCAGCTCTCCGGTCGGCTGGAAGTCGCAGTCGATGCCGTACCTGGCGACGGTCTCGCCGATCTCGCGCAGGTTCTGCTCGCCGAGCTTCTCAAGCAGCGGCATCTCGCCGGGGAAGCGCTCGAGGCCGTTGCCGATGCCGTGCGTGAGGCTGGCGGAGCAGAAGCCGCCGTTGCGGCCGGAGGCCGCCCAGCCGACGGTCTGCGCCTCGACGAGGACGACGTCGAGGTCCGGGTACCGCTCGCGGGCGAGCAGCGCGGTCCACAGGCCGGTGAACCCGCCGCCGATGACCGCCAGGTCCGCGGTCACGTCGCCGGCGAGCGCCGGGAGCGGCTCGGGGGCGTCGGGCTGGTCGAGCCAGAACGAGCGCGGCACGGCGCCCGCGAGGGACCGGGCGACGGCAGGCGTCCACGCGCGTCAGTGATCATGATCCGACTTTCGCACACGGGCCCGGCCGGGATAGACATGAGGCCATGCGCATCTGTGTCGTCGGCGCCGGGGCCATCGGCGGGGTCATCGCGGCGCGGCTCGCCACCGCGTGGACGGCGGGGACACGGACGTGTCCGTGCTCGCGCGCGGCGCGACGCTGGCCGCCGTCAGGGAGCGCGGGCTGCGGGTGTCCGCCGCCGACGGGACGGTCACGGCCCGCGGTGGCGGCCTCGGATGACGCCGCCGAGCTCGGGCCGCAGGACTTCGTCGTCGTCGCGGTCAAGGCGCAGTCGATGGCCGGCGTGGCGGCGTCGGTCGGCGGGCTGCTCGGGCCGGAGACGGCGGTGCTCTCGACGCTGAACGGGGTGCCGTGGTGGTTCCTCGACGGGTTCGGCGGGCCGGCGGCCGGCCATCACCTGGACAGCGTCGATCCCGGCGGTAAGATCGCGGCGGTGCTGCCCGCCTCCCGGGTCATCGGCGGGACCGTGCACCTGTCGGCGGCGTCGCCCGCGCCGGGCGAGGTGTCCTGGCGCGCCGGGAACGGGCTGATCATCGGGGAGCTCGACGGGTCGTCTTCGCCGCGGCTCGGCGCGCTCGCCGCGGTGCTGCGCGCCGGCGGGCTTCGACGTGACGGTGTCCGCGCGGATCCGCGATGACGTCTGGTACAAGCTGTGGGGCAACCTGACGCTGAACCCGATCTGCGCGCTGACCGGCGCCTCGACCGGGCCCGCGCTCGACGATGACCTGGTGCGGGACTTCGTCTCGCGGGCGATGCTCGAGGCGCGGGCGATCGGGGAGCGGATCGGGTGCCCGATCGCCCAGTCCCCGCAGGACCGGCACGCGGTCACGCGGAAGCTCGGTGACTTCGTGCCGTCGATGCTGCAGGACGCGCGGGCCGGGCGGCCGCTCGAACTCGACGCGCTGACCGGCGCGGTGCGCGAGCTCGGGGCCCTGGTCGGCGTGCCCACGCCCAACGTGGACGCGATCCACGGGCTGACCCGGCTCTGGGTGAGCGCCCGGGTTCGTGGCCTCGCCTAGTCGCTCCCGCCGATGCTGCTGCCACGCATCGGAGGGCGCAGGCGACGGTGGCCGGGGAACGCCGCACCCGTTCTGATTGTCTCTGGTTTCGCTTTCTTACCGGGCGCCCGCGCTGGTCAGGAAGACCGGCCAGCAGATCTCGGTGCGGTGCGGCTCGGACACGTCGAAGCCGTCCGGGTAGTACTCCCTGATCGGGCCGTCCACGCCGATGGCCCGCTGCGCGACCGCGGTGCCGAGGGCGCCGTAGGTGCGGTCGATGTCCTCCGGGCGGGCCGTCGTGGACGGCGACCGCCGCCTCGATCCCGGCGATCTCCGTCAGCCGCACCCGGCCGCCGGTCGAGGCGGGGCGACCTCAGCCAGCGGCGTGACCGGCGCGAACAGCGTGATCTCGCTCCGCTCGAGCTCGAAGAACTCGCCGGGGAAGAGCGCGCCGAGCGGCCCGGCCTGGACCAGGCCGCTGACCCGCAGCACGCCTGGACAGCTCGCTCGATGACCTCGCCCGCCCACGTCATGACGTCCGCCGTCGTCACCACCTGGGCGACGGCGAGCGCGGTGACGGCGGGGATCGTCCTGAACCGGATTTCCGGCCGCGGCGCGGGCCCGCCGAGGAGGGCCCGCAGCCCGCTGACCGCCGCCTGCGTCTGCTCAAGCTGGCGTTCCATCCGCTCCAGGTGGGCCGTGATCTCCCGGTTCCTGCGCCGCCAGGTCCGGCGCGGTCAGCACGGCCCTGATGGAGTCGAGCGGCATGCCGAGGTCGCGCAGCCGCCTGATGACCTGGGCCGACGTCACCTGGCCGGCGTCGTAGGAACGGTAGCCCGAGTGCGGGTCGATCGCGGCGGGCTCGAGGATGCCCACGTCGTGGTAGTGGCGCAGTGCCTTCACGCTCAGGTGGGTCATCCTGGAGAACTCGCCGATGTTCAGCAGCGTCGTCGCCATGAGGGAAGTATTCACCTGCCCGCGGGCTGCGCCGCCCACGTGGCGGCGCGCTGCGCTGTGCTCTCGGCGCGCTGCGCTGTACTCGCGGTGCGGCCTGGGTTGCTCAAGCTCGTCATGACTTGAGGCTCCGGCCTCCTGCTACAGGAGAGTCAAGCCGCTGCGGGCGGGCGGCGGCGACCGCCCCGGTCCAGTCAGAACGGGTGCGGCTGACCGCGCGCGGCCCGCCGTTCCCCCGGTCGCGGGGCAGGGCGCGTCCCGCGCCTCTTGCTGTTATCCGGATTGCCGACGGCGCGGAAAAGATCTTGGATCGCTGCACCCGTCATGGCAGGTAGAGCGATCCAAGATCTTCTTGACGCCGGGCCTAGGGGCGCGGCGCTGCCGAGCCGCGCGCTTACGCGCCGGTTGCTGTTACCCGCGCACGGCCAGATGGTCAGGCGGAGACGAGGTCGCAGACGAAGATCAGCGTCTCGTTCGGCTTGATGGCGCCGCCCGCGCCCCGGCTGCCGTAGCCAAGGTCCGGCGGGATGACCAGCTTGCGGCGGCCGCCCACCTTCATGCCCTGCACGCCCTGGTCCCAGCCCTGGATGACCTGCCCGACGCCCAGCCGGAAGCGCAGCGGCTCGCCCCGGTTCCAGCTCGCGTCGAACTCCTCCCCCGTGGAGTAGGCGACCCCGACGTAGTGCACCTCGACGGTGTCCCCGGCGCCGGCGACCTTGCCCGTCGCCCTCCCAGATGTCGGTGATCTCGAGCGCCTTGGGCGGCGTGCCCTCGGGGTAGTCCACTTCTGGCTTCGTGATGTCCATGCACCTCAGCTTACCGACGGCGAAAGATCAAACCCGTGATCCCGAACGGATGCGTGTTCCACCGCCCGCCGCCATGGCACGATCACGTCGCGGCGACCGCGGTTGGCGGCGATGCCGGCGAGGCCGGCCATGCGAAGATCGTCCGGTGGTTCCAGAGGACTTTCACGACTTCTTCGTCGCGAGCGCCGGGGTGGCCGGGGCACTGATCGGGCTGCTGTTCGTGGCCATCTCGGTCGCCAGCGACCGGCTCGCGAAGGCCGAGGCCTCGGCGCAGGTGCACCGGATACGCGCGTACGCGGCGCTCACGTCGTTCACCAACGCCCTGGCCGTCTCGCTGTTCGCGCTGCTTCCAGGCGAGAAGATCGGCGAGACGTCGTTCATCGTCGCCGTCCTCGGGCTGGCTGTTCGTGGCGGCGGCGCTGCTGTCGCTCATCCGGCTGCGGCAGGTGCGGTGGACGACGGTCAGGGACGGGATCTTCCTCGTCGGCCTGGCGGCCATGTTCATCTTCCAGCTCATCGCGGGGCTGTCGGTGGCCCGCCAGCCGGACGACTCCGGAACGGTGGACGCGATCGCGATCCTGGTGATCGTCTCCTTCATCGTCGGGATCTCCCGGGCCTGGGAGCTGATCGGCGGCCCGTCGATCGGCATCGGGCACGAGGTCGCCGCCATGGTCCGCCACGGCGAGACAGCCAGCGCCGGGAGCTCAGCCAGCGCCGGGAACTCAGGCAGCGCCGGGAGCTCAGACCGCGCGCGAGCTCAGACGGCGCGGAGAGCTCAGGCCGCCCGGAGAGCTCAGCCAGCGCCGGAACCGGGCAGCCCGAGGGCCCGGACGCGCGAGGACGCGCCGCCGGCGTGAGCGGCCCGCGGGCACAATGCCCTCATGCTCTACATGGTGATCGAGCGGTACCGGTCGGGCCCTGGCCCGGTCTACGAGCGGGCGGCGGCGCGCGGGCGGATGCTGCCCGACGGGCTCAGGTACGTGAGCAGCTGGGTGGCGGCCGGGGACATGGACCGGTGCTTCCAGCTCATGGAGGCCGATGACCCGGCCCTGTTCGACGCCTGGACCGAGCGCTGGGGCGACCTCGTGTCGTTCGAGGTCGTCCCCGTGATCACCTCGGCCGAGGCGGCCGCCCGGGCCCAGGGCGGCTAGACGGCGCCCGCGGGCGGCGGGCCCGAGGTTTGGGCGGGGCCCTCAACTGCGCATGATAGTAGCTGTGCGTATTCATTCAATTACTTTCAGTAGTTGACGGCCGGGTGCTGAGCACTTGGTGAGGCCCGCGGCGCGAAGCCGTGGCCGGCTCGGGGCGGGTGCGGCCGCGGGCCTGGCCGCGCTGGCGCTCGGCCTCGGCGCGGCCACCGCGCCGGGAGCGGCCACCGCGGCGGGAACGGTCAGCGGGCCGGGACGGCCACCGGGCCGGGAACGGTCAGCGGGCCGGGAACGGTCACCGGGCCGGGCCGCACTCACCGGGCCGGGAGCAGTTGTCAGGCCGGGAGCGGTCACTGCCGCCGTCTCCGTCGCGGCGGGGCCCGGCCCCGCCGTCAGGCCCGGCCGGCCGTGCGGCGCGTTTCCCGGCGCGTACCAGCTTCCCGGGGCCGGCGGCATCGTCCCGGCGGCGTGGTCGGGGGACGGCCTGACCGTCCCGGCCTGCGGGCCGGCTCCCGGGGGCGGCGGGGCGGCCGCTCCCGTCTACCCCTACCCGGGGGCGCTGTGGACGGCCGGGTACCAGTGCGTCGAGTTCAGCGAGCGCTACCTCTATGACCGCTACGGCGTCACGATGGGCATCGCCACGAACGGGGACCAGGTGGCGGCGCACTACGCGGCCGGGTACCCGGGGCTGTTCATGGTGATCAGGAACGGCACGCCGCGCCGCGCGCCGGCCGCCGGGGACGTGCTGTCGCTGTCGGCCGCGCCGCGCTTCGACAGCAGGAGCGGCGGCCACACCGCCGTCGTCCAGTCCAGCGCGGTGAACGCGGCGGGGAACGGCACCGTGACGGTCGTGCAGGAGAACGCGGACGCCGCCGGGGTGGCGGTGCTGCCGGTCAGCGGCTGGAGCGTGCGCTACCCGGGTTTCCGCTACGCGCAGTGGCTGACCACCGCCGGCCTGACCGTCACCTCCCCGCACCCGCCGCCGGCCCGGCCGGGCCATCGCTACTCCTTCGCCCTGACCGCGACGGGCGGCAGGCCGCCCTACCGCTGGCGGGTAACGTCAGGGACGCTGCCCGGCGGCCTGGCGCTGTCGGCCGCGGGGACGCTCACCGGAACGGTCGCCGGCCAGCCGCCCGCCGGCGACGGCGAGCCGGGCGACGACGGCGAGCCCGGGGACGGCAGCGAGCCCGGGGCGACAGCCAGCCAGGCCGCTGGCCGGTCACGGTGACCGTGACGGACGCGCGCGGGGCGGCGGCGTCCGCCGCCCTCGCACTGCCCGCGGGCGGCTCGCCGGCCGCGCCCGGCCGGGACGGCGGTGCGCCCGGCATGAATGTGCCATTACTGTCGCTATAACGGCATCAATGGCACATTCATGCGGTTCATACGGACCCGGCGCCGGCCGTTCACTCCAGGCCGGATGTCCGGCGACTGGCCGTACACGACTGGCTTCGCAAAATTGAGTTCTCTATGACAAGCGAATCAGTGGATAATTAGACGCATATCTACGAAATCAGTTGACAGCAACGCGGAACGCGGTAAGCATGATGAGAGGGGTCACCTGGAAGCCGGAAGGATGTGAACGGATGGCCCACGGCCCGCGCGGCGGCCCGGTCGTCATGCCCGTGCTCGACGAGATCTCCAAGCAGATCATCGAACAGCTGCAGACGGACGGCCGCCGGTCCTACGCGGCGATCGGCAAGGCGGTCGGGCTGTCCGAGGCCGCCGTCAGGCAGCGCGTGCAGCGGCTGCACGAGGGCGGCGTCATGCAGATCGTCGCGGTCACCGACCCGCTCAAGCTCGGCTTCCGGCGCCAGGCCATGATCGGCCTGCGCTGCGACGGCGACGTGCAGCAGGTCGCCGACCAGCTGGCCGACATGGACGAGATCGACTACGTGGTGCTGACCGCGGGCTCGTTCGATCTCCTGCTTGAGGTGGTTTGCGAGGATGACGACCACCTGCTGGAGATTCTGAGCCGGGTGCGCGGGGTACCGTCCGTCACGTCCACTGAAACCTTTGTCTATCTAAAGCTACGCAAGCAGACTTACACGTGGGGGACACGGTGACCCTTTCTCCAGACGAGCTCCAGGCAGCGGCGAAGCAGCACCTGTGGATGCACTTCACCCGGATGTCGTCCTACAACAACGGGGACATCCCGGTCATCGTCCGCGGCAGCGGCCCGTACGTCTACGACGACAAGGGCAAGCGGTACCTCGACGGGCTCGCCGGGCTGTTCGTGTCGATGGTCGGCCACGGCCGCACCGAGCTGGCCGAAGCCGCCTCCAAGCAGGCCTCTGAGCTGGCCTACTTCCCCCTGTGGTCCTACGCCCACCCGGCGGCGGTGCAGCTGGCCGCCAGGCTCGCGGAGCTCGCGCCCGGCGACCTGAACCGGGTGTTCTTCACGACCTCGGGGTCCGAGGCCGTCGAGTCGGCGTGGAAGCTCGCCAAGGCGTACTTCAAGCGCACGGGCGAGCCCGACCAGGTACAAGGTGCTCAGCCGCGAGTACGCCTACCACGGCACGTCGATGGGCGCGCTCGCGGTCACCGGCCTGTCCGCGATCAAGCACGACTTCGAGCCGCTGCCGCCCGGCGGCGTCCGCGTGCCGAACACGAACTTCTACCGGGCCCCGGAGTTCGTCGCCGACGACGAGGCCAGGTTCGGGGTCTGGGCCGCCGACGAGATCGAGCGGGCCATCCTGCGCGAGGACGCCGAGTCCGTCGCGGCGGTGTTCCTCGAGCCGGTGCAGAACTCCGGCGGCTGCTTCACCCCGCCCCCCGGCTACTTCCAGCGGGTGCGGGAGATCTGCGACAAGTACGGCGTGCTGCTCGTGTCGGACGAGGTGATCTGCGCGTTCGGGCGGCTCGGCTACTACTTCGGGGCCGAGCGCTACGGCTACCAGCCCGACATCATCACCTTCGCCAAGGGCGTCACCTCCGGCTACTCGCCGCTCGGCGGCATGATCGTCCGCGACGAGCTGATGGAGCCGTTCCTGACCGGCACCGCGACGTTCCTGCACGGCATCACGTTCGCCGGGCACCCCGTGTCGTCCGCGGTCGCGCTGGCCAACCTGGACGTCTTCGAGCGGGACAACCTCCTCGGCAACGTCCGGTCCAACGAGGACGGCTTCCGCGCCGCCCTGGACAAGCTGAACGACCTGCCGATCGTCGGCAACGTGCGCGGCGCCGGGTACTTCTACGGCATCGAGCTCGTCAAGGACAAGAGCACCAAGGAGACGTTCGACGACGACGAGTCGGAGCGGCTGCTGCGCGGCTTCCTGTCGCACGCGCTGTTCGACGCCGGCCTCGTCTGCCGGGCCGACGACCGCGGCGACCCGGTGATCCAGCTCGCCCCGCCGCTGATCTGCACGCAGGAGCACTTCGACGAGATCGAGCAGATCCTCCGCGCGGTGCTCACCGAGGCCTGGACGAAGATCTAGTTCGTAGCGGAGTCAGCCGCACCCGTTCGGGGGAATGGCCGCCTGAATTCCTTATCCCGAACGGGTGCGTGCTTCGCGCGCCGGCGCGCGGCGGCGCGGACGGGCGGCCGCCTGGCCTGGGTTTTCGCTGGTTTGCCGGCCGGCGGCGGGGCGTGACGTTGTACGATGCCGGAAACCAGCGAATACCCGCCAGCGGGTTAACCATGCGGCGGGCTGCACGGTACGGGGGAAACGTGACCGCGCTGACATCGGGCCAGCGAAGCAATCTCCCGGTCGAGGTCACCCGGTTCATCGGAAGACGGCGGGAATTGCCGGCCATCGGGGAGGCCATCGAGCGGCACCGCCTTGTCACCCTGCGCGGGCCGGCCGGCGTCGGCAAGACCCGGCTCGCGCTGCGCGTGGCGGCCGACCTGCTCGACAACTTCGCCGACGGCTGCTGGCTGGTCCAGCTGTCGCCGCTGCAGGCGCCGGAACTCCTCGCGCGCACCGTGGCCGGGGCGCTCGGGCTGCCCGACGAGGCCGCGGGCGACGCGCCGCAGGTGCTCGCGCAGAACCTCGCGGAGCGCGAGCTGCTGCTCGTGCTGGACACGTGCGAGCACCTCACCGGGGCCTGCGCGGAGCTCGCCGAGCTGCTGCTGCCGGCCGCGCCCGGGCTGCGCATCCTGGCGACCAGCCGCTCGCCGCTCGGCCTGGCGGCCGAGCACTCGCTGCTGATCAGCCCGCTTGAGGTGCCGGCGGCGGACGACGCGGCCGCCGCGCACGCCGACGCGGTCACCCTGTTCGTCGACCGGGCCAGGGCGGCGGTGCCGGACTTCGCGCTCACCCCGGACAACACCCCCGCCGTCGCCGAGCTGTGCCGGCGGCTCGACGGGATCCCGCTCGCCCTTGAGCTCGCCGCCGTCCGGCTGCGCGGCATGCCCGTCGAGGAGCTGCTCGCCCGGCTGAGCGACCGGTTCCGCGTCCTCGGCACCGCGCGGACGTCCACCGACCGGCACCGCACGCTGCGCGCCGCCGTCTCCTGGAGCTACGAGCTGTGCACGCCGGCCGAGCAGCGGCTGTGGGCGGAGCTGTCGGTGTTCCCCGGCGGCTTCGGGCTGGCGGCGGCCGAGCACGTCTGCGGGCCTGGCACCGACGAGACGCTGCGCCGCCTGGCCGACAAGTCGGTCATCCAGGCCAGTCGGCGACGACCGCTACCAGCTGCTCGACACGATGCGGGAGTTCGGCGCCGAGCTCCTGCACGCGGCCGGCGCCGCGGCGGCCGCGCGGGTGCGCGCCAGGCACCGCGACTACTACCTGGGGCTGGCGGAGCAGGCCGCGGCCGGCAGCATGACCGCCGGGCAGACGGCCTGGCTGAACCGGCTCGGCGCGGAGACCGCGAACCTGCGGGTCGCGCTCGGCTTCTCCTTCACCGCGCCGACGGCGAGTCGCGCGGCCGGCGCTGCGGATGACGCGGGCGCTGCTGCCCTACTGGCTGATGACCGGCCAGTTCACCGAGGGCAGGCGCTGGCACGACCTGGCGTGCAGCGAGTCGCGCCCGGGTCGCGGCGACCACGCCTGGGCGGTGTTCGGCGCGGGCGTGCTCGCGGTGCAGCAGGGCGACTTCGCGACCGGCGGCCCGCTGCTCACGCGGGCGACCGAGCTGGCCGAGGCCGGCGGCCGACGAGGACCTCGCGGCGCACGTCACCGACGCGCGCGGCATGCTCGCGTTCTACTCAGGCGACCTGCCCGCCGCGCAGGCCGAGTTCGAGGCGGCGCTCGCCGTCGACGAGCGGGCCGGCTTCAGCGACCCGACGGCGCTGGTCACCTACAGCCGGCTCGCGTCGGTCTGCCTGCTGACCTTCGAGCTTGACCGGGCGGTCAAGCTCTGCGAGGAGTGCATTCGGCGCTGCGACGAGCTCGGTGAGCAGTGGGCGCGCGGCACGGCGCTGTGGACGCGCGGCGCGGCCCGCTGGCTGTCCGGCGACAACGCCGCCGCGATCGAGGACGTGCTCGCCTGCCTGCGGATCAAGGAGCAGCTCGACGACCTGCACACGATCGCGATGTCCTTCGACCTGCTGTCGGTCTGCCTGGTGGCCACCGGTGACTTCGAGCGCACCGCCGTGCTGCACGGGGCCAGCGAGCGGCTGTGGACGCTGCTGAACGCGCCGGTGCTCATGGGCCCCGCCTACGCCGAGATCCGCAAGAGCGCCGCCGACACCGCGCGCAACGCGCTCGGCGAGGAGCGCTTCGACGCGCTGGCGGGGCACGGCTACGCCGTGCCGCTGTCCGCCGCGCTCGCCGTGGCGAAGGGCGAGGCGCCTGCCGCGCCGCCGGCCGGCGCCGGCGCGGCGGGCAGCGAGGCGAAGTCGCTCACCCGGCGCGAGCGGGAGATCGCCGGCCTCGTCGCCGACGGCCTCGGCAACCGGGAGATCGCCGAGCAGCTCTACCTGTCCAAGCGCACGGTCGACTCCCACCTGGAGCACATCTTCGCGAAGCTGGGCTTCACCTCCCGGACCCAGCTCGCCGCCTGGGTGCTCGAGCGCAGGGACCGCCCCTAACCGGGACCGGTCCCCGAGCGCGGCGAACGGTCCGATCCCGTCGCCGGCGGACCCGCCCTGACCTGCGCGGCGATCAGCCCATCCCAATATTCATCAAGATCGGGGGGCGCTACCTTCCCTGCCGTCACCAGTCGTTTACCGTCGGACGGCAAAGTCTCCGCATGTCAGCTGACTCGGGGGCCGGATTGTCCAGGCGGCAGATGATCGCCGCGGGCACCACCGGCCTGATCGCCGCGACGGCCGCGGGACCGGCCCGCGCCGCGGCCCGCGGGCGCCCGGAGGCCGCGGACGGCACCCCCGAGCAGGTTCACCTCACCTGGGGCGACGACCCGACACGGACCGTGGTCGTGTCCTGGGCGTCGCCCGGTCAGGCAGAGCGGCCCCGCGTCCGCATCGGGCAGCGGGTCATCGCCGCCGCCGAGCGCGCCTACGCCGACACGCTGAGCGGGACCGTCACCTGGACGTACCACGCGCGGGTGGACGGGCTGCGCCCCGGCGCGACCTACGGGTACGCGGTCACCGCGGACAACGACGCCAACGCGGCCGACCCGTTCAGCGCCACGTTCACCACGGCGCCCGAGGGACGCGCCGCCTTCCGCTTCACCAGCTTCGGCGACCTCGCGACGCAGAGACGGCCCCGGCAGGCTCGTACGGCCCCGCCGCTTACGCGGTGGGCGCGGTGGAGACGTTCCAGCCGCTGTTCCACCTGCTCAACGGCGATCTCGCGCACGCGGGCCCGGTTCCGGGCGCGCCGGCCCCGGCGGCCAGGGCGCAGGCCTGGCGGGACTTCGGTAACAACGTCCAGGCGTCGGCCGCGAACCGGCCGTGGCTGCCGGTGCCCGGCAGCCACGAGCCCGAGCCCGGCGACGGCGAGCAGGGGCTCGCGTCCTACCTGACCAGGTACACGCTGCCGCCCAACGAGGCGGACGGCTTTGAGGGACGGTGGTACGCGTTCCGGGTCGGCACGGCGCTGTTCGTCTGCCTGAGCGGTGACGACGTCGCCTTCTCCGGCGCGGGCGCACCGGGCGCGGGCGCCTTGGGGCCGAGCGCGTCGGCGCCGGAGCATCGGGGCGGGCGTACTGGAGCCGGGCGACGCGGCTCGCTGCGGGCGCGCCGGGCGCGGGGCCCGCGCCGCTACCGCCGGACCCGCTGCCTGGCGGCCCGCCCGCGACGGCGGGCGCCGCCCGGTACCCGCGCGGCTACTCGGGCGGCGCGCAGACCCGGTGGCTTGAGTCGACCCTGGCGGCCGCCCGCGCCGACGCCTCCATCGACTGGATCGTCGTCCAGCTGCACCAGTGCGCGTGCTCGTCGGCGCCGGCCGGCGAAGGGTCTGACCTCGGCGTACGCCAGGAGTGGCTGCCGCTGTTCGACACCTACGAGGTCGACCTGGTGCTGTCCGGGCACGACGTCGGGTACGAGCGGTCCTTCCCCGTCCGCGGCTTCGACTCCGGCGCGGGCACCGACACCGCGACCGGCGCGGTGGCCGACACCCGCGGCCCCGCCCGGTGACCATGGTGGACAGCGGGGTCTTCGACACCAGCCAGGGGACCGTGCACCTGGTCCTCGGCGGCGGCGGCGCCCCGGACCCGGACGCGGCCGGCGGACAGCGGCCGCGGACAGCCGCGCGGACAGGGCCCGCGGACAATGGGCGGGCAGCGGGCCGCGGGCTACCGGCCCGCGGGGCTGGCCGGACGGCCAGGGTCGTTACCCGGCCGGCGCCGCCCGTGCCGGACCAGCGGGCTCCCGGTGGCGATCCCTGCGCGGCCGCGGCCGCGGAGGAGGCCGTGGAGGCGGCGACCTGGTCCGCGCGGCGTGACTCCTCGGCCGGGTACGGCATCGCGGTCTTCGACGTCAGCCCGGGCAGTGAGGCGGGCGGCCAGACGTCCGTCACCGTGCGCTACTACCACGCGGTCGGCGCCGACCCGGGGCCGGTCGACCCGGCCGCCGCGGGCGACGGTACACCCTGCTTCGAGACGTTCACCCTGGTCCGGCCGCGCTCCGACGGACGGCGCTGGCACCCGAAAGGGTAACCGCGGCGGAGCGGGCGAAGCACCGCACCCGTTCGGGATGATCGGGTTGATGACCGGAGGTGACGTGCCGTCCTCCGGCTACGGCGATGCGGGGCCGCGGCTGGGCGCCCAGGCCCGGTCGCGCCGTGCTCAGCTGCCGTCGCGCAGGTCGGCGGGCGCGCCTGACCGGTACGTGACCGAGTCGAAGGATCGCGGTGCAGCCGGCGCCCGTCGGGGACTGGGCGAGGAAGCCGACGCGGGCGCCTGACGCCTCGCCGAGCGTGAAGTAGCGCAGGAGCTGCCAGTAGGCGCCGTCCACCGAGGCGTGGAACGCCCACACCCGGCCGGACCTGGTGATGCGGAGCCAGAGCGGGCCGCCCGCGGTCTCGAAGGAGTTGCTGTCGTCGGACGTGCCGTGGGTGACCACGGTGACGGCGGTCGGCTTGCGCTGCGGGGAGAACTCGTAGCAGAGCTTGGCCCAGCGCCGCTCGCTGAGGTAAAGCAGCAGCACGCCGGCGTCGAAGCTGCTGGCGAAGCCGCACGGTGACCCGGGCCGCGAAGCGTGAAGTCGTCCTCGCCGGGCAGGCCGGTCCACCGTCCCGCGTCCGGGCGCGCCGCCTCGTCGCCGGCCGGGTCGATGAACAGGTCGGACTTGGCCCCGCTGACCAGCGTCAGCGTCCCGCCGTCCACGGTGGCCTGGCAGGCGGGGGTACCAGAGGACTCGAAGGGGAACGGCACTCCCGGCAGGCGCAAATCGGTCACCGTGGCAGTGTCCCACGTCCTGGTACCAGTCAGGTCGCTGACTCGCTGTCCGGGGCGAGCGGCTTGAGCACGCAGAACTCGTTGCCGTCCGGGTCGGTGAGCACGACCCAGCTCACGTCGCCCTGCCCGACGTCCGCCCGGCGCGCGCCGAGCGCCTCAAGCCTGGCCACCTCGGCGGCCTGGTCCTTGGGCCGCAGGTCGAGGTGAAGGCGGTTCTTGACCGGTCTTCGGCTCGCGGACCTTCAGGAACAGGAGGTCAGGGACGACGCCGTCCTCGAGGCTGCCCTCCGGCGGCTCAAGGACCACCTCGCTGTCGGTGTCGTAGGTCCGCCGCCAGCCGAGCGCGGCCTCCCAGAAGTCCGCGCTCTTCGACGGGTGCGCGGAGTCGATGCACAGGCACTGGATTCGGATGTCCACGGAGCTACTTATCCAGCCGGGAGGCCCGGCTGTCCAGTGGTTTTCGCTCTGCCTTCCGCGTGCGGCACCCGCCTGCGGGGGGCGCGGTGTCAATAGGGTGGAGGGATGGACATCGGATTCGGGGCGGCGATCGCGGGGTCCTGGGCGACGCCGCGCAACCTGGCGGAAATGGCACGGCGGGCGGAGCGGCTCGGGTACCGGTCGCTGTGGACGTTCCAGCGGCTGCTCGCGCCTGTCCGGGGCCAAGCTGGCGCCGGTGTACCGGTCGGTGCTCGACCCGATGGTGTCGCTCGGCTACCTGGCCGCGGCCACGTCGTCCATCAGGCTCGGGGTCGCGGTCGTCAACCACCCGTTCCAGTCGCCGCTGCTGCTCGCCAAGCAGGCCGCGACCGTGGACGTGCTGTCCGGCGGGCGGCTCGACCTGGGCATCGGGTCCGGGTGGCTGCCCGAGGAGTTCACCGGGTCCGGCGCGTCGATGGCAGCAGCGGGGCGCGCGGGCCGACGACTACGTCGCCGCGCTGCGGGCGCTGTGGAGCGGCGCGGGCGGGTACCAGGGGGCCTTCTTCTCCATCCCGGCGGGCCGGCAGGACCCGGCGCCGGTGCAGCGGCCCGGGCCGCCGATCCTGATCGGCGGCATGTCACGGGCGGCGATGGAGCGGGCCGGGCGGATCGGCGACGGGTGGGTGACCGCGTCGAGCGCTGACCTGTCGATGATCGCCGAGTCGGCCAAGGTGGTGCAGGGCGCCGCGCGGGCGGCCGGGCGCGGCCCGGCGCGGATCGTCTGCCGCGGCGTGCGTGCGGCCGGGCAAGCCGTCGGTCGACAAGGCGACCGGGCAGCGGCGGCTGCTTTCCGGGTCGTACGAGCAGATCCGCGAGGACATCCGGTGGCTGGGAAGCTGCGGGGTCACCGAAGTGTTCTATGACTTGAACTTCGACCCGGCGGTCGGCGACCCGGCCGCCGACGAGGGCAAGGCGGTGCTGCGCGCCTCCGAGATCCTGGAGGCGCTGGCGCCCGACGCGCGGATGTAGGGCGGTGCCCGTCACCGTTTCCCGCGCGACTCACTACTGGCATCGACCGATTGGGCTGTTCACATGGAGAAGGTGGAGCGGACCGAGGCCGAGTGGCGCGAGCTGCTCTCGCCGGCTGAGTACGCGGTGCTGCGGCAAGGCGGGGACCGAGCGGGCGTTCACCGGGGAGTACACCGACACCGAGACGGTGGGCGTGTACCGGTGCAGGGCGTGCGGGGCGGAGCTGTTCCGTTCCGACACCAAGTTCCACTCGGGGTGCGGGTGGCCGTCGTTCTACCAGCCGACGTCCGATGACGCGGTGACGCTGATCGAGGACCGCTCGCTCGGGATGATCCGGGTCGAGGCGCGGTGCGCGCGGTGCGACTCGCACCTCGGGCACGTGTTCACCGGCGAGGGGTACGCGACGCCGACCGACGAGCGCTGGTGCATCAACTCGGTCTCGCTGACGCTGGAGCCGGTCGAGGGCTGACGCTGCGGCGTCGGCCGTTGCCCGGCCGTTACTGGTCGCCCGTGTCGTAGCGGCGGTAGCGCTTGGTCTGCGCGCGGCGGCGCTTGTCCGCCAGGCGGCGCTCGCGGGCGCCCCTGGTCGGCTTGGTCGGCACGCGCGGCGGCGGGGGCGGGGCGATCGCCTCGCGGAGCAGGGCGGCCAGCCGCGCGCGGGCCGCCTCGCGGTTCATCAGCTGGCTGCGCTCGGTCTCCGCCGCGACCGTGACCACGCCGTCGGTCAGCCGGGCCGCGAGCCGCGCGAGCGCCCGGTTCTTCTCCCGTTCCGGCAGGGACGGCGAGCGCGCGATGTCGAAGGAAAGCTCGACCCGGCTGTCGGTGGTGTTGACGGACTGGCCGCCGGGCCCCGAGGACCGGGAGAACCGCTCGCGGAGCTCGCCGGCCGGGATCACCAGCCAGCTGTTCACGCGAAGGTCGTCGGGCATGCTCTCTCAGATGTCTGACTCTATCGGCGGGGCAAGCTTCGCCCGGCCCGGCGGCGACGCGCGGCCTGCGGCGCGGCGTGCGGCCGAATCGTGACCTGGCGGCGCAACCGGCCGGCCCGGCGGCACCGTCCAAGGGGCATGCGTACCAAGCGTGCCGTTCCTTCGCGCTCTTCGCTTCCGCGCGACCCTCGCTTCTTCGCGCTCTTCGCGCTCGTCGCGCCGTCGCCTGCTCGGCGCGGCGGCGGTTCCCTGCCTGATCCTCGTCATCGCCGCCGCCGTGGCCGGCTGCTCAGGCAGCGCGAGCTCGTCCTCGCCCGGCGGCGGCCGGCGGCGGCGTCGCCCCGGCGGCCGCGCGCCGACGGCCGCGCGCGCGCCCGCCGCCGGGCTCGGCCCAGAACGGCTTCGCGGCGCCGGCGCGTCGGCCGCCGGGCGAGGCGGTCGCCGCGGCCAAGTACGTCCCCGCCGGCCAGCAGCTGATCTACACCGCCCAGCTCACCGTGCGCGCGGCGAGCGTCTCGTCGGCGATCTCCCGCGCCACGTCGATCGTCTCGGCCGCGGGCGGGTACGTGTCCGCGGAGAACGCCTCCTCGGGCCAGGGGCAGCCGAGCCAGGCCACCGCCACCGTGACGTTCAAGATCCCGGTCGCCGCCTACGCCGCGACGCTCGCCGCGCTGTCCGGCGGCGGGCTCGGCACCCAGCTCTCGCTGTCTCAGCAGGCACAGGACGTCACCCAGCAGGTCGCCGACGTGGGCAGCAGGGTCGCCTCCGACGAGGCGGCGATCACCCAGCTCCGCGCGCTGCTCAAGCACGCGGGCGACGTCAGCTCGCTGCTGTCGGTGCAGAACCAGATCGACTCGCAGGAGTCCGACCTGGAGTCGATGCTCGCGCAGCAGAACGCGCTCAACCACGAGACCGCGTACGCGACGGTGACGCTCACCCTCGTCGGGCCGAAGGCCGCCGCCAAGCCGCCGGCGAAGGCAGCGCCGCCGCCCGGCCTGGCCGGCGGCCTCGCCGGCGGGTGGCACGCGCTCCGGGTGACGGTCAGCTGGCTGCTGACGGTCCTCGGCGCGGTGGCACCGTTCGTCGCCGCGGTGGCCGTCATCGGCGGGCTCGTCTGGTGGGGCCGCCGCCGGCTGACCCAGCGGCGGCAGCAGGCCGGCCGCCTGAACCCGCCGGCGCTGACGCTCGGCACTGCTACGTGCCGCCTCGGCGCCGGGGCCGAGCCGGCCTAGGCGAGCGAGGAGACCAGGTCCGCGACCGGCTTGCGGCGGCCGGTGTAGAAGGGGATCTCGACCCGGGTGTGCCGCCGCGCCTCCGCGCCGCGCAGGTGACGCATGAGGTCGACGATCCGGTGCAGCTCGTCGGCCTCGAAGGCGAGCATCCACTCGTAGTCGTTCAGCGCGAAGCTGCTGACCGTGTTGGCCCGCACGTCCGGGTACTCGCGCGCCATCATGCCGTGCTCGGCGAGCATCTTCCTGCGCTCGGCCGGGTCGAGCAGGTACCACTCGTAGGAGCGGACGAAGGGGTAGACGCAGACGTAGTTCTTCGGCTCCTCCTCGGCGAGGAACGCGGGGATGTGGCCCTTGTTGAACTCGGCGGGGCGGTGCAGCGCCATGGCGGACCACACCGGCTCGGAGGCGTACCCGAGCTTGGTCCGCCGGAAGTTGACGTACATCTCCTGCAGCTCGTCGGAGGTCGGCGCGACCCACCAGAGCATGTAGTCGGCGTCCGCGCGCATGCCCTGCAGGTCGTAGCAGCCCCGGGTGACGATGCCCTTGCCCTTGGCCTGGTCGAGGACGTCGGTGAGCTCGGCCGCCGCCTCTTCGCCGTCGCCCGCCCGGGCGAAGTCCCTGTCGGTCACCGTGAACACGGCCCACATCGTGTACCTGATGAGCTCGTTGAGGTCCCGCGCCTTGAGCCGCTGCTTGTCGTCTGTTGCCCGCTGCCGTCTCAGTCATGGATCAAAAGCTTAGTGACCCGGAACGGGGACTCGCCATCGGGCCTGCACCGCGCCCGTCCGGGCCGCGGCGGGCTAGCCGGCGTCAGGTAGGCGGTACCTGGGCGACGGCGGACCTGCGCGGTCGCGATGCACGCGGGGATGCCCACGCCGTCGTAGGCGGCGCCCGCGACGGCCAGGCCGGGCTGCGCGCCGACGGCCGCGCGGATGCCGGCGACGCGGTCCAGGTGGCCGACGTTGTACTGGGGCAGGCCGCCGCCCCAGCGGGTGACCCGCTGCGCGATGCTCTGCGCCGTTATCCCGATGGCGTCGCCGAGCTCGGCGGCGGCGAGGGCGGCCAGGTCCTCGTCGTCGCGCTGGAGCACGGCGACGTCGCCGCTGCGGCCGACGGAGCAGCGGACGACGTGCACCGGGGCCTGGGCGGCCAGGTGCGGCCACTTGACCGTGGAGAACGTGACGGCCTTCACGGCCCGGCCGTCCACGGCGGGGACGAGGTAGCCGCTGCGCCGCTGCGCGCGGGAAGTCCTCGGCGCGGAAGGCGAGCGTGACGATGGCCATGGACGCGTACGGGATCTCCGCGAGCCGCGCCGCCGCCTCGCTCGCGGTGTCCTTCAGCAGCCGCGCCGCCGGGGCGGCGGGGATGGCGAGGATCACCGCGTCGGCGTCCAGGTACTCGGGGTCGGCGGCGGAGCCGACGGTGAGCCGCCAGCCCGTCGGCGTGCGCCTGAGCTCGCGGACCATCGCGTTCGTGCGGACGTCCGCGCCCGAGGCCTTCGCCACCGCCTCGGGGAGCGCGCCGACCCCGGTCGTCAGCGAGACGAAGACCGGGGCCGGCTTGGCGGCGGTGCCGCCGGCCGGGGCGCTGCCGGCGGCTTGCCGCTGCTTCCGCGGGCGGCGGGCGGGCGCCGGCGGGAGGAGCGAGGCGGCCGCCTCGGTCAGCGTGGCGTGCCCGCGCGCCGCGGCCGCGAGGGGGGCGAGCGTGGCCTGGAAGGACAGGTCCTCCGACCGGCCCGCGTACACGCCGCCGAGCAGCGGGTCGACGAGCCGGTCGACGACCTCGGCGCCGAGGCGCGAGCCGATGTACTCGGTGACCGACACGTCGCCGGCCGCCGCCGGCCGGGGCGACTCGTCCCTGGCCCGCGCGATCGCCGCCGGCGGAGATGACCCCGGTCGCGGCGAGCTCGTCCAGGTCGGCGGGCACGCCCATGAACTGCCTGCGGGGCAGCGAGCGCATGCGCGCCCCTGGTGTAGATGGCCGACGAGGTGACGCCGGCCGGGACCAGGTCGTCGCCCAGGCCGGCCGCGGTGATCAGCTCGATGCCTTCCGGCCGCCGGGCGAGGAGCGCCTCGGCCCCCTCGTCCATCGCCACGCCGGCGACGTCCGACGCGGACAGCTTGCCGCCCAGCCGCGGCGAGCCTTCGAGGACCGTGACCCGGACCGGCTCGTCCCGCAGGAAGAAGGCGGCGGCGAGCCCGGCGATCCCGCCGCCGATGACGACCACGTGCGGGGTGGTACCTGTCGACATGCCCTCAAGCCTGCCATAGCGGGGAACCGGGCTAGGCCGCGGCGTCCCGTCAAGGCCGGACGGTCAGGGTGCACAGGCGCTAGCCGCGCCGCCCGGGCCAGCGGGGCGGCTAGCGCCACAGGCGGACGGTGCCGTCCTTGCCCGCGGAGGCGAGGGCCCGGCTGTGCGGGCTGAACGCCACGTCGTTGACGTGGCCCGCGTGGCCGGGCAGGGTCTCGTAGCGGCTGGTCGCGATCTCCCAGATGGTGACCGCGCCGGTTTCGTAGCCGGCCGCGACCAGCGTGCCGTCCGGGCTGAGCGCGATGGCGTTGACGATGCCGTCGCCTGCCCGCAGGGTGCCGGACAGCTCGCCGGTCACCACGTTGTGGAACTGCACCGCGCCGTCGGCGCCCGCCGATACCAGCCGCGCCCCGTCCGGGGTGAACGCGACCGCGGTCGCCCACCCCGTGTGCCGGCGGAGCACGTGGAGGGGCTCGCCGCTGACGGTGCTCCAGACCCGGATCGCGCCGTCCGCGCACGCGGCGGCGACCAGCGTGCCGTCCGGGCTGAACACGGCGGCGAACATGGTCTCGCCGCTCGGCCTGCAGCTCGCGGACCCGGCCGAGGGCCGGCACGTCCCAGAGGCGGGCGACGCCGTCTTCGTGCGCGGACAGGAGCAGCGCGCCGTCGGGGCTGAACGCCACCGCGCGGACCGCCGCGCCGCCTGGCTTGCGCGACCGCACCTTCTTGCCGCTGGCTATCTCGCACAGGCCGACCGTGCCGTCCCGCCCGCCCGTCGCGAGCAGGGCGCCGTCCGGGCTGAACGCCAGGTCGTAGATCGACGGGCCCGCGGACCGCAGCTCGCGCACCAGCGCGTTGGTGAAGGCGTCGCGGATGCGGACCGGGCGGCCCCAGCCGCCGGAGGCGAGCAGCCTGCCGTCCGGGCTGAACATCACGCAGTACGCGTTGTCCCTGTCCTGCTCCAGGATCACCGCGCTCGTGTCGGCGGTCGCGTGCGCGGCCGGCGGCTGCCCGGCGGCCGGCGCGCGGGGGCGCCGCGGCCGGCGGGGCAGCGCGCGCGGCCCCCGCGGCGGACGGGGCCACGAGGGTCACCGGGCCCGCCGGGGTACCCGGCTGGTGCGCGCCGCCCGCGAGCGCGGGCCGCGGGGCGGCGCCTGGCAGGGGCCGCCGCGGACGCGCGGGCCAGCGGGTGCGCCACCGGCAGCGGGTGCGTCACCGCCTGCGGGCGGCGCCAGCCCGTGCGGCGGCGTCAGCGGCTGCGCGCGGGCCAGGATGATCTCGCCCTGGCCGTCTTCGAGGTAGTACTGCGGCGCCTGGCGCGGCGTGTTCTGGCTGACGTAGCGGTAGGCGTAGTTGTAGGCCTCCGCCACGGTGACGATCCCGTTCCCGTCCGTGTCGGCGGCGCCGGTGGCCAGCCCGACGGCGAGCCCCTCGGTGAAGACCGAGCGGGGCAGCTCCGGGCCGATCGGCCTGCCCTCGTAGGAGTACTCCCTGGCCCTGGACCCGGACAGCACGGCGATGCCGCGGCCCTCGAGGCCGAGCTCCGCCGCCAGGTCAAGCTCGCCCTTCTCCTCGGGGAAGCCGCCGCTGAAGCAGCAGTCGAGGACGAGCAGCCGGTTCCCCGCCCCGCACAGGTCAAGCTCGCTCAGCACGGCGGCGGCGGGGACGGCACTGCGCTGCGGGTAACGCAGCCAGGTATCCGTCGCCGCGAAGTAGAGCCGTACCCGGTCCCTGATGGCATGGCACGACAGGTAGACCAGCACCGTCTCGTCCCGCGACCGCCCGGACAGGAACCGGGCGACGCCAGGCGGATCTCGGTCTCGGTCCCGTCGGCCAGCGTGTCGACCGCGAAACCGCCCGTCCGCGGGTCCGCGAGGGCCGCGGCCAGGTCAGCCGCGCCGCTGACCGGGGGACGAAGCCAGGCGAGCTGCGCGTCGGCGTAGGCGGCCGTGGTGACGACCAGCGCGCTGCGCCCGCCGGGCAGGCCGGGTACCGGGCTGAACGCAGGCGTGCCACCCGGCGCCATACAGTCTCGCCTTTCCCCGGTCTTTCATGCGCACACGCAGTGTCTCAAAAGGTAACTTACCCGGACACGTCCAGGTGGTTCAGAGCAGCGACTTGAGCGTCGAACAGAGAGTGAACGACGGGAAAATTCCACTGGGACACGTAGCCGCTGGCCTCGTCGCGGGCGATCTGGATCGGGCGGATGCCCACCGCCTCGGCGCCGACGCAGAACGTCGGCTGGTCGTCGATGAACACCGCGTCGACCGCCGCGACGCCAAGCTCTTCGAGCGCGGTGACGTAGATCTCCGGGTACGGCTTCATCGAGCCGACCTCGCAGGACAAGATCACCGCGTCTACCAGCGGGACGACCCCCAGGTACTCAAGCAGCCCGCGCGTGGTGTCGGCGCAGTTGGACACCAGGGCCGTCAGCACGCCGTTCGACCGCAGCCACTCGAGGAACGGCACCGTGTCCTCGCACAGCCGGGTGCAGGTCCTGGCGAGCTCCACGTCGCGCCGCGACAGGTCCGCGACCAGGCCGGGCTCGGGCTCGATGCCGAAGACGGGCAGCGTCCGCGCGATCGAGTCGGCGATGGTCAGCCTGCCGCGGTCCCGGTCCTCGCGCATCTTGTCCCACTCCGCGAGCCAGTCGCCGATCGCGATCCCCAGCGGCTCGACAAGCGCTTCCATCCGGGGCACGAAGTGGGACTTCAGGATCGTGTCGTAAACATCGACAAGGCAGGCCCGTACCACGCGGTCACGCCTGCCTGAGCTTGGCGCGGAGCTGGCTGAGCTCTTCGGCGGTGAACCCGTTGGCGGTCAGCCAGGCCTCCAGGCCGCCGTAGCGGGCGCCGAGCTGCTCGAGGAACGCCTTCATCGTCTCGGTGCGCGGCGTGTGCGCCCGGATGGGGGCGTCGTTCACGCCGCCGGCGTACATCTTGGAGCGGGCCAGCCGCTCGATGATCGCCTCGATCCGCTCGGCGGACGCCGCGTAGTCGGCCACGATGGCCTCCGGCTCGACCCCGGCGGCGGTGAGCGCGAGGGCGACGATCACGCCGGTCCGGTCCTTGCCCGCGGCGCAGTGCACGATCGCCGCTCCGGGCGCGGTGGCGATGGAGCGCAGCGCGCCGGTGACCTCCTCCGGGCGGTTCTCCAGGTAGCCCAGGTAGTGCCCGCACGTCGGGTCGTCCGGGTAGCGCTCGCGGTCCGCCTCGACGGCCTCGGTCAGCAGCGCGGCCTTGACCGTGTCCGACACGTCGAGGAACTCCCTGAGCACCGGGTGGTGCGCGTGCCGCACCCCGGCCAGCGCGTCGAGCGGCGCGGGTCCCTCGATCGTCCACCTCGTTCGTGGAGCGCAGGTCCACGACCGTCGTCACCCCGATCTCGTCGACGAGCCTGGCTGACGTCGCCGGGAGAAAGCTCCTGCAGGTTCTCCGAGCGGAGCAGCCTGCCCGCCACGGTGGTGCCGCCGTCAGTGGTGGGCAGCCCGCCCAGGTCGCGCACGTTGACGGCGCCTTCTAGCTCGATCCATGTCACGTCCCTATTGTCCCATTTGGAGCGCGGGGCCAGCCAACCGCGTCCGCGAACCCCCGGTGAACACTGCACTGTCGCGGAAGCGTACGCCGGGCTCAGCGGCCCAGGTAGGCGAGGACGGCCAGGACGCGGCGGTTGTCGTCGTCGGACGGCTGCAGGTCGAGCTTGGCGAAGATGGACGCGGTGTGCTTGGCGACCGCGCGCTCGGTGACGAACAGCCGGGCCGCGATCGCGGCGTTCGACCGGCCCTCCGCCATCAGCTCGAGGACCTCGCGCTCGCGCGGGCTGAGCCTGCCGACCGGTCCTTCCGCCGCGGTGCTGCGGGCCAGCAGGCGGGCGATGACCTCGGGATCCATCGCGGTGCCGCCGCGCGCGACCCGCGTCACCGCGTCGGTGAACTGGGCGCCGTCGAGTACCCGGTCCTTGAGCAGGTAGCCGACCGCGCCCGCGCCGTCGGCGAGCAGCTCGCGGGCGTACAGCTGCTCGACGTACTGGGAGACGCACCAGGATCGGCAGCCCGGGCACCTCGGCGCGGGCGGCGAGCGCCGCCCGCAGCCCCTCGTCGGTGAACGTCGGCGGCAGCCGCACGTCGACGACGGCGACGTCGCGGCCGCCCTTCCTGATCGCGGCGAGGAAGTCCTCGCCGTTGTCGACGGCCGCCGCGACCTCGAAGCCGTACGCCTCCAGCAGCCGGATCAGCCCGTCGCGCAGCAGGAACAGGTCCTCGGCTATGACAACGCGCACGGCACTTCCAGGTGATCGCCTCGGTCGGGCCGCCGGCCGGGCTGGACGACGACGAGCACGCCGTCGAACGCGGCCAGCCGGCGCGCGATGCCGCGCAGGCCGGTGCCGCGCGACGGGTCGGCGCCGCCGGCCCCGTCGTCGCGGACGATGACCCGCAGCGCGCCGGACTCGTGCCGCAGGTCCACCTCCGCGGCGCCGCGCGCCCGCGTGCTTGGCCACGTTGGCGAGCAGCTCGCTGACCGCGAAGTAGCGCGGCCGACTCCACCGGCGCCGGCAGCCGCCCGGGCAGCGTGCCCGGTCACCTGGACCCGCAGCGGGCTGTCCAGGGCGAGCGCGCGGACCGCGTCGGCCAGGCCCCGGTCGGCGAGCACCGGCGGGTGGATGCCGCGCACCAGGTCGCGCAGCTCGGCCAGGGCCTTGCGCCGAGGCGTCCCGCGCCTCGTACAGCAGGGCGCGCGCCGCGGCCGGGTCGGTGTCGATCAGCCGCCCGGCGGCGTCCAGCGTCAGGCCCATCGCGACCAGCCGGGCCTGCGCGCCGTCGTGCAGGTCGCGCTCGATCCGGCGCAGCTCGGCCGCCCCGGTGTCCAGCGTCTCGCTCCGCGTCTGCGCCAGGTGAGCTCGACCCGCAGCTCGAGCTCGGCCTGCCCGCGACGGGGCGAGCACCCAGCCGGGCGAGGCCGCCGTAGCCGCGCAGCACCAGCGGCGCGGTCCCGAGCTCCGAGCGACGACGAGCGCCAGCGCCGATGACGAACAGCACGAGCGGCGTGTTGCCGGGGAACGCGGGCGGCGGCACCAGGTGCTCGCAGGCCGTCGAACCCGGCAGGATGACCGAGCCAGGGACGATGAAGGCGATCGACGCCCGACGCCGACCAGCGTGAGCGGCACCAGCAGGAGCACCCAGCCCGGCGACGAGGTTCACCGCCAGCCACAGCAGGTCCCGCCAGGTCGCTCACGTCGTTGAGCAGCCAGCTCATCCGCTGCTGGTAGCCGAGCCTGGCACGCCTGGCCGCCGGCCCGGCGGGTCCCGGCGGCGCGGGCGCGTACGCCTCGGCGGATGGGCACGCCGCACCAGCGCGCCGCTCAGCCGCCTGGTGCAGCATGGCGAGCCGCCGGGCGGCCGAGCAGCGCGGCGGGCAGCACGAGCCAGCAGCAGGCCAGCCCGGCGATCAGCGCCGATCAGGTCGTTCCCGTCCTGGCCGCCGAGGGCGAGCCTGCTGCCGCAGCAGGTCCTTGAGCAGGTGCCCCGAGGCCGAGCGCGGCGATCACGCGCCGGCGCGACCGTGACGACGCAGCAGCACCGCTCCCGGTCACGCAGCAGGCCCGCGAAGCGCCGGCGCGCGGACCAGCGCGAGCAGGCTGCCGCGCTGGAGTGCCGCGCCGCCGAGCCCGTGACCGGCTCTCGCCGAGTCACTCAATCGACGCCCTCGTTCCCATGACGGCCTTTCCGATCGCTCCGCGCGGGTCCGGCCGTTCCCCCAGTCTGCCTCCGGCCGCCCGGTCACGCAGTGTCGCCAGGCACCCGAACCGCGCGGTGTACCTAGGTCCACCCCGGGACGCCGCTCAGCCGTATGTCGCCGTGACCGTCCCGCTCCCTACGGTAACGAGCATGAACGTCATCGAGACCACCGCGCTTGGCAAGCGGTACCGGCGCAAGTGGGCGCTGCGCGACTGCACGCTCGCGATCCCTGGCGGGCCATCTTGTCGCCCTCGTCGGGCCGAACGGGGCGGGCAAGTCCACCTTGCTCAGCCTGGCCGTCGGCCTGACCCGGCCGTCGGCGGGCACGCTCACCGTGCTCGGCGGCGAGCCGCCCGGCTCGCCCGGCGCGCTCGACCGGATCGCCTTCGTCGCCCAGGACGCGCCGCTGTACCGCGAACCTGCCGGTCGGCGACGATGCTGCAGCGTCGCGCGCAACCTGAACAAGCGCTGGGACCAGCGGCACGCGGAAGACCGCCTCGAGCGGCTCGAGATCCCGCTCAGCCAGGAGGTCGGCGCGCTGTCCGGCGGGCAGAAGGCGCAGCTCGCGCTGACGATCGCGCTGGCCCGCCGGCCCGCGCTGCTGGTGCTCGACGAGCCGTTCGCCGCGCTCGACCCGGTGGCCCGCGACGACTTCCTCGCCTCCGTGGCCGAGGCCGCGCGCGGCGACGGGCATCTCCGTGGTGCTGTCCTCGCACGTGCTCGCCGAGCTTGAGCGGGTCGCCACGTACCTGGTGGTGCTCGGCCGCGGCGAGGTGCGGGTCGCCGGCCCGGTCACGGGAACTGATCGCGTCCCACGGGGCCGGGCTTGAGGAGATAGCTCTCCGTCATCTGCGGGCCGGGGTCACATCCGTCACTCCGAACGGAGGCGGCGGCAATGACGGCACCCACCGTTACCGTCCCGCGCGGGGCGGGCCGGCACGGCCGCGTCCCGTGCCCTGGCGAAACCTCGCCTGGGTGACGCTGCGGCAGCGTCGCGGCCTGTTCATCGGCCTGGGCGTCCTGCTCGGCCTGTTCGCCGTCTACCTGGTGGTCATGGCGGTCATCCAGGACAACGCCTACGCCGCCGTGGCGGCCTGCCACCCGGCTGCCGCGGCGCGCTGCCACGCGCTCAGGCAGGCCTTCGTCAGCGACTACTGGGGCGGCGACAGCTCGGTGCTGCAGAGCGGCGGCGCGCAGACCGTCTCCAGCCTGATGTTCGCGGTGCCGGTGCTGCTCGGCGCGTTCGCCGGCGCCCCGCTGCTGGCCCGTGAGCTGGAGAGCGGTACCTTCCGGTTCGCCTGGACGCAGGGCGCGGGCCGGACCCGGTGGGCGGTCAGCACGCTGGTGGTTCCCGCGGTCGTGGTGACGGCGGCGACCGGGGCGTTCACCGGGATCTTCTACTGGTACTTCCGGCCGTTCCTCGCCCTCGGACAGGTCAGCGAGATGCTGCCGCTGGCGTTCGCGCTGCTCGGGGTGGCGTTCGCGGCCTGGACGCTGCTTGCCTATTCGCTGGCGGCGTTCCTCGGCGCCGTCTTCCGGCGCACGGTGCCCGCGATGGCGGTCACGCTGGTGCTCTACGTCGCGCTGGCGATGGCGACCGCGACCGCGATCAGGCCGCACTACGCGACGCCGGTCACCGTGCCCGCCGCCGCCGCGGACAACAGCGGCGGCTGGGTCATCAGCGACTACGTGAAGGCGCCGAACGGCCAGGGGCTGAGCCAGGACGACCTGTACGCCTACTTCAGGCACCTGCCGGCCAGCGTGCAGAACTCGTCAAGCCCCGACGCGTTCACGACCTGGCTGACCAAGCACGGCTACACGTCGTGGACCGCCCTGCAGCCGAACTCGCGGTTCTGGGAGTTCCAGCTCACCGAGGGCGCGTGGCTGCTGGCGCTGAGCGCCGCCCTGATCGGCGCGACGGTCTGGCTGGTCCGCCGCCGCGGCGCGTGACCAGGCTCGCCCGCCACCCCTGCGACCGACCAGGCGCGTCCGGTACCGGGGCTTGCCCAGGCTGGGCCGCCACCGTGCGGGTGGCCGGGCCGACCCTCGCGGCGCGAGGCGAGATGCGGGCGGGTCAGGCCGGCGCGGCGGACCACTCGATGAAAGGCGGGCCGACGGACGCGCACGTCGGGTTGCCCTTGGGGTCGGTCAGGATGACGCGGGCGACCAGGCAGCCCTGCTCCCGCGCGCTGCGCAGCACCTCGGGGCAGACGGCGTCGAGCCGGAGCTTGGCCCGGCGGAACATGGCGAACGTGCCGGGAGCGTCGACTGTCCCCCAGTTGAGGTAGATGAACCGGCCGCCTGGCGGCCCCTGGATGTAGGGCCCCTTCAGGTCCACTGCCCCGCCAGGCGCCGCCGTCACGGTGGCGTCAAGCGTCCAGGTCGCCCCGGGTGAGTCACCGCGGACGACGCCGAGCAGCTCCGCGGGCTTGCCCCGGCGCTGCACGCCGACGTGGATGTTGAAGTGTCCCTCCGGCCGCTGGGGACTCGGCCCGCAGGTGCTCCCGGGGAACTCCACTCCCTCGATCCTGATCCGCATGCGGCCATTATCCGCCGGCCCGCCGACAGTCTCCGGGGCAGCGGGCAGCGGGCGTACTCGCCCATCGGGAGCCTTCTGCGCGCGCCTAGCACGCCGGGGTGACCGCCCGGGCCGCCCCGGCACCCGCTCATAGCGCCCGCCCGGGCGCGCTCCTGCGGGGGAGGTGCTTGGGGATGAGGGGCGCTCGCATCCGTTCGACCCGCTGGCCAGGTGAATGGCTACGGGTGGCGCGGGAGCCGCGCAACCGTTCGGGCCGGACCTGATCTTGCCGTTAGGCGGTGGCCGCGGAGGCCTCGTGGACGAGGTCGGTCAGGCGGGCGAGGATGTCCGGGTCGGTTTCCGGGAGGACGCCGTGGCCCAGGTTGAAGACGTGGCCGCGGCAGCGCCCGGGCCGCGGTCGAGGATCGCGCGGGCGCGCGGCTCCACCACGTCCCAGCCGGCGAGCAGCACCGCCGGGTCGAGGTTGCCCTGCAGGGCCTTGCCCGCGCCGCCGGCGCCGGCGGCGACCCGGCGCGCGGCCTCGTCGAGGGGGATCCGCCAGTCCACGCCGACCACGTCCGCGCCCGCCTCGCCGAGCAGGCCGAGCAGCTCGCCGGTCCCGACGCCGAAGTGGATGCGCGGCACGCCGGACGGGGCCAGGGCGGAGAAGATCCGGCTGGTGTGCGGCAGGATCGCGTGCCGGTAGTCCTCGGGGCTGACCACGCCGACCCAGGAGTCGAAAAGCTGCACCGCGGACGCCCCGGCCGTCGACCTGCACCTGCAGGAACGCGGTCGCGATCGCGGCGAGCCTGCCCATCAGCGCGTGCCACAGCTCCGGGTTGCCGTACATCATGGCCCTGGTCCGGTCGTGGTTCTTCGACGGGCCGCCCTCGATGAGGTAGGAGGCGAGCGTGAACGGGCCGCCGGCGAACCCGATGAGCGGCTTGCCGCCGAGCTCTCCGACCAGCGACTTCACCGCCTCGCTGATGTACGGCACGTCGTCGGGCTCAAGCGGGCGCAGCCGCTCGACGTCGGCGGCCGTGCGGAAGGGGCGCTCGACCACCGGGCCGACGCCCGGCTTGATGTCCACGTCCACGCCGATCGCCCGCAGCGGCACCACGATGTCGCTGAACAGGATCGCCGCGTCGACGTCGTACCGGCGCAGCGGCTGCAGCGTGATCTCGGTGACCAGCTCGGGCCGCGTGCACGACTCCAGCATCGCGATGCCCTCGCGCACCCTCCGGTACTCGGGCAGTGACCGGCCCGCCATGCGCATGAACCAGACCGGGGTGTATGGCACCGGCTCGCCCCGGCAGGCGCGGACGAACGGCGAGCTGGGCGGCCGGCCTGGCTCCGCCCGTTCGGCCCCTGCTCGCTCGGCTGGGGCTGGCCTGGCTGGGACTGGCTCGGCTGAGGCTGGGTCACCCACCGAGTCTATCGAACAGTTGTCCTCCGGGAGGGCGGCCCCGTGCCCGCCGGGACCTGTGCCGCTGGGACCGGCCCGGCGGGAAAGCGCGAGTGTATCGAACATGCGGGGCTGCTCCGGCGACACGCCGGGCGAAGATCCTCCGAAATCACGCTCGTACATGCCAAGATCGGGAGGAGTTTCACCATGTACCACGCAGTAAGCCATGTACTACGCAGTGAATAGTAGCCACGCAATTGTAGGGGGCACCGCGATGACGCAGCCGCTCGGGAATTGTCCCGGATGTGGTGGTGACGAGCCCTTCGAACAGGTGCACGCGGATGGCCGGTGCCCGGACACCGGCGACGAATGCCCCGAGTGGGCGTGTTCGGCCTGCGGCGCCGGGGTATTCATGGGCACTGTGATCATGGGCACTCCCACGGCGGGCGCCGGCGCAAGTCGCTACCGTCCCGGCCAGACAGTCCGTCCGTGCCGCGTAACCGCGCCGCCGGACCGCTCGTCGCCGGGGCACTGACAGCCTGCCCGTGCACCGGGCGCTGCCAGGCACGACGTACGCTCAGGCCATGAGGTTGGCGGACACGCCCGTGCCAGCGCGGGCAGGCGGGGACGCGGTCCAGGCTGGCACGGCTCCGGCGGGCACCGTCCCGGCCGGCTCGGTCACGGCTGGCACCGGTCCCGCGGCACGCACCGACCCCGCGGCGGGCGCCGAGGCCGCCTTCGCCGTGGCGGTGGCCGCGCTTGAGGCGGGCCGTGACGCGGTCGCCGAGGTCAG
The DNA here is from genome assembly GCA_963735315.1 of uncultured Actinomycetota bacterium. GTDB lineage: Bacteria > Actinomycetota > Actinomycetes > Streptosporangiales > Streptosporangiaceae > Trebonia. The sequence goes on from CAVTKQ010000033.1 coordinate 33,039, forward strand.
GGACGACCTCGCCTTCGAGGACTGGCCGGCGCCCAAGCGGCTCGCACCGCACGCGATCGCGCTCGCCGTCACGGCCTACCGGGACGGCGAGGAGGCGGGCACGGGCAAGCTCGTGCTGCTGCACGACACGGCGGGGCAAGAGGGGTGGACGGGAACGTTCCGCGTGGTGGTCCAGGTGCACGCCGACGTGGAAGAGGAGATGGCCGCCGACCCGCTGCTCGGCGAGGTCGGCTGGTCCTGGCTCACCGACGCGCTTGACCTGCACGCGCCCGGCTACGGCGCCCCGAGCGGCACGGTGACCCGGGTCATCACCGAAGGGTACGGCGCCAAGGCGGACGAGCCGCCGTCTACCGGCTTCGAGCTGCGCGCGTCCTGGTGCCCCGCCGACGACGAGATCGAGGACGAGGTCTGCGGCGCCGTCCTCGCCTGGTCCGACGTGCTCGCCGCGGCGGCGGGCCTGCCCGCCCAGCCGCCGGGTACCCGGGCGCTCGGGCGGCGGGGACGAGGCAGCCGGGGAACCGGCGCCGGCAGCCGGCGGCACCGGTGACGGCCGCGGGCGCGCCGGGCGAGGAGGAGCCCGCGGCAGGCGCCGGCGAGGCGGGCACCATCAAGGCGGGTGCTCGCGAGGCCGGTGCGCACGAGGCCGGTCCCGGCGAGGCTGCCGAGGAGGCCGGCGAGGGGTCCGGCCGGGACGACGTCATCGACCTGCTTGAGCCCGCCGACGGGCTGCCGCCGGTGATCACGACGGCGGAGGACCTGGCGACGGCGGTCGCCAGGCTCGCCGCGGGGACCGGCCCGGTCGCCGTCGACGCCGAGCGCGCCTCCGGGTACCGCTACGGGCAGCGGGCCTACCTTGTCCAGCTCCGCCGGGCGGGTGCCGGGACGGTGCTCATCGACCCGATCGCCTGCCCCGACCTGTCCGGGCTCGGCGCGGCCATCGGCGACGTCGAGGCGGTGCTGCACGCCGCGTCCCAGGACCTGCCGTGCCTGGCCGAGATCGGCTACCAGCCGCGGGAGCTGTTCGACACCGAGCTGGCCGGGCGGCTGCTCGGCTACCCGCGCGTGGCGCTCGGCACGATGCTCGAGGAGGTGCTCGGCTTCCGGCTGGCGAAGGAGCACTCGGCCGCGGACTGGTCGGTGCGGCCGCTGCCCGCGGAGATGCTCAAGTACGCGGCGCTCGACGTCGAGGTGCTGACCGAGCTGCGCGACGCGCTCGCCGACCAGCTTCGCGAGCAGGGGAAGACCGAGTGGGCCCGCCAGGAGTTCGCCGCGATCGCGGCCGCTCCCCCGCCGCCGCCCAGGGCCGACCCGTGGCGGCGCACGTCGGGGATCCACAAGGTGCGCACCAGGCGGGCCCTCGCGGTCGTGCGGGAGCTGTGGCAGACGCGGGACGAGATCGCCCGTGACGCCGACCTGTCACCGCGCCGGGTGCTGAGCGACCAGGCCATCGTCGATGCCGCGCGGGCCGAGGCGGCCAAGCCGCCGCCGACCGGCCGGCCGCAGCTCGAGCGGATCAGCGGGTTCCACGCGCGGTACGCCCGCAAGTACTCCGACCGCTGGGTGGCCGCCGTGCTCCGCGCCCGCCAGCTCGACGACGCGGAGCTTCCCGAGGTCGCCGGGCGCCGCGGCGGCGCCCGGCCCGCCGCCCGCGCACCGCTGGGCGGAGCGCGACCCGGCCGCGGCGGCGCGGCTCGCGGCCGCGCGGGAGGCCGTCGGCGCGCTCGCCGCCGACGCACCGGCTGCCCGTCGAGAACCTGCTCTCCCCGGACGCGCTGCGCCGCCTGGCCTGGGAACCGCCGGTCCCGGCGACCACGGAGACCATCACCGCGGCGCTGACGGGCCTCCGGCGCCCGCCCGTGGCAGGCGGAGCTGACGGCCGGGCTCGCTCGCGGAGGCGTTCGCGGCCGCCGCGGAGCATGATCCCGAAGACTTACTCGGCGCTATCGCGCTAAGAAGTCTTCGCGACCAGTTAAGATCTTCGTGATCTTGAACGGAGCGTCGCCTCGGCTACGCTGGTCGGCAACCTGTCGTCGCGCTGAGCGGCGGCTGAAGACCAACCCGGGGGATGGACCGCCACGTGCTTACCGCCGTCGCCACAGCGCTTGGCAGCTCAGGGCTGAGCAGCGGAGCGCAGCCTGCGCTGCCGGGATTCCTCAACTCCCTCTCGTCCCCGCTTGAGCACTACGGGCTGTGGGCGATCCTGCTGCTCGTCCTGGTGGAGGACTTCGGGATCCCGGTGCCGGGCGAGACCGTGCTCATCGCGGGCGCCATCTTCGCGGGGTCCGGGCGGCTCAACATCGTCGCGGTCGGCGTCGTCGGGTTCGTCGCCGCGGTGGTCGGCGACAACATCGGGTACGCGATCGGGCGGTTCGGCGGGCGCGCGCTCGTGGACCGCTGGGGCAAGTACGTCTTCCTGACCGCCGGAGCGGCTCGACAAGGCGGAGGCCTTCTTCGACCGCCACGGCGCCAAGATCATCACGATCGCGCGGTTCATCGAGGGGCTCCGCCAGGCCAACGGGATCATCGCCGGCATCACCCGAGATGCACTGGCTCCGCTTCGTGGTCTTCAACGCGCTCGGCGCCGCGCTCTGGGTCGGGACCTGGGTGAGCGTCGGCTACTTCGCCGGCCAGCACATCACCACGATCTACAACGCCATCACGACCTACTCGCTGTACGCGGCGATCGCGGCGGTGGTGCTGATCGCCGCCTGGGTCGTCTACCGGCTGCGCAAGCGCCACAGGTCCGCGGCGGCCGCGGCGGCCGCGGCCGCCGCAGCCGCAGGCGGAGGCGGAGGCAGCCTCCGCGCCGGCAAGGCCGCGGTCGACAAGCGAGCCGAGGCGACTGAGGCGAGCCGAGGCGACGCCGAGGCGACCGAGGCGACTGAGGCGACCGAGGCGAGCTCAGGCGACCGAGGCCGACGAGCACGCGGCGGCCGACTGGACACGCTAGCCGACGTGCCGGCTGGCCCGCGCCATGATCACGAAGCTGCCGCAGCTGAGTCGATGCGTTATCGACCGCTAGGACGAAGCCGTTCGCGATCATGCTGCCGCCGGCAGCGCGGGCGGCTTGTCGGGCCATGATCGCGGTAATTCCGCGTGCGCATGGACGCGGAAGCCTCGGCGGCAAGCAAGGTCTCCGCGGAACGGTGCCCGGCTAGGGCTCGGAGAGGTCGTAGCGGTCGGCGGAGACCAGCACGCCGAGCCGGCCGCCGGCCGGCACCGTCGGCAGCGCTGGCCGCCGACGTCGGCTTCGCTGGCGCTGCGCCGGTGCTGGCGGCTCCCGGGTCGCTGCGCGCGTGGACCGCGGGTCGCTGGTCCACGCTCGCGGCCCGGGTCCGGCGTGCAGCTCCCCGGGCGGTCTGCCGGCCGCGCACCGCGTACGCGTCCCGGGCGGGTCCCGCGGTGCGGCCGCGGGCCGTGCCCGGCGCTGCCACCTGCGCCGCGGCGCTCCGGCGGGCGGGCAGCGCCGGCCGCCTGCGCGGCGGAGCTGCCCGCCTGGGCGGCGGCCTGCGGCGCGGCCGGACCGGCGACCGGCGCAGCCGGTGACGGCCAGCCAGGGCCGCGGCCGCGGCCGGGTCGGCCGCGCTCGATCCGGGCCAGGCGCGAGTCCGGGTCCTGGCCCGGGCCTGGGCAGCCTGCCCGGCCTGGGCCGGGTCCGGGGCAGCGGGGCCACGTTCAGCACCCAGAAGCCGGACGTGGGCAGCGCCTCGTCCCAGTCCTTGGGCAGTTCCGCGATGGCGTCACCCGGCGCGGCAGGCCAGAGGCGCCAGTCACCAGCGGCAGTGGCCGGCGGCGGTCGGGACGGCCGGCCAGGGCCGGCGAGCGCCGCCTCCTGCAGGACGGGCAGGTTCTCCCGGTGCGCGCAGATCACGGTCGGCTCGCCCGAGGCGATGACCTCGCGGACCAGGGCGGTGATTTCGCTGCCGGAGTCGGCCGCACCCGTTCCTGGATGACTGGTTGTGAATGTAGAGCGACTGCTCCACCCGCACCTGCTCGCCGGTGAGCTGCGACAGCGGGCGGAGGGTCTCCGCGCAGCGGACCGCGGTCGAGCTGATCAGCCGCGGGCGCGGGGCGAAGCACGCGAGCAGGTCGGCCAGGGCCTTGGCGTCGGAGCGGCCGGCGTCGTCGAGCGGGCGGGCGGCGTCGGCGCGCTTCCAGCCGCTCTTCGCGACGGCCTTGGCGTGGCGCAGCAGGATCAGCGGGACGGTCCGCGCGGGCCGCGCGGCGAAGTCGGCGAGCACCCCGTGGTCGTGCGCGTAGCTGACCTTGTCCACCGCGCGGGCGGCGGGCAGCCAGGTGACCTCGTCGACCTCGGAGTTCGGGACCGCGCGCTCGTCGACGGACAGCACGCGGGCCGCCCAGTAGTGGACGCGCTTGGGGCGGCCGCCCACGTTGTAGCGGACCGAGACGAGGCGGCGGCCGAGGGCGAGGCGCGCGCCGCCCTCTTCGAGCACCTCGCGGACGGCGGTGACCGGGAGCGGCTCGCCCGGCTCGGTCTTGCCCTTGGGCAGCGACCAGTCGTCGTACTTCTTGCGGTGGACGAGCAGGATCTCCGGCTCGCCGTCCGGGCCCGGCCGCCAGGCGACCCCGCCGGCCGCCTTGATCAGCCTGGATCCCGGCTTGTTGTTAGGCATCGGGAGACGTCCTCGGCTCTTGTCCATGATCAGGCTCTCGTGCACGTCGCGCAGCGGCGCGCCGGACTCGTCGCGGGCGTGCCTGGTCCAGTTGCCGTCGCCGTCGAGCCACCAGGACGACGTGCCGTCATCCATGCCCAGGGCGATCAGCTCACGCAGTCTAGTGCAATGAGCCGGATCCGCGACCCTTACCAGGGATTCCACGCGCCGGTCCAGGTTGCGGTGCATCATGTCCGCGCTGCCCAGCCAGACCTCGTTGCCGGCGTCCGGGTCCTCGCCCGGCTGCGGGCGCGGGTCGGGCTCGCCGGTGCCGAAGGCGTAGATCCTCGAGTGCTCGAGGAACCGGCCGAGGACGCTGCGCACCCTGATGTTGTCCGACAAGCCGGGCACGCCCGGCTTCAGCGCGCACATGCCGCGCACCCAGATGTCGATGGGCACCCCGGCCTGCCCGGCCCGGTAGAGCGCGTCGATCACCACCTCGTCGACGAGCGCGTTGCACTTGAACGCGATCTTCGCCGGCTTGCCCGCCCGCGCCCGCGCGGCCTGGCGGCCGATGCGGCCCACGATGCCCGCGCGCAGCGCCTCGGGGGCGACGAGCAGGCGGCGGTAGCCGCTCTTCCTGCTGTACCCGGTGAGGTGGTTGAACAGGTCGGTGACGTCCTCGCCGACCCGGTTGTCGGCGGTGAGCAGGCCGAAGTCCTCGTACAGCCGCGCGGTCGTCGGATGGTAGTTGCCGGTGCCGATGTGGCAGTAGCGCCGCAGGGTGCCGTCGCGCTCCTGGCGGACGATGAGCATGAGCTTGGCGTGCGTCTTCATGCCGACGAAGCCGTAGACGACGTGGCAGCCCGCCTCTTCGAGCTTGCGCGCCCAGGCGATGTTCGCCCGCTCGTCGAACCGCGCCTTGATCTCCACCACCACGACGACCTGCTTGCCCGCCTCGGCCGCGTCGATGAGGGCGTCCACGATCGGGCTCTGCCCGCTGGTGCGGTAGAGCGTCTGCTTGATCGCGAGGACGCGGGGATCGGCGGCGGCCTCCTCGACGAGGCGCTGCACGCTCGTGGTGAACGAGTCGTAGGGATGGTGCACGAGGATGTCGCGCTCGTCCAGGGCGCTGAAGATGGAGGCGTCCGTCGGCACGGCCTTGGCATTCGGGACGAATGCCGGGTACCTCAGCTCGGCGATCGACAGGTCCGCGATGGCGTTGAGGCCGGTCAGGTCGAGCGGCCCGGGTACCTTGCTGATCGCGTTGTCGTCGACGCCCAGCTCGCGGGCCAGCCGCAGCAGCACGTCGTCGGACATGTCCTGCTCGACCTCGAGCCGTACCGCGGGCTCGAAGCGCCGCTTGACCAGCTCGCGCTCCATCGCCTGGAGCAGGTTCTCGGTGACGTCCTCGTCCACCTCGAGCTCGCGGACCCTGGTCACCCGGAAGACGTAGTGCTCGATGATGTCCATGCCGCCGAACAGCTGGTTCAGGTGCGCGGCGATCACGTCCTCGATCGGGACGTAACGGTAGCGGTTGACGTTGAGGAAGCGCGGCAGCGACGGCGGGACCTTGACCCGGGCGAACAGCGTCAGGCCGTTGGCCGGGTCGGTGAGGGTGACCGCGAGGTTGAGCGACAGCCCGGAGATGAACGGGAACGGGTGCGCCGGGTCCACCACCAGGGGCGTGAGGACCGGGTAGATCCGGTTCCTGAACAGCTCGGCGAGCTCGGCGCGCTCGCCGGCGGTGAGCTCCTTCCAGCGCAGGATCTCGATGTCGTGCCGGGCGAGCTCGGGCTTGATGAGGTTGGCGAAGACGGCGGCGTGCCTGCTGGCGAGCTCGCCGGACTTGGTGAGGGTGTTCTTGAGCAGCTCGTCGGGGGTGTAGCCGGAGGGGATGTAGACCGGGAGGCCCGCGGCCATCCGGCGCATCAGGCCGGCGACCCGGACCATGAAGAACTCGTCCAGGTTGGAGGCGAAGATGGCGAGGAACCGCACCCGCTCAAGCAGCGGCGTCTGGTCGTCCTCGGCGAGCTCGAGGACGCGCTGGTTGAACAGCACCCAGCTCTGCTCCCGGTCCAGGTAGCGGTCGGCGGGCAGCTCGGCGCGGGCCTGCCCGTTCCCGCTCCGGCGGCGGGCCGGGGCGGCCTCGGCCGCGAGGGCGTCCGTCTTCGGATAGTTCTTCTATCTCGGCAATGTCCGTTACATCCGTTTGCGGGCTGCTGTCTGGGGCTGACGAGCCGCCTGGCACGATCCCGGTCTCGCTGACGCTCATGATCCCCATTTTCCCCCGGCCCGCGTGCTTGCACCTACTTAGGCCCAGGTACCCGCGCGACATCGCACAGATCCCACCGGGAGCCCGGTCCCTGCCGTTCCCCGCGGCAAGGTCGCGTTCGTGACCTAGCTGGCCGGCGGCTCAAGCACGGCCGACATCCGCGCCATCGCCCCGGGCATGACCCGGTAGTACACCCAGGTGCCGCGCCGCTCGGCGGTGATCAGCCCGGCCTCGCGCAGGACCTTCAGGTGATAGCTGACCGACGGGGCGGTCATGTCGAACGCCGGGGTGAGGTCGCACACGCACGACTCCCCGCCCGGGTGGCAGGCGATCATCGACAGCAGGCGGAGCCGGACCGGGTCGGCGACCGCCTTGAACAGCACCGCCATCTCCTCGCGCCCCCGCCGGGGACAGCGGCTCGCAGCGCCAGCGGCGGGCAGCACACGTCGCTCGTCAGCGGGACCGAGCACGGGCAGCAGCTTCTGGTTAGTCACTTCTTTAATTTGACACATCTTTAAGCAGTAGCGCAAACTGGCCAGGCACGCTGATTAGAGATGTCTTTAATCAGTGCCCCGTGCCCGTCCCAACGAGGGAGGACCGTCATGTCCCGAGTCCAGCTCGCGCTCCGCGTCGCCGACCTGGAAGGCTCCGTCGCCTTCTACTCCAGGCTGTTCGGCGCCGAGCCCGCCAAGCGCCGCCCCGGCTACGCCAACTTCGCCGTCGCCGAGCCCCCGCTCAAGCTCGTCCTCATCGAGGGCAAGCCCGGCGAGCCCACCCGCCTGGACCACCTCGGCGTCGAGGTCGAGACCACCGACGAGGTCACCGCCGCCACCGCCCGGCTGGCCGCCGCGGGCCTGGCCACCGCCACCGAGGAAGACACCGCCTGCTGCTACGCCGTCCAGGACAAGGTCTGGGTCACCGGCCCCGGCGACGAGCCCTGGGAGGTCTACGTCGTCAAGGGCGACGCCGACACCCTCGACAAGCCCGCTGGCTCCGTCTGCTGCGCCCCGGCGGCAGCGCGGCGGCGCCGCGCGCGTCAGCCGCTGCGGCCTGCTGCTGACCGCCAGGCGCGGCGCGCCGGCCGCGCGGTCAGCCGGCGCCGACCGCCAGCGGACCCGCGGACCGGTGCGGACCGGTCGGCCGGCGGCCGGGCGCGGCGTGGCGGGCCGAGGCCGGGGCTGAGCGGGCGGGCGCGGCGGAAGGCCGGCCGCGCGGCCCGTCGCGGCGCCGCCTGCCGTGCTGCTGCCCGGGCCGGCCTGGATCGCGCGGACCCGCAGGTAGTCCTGCCCGCGGGGCGCGCGGGCGGTGCAGGCCGTCAGCGGGCGCCTGACGTAGCGGGCGGCCGTCTGCCCGGGCGTGACGACGCGCAGCCCGGCTCGCGCGGACCGGGCCGCAGCGGGCCGCGGCCACCGAGGCGTCCAGCGCTCGCGTGCGCGGTCTGCCCGGGGGCGAGCACGATGCGGCGGGCGGCGACGGACAGGTCATGCCCGGCGGCGGCACCGACCTGGACGTCGTCGCCCGGCGTAGGCCGCCACCGCCGGGTAGCCGGCCAGCGTGCACGTCGCGCCGGACACGTTGGTGAAGTCCAGCGGGTACCGGGTGATCGCGGGGTCACGCGGGCGCCGGCGCCCACGGAGATGCGCAGCCCGGACAGCGCGCACCGCGCGGTCACCGCCGACCGGGGGCTGGCCGCGGCGTGCTGCGCGCCCGGCCCCTTCGCGGACGCCAGCGCCGCGTCCACGGGCGCGCCCCGGCTGAGGATGACCGCTAGCGCCGCGGTGGCACCGAACGCCACAACCGTGGCGATCCGCCAGCCCAGGCTCACGCCTGCCCGCATCGTAGCCCCCTCGCAACGATCACCGCGTACGTACCCATCTTGACCTGTACACACGGGTTTGCCTAGGCCTAAGTTCCGCCGCCGGGGATCGCCGCGGCGGATCGTCCGCCCGGCCGATCGTGCTCGTCGAGGCGGTCCGCGACCAAGGCAGGCGTCGCCCGCGTCACCTCGGCGCACTTCAAGAAGGCGCGGCAGACGCTTCCGCCGCACCTGGCGCAGACACCGCGGATCGTAACGTACGTCGAGCAGGAACTGGTCCCCCCGGGCGGATAACCGAGCTAGCCGAGCCAGCTGGGCCAGGTTGATGACCTGGAGCAGCGCGTCGCACCAGCGGTCGTCGGCAGGCCTGGTGTCGAAGCGGCCCAGGCACTCGTTGGCCGCGTCGAGCACGGCGGTGAAGATGGCGTTGTCGAAGGCGAACTGGTCATCGTCATCCTCCGGGGCGGTACCGACCGCGCCAGGCCGCGCAGCCAGCGCCGCCCGGTGCCGGTCGAGGATGTCCGAGGCTCGCCGCGCCATCGCGAGCCCGAGGGTCTCGGCGAGCAGCAGGTGCTGCGTGCCGGAAGCGTCCAGCATTTCAATTCCCCTTCGCCGCGGGAGTCCTGGCGGCCGGCGGGCGGCCGCTGGACGCGCCCGCCGTGACGCGGAGCCGCCCATCGCGATCCCGCGCCGTAACACCATCATGCCGAGGGGTAGTGACATTCTTACGGACGGTGATACCCGATCGCAAGACCTGAGCGCGCGACGTGCCGCACGCCGTGCCGTCCCGGCGCCGCTGCCGGAGGCGCTACCGGGAGCCGGGGCGCGCGGCGGACCAGACCGCGTCCCTGTCGTGGAGCTTGACCCGGTCACCCCGGCCGAGGGCGGCGGCGAGGTCCTCTTCCGCGGCGGAGATGCGGAGCCAGTCCGCGTAGGAGACGGGCTCCACGCCGCGGGTGGCGAGCACTGGCGCGAGCGCGGAGCGGGCCGCGGCGCCGCCGACAGTGTCTCGGCAGGGTCCTCGGGCTCGGGCAGGTCAGTCACCGTCCGGGCGGCGCAGCAGGCCCGGCCGCGGCAGCTTCCCCTCCCCGACGTCCGGGCCGCCCGCCAGGTCGGCGAGCAGCGCCTGCACGGTCTCCGCCGCGTCGGCCTTGTTGGTGCCGATCACGCCGGTCGGGCCGCGCTTCAGCCAGCCGGCGACGTACTCCCCGGGGAGCGGCTCGCCGGTCTCGGCGCAGGACGCGGCCGCTGGCGTTCGGGACCGTGTAGGTCCGCGCGTCGAACGGGACGCCGGGCAGCGGGACGGACTGGTAGCCCACGCTGCGCAGGACCATCTGCGCGTCGAGCGTCTCGAACTCGCCCGTGCCCTCGAACACCCCGCTCTCGGACAGGCGGGTGCGTTCGAGGCGAAGACCCGCAACCGTTCGGGATGATGATTCCTGGATTTCCGCCGGGCGCAGCCAGAAGCGGAGCCGCAGCTTGCGTCCCGGCCCGACCGGGGCGTCGGCATGCAGCGCCGTCCCAGCCGGCCATGGCGACCAGGTTGCCGCGGACGCGGCGGTCGGACGTGGCGAGCGCGGCCGATTCGCCCGAGCGGTCGAAGCCGTCGTCCAGGTCGAGCTCGGCCGGGTCGGCGGACACGTGCACGCCGCCGAGCTCGCCGAGCTCGCGCAGCTCCTTGGTGGTGAACTTGGCCTGCGCGGGGCCGCGGCGGCCGATGACGTGCACCTCGCGGACCTTGGACGCGCGCAGCGCCTCCATGACCGGCTCGGGGATGTCGGTGTGCTCAAGGTCGGCCGGGTCGCGGGCCAGGATGCGGGCCACGTCCACCGCGACGTTGCCGACCCCGATGACGGCGACCGACTCGGCGTCGAGGGCGAACGCGCCGGGGTCGACGTCGGGGTGACCGCAGTACCAGTTGACGAAGTCGGTCGCCGCGTGGCTGCCGAGCCAGGTCCTCGCCGGGGATGCCGAGGCGGCGGTCGCGCATCGCGCCGGTGGCGTACACGACGGCGTCGTAGGCGTTAAGCAGGTCTTCCCTGGTGACGTCCGTGCCGAAGTGCACGCCGCCGACGAACGTGACGCCGGGGGACTCAAGGACGCGGCGCAGGTAGTTCGCGACCGACTTGATCGACTTGTGGTCCGGCGCCACGCCGTAGCGGACCAGGCCGTACGGCGTGGGGAGCCGGTCGAGCACGTCGACGCTGATCGCGACCGGCGACGGCAGCAGGGCGGCCTGCTTGACCAGCGCCTCGGCGGTGTACAGGCCGGCCGGACCCGACCCGACGACGGCGACTTTCAACCGGCGCGCGCGCGGGTTCGGGTCCCCGGGAAGACGACTGCATACTTTAAAGCTACTCGGGCAGGCGCTCTTGCGTCGATGACTCATTCGCCGGCGCGTCCTGCCGGCCGGGCGCTACCGGCCCGGGCTGGCGCCGCCTCCGGGGTGCGGCGGGCGACCGCCTCGGTGAGCTGGCGCGCGAGGTGCTGCGGGGTCAGCCCGGCCGCTTCGAGGATCTCGTCGCGCGAGCCGTGGGTGAGGAACTCCTGCGCGAGGCCGAACGTCTTGACCGGGACGTCGACGTCGTGGTCGCGCAGCAGCCGCGCCACCGCGTCGCCGAACCCGCCGACCCGGCCGTTGTCCTCGACGACCGCGACCAGGCGGTGCTGCCGCGCGGCCTCGACGACGGCCTCGTCGACCGGCTTGACCCAGCGGGGGTCGACGACCGTGACGCCGATGCCGTGGTCGGCGAGGCGGCGCGCGACCTCGACGCAGGTGACGGCCATCGGCCCGGCGCCGAGCAGCAGCACGTCCTTGCCCAGGTCCGGGGCCGGGGACCGCCAGGACGTCCATCTGGCCGAGCTTGCCGACCGCCTCGACCTCGGCGCCGACGGTGCCCTTCGGGTAGCGGACGACCGTGGGGCCGTCGCTGACGCCGACGGCCTCGTTGAGCAGTTCCGCGACCCGGCTGCCGTCGCGCGGGGCCGCGACCGCCAGGCCCGGGCACGACCTGGAGGATCGAGCCGTCCCACATGCCGTTGTGCGACGCGCCGTCCGGGCCGGTGACGCCGGCCCGGTCCAGGGTCACCGTGACCGGGAGCTTGTGCAGCGCGACGTCCATCAGCAGCTGGTCGAAGGCGCGGTTCAGGAACGTCGCGTAGATCGACACGACCGGGTGCAGCCCGGCCATCGCCAGGCCCGCGGCCATCGTCATCGCGTGCTGCTCGGCGATGCCCGCGTCGTAGACGCGGTCCGGGTACGCCTGCTTGAACGGGGCGAGGCCCACCGGGTGCAGCATCGCGGCGGTGATGCCGACCACGTCGGGGCGGCGGCCGCCGATGGCGACCATCTCCGCCGCGAACACGTCGGTCCAGGACCGCTTCGGCGCGGCGCGGCGTCGGCCGGCGTCACGTTCGCGCCCGCCGGCTTGGCCGGGGTGCCTGGGACCTGGTGGAGGCAGTCCTCCTCGTTCTGCTCCGCGAGGGCGTAGCCGAAGCCCTTCGTGGTGATGACGTGCACGAGCACCGGGCCGCCGTACTCGTTGGCCTGGCGCAGGGCGTGCTCGGTCGTCTCCTCGTCGTGGCCGTCGATCGGGCCGATGTACTTGATGCCCAGGTCCTCGAACAGCACCTGGGGCTGGAGGAAGTCCTTCAGGCCCTTCTTCGCGCCGTGCAGCGCGCCGAACAGCGGGCTGCCGACGATCGGGGCGGCGCGTGACCGTGGTCTTGATGAGGTCAAGGACGTGCTCGTAGCGCTGGCTGACCCGGATGGAGCTCAGGTGGGTGGCGAGGCCGCCGATCGTCGGCTGGTAGGAGCGGCCGTTGTCGTTGACGACGATGACGAGCCTGCTGTCCCTGGCGACCGCGATGTTGTTCAGCGCCTCCCAGGCCATGCCGCCGGTCAGCGCGCCGTCGCCGATCACGGCGACGACCGTGCGGTCGTGCTCGCCGCGCAGCTTGTACGCCTTGGCCATGCCGTCGGCGTAGGACAGGGACGTGGAGGCGTGGCTGTTCTCCACGAGGTCGTGCTCGGACTCGGCCCTGCTCGGGTAGCCCGACAGGCCGCCGGTCTGCCGCAGCGTGTGGAACTCGCCGTGCCGCCCGGTCAGCAGCTTGTGCACGTAGGACTGGTGCCCGGTGTCGAAGATCACCTTGTCCTTGGGCGAGTCGAACACCCGGTGCAGCGCGATGGTCAGCTCGACCACGCCGAGGTTCGGGCCCAGGTGGCCGCTGGTCCTCGTTACCGTTTCCACCAGGACATCGCGGATCTCGGCCGCCAGGAGGCTCAGCTGCTCCTGGGTGAGGTCCTTGAGGTCCTCCGGGCCGTTGATGCGCTCAAGCAAGGTCACGGCTGCTCCTCGTGCGGCTTTCCCCGATGGATTACCCGATACTAGTGGCGGTCATCCCCGCTGGTCTCGCGGGCATGGTGAGTTAACCGACACGCGTGTCGGTTAACGTCACAGTTCTCGCAGCTCAGTCGTGGTACGGCCATGACGGGTCATCTCGCCGACCAGGTGACCGGCGTTCGGGACACCGCTGGCAACGCTCGGCACCGCTGGCAGTGCTCGGAACGATCGCCGCCCGGTCGACCTGGCGGCCGGGGCCGCCCGCAGTCGCGCTTACCATGCCGCGGGGTGAGTGCGCTGTACCCGTGTTGCTGTTATCAGGCAAGAAGCTGACGATCTTGTACCACGTCTGTCGGGTCTCGTCGCTGCCCGCGAACGTGGTGGTGAAGTCCACCGTGCCCTCGGTGCTGACGGTGCTGGCTGGCCGCAGGTCCATGGAGACCACGATAGGTACCCGCGGGCCGAAAATCGCCGGCCGTGCCCGTCCGGCCGGCGTGACGCAGCAGTCTGGCGGCCATGAGGCGGCTGGTGTACGTCGCGGGATCGCCGGGCGGGAAGACGAGCCTGGCCGGGCCGCTTGCCGCCGCGCTCAGCGACGTCGCGCTCCGCGCTTCTTGCTGTTATCGGACATTGAGGCCGATCACCGCGGAAACTGCACATCCGGCGGAGATTTCGCACGTCTAGGACGTGCTTTGATTCCGTATAGAAAAAAGTTTCCAAGGAACAGGGAGGATTCTTGCTGTTATCTCGACGGGCGGGATTGGCGGGCGGCGGGAGGCTGCCGCACTCGTTCGGGATCGCTTTGCTTGTACTGCCTGTGTTTTAGGTGACTTGTGTTGTTCTGGCCCGCGTTATACGACTCGCTCGGATGACTTGGCCTTGGACTTGTCGTGCGGCGGGTAGGGGCCCGGGATCAGCTTGCCGGCGGGCGGCGGGTACGGGACGAGGATGAGCTTGCCGGTGGTGCGGCGGCCGGCCAGGTCCTCGTGGGCGCGCGGGGCGGCCGCCAGGGGGTATTCCGCGCCGACGCGGACGTGCAGGCTGGCCTTGACGATCCCCTCGAAGATGTCGCCGGCGCGCCACAGCAGCTCGGTGCGGTCCGTGACGTAGTGGGCGAGGGTGGGGCGGGTGACGAACAGGGATCCGCCGCTGTTGAGCCGCTGCAGGTCGAACGGGGGGACCTGGCCGCTTGACCCGCCGAACAGCACCATCATGCCGCGCGGGCGGAGCACCGACAGGCTCGCGTCGAAGGTGGCCTTGCCCACGCCGTCGAAGACGACGTCGGCGCCGCGGCCGCCGGTCACCTCGCGGACGACGGCGGGGAAGTCCTCGTAGGTCGTCACGAAGTCGGCGCCCGCCTGCTTGGCGAGGACGGCCTTCGCCGTGGACGACGTGGTGGCGACCACGCGTGCCGCCGAGGTCCTTGATCATCTGGGTGAGCAGCAGGCCGACGCCGCCGGCCGCCGCGTGCACGACCGCGATGGTCCCCTCGGCGACGGGGAAGGTGCTGCGGCACAGGTAGTGCGCGGTCAGCCCCTGCAGCATGACGGCGCCCGCGAGCTTCAGGTCGATGCCCTCGGGCACCGGGACCGCCTGGTCGGCGGCAACCGCGACGCGCTCGGCGTAGCTGCCAGGGCCCTCGCTCCACGCGACGTGGTCGCCGGCGCGAGAACTCATGGACGCCCTCCCCCACGGCGACGACCGTGCCCGCGCCCTCGCTGCCGGGGACGTAGGGCACCGGCTGCTTGTAGACGCCGGAACGACGGTAGATGTCGATGAAGTTGACGCCGGCCGCCGCGACCTGGACGACGACCTGGCCCGGCCCGGCGACGGGGTCGGGCCACTCCCCGAGGCACCATGACCTCGGGCCCGCCAAGCTCACTCACCACGATCGCCCGCATCGACACCACGCCCCTTCGCTGTTGCTCGCCACGTCATCCCTATCACGCCCGCTCGCGCTGGACGCGGCGGCTCTCCGGCCGCGCGTCCTCGGCGCTGGCAGGCGGCCGGCTGCGCCGGAGGCGCCTGGCGCCTGCGACCCGCTTAGTGGCCGGACGCCATACCGGGCGCCGGGAAACGTGACCGCCAAGGAGTGACCGCGGCGCGCCTGGCGTGCTGAGATGGTGCGCATGCCTACCATTCCCCGCCGTGTCGTGACTGGTCATGACGCTCAGCGGCAGCTCCGTGTTCACGTCCGACGGCCCGGTGCCCGCGGCGGGCACCGCGCCGAGCGGCACGCTGTTCTACGAGCTCTGGGCGACCGACGCGACGCCGGCCCCGATCGGCGCGGACCCGGCCGGCGACAGGGCCAGGCCGGCCCGGCGCCACCCGGCTCCCGTGTCGGTGCCGCCCGCGCCGAACGGGACGAAGCTCCGGATCAACGAGCTACCGCCCGGGGCCGGGTCCCCGATGCACCGGACGCAGACCGTGGACTACGGGATCGTGCTCGACGGCGAGGTCGTGCTCGTGCTCGACGACAGCGAGACGGTGCTGCGCGCCGGAGACGTCGTCGTGCAGCGGGGCACGAACCACCGCTGGGAGAACCGGTCAGGCGCGACCGCGCGGGTGGCGTTCATCCTCATCGACGGCGCGTTCACCCCCGGCCTGCTCGACGCGCTCGGCGAGGACGGGCCCGGCGGCGGGTGAGCGGTGGACTGCGGCCGTCAGCCGCGGGCCGTGAGCCACGGGCCAGCGCGCGTCCCGGCGGGCACCCCGGGGCGACTCGTCGCCAGCGCGGGCTAAGCGCGGGACATGACCGTGGAGCTAGCTTTCCCGCTTACCCGTTCCCGCTGACTTGGAGGTAAAGGGCATGGACTACGGACTCGCTGGCCGGACGATCGTCGTCACGGGCGCGGCGCGCGGGCAGGGGGCGGCGGAGGCGGAGATCCTCGTCCGCGAGGGGGCGCGGGTCATCGGCGCGGACATCCTCGACGACGAGGGCAAGGCGCTCGCCGAGCGGCTGACGGCGCTCGGGCCGGGGACGATGGAGTACCGGCACCTCGACGTGTCGAGCGAGGCGCAGTGGGCGGACCTGGCCGGGCACCTGGCCGGCGGCCCCGTGCACGGCCTGGTCAACAACGCGGGCGTGCCCTACCGGGCGCGGCTGCGCGACATGGACGTCGAGAACTGGAACCGGGTCATCGGGGTCAACCTGACCGGCACCATGCTCGGCATCAGGACCCTGGCCCCGCTGATGCCGGACAACGACGGGGCGTCGATCGTGAACATCGGCTCGATCGCGGGGCTGAGCGGGCACTTCGCGCTCTCTTACACGGTCTCGAAGTGGGGGCTGCGCGGGCTGACCAGGGCCGTGGCCCTTGAGCTCGCCGGGCGCGGCATCCGGGTCAACATCGTGCACCCCGGGCCGATCGACACCCCGATCCTGGACGGCGCGGACCCGGTGTTCGTCCAGGCCAGCGTGGACACGACGCTCGCGGGCCGCGCGGGCCGCGCGGACGAGGTCGCGGACGTGGTCGTCTTCCTGCTGTCGGCCCGCGCGGCCTACCTCAACGGCCAGGACATCCCGGTCGACGGCGGGTTCTCCTCGCACGGCGGCGCCAAGTCGATCACGGACGCCCTCGCGAGGGCCCACCCCGGCACCTGGTGAGGGGTAGCGCGAGGCGTAAGGGTGAGGCGTAAGCGGCGGCGAGGCCGAAGAGGGCCGCGGCGTTGCCGCTCAGGATCGCGGTCAGGTCCGCGGCGGGAAGGCCGACCGCGGTGGCCCGCTCCACCGGGTCGGTGACGCCCATGTCGAAGGGGTAGTCGGTGCCGAGGACCACCTTGTCCGCGCCGGCCGCCTCGACGAGGTGGCGCAGCGCCTGCGGGGTGTAGACGAGGGCGTCGTACCAGATCCGGCGCAGGTAGGAGCTCGGCGGGCACGCGCAGCCGCGGGCGTCGGGGCGCTGCGACCACGCGTGGTCCGAGCGGCCGATGTAGGTCGGCAGGAACCCGCCGCCGTGCGCGGCGAGCAGCCGCAGGCCAGGATGGCGGTCAAGCACGCCGGCGAAGATCAGGTGGGACAGGGCGAGCGCGGTCTCGGCCGGCTGGCCGAAGGTGTTGCCGAGGAAGTGCGCGCCGAGCCGGCTGCCGAGGCTGCAGCCCCAGGGGTGGATGAACACCACGGCGCCAAGGCCGGCGGCCGCCTCCCACACCGGCTCGAACGCCGCGTCGGCGAGCTCGCGGCCGTCGACGTTGGTGGAGACGCTGACGCCCTTGAGGCCGAGCCCGGTCACCGCGCGTTCCAGCTCGCGGACCGCCAGGTCCGGGTGCTGCAGCGGGAGCGTGCCGAGCCCGCAGAGGCGGCCCGCGCCCGCGGCGCAGTGCGCGGCGACCGCCTCGTTGGTCACGGTGGCGAGCTTGCCGGCCAGCCCGGGCTCCGCCCAGTACCGGTGCATCGGCATCGGCCCGACGACCTGCACGTCGACGCCGATGGCGTCGAGGTCCGCCAGCCGCCGCTCGGCCGACGTGAGCTGCGGCCACACGCGCCGCAGCTGCGCCTGGTTGGCCGCGACGGACGGTGCGCTGAAGGAGGCCAGCTCCGCCGCCGCGTCGGCGGCCGCGCGCGGGTGGCCGTCCGCGAGGGCGTTCGCCTCGGGGACGAGCAGGTGACCGTGGGTGTCGATCACGGGCCTGGCGGACGGCAGGGGCCGGCTGGTCATCGGGTGCGCCTCTTGCGGGTAGGGGTGCGGGGCTGGCTGGTCACGGGGTCACCGGGTCAGGGCCCGGCCGCGGCGAGGAAGCCGAGGGTGGAGCTCATGGTCCGGGCGACGTCCGCCTCCGTGTGCGGCTCCAGGCCCGTCTCCCAGCGGACCAGCTGCATCGAGTTGCGGACGACGGTCTTGACGCGCGGCATCCGGCGGGCCGTGAACGCCGGCAGCGCCTGCTCAACCGGGAGGTCGCCGGTGACGAGCTCGGCGAGGACCACGGCGTCCTCGGCGCACATCGCGGCGCCCTGGGCGATCAGCGGCGGGCAGGCATGCGCGGCGTCGCCGATCACGATCACCCGGCCCCGGTGCCACGGCTCGTCAAGCAGCAGCCACTCGACCCTGGTGTGCGAGACGTTGGAGTCCGGGCCGATGGTCTCGCGGATCTTCCCCCACGTGCCGCCGTAGCCCGCCGACCGCTCGTACATCAGCCGCCAGGCGGGCTCGGCGCCGAAGTCACCGAGCGCGGCGTCGACGTCGAGCAGGTAGGCGTAGCACTGGCCCGCCGAGATCGGGCTGTACCCGGCCTTGTACCGGGGGCCGCCGTAGTACAGCTCGGCGCAGTCCACCTCGGCCGGCCGTCCGGCGACCACCCGCCAGATGGACAGGCCGCTCGGCTGCGGCGCGGTGGTGATGCCGAGCATGGCCCTGACGGCGGACCGGATGCCGTCCGCGCCGACGACCAGGTCGTAGCGGCCCGTGCTGCCGTCGGTGAACTCGACGTGGGCCCGCTGCGAGTCCTGGGCGATCGCGCGGGCGCTCAGCCCGAGCCGGACGGTGACGCCGGCGGCGTAGACGCACTCGCACAGCACCGCCTGCAGGTCCGAGCGGAGCGCGCCGAGCGTCGCGGGCAGCGCGGGGCCGCCGGTGCGCGGGGTGGGCACCTCGGCGATCAGCGTCCCGTCGGCCTGCCGCATCCGCAGCTGGTTGAACGGCACGCCGCGGTCGAGGACCGCGCCGAGCACCCCGACCTTGCCGAGCGCGGCGAGCAGGTTGCCCTGCACGGTGATGCCGTGGCCGACGCCGTGCCAGCGCGGGCTGATCTCGGCCAGGTCGACGCTGACCCCGCGGCGCGCGAGCGCGATGGCCAGCATGCTGCCGGTTATCCCGCCCCCGACGACCAGCACCGACGACACGCTCACGGTGCGCACCTCACTTCTGGTTGCCTGGTCATGGTTCTCCCAGCGCGGCCGGGGCGTTCAGCAGGGCGGGGTCGGCGCAGTCGTAGCCGGGGAACAGGCCGCCGGGGTCGCGGTCCGCGCGGATCCGCAGGAACCGGTCCCAGGCCGCGTCGCTCATGAACCGGTCGGGCCTGACGGTGAGGTCGCTGTCCCCGAGGTAGCAGCCGGCGGAGAACGGCGCGAGGCGGCGCATCGTGCCGGACAGCCACGACCGGCACAAGCCGTCCTGGCCGGGCGCCTCGCCGACGACGTAGCTGGCGAAGTAGATGTCGCCCTGCACGGACAGCGCCATGTCGGGCAGCGGGCGCGCGGGCAGGTGCGCGAGGTCGAACCAGAGCGAGAAGGACTTCGCCGTCGGCAGGCTGGTGAACGCCGGCGTCATGGCCGCCACCAGCGCGTCGCGCGGCCCGGCGAGGTAGGCGTTGTCGACGGTGTAGCGGTGCCCCTCGGGGTTGGCGCGCAGCTGCTCCGCGCGCAGCTCGCCGATCGTCACCGGCTGGGCGACCTTGCTGACCAGGGCCTGGCCCGCGACCGGGCAGGCGCCGAGCGCGGCCAGCGACGCGGGGCCGCCGTCGAAGCTCACCCCGTCCACCACCAGGACGGGGCCGCGGTGCCGCGCCCCGTCCTTGGCTGGCAGGTCCTCGGGCGGGGTCATGCCGACCGCGACCAGCTCGACCGACGGGGGCACGTCGTGCCGCGCGGCGTGCAGCCAGTGGAGGACCTCCGCGGCCACCGACGCCGGGTACACGTACGTCGTCTGGGTGAGCTGGCGGTAGCGTTCCCTGGTCCGCAGCCGGAACGCGGTGACCACGCCGAGAAAGCCCGGCCCCGCCCCCCTGGCCGCCCAGAACAAGTCGGCGTTCGACGCTCTCGTCGCACCACGCCACGTCGCCGCCGGCGGTTACCACCTGGACGGCCTCGACCGACTCGGCCGCCCAGCCCCAGCCGCGGCAGTTCCAGCCCATCCCGCCCTGCAGCAGGAACCCGCCGAGCCCCACGGTCGGGCAGTGGCCGCCGGCGAAGAACCGTCCCCGCCGGGCGAGGAACGGGTCGAGGTCGGTGCCGCCGCGCACCGCGGGCCCGGCGGTGACGGTCCCTGTCGTCTCGTCGTAGCCGATGCCGGTGAACGCCGCGAGGTCGATGAGCAGCGTGTCCTCCCGCAGTGACCAGGCCGCCCAGCTGTGCCCGCCGGCCCGGACGGCGACCCGCAGCCCCTCGGCGGCCGCCAGCCGCACCCCGGCCGCCACGTCCGCGACATCGGCGGGACGCAGCACGGCGGCGGGCCGCCGCGACGGGCGCCGCTGGTTGAAGACCCGGCAGGCCGCCGCGTCCTCGAACCCGGTATCGCCGCGCCGCAGCAGCGGCCCGGTGAACGAGGCGGTCATGCCGTACCAGCCGGGAAGGGGCCAGCCGGAGGAGCGGGCCAGCCGGAGGGCAGCCGGGAGCGGCCTGCTGAGCGGGGCCCGTCCCGGGAGCGCTCGCCCCCGAGGCCGGGGCGATCAGCTCGATGAGGTTGCCGTCGGGGTCGGTGACGTACGCCATCCGCATGCCCGGCTCGGGGGCGTCGCGCGGGTCCCAGACCGCGGCCGCCCCGTGCGCGAGCAGCCCGCGCGTAGGCGGCGTCGAGGTCGGCGACGCGGAAGCAGACGTGGTTGAAGCCCTGGACCGCGTTGGCCGAGGGCGGGTCGGCCTTCGGCGCCCCGGGGACGGATCCGGCCAGCTCGATCAGCTCCACGCCGGCGTCGCCGTCGCCCAGCGCGAACCCGCCGCGCAGCTTCAGCGGCGGGACCTCGAACCGGAAACCGGGGCGCAGGCCGAGCGCCGCGCAGTACCAGGCGAGCGCGCGGTCCAGGTCGGGACGCTGATCCCGGCGTGGTGCATTCTCATCGGCGTCCTTCGCGGGTCATGAGGCTGGCGGGAATGTCGGGCGGGCGGGCCGCGGCCGCCGCGGACAGGCCGCGGTGGCCGGGGGCTGAGCCTCGGGGTCATTCCGAACGGATGCCGGTTACACCCGGTCACGAAGCCTCCCCTCCCGCCCGTAGAGGGCGACCGTGGCGAGGATCAGCGCCCCGAAGACGACCTGCGCGGCGGCGGCGTTGACGTTCAGCACGGAGATCACGAAGTTCAGCGCGGTGATGATCAGCGCGCCGAGGCAGGTACGCAGGTAGTCGCCGCGGCCGCCCATCATGGTGCCGCCGACGATCACCGCGGCCAGGCCGGGGAACAGGTAGTTGTTGCCGATGTTGGTGTCGCCGCCGGTGCTGAACCCGGCGAGGAGCACCCCGGCGAGGCCGGCGAGCACGGCGCTGGCCGCGTAGACCCCGGTCCAGACGCGCCTGGTGGAGATGCCGGCGATCTGCGCGGCGCGGGGCCCGGAGCCGGCCAGGTAGAGCCGGCGGCCGAGCGGCGTCCTGGCGAGGATCACGCTGATGACGACGGCGAGGACGATCCAGGCGGTGATGATCGGCGAGAGCGGCAGCCCGAAGGTCCTTGACCCCTGCGCGGTGAACGACTGCAGCCAGCCCGGGCCGGCCCCGTTGACCAGCTTGGAGTCGGTGCCGAGAAGCGCGCCGACCACGACCGAGCTCATGCCGAGCGTGACGACGAGCGGCTCAAGGCCGAAGCGGTGGCACGCCCACCCGGAAAGCCCGCCGCCGAGCAGGCAGACGGCCAGCACGATCAGCGCGCAGGCCGCGAAGTTCCAGTGCTCAAGGCCGACCAGGTGGGTGGTGAGCAGGTTGCCCGCGACGATGTAGGCGGCGATCGAGAAGTCGAGGCCGCCGACCAGGATCGCCAGCGTCTGCCCGGCCGCGGCGATGCCGAGGAACGACGCCTGCAGCAGGATCGGCGCCCACAGGTCACCCCAGGCGTAGTCGCCGTCCCTGGCCCCGACGTAGAGCACGAGGGCGATGAGCACGAGGACCTGCAGCACGGGGACCCGGCGCTGCACCCCGGCGAGCCGGGCGGCCCCTGCTCCGCGCGCCTGGCCCCGGCGGGGGCGGGCGGCGCTGGTGCCAGACTCGTCACTTTCCGGCCTCCTCGGTGTGCGGGGCATCCCCGTCGGCGCCTGCCTCGGGACGCGCCGCGCCAGCTGGGTCAGCCGCGCTGACCCGCCTGTTGCTGTTATCCCGGGCGCGGCGGCCGCCGCCGGTCGCGCTCGCGCGCTTGTTGCTGTTATCCGGCGATGGCGGGGGCTCGGTGAAGATAGTGGATACTTTGCGCCCCCAGGGGGGCCCAAAGTATCCACCGTGATCGGGGCGCGGGCGCTTGTTGCTGTTATCGCGGGCGGCGCGGCGGCCGCGGGACACGGTGAGCGCGGCGAACACCACGGCGGCGATGAGCGTCGCGCCGTAGACGGCCTGCGACCAGAAGGACGACAGGCCGAGCGCGCCGAGCAGGTTCTCGATGAGGAAGATGACGGCGGCGCCGAGCAGCGCGCCGAGCAGGCTGCCGCGCCCGCCGGTCATCGAGTTGCCGCCGAGGGCGACGGCGGCCAGCGCGAGCAGGATGAACGGGGTCACGAAGCCGGCGTCGGCCTCGGCCTGGTGCAGCTGGGCGGTGATCGCGACACCAGCCAGGCCCGCGATCGCGCCGCCGAGCGCGTAGCCGAGGGTGCGCACGGCGGCCACGTTCACGCCGGCGGTGTAGGCGGCGGTCTCGCTGCCGCCGACGGCCAGCAGCGCCGCGACGTACGGGGTCCGGCCAAGCCCCCACCAGGCCAGCAGCGGCACCGCGATCAGGATCAGCCCGCCGGGCACCCCGCCCCAGGTTGAGCCGAGGGCGGTGAGCCAGCCCGTCGTCCCTGACACCGGGGAGGGCGCGTAGCCGAGCGCGAACCCGGACAGGATGAAGTTCACGCAGAGCGTCGCGACCACGGCCTGGAACCGGCCGTAGTTCACCAGCACCCCGTTGACCGCGCCGACCAGCGCCCCCGCCGCGACCGCGACCGGGATGACGATGAACGCGCTGGTGATGCCGTGGCCGAGCAGCATGACCTCGATCACGACGGAGACCAGGGTGAACAGCGGCGCGATGGAGATGTCGATGCCGCCGCCGAGTATGGCGGGCGCGGACGCCATGGCGAGCAGCGCCGGGGTGGCGAGCTCGGCGAAGATCACCGGCCAGGCGGCCCAGGACAGCAGCGAGTGCTGCGCGATGAAGTTCGCGATGAGCAGTGCCACCGCGAGGGCGGCGGGCAGCTCCCAGGAACGGACGCGACGGCCCGCGGCGGGCTCGGCGGCCGGCCCCGGCCGCGGTGACCGCTGGCCGTCCCTGGCCGGGGGCTGGCCGTCCTGGGGGGCTGGCCGGCCCCGGCCGCGGGCAGGCCGCGCTCGCCGGCCGCCACTGCCGCGGACGAAGGGCCGAAGAACTCGGCGACGATCCCCGCCCGGGTCAGCCCGGCGCGGCTCAGCTCCGTGGCGGGCGCGCCGTCGCGGAAGACCAGCACCCGGTCCATGAGCTCCAGGTGCTCGTCGACCTCGGTGGACAGCATGACGACCGCCATGCCGGACGCGGCGAGCTCGCGCAGCAGCGCGTAGATGTCGCGCTTGGCGCCGATGTCGACGCCCCTGGTCGGGTCGTTGAGCAGCAGCACCCGCGGGCCGGACGCCAGGGCCCGGGCGATGACCACCTTCTGCTGGTTGCCGCCGGACAGCGTGGTGATCGCGTCGTGGTCGCGGCCGAGCCGGATCTTCAGCCGGCTGGCGTAGCGCGGCGAACCGCGCGGAGGCCCGGCGCCCCGAGATCAGCCCGGCCCGCGCGTCCTGCGCCAGGGTCGCGGCGGTGAAGTTCTCCCTGATAGACAGGGGCGGGAAGATCGACTCCGCGCGCCGGTCCCTGGCCACGTAGGCGGTCCGCACCGCGGCGCCGTCCGGGCCGGCGGCGGCCGCAGCGCCCGCAGGTACTCGTCCTGCCCCTGCCCCTCCAGGCCGGCCAGGCCGACGATCTCCCCGGCCGCGCAGCCCGACGGCGGCCGGACGACCGCGCCCGGGCCGCGGCCGCCGGCCGCGCCCCGGCGGGCAGCGACCGGGGCCGGCGCGCCCGCGCGTGGCCCCGGCCTGGACGAGGTGCTCGCCGCCGGTCATCAGCGCGACGAGCGCGGCCGGGCGTCGCCTGGTCACGGTCCAGGGTGGCGACCGACTCGCCCGAGCGGAGCACGGTGACCCGGTCGGCGATCTCGGCCACCTCGTCCATCCGGTGCGAGATGAACAGGACCGCGCCGCCGGCGCCGGTCAGCCGCCTGACCGCCGCGAACAGCCGGTCCCTGGTGGCCACGTCGAGGGCCGAGGTGGCCTCGTCGAGGATGAGCACCTTCGGCGCGCGCAGCAGCGCCCGGCCGATGGCGCACCGCCTGGCGCTCGCTCAGCGACAGCGACCCCGCCGGGGCGGCCAGGAGCGCGTCCGGGCAGTCGCCGAGGAGCCCGGCCAGCACGGCCCGGCCGCGCTCGCGCCGGCCGCCCGCGTCGCCGGAGCCTGCGCCGCGGGCGCGGCGCAGCATCCCGTCCGCGCCGAGCCACAGGTTGTCGAGGACCGGCTGGGCCGGCACGCACTGCACTTCCTGGAACACGGTGGCGACCCGGGGATCGCGGCGGCCGCCGGCGCGCGCGGCCGGACCCGCGCCGCGCCCACGCGGGCGTCCGCCACTCGCCCGCCCGGGACTGCAGCACGTGGCCGCCGTCCGGCGCGGTGCACCCCGGACAGGATCTTGACCAGGGTGGACTTGCCCGAGCCGTTCTCGCCCATGAGCGCGTGGACCTCGCCGGCCCGCAGCTCGAGCGAGCAGCCGCGCAGCGCGACCGTGGGGCCGAAGGCCTTGGTCACCCCCTCGACCCGCAGCAGCGTCGCGGGCGGTGCCGCGGTGTGCGGGGCGTGCGTCTGCACGGACCTAGCCGAGG
The DNA here is from genome assembly GCA_963735315.1 of uncultured Actinomycetota bacterium. Taxonomy (GTDB): domain Bacteria; phylum Actinomycetota; class Actinomycetes; order Streptosporangiales; family Streptosporangiaceae; genus Trebonia. The sequence goes on from CAVTKQ010000033.1 coordinate 57,867, forward strand.
ACGGCGGACAGCTCGTCCGCCGGCAGCACGTTGAGGCTGGTCGGGCCGCCGGCGTTGCCGGTCGATGAGGTGGTCATGTCGGAGGAGTACCACTCGGCGACGTTGTCGTTGGTGACCAGCGGGGTGTCGAGCACGACGGCGGAGACCTGCACGCCCTTGCCGGACAGCAGCGCCTGCACGACCGCGAGGGTCGCCGAGGCGAGTCCCGGCGGGGTCGTGGTGATGCCGACGCCCTTGTAGGACGACTTGTTCTGGTACCAGTAGGCGAGCTCGCCGTCCTCCATCGAGTCGTTGGCGAGCTCGGGGATGGCCTTGCCCGCGGCCTGGAAGCCCTCCATCACGCCGGTCGCGCCGGACCCTGAGGTGATCACGGCGGCGATCTTCTGCGGGTGGGTCTCCAGGTAGGTCTGCACCTGGCTCTTGGCCGTCGAGTCGGCGAACTGCGTGTAGATCGTGTCGTCGGTGGTGATGCCCGAGCACTGCGCGAACACGGCCTTCACGCCCGCGTAGGTGGCCGTGTCGATGGCCACGCCGGAGATGCCGTGCACGTCGAGGACCTTGCCCGCGCCGCCGATGTCGGTGGCGACGGCCGCGGCCATCTGCGCGCCCTGCAGCCAGTCGTTGGCGCCGACGGAGATCGTGTCGGCGCGAGTCCACCGGGTTCAGCACGGAGACCGACGGGATGCCCGCCTTGGCCGCGCTGGCCGCCGCGGTGGTGAAGGCGCTTGAGGACAGGGGCTCGTAGATGATCGCGGCGACCTTCTTCGCGACCATCTGGTTGAAGTCGGCCACCTGCTCGGTTACCTGGTCGGAGGAGGTGACCTGGTCGACGGTGTAGCCGGCCGACTTCAGCATGCCCGACAGGATCTGCTGCAGCGCGAGCTGGTAGCCGTTGTTGGTCTCCGACAGCAGGAAGCCGACGGTCTTGTTCGCGGCCGACTTGGGCTTCCAGCTGGCGAACGCGGACTTGTACACGCCGGTCGGGTAGCCGTTGTACAGGGCGCGCAGCGACGCGGGCAGCGCGGCGAGCACGCCGTCGGGGTCCGACGGGAGCGTGGTCGGGATCGTCCCGCACTTGCCCGCCGCCGTGTTTGATGAGCCCGTGTCTGACGAGCCGGCCGCGGCAGAGGCCGAGCCGCCCGCCGCCGGGGAACCTGGCGCGCTCGTCGCGGCGGCGGCCGGCGAGGCGGGGCCGGAGCTGGACGAGCCCGACGAGCAGGCCGCGAGGCCAAGGCCGGCGGCGAGGGCGAGGGCGGCGATGCCGCCCGTCTGCACAGCTCTCATCGATGTCTCCTTCGACACTGTTGTCGCAAAAGGTAACGCTGGTCACGGGTGAAGCTTGCTTACTCAGAATGGGGCGGGTTCCCCGTGGCCGGCCTGGTGTCTGGCCGTCCGGGGCAGGCACGGGGGCGGGCCCGCCCCGGACGGCGGGTGAACGGGTGCGGGAGGAGAGTCAGCCGCACCCGTTCTGGATGATGGCCTTAGACCGGCGGGGCGGTGAACGCCCCGGGATCCGGGTCGTTGAATGACTCCTTCGCGACCAGCTCGTTCATCGGGTTCGCCGTGCCCCACTGGTCTTGCACCTCGTGGTCGTGCATGTCGTAGACGTGCGGGTGCCAGGTGTCCTCGTCGAGCTCGGCGAGCTCGGTGGTGTACTCGACCGTGTTGTCGCTGCGGGTCGAGGAAGTAGGCGAAGGTGTTGGCGCCGGCCAGGTGACGGCCGGGGCCCCAGACCATCCGGGTGCCGGCGCGGAGCACGCGCCCGGTGCCGCGCATGAACTCGTCGATGCCGCGCAGCTCGAACGAGACGTGGTGCAGCGAGGTGTGCGGGCCGCGGGCGAAGGCGACCGAGTGGTGGCGGGGGTTGCAGCGCATGAAGTTCATCACCGTGCCCGTCTCCGGCCCGGCCAGCGTGTCGGACAGCCGGAAGCCGAGCACGTCGGAGTACCAGCGGGCGGTCGCGTCCGGGTCGGTGCAGTTGAGCACCACGTGGGACAGCCGGACCGGGATCGGCTCGCGCTCCTCGATCTTGCGGTGCCGCCTGGTCGCGACGTCCGCGCTCACCTCGACGGTGCGCCCGTCGGTGTCGAAGAAGCGCAGGCCGTAGCCGCCGCCCTCGGTGTCGAGCGGGCCCGGCTCGCCCGAGCCAGGGTCACTCCCCGCGCCGATGAGCCGCTCGGCGAGCGCGTCGACGTCGGCCGCGGTCGCCGCGCCGAAGGCGACCAGGTCCAGGCGCTTGTCCGGGTCCTTGCGCAGCCGGATGACGTACCGCTCGGGCGAGCCCTCCGCGGCGAGGAAGGCGATGCCGCGTGTCGCCGGCCACCGTCGGTGAGGCCCCACGGGCCGGTGTAGAAGGCGAGCTGGCGCTCGTAGTCGGGGACCGCCAGGTCGACGTGGCGCAGGTGGGTGATCAGGGACTCGGTCATCGGCTTGCCTCCTGCCGGGTCGCGGCTGGCCACGGGCTGGGGGCATCCGGTGCTCGCGCGCCGTGGTGCTCGCTAACGCAGTGGTTGCGCTGGGTGCCGAGGCCGGTGATCTCGCCCTCGAGGAGGTCGCCCTCGGCGAGGAACACGCCCCAGTGCATGCCGTTGCCGGCCGGCGAGCCGGTGAGCACGAGGTCGCCGGGGCGCAGCTCGGTGATCGCGGTGACGTAGGCGAGGATGGCGGGCAGGTCGAAGAGCATGTCGGCCGTGCTCTCGTCCTGCCGCACGATGCCGTTGTGCCGCAGCGTGACGCGCAGGTCCGCCGGGTTCCCGGCGAACCGGGCGGGGACGAGGAACGGGCCGGTGGGCAGGAAGGTGGGCGCGTTCTTGGCGGCGAGCCAGTCGGAGCCGATCGCCTTCAGGTCCGCCCGGTACACCAGGTCGCGGGTGGTGAGGTCGTTGCAGATGGTGTAGCCGGCGACGTGGTCGAGGGCGTTTTCCCGGGTCAGGTTCCTGGCCGGCCGGCCGATGACCGCGGCGAGCTCCAGCTCCCAGTCGTGCTTCGCGCCGCGTTCCGGCAGCACGATGTCGTCGTAGGGGCCGGCCAGGGCGCTGGGCAGGCCGGCGAAGACGTACGGGGTGCCCGCCGCGGCGCGCTCGTCCATCATGGCCTCGGCCCACTGGCGGACCTCGGCCTCAGGGACGCCGGAGTTGTGGCCGGTCACGGACAGGTCGGCGCGGCGCTCGGCCATCACGATGTCCACGACGTGCTTGCGGTAGTTCGCGCCGGCCTGCAGGATCTGGCCGGGGCTGACCGGGCAGCGGACGTCGAGCCCGGCCAGGTCGGCCCAGTCGCCGGCGTCCCGGGCGGCCGCGAGCTCGTCAAGGCGGCGCTGCGCGTCGTCCCAGTGCCGCAGGAGGTCGTTGACCGTGCCGAGGCCGGAGACATCGCGGACCCCGCCGTCGCGCACCAGGCCGGTGAACTCGGTACCGCCACCGGAACCGGTGCCGTGGCGCCGTTGGCGCCGCCGGCGTGGCGGAAGACGCCGAGCGCGTACGGGGCGGATGTCATGCCGCAGACACTAAAAGGGGGCGGGAGAATGCGGAAATACTAGTTAGCGATGCCTGGCATCGCCAGGCTGATACCTCACTGGCCGGCTGCCTGGTGGCGCGGGGCAGGCCGGCGTCACGCCGTCGTGGCGTAGAACTTGCCCGGGGTGGCGCCGAAGGCGCCGCGGAAGGCCTCGATGAACGCGCTCGGGTTGGACCAGCCGCAGGCCAGCGCGGTCGACGTCACCGGCGTCCCGTCGGCGAGCAGCACCAGGGCGTGCTGCAGCCGGAACTGGGTGCGCCACTGCGGGAAGCTCATCCCCGCCTGCTGCCGGAACAGCCGGCTCAGGGTCCGTTCCGACGCGCCCACCGCCAGCCCGAGCTCGCGCCAGGGTCCGCGCCGTCGGCCGGGTCCGCCCGCAGCAGGGCGGCGATGGCGCGCAGCCGGTCGTCGGCCGAGGGCCGGCAACCGGACGGGCAGCTGCCCGACCCGGCGGAGCTGGTCGAGCGCGACCCGCTCCATGTCCGCGCGCTGCCGCGCGGTGTAGGGCGGCGTCGTCGTCGCCGGTGAGCGCGACGATGACCTCGCGCAGCAGCGGGCTGACCGCCAGCACGGCCGGGCCGGCGGGCAGCGGCGGGTCGACGGCGGCCGCCGGCGGGAAGGCCAGCGTCCGCATCTGCGTCGGGCCGTGCGCCTGGTGCGCGTGCGGCACGCCGGCCGGGATCCACACCGCGCGCTGCGGCGGCACGACCCAGGTCCCGGCGGCGGCCGAGATGGCCAGCACCCCGCTGCTCGGGTACACGAGCTGCTGCACGTCGTGGTAGTGCCAGTCGATCGTCTCGCGGTGGCCCAGCTCGGCGTAGGTGGGCCCGGTCAGCTCGTGCCACTCGGCGTCCTGGCGGGTTTCCGGCATAATCCGTCAGTTTACCGGTGGCCCGCCGCGCGGCCGCGGCAGCAGGCTGGATCGCATGACCATCACGCAGCAGCGGACCCGGGCACCGGCCGCGCCGTCCGCCTGGCGCGCATGCGGCTGTGGGCCCTCGCGCACGCGGTCGACGACCTGTACCAGGGGCTGGTGCCGTCCGTCGTCCCGTACTTCGTCCTGGACCGGCACTACGGCTACGTCGCCGCCTCCGGGCTCACGCTGGCCGCGACGCTGGGCAGTTCCGTCCCGCAGCCGTTGTTCGGGGTCATCGCCGACCGGCGGAACGCCGGCTGGATGGCCGGGGCCGGGGTCGGGCTCGCCGGGCTCGGGCTGAGCGTCGCGGGCCTGGTGCCCGGCTACGCCGCGGTGTGGTGCGCGATCCTGCTGTCCGGGCTTGGCGTGGCGATGTTCCACCCGGCGGCGGGCAAGGCCGCCCGCCAGGACGCCGGGGACAGCGCGGCGGCGATGAGCCTGTTCGCGGCGGGCGGCAGCGTCGGCTTCTTCCTCGCGCCCGGCGCTCGCCACCCCGGCGCTGATCGCGCTGGGCGTGCGCGCCACCGGGCTGTTCCTGCCGCCGGCGGCGCTGATCTGCTTCGTGCTGCTGCGCAAGCACCGCCGCGAGGCCGCCCGCGGCGCCGCGGCCGCAGCGGGCCGGCCGCGACCGGTGGGGCCCGTTCGCGGCGCTGACCGGGATCGAGGTGCTGCGGTCGGCGGCGTTCTTCGGGCTGAACACGTTCATCGAGCTGTACTGGATCCGCCACCTGCACGCCTCCCGCGGCCTGGCCGGGGCCGCGCTGACCTGCTTCCTGGCCGGCGGGGTCGCCGGGACGCTGCTCGGCGGCCGGATCGCCGACCGGATCGGCGCGGTCCGGACCGTGCAGCTCGGCACGGCGCTGGTGCTGCCGGCGCTGGCCGGGCTGCTGCTGGTCCCCGGCGAGCTCGCGCCGCTGCCGTTCGCGCTGGCCACCGGCGTCGCGCTGAACATCCCGTTCGCGGTGCTGGTCAAGCTCGGCCAGGACTACCTGCCCACCCGGCCCGGCACCGCGGCCGGCGTCACCCTCGGCCTCGGCGTCAGCGTCGGCGGCCTGGCCGCGCCGCTGCTCGGCCTGATCGCCGCCGCCCACGGCCCGCGCGGGGCGCTGCTCGCCCTGCTCGTCCTCCCCCCGCTCGCCCTGCTGTGCGGCCTGCTGCTGCGCGACCCCGGCTAGGGGCGCCGTGCGTCACAGCTCGCGCGCCGCTTCCCGCAGGGCGCGCAGCAGCCAGCGGACCGCCGGGTCGTCGGTGCGGCTCGGGTGCCAGTAGGCGGCCTCGACCAGCTCGACCAGGCCGAACGGCGGCTCGAGGATCGCCAGCTGCGCGCTGCGGATCGCCAGCCGGGCCATCCGCTCCGGCATGATCGCGACCATGCTCGGTGCCCGACGAGCACGAACGGCACCGACAGCCAGCCGAAGACGGTCACCCGCACCCGCGGCGTGACGCCGAGCTCGTCGAGCACCCGGTCCACCGGGGTGCGCGAGCCCGGGCGCGAACGTCGGCGCGGCGTGCGGCATCCGGGCCAGGTCGTCCAGGGTGAGCACGGAGCCCTCGGCCAGCCCGGTGACGGCCGGGTCGACGACGCAGACGAACCGGTCGCGGAACAGCTCGACCCGGCGGCCGGGGAAGTCGTAGCCGACCGGGCCGATCAGCAGGTCGTCGGTGGACAGCACGTGGGCGGCGTGCGGCAGGCGCGGCGGGCAGCGGGTGCAGGTTCAGCCTGATCCGCGGCGCGGCCTGCTTGACCAGGCGCAGCAGCGGGTCGGCGAGGATCGACACGACGTAGTCCGAGGCGGCGATGGAGAACTCGCGGTCCGATTCGGCCGGGTCGAAGCGGGGCGAGCGCTGCATGGTCGTCTCCAGCTGCCGCAGCGCCTCGCGGACGGCGGGCAGCAGCTGCTCGCCGAGGACCGTGCGCTTGTAGCCGCGGCCCTCCCGCTCGAGCAGGTCATCGCCGAAGTGGCGGCGCAGCCGGGCCAGCGCGGCGGACATCGCCGGCTGGCTCATCCCGATCCGCTCCCCGGCCCGGGTCAGGTTCCTGTCCTCAAGGAGCGCGCCGAGCGCGAGGAGCAGGTTGAGGTCGATCTCCAGGTCGTCGGCCATGGCACCTCCCTCGCTGCGCACGTTCCCTGCCGCGGCTCATCCGTCCGCCAGCCCCATCGTCGTCCCGCGGCCGTCGCTGAAGCTGACCAGAAGGTAACAATGCCGCAACAAGGACGTGACGACCTGCGGCGTTCATCGGCTGCACCATGGGACGTCCGCGTTAACGGCGACCAAGGGAGGACGGCGCACGCATGTCTCTCGGGGGAACCGACCTCAACCTCATGGTGGCGCTGCGGGCCCTGCTCGAGGAGGGCAACGTCACCAAGGCCGGCGCGAAGATCGGCAAGAGCCAGCCGACGATGTCGACCGCGCTGGCCCGGCTGCGCCGCCACTACCAGGACGAGCTGCTGGTCCGGGTCGGACGGGACTACGAGCTGACGCCGTTCGCCAAGGCGCTCGTCCCCTCGGTCCAGCAGACGATGCAGTGCGTCGAGCTCGCGCTCGACACCGGCCAGCGGTTCGACCCGGCGACGAGCAGGCACGCGTTCCGGATCGACGCGACCGACTACGCGATCACCGTGCTCGCCGAGCCGCTGCTGCGCCGGGTGGCCGCGGTCGCGCCGCGGCATCCGGCTGGACTTCGACGCGATCCCCGACGACATGCACGAGTCCGAGCACGGGCTGCGCAACTGCGACGCGCTGATCGGGCCGCTCGGCTTCGGCTTCCCCGGCTCGCAGGCGCCGCTGTTCCGCGACCGGTTCGTCTGCGTGGTCGACCCGCCAACCCGCGGCTGCGGGACGGGCGGCTGACCCTGGAGGACCTGTCCGCGCTGCCGCACGCGGTGCGCGACTGCGGCCGCACCCACGTCACGCCCGGCCGACCGGGTCATGGACGAGCTGTCCGTCCGGCGGCAGGTCCAGGTGATGACCGCGGGCTTCCTGCCGCTGCCGTTCCTCGTCGCGGGGACGGACCTGGTCGCGGTCGTCCCGGAGCGGCTGGCGCTGCGCGTGGCGGCGTCGCTCGGGCTGACGGTGGCCGAGCCGCCGTTCGGCCGGGTGGAGCTGATCGAGACGCTCTGGTGGCACCCCGACCGCGCGTCGACGCCCGAGCACGCCTGGCTGCGCCGGATCGCTGACCGAGGCCGCGGCGTCCCTGCCCCCGGTGGCGGCCGACTTCCCGCTCCCCAGGGCGCTGGCGGCTCACCGCCTGACCGCCCGAGCCTGCGATACGGTCAGCGGATACCTGGCATCCACAAAGACGATCGCCGCGCAGTGACCGCGGGGCGCGCCGGGTGCTTCGATGGGGCGCATGCCTACCATTCCCCGCCGGGTCGTGACCGGCCACGACGAGCGCGGCGTCTCCGTCTTCGCCGCGGACGGCCCGGTGCCCGTCGTGCGGACCGCGCCGGACGGCGCGCTCTTCTACGAGATCTGGTCCACCGACGCGATGCCGGCCCCGATCGCCGGCGGCCGAGCCCGACCCGACGCTGGGCGCGCTGACCGTGCCGCCGCCGCCGAACGGCACCAAGATCCGGATCAACGAGTTCCCGCCCGGCGTCGTCTCCCCGGTGCACCGCACCCAGTCGGTGGACTACGGGATCGTGCTGTCCGGCGAGGTCGTGCTCGTGCTCGACGACAGCGAGACGGTGCTGCGGGCCGGCGACGTCGTCGTGCAGCGCGGCACCAGCCACCGCTGGGAGAACCGGTCCGACGGCATCGCGCGGATGGCGTTCATCCTCATCGACGGCGCGTTCACCGCCGGAGCTGCTCGACACGCTCGGCAGCGACGTGCTCGGCGGCCTGCTGCATGACCCGATGAGCCACGCGCCGGGGGCCACGGTGGCTCCGGGCGAGGGGGCTCCGGGCGAGGGGGCGGCGGGCGAGGGGGCAGCGGAAGCGACGGCTTCATAGTGGACCGCTGGCCACACCGGGATGTGGCCGGCGGTCCACCATCTTCTTGGCAGGCCAATCGCCGCTGACGTGAAGGGGAAGAGATGGACTACGGACTAGCCGGGCGGACGATCGTCGTCACCGGGGCCGCGCGCGGCCAGGGCGCCGCCGAGGCGGAGATGCTGGTTAGCGAGGGCGCGCGGGTCATCGGCGCGGACGTGCTCGACGACGAGGGCAGCGCGCTGGCCGAGCGGCTGACGGCGGCCGGGCCGGGGACGATGGAGTACCGGCACCTTGACGTGGCGAGCGAGGCGCAGTGGGCGGAGCTCGCGGCGCACCTCGACGGCGGACGGCCGGCGTGGTGCACGGCCTGGTCAACAACGCCGGCGTGCCCTACCGCAAGCGGCTGATGGACATGGACCTCGACGGCTGGAACCGGGTCATCGGCGTCAACCTGACCGGGACCATGCTCGGCATGCGGACCCTGGTCCCGCTGATGCCGGACCACGACGGCGCGTCCATCGTGAACATCGGCTCGATCGCCGGGCTGCACGCGCACCACGCGCTCGCCTACACCGTCGTCCAAGTGGGGCCAGCGCGGGCTGTCGAAGGTCGCCGCGCTCGAGCTGGCGCCGCGCGGCATCCGGGTCAACACGGTGCACCCCGGGCCGATCGACACGCCGATCTCGGCGGGCGCGGACCCGGTGTTCCTGCGGGTCACCGTCGAGCAGACGCTGCTCGGCCGGGAGGGACGCGCGGATGAGGTCGCCAACGTGGTGGTCTTCCTGCTGTCCGGCCTGGCCTCCTACATCAACGGGGCGGAGATCCCGGTCGACGGCGGGCACACCGCGCACGGCGGCACCAAGCCGATCGTGGACGCGCTGGCCCGCGCTCATCCCCGGTAGCCGCGCGGCGCGTGACCGTCGGTGACGGGCCGGCGGTGCCCGTGCTGGTCAGTGCCGTGCTGGTCAGTGCCGGGGACCGCGCGGCTGGCCGCGCCTGGCCGCGCGGGACCGGCGGGCACGGGGCCGCCTCGACGACCCGGTTGCGCACCGTGCCGATCCCCTCGACCTCCAGGGTGACGACGTCGCCGGGGACGAGCGGCGGCGGGACCCGCTCGCCGGCCCGGCCCCAGATCTCGGTCAGGCAGCCGCGGTGGCAGGTGCCGGAGGCGAGCAGGTCACCGGGGGCGACCGCGGCGCCGCGCGAGGCGAAGCTGACCAGCTCCTCGAACGTGAACGCGCAGTTGGCCAGGGAGTCCTCGCCGAGCAGCTCGCCGTTGATCCAGGCGCGCATCGTGAGGTCGAGCAGCCCGTCCGCGGTCTTGTACGGCGCCAGCTCGTCCGCGGTCACCAGGTAGGGGCCGAGGGTGTGGGCGCCGTCCTTGCCCTTGAAGAAGCCGAACGGCAGCTGCCCCTCCAGGCGCTGGATGTCCCGCGCCGACCAGTCGTTGAAGATCGTGTAGCCGACGATTCCCGGCGCGGCCTGCTCCGGCGTCAGGTTCCGGCCGTGGGCCCCGTAGACGACGCCGACCTCGAGCTCCAGGTCGAACTGCTCGGAGCCGGGGAAGCGCTCCACGTCGTCGAACGCGCCGACGCACGCGTGCGGGTTGGTGAAGTAGAAGCACGGCGCCTCGTACCAGCGCGGCGGCACCGGGTCCCGCGCGCCCTCCTGGGACTTGCGGGCGCCCTCGACGTGCGCCTCGAAGGAGACCGAGTCGCGGATGGAGGCCGGGTGCAGCGGGGCGAGCAGGCGGACGCCGGCCACCGGGGGACCCGGTGCCCGCTCCAGTGCCGTCGTCCCCGCGGCGAGCAGGGCGGCGCAGGCCGCCCTGCCTGATCAGGCCGTCGGTGTCCACGCCGGGCCCGAGGCCGTGCAGGCGCTCACCCGGGCCGAGCACCCCGTCGGCGACGGCGCCCTGGTGCTCGTAGCGCGCGAACCTCATCGCTGGCCTTTCATGTTGCGCGCCGCCTCTCCGCTACGCCGCCACCGACCCGTCGCCGCCGTCGATCGCGATCTCCGCGCCGGTGATGAACGCGGCGTCGTCGCTGGCGAGGAACGCCGCGAGCTTGGCGACCTCCTCCGCCCGCCCGTAGCGGCCGAGGGGGATCTTGGCCAGGATGGCGGGCAGCGGGCCGTCCGGGTCGTCGATGAAGCGGGCGGTCTCCGGGGTGTAGATCAGGCCCGGCAGGATCGCGTTCGCCCTGATCCCGTGGGCACCGCCGGCCGCGCACAGGTGCTTGGTCATCGCGAGGACCCCGCCCTTCGCCGAGCCGTGCGGCACCTGGCCGACGAACCGCGCGCCCAGCCTCGCGGCGATCGACGCGACGTTGATGATCGAGCCGCCGCCCCGCTTGACCAGCTCAGGCCAGGCGGCGCGGACCGAGAACCAGACGATGTCCAGCTCGTTCCTGACCGTGAAGTGCCAGTCGTCGTCGGACAGGTCCATCAGCGCGCCGTTGCGCAGCGCGGAGGCGTTGTTGTACAGGATGTCCACGCCGCCGAACTCGGCGACGGCCGCGTCCACCCAGGCGCGCGCGCCGTCGGCGCCCGCCAGGTCGACGGGGGCCAGGGCCGCCATCCGGCCGCCTGCCGCGGTCGACGAGCCCGACGGTCTCGGCGCTTGCCTTCTCGTCGAGGTCGCAGCCGAACACCGCCGCGCCCTGCGCCGCGAACTCGAGCGCCGCCGCCCGGCCCATGCCCCGCGCCGTCCCGCTGATCAGCGCGACCTTCCCGTCAAGCCTGCCCATCCGCTGCTGTCCCTTCCCGCCCGCGCCGCGGCCTGCGCGGTCGCACCGCCCGACCGTCCACGCGACGTTAACAAGCCGCCGGCGCGGCCGGGAAATAACCAAGCCGTATGGCAGCTATCGGCAGCGCCGGATCACCGGCTGGGCAGCCGTGCGGCTTCGCGCCCGCCGCCGAAGGCTTAGGCCGCTATGCGGGGCCTAAGTCTCGGCCGGGAACCGGGAAGCCGGCGGGACCGGCCCGGTTAGTCCGGGCGCTGGTCCGGGTCCTGGATGATCTGGGCGGTGGCGGCCAGGGCGCGCGGGACAAGGCCGCCCTGGGGCGGGCGCTGGTCGGGGTCCTGGACCACCGGCGGCGGCCCGTCGGCGGGCTGGCGGCGGGCCGGGCGCCCGGGGTGTAGCGGGCGACGAGTTCCTCGCGGATCGGCCTCCAGGTGGGAGACCTGGCCGGCGGACGGGCCCGCGCTGCCGGAGACCGGGACGGTGACGCCGGCGAGCACGTCGTCGGTGCGCGGGGTGGTCAGCGTGAGGACGTCGCCGAAGCCGGGGGCGGCCGCGTCGCGGGCGGTCAGCGGCGGCAGGTTCCAGCGCTGCTCGACCGTCTTGAGGACGGAGGTGTGGTCGAGCGGCGACCGACCCGGCGGGCACCCGGTAGACGGTGCCCGGGGCGATCAGCGGCGAGATGAGCAGCGTCGGGACCCGCACGCCGAAGCGGTCGAAGCCGAAGCCGAACTCGCCCGCGGTGTTGTCCGGCGGGGTCGCGCCCCACGGCGGCGGCACGTGGTCGTAGCAGCCGCCGTGCTCGTCGTAGGTGAGCACGAACAGCGTCTGCTCCCAGCCGGGACCGGAGCGCAGCGCCTCGTAGGTGTCGTGGATGAGCTGCTCGCCGAGGGCCACGTCGTAGTTGGGGTGCTGGCTGTTGCCGGTGGAGGACCAGCTCGGCTCGAGGAAGGTGAACGCGGGCAGCGTGCCGGCCGCGGCGGCGGCCTTGAAGTCGGTGAACAGGCCGAAGTGCGACGCGTCCGCGCTGGTGATGTCGGGGAAGTCGGCCTTGGTCAGCGGCTGCGCGTTGTAGCCGAAGACCCGCCAGCTCACGCCCGCCTTGGTCAGCGCGCCGAAGATGGACGGGCAGGTGTAGGTCTTGGTGTGGTCGTCCATGTGCCCCTGGCTGGTGCCCGCCAGGGCGAACGCGCGGTTCGGCAGCGTCTCGGTCGGCGCGGAGGCGAACCAGTGGTCGCAGACGGCGTAGCCCTTGGCCAGCGCGGACAGGACGGGCAGCGTCTGCGGGGTGAAGCAGCCCATGATCCAGTTGGCCGTGGTGCCCGGCACGATCGTCCACTTCTCGTTGGTCTCCCAGCCGATCGTGTACGCGAAGTCCTTGACGAACCCCTGCATGGTCGCCGGCGTGCCGGACGCCGGGGCGGTGTCGGAGCCCCAGAGCTGGTCGTTGGTCGCCTTGTAGCCCTCGCCGGGGTCGGCGCCCGGCATGAAGTAGGCGTTCGGCGTGGACGGCGTGATCTGGTAGACGCTCGACCGGGTTGCCGTTGGCGTCCGGGCTGGACTCGCTGCCCGGTCAGCCCCTCGAACGGCTGGCCGGACGGCGACACGTTGCCGCTGTCGGCGTACAGGTAGCCGAGCATGTGGTCGAACGAGCGGTTCTCCAGCATCAGGACCACGATGTGCTCGATCCCGGCCAGGCCGGTCCCGGCCCCGGCGGACGTCGTCATCGGCGCCCTTCCCCGGTCAGCTTGTCGCCGTCGGGCCGGCGTTCCCGCGCCGGCCCGATGACAACGTTAGCGGGGCTAACCGCGGCGCGAGGCGGCTTTGTGCGCGGCGTCCGCGCCGCCTTGGCGACCTGCTTGTCCGGGTGGTACTCGCCCAGGTGGTTGAGCACGTCGACGGTGTCCGGGTGCTCGCCGCGGGCCATGCCGTCGAACAGCATCTGCTCGCGGCCCGCCGGGACGGCCTCGCGGAAGCTGACCGCGAGGTAGTCCGGGTCGGGGAACTCCTCGTCGATGGCGAGGGTGAGCAGGTCGGTGGCCACCCAGGCGAGGTCCTCCGGCGTCATCTCGAGCTCCGCGGGCAGGTCGACGGGGCCGTCGTCCGTCGGGGTCGACGCCGGAGAGCTGGGCGAGCGCGACCTTCGCGTAGGCGCGGACCTGCGGCACCGCGAGGCTCTCCCGCCAGGCGGGCTCGGCGGGGGCGCCGATCCTGGTGACGGCGGCCACCGCGAGCATCCGCTCGCCCGGCTCGGCCGCGGCGGCGAGCTCGAGCAGTTCGCGGGCGGCGGCGTCGGCGCCGCGGGCGGCGGTCCACCCGTCGACCTCGGCCTCGAACTCGGCGTCGGTGACGCCGCCGGCCATGGCGAGCAGCTCGGCGCCGGACAGCTCGGCCGCGGTCTGCGGCAGCAGCGGGATCTCCACCCCGGCCTCGACGAGCTGCTCGTGCAGCGCGGCCAGGGCGAGCGGGGTGAGCCGGATCAGCTCGTCGTCCTCGGTGATCGCGAGGGTGTCCGTGAGCTTGTCGAGCAGCAGCCGGGCGGCGTCGCCGTAGTCCGACTCCCACTCGGCGCGGGCCTCGGCGATCTCGTCGTGCGCCTCTTCGTCGTCCTCGTCGTGCCCGCCGGCGGCGTTCTCCCAGAGCACCTCGGCGAACTCCTCGACGGTGAGGCCCTCCCTGCGGGCGAGGAAGAGCAGGATGGCGATCGCCATCCCCTGGCCGGCGAAGTCGAACTCGAGCTCGTCCTCGTCGTCGTCTTCCTCGTCCAGGTCGGGGCCGTAGAGCTCAAGCGTCTCGCCGAGCACGGCCGACGAGGGTCGCGGACCACGCGGCGAACACCCGCTCGTCGTCGCCGGACGCCCAGTCGTCGGCGGTCTCGCCCGGGCACCACCCGGTCCTCGTCGTCGTCGTCGAAGACCAGCCACTCCACGCCGAGCGCGTACTCCCACAGGAAGGCGAGCTCGTCGGCGTCCACGCCGAGGGCGGCCGTGGCTTCGGTCAGGCCCTCCGGGGTCAGGTCGCCGGCCTCGTCGACTTCCCTGCCGTCCTTGCCCACCCATTCGGCGAGCGCGGCGAGCTGGCGGGCCACCGGCGCGGTGCGGGCGCTGGGCGGCCAGCTCGGGCAGCGGGAGCAGGCGGATCGGCGGCAGGGCGTCGGGCAGCCCGAGCGCCTCCTTGATATCGATGTCCTCGTACTCGAAGTCATCGTCGGCGACGTCATGGTCGTGGTCGTGAGCCATGCCACGAGCCTATCGGCAGGCGGCGCCCGTTACGCGCCGCCTGCATACCCCGACAGCTGATCGTGAACCGCACCGCGCGAGGCGTCGCGGGCTGGGCAACGCCTGCCACAGCAACCACTGATCTCTAACCCCGGCCACCGCGCGAGGCGGTCCGGTTTGCGGCCGCCTGCCACGGCAACCACTGATCTTTAACCGCAGCCACCGCGCGAGGCGTTGCGGGCTGTGCAACGCCTGCCACAGCAACCACAAGGCCTTAACCCCAGCCACCGCGCGGAGGGCGCCGCGCTTTCGGCGGCGTCCTCCCGCAGGGGGGCGATGGGGGGACGGCGTCCCCCCATGCCGGGGGGTGCAGGGGGGTCGTCCCCCCTACGGCGGTCGCTGCGCTCAGCGCAGCGACCGCAGGACATACTGCATGATGCCGCCGTGGCGGTAGTAGTCGGCCTCGCCGGGGGTGTCGATCCGGACCGTCGCGGTGAAGCGCTTGCCGTCGGCGGTCACCACGACCTCGTTCGGGATGCCGCCTTCGTTGATCTTGGAGATGCCCTCGATGGTGAAGGTCTCCTGGCCGGTGAGGCCGAGGGACTCGGCGCTCTCGCCCGGCTTGAACTGGAGCGGGAGCACGCCCATGCCGATCAGGTTGGAGCGGTGGATGCGCTCGAACGACTCGACGAGCACGGCGCGGACGCCGAGCAGCGCGGTGCCCTTCGCGGCCCAGTCGCGGGAGGAGCCCGAGCCGTACTCCTTGCCGCCGAGGACGATCAGCGGGGTGCCCTCGGCGATGTACTCGCGGGAGGCGTCGTAGATCGACATCTCCTTGCCGTCCTTGACGGTGACGCCGCCCTCGGTGCCCGGCGCGAGCTGGTTGCGCAGCCGGATGTTGGCGAACGTGCCGCGGATCATCACCTCGTGGTTGCCGCGGCGGCTGCCGTAGGAGTTGAAGTCGGCGCGCTCGATGCCGTGCTCGGTCAGGTACAGGCCCGCCGGGGCGGTGGCCTTGATCGCGCCGGCCGGCGAGATGTGGTCGGTGGTGACCGAGTCGCCGAGCTTGGCCAGGACCTTCGCGCCCTGGATGTCGGTGACCGGCTCCGGCTCGGCGGGCATGCCGTCGAAGTACGGCGGGCGGCGGACGTAGGTGGAGTCCTGCGGCCCACTCGAACGTGTCGCCGGTGGGGACCTCGCAGGCCGCGCCAGTTGTCGTCGCCCTTGAAGACGTCGGCGTAGTCGGCGGTGAACATCTCGGCGCGCGACGGCGCTCGCCACGACGCTGGTGACCTCGTCCGGCGACGGCCAGATGTCGGCGAGGTAGACCGGCTTGCCCTCGCTGTCGGTGCCGAGCGGCTCGCGGTCCAGGTCGATGTCCATCGTGCCGGCCAGCGCGTAGGCGACGACGAGGGGCGGGGACGCCAGGTAGTTCATCTTGACGTCGGGGTTGATGCGGCCCTCGAAGTTCCGGTTGCCCGACAGCACGCTGACGACGGTGAGGTCGTTGTCGTTGACCGCGTCGCTGATCGCCGGCGGCAGCGGGCCGGAGTTGCCGATGCAGGTGGTGCAGCCGTAGCCGACGAGGTTGAAGCCGAGCTTGTCCAGGTACGGGATCAGGCCGGCCCGCTCGTAGTAGTCCATGACGACCTTCGAGCCGGGGGCGAGGGTGGTCTTCACCCAGGGCTTGCGGGTCAGGCCCTTCTCCACGGCCTTCTTCGCCAGCAGCGCGGCGCCGATCATCACGTACGGGTTGGAGGTGTTCGTGCAGGAGGTGATCGCGGCGATGACGACGTGGCCGTGGTCGAGCGTCGTCTCGGTGCCGTCCTCGAGGGTGACCTTGACCGGGTGGGTCGGCGCGGATGTCCTCGGTCTCGCCCGGGTCGGACGCGGGGAACGAGCCGTTGGCGGCGCCGCCGGTGTAGGCCGGCAGCGCGTCGCGGAACGCGGTCTTGGCGTTGGCCAGCTCGATCCGGTCCTGCGGGCGCTTCGGGCCGGCGATGGACGGGACGACGGTGGACAGGTCGAGGGTGAGCTCCTCGGAGAAGCGCAGCTCGCGGGCCGGGTCGTGCCACAGGCCCTGCGCCTTGGCGTACTCCTCCACCAGGTCGAGCTGGGCCTCGGGACGGCCGGTCAGCCGCAGGTAGTCGATCGTCGCGGCGTCGATCGGGAAGATCGCGCAGGTGGAGCCGAACTCCGGCGACATGTTGCCGATCGTCGCCCGGTTGGCCACCGGGACCTGGCCGACGCCGTCGCCGTGGAACTCGACGAACTTGCCGACCACGCCGTGCTTGCGGAGTATCTCGGTGATCGTGAGCACCAGGTCGGTGGCGGTCGTCGCCTGCGGGAGCTGGCCGGTGAGGCGGAAGCCGACGACCTTCGGGATCAGCATGGAGATGGGCTGGCCGAGCATGGCCGCCTCCGCCTCGATGCCGCCGACGCCCCAGCCGAGGATGCCGAGGCCGTTCTCCATGGTGGTGTGGCTGTCGGTGCCGACGCAGGTGTCCGGGTACGCCTGCCGATTCCGCCCTCGTCCGCCGCCACCCGTCATGACCACGCGGGCCAGGTGCTCGATGTTGACCTGGTGCACGATGCCGGTGCCCGGCGGGACGACGCGGAAGCCGGCGAAGGCGTCCTGGCCCCAGCGCAGGAACTGGAAGCGCTCGCGGTTGCGCTGGAACTCGAGCGCCACGTTCAGGTCGAACGCCTCCGGGCGGCCGAAGACGTCGGCGACCACCGAGTGGTCGATGACCAGCTCGGCGGGGATGAGCGGGTTGATCTTGGTCGGGTCGCCGCCGAGCGCCCGCATCGCCTCGCGCATGGCGGCGAGGTCGACGACGGCGGGCACGCCGGTCAGGTCCTGCAGGATCACCCGGGCCGGGGTGAACTGGATCTCGGTGTCCGGCTCCGCCTTCGGGTCCCAGCTGGCCAGGGCGTTGATGTGCTCCCTGGTGATGTTGACCCCGTCCTCGTTGCGGAGCAGGTTCTCGAGCAGCACCTTCAGGCTGTACGGGAGGTTCTCGCTGCCGGGGACCGCGTCCAGGCGGTAGATCTCGTGCGTGCGCGCCGCCCGCCTCAAGCGTCGCGCGGCTGCCGAAGCTGTTCGCAGTCATCGTAGGTTGAGCCTCCTCGCCCAGTGCCATGTCAATGTGATCGCCCGCGACGGGGCGGCGCCGCCCGCCTCAGATCGGCCTCCGCTCCGGCAGGGAGGGCACGGGGCGCGAGCTACCCGGTTCGCCGGTACGCAACCTATAGTATCTCGATATCAAGCTACCTCATGGAGTAATCCGCGCACGAGCGGGGTGCGGTCATCGCCTACGGCAGCGACAGGCCAGCCCGGTGACGACCGAGGGCGGGGGCGTCAGGGCGCGGACGCGGCCCGGGAGCTGACCCGACACGGTAAGTCGTGCCAGCACCCTGGGCACGCCGGGCCAGGCCGGGACAATGGCCAGCATGAGGGATGCAGGCGGACGCCGCGGAGGGCCCGCTCGCGGGGCGGTCGCGGCTGTCGCGCTCGTGTGCTGGCGGTCCGTCCTGCGGCGGTCCTGGCGGCAGGGAGTCGTGCTCAGCGTCGTGGGCGGCCTGCTCGGGGCGGTCGCTCTCGGCGCCCTGGCCGGCGCGCGGAGCACCGCGAGCGCCTACGGCCGTTATCTGAGTGCCACCAGCGCTAGCGATGTCCTGGTCAGCAGCCTAGGGCCGCTGCCCGGCTTGCCGCTCACGCGGCCCTTCTCGCTGGTCTCGGCGCTGCCCGGCATCACCTCGCACGCCGCGCTGGCGGGCTTGAACGCGATTCCGGTCGTCCACGGGCATCCCGACGACTCGTTCCTGACCGCCAACCTGGTCGGCAGCACCGACGGGGAGTTCTTCCGCCAGGACCGGATCGTGCCCGTCGCAGGAAAGCTCCCGCCGCTGGACTCGACGACCAGCATCGTGCTGACTCCCCAGATCGCCAGGCTCTTCGGTACCGGCGTCGGCGGCACGGTGACCTACGACTTCCTGTCGCACGAGCCGGGAGGAAAGACCGGGCAGGAGTTCCGGTCCTACCGGGTCGCTGCCGTCGGGGAGATCCCGCCTGTCCTCGTCGACCAGGCCGACCAGCTGGTGAGCGCCGTCCTGCCCCCGGGGGCGACCCGCCAGATGCTCACCGGGTACTTACGGCTACGGGGCGGAGGGGCTGCGCCTGGAGCGCGGCGCCGCCGGGATTCCTGACCTGCAGCGCCGGCTCACCGCGCTGGCCGCGGACCTGCAGCGACAGACCAACCGCGCGACCGGCGAGCACGACAGCGGCCTGGCGTTCCTGCTGCAGCGCACCGACCGCGTCCACAACCAGGTGCAGCAGGCGATCACCCCGGAGGCGGTCGCGCTCGCGATCTTCGGCCTGGTCGCCGCGGTCGCCATGGTGGTGCTGGTCGCGCAGGGGCTCGCCCAGCTGGCCGGCAGGTTCGCGCCCGACGTGGGCGCGCTCCGGGCACTTGGCGCGAGCCGGCGCCAGGTGCTGCTCGCGGCCTGCCTTCCCGGGATGATCCCGGTCGCGGGCATCACCGCGCTCGCCGGCGCCGGGGCCGTCGCGGTGTCCCCGCTGTCGCCAGTCGGCCCGGTACGCGACTACGACCCGGCCGGGGAGTCCATGCCGACGCCCTCGTTCTCGGTGTCGGCCTGCCCGTCATCCTCGTCCTGGTGCTCGGGACGCTCATCGCGGTAGCGGCGCGGGCCAGCCGCCCGGTCGCCGCGTCCCGCCGGGTGCCCGCGGGAACCCGTCCGGTGCTGACGGCCGGACTGCCGATGACGGCCGCCATCGGGGCCCGCAACGCCATCGCCCCCGGATCGGGCCAGCGGTCGGTTCCCGTGCTGAGCACGCTGGGCGGGTCGATCGTCGCGGCCACCGCCATGACCGCCGCTGTCGTCTTCAGCGCCAGCCTGAGCGGCCTGAGCAGCCATCCGGCGCGGTACGGCTGGAACTGGGACGTGCTCATCCAGGCGCAAGGCGGGTTCGGGAGCCTCAGCCCCGGCGTCATGACCCGCCTGGTCGACGGCCAGCCGAGCGTCGCCGGGTGGTCGGAGCTGGCGTTCACCCAGCTGCCGGTAGACGGCCGGGTCATCCCGGTGATGGGGATTGCAGCATCACCTCGGGAACGTCGCGCCGCCCACCACGAGCGGCCAGCCGCTATCAGGGCCCGACCAGGTAGAACTGGGCGCGACGACGCTCGCTGAGCTAGGCAAGAAGATCGGCGACACCGTGACGGTGGGCAGTCCGCCGCACGCTCGCCTGATGACCATCGCCGGCGTTGTGACACTGCCGTCGATCGGCCCCGTCCTGACCGAGCATGTCTCCCTCGGACGCGGCGCCCTGCTTCCCGAGGCCACGCTGCTGGCTGCCGCAGGCGCGGCGGGCGGCCCGCAGTCCGCGAACTTGTCGCAGACGGTCTTCGCGTCCACGGCGGTGATCAGCCTGAAGCCGGGAACGACCGCGGAGCAGCGCACGGCGCTTGGTAGACCGCATTGTCTCAGCCAACCCGGACGGGATTCCCGGTGACACCTACGAGCTGCCGCCGCTGCTCGCCTCGCAGGTACTGAACGCCGAGCAGATGGGCCGGCAGCCGGTCGCCCTGGCGATCGGCATCGCCGGCGCGTCGGTGCTGTCGCTGTCGATCATCGTGCTCAGCCTGGTCCGCCGCAGGCGCCGCGAGTTCGCACTGCTCAAGGCGCTGGGGATGACACGCCGCCAGGTACGGGCGATCATCGCCTGGCAGACCTCCCTCACGCTGCTGACCGCGGCGGCCGTCGGCGTGCCCCTGGGAATTGTGCTGGGCCGGCTCGCGTGGCAGGGCTTCGCCCGGTCCCTCGGCGTCGTCCCGGCCAGCGAGGTACCGCTGGCCCTGCTCGCCATCGGGCTGGTCGTGCTGCTGACGACGGGGAACCTGCTCGCCTGGCTGCCGGCCACCGTCGCGGCCCGGACGCGGGCGGCCATGATCTTGAGGGCCGAGTAGCGGCGTCCAGGCCAGGCAACCGCCCGCGGGCCGGGTACCCCGCTGCGGGCGGCCACCTGGCAGCGTAACGTCGTGTCCGGCTGGGGCCCGGCCACCCTGACGACCGCTCGACCGGACGGCCCGCCGCCCCGTGCCGTCCCTTTACCGCAGCCAGCGTTGGAGTCCCCGCATGCGTTTCGCCCTCAAGACCCGGCCCGAGCACCAGGCCTGGGAAGAGCTCCGCGACCTCTGGATCGCCGCCGACGAGGTCCCGCTGTTCGAGTCGATATGGAACTGGGACCACTTCTACCCGCTGACCGGGGACCTGCACGGCCCGAACTTCGAGGGCTGGACCATGCTGTCGGCCATGGCCGCGCTGACCTCGCGGATCAGGATCGGCTGCCAGGTCACCGCCATGCCCTACCGGCACCCCGCGGTGCTCGCGAACATGGTCGCCACCGTGGACCACATCTCCTCCGGGCGGCTCATCCTCGGGCTCGGCGCGGCGTGGAACGACATGGAGTGCGATGCCTACGGCTTCCCGCTCCCGCCGCTGAAGGAGCGCTTCGACCGCTTCGACGAGGGCATCGAGGTGCTGACGCGGCTGCTGTCGTCGCGGGTCGCCAACTACGCGGGCACGTACTTCACGCTGACCGACGCCTACTGCGAGCCGAAGCCGCTGCAGCAGCCCTACCCGCCGATCACCATCGGCGGCAGCGGGCCGAAGCGCACCCTGCGCGCCGCCGCCCGCTGGGCGTCGGAGTGGAACGGGTCGGTGCGCGAGCCCGCCCGCTTCGCCGAGCTCAAGGAGGTCCTGCGCGGGCACTGCGCCGACCTCGGCCGGGACTTCACCGAGATCACCTGCTCGATCCTGCTGCGCTGGGACGGCGGCAGCTACGACGAGCTGCTCACGACGCTCGCCGAGTGGCGGGACGCCGGCGCTGACCTGGCCACGATCGGCCTGCCGGCGCACTGCCCGCCGGAGTCGCTGCCGGCGATGGCCGAGGCGCTCAGCGCGCTCGCGTAGCAGGCGGTTCCCGGCCTGTCCCGAACGGATGGCGGCGCCGCGCGGCCGCGCCCGTTCCCCCCTCGCCCGCGCAGCGCTTCGCGCTTGTTGCTGTTATCACGGAAGGCACGGGCGCGGGGCGCGGCAAGGGCATGATGCGGGATACAAAGTGCCCCTCTGGGGGCCCGAAGTATCCCGCATCATGACGACGCGGGCTCCCGTTCCCGGGAGCCCGGCAGGGCGGGACGGGAACCCCGCAGGGCGGGACGAGGGACTCGGCAGGGCGGGACGGGGGACTCGGCAGGGCGGGACGGGGGACTCGGCAGGGCGGGACGGGAGCCCGGCAGGGCGGACGGGAACCCCGCACCCGTTCTGATGACTGCTTCGTGATTTCTCGGCGGCCAGGCGCGGCGGCCGGGAAGTCGGGGCGGCGCGGCCGGGCCGCGGGAGGAGCCGCGGCCGCGGGAGGGAGCCGGGCCGCGGGAGGAGCCGCACTGCGGGAGGGACCGGGCCGCGGGAGGGCCGGGCCGCGGGAGCGGCCGGGGGGCGGCGCGGTGCACGCCGGCCGCGCGGCCGCGGCCGCGCGGGGGCTATTCGGCGGCCAGGCGCTCGTGCAGGTGCTGGCTGGCGGCGGCCATGACCGGCTGGACGCCGAGGTCGGCCAGCATCTCGGCGGCGGCGGCCATCTCGTGGCCCCGGCGGACCGCGTGCTGGCGGGTGCCGGTGACGATCCTGGCTAGCGTCGCGGCGTCCTGGCTGGCCAGGTCCTCGGCGATGTGCCCGGTCAGCCAGTCCTCGAGGCCGGCGGCCCTGGCCGCCTCAAGGGCCTCGACGATGGAGGCGGCCATGCCCTTGAAGAAAACGCTGCGCAGCAGCTTGCGGGTAGCCGCGAGGCCGGCCGGGCCGGCCAGCACCTCGATGTCCGCGCCGTACCGGCGCAGGCCGCGGGCGACGCCGTCGGCGGCTTCGCCGCTCGCGAGCATCGGGACCCGCAGGCCCTTGCCGGGGACCGGGGCCATCATGGCTATGTCGGTGACCGGGATGCCCCGCTCCTCGCCTATCGCGGCAAGGCGCCGCTTGACGGCGGGCGCGGCGGTGTTCAGGTCGGCCCAGACCGCGCCGGGGGCCAGCGCGTCAAGCGACGCCTCGAGCGCGGCCAGCGCCTCGCTCGCGCTGTTGACGCTCAGCACCAGGCCCAGCGCCGGCGACCGCCTCGGCGTCGCTGCCCGCGGCCGGTGACGCCGGCCGGCGCGGGCACCTTCGGGTCGTAGCCCCGGACGGCCGCCCCCGCCGCCACCAGGTCACGGGCGAGCAGCGACCCCGCCTCGCCGAAGCCGAGAACCGCGATGACGTCACTCACTGGCCGCTCCACTGTGCTGCTTCCCGTCTTCCCGGCTCAGCCCGCGGCGCGGCGGGCCACTAGGCGCCGCGCAGCTCGCCGCGCAGGCCGGCCAGGCTCTCCGCCGTGTCGAAGCCGAACGGGACTGGCGGCTCGGCCGGGTCGCCGGGCGCCGGGTCGGCCGGCCCGGGCCGGGGCCGCCTGGCTCGCTGAAGTACTCGCTGATCAGCTCCCGCTGCCGTTCGAGTAGCTGCTCGAAGTGCCGGTCGAGGCTGGCCTGGCTGACTGTCTCCGCCGTCTCGTACAGGCCCTTGAGCTGGCCGAGCGCGCCCGCGTCCGGGTCGGCCGACGCCCCGAGGTCCAGCAGTTCCGACATTTCATCGTCTATCGGCTCATATTCCGGTATGTCGGTTTCCAGCGAGTCGGCGTCGGCGTCGTCGGGCGCGGCGTCAGCGTCCGCCGGCTGGTAGTCCGCGTGGGCCTGCCTCCTCGCGGTCGCCCGGGCGAAGCGGCTCGAAGGGGCCGCGGGCGACATGGGATTCACTCGTCGTCCGCTTGTGTCCTCGGCGTCCTCGGCGCGCTTCCTCGTCCCGCTTGTACCAGTCGGGGCCGGGCGGACCGTAAGCCGGGTCATCCGGGCCGTAGGCGAGGGCGGGATCCACGTCCGGCACGGCCGCCGGCCCGGGCGCGGCGTCCGCGAAGGTGACGGTGCCGCCGGGTCGCGCGCCGCGGCCGGGGTGGTCAGCTCCCGCCGCGGGGGTCGGTCCGCGCCAGCCGGGGTCGCCGGCGCCTCGGACCCCGGGGAAACGCCCCCGGGGCGCGCGGTCTTGGCGGGTCCGGCCGCGCGACGCCAGGCCACGCCGGCGCGCCGGCTTCCGCCCGCGGTGATCGCGCGGCCGCGGACGGCCCCTCCGGCAGGCGGCGCCGCCCCGGCGTGCGGCGCCGGCCACTCGCCCTAGGCCCTGGCCCCGGTCCTGCCCGCGCGGCCCGGACTGCGGCGGCGCGCCGGGGTCGTCTTCACGGATGACGTACGCGTAGTCGCCGCCGTTGACGATCTCGCCGTACCCGTCGGGGCCTGGATAGCCGCCGGGTGCGCCGTGCGGGCGCCACGCCTGGTACTCCGCGTACGGGGGCTGGGCCTCGCCGTGGTCCCGCGAATCCGCCCGCCAGTGGGGTAGCCCCCCTGGCCGGGGAAGGCCTGCTGGCCGCCCTGAGCGCCCGGCTGGCCGCCGGCCCCGGGTAGCCGTGCCCCGGCGGGTACCCGGCCGGGCCGCCGAAGGCGCCCGCGACCGGGGTAACCCGGGGCCGGGTAGCCCGCCGGGCCCGGGCCGCCGTGGTAGGGCTGGCCGCCGGGCCCCCTGGCCTCGCCTTGCGGCGGGAAGCCGTCCTGGCCGTACCAGCGTGCGCCTGCCGCGGCTCCGGTCCCGGGTCATGCGCGTAACCCGGCGGCATGGCCTGCTGGCCGGGGAACTGCTGGGCGCCCGGTGGCGGGTAGCCCGCGCCGCCGGGGAACCCGGGGGGCGCCGCGCCCGGGGCGCCGCGAACGGCGCGCCGCCGCCCGGGCCAGGGTACGGGTGGTCGAACCTGGGCGCGCCGGGGCCGGGGCCCGGGTAGCCGGGCGCGCCGTAGCCGGCGCTGCCGGGGGCGCCGCCCGCGGGAAAGCCGCCAGGCCCGGGGAACGAGGTCCCCGGGGGGAACGGGCCGTGCTCGGGGAAGCCGCCGGGACCAGGGAACATCCCCTGAGCCGGCCCTGACTCGGGCGGGTAGCCGCCAGGCCCGGCGAACGCGCCGCCGCCGGGCCCGGCCCCGGCGCCGCCGCTGGGCCAGGGTAGGCACCCGGCTGCGGGTAGCCGCCCGGCCCGGCCCATGGGCCCTGGCCCGGGTAGGCGCCGTAGCCGGGCGGCGGGCCGTAGCCGGGCGGCGGGCCGCCGGGCCCGGCGAAGGGGTGAGAGTCCGGCCGGCCGCCTTCGCCGCCGTCGGGCGGGTTGACCAGGCTTCCTGGCGCGAAGATCGTCGTCGGCGTCAGCACCCGGTCGGGATCGTCGTCGACCAGGCGGCCCGGCCTGGGTCGTGAGTTCCCCGTCGGGCCGTCGCCGGGCGCCGGGCCGCCGGGCCATGTCCCTGACTGGCCGCGTGGCCCCGGCGCCGCCGGGCCAGGCCCTCCGGGGCCGGCCCAGCCCTGGGCGAACTGGCCGCCTGGCGCCGCTCCAGGGAACGCCTGGCCCGCGGTGAACTGGCCAGGCGGGACGAACTGGCCCGCGGCCGCGGCCCGGCCTGCGCCATGCCCGCCGCGTAGTAGCCGGGCGGCACCTGCCCTGGCGGGGGCGCCTGCTGACCCTGGGCGTACGGGCCGGCGTGCATCGGGCCGGCCTGGTGCTGGCCGGCCTGGTGCTGGCCGCCGGGAGAACCCGGCCCCGGCCCCATCGGGCCAGGGAACTGGCCGGGCGGCAGGTAACCGGGTGGTCCGCCGGCCGGCCCTGGCCCGGCAAAGCCCGGCGCCGCCGGGGCGCCCGGGCCGGGGCCGTAGGCGGCGCCGGGCCCGGGGCCGGGGAAGCCGCCGGGTCCCTGGCCGGCGAAACCGTCACCGTAAGGCCCGGGGCCGTGCCCCGGGCCCTGGTCTCCGGGGAACCTGGGGCCGGGCCCGGCCGTCCCCTGGGGCTGGTCGAACGGGTGCTGGCCGAACGGGTGCTGGCCGTACTGCTGTCGCGCGGCGGCGGGCCGCCGGGGAACGCCCCTTGCGGTGGCGGCGGGTACTGCGGGCCGCCCGGCTGCTGGCCGCCCGGCGGCGGAGCGCCGTACCACGGTCCGGCAGGGCCGCCCGCGGGCATGCGGCCGTCCGGCCCGGCGTAACCGGGCCCGCCGTAGCCCGGGCCGGGGAACCCCGGGGCACCGTGACCGGCCGGGCGCGCCGTTCCCTGGCCCCCCGGGGAACGCGGCGCCCTCCTGCGCGAAAGGCGCCCCCGCGAACCCGGGGCCGGCCCCCCAGCCGGGGCCGGCCGCCGCCCTGATGACCGTTCTCCCCGGGGCCAGCGCCGTTGCCTGGCCAGGCGTCGGGCTCCGGCTGCCCGCGCCGCCCCCCTGAAGACGTTCCCACGGTAACGATCGTAAGCAACCGCGCGGCCGCAGGTACCCCGCTCTCGGCAATCGCGCGCCCGCGACGGCCCGCGCGGGCCCGCTCCGCCCGCCAGCTTCGCTTACCTGGCGGGCAGGAGCCATAAGCCGCGAACCGGACGTGATCATCATCACGGCCGCGCGGGGACCGGCCGCCCGCGCGCGGGGCGCGGGCGGGCATTGCCCGCCGGGTCACACCTGGGGCAGGACCTGGGCGGCGATGTCGGCCAGGTGGTCGAGGTCGCCCAGGTCGAGGACCTGCAGGTAGAGGGTCTGCGCGCCCGCCTCGGCGAAGGCGCCGATCTTGTCGACGATCTCGGCCGGCGAGCCGGCGAGGCCGCTGGCGCGCAGGTCGGCCACGTCGCGGCCGATCGCCGCCGCGCGGCGGGACACGGTCGGCCTCGTCCTCGCCGCAGCAGACCACCTGGGCGGCGGAGTAGACCAGCGAGCCCGGGTCGCGGCCCGCCGCGGCGCATGCCTCCCGCACCCGGCCGAACTGCGCCGCGCCACCTCGACCGGAGTCGAGAACGCGATGTTGAACTCGTCGGCGTACCTGGCGGCGAGCGCGGGCGTGCGGCGCGGGCCGCGGCCGCCGATGATCACCGGCGGGCGCGGGCGCTGGACCGGCTTGGGCAGCGCGGGCGAGTCGGTGACCTGGTAGTACGTGCCCTCGTAGCTGAACGTCTCGCCCGCTGGCGTCTCCCACAGGCCGGTGATGATCGCGAGCTGCTCCTCGAGGCGGTCGAAGCGCTCCTTCGTCGGCGGGAACGGGATGCCGTACGCGGCGTGCTCGCCGTCGTACCAGCCGGCGCCGAGGCCGAGCTCGACCCGCCCGCCGCTCATCTCGTCGATGCCGGCGACGGCGATCGCGAGCGGCCCCGGGTAGCGGAAGGTCGCCGAGGTGACCAGCGTGCCGAGCCTGATCCTGCTGGTCTCGACGGCGAGCCCGGCCAGGGTGGCCCAGGCGTCGGACGGCCCTGGCTCGCCGGACGCCGCTGCCCATCTTCAGGTAGTGGTCGGAGCGGAAGAAGGCGTCGAAGCCGAGGTCTTCCGTCGCCTTGGCGACGCGGCGGAGCGTGGCGTAGCTGGCGCCCTGCTGGGGCTCGGTGAAGATCCTGAGTCGCATGCGTCCTATCGTCTCGCACGCCGCGCCTGCAGTCTCGCGGATCGGCGGCCGCGATGCCGTGGCCCGCGGGTCGCAGGCTGTAGGCGATGCCGGGGTCGGCGGGGCGGTAGGGCCTGCGCCGCAGTGCACGCCGCCGCGGCTGTCCCGGCGGCCGAGCCACTCGCGCCCGGTGGGCACGTAGGATCGCGTCGAGGTCGAACGACCGACAGGCGGGGCACCACCTCGACGATGCGGCCGACGAAGCCGCGGCGCCTCGACGCAGGAGCGGCTCGAGCGGTCCGCATGATCGCCGGCCAGGTCGTCGCCGATGCCCGGCGCGCACCGCGCCCTCTGACGTGTCATGACCGACCAGGTCCCACAGGTACATGCGGCGCGAGCATACCGCCGAATGACCGCTCACGTCTACCGTCGACTACTGTCGAAGCATTGCGATTGGCAACTTTGCCAATCGAGTACGGTACAAGGATGTCGATAGGTGACGAATCAGACCCAAGGGCGTACATGCAGCTCGCCGGCGGTCCTCCGCAAGGCGATCGCGGCCGGGACGTACCCGCCCGGCACCGCCACCCCGTCGATCACGACGCTCAGCCAGGACTACGGGCACGCCAGGCAGACCTGCTCCAAGGCGCTCGGCGTGCTGGTGAAGGAGGGCCTGCTGATCCGCTACCCCGGCCTCGGCTACTACGTGGTCGGGCGGCAAGCCAGGCGACCCCAAGCCGGCCAACCCGGCAGAGCGGCGCCGGGCCAAGCCCGACGGGCTGTAGCCGGCACCGGCGTCGGGTCAGCGGGTCAGCGTGGCGACGCACTCCACGTGGTGGGTCATCGGGAAGGCGTCGAACGCGCGCAGGTCCTCGAGCGTCCAGCCGCCGCCGATCAGCAGGCCCAGGTCGCGGGCGAGCGTGGCGGGGTCGCAGGACACGTAGGCGAAGCGCTCGGCGCCTGGCCGCGTCGCCGCGTCAGGTAGTCGATCGACCTCGCGGGCCAGGCCGGCCCGCGGCGGGTCGGCGATGACCAGCCTGGCCGGCGGCAGGCTCGCCGTCGCTCGCCGCCTTGGCGACGTCGGCCTTGCGGAACCTGCGCCCACGGGTAGTCGCTCAGGTTCTGCCTGGCGTTCCTGACCGCGGCGGCGTCGGACTCGACCCCGGTCACCGCGCCGTCCGGGCCGACGAGCGGCGCGACGGCGCCGGCGAACAGGCCCGCGCCGCAGTACAGGTCGAGGACCGTGTCGCCCGGCCTCGGCTCGAGCGCCGCGAGCGACGGCCTGCGCTGAGCGTGTCCGCGGCGGCCGGGTGGACCTGCCAGAAGCCGTCGGCGCTGACCTGCCAGAGGCGGCCCGCGGCCTGCTCGGCCAGGTACGGCCGGCCCTCCACCAGGGTGCGCCTGGTGCCGGCGGGCCGGCCGCTCGCGCCGCGGCGGTTCCTGTTCCGCTCGCCCTGGCCTTCGGCGTCGCGCCGCCTCGATGACGGTGACCGCGAAGTTCTCCGTGCTCGTCCGCGCCGCCGACGGCGACCTCGACCGTGGTCGCGCCGCTCCAGTCGTCGCCGGGGATGTCCAGGTCGCGGATGGCCTGGTGCGCGATCAGGCAGTCGCCGATGTCGATCACCTCGTGCGAGCGGTGGCCGCGCAGGCCCGGCGACGCCGTCGCGGTCGACCGCGAACTGGACCCGGGTGCGCCAGCCGAGGCCCGGCGTGCCGCCCGCCGCCGGCAGGCTGGCCGCTCGGGGCCGCTCGTCGCCGGGCAGCGGCTCGACGGTGACCTCGCGGTCGATGCCGGCCAGGCGCCGCAGCTGCTGCGCGATCACCGCGGCCTTGAGCGCGCGCTGGGCGGGCAGGCGACGCGTGCTGCCAGTCGCAGCCGCCGCAGCCGCCGGGGTGGGCGTGCGGGCACGGCGGCGTCCACCCGGTCCGGTGACGGCTCGCAGGATCTCCACCGCGTCGGCGCGGGCGAACTTGGACGTGACCTCCGTCACGCGGGCGACGACCCGCTCGCCGGGCAGCGCGTGCCGCACGAAGATCACCGGGAGGCCCGTCGGGCCGCGCGACGCACCAGCCGCCCTGCGCGACGTCCTCGATCGTCACCTCGACGTCCTGGCCCACCGCGATACGGGCCGCTCGTCCCGCGGCGCGGTCGTCGCCGACCGCGGCACGGCTCCGCCGACGGCACCCTGGGCGCGCTCCGGCTCCCTGGCCCGATCGCCCTTGTGCTGACGGCACGACACCCGGCATCAGATTCTCCTTCTTGGTGGAGTCGCATTCTCCCATGTGAGGGCATAACTTTGGCGAGGCGCCCGGTGACACGCGCCTTCGCAGCGCGGCGACGGACCGTGAAAGGACGGGTCGTGCATATCGTGATCATGGGCTGCGGGCGGGTCGGCTCGACGCTCGCCCACATCCTGGAAGACCGCGGCAACACGGTCGCGGTCATCGACCGTGACCCGGAGGCGTTCCGCAGGCTCCGCCCGTCCTTCAAGGGCGACCGGGTGACCGGAATCGGCTTCGACCGCGACGTGCTCGCCCGGGCGGGGATCGAGCGCGCCGACGGCTTCGCGGCCGTCAGCAGCGGCGACAACTCCAACATTATCGCGGCCCGGGTGGCGCGCGAGACGTTCGGCGTCCAGCAGGTCGCGGCGCGGATCTACGACCCGCGGCGGGCCGAGGTCTACGAGCGGCTCGGCATCCCGACGGTCGCGACCGTGCGCTGGACGGCCGACCAGATGCTGCGCAAGCTGCTGCCCGAGAGCACCGAGCCGCTGTGGCGGGACGCGACCGGCAAGGTCGTGCTCAGCCAGGTGGCCGTGTGCCCCGACTGGATCGGCGAGCCGGTGAAGATGGTCGAGGCGTCGGTGGGCGACCCGGATCGTCTACATCGACCGGCTCGGCGAGGCGATCGTCCCGCAGCCGGGCACCGTGCTGCAGCAAGGGGACGTGGTGCACGTCATCGCCAAGGAGTCCGAGCTCGACCGGATCTGCGGCGCCCTCGCCAAGCGGGACGGGAGTGGTCACTGATGCGGGTCGCGATCGCCGGGGCGGGCGCCGTGGGCAGGTCCATCGCCCGCGAACTGCTTGAGAACGGCCACGAGGTGCTGCTGATCGACCAGAAGCCGAGCGCCATCAAGGTGGACAGCGTGCCGCGCGCCGAGTGGCTGCTCGCCGACGCGTGCGAGATCAGCTCGCTCGACGACGCGGCGCTCGACCGCTGCAACGTGGTCGTCGCGGCGACCGGCGACGACAAGGTCAACCTGGTCGTGTCGCTGCTCGCCAAGACGGAGTACGGGGTGCCCCGGGTCGTTGCCCGGGTGAACCACCCGGGCAACGAGTGGCTGTACAACGAGTCGTGGGGCATCGACGTGGCCGTCTCGACGCCGCGCCTGCTGTCCGCGCTCGTCGAGGAGGCGGTGAGCGTGGGCGACCTGGTGCGGCTGATGACGTTCGGGCAGAGCGAGGCGAGCCTGGTCGAGCTGACCATGCCGGCCGACGCGCCGCTGGCCGGCCAGCAGGTCGGCTCCATCGACTGGCCCGCCGACGCCGCCCTCGTCGCCATCCTGCGCGAGGGGCGGGTGCTCGTGCCGCAGCCGCAGGACCCGCTGCAGGCCGGCGACGAGCTGTTCTTCGTCACGTCGCAGGACGTCGAGCAGGAGCTGGAGGACCTCTTCGCCGCCGAGTGACGCGACCCGGCCGGAGCGCGGGCAGCGCATCGCGCCGTACCGCGGCAGCGTGCCGCGTCCGGCGTCGGGTGGCATGGCCAGCCGCCGGGCGGGCGCGTCGCCCGCCGCGACTAACCGCGTCTCGGTCATCTCCGGGCCGCGCTCGAACGGGTTCGGGCGTGGTGGCGAAGCGGTTGCTCCTGCCTGCTCCTGCTGCTGCTGGGCGCGGGCCTGCTCCTCGAGGGCGGCCTGCGGCCTCGGCGGGCAGCCTCAGCTCGAGCAGGTCGCGCGGCGGCATCGGCTGGTCGCCGCGGACCACCACGACCTCGCGCAGCACGGCCTCAAGCGGCGCCGCCGCCGCCGGGTCCGCCGCGGCCGCGCCGGCGAACAGGCCGCGCAGGAACCAGCGCGGGCCGTCCACGCCGGCGAACCTGATCGGGCGCATCCCGGAGGCCGGCTGGCCCGGCTCGGCGGGGACGTGCGCGAGCAGCTCGGTGCCGAACGGGCCCTCGCGCTCCGCGGTCTGGCCGCCCGCGCCGGCGATCTCGGCGGCGATCTCGCCGCGCACCTCGTCCCACAGCCCGGACCGCTTGGGCGCGGCGAACGCCTGCAGCTGCAGCTCGCTGAGCTGATGACGCACCGTCACCCAGGCGCCGTGCTGCTCGGCGAACACCAGCTGGATGTCCGTCCCCTCAAGCACCGGCACCTGAAGGCTGCCGAGATCGACCCGGGGCAGCTCCGGGTGCGGCTCGGCCACGTCCCACGGTCCCGTCGCCCGGGCCGGGGCTTCGTCGGCCGCTGTCTCTCCGGCCTCCGTGATCTCGTCCGCCGCCTGGTCTGTCCAGGTCACGGCCGCGGTCACGGTCACCGGCGCTGCGTCGCCGACCGAACACTGCGCATCTCCTCCAGTCGCCTGACGACTCGATTATCTCTCGGCTGGCACGCGCAGCGGGTATTCCGCCGCGTGGCCGCCGGTCGAGCCGAAGCCATTATCACCGCGAGCCGATTCCGGCAGGGCCGGGACCTCGCGGAACGTCACGTTCTCCACCCGCTGCACCACCAGCTGCGCGATGCGGTCACCGCGGCGCAGCGACACCGCCCTGGCCGGGTCGGTGTTCAGCAGGATCACCTTGATCTCGCCACGGTACCCGGCGTCGATGGTGCCTGGCGCGTTCACCAGGGTGACCCCGTGCCTCGCGGCGAGCCCCGACCGCGGGTGCACGAACCCCGCGTAGCCGTCCGGCAGGGCGATCGCGATCCCGGTGCGGACCAGCGCCCGCTCCCCCGGCGCCAGGTCGACGTCCTCGGCGGCGAACAGGTCAGCGCCGGCGTCGCCGGGCCGCGCGTAGGCGGGCAGCGGGACCGCCGGGTCAAGCCTGGTGATCAGCACGTCCAGCTGGCTGGTGCCCGCGGGCATGCCCGCGTCGCCGGTGGTCATCGGCCGTGCCTCCTCGCCTTGTCCGCTTACCCTCCGAGACTACGCCACGGTGCTCGCCGCCGCTGCGCGTTCGCGCTTGCCCGCCGCGCTCAGCGGCGTCGCGCGGCGTGACGGCGCGTGTCGCGGGTGTCGTGGCGCAGCGCCCGGGTCGCGCTGGTCAGCGCGGCGGTGATGGGCACGGCGACCACCGCGCCCGCGATGCCCGCCACGACGCCGGCGACGGCGAGCACGAGGATCACGGCGAGCGGGTGCAGGCGCACCATCTTCCCGACCACCTGCGGCTGCAGCAGGTGCCCCTCCAGCTGGTTCATCACGATCATGACGGCGAGCACGATCAGCGCGGCGATCAGCCCCTTGGCCGCGAGCACGATGAGGATCGCGACGGTGCCCGCGATCAGCACGCCGGCGAGCGGCACGAACGCGGCGACGAACATGAACAGCGCGAGCGGCGCGACAAGCGGCGAGCCGATGATCGGTGAGCGTGATCCCCATGACGACGGCGTGGATCGCGGCCACCGCGACGGTGCCCCTGACGTAGTAGACGACGGCCTGCCAGGCGGCGTGGCCCGGCCAGGTTCGCCCGCCGCCCGCGCTCCGCGGACAGCCCGCTGACCAGCCAGGACCAGATCCGCTCGCCGTCCTTGATCAGGAAGAACGAGATGAAGAAGCACAGCACGATGCCGGCGAGCAGCTCGACGACGATCCGGCCGCCGGTCAGCGCCGCGCCCTCGACCGTGGACCGGTGCTGGGTGAGGTAGTTCACCAGGTTGTCGGAGATCTTCTCCAGGTTCCCCGTCCTGATGTGGAACGGCGAGGAGGCCAGCCAGTTCTGGATCTGCGTGCTCGTGTGCCCCACCTGGGTGACCAGGGCCGGGTACTCGGCCTCCACCCTGGTGGTCACCAGCCACACCGCGCCGCCGATCAGGGCGAAGGCGAGCAGCAGCGTGCACCAGGTCGCGGACAGCGGGCCGAGCCCGGCCCGCCGCAGCCGGGCCGTGAGCGGCTGGAGCAGCGCGGTCAGCAGGATCGCGGCGGCGAAGGGCACGATGACGAGGTACAGCAGCGAGGCGACCTTGCCCGCCACGTAGAGCAGCGCGGCGAGCAGCAGCAGCCGCCAGGCCCACCCGGCGCTGACCCGCAGCCAGCGCGGGACGGCTTCCGGGCCGGCGCGGCGCGGCCGGCCCCGGCCCGGCCGGAGCCGTCGCGGCCGGGCGCGCGGCCGGCGGGCACCGCGCCGTTCGGCGGGCCTGTGCCGTCCGGCGGCCGTGCCGTCCGCGGCGGCGGCGCTCGTCCGCCCCGGCGGGCTTCCCGGCTGGTCCGCGGGCGGCGCGGTCCAGCCGGCGCTCCGCCGTCTGCCGGCTCGCGGTCGGGCGGGTCCGCGGCCCGGCGGCTTCCCGGCGCGCGCGCAATGCCCGCGGCCCGGGTCCCGGCCGCGCGAAGCACGGCCACGCCGATCGCGGCCCGCTTGGCTGCCCGCTCCATCATGACACCATCTAACCAACTACCGTGGAGTGCGTGCGCTCGCCTCGCGGGCGGGCTGGGGACCCTTTCATCCGGATTCGGCGCGTTCGCCAGAATCCGCGGCCGCGGCAGGATGAAAACGAGTTCCGCGGGCACGGGAACTCCCCGCGCCCCGCAGACCCGGAGAATTGGAGAGGGCTCGAAAGATGGGTTCGTACCGCGAGCGGCTGCTCGTGCCGGTGAGCTACTGGCTGCTCGCCGTCCCGGTGGTCGTGACGCTCGGCGCCGAGGCGTACTTCTTCGTCGACGGCATCATCCCTCCCGCTGGTCATCGTCGTGCTCTTCGCGATCGTCGCGGCCTTCCTCGTGCAACTGGAGCTCCGCGACGATCGAGGTGGCCGGCGCCGTGCTGCGGGCGGGCAGGGACACCCTGGCGCTGAGCGACGCCGACGAGGTGATCGCGCTCGACGAGAGGCAGACGACGGCGCTGCGCGGCCCGCGGGCCGACCCGGCGGCGCACCTCCTGCTGCGGCCCTACCTGAAGCGGGCCGTCTACGTCGCCTCGCGGACCCGGGCGAGGGGGTGCCCTACTGGCTGATCGCGACGAGGCACCCGGAGGAGCTCGCGGCCGCGATCGAGCAGCGCCCGGCATGACAGCCGCCAGTCCGGCGACTGGGAGTCCGTGGGATGATGGCGCATTACTGAACGGGGCGA
Source organism: uncultured Actinomycetota bacterium (assembly GCA_963735315.1). Lineage (GTDB taxonomy): Bacteria > Actinomycetota > Actinomycetes > Streptosporangiales > Streptosporangiaceae > Trebonia. The sequence continues at coordinate 91,999 of CAVTKQ010000033.1, forward strand.
GGAGGATACGGATGGGCAAGAACAAGGGCAAGAAAGGCGACGGCTCTAACGCGCGGCTGGTCACCACGATGGCGATGACCGGAGGCGTGTTCCTGCTGCGCAAGCTGCTGGCGACCGCGTGGACCAAGGTCACCGGGAAGGTCCCGCCGACGGACCTGACCGACCCGAAGGTCACCCTGCCGGAAGCGCTGGCGTGGTCCATCGCCACCGGCATCGTCGTGGAGACGGCCCGGTTCGCCATCGTGCGCTCCACGATGCGCAAGTCGCTCACTGACGCGGGAGCTGAGTCAAGCTGAGCGCCGGGGGTCAGCGGCTGGCCAGGCCCGCCAGCCAGCCGGTTCGGCTGGAGCCCGCTGACCGTCCCTGACGCCGCGGGCACCCCAGGCCCGCGGCGCGGTTGCCGTCCGCCGGTACCGGCGTGACCGGCCCCGCGGGCGTCACGCCCGCCGGGGCCGGTACACGCTAGGCGGCGCACTCGCGGCAGATCAGCTGGCCGTTGCTGCTCCTCGGCAAGCTGGCTGCGGTGGTGCACAAGGAAGCAGCGCGAGCAAGTGAACTCGTCCGCCTGCCTCGGGATCACCCGGAACGAGAGCTCCTCGTTCGACAAGTCGGCACCGGGCAGCTCAAGGCCCTCGGCGGCGTCGTCCGGGTCAAGGTCGATCGTGGACGACGACTTGTCCATCCGGCGGGCCTGCAGTTCCTGCAGGCTGTCCTCGCCCAGGTCATCATCGGTCTTGCGCGGGCTGTCGTAGTCAGTAGCCATTGTGACCTATCCCCCTCCATAAGTGGCGCGCGGTCGCTGCGCGGGTGTAACGCTCCGGAAGCCTTCGTTGTGCCCGATTCCGGCGGGGAATTCTGCCACAGTTCGCGGCCGTCGTGCACGTTGCACGCGAACCGGCGCGACCGTGTCCCGCGGGGACCGTTTCCGGCCGCTGGTAAACCTCGCATACAGCCCATCTATTCCAGCTGCCCGGCCTCGGTTTTCAGCTCAGAGAGATCACCGAGATCGGCCGCGGGAGCGCAGCGGCCGGCGATGAATATTTATCAGAACGAGTGCGTGCCCGCCTGGTCCGCGCAGCTCCGCCCGGCCCGGACCGCGGGCGGGACGTCGCGCCGCGGCTAGCGTCGCGTTCCGGGTCAAGCGCCGCCAGGGCGCCGGCGAGCGGGCCGAACAGCCCGGGGCCCGCCGCGACCGTCATCGAGGTGGAGACCGGCGCGCCGTTCAGGCCGCCGACGACCGCCCCGGCCTCGCTCGCGACGAGCGCGCCCGCGGCCCAGTCCCAGTAGTTCAGGCCCCGCTCGTAGAAGCCGTCGAGCCGTCCCGCGGCGACCGCGCACAGGTCGACGGAGGCCACGCCGATCCGCCTGATGTCCCGGACCCGGGGCAGCAGCGCGGCGACGACCTCGCCCTGGACCTTGCGCCGCGCCGCCTGGTACCCGAACCCGGTCCCGACGAGCGCCTGGTCAAGCGGCACCCCGGGCCGGCAGCGCAGCCGGTCCGCGTCGTCAGCCGTGCGGCCAGTCCTGCGCCAGCGCCGCGGCTCGAGCCAGGCGCCGCCGCCCGCGTAGGCGCTGAACATCTCGCCGCGCATCGGGACGAACACCGCGCCCGCCACGATCTTCCTGCCAACCTCCCCGCCCTCCGCCCCGCCGACCTCCGCCCGCCACCCCGCCGCTCGCCCATCGACCTCCGCGGCGATCGACACCGCCCAGTCGTGCAGGCCGTACAGGTAGTTGACCGTGCCGTCGAGCGGGTCGATCACCCAGCGGACCGGCGCGTCGTCGGCGTCGCCGATCTGGCCGCCCTCCTCGCCGAGGATCGCGTCGGCCGGGCGCGCGGCGAGGATGCGGGACCTGATCAGCTCCTCCGACCGGCGGTCCATCTCGGTGACCACGTCGGTCGGGCTGGACTTGGTCGCGGCGACCTCGACCTGGCCCGCCCGCGCGGCGAGCAGCTCGCCCGCCTCCCTGGCCACGCCGACCGCCAGGTCGCGCAGCTCGCAGGCCCGTCGCAGCTCGCTAGACGGCTCCCGCTCGCGCTCGATCGTCCGCTCCGGCGCTCGCACGTTCCAGGCACCGCTGCCTGCCATCGCTCGCTCATGCGGGGCGGCCCGGACGCGCCGGGGCGTACCGGCAGCAGTCGGCCGGGCAGGTCGCCCGCTCCGCCGGCGAAGGCCCCAAGCCCGAAGCGGCCGAGGGCGCGCGGCTCGGCGCCGGAGACCCGCTCCGCGACGAGCTCGCGGACCATCTCGGCGAACCTCGGGGTCGGGCCGGGCGCCTTGGCCCGCGCGAACGGGAGGCCGAGCGACGCCGCGGTCTCGGCGGCCTCCACGTCCAGGTCGTGCACGACCTCCATGTGGTCGCTGACGAAGCCGACCGGCACGACGACGACGCCGGACGGCGGGCCGCCGGGCAGCAGCGTCCCGTCCGGCGAGCGTCCCCTTGGCCAGCGCCGCCAGGTGGTCGTTCACGTCCGGTTCCAGCCAGGGCACGCTCGGCGGGCCGCTGCGGCTCTGGAAGACCAGGTCGAAGGGGAGGGAGCCACCACGCACCCGTTCGGAGATAAGCCGTGAGGCTTCCCGCAGCTCGGCCGCGTACCTGCCGCCGACGGCACCGGGGACCGCCGTGCCCGCGGACAGGCTGCCGCTTGACGGCGGCCATGCCCACCGGGACGCTGTGCGCGGTGAACACCAGGCGGGCGCCCGCCTGGGCCGCGGCGGGCAGCCCGGCGAGGGCCGCCTCGACGCTGGCCGCGAACGGCTCGATGAAGCCGGGGTGGTTGAAGTACGGGCGGATCTTGTCGATGCGCGGCGCGCCCGGGCCGACGGCGGCGACCGCGCGGTCGATGTCGTCCAGGTACTGGCGGCAGGCGGAGTAGGAGCTGTAGGCGGAGGTCACGAACGCGATCGCGCGCTCGACGCCGTCGGCCCTCATCTGGCGCACCGTGTCCTCGATGAACGGGTGCCAGTTCCTGTTCCCCCAGTACAGCGGCAGGTCGATGCCGCCCGGCCGCGAACGCGGCGCCGACCGCCTCGAGCAGCTCCCGGCACTGGCCGTTGATCGGGCTCACGCCGCCGTAGGCGTGGTAGTGCTCGGCCACCTCGGCCAGCCGCTCCCGCGGGCACGCCGCGGCCGCGGGTGACGTTCTCGAGGAACGGGAGCACGTCGTCGGGTCCTTCCGGGCCGCCGAAGGACAGCAGCAGGAACGCGTCGTAAGCCGGCATGCTCTCCATCCAACCAGGGCGGCGGCGTCGCGGCCTGGTAAGCGGCCGGCGGCAAGCGGACACGGGGAACAGGGCGCCAGGAAAACCAGTTGCTACCGCGGAGTATCTTCAGGTTCTGTTTAGATTTCTGGCGGGAAAGGCACGCGATGACGAGTGCTGGCGGGGCGGACCTCGGCGTGCGCGGCCGCGCGGGTTCCTCGCGCCGTACGCGGAGATCTTCGCGATCCCGCGCGCCTGGCGGTTCTCCGTCGCGGGGATCATCGGCCGGATGCCCATGTCCATGTACGGGCTCGGCACGGTGCTGCTGATCTCCGCCGGGACCGGCCGGTACGGCCTCGCCGGGCAGCGTGTCGGCGGCCGGGGCGATCGGCGGCGCGGTCTGCGCGCCGCAGCTCGGCCGGCTGGTCGACCGGCTCGGCCAGCACCGGGTGCTCATCCCGGTGTGCGTGACCTTCGCCCTGTCGGTCGCCGGCCTGGTGGCCGCCGTCACGCTGCGGCGCCCCGGACTGGACGCTGTTCCTGTGCGGCATCGCCGGCGGCGCCACCATGCCGCAGACCGGGCCGATGGCCCGCGCCCGCTGGTCGGTCCTGCTGGCCGGGTCGCCGCGGCTGCACACCGCGTTCTCGGTCGAGTCGGTGGCCGACGAGCTGTGCTTCGTGGTCGGCCCCGCCGCGGTGACCCTGCTGGCCACCCAGGTGCACCCGGCGGCCGGCGTGACGTGCGCCGCCCTGTGCGCCCTGCTCGGGTCGCTGTGGTTCGCGTCGCAGCGGTCGACCGAGCCGCCGGTCGCCGTCGCCGCGGCCGGTGCCGGCGCGGACCGCCGGCAGGACGCCGGCGGCCGCGCACGCCTGGCCGCGCCGGCCGCAGGCGCGCCCGGCTCGCCGCGCCCGGCCTGGTCGTGCTGGTGCCCGTGTACCTGTTCCTCGGCACGATGTTCGTCACGATCGACCTGAGCACGGTCGCCTTCGCCACGCAGCTTCGGGCACAAGCCGCTCGCCGGGCTGCTCCTCGGCTGCTACGCGCTCGGCAGCGGGATCGGCGGCCTCTGGTACGGGTCACGGACCTGGCGCGCGCCCGCGTGGCAGCGGCTCGCGGTCACCCTGCCGCTGACCGTGGCCGGCGTGTGCACGTTCTGGGCGATGCCGAACCTGCTCGTGCTGACCCCGGTGATCTTCCTGTGCGGGATGACGATCGCGCCCACGCTGATCGCCGGGTACAGCCTGCTCGAGTCCACCGCCTGGCCCGGGCGGGCCACCGAGGCGATGTCCTGGCTGTCCACCGGCATCTCCGTCGGCGTGGCGTGCGGCGCGACGGCGGCCGGGTTCATCCTCGACGCGTTCGGCGCGCGCTGGGGCTACGCGTTCGCGGCGGCGGCCGGGGTGACAGCGGCGCTCATCTACCTGGCGGGCTGCGCCGGGTGTCCGCGCCCGCGGCCACGACGCTGACGCCCCCCGCCGTCCGGCCGCGGCTTGCTCACCAACCGGTCGCGGGTCACCGTGATTGCGAAGATTCCGGGCATTGCTGAGGTTCTGGTGCGTGATAGCGCCCATTTTCCTGCGCGATGCCCGGATCTCAAGCAATAACCTCTGCGGGCCGCCTCCTATGGACGGCGCTGCGACATGGACGGGCGCTGGGCGCCGATGACGGCCTGCGCTGACGCGGGCGCTGGGCGCTGGCGCGCGGGCGCTGGGCGCTTCTTGCTGTTATCAGGCTTGGGGGTACTCGCGGGCGTACTCGGCGGCCAGGGTGAGGACCTCGTCGACGTACCAGGTCGGCGTGGTTGTAGTCGAAGATCGCCTGCCGCAGGCCCGCGCCGCCGCTGGTCGCGCCGTCGGCGCACAGCAGGCGGGCGGCGCTCGGCACGGCGTCGAACGGGTTCATGATGTCCGGCGTGCCGGTGTCGCCGAAGCCGTCGATGCCCCAGATCGCCCAGGTGGACGGCAGGAACTGCATCGGGCCGAGGGCGCCGGCGGTGGACGGGCCCATGTTCTGGCCGTCGGCGGACTCGATCTGGCCGATCGCGGCGAGCACCGTCCAGGACAGGCCCGGGCAGTACTGCGCGGCGGACTCCTGGAAGAGCTGCAGGTAGCTCGCCGGGCGGCCGGTCGGCGGCGTGCGTGTCCACCGGCAGGCTGGTGGAGACCGCGACCGGGACGAGCCTGACGACCCGCGCGCTCGCGCCGAGCGCCGCCTGCACCTGGCCGGCGAGCGTGGTCATGTCGGCGGCGGGCGCGTTCACCAGCACGGCGACGTTCCTGACCAGGCCGAGCTTCCTGCCCTCGGCCTGGCTGACCACCCCGTCCACGCCCGCCACCCCGAGCAGCGCCGTGCCGCCGTCGGTGATCCGCGCGCTGACCGCGGCGGCGACCGGGTACGTGCCGCCGCTGGCCAGGTGGGCCGCGGTCGCGGCCTGCGCGGTGGTGATCAGGTCCCCGGCGCGGAAGGCGGACCACACCCGCTGCGCTGGCCGCCGTCGTCGGCGGGGTCCACGGGCGCAGCGCGGCCGCGGGGGCGGCGAGCACGGTGAGCCGCACGCCGTTGACCGTGATCCGCGCGCCGTCGATGGCGAGCACCGCGCGGACGCCGCCGAGCTTCTTGATCCTGGCCCAGGTCGGCCTCGGTGAGCCCGCCGGGCACCGAGGCGATCACGTCGGGCACGACCAGGCGCGTCGCGGGCTGCGCCCGGCCAGGCCGCGGCGCCCGGCCGCCCGCGGGGCTCGCCGGCGCCCCGCTCACCGGTGCCACCGGGCTGTTCGACGCTGGCGGCGGCCCCTCCGCGGTGCCCGCCGGCCCCGCGGCGCTGCCGGCGGCCCCGGCCCTGGCCGGTGCGGCGGCCGCGTCGCGCCCGGCGGGCCGGTCAGCGCGCCGCCCGCGGCGGCGTGGCCGCCGCTGAGCGCCGCGACGGCGGCGGCAACGGCCACGCCGACCGCTACCAGCCCGCCCGCGACGGTCGGCAACGATCGGCGTCGAATCATCGGCAGCCTCACAGTGCACCCAACTCTACAGAACGCGGGCCGCCCGCCACGTCACTGCCATCACGACCGGCAGGTCGCTGCTGATCCATTGCTGTTATCGCGCTTGCGGGGCGGAGGCGCGACGCATCTGACGGTAATCGCAGGAACTCTCCCGGGTACGGCTACGCTTCGACTATGACGCAGGAGGCAGACCGGAGTCCCGCCCAGGCGGGGGCCGGCGCGGTCCGCGGGTCCGCCCGGCCGCCGGCGGGACCACCCGGTACTGGCCAGCAGCTCAGTCCTGACGGGGCGCAGCGGCCCTGGCCCAGCCGCCCGGCGACCGGCCGCACGGTGCCGGCCAGGCGCACGGCAGCGGCCGCAGGAGCGCGGGCGGGTCGCCCCGCGCGCAAACCGCAGGGACGGCCGTCGCTCGGCGGCGGCACGCCCGCGCAGGACCGCGAGCTGCGGGCGCAGGGCCGGGAGACCGTGCGCAAGCTGCTCGAGGCGGGCATGATCGAGTTCGAGGAGCGCGGCTTCAACGGGGTCCGCGTCGACGACGTGGTGAAGCGGGCCGGGATCTCGCACGGGACGTTCTACCTGTACTTCGCGAACAAGGAAGACCTGTTCAAGGCGCTGCTGCGGGACGCGCTGCACGACATGGAGATCGTCGCGGGCGACTTCCCCGTGGTCACGAGCGACGACACCGGGCTGCGGCTGCTGCGCGCAGTGGGTGCGGAAGTTCTCCGCCGCCTACGCCGCGCACGGGACCGTGCTGCGCACGCTCAGCTCGGCGAACGCGCCCGGCGAGATGTTCGCCGACGGGCTGCAGCTGTTCTTCAGCATCACCGAGGCGATGACCACCGGGATGACGGCGGCCGCCGCGGCGGCGGGCCACCACCAGGAGAACGCCGAGCTGACCGCGTTCGCCTGCCTGATGATGCTCGAGCGGGTCAACTTCGTGATCACCACCGAGGTGCAGCTGCCCGAGGACCTGATGGCGGACAAGATCGCGGACATCATGTTCGCCGCCTTCGGCCTCGTCGTCCCGTAACTTCGGCCCGCGTCCGGGGCCAGGCCGGCGCCGTGCGCCAGCCGGACGGCGGGCCGCCGATTGGTTGGCCGAGGCCGCGAGTCGAGGTAACAATTAAGAACGTGCGTTTTCTTCATGACACCTCGCCAGCGACCGACCTGACCTACAGCGACGTGTTCATGGTGCCCGCGCGGTCCGCCGTCGGGTCGCGGCTCGACGTCGACCTGACCACGCGGGACGGCAGCGGCGCCACCATCCCGATCGTCGCGGCCAACATGACCGCCGTCTCCGGGCGCCGGATGGCCGAGACGATCGCGCGGCGCGGCGGGCTCGCGATCCTGCCGCAGGACATTCCCGCCGACGTCGTCGCCGACGTCGTGGCCTGGGTGAAGACCCGCGACCTGGTCGTCGACACCGCGATCACCCTCGGGCCCGCCGACACCGTCGGCGAGGCGCTCGCGCTGCTGCCCAAGCGGGCGCACGGCGCGGTGGTGGTCATCGACGCCGGCGGCGCGCCGGTCGGCGTGGTCACCGAGGCGGACTGCGCGGGGGCGGACCGGTTCGCGCAGCTGTCGACCGTGATGTCCGCCGACCCGTTCACGCTGCCGGCCGGGACGCCGCCGGCCGAGGCGTTCGACCTGCTGCACTCCGGGCGGCACCGGCTGGCGCCGGTGGTCGTCCGCGTCCGGCGAGTGCACCGGGATCCTGACCAGGACCGGGGCGCTGCGCGCGACGCTGTACTCCCCCGCCACCGACGCGCGCGGGCGGCTGCGGATCGGCGCGGCGGTCGGCGTCAACGGCGACGTCGCGGCCAAGGCCAAGCAGCTGCTCGACGCGGAGATCGACGTCCTCGTCGTGGACACCGCGCACGGGCACCAGGAGAAGATGCTCGCCGCGCTGCGCGCGGTGCGGGGGCTGTCGCCGTCGGTGCCGGTCGTGGCGGGGAACGTGGTCACCGCGGCAGGGCGTCGCCGACCTGGTCGAGGCGGGCGCGGACATCGTCAAGGTCGGGGTCGGCCCCGGCGCGATGTGCACCACCCGGATGATGACCGGGGTGGGCCGGCCGCAGTTCTCCGCGGTGCTCGAGTGCGCCGCGGCGGCCGCGGCCCTCGGCGCGCACGTCTGGGCGGACGGCGGGGTGCGGCACCCGCGCGACGTCGCGCTCGCCCTCGCCGCGGGCGCGTCGTCGGTGATGATCGGGTCGTGGTTCGCCGGCACCTACGAGTCGCCTGGCGACACGTTCCGCGATCCGGACGGGCGGCTGTACAAGGAGAGCTTCGGCATGGCGTCGGCGCGGGCGGTGCGGGTGCGCACGGCGTCCGACTCCGCGTACGAGCGGGCGCGCAAGGAGCTGTTCGAGGAGGGGATCTCCTCGGCGCGGATGTACCTGGACGCGGCGCGGCCCGGCGTGGAGGACCTGCTCGACATGATCGTCGCCGGGCGTGCGGTCCTCGTGCACCTACGCGGGCGCGCGCGACCTGCCGTCGTTCGCCGAGCGGGCCGTCGTCGGCGTGCAGAGCGCCTCCGGCTACACCGAGGGCATGCCGGTCCCGACGAGCTGGTGAGCGGGGCGCGGGTCAGCCGCAGCCCGTTCGGGCATCATGGCGGGACGTGCGGCCGAGCGGGCGACCCGCAGCGGGCGGACAGCGGCGGCTAGCTGGCCGGCTGCTGCTTCCGGCGCGCTGCGGCGCTGCCCTCGGCCTGGTCAGGCCGCGGACGGCCTTGTCCGCCCAGGCGGCGATGCGGTCGACGAGGGCGTCGTCGGTGTGCCGTTCCGCGTGGCCGAAGCCGGGGATCAGCCAGAGCTCCTTCGGCTCCCTGGCGGCGTCGTAGAGCTGCTGGCCGTGGTCGGGCGGGAAGTAGATGTCCTGGTCGCCGTGGACGATCAGCAGCGGCGTCGGGCGAGATGCGGGCGGCCGCCTCGGCGGGCGGCAGCGGGTCGGGGGTGGGCCAGCCGTCCGGCGAGATCCTGGTGTTCAGCACGTGCTTGGTGAACGCCCGGCCGAGGCGCTTCTCCGCCGCCAGGTGCACCCGGCGCATCGCCACGGTGCCGCGGTAGAACCAGCGGCCGGGGCCGCTCACCGAGATCACCGCGTCCACGCCGCCGCGCAGCGCCGCGTGGCGCAGCACCACGGAGCCGCCCATCGAGAAGCCGATCGTCGCGACGCGCTGGTAGCCGAGCTCGCGGGCGTACCTGACGGCCACGTCGAGGTCGTCGATCTCCTTGTCGCCGAGCGTGGACAGCCCGCCGGACCGGCCGTGGCCGCGGAAGTCGAACGTCACCACGCCGGCGTGCGCGGTTGAACCGCCGCACGAGCTTCCAGATCATCGGGCGCTGCCAGGACATGGTGAACCCGTGCGCGATGACGATCGCCAGGTCCCGCTGCCGGCCGGACCTGCGGCGCATGAGCTCCGTCGGCTCCCGGCGCTCGGCCTGCCTCCGGCGGGCAGGTGCACGGCGTCGATCGGGACGCCGTCCTCGGTGACCAGCGTGACGGTCATGACGACGGGGTTCACAGCGCTCCATCCTTGCGGGTCCTCGCCGCGCTCGCGGCCACGGCCGTACCGACCGCCGGGTACCCTCGCGGGTGCCAGCAATAACGGTAGCCAAGTCGCCGCCAGGACATGCCCGGACAAGCCGAAGGGCCGCGGTCCCCGGCAACCGTTGCCGGCTACCGGGGACCGCGGCCCGCTCTCGCTACGGCCGCAACGTAGCGCGAGATCCCTGGGCTACTCCTCGGCCGAGACCGGCTCCTCGGTCGTCGGCGAGGCCTCGGCCTCCGCCGTGACGCTGAGCTTGGTCGTGAGGACCTCCTCCTGCGGGTAGGCCTCCTCGCCGTGGACCGCGACGTCGCCGATCTCGAGCTCCTCGTCGGAGAAGCGGAGCTTCATGCGGAAGACGTACTTGATGATCATCCAGATGAGCGAACGTGACCACGCCGTCCCAGACGATGATCGTCAGCGCCGCGAGGAACTGCACGAGCAGCTGGTGCGGGTGATGGCCCCAGATCCAGCCCGCGCCGCCGAACGCGGCACCGCCCTGGGCGCGGCCGGGTACTCGATGCACGTTCGGGTCCGCGAGGACGCCGACGAGCAGGCCGCCGAGGAGGCCGGCGATGCCGTGCGTGTAGACGACGCCGAGGGCGTCGTCCACCTTGTTGAACGGCCAGACGTACTTCGGCAGGGTGTACCAGGCGACCCAGACGACCGCCGAGGCACACCACGCCGATGATGATCGCGCCGAGGCCGTTGACGTAGCCGGCGGCCGGGGTGATGCCGACCAGGCCGCAGATCATGCCGTTGAGGCCGCCGAGGAAGGTCGGCTTCTTGTCCGGACGACAGGAACATGTCCATGAGGATCCAGACCATCATGGCCACGGCGGTCGCGAGGTTGGTGTTGACGATGGCGGCGGCCGCGTCCGCGCCCGCGAAGTACGGGTCACCGCCGTTGAAGCCGTTCCAGCCGAGCCACAGGATGCCGGCGCCGACCGCGACGAACAGCAGGTTGTTCGGCACCGCCTTCTCCCGGTCGCGCTTGAGGCGCGGGCCGATGATCGCGGCGGACACGAAGCCGGAGACGCCGGCGGCCAGGTGGATGACGTAACCGCCGGAGAAGTCGAGCGCGCCCTTGCACGCCCAGTAGCCGCCGCCCCACAGCAGGAAGGCGTTGACCGCGTAGGCGAAGGTGATCCACAGCGGGACGAAGACCATCCACGCCTTGAAGCTGACCCGGCCGAGCACCGAGCCGATGAACAGGATCGGGGTGATCGCGGCGAACACGAACTGGAAGTACTCGACCGAGGCGCCGGGCAGCTTGAAGCCGGTGTTGAGGATCTCACCGGTCTTCGACACCGCGTACCCGGGCATCGCCGGGTCGACAAGCGGGATGCTCGCCTGGCCTTCCAGCGCGTTGGCACCGAGGATGGTCCGCGGGTCACCGAGCACGTTGACGCTGCCGAAATGGACCAGCGTCGTGCCGAAGCCCATCTTGTAGGCCCACAGCACCCAGGTGATGAGGACCAGGCAGAAGGTCACGAAGACCATGAGCGTGGTGTTCATGGCCCACTTCTTCTGCACCAGGCCGCCGTACAGCACGGCCAGGGCCGGGATGGACATAAGCCCGACCAGCGTCGCCGCTGTCATCTGCCAGGCGTTATCTCCCGATCCCAGCCAGGTAGGGTATGGAATCACTGTGTTTACTCCTCCAGGGGCTGCCTGATATGAAGGGCCTCTCGGGTTCCAGGGTCGCCCCCCGGGTTTGCTAGTCCCGCCCCGGCCGCTCCGCGTGCTTCTGCGCAACGATTAATGTTTCCCATGGGCGGGTTTCGGCGGCATTTCCCGTTTGTTACGCCGGCGGTAACGCGGCAGGTAGTCAGCGGCGGGAATATTTCGTGAATGTGTCGTGATGTCCGGGCTTCCGGCGTGCGCGCGGCGGCTATCGTGGCACCACCACTGCGGCGTCACATTGCTGTAACGTTGGCCCGGGACCCGACCTTGAGACGGCGGGCGCGCCGACGTACGCTTGCTTCCACGTCCCGGCCGGTAAGCGCTTACCGGGCTCGCGGCCGGGCCGCGCCCGGCGGTCAGGAAAGCGCTTACCCGCGGCCGGGCGCGGGCCGAGATGCAGGAGGCAACGTGCGATGTCCGTTGAGGCCGAGCCGGGCCGCGCCCACGATCTACGACGTGGCACGGGCCGCCGGGGTCTCCATCGCCTCGGTGTCGCGCGTGCTCAACGGCCGCCGTAACCCGAGCCCGGAGATCAGGGACCGGGTGCAGCGGGCGGTCACCGAGCTCGGCTACGTCCCGGACAGCGCCGCCCGCGCGCTGTCCGTCCGGCTGAAGGAAGTCGTCGGCGTGGTCATGCGGCGGCCGCTGTCGGCGGGCTCGCCGATCCCGGCGCCCGTGCTGCCCGCCGGGGCGGCCGGCGCGTGGGACACCGCCGGGCTGCTCGGCTACGACGCGTTCGCCGACGAGACCGAGTCGCTGCAGTTCCACGACATGCTCAACCGGGGCGTCGAGCGGGCGGCGCAGCGCCGCGGCTTCGACCTGCTGCTGCGCTCGGTGGACATCACCGACCACGAGGCCGGCCGCCGGGTCCTCGCGATCGCGCGCAAGAGCGACGGGCTGATCCTGCACGACGGCGTGCTCGAGCCCGGCCAGATCGACGAGATCTCCCGGCAGGTCCCCATCGTCACCCTGGCGGGCATCCCCAGCCCCACCACGGCCAACGTGGGCAGCGACAACGTGACGGGCATGCGGGCCCTGGCCCGGCACCTGCTCTACGACCACGGGTACACCACGCTCGGCTACCTCAGCGGCTACAGCGACAGCCCGGACAGCCAGGCCCGGCTGCAGACCCTGAAGGCCGAGGCCGACGGCGGCGGGCGCGGTCCTGTACTCGGGCCCGCAGTGGCAGGGCAACTACTACGCCGCGGGCGCGGCGGTGGTCACCGAGCGGCTGATGGCGTCGGACTCGCCGCTCCCCCGGGTCATCGTGTGCGCCAACGACCAGACCGCGCTCGGCGTCATGTACGCGCTGCGCAGGTCCGGGGTGGACGTGCCCGGGCAGGTGGCCGTCACCGGCTTCGACGACATCCCGATGGCCCGGCACGTGCAGCCGCTGCTGACCACCGTGCGGCAGCCGATCGGCGAGCTCGGCGAGACCGCGTTCGAGGTGCTGTACTCCATGATCAGCCGCGAGGCGCCCGCCGAGCGCGACATCGCGCTCCCCACCCGGCTCATGTGCCGGGAAAGCTGCGGCTGCCAGGCGGGCAGCGGGCGGCTCGCCGGCGTCACCGACCTGTCCTCGGTCCGCCAGCTCCGGTCCTGAACCTCGCGGCTGAGGCGTGCTCGCGGGCAGCTCAAGGTCAGCAGTCCGGCCAGTGTCCGCTCGGCAGAGTCGTCGCGGCAGACCGCGCGGCGCGGGCCGCCGCTGGTCGTAGGCCTGGTCGTTGGCGCGGGCCTCTTCGAGGCCGTTGAAGTAGCGGCCGGTGCCCGTCTGCTCCGGCGGCGCCGTGATCAGCCGGAACGTGGCCTCGACGCCCTGGGCGATCGTGCTGACCGGCGGGGCGGGCGACACCTTGGTCGGCATGAACGTGGCCGGGTGGAGGGCGTTGACGGTGACACCGGGCCGCTTCGAGCTCTGCGGCCAGGTCGAAGGTGTTCATGACCTGCGCGAGCTTGGACTGCCGGTAGGCGCGCATCCCGTCGTAGTCCTTGGTGAGCATGACGTCGCCGAAGTCGATGGCCTGCTGGCCGACCGAGGCGACGTTGACGATCCGGGACGGCGCGGACCGGGTGAGCAGCGGCAGCAGGTGCCTGCTGAGCGCGTACCCGGCGAGGTAGTTGACCGCGAAGCGCAGCTCGAGCCCGTCCGCGCTCTCCTGCCTGGCGCCGCCGCCCGGCTCGTTGATGCCGATGCCCGCGTTGTTCACCAGCACGTCGAGCCGCGGCTCGGCCTCGCTGACCTGGCCGGCCAGCGCCCGGACCTCGGCGAGGCTGGCCAGGTCCGCCTGGTAGGAGCGCACCGCGGCGCGGGGCTGCCCGGCCGCCGCGGCGACCTCGGCGACGGTGGCCGCGATCCGGCCCTGGTCCGGCCGTGGACGAGCACGGTCGCGCCTTCCCGGGCGAGGCTCGGCCGCCAGGGCCCGGCCCATCCCGTCGGTCGCGCCGGTGAGCAGGATGACCTTCCCGTCCAGAGTCTGTCATGGACGCTACTGTTCCACGGCCGGCCCGGGCGCGTCACCGGCACCGCGCCCAAGAGCGGGGCAGCCGGAATTAGCCGGCGCGACAGCGGGCCCGGCCCGCCGCCCGCCGCTCAGCGGCGTTCGCCTGGCGTGGGTTGGCGCGGGCCTGGCGGGTAGGTAGCGAGGTGGATGGTGCTGGTTTGGGAGGCCAGCGATGGTCGAGGCAGGTCAGACGACGGCGACGACCGGCCGGTATCTGGGCGATCGTCATCGTCGCGGTGCTCGCGCTCGCTTTCTGGCTGACGGCGATCGTTCTCGCCGACAGGAGCCAGGTGCGGGCGAGCGGGCGGGCCCGGCTGGCAGGCGAGGCCGGGCCCGCGCCGGCGGCGCGTGGGCCGGCGGGAGCGTGCCCGGCGCAGCGGGCCGCGGAGATCCCGCGGCAGGCGGCGCACGAGCCGCCGGGACGCCGGCCGCCGGAACGGGCGGCACGGGCTCGCCGGGCGAGGACGCCGGCGACGAGGCGGTCCCGCCGGGGGAGACGCCCACGCGGGCGGACATACCCGCCCAGTCGGCCGGCAGGGCGGGCGCACCGCGATGCCGAGGCAGCGGACCGGCGACGCCGACCGGGCCGCGCGCAGCCACGCCGGGCCGGGCACGGCCGGCGACGAGGAGACGGGCCGGTAACGCCCGGCCGTGATCGCGGGCCGCCGCCGGCCTGCGCCGTGGCCCGCGATCACGGCTGCGGTACCGCCGTCGCTGACGGCGCGTCCCGGTCAGGCGTCCGGGGCCGGGAGGTTGACCAGGCGCGGCCAGGGCGGCGCGGTGCGCACCGGGGGTGCCGAAGGCGACCGACGCCGCCTTCGCCCGCTTCAGGTACAGGTGGGCCGGGTGCTCCCAGGTGAAGCCGATGCCGCCGTGCAGCTGGACGCATTCCTGGGCCGCCGTCACCGCGGCGTCGCAGCACGCCGACTTGGCCAGGGCGACCGCGACCGGGGCGTCCGGGTCGCCGTCGGCCAGGCAGGCGGCCGCGTACCTGGACGCCGCCCGGGCCAGGGTGATCGTGGTCCACAGGTCGGCGAGCCGGTGCTTGATCGCCTGGAACGAGCCGATCTGCCTGGCGAACTGGCGGCGTTCCTTCACGTACGCGACGGTCATGTCCAGGCAGCGCTGCGCGAGGCCGAGCTGCTCGGCGGCGAGGATGGCCGCGCCCGCGGCGAGGCCCGCGGACACCGCCGCCTCGGCCGCCGCGCCGACCGCGACCTGCCTGGCCGGCGCGTCGTCGAGCGTGATGTCGCACAGCTGCCTGGTCATGTCGAGCGACACCAGCGGGGTGCGGTGCACGCCGGGCGCGGTCGCCTCGACCAGGTACACGGCGCTCGGCACGCCGTCCGCCGGGCACGAGCAGGACGTCGGCGGGCAGCGCGTCGGCCACCGCGGGGATCGTGCCCCGCAGCTTGACCGTGCCCGAGGCGGCGTCGCCCTGGCCGGCGACCCGGGCGAGGGCGGGGAACGGCGTCGCCGACCCGGTGGCGGTGGTCACCGCGAGCGCCGCCGTGAGGCTGCCGTCGGCCAGCTGGCGCAGCAGCCCGGCGGCGGGCGAGACGGGCGCCGGCGCGCGCCCGGCCGCGGCGCCGGCTGGCGCGGCGCGGCGGCGCGCAGCTGGGCGGCGCGGACGGCCGCCGCCGGGCCGGACGAGGCCGAGCCGAACCCGGCCTCGTCACCGGGTCGCCGGCGCCCGGCCCGGGTCCGCCGCCGTGCCGGTCCCGGCGGCGCTGCGCGCCGCGGACAGCAGCACGGCCGTCGCGACCGCCGCGCTGCCCAGGTACGGGATCGGGGCGACGACGGCGCCGAACTGCTCGGCCGCCGTGGCCAGCTCGCGGTAGGACGCGCCGGCGCCGCCGAGCGCCTCGGGGATCAGCAGGCCCGGCGATGCCGATCTCCGCCGCGACCGTGCGCCACAGCTTGGCGTCGTAGGTTTCCGGGCGCTCGGTGCGCGCGATGACGTCCGCCGGGGCGGCCCGGTCGGCGAGCAGGTCGGCGAGCGCCGCCGCGAGGTCGCGCTCGGTCTCGGAGTACAGCAGGTCAGCGGTCATCAGCGCGGCAGGTCCTTCCACGGGACGTTCGTGTCGGTGCGGGGCTCCGCGGGCAGGCGCAGCACGCGCTCGGCGATGATGTTGCGCAGGATCTCCGAGGTGCCGCCCTCGATGGAGTTGCCCTTCGCGCGCAGGTAGCGGTAGCCGGCGCTGCGGGCCCAGTCGCTCGACCCGGCGCGGCGCATCGACCAGTCGTCGTAGGTCAGGCCGTCGGCGCCGAGCAGCTCGATCTCGAATCCGGAGATCTCCTGGTTGAGCCGGGCGAAGGTGAGCTTGGCGGCCGAGCCCTCCGGGCCCGGCTCGCCCGCCGCGATCTGCTGGCGCAGCCGCTCGCCGGCCAGCCGCGCGACCTCGGCCTGCGGCCCACAGCGACAGCAGCCGCTGGTGCAGCTCGTGGGTGCGCAGCTCGGGACGCTGGCGCCAGGTGTTCGCGGCGAAGCCGATCGCGCCCTGCTCGCGCGGCACGGAGGTGCGCGTTGCCGATCGAGACCCGCTCGTTCATCAGCGTGGCGTTGGCGACCCGCCAGCCCTCGCCGACGTCGCCGAGCCGGTTGGCGTCGGGGACGCGGACGTCGGTGAAGAAGACCTCGTTGAACTCGGCCTCGCCGGTGAGCTGGCGCAGCGGGCGGACCTCGACGCCCGGCTCGTGCATGTCGACGACGAAGTAGCTGAGGCCCGCGTGCTTGGGCACGTCCGGGTCGGTGCGCGCGAGCAGCAGGCCCCAGCGGGCGTGGTGGGCGAGCGAGGTCCAGACCTTCTGGCCGTTGACGATCCAGTCGTCGCCGTCCCTGACCGCGCGGGTCGCCAGGCCCGCCAGGTCGCTGCCCGCGCCGGGCTCGCTGAAGAGCTGGCACCAGATCTCCTCGGCGAGCCAGAGCGGCTTGAGCCACCGTGACTTCTGCTCGTCGCTGCCGAAGGCGATGATCGTCGGCGCGGCCATGCCGAGGCCGATGACGTTGCGCCGGTCATCGGGCCGCACCGCGCCCGCCTTGGCGAACTCCTCCTCGGCGACCGGCTGCAGCGCGCGCGGCAGGCCGAGGCCGCCGTGCCCTACCGGGTAGTGCACGGCGGCCAGGCCCGCGTCGAACCGGGCGCTGAGGAACGCGGCACGCGGGGTGGCCGCCGGATCGTGCTCGGCGCAGAACGCGCGGACCGCCGCGCGAAGGTCTGCTGCCGCGTCGCTTGCTGTTTCGCTCAACGCGCTTGGTCCTGTTCTCTACGGGGGCCTACGACACGGGCTTATCACACGGGGCTCGCGCACGGAACTCGTCACGCAATGCTCGTCGCACTGGACTGCGACACGGGCTCACGACACGGGCTTACGACACGGGGCCGCCGGACAGGTAGAGGATCTGGCCGGAGACGTAGCCGGCCCCCTCGCTGGCGAAGAAGGAGATCGCGTGCGCGATGTCCTCGACCTGGCCGACCCGCTGCACCGGGATCTGCTTGGCCGCGCCGGCCTGGAAGTCCTCGAACGACACGCCGAGGCGGGCGGCGGTGGCGGCGGTCATGTCGGTGACGACGAAGCCGGGCGCGACCGCGTTCGCGGTGATGCCGAACTTGCCGAGCTCGAGCGCGAGGGTCTTGGTGAGGCCCTGCATGCCCGCCTTGGCGGCGGAGTAGTTGACCTGGCCGCGGTTGCCGACGGCGGACAGGCTCGACAGGTTGATGATGCGGCCCCACTTGGCGGCCGACCATGTACTTCTGGGTGGCGCGGGTCATCAGGAACGCGCCCTTCAGGTGGACGTTCATCACCGTGTCCCAGTCGGTCTCGGACATCTTGAACAGCAGGTTGTCGCGGGTCACGCCGGCGTTGTTGACGAGCACGGTCGGCTCGCCGAGGTCGGCGACGACCTTCTCGACGGCGGCGCTCACCTGGTCGCTGTTGGAGACGTCGGCCCCGACCGCGATCGCCTTGCCGCCCGCCTTCTCGATCTCGCCGACGGTCCGCGCGCCGTCCTCCTCGTTGAGGTCAAGCACCGCCGACGGCCATCCCGTCGGCGGCGAGGCGCTTGGCGGTCCCGGCGCCGATGCCGCGGGCGGCCCCGGTCACGATCGCGATTCGCTGTGGCATAACGTTTGCTTTCCCTTCCTCAGCCCGACGCGCCGTCAGCCGAACGCCGGTGTTCCTGCGTCATTATTCCGGACGGCCCGGCCGGCGGCACCGCTGGCGCGGGACAAGGACGGGTACGTTGTCAGGTGTCGGGATCCAGATCTGGGGTTGGTGGCGCAGTGTCATCGGTTGCCTTTCGCGGCGTCCGCCGTGCCGTCGGCGCGCTCGCGGTCGGCGCCGGCGTGCTGCTCACGGTCGCGGGGTGCTCGTCGCCTCGCCGTTCCTCGTCCTCCGCCGCCGTCCCGGCCCCGTCCGCTACCGCCGCGTCGCCGGCCGGGGCCGCCACCGCGCCGGCGCCCGCCGGGACCGCCTTCGGGCGCCTTCGGGGCGCTGCCGACCGCGTCGATGACGCCGCTGGCCGCGGCGTCCGGCCAGCTCACCGGCACGCAGCTGGAGTCGGTGCTGCTGCCGCGTCACGGACTTCCCCGCCGGGTTCGCCACGCCGTCGACCGGGCCGATCAGCTCGGGCGGGTCGCTGACCTCCGGGCCGGCCACGTACAACCTGGCGACGATCTCCTGCGCGACGTTCATCCAGCACCTCGGGACCACCGGGTTCGGCGAGACCGCGATGGTGTCGGGCAGCGTCGCCGCCGCGGCGCAGGCGTTACGACCAGCTGGTCTACCAGTTCGGTACGGCGTCGGCCGCGCGCGTTCGTCGCCGGGGTCAGTCGCTGGCCGGCCGGTGCGGGTCGTTCACCGCGACCGCGAACGGCTCGCCGGGCACGTTCTCGCTGCAGGCGACGCCCGGCACCCCGGTCGGCGGCCACCCGACGCTCGAGCTGCTGCAGACCGGGACGCTCGGCACGAGCAAGCTGGTGCTCGACACGCTGCTCTGCGCGAGCGGCGTGGACGTGTTCGCGGCCGCGGGGGTCGGGGTCGGCGGCGCCGCCGCGCCCGCCGCGCCGACCAAGGAGACCATCGTCTACAACCTGATGAAGCGCCAGGCGGCCGCCGCGGTCCTCGGCTGAGCCCGCCGCGCCGCCGCCAACCCCGGCGGCCGCACAGCTGGGCGCGGGCCCCCGAGCTGCTTGCTGTCATCGGGATATGCATGCGCCTCGGACCCGCACGGGATGCGTGGACGGTTCACGCGTCCAGTGCGAATACTACCATCCACCGTGCCTGACGTCTGCACGGCCAGTGCGCGGATCTTCGAGCTTCGGGCTGTATCTCACTTGCCTGGCGACGGCGGCGGCGGGCCGTGGCACTTGGGCCCTTGCTGTTATCTGGCGGGAGGCGGGCGGCGAGGAGCTCGGCCAGGTGGGTGCCCTGGACGCCGGCCAGCTGGTCGAGCTGGGTGCGGCAGGAGAAGCCGTCGGCCAGGACGGTCGCCCGCCGTCCGCCGTCGCCGCTGGCCGCGCCGCGCAGGCCTTGCGGACCGCGGGGAGCAGGGCGGTCTCGGCGACCGCGACCGAGACGTCGTAGTGGCCGCGCTCGACGCCGAAGTTGCCGGCCAGGCCGCAGCAGCCGCCGACCGCGTCGACCGCCGCGCCCGCCTCGCGCAGCAGCGCGGCGTCGGCGTCCCAGCCGAGGACGGCGTGCTGGTGGCAGTGCGGCTGCGCCACGCCCGACGACGTCCGACAGGTCCGGCGGCGTCCAGCCGTCGGTGGCCGTCAGCAGCTCCGCCAGGGTCTTGACCGCGCCGCCCAGCGCCGCGGCCCGCGTGGTCGCCAGGCAGCAGTTCCGCCGCGTCGCGGCGCAGCGCGGCGGTGCAGGACGGCTCAAGGCCGACGACCGGGATGCCCGCGTCGAGCGCCGGCGCGAGGGCGCGCAGCGTGCGGCGCAGCTGGCGGCGGGCGCCGTCGAGCTGGCCGGTGGAGATCCAGGTCAGGCCGCAGCAGACGTTCTGGCCGGTGATCCTGACCTCGTAGCCCGCGGCTTCGAGCACCGCGACGGCGGCCTGGCCGACCTGCGGCGAGAACGCGTTGGTGAACGTGTCCACCCACAGGCAGGACGGGCTTGCGCGGCCCGCGCGTCCGGCGCTGCCGGGCTGCCGGCGCGCCGGGTCGCCGCGCTGGCGGTCGCCCCGCGCCGCGCCGGCCTGGCGGCGCGCCGCGAACCACTGGCGGAAGCTCTGCGGCGCGAACGCGGCAGGTCGCGGCGGTGGTCGATGCCGCCGAGCCGCTTGGCCAGCGCCGCGACGGGCGCGACGCGCAGCGACGCGTTCGCCAGCCGGGCCAGCCACGGCGACCGCGCGGTCAGGGCGGCCCAGCGGGGCAGCCAGCCGAGGGAGTAGTGCGACGCCGGGCGGAGCCGGCGGCGGTAGCGCTGGTAGAGCGCCTCGGCCTTGTACGTGGCCATGTCGACGCCGGCCGGGCAGTCGGCCGAGCAGCCCTTGCAGGACAGGCACAGGTCAAGCGCCTCGGCGACCTCAGGGGCGTCCCAGCCGGAGACCAGCGTGCCGTTGGCCAGCTCCTGCAGCACGCGGGCGCGGCCCCGGGTGGAGTCCTTCTCGTCCCGCGTGGCCAGGTACGACGGGCACATCACGCCGCCGGACGCCGTGGTGTCGGCCCGGCACTTGCCGACCCCCACGCAGCGGTGCACGGCGGTGGTGAAGTCGCCGGCGTCGTGCGGGTAGGCGAAGCCGAGCCCGCGGCGCAGCGGCAGCGCCACCGGGACCCGCAGGTCGGCGTCGAGCGGCGCCGGGTCGACGATGATCCCCGGGTTGAGCAGGTTGCCCGGGTCGAACAGGTGCTTGACCCCGCCGCATCAGCCCGATCGCCGCGGCGGAGTACATCAGCGGCAGCAGTTCGCCGCGCGCCCGCCCGTCGCCGTGCTCGCCGGACGCCGAGCCGCCGTAGGAGGCGGCGAGCCTCGCGGCGTCCTCGGTGAACGAGCGCAGCACGCTGGGCCGGTCGCGGAGCGGGAAGTCGATCCGCACGTGCACGCAGCCGTCGCCGAAGTGCCCGTACATGCAGCCCGTCCACGCCGTGCCGCGGCCATCAGCGGCGACAAGCTCGCGCAGGTACGGCCCGAGCGACGGCGGCGGCACCGCCGAGTCCTCCCAGCCGGGCCAGGCGGGCGCGCCGGCCGGGGTGCGGCCGCCGAGCCCGGCGCCGTCCTCGCGGATGCGCCAGAGCGCCGCCGCCTGCGGGCCGGTGAACACCGCGCTGTCCAGGCAGCGCGGCGTCGGCGGCCAGCTTGCGCGCCGCGTCGACCGCCTCGTCGACCGTCTCGCC
Source organism: uncultured Actinomycetota bacterium (assembly GCA_963735315.1). Taxonomy (GTDB): domain Bacteria; phylum Actinomycetota; class Actinomycetes; order Streptosporangiales; family Streptosporangiaceae; genus Trebonia. Next base: position 113,276 of record CAVTKQ010000033.1, read on the forward strand.
CGACGTCTCGGCGAACAGCCAGCCGCCGCCGCGCGGCAGGTCAGGCACCGCGGCGGGGCCGCGGCGGGCGCGGACCACGTCGACCATCCGGGAGTCCAGGCCCTCGAGCGCGACCGGCAGGTGCGGCAGCAGCGCGGGCACGGCCTCGGCGGCGGCGGGCATGTCGGGGTAGCCGAGCACCGCGAGCGCGGTCGCGCGCGGCGCGTCCACCAGGCGGACGGTCGCGCCGAGGGTCAGCGCCAGCGTGCCCTCGGTGCCCGGACAGGAACTTGGCCACGTCGAACCCGTTCTCCGGCAGCAGGTGCTCGAGCGAGTAGCCGGACACCTGCCGGGTGAACCGGCCGAACTCGGTCCTGATCGATGGCCAGGTTGCCGCCGACCAGGGCGCGCAGGTCCGCGAGCAGGCCGCGCCTCCGCGCCGCGCTGCGCAGGCGGCGGCCCGTCCTTGCCGTACCGGCCGGCGGTGAACCGCACCCCGGTGCCGGTCAGCACGTCGAGCGCGACCACGTTGTCGGCGCTCCGCCCGTAGCGCAGCGCCCGCGAGCCGCACGCGTTGTTGCCGATCGCGCCGCCGATCGTGGCGCGCGAGTGCGTGGACGGGTCGGGCCCGAACCGCAGCCCGTACGGCGCCGCGGCCCTGGTGATCGAGTCAAGGACGGCGCCGGGCTCGCACGACCGCGGTCCGCCGCTCAGGGTCGACGGACAGCACCTGGTTCAGGTGCCGCGAGGTGTCGAGCACGAGCCCGGTCGACAGCGCGTTGCCCGCGATCGAGGTGCCCGCGCCGCGGCGCCACGAGCGGCACGCCGAGCTCCCGGCAGACCGCCGAGCGCGGCGCTCGATCTCGTCGGCCGACCGGGGGAACGCCACGACCAGGGGCACGACCCGGTAGTTGGACGCGTCCGAGGAGTACTCCGCGCGCCGCCTGGTCGGCGGTGTCGATCTCGGACAGCCCCGCCCTGCGCAGCGCCGCGGCCAGCTCCGCTGGCTGGACTCAGCGGTCGTGGTCACCATTCCCGCAAGCCTAGCCCGTCCGCGGCCCGGGCCGCGAGAGGCGTCAGCCCCGGCGGAAGACGTAGACGTCGTCGCGTCGAAGACCGTCGACGTAGCCGTCGTGCGGGTACAGCTGCGCGATGAACTGCGGGACGTTGGTGATCGGCCGGGCTGTAGCCGCTGTCGGGGCCGTCGAAGACGATGTACTGGGTGAGCGGGTTGCCCGCGGTCCCGATCCAGAACGTGTCGGTGCGCGCGGCGAGCGGCGCGAGCAGGTCGAGCGTGGTCTGCACGGTCGCGCCGTCGGGCACGACGGCCATCGCCGCGTCGGCCGCGGCGACGTGCGCGTCGAGCCGGTACGTCGTCGCCGTGCCAGAGGTTGCTCAGCGGGAACTGGAAGGCGAGCGCGACCGCGATCGCCGCCATCATCGCCCCGCCGTGCCTGGCGATCCGCCGCGCCGCGCGGTGCCCGGCGCCGCGCCAGCCCGGCAGCGCCGCCAGGCAGCGCCGTCAGGCCGCTGGCCGGCGCGCGACCCGGCAGCGACGGCGGCGCGGCCGCCTGGCCGCGTCCGGCGGCCAGCGCGAGCGCCGGCGAGCGCGCCGCCACCGCCCGATGGCCTCGGCCGCCGCGATGAACAGGATCGGCATGACCGTCGCGTCGTAGTGAAAGGCCGTGCCCCAGTAGGCGGTGTTCGGTCGAGATGAACCGCAGCGCCAGGCTGGGCAGCGCGATCAGCGCGACCGGCGAGCCGAGGGCGGCGAACGCCGTGGGCAGCAGCAGCAGCACGAGCGTCTGAGCCTTGATGGGCCAGCCGCCGCCCGCCTGGACGAGCAGCGCGCTGACGGAGAACGGCTTGCCCGCCGCCGACCGCGCCGCCGTCCTTCCAGAAGTAGTACTGATGGAGCGGGTTGAAGTGCGGGATGATCACGGTGATCGCGAACGTCGACCAGAACAGGCCCCACGCCATGAGGAACAGCCCGCCCCACAGGGCGACGCGACGTAGCCCTCGCCGCTGTCCCGGCCGCGCGCCCGCGCAGCCAGCCGCGCCGCGGCCTGGCGGACCCGTCGCCCGGCGCGGCCGGCCGGACATGGCCGAGGCGCGGCGGGGACAGCGCGGGCGGGCAGCCGCTACGGCGGCAGCAGCGACGGGAACGCCGCCACGCCGAGCAGGCGCCGATCGCGGCCACGGTGAAGCCCTGGTTCTCCTCCACGAACACCAGCGGCAGCGCCCACGCGATCGCCGCCGACGGGACGGCGGCGGACCAGCGCGGAGACGCGAGAACGCGAGCAGCGGCACGGCGAGGGCGATCTCGTGGAAGTCGAAGTCGATCATCTGCTGCAGGCCCCAGGAGAAGCCGTACGCGAACCCGATCAGCCGGCCAGTCGCCGCGCCCGGCGAGCGCGATACCCGCCGGTGACCACCGGGAACACCGACACCGCGGCGAACAGCGCCTGGAAGAACAGCAGCGTCGCCGGCGAGGGGAAGAGCCGGAAGAACGGCGCGAGCACGCCGACCGCGACCTGGAAGTGATTGCCGAGCAGGTTGAATCCCGGCGCCGAGCATGTCGACGACCGGGGCGTGCAGCTGGGACAGCTGCTTGACGTACTCGGTGTAGATGCCCAGGTCGTAGGAGGCCGGGCGTGAGCTGCAGCAGCCGGAACAGCGAGATGACGAAGTACGCGCCGAACACGCAGCGCCGCGATCGCCCAGGTGACCGGGTCCCGCCAGGCGCTGCCCGGCGCGGGCGCAGCGCCGAGCGCCAGCCGCAGCACCGGGCGCAGCCGGCAGGCCGCGCGGCGCCGCGGTCAGGCTCGCGGTACGGTCGTCCGGCCCCGTCGACCGCCGTACTGCCCGGGCGGGGCGCTCCCCCAGCACGCCCGTAGCCTACCGCCTAAAGCCAGACGCCAACTTGTTCAAACCAGAAGCAACTTGGCGATCCGCTGGCCGGCGAGCGCCAGCCCCGCGACGCCGAGCGCGAGCAGGTACGCGGCCCGCCAGGCCAGGTCGGGCGACGGCACGCCCGAGCACCAGGTCGCGCAGGATCACCACGCCCTGGTACAGCGGCGTCCACTCCACGATCACCGCCGATGACGTGCGGGTACACCGACAGCGGATAGAACGTGCCGGAGAACAGGAACAGCGGCACCGAGACGAGCATGCACGTAGTCGAAGTCCTGCCAGGACTTCATGTAGGTGGTGAGGAACACCCCGAGCGCGGCGGTCGCGAAGCTGATCAGCGCCGGCGCCGGGCAGCGCGAGCAGCGCCCACGGCGAGGCGATCAGGCCCATCGCGGCGATCACGATCAGGAACGTCACCGAGTAGATCATGCCGCGCAGCACCGCCCAGCCGATCTCGGCGAACGCCACGTCCCGCGCGCCGAGCGGGGTGGCGAGCACCGCGTCGTAGAGCTTCTCGAACTTCAGCCGCCCGAAGATGTTGAAGGTCGAGTCGTTGAGCGCGCCGTTCAGCGCGGACACCGCGAGCAGCCCGGGCGCGACGAACTCCCGGTACGGCACCGGCTGCCCGCCAGGCCCGGTCACGGTCCCGATCAGCCCGCCGATCCCGACCCCGACCGACAGCAGGTAGAACAGCGGCTCGGCCGCGCCCGCCGCGACGATCAGCCACATCCGCCGGTAGAGCCGCGCGTGCCGCTCGATCAGCCGCAGCCCGCGCGCCCCGGAAGGACAGGATCAAGAACGGGATCCAGAACGACTGCGGGTGACTACGGGCCACGGCCTATTCCCTCTCCGGGCCGGGCATGGATGTGCCGTGGCTGTCGCCATGCGCGGCGCCACCGTCGCCATCCAGGCACGCGGCCGGTCAGACATAGAGGCGCCTGCGGTAGGTCCGGCCGCCCAACCACAAGCCCGATGGCCGCCAGCGCGACCAGGTAGCCGACGTGGATCGCGACCGAGCCCGGGTCGGCGTCGCCGAGGCTCAGCGCGCGGCACAGCGCGACGCCGTGCCACAGCGGCGTCGCGTAGGCGAGCGGCCTGATCCAGCCGGGCAGCTGGCTGATCGGGAAGAACGTGCCGGAGAACAGCATCAGCGGTATCGCGCCGAACCTGATCGGGTAGTTCATCGAGGTCTCGTGCTCGAGCGTGACCGCCCAGGCCGCGGTCGGGGTGGCGAACGCGAGCCCGGTCAGCACGCGCGGCGGGCAGCAGCAGCACCGCCCACGGCGACCTGATCAGCCCGAACGCCGCCATGAAGACGATGAAGCAGGCCGCAGTTCATCGCGATCCGCATCGTGATGAACAGCAGGTGGCCGCGGTAGATGTCCACGGGGCGGAGCATCGTCGCCCGGGCCGCGATGTAGATCCGGTTCCAGTGCATGGCGCCGAAGACCGGGAACAGGGCGTTGCCCAGGCCGGAGTTCATCGCCTGCACGCGCGAGCACCGCCGGGGCGACGAACACCACGTAGCGGCACGCCGCCGAGCGCGGCGGTGCCGTTCTTGTCCACGAGCGAGCCGAGGCCGTAGCCCATCGCGCCCAGGTAGAACAGCGGGCCGAAGCACCGACGACCAGACGGAGGCCCGCCAGGTCCGCCGGTACGTCAGCAGCCAGCAGCGGAACGCGCGGACCGACAGCGCCCGACCGGAGCCGCGGCAGCGCGTCGGCAGGCGCGGCCGGTGCGCGACCGGGACGCGCCGTGAGCGCGTCTCACCAGCGTCGCCTCATCAGTCGACCAGGGTCCGGCCGGTCAGGTGCAGGAAGACGTCCTCAAGGCGTGGACCTGCGGACCAGTTCGGTGAGCGGCTCGATGCCCGGCCTGGTGGACGCGCGCGAGGAACTCGTCGCCGTCGGCCGCGTAGAGCAGTAGCCGGTCGGCGGTCACCTCCATCCGTTCCGGCGACAGGTCCTTGATCTTCTCCGCCGCGTCCTCCTGCTGCCCTGGCGCGAACCTCAGCTCGAGGACCTCCGGGGTGGAGTAGCGGGCGATGAGCTCGCGCGGCGTGCCCTCGGCGGCGATCGTGGCCGTGGTCCATGACCACCAGGCGGTCGCACAGCTGCTCGGCCTCGTCCATGTAGTGCGTGGTGAGGATGAGGGTGACGCCGCGCTGCTTGAGGCTGAACAGGCGGTCCCAGACGACGTGCCGGGCCTGCGGGTCGAGACCGGTGGTGGGCTCGTCGAGGATCAGGATGTCCGGGTCGTTGATGAGGCTCCTGGCGATCGTGAGGCGGCGCTTCATGCCGCCGGACAGCGGGTCGACCTGGTCGTCGGCGCGCTCGGTGAGCTGAACGAAGTCGAGCAGCTGGTCGGTGCGCTCGTTGATCAGCTTGCGCGGCAGCCCGAAGTAGCGGCCGTAGACGAGCAGGTTCTCGCGCACCGTCAGCTCGTTGTCCAGGGTGTCTTCCTGCGGGACGACGCCGAGCCTGGCCCTGATCGCGGCCCCGTCGCGGACGGGGTCACCGCCGAGAATGGTAAGATCACCAGAGTGTCGGCGGAGAGACACAGCCGAGCATGCGCATGGTGGAGGATTTCCCGGCACCGTTCGGGCCGAGGAAGCCAAACGCCTCACCACGGAACAAGATCAAAGTCGATCCCGTCCACAGCGGTGAAGCTGCCGAACCGCTTCGTCAGGCCTCGGGCGCGAACAAGTACCTCAGGCACTCGACGGAGAATACCCGGCAGTCTGGCGGATTCCGAATGGTTTTGCGGCCGGCGGGTGCTGCCGGTTTCGCGATCTGTCCCTGGGAAGCCGGTTGGCGCAGGTAAGGTACAACAAGGTCATGTTGGCCGGGCTGTTCGCGCAGTTCGCCCGCTCCCGTGAGAGGAACTGAGCCAGTTGAGTCTGATCCGCGATACCTACCTCCGTTTTCAGGTGCTGATCCACGAGATCGGCAAGTTCGGCATCGTGGGTATCGTGAGCACGATCATCACGTTCGCGATGCAGAACGCGCTGTACGGGCACGTCGGGCCGACCACCTCGGTCGTCGTCGCGAACGCCATCGCGACCTGCTTCGCCTTCGTCGGCAACCGCTACTGGGCCTTCAGGCACCGCAAGACCGCGAACATGGGCCGCGAGACGGTGCTGTTCGTCTTCTTCAACGTGGTCGGCACGCTGATCCAGACCGCTTTCGTCGACTTCAACCACTACCTGCTGCACAACACCGACCGGATCTCGCTCAACATCGCCACGGTCGTCGGCATCGTGTTCGCGACGCTGTTCCGGCTGTTCTGCTACCGGAAGTTCGTCTTCAACCAGGTGCCGTCGCCGAGCAGCCGGCCGAGGAACTCGCGGCCGCGTCGACGATGCCGTAGCGGTCCTGCCGTTCCTAGCAGTCTTGCCGAGCTCGCCTCAGCAGTCGCGGCGTGCCCGCGGTCAGGCCGAGCGGCGTGCCCAGCACCTGCCGCCCCTGCGCCTTGGTGAGGTAGCCGACCGCGACCATGCGGTCGATGACGTGCTCGAGCCGGGCCCGCGCGTTGGCCGGGTCGTTGATCGGGTCATCGACGCTCGGGGCGTTGACCACGCCGGCCAGCATCGCGCCCTGGACGACGGTCAGGTCCCTCGCCGGGTGGCCGAAGTAGCCGCAGCTCGCCTGCTCAAGGCCGTAGAAGCCGTGACCGTAGTAGGCGACCTCGGCGTACAGGTCGAGGATCTGCTGCTTGGAGTACGCGATGTTGAGCTTGACGGCGAGGGCGACCTGCTTGACCTTGGCGCCGAAGCCGGCCTGCGCCGGCGTGTACAGCATCTTGGCGAGCTGCTGCTCGATCGTGGCGCCGCCCTGGTCGGTGCCGTCGGTGACCTTGGCCTGGACGACCCGCGGCCACGGCGAGCAGGTCGACGCCTGGCTCGCTGTAGAAGCGGTGGTCCTCGGTGGCGATGAGCGGCCGGGCGAAGTTCTCGGGGACGCCGGGGCCCGGGTAGGCGATGCCGTGCTGCGCTGGCCTGCGCCTCGGCCAGCTGGGTGGCCTCGCTGGCCGACGGGGTGATGACCCAGAGGACGCCGGCGGCGAGGGCGAGCACGGACGATCAGCGTCGCGAGGCCGATGGCGGCGCGCTTGAGGTAGCGGCGCCGCGGCGGGCCGGGCCGTGGCCGCGCTGGCTGCCCGGCTGGCCCCGGCTGACCTGGCTGTGCCGACTGCTGCGGAAGCGGCCTGGTGTTACCCATCGTCTCGATGCTAGCCGGGGGCGGCGACTGATCTCGGCAGCCGCGCTGCGCGTTGCGACGGGCTGCGGGTGTCGCGTGCCGCAGGATTCGGTGGTCCGATCAGCCGAGGCTCTGGTTACCGGACAGGGGCCGGATGCGCTAAGGTAAGGATCGCTGGCCGGGATTCCGGTTGGCAACGGGACGTGGCCTAGTTTGGCTTAGGGCACCTGGCTGGGGGCCAGGGGATCGGGAGTTCGAATCTCCCCGTCCCGACAGGAATAGTTTCGAACACATGAGTTGGAATGTCAGTGCTCGTCGTTACGCTGCGAGCATGAATAGGCCAATTTCTGTTCCGCAGCCGCTCTTGGACCGACGCCCAGCTCGCTGACGCGATCAGAGCGTCCACCAACTGGCGGAGCGTGATGCTCCTGCTGGGATTCGGCGAACGGGCACGAGTCCGCTGGCACGGTTCGCATCGTGCGCCGTCGTGCCGCCGAACTCAACCTTGACTCGTCACACTTTCGCGGAAAGCGCCGGTGGTCAGACGACGCATCTCAGAGCAGGCTGTCGCCGAATGCCAGTCGTGGGAAGAAGCTCCTGTCGAGCCTGGGCTGTCCGCCCGGAGCGGGAACGTCCAGCCGCACATCAAGAGCCACGCCGTCCGTCTTGGCCTCGACACGAGTCACCTGAACAGGCTGAGCCACGACGGACGTCAGCCCGCTGAGCCTGTGGCCGGAGCGTCGGAGTTGATGGCACGGCTTAGAGTTTCTCCGTGTCGCGGCCGGCACGCTGCCGCCACGTGGTTCATGCTCCGCGGCTGCGCGGTCTCGTTCCCCGCCGAGCCAGCCCGTTACGACCTGCTGGCAGATACTCCGCAGGGAATCATGCGAGTGCAGGTTAAGACCACGACAAGAGCACACAAGAACGGCTGGCAGGTCGGCGTCGGCCATCACCCGGATACCCACTCCAAGAAGAATGGGTATGTGCTCGCTTACTCACCCGATGAGATCGACCTGTTCTTCATCGTCGACGGGGACATGACGATGTACCTGATCCCGAGCCGGGCCATCGCGGGACGGGTCGGCATACTGCTGCGGACCTATCGGAAGTACATCGTCGGGAACGCCCGCGGGCTGCTTGGGATGACGGCGACGCGCAGGCAGCTGCCGGGGTGCGCGCGCTCGGCGTGAGAAGGTGGGCTCGAGCTGAGATGATCTCGGCTGTGGCAGCGGTAGCGTTGGAAGGAGACTTCGGTGGCTGAGGTTGAGGAGTGGCTCGCGCGGGTGAGCGAGGCGCTTGGGGTGCCGCTCGCGGACGTGCTGCCCAAGGACCTGCGGGGCGAGATGCTCGACCTGACCGGGGACATCGCGCATAACGTGGTGCGGGTCGCGGTGCCGTGGACCAGTTACCTGATGGGGGTCGCGGTCGGGCGGGGGGCCTCGCCCGAGGAGGCGCTGCGGATCGTGCACGAGCTGCTGCCGCCGGGTTCGCCGGACAAGCAGTAGCGAATAGTAGCGGGTAATCTCGTCTTTTCCTGCGGTTTTCTGTGACCGGAGGTGTAGGACGTTACTCTCCGTGGAATGACACCCCCCGTTAACTGATCCAGATCGGGGGAAGATCAGTGCCACCCACGAAGAACGCGGCGGCCAAGGCCGCTCCGGTACGGACCGCGAGCTCTGTCCGCGCTAGTTCCCGTGCCCGCACCACGAAGACCGCCGGTACCGCGAAGACCTCGGGGGCCGCGAAGCCCGCCGTGCCGCGAAGACCGCGGGCGCCAAGCGGCAGACGACTGCGGCGCGGAGCGCCGCGACGCGCAGGCGCACGGCGCGCGACGGCCGCTCGCACGGCGCCGACGCGACCACGGCCCGCGCGACGACGGCGGCGCGCGACGACGACGGTGACACCGCGGACGGTCGCCTCGGCGGCGACCAAGGTGACCTCCGCCTCGACCAGGCTCAACGCGGCCGCGACCCAGGCCGCCTCGTCGGCGAAGACGCTGACGAGCGCGCTGACCGCGATCTCGACGCGCGACCAAGGCGCTGGAGACGGCGGTCACGTCGCTCAACGACGCGGCCAAGGCCCTCGCCGCCGCGCCAGCCAAGCCAGCCGCGGCCAGGCCAGCGGCGCCGGCCAGCCGGCGACGCGGTCCGACCGCGCGCAAGCCCGCGACCGCCAGCCCGGCGGCCAGGGCCACGGGGGCCAGCGACGCGGCGGCGAAGGCCGGCGGCGGCGAAGGCCGGGGCGACAGGCGACGGGGACGCGGACGGCCACGGCGCGCGACGGCGCCGCGCGGGCGGCCGCTTCCGGGTCCGGCGGCGAGCGCACTGGCGGGAGCGAGGCCGCGGCCGGTACCAGTCCGGCTCAGGGGGCTGCCGGGGCCGCGCGCCCGGCCGCTGACCCGCCGAAGCCCGACACGGCCAAGGCCGTCGAGCGGCAAGGCGGCGAAGAAGGCGGCCAAGGACGAGAAGGCCGGCCAAGGCCAAGGCGGACAAGCCCAAGGCGAAGGCGGCCAAGGCCAAGCCGAAGGACGCCAAGTCAAAGACGGCCAAGCCGAAGGACGACGCCAAGGCCGAGCCGGCCGCGGCGCGGTCGACGCGTCCCGCGACCAACGCCAACGGCGTGACGCAGACCGCCGCGCTCACGCCCGGCAGCGAGCCCGACGACGTTCTCTCGGGCCTGATCAGGTAACTTGCGCCTCCTGCGGTTAACTGCAGCGGGCCGCGCTTGCCTGGCGACCGGGCGCGGCCGGTGGCTCGCGGTGGCTGCCGACCGGCTCGCGGCTGTGCGGCTGGCCGAGTGCGGCTCGCGCTCGGCACGGCGGCACTCCGCGGGGCGGAGTGGGCTGTGCGGTGTCGTCCGGGCCGGCTGCGCTCAGCGGTGCGGCCGCGCTCCGGCACCCGGCGCCGCGCCGACCGCCTCGCGGGCGGGGTGTCGTAGGACCGGGCCGGACCAGGGTGTTTGATATGGGCATGGCTATTGACGGTGAGTACGTGCCGAGCTCGGCGGCGTGGGTCCGAGACCAGGTGGAAGAGTACGAGGGGTCCGGCGGGACGAGCGGAACGACGCTGCGCGACACCGGGCTGCCCGTGGTGATCGTCACCAACCGGGGCGCCAAGACCGGCGCGGTGCGCAAGACGCCGCTGATGCGCGTGGAGCATGAGGGCAGTTACGCGGCGGTCGGGTCGAAGGGCGGCGCGCCGCAGAATCCCGTCTGGGTCTACAACCTGCGCAAGAACCCGCAGGTGGTGGTGCAGGACGGCGCGCGGACATGGGAGATGACCGCGCGCGAGCTGACCGGCGAGGAGCGCGCCGCCTGGTGGGAGCGGGCCGTGGCGGCCTACCCGCCGTACACGGAGTACCAGCAGCGGACCGACCGGCTTATCCCGGTCTTCGTCCTGGAGCCGACGGGAGCCTGACCGGAGACGGGCCGCCCGCGTGACCGTGCCGCCCGCGTCGCGTTGACGCGGGCGGTGCGGTCACGTGCGGGGTCCGGTCCCGACTCCGCGCATCCTAAGGCGGTCACGTCCCCTGGTCGTCGCGGCTCAGCCTGGAGGCCGCCGCGCGCTCTGGCTCGCGCCCGGTGCCGGGCGTGCTCGGTGCGGAGCCAGTCTTCGGTGAGGCGCGGGTCGTCGATGTCGCCGCCCGCCTGCACCGCGTCCAGGTAGGCGAAGTCGGCGGTGATCCTGCGGCGGAACTCCGGCGGCGTCGCCGACGTGGCCGTGGCCAGGGACGACGGCCTTGACTCCGGGCACGTCGGCGAGCAGGCGCAGGCCCTCGCGGTAGCCGCCGAACGGGTCGGATGACTCCAGGTCGAGCAGCGGGATCTCAACGTCCGAGCACATGTCCCCGGCGATGAGCACGCCGCTGTCGGGGAGGAAGACGGCGCCGTGGCCGGGCGCGTGGGCGTCGTGCGCGTAGATAAGCGCACGCGGGCCCGGCCAGTCGATCTCGTGGCCGAGCAGCGGCTGGACGCGGGCGAACAGGGTGAGGTCGTGGCCGGGCGCGCCTTCTTCCACGCCGCTGATCAGGCCCGCCTCGTCGCGGGCGGCCACCGCGACCGCGCTCGGCGTCGCGTACCTGGGCGCGTCGCCGAGCGCTCTCGACCACAGCAGGTGGTCCCAGTGCGGGTGCGTGGACCAGCCCGCCACCGGGCGCAGGCCGCGGGCCGTCAGCCAGCCCGCCAGCGCGGCCAGGTCGGCGACGCTCACCGCGGGATCGATCAAGCAGGCAGCCGCCGTCGGCGCCGGCGACGATCGTCGTGGTCGTCGTGAACTTCTCCGCCGTCGCGACGAAGACGCCCGGGGCGATCTCGTCGACCGCGACATCGCGCGGCGCGCCCTCGCGCCCTCCGCTGTCACCCATGCCTCACCGCCGTCAGTCGCCGCGCCGTCGTGTCGTCGTGCGGCCCCGCCCGTCACCCGGTCGCGAAGACTCCGCAGCTTACACCCTGCCTTAACTACGGGAGCGGAAAGGTTCGCTGGCTCATGACGGCGCGCTGGGAGCGGGGCTTGACGCCGGTCGCGCACACGACGACGCCGCCCTCCCGGATGCCCGGCGGGACCAGGTCCAGGCCGGCGAAGAACGATCCCAGGTCGTCGGGGGTGAACCGGCCCGGCCAGACCGACTCGGGCAGCCCGCCTGACTCCCCCGCGGCCGCGGTCACGACCAGGTAGCTGCCGGGGGCCAGCGCCCGGACGAGGACGCCGACGACGGCCCGCGCCGTGCCCGGGTCGAGGACGTGCAGCACGAGGGTGAGCACCAGGCAGACCGGCTGGGAGAAGTCGATGAACCCGGCGAGGTCGCCGTTCGCGAGGATCGCCTCGGGCTCGGCCAGGTCCCCCTGGAGGTAGCGGACGCCGGAGGGGACCAGGGCGCGCCCGTGCTCGGCGGCCACCGGGTCGTGGTCCACGTAGGCGACGCGCGCGGCCGGGCTGATGACCCGCGCGGTCTCATGGGTGGACGGCCGCGTGGGCAGGCCGGCGCCGATGTCGAGGTACTGCCGCACGCCGGCCCGGGCGATGCCGGCGACCGCGTCCGCGGCGTACGCGCGCGACGCGAACAGCACTTCCCTGATTCCCGGGTAGAGCGCCTCCAGCCGCAGCGCCAGGGCCCGGTCGGCGGCGAAGCTGGCTCCGCCGCCGAGCAGGTAGTCCCAGGCGCGGGCGAGGCTGGCGGTGCTGGTGTCGAGCACCCAGGCAGCTTACTTGGACTGCCGCTTACTTGGACTGCCGCGGCCGCGGCGACCGCGCTGGCCGACCTCGCGGCCGGCCGTGCCGGCCGGGGCGCGGAGGTGACACGGATCGGCGCGGCCGGGGCGGCGTCGCGGCCAGGGCCGCTGACGCCGGCCGGGCGGCCGCGCCGATCACGAGCGTAACTGGGTCTGACTACGAGCGGTTACTCAGGCACCGGGCTGCATGAGCCCGATGGTGAGGTCCCACGTCCTGGTGGTGCACACCTGCAGCGGGAAGAACGCGTGCCTGGCGTTCCTGTTGTCCGGCGGGTACACCCGGAGGAAGGTGGCGGTGGTCGGCCGGCACGACGGGGTTACCTGGACGTCGACGTAGCCGAGCGTGGCGTGCGCGGTGCCGCCCGGCGGGATGTTGACGACCCGCGGACGGACGTCGTGCCGGCGGACCGCCGGCACGCCGAGCTGGTGCCCGGCCCAGTTCACGGCGGAGACGCCCGGCCAGCCGAACACCCAGCACGTCCTGCGGCCGGTGTTCGTGAGGTCGAGGTGGTAGTAGATGGTGCCCGCGGCACCGTTGGCGCTGTCGGCGTTGACCCAGGCGGCCAGCTGGCCCGTGGTGCAGCGCGGGATGAAGGAGGGCGCGGCGGGCTTGGCCGTGGCCGCGGAGGCGGATGTGGTGGCCCAGGTCGCGGACCCGATGCCGAGGGCGAGCACCGCGGCCGCGGCGGCGGCCGCGCGGCGACTTACCTTGATCATTTCCTTGATCCTCCACTGTTCGCCCCTGGCCGCCATCGTGCGATCAGCGGCTCAGAGGTTTTACAGATCGCATCGTAACTATCACTCAGCGTAATAACCAGAGGTAACTTAAAACTCTTTGAATCACATTAGTAACTTGCGAAACAGGGAACTGTTAATGGCCATGCGCACGCCGGGCGCGGGCAGCCGGCTGCCCGTCGTTAGAGTTAGGAACGTGACAGACACGGATGAGTGGGCCAGGCGGGGGTCGTCATTCGGCGCGGTGGCGGCGACGTACGCCGAGCACCGGCCGGACTACCCGGTGGACGCGGTGCGCTGGTGCGTGGCCCCGGTAGGACGGGACATCGGGTCGCTGCGGGTGCTTGACCTCGGCGCGGGCACCGGGAAGCTGACCGCGCTGCTCGCCGGGCTCGGGGCGGACGTCACGGCGGTCGAGCCGGATCCCGCGATGCTCGCGCGAGCTGCGCCGCGCGCTGCCGTCGGTGCGCGCGCTGCCCGGGTCCGCGGAGCAGATCCCGCTGCCCGACGCGTCGGTGGACGCGGTGCTGTGCGGCCAGGCGATGCACTGGTTCGACCTGTCCCGCGCGCTGCCGGAGATCGCCCGGGTGCTGGTGCCGGGCGGCACGCTCGGCGCGCTGTGGAACAGCGACGACGACCGGGTCGCCGTGGGTCGCCGGGCTGCAGGACGCGGCCGAGGGCGCGGCGTCGCCGTCGCTGTCGCGGCGGCGGAGCGAGGCGGCCAGCTTCGGGCCCGAGCAGTTCGGCCGAGGCGCTGTTCACCCCGACGGAGCGCGCCGAGTTCGCCAACTCGCAGCTGCTGCACCGCGGACACGCTGGTCGAGCTCATCGGGACGCACTCGCAGCTGCTCGTCATGGCGCCGGCCGAGCGCGCCCGGGTGCTCGCCAAGATCAGGGCCTACCTGGCGTCCCGGCCGGAGACCGCCGCGGGCGAGTTCGAGCTCCCGATGGTCACCTCGGTCATCCGCGCGGTCGCCCACCCGGGAGGGCCGGCCCCCGTATCCCCCGGCTAAGGCGCGGCGGGGATAGAGTCCAGTCGTGGACACCGAGACCGACCTCGAATCACTATCGTCGCGCGAGCTGCACGACCTCGCGGTGCGCCGGGCGCTGCACCACGCCGACCTCGGCTTCTTCTGGGAGCTGCTGCGCACCATCCCCGCGGCCGAGACCCTCGAGGGTGACGTGCGCGAGGCGGGCGAGGACCTCACCAAGGTGTCGTCGCTGCTCTCCGACGCGCTGACCTCGGGCGAGGGCGACCTGGCCGACGCGCTCCGCCCGCTCTACATCGACTACCTGCGCAAGCACCCGCCGAAGAACTAGCGCCTGCGATCGCGCGGAGCCACGAAGTCGGCAGCCGAACAGCGAGCGCGGCAACCCGGCGGGCATGCCGCGCCCGGTCCTGACGTGCCGCCGGCCTCTAGGCCTGCAGGACGCCCTCGATCTCGAGGTTGATCGTGACGTTCTCGCTGACCGCGACGCCGCCGGGGACGCCGGGGATCGGGCCGTTGAAGGCGACGCCGAAGTCCATCCGGTTGATCTGGGTGATCGCCGGAGAAGCCGACGCGGGTGCCGCCGTAGGCGTCCGGGCCGAAGCCGCTGACCTCAAGGTCGAAGGCGACCGCCTTGGTGACGCCCTTGAGGGTCAGGTCGCCCTCGAGGACGAAGCCCTCCTCGGCCTGCTTGATGCCGGTGGAGACGAAGGTCATCTCCGGGTACTTCTCGACCTCGAAGAAGTCGGCGCTGCGGATGTGCGCGTCGCGCTGCTCCTGGCCGGTGTTGATCGAGGTGAGGTCAACCGAGGCGGTGACCGACGAGGCCAGGGGGTCTTCGGCGGTGACGATGGTGCCCTCGAACTTGTCGAAGCGGCCGCGCACCTTGCTGACCATCATGTGCCGGACAACGAACGAGACCTCGGAGTGAACCGGGTCGATCGCCCACGTGCCGGCGACGTAGCCGGGAATCTCCACGCTCATCGAGCCTCCAGGGAAAGGGTATGCAACTGCTACGCTGAAGTGCGTTACTTCCTAACAGTAACCATGAATAGTTGAAGTGTCAAGCACTGTTGTCGCGCCAGGCTAACCGCGTAGTCTTGAGTACATGACGGCAACAGGCGGCGAAACGGCACCAGGGTTCGCGTCGGCCTCTTGCCGGGTCCGCTCGGTGCTCGACCGCATCGGCGACAAGTGGGCCATCTACGTCGTGGACCGCCTCGGCGGCGGGCCGCGGCGGTTCAGCGAGCTGCTGCGCGGGATCGACGGTATCACCGCCCGGATGCTCACCGTAACCCTGCGCGGGCTGGAGCGCGACGGCATCCTGACCAGGACCGTGCACGCGGCCGTGCCGCCGCGCGTCGACTACGCGCTGACGCCCGCTGGGCGAGACCCTGCTGTCGGCGATCGGGCAGCTGGTGAGCTGGGCGGACACGCACCTGCCGGAGATCGAGGCGGCCCAGGCCGCCTACGACGGCCGCTCAGCGGACGCGCCCTGCCCCGAGCAGGCCGCGGGCTAGGGCTCAGCCGCGCCGCCTCCTGCCGCCAACACGGGCAGTCCAGCCAGCGCGAGCGCTTCTTGCTGTTATCAGGCAAGAGAGGCCTGCCGTGCTCGGCGAGAGATCGGTCGCCGTGCCTGCCATAGCCGGCAGCGATCAAGATCTTTTATGCTCACCCGGCGTCGGCACGCTTCCTGCTGTTATCGAGGAGCGTAGGCGACGGCAGGGCCGGCGCCGACGCGAGACACAGGCGGAGCGGGAGCGGAGCAGGACGGACGCGCCGCAGGATCGCAGGCGGAGCGCGCGGCGGGCGGCGCGCGGCGGCGAGGCGTCTAGGCTGGCGCGTGCGGCGCGGATGTTGCTGCAGTCGGGGGATGGTGACCGATTCGGCCGACTCGGCCGGGCCTGGCGACCGTTGCGGTCACCGGGCCGGCGCGGGGTCAGCCGCACCCGTTCCGGATGATCCTCGCGACATCCCGGCCTGAGCGGGATGCCGCGGTGGCGCGGCTCGTCGCCTGCTACCGCTAGGGCACCTGCTCGGCGGCGGACGGTGCCGTCACCTCGACCGGGGGCTGGAGCGCGAAGTGGCAGGCGGCCAGGTGACTGGCGACGCCGTACGGCTTCAGCTCCGGCTCGACGGTGGAGCAGATCTCCTGCGCCAGCGGGCAGCGGGTGCGGAACCGGCAGCCCGACGGCGGGTGGATCGCGCTCGGCAGCTCGCCGGTGATGCCCTGCGTGCACCTTGGCCCGCTCCGTCGCCGGGTCGGCGGTCGGCGCCGACTCGATCAGGCCCTTGGTGTACGGGTGCGCGGGGCGCAGGTACACCTCGTCCGCGGTGCCGATCTCCACCAGCTTGCCGAGGTACATGACGCCGATGTGGTTGGACAGGTACCGGACGACGGACAGGTCGTGCGAGATGAACAGGTACGTCAGGCCCAGCTCCCGCTGCAGGTCGCGCATCATGTTCAGCACCTGCGCCTGGATGGACACGTCGAGCGCGGACACCGGCTCGTCGGCGACGATCAGCTGCGGGTTGAGCATCAGCGCGCGGGCGAAGCCGAGCCGCTGCCGCTGCCCGCCGGAGAACTCGTGCGGGTAGCGCTCGGTCCACGACTCCGGCAGCCCGACCTTGCCGAGCATCTCCTTGACCTTGGCCAGCTGCTCGCGGCGGGAGCCCATGCCCTGCACGATCAGCGGCTCGCGCAGGATCGACCCGGCGCGCATCCGCGGGTCGAGCGACGCGTAGGAGTCCTGGAACATGTACTGGATGTCGCGGCGCTCGCGGCGGTACTCCCGGCCGCTCGACCTGGCCAGGTCCTTGCCGCCGAAGCGGATCGACGCCGGCGGTCGGCTTCTCCAGGCCGACGAGCATCCGGCCGATCGTGGTCTTGCCGCAGCCGGACTCGCCGACCAGGCCGAGCGTCTCGCCCTTGCGGATGTCGAACGACACGCCCGCGACCGCGCTCACCGTGCCGACCTTGCGCTGCAGCACTGCCCCTTGGTGACGGGGAAGTCCTTGACCAGGTCCTCGGCGCGACAGCACGACGCTCGCCGACACGGCTGCTCCTCGACCAGCTCGCGGTCTCTGCTCGGCCAGCGGCTCGACCACGGTGAGCTGGCCGGCGACCGTCTTCTCCTGCGCGCCGACCGGGAAGAAGCAGCGCGTAGGTGTGCGCGGTCGTCTCGCCGGCCAGCACCGGGTCCTCGGCCCGGCACTTGTCGGTGGCGTACCGGCAGCGCGGCGCGAACCGGCAGCCCTGCGGCGGGTTGACCAGGTCCGGCGGCGCGCCGGGGATCGAGTACAGCCGCTCCCTGGTCTCCGCCGACTTCTCCGGCAGCGCGTGGAAGAGCGCCTCGGTGTACGGGTGGCGCGGGTTGGCGTACAGCGCCGACGTCTCGGTGGTCTCCACGACCTTGCCCGCGTACATGACGGCGACCCGGTCGGCGCGCCCGGCGATCACGCCGAGGTCGTGGGTGACCAGGATGACCGACATGCCGAGCCGCTCGCCGCAGGTCGTCGATGAGCTCGAGGATCTGCTTCTGGATCGTCACGTCGAGCGCGGTGGTCGGCTCGTCGGCGATCAGCAGCTTCGGCTCGCAGGCCAGGGCCATCGCGATCATCACGCGCTGCCGCATGCCGCCGGAGAACTGGTGCGGGTACTCGTCGACCCGCTCCCGCGCCCGCGGCATGCCGACCAGGTCGAGCACCTCGACGGCCCGGTCGTAGGCCTCCTGTCTTGGTGACGTCCCGGTGCAGCAGCACCGCCTCGGCGATCTGCGTGCCGACGGTGTGCGTGGGGTTCAGCGAGGACAGCGGGTCCTGGAAGATCATGCCGATCTCGTCGCCGCGGATCTTGCGCATGCGCCTCCGGCTTGAGCGTCGGTGAGCTCCCGGCCGCCCAGCTTGATCGAGCCGCCGACGATGCGGCCGCCGTTCGGCAGCAGCTGCATGATCGACAGCGCGGTCATCGTCTTGCCGCAGCCGGACTCGCCCACGACGCCGAGCGTCTCGCCCTCGTCGACGTGCAGCGTCACGCCGTCGACGGCGTGCACCACGCCCTCCTTGAGCTGGATCTCGGTGCGCAGGTCGGTGATTTCAAGTAGCGCCACGACGTTGCCCTCCCTACCGGCGCTGCAGCCGGGTCTCGAACGCGTCGCGGAGCGCGTCACCGATGAAGTTGAACGCGATGCAGGTCAAGATGATCGCGATGCCCGGCGGGTAGATCAGCCACCAGTAGTTGCCGCCCTGGATGTAGTTGCAGGCCGCCGGAGAGCATCGAGCCCCAGTCGGTCGCGGGCGGGGCCACGCCGAGCGTGAGGAAGCCGAGGACCGACAGGGTGAGGATCGAGTCGGCGACGGCGAACGTGGCCTGCACGATGATCGTGCCGATCGCGTTCGGCACGATGTGCTTGACCACCGACGCGCAGCGGGCGGCCGCCGATCACCTTGACCGCCTGCACGTACTCCCGGTTGCGCAGCGCCAGCGTCTCGCCGCGGACCAGGCGGGCGACGCCGAACCAGTAGAAGATCGCGATGATGAAGATGATCGACGGTCGGCGTCGGGTGGAAGATCACCGACAGGATGATGATGCACCATCAGGGACGGCAGCGACAGGCCGGCGTCGACGATGCGCATCATGAGCGCGTCGACGAAGCCGCCGGCGAAGCCGGAGATCGCGCCGTACAGGGTGCCGAAGAGGACCGAGACGACCGCCGCCGCGAGCCCGACCTCGAGCGAGGTCTGGCCGCCGACCATCAGCCTGCCGAGCTGGTCGTAGCCGAGGTCGTTGCAGCCGAGCAGGTGCGCGCCCGACGGCGTGCACAGGTAGTTGGTCAGGTCGGTGTTCGTCTGGTTGGTCACGTAGATGCAGCGGGCCGACGAAGCAGAACAGCAGGATGAAGACGATGAAGGCCGAGGCCGGCGAGGGCGAGCTTGTTCTCCGCGAACACTTCCCAGGCGCGGCGAGCCATGCCGCGCGGCTTGCTCGACGGGCGCGAGCCCGAGCTCGGCGTCGCGTGGCCGCGATGAACCTGTGCTCGGACATCAGTACCTCACCCTCGGGTCGAGCATGGCGTAGCCGACGTCCGCCAGCAGGTTCCCGAGGACCGTCGCCAGGGTGGCGAGCACGGTGAACCCGAGCAGCACCTCGTAGTCGTTGTTCAGCGCGGCCTGGTAGAACGCGAGGCCCATGCCCGGGTAGTTGAACACGACCTCGATCAGGATCGCGCCGCCGACCAGGGTCGGCAGCGACAGGCCGAGCAGCGTCACGATGGAGACCAGCGAGTTGCGGAAGACGTGGCCCCAGATCACCCGGCGCTCGCTCGCGCCCTTGGCCCGCGCGGTGCGCACGTAGTCCTGCACCAGGTTGTCGAGCGACCGACGAGCGCATGTACCGCGACCACAGCGCGTAGAGCAGGAAGGCGTAGGTGAACACCGGCAGGACGAGCGCCCGCGGGTCGGCCGAGGATCGCCCGGACCGAGCTGGACTGCGGCGCGAACGGCGGGAAGAGGTGGGTGTCGACCGCGAACCAGTCGACGAGCACGAGGCCGAGGAAGAACGTCGGGGTCGAGTAGCCGAGGAACGAGATGCCGGTCAGCACGTAGTCGCCGACGCTGTTACGGCGCACCGCCTGGTAGACGCCGAGCGGGATGCCGAAGAGCAGGGAGACGATCGTGCCGAGCACGCACCAGGATGACGGTCTTCGGCAGGTCCTGGCGCGATCAGGCTGGTGACCGACAGGTTGAGCTTGTCGGAGAAGCCGAGGTTGCCGTGCAGCAGCTGGCCGACCCACTTGATGTACTGCACGTAGAACGGCTGATCGAAGCCGTACAGGTGGTTGTAGTAGGCGATCAGGAACGGCGTCGCCCGCGCACCGAGCAGCGCGCGGACCGGGCCGCCGGGGAACAGGTGGACCAGGCCGAGGGTGGCGACCGTCACGATGAACAGGACGAAGATCGCCTGCCCGGTCCGCCGAATCAGGAAACCGACCACGGTTTCAGTGTCCTTTCTCGCGCCGGCCGCGGCCACCCCCGTTTTGCCGGGGGTGGCCGCGGCCAGGCTACCCGCTGGTTACTTGGTGAAGTACCAGTACTCGGGCAGGATGGTGGCGAGCGGGTTGAAGCCGACGTTCGCCAGCTTGCTGCTCACCGCCGTGACGCGTGTAGGCGTTCGGCATCCAGATGAACGGCAGCTGCTGCGGCGGCGTAGGTCGCGTACTGCTGGAACACCGACAGGCTGCTGCTGGTGTGGGTCAGGTTGATCAGCTTGTCCATCGTCGGGTCGGAGTAGCTGCCCGAGTTGGACGACGCGCCGGTCGCGAACAGCGGCTCGCCGGTCGGCTCGAAGCCGGGTCCGTTGAAGTTCCAGCCGCCGAAGTAGAGGATGTCCCACTTGCAGTTCGGCGTCGGCGGCTTGCAGGGCGCGGACTCGCCGATGATCGTGTTGAACGACTGCGGCACCAGGTTGATCTGGATCCCGGCCTGCGCCATGTCGGACTTGATGATCGCGACCTCCTCCTGGAAGGCCGGGACGCCGGTCGCGTAGTCCATCGTGATCGACAGCTTGGTGCCCGCGGTGACGCCGGCGCCGCACTGGTGGCGCCGGTGCCGGCGACTGGCAGGTCATCACGCCGCCGACGTTCTTCCAGCCGTGGCTGGTCAGCAGCGAGGTGGCGTTGGCGACGGAGAACGGGTACGGGCCCTGGCCGCCGTTGGCGTTCTGGATCGCGGGGACCCACTGGCTCGTCGGCTGGGTCGGCACGCCGCCCGAGGTCGGGTAACCGTAGCCGCGGTCGACGGACTTGATCATGCCTTCCTGGTCGATCAGCTCCTGCATCGCCTGGCGGACGTACAGCTGCTTGAACGCCGGGCCGAGCGTCGGGTTGTTGAAGTTGATCAGGAAGTACTGGATGCCGAAGGCGTAGTCCGGCGCCAGGTTGTAGCTGCTGCCGAGCGGGTTGGTCGACGGCAGCACCTGGCCGCCGGTGACCGGCGGCAGGTCCTGCGGCGGGATGTAGCCCGACGTCGAGCTGGCCGGTCTTGAGCGCCGTGTACTCGGTCGAGTCATCGGTGTACGCGTAGTACGTGAGCTCGGCCAGCTGCGGCTTCGGGCTGCCGGAGTAGGCCGGGTTCGGCACGAACGAGGTCACCGGGCCGGAGGCGGCGGTGCTGAAGCTGGACAGCTTCCACGGGCCGTCGACGACGCCCCAGATCGGGTTGGTCGCGTAGGTCTTCGCGTTCTTCGCCTGCGCGGTCAGGAAGTTGTAGACCGCGTTGCACTTGGCCCACTTGTCGGCGGCGGTGTCGGTGGCGCAGCCGCCGCTGCCCGCCGTGGCGCTCGGCCGAGGTGACGTCCCAGGCCGTCGGGCATCGGGGTGATCTCGGCCAGCTGGTTGTAGGTGAACCAGATGCTGGAGACCGCGGACTTCAGGTGCAGGACCACCGTGTTGGCGCCGGTCGCGCTGTAGGAGGCGAGGTTGTCCGGCAGCAGGCCGGGCACGTAGCCGTAGTAGTTGGCCGGCTCGGCCTTCATCATGTTGAGCCAGAAGATCACGTCGCTGGCGTCAACGGTCTCGCCGTTGCTCCACTTCCAGCCCTTCATCGTGATCGTGACGGTCTTGCCGTCGCTGGAGTACACGGGGGCGTTCGCGGGCGACAGCGGGTAGTTCACCGTCGACCGACGTGGCCGTTGTTGCCGAACATGTACAGCGGCCGGTACATGAGCATCTGGAAGCCCTCGGCGTTGTACTCGTTGGCGTTGGTCAGCGGCATGTACGGGAAGATGTAGCTCAGCGTCACGCCCGCAGGCAGCGCTACGCGCGCGGTGCCGCCCGACACCGCCGCGGCGGTCGAGGACGCGGACGCCGACGACGACGAGCTGCTGCCGCCCGCCGAGCTTGACGAGCTGCTGCACGCGGCGATGCCCACCGCGAGCAGGGCCGCCGCTCCGGCCACGGCGACCCGCGCTATGCGCGTCCGCCGTCTGTTCCGAAACATCAATTGCGCTCCTTGGCTGTGCTGTTGTGCGCCTCCGACCGGCCCGGTAGGGCCCGCTCCAGGCGCGAACTTGCCAGGAGCGTAAGTTAGCCCCGTTAAGGACGTGAAGCCGAAGAATCACGATTTGCTATCGATACGCCAATGATTGGGCACTTCGGCCGGCACGTGACGCCGACTTCGCGCTGGCCGACGCGCCAGCGTGGACCAGATGCCTACGATGCGGTGCAAAGTACCATAAAGCACGCGTTCGACACCATGGTGCACACGTGCGGCTTTTCGGTCCACAGCCCGTTTCGCCGGAAGATTTCCGTCAAGTAACGAAAATCTATGCAATCAACTAAGGAGTTCCACCGAGCAGGCGCGAGCACAGGCCGCCGGCACGGACAAGCGGTGTGTCGCGTCAGGTTGTTGCCGCCGACCAGGTTGCCGCGCCTCGTCGACGGAGCAGCCAGCGCAGCGGCGAGTGCTCGTTCTCCGGCGCGATCGCGTCCGGGCTCGCCGTGGCGAGGAAGTACCGCAGGTCCGCGTGCTCGTGCTCGGGCTCGGTCGCCGACGGGCGGCACGTAGCAGACCACCGCGTGCCGCAGCGACGCGTCCGGCCACGGCACCAGGTCGGTGAGGCCGGTCTCCTCCGCCGCCTCGCGCAGCGCGATCGCCAGCGGGTCGGTCTCCCCCGGGTCGCCGTGCCCGCCGACCTGGAGCCAGCGCTCCGTGCCTGACGTGCCAGCGCAGCAGCACCCGGCGGCTGTCGCGGGTGCACGCACGAGCGCCGACGCGGTGAAGTGCAGCGGCAGCGACCGCGTGACCACGGGTCGGGCGCCGCTGGCCGCCAGGCGGGTCATCCGCTCGAGGTCCGCGGCCTCGGTCTCCCCCGCCGCCTGGTACCCGGTCAGCAGCCCGCTCAGCACCGGACCATGGTGCCACGCGCGCGGCGCGGCCGGCGACCGCGTTTCGCCTCGGCCGCTCTCTTCTGGCACAGTCACGCAGTCTGTACACCGCATCGTGACACCAGTAGTCACACCAGCATCATTCGCCAACGAAATCGAAAGCTCGCATAACGAAACTAGGTTGCTTTTCGCAAATAGTTTCCAGTAGAGTCGTACGTGTGTTCTAATAGGGAACATGAGTATGGACCGCGCGGCGACGATCAGCCAGGTGACCGCGGCGCACTTCCCCGCGCCGCGGCGACCGGCCGCCGCGCGCGGGCGCTAACGGGACGCACGCCGCCGGCAAGGCCGGACCGCAAGTCCCAGCACAGACATGCCAGCAAGGGGTGACCATGACGCACGACTTCGAATATATTAGCTATGACGATGCCGACAGGATCGCCATCCTGGAAAACAGGGCCGCCGAGCTCGAGCGGCGGCTGCTCGCCGTCGCTGCCCGCCGACGGCGCCCGGCTGGGCGAACGTGGCCACCCCGCCGTGCCCGGGCGCCGCCAGGCGACCGGCCGCGGCGACGCCGCCGGACCGCGGCGCCGGCGCCGTCCGGACGCGGACGAGCGACGCCTACGCCGGTGACGCCGCGGCCGGCCGGCGCGCGGACGGCGACTCGGCGGCGACGCGAGCCGGCCGACGGCGGCGCCGGCGGCGTCCGGGCCCGACGGGCGGACCGAGGCGCTGATCAACCACGGGCGGTCAGCGGGCCAGGCGGTCGCGCGGTCACGCGGCTCCTGCGCGCACTGGCGGATGATCGCGGTCGGCGCGGCCGCGCTGCTCGCCGGGATCGATCGCGGCCCTGATCGCGGTCGGGCGGCGGCAGCGCCAGCTGGCCGGCCAGCGTGACCACGGTGCAGGCGCGAGATCAAGCAGGCCTGCGAGAACCCCGACGTCGCGGCCGAGCCGAGCGGGCTCAACTTCGCCTGCGGCAAGGACACCCAGCAGGTGCTGTGGGTCTTCTCGCTGCTGACGAGCGGCAACAACCCCGGCTTCGTCGACCAGTCGACCGGCCGCAAGGGCCTCGAGCCGATCCAGCCGTGCGCAGGGCGGCGACATCGCCTGGTCGCTCAACCTGCACCACCCGTACAACGCGGCCAACCCGATCGACAGCCTGCAGGTCGCGGCGCGGGCGATCAACAACATCATCAGCGGCGCGACGCTGACGTCGACGAGCGGCGGCGCGCTCGTCGAGCCCGGCCTGGAGAGCAAGGCGGCCAACTGCCAGCGCTACACCGGCTCGTCGAAGCTCGTCACCAGGCAGGGGTACCCGGCCCGCTGCGCCGCGCCGGTCAGCGGCGCCGCCGGCGCAGGCGGCACTGGTGAGCGACGTCTTCCAGCAGTGGATGGGCGGCACGCCGTCGCGGATCGCGCAGCAGGCCGGGGTGCTGTTCCAGAACGCCGACAACCCGGGCGACCCGCGGGTGCAGGCGATCCTGAGCAGCCTGCCCGCCTCCGGCGGGTAGCCGGGCAGCGCGCCCGCGCCGAGGCCGCGCGACGCGACGAGGAGGCAGGCGACCAGCGAGCAACCGGAAATCCGCGAACATACCGCACGCCGCAAGCAGGACTGTAACCGCCGAAGGGGGGAAGTGGTACCCGTGCGTTCCGTCAGGAAGCCATGGTGGCAGCAGGCAACGGCGCTTGTGACCGTGAGCACTGGCGGCGTGATAACCGGGTTCAACTTCGTCCCAGGGGCGGCCGCGACGATGACCTCGCCGACCAGCGTGCCACTGCACCTGCTCGCGCTGGAGCAGGCGGCGCAGCCTGGCACGCTCACCGACCTCGCCGTCGGCGGCGACAGCGCGGCCAGGGTGACGAGCGACGCGCAGCTGCGCGCGGCGATCGTCAACGTGGCCGGGTACTACCTGCGGCTGGCCAAGACCAGGACGCCCGGCCCAGATGGAGGCGCTGATCTGGGACAAGACCAGCAGCGACGGCGCCGACCACGGCCAGTCCTGCGCGGCGTTCGCCAGCCTCACGCTTGAGCTCGCGGCGCAGGCGGTCGGCCAGCAGAGCTGGGTCACCGGCGGCGACGAGCTACCCGTGGCCGCTGCCCGAGTGGGCCGACGTGCGGGTCGACACCAACCCGGACTCGCCCGGCATCACGTCCATGGTGGCGGACGCGCAGGCGCACGGGCGCTGGCACCCGCTCGGCGACGGGTACCAGCCGCAGCCGGGCGACTGGGTCGCTGTACGACGGCCACGTCGAGGTCGTGACCAGCTACGCCGGCGGCGTGCTCGACACGATCGGCGCCGACTCGCTGCCCGGCCTCACCGTCAACGCGCACTCGTCCGGCGGCTCCGCTCGCCGACCAGGGCGTGGCGGGCTTCGTCGACAACGGCAACCTCAAGCCGGCGGGCGCCACGGTCACCGCGCAGCCGGCGGCCAGCGCCGGCGGCGGCACACCGCGGCGACTCCGACGGGACGCGCCAACGCCAGCGCCGGGCAGCCGGCGCGCACGCCGCGCCGCGGCCGGGCATCCGGCCGCAGCGTCCGGGGTCAGGCGCGCCGGGCCGGGCCGGGGCGGCCGCCGGCGAGCCGCCGGGCCTGGAGCCGCGCCATCCCGGGCGCCGGCGCCAGCCCGGGACGACCGGCGCCGGCGCCGCGGCTCCGCCGGAACGGCGGCGCCGGGGCGCGGTACGCGCCGCGGTCCCCGGCGTCCTCGCCACCGGGGACCTGCTCGGCCGGGCAGCGCGGCGCCGGGGCGGCGACCGGGCCGCGAGTCGCCCGGCGGCACGGCGGCGCCGTGGCTCGCCGGCGCAGGCGGACCGCCTCCGCGGCGAAGGCGGCGGCGCCCGCGGCGCAGGGCGCCCGGCGGGCCGGGCGGCGATCCCCGGCGCGATGGGCACGCCGGTCGCACCACGCCGCGGCGCAGCCGGCCGCGCAGCGCCGCCGGCACGCCGGCGCGCGCCACCGCACGCCGGCGCACGCCGCGCCGCCGACGCCCGCCGCGACGCCGACGGCCACGCCGACGGCGCGCCGACCGCCGCGCCGACGACGCCCGAGCCGCGCCGGCGCACAGCGACGCAGCCCGGCGCATCGCCCGGCGCGCCTCGCCGGCCACGTCGCCCGCGAGCTCGTCCGGGCGGCAGTACGCGACGCCGGGCACCAGGGACCAGCAGGCGTTCATCAGCCTGGTCGCGCCCGGGCGCGATCGCCGCGCAGCAGCGCTACGGCGTGCCCGCGGCGGTGACGATCGCGCAGGCGATCGAGGAGTCCGCCTGGGGGCGCAGCGGCCTCGCGGCGCAGTACCACAACCTGTTCGGCATCAAGGGGACGCGGGCCCGCGGGCAGCGTGAGCCTGCCGACCTCGGAGTACCAGGGCGGGCAGTGGGTGACGATCGACGCGCAGTTCCGGGTCTACCACAACGACGCGGAGTCGATCGCCGACCACGCCGAGCTGCTCGCCACCAGCGGCTACTACACGCGGGCGATGGCCGACCGCGCCGTGCCCGACGCGTTCGCCAACGACCTGACCGGCGTCTACGCGACCGATCCCGGACTACGGCGCGAACCTGATCGCGCTGATGAAGCTGTACAACCTGTACCAGTTCGACAGCCGCGGCGCGCGGCGTCCGGCGTCCGCGACCGGCCGACGGCGACCGCAGCGCCGACCGCGCACCCCGTCCGCCGCGCCGGCGACCGCGCAGGCCGCTCCCGCCGCGACGCGGCCACGCCGCGGCGACGCCGACGCGCGGCCCGGCGGCCGCCGCGGCGGCCCGGCACCGGGACCGCGCCACGGCCGCGCACCAGGCGACCGGGCACGCGCCGTCCCCGGCGTGGCCGCGCCGGCGCTCGCGCCGTCCGGCCCGCCGTGACGTCGGCATCGCGGGCAGCGCCGGAGCCGCGGCGGCCGCCGGGCACATCCCGGCCTCGTCTCCCCCGGCCCGCTGGCGCCGGCCGCGCGACGTCGCCCGGCCGCGGCCCGCTGCGCGCCCCGGCCCGGGCGACGCCGGCCCGCGGCGCGACCGCCGCCGGTCACCCCGGCGCCACGGTCGCCCCGGCGCCGGCGCCGCCGGCGGCCGCACCGGCCTCGCCGGGCCGCGGCGCGCCCGGCCGGGCAGCCGCGCCCGGCACGCGCGGGCGCGGCCGCCGCGGCGCGGCGCGGCAGCGCCCAGGTTCCCGGCGTGGCCACCAGCACCGGGATCGTCACCACGGCGCGGGTCACCCGGGCGACCGGCGGCCAGCGGGCCCGCCCGGTACCAGGCGCAGCTCCCGCACGCGGTGACGCACCGCGCTCTTCGCCACCGCCAAGGCGCCGCTGGCCCGCGGCGAGCACCTCTACCGCGACGTCGCCGCCTGCACGGGCATCGGCTGGGAGCTGCTCGCCGCCGTCGACTGGATGCAGTGCAAGGCCGACCCGCGCTACTCCCCGGTGCACGGCGAGAAGATCGGCTCGCTCAACGCCGACGGGACCTCGTATCCTACGAAGTCGGCGGCCCTGACCCAGTGCGCGTGCGACCTCGATCGAGCTCGCCGCCGCGGTGTACGGGATCGACCTCACCGCCCGGCGCCGGCTGTCGGTGCGCGAGCTCGCCGCCGCGTTCGCCGCGTTCCGGTGGGGCGCGCTCCTGCGGCGGCACGGCGTCTCCGCCATGGAGTTCCCCTACTCCGTGGCCGGCCTCACCGCCGCAGCACCAGAAGATGCACTGGCCGGCCATTGACGCGCCCGACGCGCCCGACCGGCCGGGCGCCCGGTTCCGCGAGCCCGTTCGGCGCCGTTCCCGTCGTACTCAGCCTCGACTACCCGGCTACCGTCTAACGACAGAAAGCGCAGGTAAGCCCGTGTTCCGCTTCGTGATATGGCTCGCTCGCCGGCTGGTGTCGGGCCACGAGCCCGCGAGCCGGGCCCCGGCAGGCCCGCCGACCTCGCCGCGTACACCGTCCAGGACTCCCCCACCGAGCTCGTCACCGTGCGGCTGCCCGACGGCCGCCTCGTCGAGGGCGAGCGCGCCCAGCCGCGGCGCGGCCGCGGACGGGCAGCCGGCGCGAACCCGACGATCGTGCTGATGACCCCGCCCGGCGGGCCGCGGCCCCCGGGCGGCACTGGTACTCGCGGATCCCGCGCTGGCTGCGGTGGACCGCCGTGATCGTCATCATCGGCCTCGTCTTCCGCCGGGTCGTCGCCTGGGCCGTGCTCGCCGCGCTGTCGGCCGCGCTGCACCTGTTCGGCGCGAACGTGCACCTGCCGCACGTCACGTTCGGCTGGCCGTGGTCGTCGTCCGTCCAGCTCGACCACGCTCGTCGGGCCGCTCGTGCTGCAGAAGATCGAGGGGATCGACAAGCCCGCGCTCGGCACCACCACCTTCGACTTCCTGTTCACGCACTCGGTGTCCCACTCCATGGGCATCCTGCCGTGCTGGTACTCCGCGACGTTCTCCGCGGTCGGCCACGCGTCGGCGACCGTCGACCTGAACCCGGGCGCCGCCTGGTGGAAGCCGTCGACCGGGCACTACGCGCTGCGCGTGCTCAGCAAGCCGTCCGGCGCCACGCCGGGCAAGGTCACCGTGACGATGGCGCTGCCGCTGCCGCAGCTGCCGCAGTCGGTGCACGACGTGTCGATCGACAACACGCTGTCCAAGCCGGTGTCCTCCGACCACTCGTGGACGTACCCGGGGCTGGCCTGCGGCGTGCTCATCAAGCCGCAGTTCTCCCAGTCGGTGCTGTACGCGCAGGCGCAGAGCGAGGCCTTCCAGCAGGCGACGCACGGTCACGAGCGTGACCCAGCCGCTGATCGCCGCGGCGGAGAAGGAGGCCACCACGATCATCGGCGGCAACTTCATCACGCCGACGCTCAACGCGCTCAACTACAAGGTCAGCCAGTTCACGATCCGCTGGGTCCCGCCGGGGACGACGAGCGGCGCGCCCGGCTGACGCCGGGCGCCGCCGGCCGGGCGCGCTAGCACCGGCCCGTGCGAGGCGAGCGTTCGGCGAGGTAGCTTTGTCTATATGGCAAGCGTGACACCTTGGTCGGGCCCGCCGGCTACGGGCGGGGCGGCGCGGTGACCGCCGACGGTGTTCCCGCGGAACCGGGCTCGTTCCAGCGCGCCGCGGCGGCGTTCGCCGCCTGCGTGCCCGTCGACCCCGCCGACGACGGCTTCTTCGGCCCGGGCAGCGTCACCTGGCGGCTGCACGCCGACCTGTCGGCGCCGGTCTCCGGGCTGCGGTCGCTGCTGCTGCAGGCGCTGCACCCGCTCGCGATGGCCGGCGTCGACCAGCACAGCCAGTGGCGCGACGACCCGGCCGGCCGGTTCGCGTCCACCGCCGGCCTACGTGCTGACCACCACCTACGGCGACCGCGCGGCGGCGCGCGCGGCGGCCGACCGGGTGCGGAAGATCCACGAGCGGGTCCGCGGCACCGACCCGGTGACCGGCAAGCCGTACGCGGCCAGCGACCCGGCGCTGCTGATCTGGGTGCACGCGGCGCTGGTCGAGTCGGGCCTGGCCGCCGCCGCCCGGTACGGCCTGGCGCTGACCCCGGCGGAGCAGGACCAGTACGTGGCCGAGATGACCGCCGCCGCCGAGCTCGTCGGGGTGCCCGCCGCCGGCTTCGCCGAGGCGGGGCGCCCGCGTCCGTCGCCGAGCTCGACGCCTACTTCGACGGCCGTCCGCCCGTCCCTCGCCACCAGCCAGTCGACGGAGGACACCGCGACGTACCTCATCGGCATGCCCGACGTGGAGCCCGAGCTCGCCGACGTCTGGCAGGTCCTCGCCGCCGCGGCCGTCGCGTCGCTGCCCGGCTGGGCGCGGGCCATGTACGGCTTCGGCGCGCGGCGGCACCGGCCGACCGCGACTCGGTGCCGCCGGAGCGCGAGGCGGTCCGCCAGGTCCTCGGCGTCCTCGACGCGGTCTACCTCGGCGAGCCCGGCGTGCTCGAGGCCCGCCAGCGGCTCACGCTGCGGATGCGCGCGGCGCGGCGGAGCTAGCGGTACGGGCCTGAGCACAGCAGCGGGGCGCCAGCAGGGCAGGCAGCAGGCCCGAGCGAGCGGACAGCGGTGAACGCAGCCGGAGGCTACGGGTCAGCCGCGGGCTGACCGCGATGCGGCTCGCCGCCCGCGGCGGCGCCAGGTACGCGGCGAACGCGCCGCGGCTGTTCGCCGCCGCCGGCGAGCAGCGCCAGCAGCTGCGCGACGACCTGGCGCTGCGCACCGCGCAGGACGTGGCCGACACGCTCGGCACCATGAAGGGCGTCCTGATGAAGATCGGGCAGCTCGCCAGCTACGTCGACGACGGCCTCGCGCCGCCCGCCCGCCGCGTGCTGTCCCGGCTGCAGGACAGCGTGCCGCCGATGTCCCCCGAGCTCGCCGCCGGCGTCATCGCAGCGGAACTCGGCGGCGCCGCCGGAGCAGATCTTCAAGGAGTGGGACCCGCTGCCCATCGCGGCCGCGTCGATCGGCCAGGTGCACCGGGCCATCACCACCGACGGCCAGGCCGTCGCGGTCAAGGTGCAGTACCCGGGCATCGCCGAGACGATCGCCGCCGACCTGGGCAACGTCGGCCCTGATCAGGTCGCTGCTGAAGATGGCCGTGCCGAGCCAGGACGTGACCGCGCTCATCGAGGAGCTGCGCGAGCGGATCGGCGAGGAGCTCGACTACCTGCGCGAGGCGGAGAACCAGCGGCAGTTCGCCGCCTACTTCGACGGCCATCCCACCGCGCGCGTGCCGAAGATCATCGACGAGCTGTCCACCGCCCGGGTCATCACCAGCGAGCTGGCCGCCGGGGCGCGGTTCGCCGAGATGCTCGACTGGCCGCAGGAGGAGAAGGACCTGGCGGCGGAGACGATCTACCGCTTCACCTTCCGCTCGCTGTACGAGCTGCACGCGTTCAACGGCGACCCGCACCCGGGCAACTACCTGTTCGAGCCGGGCGGGCGGGTCACCTTCCTCGACTTCGGCCTGGTGAAGCACTTCACCGCCGGCGAGCTCGATCCCGCTCATCCGCGATGATCGAGGCGCTGTGCGTGGACGACGACCCCGAGGCGTTCCGCCGCGCCATGGAGGAGGCCGACTTCCTCGAGCCCGGGCGCGCCGATCGCGACCGAGCAGGTCGTCGCGCACATGTCGCTGTTCTACGACTCGATCCGCGAGCGCGGGCCGCGCACCATGACCAGCGAGTACTCCTCCGCGGTCGCCCGCAGGTACGTGGACTTCAAGAACCCGCTCGCCGCGTACGCCAAGATCCCGCGCTCCTACGTGATCGTGCAGCGGATCAACCTGGGGCTGTTCGCGATCCTCGGCGAGATGAACGCGACCGCCGACTGGCGCGGCATCTCCGAGGAGATCTGGCCGTTCGCCCAGGCCCCGCCGTCCACGCCGATGGGCGAGGCGGAGAAGCCCTGGCTCGCGTCGCGCGCACTACGAACGCGTCCGGACTGACCCGTCTTTGACCGTTGATCCCTGCAACTCGCCCCGTGCGCTGTAGCTGGCCGACCGCCGTCAGCTGGCACTGCGGCGGGAGCGGTAGGCGGCCACGTTGACGCGGTTCGCGCAGGTCAGGCCGCAGAACCGGCGGGAGCGGTTCTTCGACAGGTCGACAAGCACGTCGTCGCAGTCGTCCGCGGCGCAGAAGCGCAGCCGGCCGAGCTCGCCGAAGCGGATCAGGTCGGCGAACGCCATCGCGGCGTCGACCGCCATCCGGTCGGCGAGCGGCGCGTCCGGCGAGGTCGCGTGGATGTGGTACTCCCAGCCGTCGTGCTTGAGCAGCTGCGGCAGCGCGTTCGCGTCGCGCAGCAGCGTGTTGACCAGGCCGCGCCGCCTCGTCCTCCGTCATCTCCCACAGCTCGGCGAGCCGCGGGCGCAGCGCGCGGACCGCGTCGAGTTCGGCCTGGTCGTGGGTGCGGCTGCCGGTCCAGCGCCAGTGCTCGACGAACGCGTCGAGCGCCGCGATGTCGGGCAGCTCCTCGGCGTCGCCGCGGGCGGTGTTGACCAGGGCGGCGGTCGCGTTGAGCGAAACTTCGGTGTCATGGGCAAAAAGCATTTGACCTCTTTCACCGCCCTCGTTAGGGTAATGACTGTAGCTCGTCTAATACCACTTACAGCAGTACCGCCGATGGCATCGCGGGAGCGGCGTACGTGACGAGGAGCGGGCGGATGCCAACCCTGCGCAGCAGTAGATGACGGGATCGTACCCGCGACCGGCGGCCGGGACGCGTGCCGCGCGCGCCGCGCCCGGCGCGTCAGGCCGCGGCCGGCCGGGGCCGGGCATCGGGCTCGGGCTGCTGTCGGCGATGTGCTTCGGCACGTCGGGGACGTTCGGCGCGGCGCTGATGGGCGCCGGCTGGTCGCCCGCCGGCGCGGTGCTCGCCCGGGTGTGCGTCGCGGCGCTCGCGCTCACCGTGCCCGCCGCTGGTCGCGCTGCGCGGCCGCTGGGCGCTGCTGCGCCGGTCGGGGCGGCAGGTCGTCGTCTACGGCCTGGTCGGCGTGGCCGCGTGCCAGGTCTGCTACTTCAACGCGATCGCGCGGATGGACGTCGGCATCTCGATCCTGCTCGAGTACCTGGGCATCGTGCTCGTGGTCGGCTGGCTGTGGGTGCGGCACGGGCAGCGGCCCCGGCTGCTGACCGTGCTCGGCGGGGTCGCGGCGCTCGGCGGGCTCGCGCTGATGCTCAACCTGTCGGGCTCCGGCGGCGTCAGCCTGACCGGGGTGCTGTGCGCGCTCGCCGCCGCGGTCTCGATGGCGGTGTACTTCTTCCAGTCGGCGCAGACATCCGCCGCCGACGGCGGCGACGCGCTGCCGCCGGTGGCGCTGACCTGGGGCGGGATGATCACCGGGGCGGCCGTCGATCGCGCTGCTCGGCGCGGCCGCGCGTCATGCCGCTGCGGTTCGCCGCCGCCGCCGTGACGCTGCTCAACGACGCAGGTGAGCTGGCTGGTGCCGGTGCTCGGGCTCGGCGTGGTCGCGGCGGCCATCGCGTACGTCACCGGGATCGCGGCGGCGCGGCGGCTCGGGGCGAAGCTCGGGTCGTTCGTCGCGATGGCGGAGGTGCTGTTCGCGGCCGGGTTCGCCTGGGTGCTGCTGCACCAGGTGCCGACGGGGATGCAGTTCCTCGGCGGGCTGCTGATCCTGGCCGGCGTGGTCGCGGTCCGGCTCGACGAGTCCTGCAATTCCCGCGCGCACGGCGGGACTGGCGGCTGACTGTCGGTCTTGGCCCGTAGGATTTTCCTCGTGCCCTCCCCCAGCGACTCACGCGACGCCAGCGACGCGCCAGTGCCGGGTGCACCGGACGCGGCTGACGCGCGTCCGGCGCGCCTGCCGTGCGCCTGGCGCCGTGCCGGACGGGGCGAGGCGGGCGGCGACCGTGCTGCACCGGGTGTTCGGCTTCGAGAACTTCCGCGGCCGGCAGGAGGAGGTCATCTCGCACGTCATCGGCGGCGGCGACGCGCTCGTGCTGATGCCGACCGGCGGCGGGAAGTCGCTGTGCTACCAGATCCCCGCGCTGGTCCGGCCGGGCACCGGGATCGTCATCTCGCCGCTGATCGCGCTGATGCAGGACCAGGTGCAGGCGCTGCGGCAGCTGGGGATCCGGGCGGACTTCCTGAACTCGACCCAGGACCCGGGGACCACGGCACGTCGTCGAGCAGCAGTTCAAGGCGGGCGAGCTCGACCTGCTCTACCTCGCGCCGGAGCGGCTGCGCTCGCCCGGCACGCTTGAGCTGCTCGCCGCCTCGCGGATCTCGGTGTTCGCGATCGACGAGGCGCACTGCGTGTCCCAGTGGGGCCACGACTTCCGGCCCGACTACCTCGAGCTCCAGGTGCTGCACGAGCGCTGGCCGGACGTGCCGCGGATCGCGCTCACCGCGACGGCGACCGCGGCGACCCGCGAGGAGATCGCGATCCGGCTCAAGCTGGCCGGCGTCGAAGCTGTTCGTGTCGTCGTTCGACCGGCCGAACATCCAGTACCGGATCGTGCCGAAGAACGAGCCGACGCAAGCAGCTGCTGTCGTTCCTGCGCACCGAGCACGCCGGGGAAGCCGGGATCGTGTACTGCCTGTCGCGGGACTCGACGGAGAAGATCGCGGCGTTCCTCACCGACAACGGGATCCCCGCGCTGCCGTACCACGCGGGGCTCGACGCCGCGGATGCGGGCGGAGCACCAGGCGCGCTTCCTGCGCGAGGACGGCCTGGTGATGGTGGCGACGATCGCGTTCGGCATGGGGATCGACAAGCCGGACGTGCGGTTCGTCGCGCACCTCGACATGCCGCGCTCGGTCGAGGGCTACTACCAGGAGACCGGGCGCGCGGGGCGCGACGGGCAGCCCGCGACCGCGTGGCTGACCTACGGGCTCGCCGACGTGGTGCAGCAGCGGCGGCTGATCGACTCCTCCGAGGGCAACCTCGCGCACCGGCGGCTGATGGCGTCGCACCTGGACGCGATGCTCGGCGCTGTGCGAGACGACCGACTGCCGCCGGTCGCAGCTGCTCGCCTACTTCTCCGAGCGGGCGGTCGCGTGCGGCAACTGCGACACCTGCCTGTCGCCGCCGGAGACCTGGGACGGGACGGTGCCCGCGCAGAAGCTGCTGTCCACCATCGTGCGGCTGGACCGGGAACGCGACCAGCGGTACGGCGCGGGCCAGGTCATCGACATCCTGCTCGGCAAGAAGACCGCCAAGGTCGTCGGAGCAACGGGCACCACGAGCTGAAGACGTTCGGCATCGGCTCGAGCTGAACGAGTCGCAGTGGCGCGGCGTCGTGCGGCAGCTCCTCGCCCAGGGGCTGCTCGCGGTGCAGGGCGAGTACCAGACGCTCGCGATCACCGAGGCGGCCGGCGAGGTGCTGCGCGGGCAGCGGGTCGGTGACCCTGCGCCGGGACATGCCGCAGCCGCGCGGCGCGCGTGCTCCTCGCGGGCGTCGCCGGCGCCGCGCCGGTCGCGCCGGCGCCGGCAAGCTGGCCGCCGCCGACCTGTCGCCGGAGCAGGAGGCCGTGTTCGAGCGGCTGCGCGCCTGGCGCGGCGCCACCGCCAAGGAGCAGGGCGTCCCGGCCTACGTGGTCTTCCACGACGCGACGCTGCGGGCGATCGCGGTCGCCGCGCCCGTCCTCGCTGCGCGGAGCTGGCCGGGATCAACGGCGTCGGCGAGTCGAAGCTGGCCAAGTACGGCGAGTCGATCCTGGAGCTGCTCGCGTCGTTACCGGCCGGTGTTGCCGGCAGTGGCGAGGAACTCGGCGATCTCGCGAAAGAGCGCGTCGTTGTCCGCACCGTGCGTGCGCGGAATGCCACCGTCGACGGGCGGGTGCGCCTGACATGAGCGTGTTCACCGAGAAGGAACTTGAGTACCTCGCGGGGCAGCGGCTTGGCCGGATCGCGACGGTCGGCCCGGACGGGCAGCCGCACGTGGTGCCCACGTCGTTCCGCTACAACCCCGAGCACGACGCCATCGAGGTGGGCGGGATGCGGATGAGCCAGACCAAGAAGGTCCGCGACGTGCGCCACGGCGGCCGGGCCGCCATCGTGGTGGACGACGTCCTCCCGCCGTGGCAGCCGCGGATGATCGAGATCCGCGGGACCGCCGAGGTCGTGCCTCCGGCGGCAAGGCCTTCGGCGACAACTTCGAGGACACCATCGTCCGCATCCATCCCCGGCGCATCATCTCGTTCGGGATCAACCCGGGCGAGCAGGCCGCGAACGCCCGGTCGGTCAACTCCGGCTGAGGGCACCGGGCCGGAAGGGCCAGCGCCTCCGCCGCCAGGGTGGCCCGCTGCAGGGTCTCGCGCAGTGCCTGCGACGCCTGGCGGCCTGCTCGGCCATGCCGGTGATCTCCATGGTGGCATGCTGGTCGGCCGCCGTGCGCGCGACCAGGTCGAGGTACTTGTCGTTCTTGGCCGCCGCCTGGTGGGCGCCCTCCCAGTCCCGCCGCGCGGCCTCGGCCGCCGCCACGTGCGCCGCCAGCAGCTCAAGCGCCAGGACCCGGGCGGTGGTGGCGTCGCGGGCCATCGATATCGCGCGGTTCTGCGAGACCAGCACGGTGGCCGTCATCGGCCCCGCCGTGCCGCCGCCGGCGCTGAGACGAGGTCAAGCAGCAACTCGGTGATCTCGCGCAGCGCGACGGCGATCTCCCACTCGTGCTGGCGCAGGTCGCGCTCGTCGACGGCGCCGCGCAGGTCGCGCGCGTAGACCCCGGACGACACGACGACGGCGATCGCTCGCTGGGCGCGCCGCATCAGCTTCCGGCACTCGAGCTCGAGCGCGAGCGGCGAGACGACCTGGTCCCGGTAGCGGACCTGGCGCACCGGCCCGGTACGGCCCGCGACCTGCTGCCTCGTCATGCGGATCAGGCGCTGGCGCTTGCCTTCCCGCAAGCCGGGATTGACGACGGGCTCGACGCTCCACGCGTCGACGGTGCCGACCATAGGGGCATCTTAGGCGTGATCAGGCGGGCCGGCTGTCCTGCTCGCCTGGCGGCCGTGCCGCGGGCCGCCCGGCCGCGGCGGCCCGGCGGGCCCGGCGGCCGCGCGCGACCTCGGTCGCCAGCGCGTCGAGCGGCTGGGCGAACGGGCCGAGCGGGTCGGCGAGCCGGGCCAGCCACGCCTGCGCGGCGTCCACCCCGGCCTGGTCCAGCGCGTAGAGCCTGCGGGTGCCCGAGGCGCGCACGCTCACGAGGTTGGCCTCGAGCAGCACCTTGAGGTGCTGGGAGACGGCGGGCTGCGAGATCGGCATCCGGGACTGCAGCGCCGCGACGAGCGGGCCCACCGGCTGCTCGCCGGCGGCGAGCAGCTCAAGGATGAGCCGGCGGACCGGCTCGCCGAGGGCCTCGAAGACTCCGCGCACTCTAGTTACCTGGCGCACCTCGGGCGGGGCGGTGTAGAAGGCCACCGTGCGCTCGGCCGCCTCGTGCGCCGGGCCGGGCTCGTCACCGTCCTTGACGGCGGCGTCGGCCCATCCCGCGGCCGACCGCCGGATGAACTCCGCGCCCTCGGGCGAGGCGGGGAAGGTGACGGCCGTCGCCGGGTCGACCTGCGCCCCGCTCTCGATGTGCAGGCCGAGGCCCATGAGGCCGAGGTCCCAGCCGACGCCCACCGCGCCGGGGCCGAACTGCTCCCACATGCCGGGGTCGACGTGCGCCTCGTGGGCAAGCTCAAGCCTGGTGCCCTGGCCGTCGGGGGCGAGCGTGACCCGCAGCCACGACATCATCCCGCCGAACTCCCACGTCACGGCGAACGACTCCGGCTCCTCGCAGCGCTCGACGACGCCGCCGGCGTTGCCCTCAAGCTGGTAGCGGCCGCCGACCTTGAGCTCGCCGCTGACCGGCAGGAACCAGCGCGGGATCCGCTCGGCGCTGGTCAGCGCGTCCCAGAGGTCGGCCTGGCTGGTCGGGTAGGTCCGGCGGGCGATGGCGATCTTCGTCGGCGCGCCGTCGCGCGAGCCGGTGCGGACCTCACGGGTCACCAGGCCGGCCGTGGCCACGGGATCGAAGGTCATGTCAGCTCCTTTCATAAGTGGCGACTTATAGAAGGAGGCTACACGCCTGATCGCGCGGTCCGCAACCTAGTAGCTGCCCAGCGCCCGCAGCAGCGCCTTCATCCACGGGCCCAGGTCGGCGGGGGTCCTGGCGGAGATCAGGTTGCCGTCGACCACGGTGGCCTCGTCGACCCAGTCCGCACCAGCGTTGACCATGTCGTCGCGGATGGCCCCGACGCTGGTGGCGCGGCGGCCCTTGATGATCTTCGCGGAGATCGGCACCCAGCCCGCGTGGCAGATGAAGGCGATCGGCTTGCGGCCGGTGTCGAACGCCTGGACCAGGGCCAGCACCTGCTCCGAGCGGCGCAGCTTGTCCGGCGCGTAGCCGCCGGGGATGACCAGCGCGTCGAAGTCAGCCTCGGCGACGTGGTCCACGGTGGTATCGACGGGCAGCGGCCCGTAGCCTTTCTTGCCCCGCAGCGGGTGATCGTCTAGGCCGGCCACGGTCACCGCGACGCCCTCTTCGGCCAGCCGGTAGAGGGGATAGAGCAGCTCCATGTCCTCGAAGTCGTCGGCGGCCAGGAGCAGGACCTTGCGCTGTGAAAGCACCATGAAGCCGACGATACGCCGCATGCCGGGCTGCTGTACGATCCACGCGGCAGCGCTGACAACATCACGGCGGTCCTTATCCCGTTCCCTCCGCGCGCCGAACTCTCTTCGTAGCCCAGAGCGTGAATGAAAAGGAACGCGGCTTCAGCGAACAAGGACAAAGTCCGGACGTTGGATACGGCTAGCCACTTGAACGGAATTCTACATTTTATGCATATTGCGATTCGTTCGCCGCCATGAGAGCATGCGCACTAAACGTACGGTCGGGGAAACGTACGGCGGGGAAGGCGGGGACGGCATGGCAGAGCTTCCTTACGAGACTAAGACTCCCCCGGCGTGGGCCGAGGCGGTAAACTCATGGCCCTGGGTGCCGGAGCGCGGTGACGACGGGCAGCCGATTAGCTGGCAAAAGCGCGGCGACTGCCCGCGCTGCGGCCATCCCATGAACGTGCCTCTTGGCCTTGTGTTCGGGATCAGAGCAGTGCCGACGGCATCAACCACGGAGGCTTCCTGCAACTGCGGCGTCGTGCACCAGGCGGGCGCGACGGGGTGCGGACAGTCGGCTGATATCGAAATGCCGCTCGCATGAGCGGCGGGGGGCCGCCATCGGCCGACGACGCACAATGGCAGAAGGAGTTCAACCTCGCCCAGCATAGCGAGCTGGCGAACGTCCGGGGCGTGGCTGAGAAGTGGTCCGCGGGGATCGCGACGATCATCAGCGCTTTCTCCGCTATCTCGGTGGTGATCATTCCGGATAAGCTCGGCGACCTGAATTACTCCGTTAGCAAGTGGGGTGTACTCGTCTTGGCCGCACTGGCCGGATCCTTCGGCGTGGTCGCCCTGTTTAAGGCGAATTCCGCCGCATACGGGGCCCCGAAGGTCGATGCCACCGCCTCATGGGAATCCTACCGGGAGTCGGTGGGACGGCTGGCCGTGTCGAGCGCCGAGTCGCTGCGGTGCTCACGGAACTGGACGGCGGCCGCGCTGATAGTGATCGCCGCCGGTGCCCTCGTATCGCAGCTAGACGGCCTCATCTACAAACCGGGGACGCCCGCGGTCTACGTCCTCGTCACGTCGCCCGGCCAGGCCGCGGTCTGCGGTGCACTGCAAAGCGCGGGCACCGCGGCCAAGGTCGGGACCACCGCGATACCGGCTTCGAGCACCGTGACGATCGTCGCGCACTGCTGAGCAGCCAGGTACCAGGAGACCGCAGGCTGCAGGTGAAGTGCCGGCTTGTTGACCCAGGCGACCGGCGCAGCCAGTCCTTCTCGCCGTTTCGCAGCTGGGAGTTCGACGCTTGTGTCTTCATCGTCCTTGACTGCTTCACTTACGACGTCATCCGGGCGGTCGAGGTCCCGGTGGAGACCGTGAGGGCCCTCGCGCGGGAGACGCCCTGGGTGAAGGGGCATCGCGTCAGCGTCGGCCAGGTCTGCGGCCGGGTCCAGGGAGCACGCGACGTCACGAACCTGATTCGCCATGCGCTTGATGGACTGGATTAGTGACCGGCAGCCCGAGACGGTAGCACCCGGCGGCGGGAGCGTAGCCTCGGGCCTTATGAGCTGGCTGCCTGAGGACTTCGTTCACCCCGTCCGCGTGCCCGTGCCCGGTACCGCGCTTCACCTGCGGCCGATCAGGGAGGCGGACGCTGCGATCGACTATCCCGCCGTGATGGGCTCGCGCGGGCGCTTGTGGGAGATCTTCGGCCCGGCCTGGGGCTGGCCCGCTGAGACGATGACCTTCGAAGAGGACCGCCTCGACCTGCTGCGGCACGAGGAGGAGATAGCCGCGCACCAGTCCTTCAACTACGCGCTGCTGGACGAGCGGGAGACGGTGATCCTCGGCTGCGTCTACATCGACCCGCCCGAGCGCGCCGGATCCGACGGCGAGGTCTCCTGGTGGGTGGTGGACGGCCTCGCCGACGGCGAGGCGGAGCGCGCGCTTGACGAGCTGGTGCCGCGGTGGATCGCCGCCGACTGGCCGTTTCTGCAGCCCCGTTACCTGGGCCGTGACATCAGCTGGCAGGACTGGCTCGAGCTGCCCTCCGCCTCGTGACCTGCGTTAGCTGCGTGATCATCTGGACATGCCCGCCATTAGGCATCCGGCGGGGGGTTGAGATAAATTCGTGTTATGCACATACGTTAGGCATGTGTCAACCGCCGTTACCGCCCTGAGATGAGGCAGGCAAACGGCCGCGATGCGAAGATGGCCGTTAAGTAACGCGGCTCCACTGAGGAGGCAAGAAAGTGCGGCAGCCCCTGCTGGCGCTGCTCGCGAAGGAACCAGCGCACGGGTACGAGCTCAAGCTCGCCCTTGAGCAGACCTTCGGGCAGGCGTACCCCTCGCCCAACATCGGGCAGGTCTACGTCACGCTCAAGCGGCTGGAAGCCGACGGGCTCGTCAGCAGCCAGGACGTGGAGCAGGACAGCCGCCCCAACAAGCGGGTGTACGAGCTGACCCCGGCGGGGCGCGAGCAGCTGACCGCGTGGGTGCAGGAGCCGATCGAGGGCCCGCGGGTGCGCGACGAGTTCTTCATGAAGCTGGTGCTCGCGCCGATGGCGGGCCTGGCCGACCGTATGGAGCTGATTAACGCGCAGCGCCGTCACTACTTTGGCCTCATGCGAAACCTGATGGACATGCAGGCGGGCATGGACGCGGCGACCCCGGCGGCCCGGCTGCTGATCGAGGGCGCCGTACTGCACCTGCAGGCAGACCTGGACTGGCTGGAACGCTGCCAGGAGGAGCTCGTCTGATAAATCTGGCTGCCCCCGGGGCCGTGCGCTGGCGGCTCATTGCGCGGCGGGTTTCCGTGCGAGGCCGCCGTAGAGGGTCAACTGGGCTCCTTGCCTCGTGTGCCTGTGACGTTGTTCATGCTGCCGCGGCGGCGGTAACGCTGGCTGTCAGCGGGTGCCCGATGGAGTCGCCGGTGGCGGGGTCGAAGAAGTGCAGCCTGCTGGTGTCGATGGCCAGCTGGAGCGGGGCCCCGGGCCTTACGGCGGAGCGGGAGCTGACCCGCGCGGTCCACAGCGACCGGCCGCCGGCCAGGGCGAAGCCCTCGTCCTCGTCGTCGTCCCCGCGGGCCGCGCTGGTGATCGAGGCGTGCTCGACCGGCGGCGCGTCGATGGTGAAGATCGCGTGGATCTCGGTGCCCAGGCCCTCGGTGACCCCGGCCGTGACGTCGACCCGCGGCCAGGCCACGTCGCCGAAGGCGCCGTCCTCGAAGTCCGAGGGCCGGATCCCGAGGATGACCTTCTTCCCGAAGTAGTCCTCCAGCCCCGGCTTGCCCGAGACGACCGGCGCGGGCACCGGCAGCCGGAACCCGGCGAACGTCACCGCGGGCCCCTCGTCGCGGGCCAGCTCCGCGGTGACGAAGTTCATCGCCGGGGAGCCGATGAACCCGGCCACGAACAGGTTGACCGGCGCGTCGAACAGCTCCTGCGGGGTGTCGACCTGCTGCAGCTGCCCGTCGCGCAGCACGCAGACCCGGTTGCCCAGGGTCATCGCCTCGACCTGGTCGTGGGTCACGTACACGGTGGTGGTGCCGAGCCGCTCGTGCAGCTGGTTCAGCGCCGCCCGCATCGAGACCCGCAGCTTGGCGTCCAGGTTCGACAGCGGCTCGTCCATCAGGAACGCGGCCGGCTCGCGGACGATCGCCCGGCCCATCGCGACCCGCTGCCGCTGCCCGCCCGACAGCGCGGCCGGCTTGCGCGCCAGGTACGGCTCCAGGCCGAGCAGCTCCGCCGCCTCCCCGACCCGCCGCCTGATCTCCGCCTTCGGGGTGTGCCGCAGCTTCAGCCCGAACGCCAGGTTGTCGGCCACCGTCAAGGCCTGTCTGGCCGTTGACCGCCCCATCTCTCTTTAGTATCTT
Organism: uncultured Actinomycetota bacterium; assembly: GCA_963735315.1. GTDB lineage: Bacteria > Actinomycetota > Actinomycetes > Streptosporangiales > Streptosporangiaceae > Trebonia. Next base: position 155,118 of record CAVTKQ010000033.1, read on the forward strand.
GTTATACATAACATGTATTCATAGGTCGTCCGGAGGTGGGTCAGGCAATGAAGCGGCTCAGGCAGACGGCGCTCGCGGTGCGGCCGCGATGACGACGCAATGCGACCCAGAGCGGCCGGCACCGACGGCCGGCGCGGACCGGCCGGCGGTGTGCCGCCCGTCCACGGTCCCGCTGGACGCCGGGCTGCGGCAGGCCCTGACGACGGTGGCTCGCACGCCGCAACTGCTGGTGGCATGTGACTACGACGGCACGCTGGCGCCGGTCACCGGCGATCCGTGGTCGGTCCGGCCGCTGCCGGAGGCGGTGTCGGCGCTGCGGTCGCTCGCCATCTTGCCCGAGACGACCACGGCGGTCATCTCCGGGCGCGCGCTGCGCGAGCTGGCGGCGATGTCACGGCTGCCCGCCGAGGTGCACCTGGTCGGCAGCCACGGCTCGGAGTTCGACGTCGGGTTCGTCCACACGCTGGACCAGCGTGCGCGCGGGCTGCAGCACGGGCTCGCCGGCGCAGTGCGGAGGATCGCCGGCGAGCAGCCCGGGGTGGTGCTGGAGGTCAAGCCCGCGAGCGTGGCGGTGCACGTGCGCCAGGCCGACCCGCGCGGTCGCCGAGCAGGTGCTGGCCAAGGTCCGGTCGGGGCCGGGCACCTGGGACGGGGTGCACGTCACCGAGGGCACCGCCGTCGTGGAGCTGTCGGTGATCCGCACCGACAAGGGCGAGGCGCTCGACGTGCTGCGGCATCGGTGCGGCGCCACCGCGGCGGTGTTCGTGGGCGACGACGTGAGCGACGAGGAGGTGTTCGCCCGGCTCGCGGGCCCGGACCTGGGCATCAAGGTCGGCGACGGCGCCACGCTCGCCGCGTACCGCGTTCGCGGCCCGCACGAGGTGGCCGTCGTCCTGTCCGCTGCTGGCAGAGCTGCGGGCGGCCTGGCTGTACGGGGAGGCCGCGCCGCCGATCGAACGGCTGTCCATGCTCGGCGAACGGGCGTTCGGTGGCGCTGCTGACACCGGACGCGACGGTGTGCTGGCAGTGCGTTCCCGGCCCGGCCTCGGCGCGCGGTGTTCGCGCACCTGCTGGGCGGCGCGGCCGGCCGGGCACTTCTCGGTCCGGCCGGAGCGCGACGCTCTGCCGCTCGGGCAGCGGTACGTGACCGGGCACCATGACGCTGGAGACCCGCTGGTCCGGGGCTGCTGGTCACCGACTACCTCGATCATCACACCGAGCCGCACCGGACGGACCTGGTCCGGGTGATCAGCGGTTCGGCCCCGGCGGTGGTCGAGTTCGCTCCGCGCCCGGAGTTCGGGCAGGTCATGGCCCGGCTGCAGGCCAGATGCCGGACGGGCTGCTCGTCGTGGGGACCTCCGACCCGATCGTGCTGCGCTCCCCGGGCGCCGGCGTGGGAGATCATCTGGGACGGCGCGCATCGAGTCGGCCCGCGCCGTGGTGCGAGCCCGGCCCGGACCAGCCGGTGGTGCTGGAACTGCGCTGCGGCACCGACGACCTGTCCCCGCACCCCGTGGCCGAGCCTCAGCGCCGCTCGCGAGCTGGCCGGGCCTCGTGGTCCCGGTGGCTGGCCGCCTGACGCTGCCGGCCGTGGAGACCGGACCTCGTTGGCGCGCTCCGCGCTCACGCTGCGGGCGCTGTGCCACGCCGGGACCGGCGCGATCATGGCCGCCGCCACCACCTCGCTGCCCGAGGAGATCGGCGGGATCCGCAACTGGGACTACCGGTACTGCTGGCTGCGGGACGCCGCGCTGACGGCGCGGGCGCTGGTGTCTCTGGGTTCGACCGCGGAGGCGGACGCCTTCCTGGACTGGCTGCGCGGCGTCCTCTCCGGCCTGCCGGCGCCCGAGCGGCTGCATCCCGTTTACACGCTCGACGGCAGCACGCCTGGCCCCGAGGCGGTCATCGACACGCTGCCGGGATACGCCGGCTCGCGGCCCGTTCGGGTCGGCAACCTGGCCGACCAGCAGGTGCAGCTCGACGTGTTCGGCGCGGTGGTTGAGCTGATCTACGACCTGTTCCGCGCGGCGCGGCCAGCTCAGCGACGCCGACTGGCGCCTGGCCGTCGCCATGTGCGACGCGGTGGCGCGGCGCTGGCACGAACCCGACCATGGCATCTGGGAAGAGCGCCTCATGCCGCGGCACCACGTCCACTCCAAGGTGATGTGCTGGGTAGCCGTCGACCGCGCCATCCGCATGGCGGAGCGCTGCGACCGGCCGGCGCGACCCGTCCTGGCCGGGGCTGCGCGACGCCATCGCCGCGGACGTGCTGGCCTGCGGCTGGAACGACACCGTCCGGCGCCTTCACCGCCGCCTACGACAGCACCGATCTCGACGCCGCCAGCCTGCACGTGGGCCTGTCCGGCCTGCTCGACCCGGCCGACCACCGGTTCCAGGCCACCGTCACCGCCGTCGAGGCCGGGCTGCGCGCCGGGGGCACCGTCTACCGCTACCGGCGCGACGACGGCCTGCCCGGCCGGGAAGGCGGCTTCCACCTGTGCACCGCCTGGCTCATCGAGGCGTACTTGCTCACCGGCCGGCGCGACGACGCCGAGGAACTGTTCGGCCAGCTGCCGCCGCAGCCGGACCGACCGGCCTGCTGCCGGAAGAGTACGACCCGGTCAGCGAACGGTCACTCGGCAACCACCCGCAGGCCTACAGCCACGTCGGGCCTGATCCGCTGCGCCCAGCGCCTGTCCGGGGGCAGCAACCCCGGTGCGTAGCGTCACAACGGCACGGACCGCGTGCCGCAAGTTACGGGTCCCCTTTACCTGCGTCCGGCAAGCACGGCGGCGAACCAGTCGTACAACTCCGATCCTGGTGCGTAAGCGCGTTCGACGGCGTCCCCGTGGCCAGCGTCGGGGTAGAGAACCTCACGGACCTCGCCGCCGTGCCCGCGGACGGCCCGGACCATCTCGAGCGACCGTTCAACAGGGACGACGGTGTCATGCGCCCCGTGGACCACGCAAAGCGGCAGCCGCGCCAGAGCCTCCGCGCGCAGCGGGTCCCCGCCGCCGCTCACCGGCGCGGCCGCGCGAAACCTCCCCTGGCACCGCGCCGCCAGGTCCCAGGTCCCGTACCCGCCCATGCTCGCCCCGGTCAGCAGGACCGCCGTGTCATCGACCGGGTACCTCAGCCGCACCTCGTCGACGACGGCCAGCACCTCGTCGCGGAACTCCGACCAGCTGGGCCGGTTCGGCTGCGGTGGATTCGGGCAGTGCGGTGACACCACCACCCACGGCGCCGTAAGGCCCTGCTCGATCTGCCCCGGCAGGCCGCCCCGCGCCGCGCTGGAGGGATGACCGCCGCCTTCGCCGCCGCCGTGCAGGTAGACGATCACCGGCCAGCCCCGGCCCTCGGGAGCCCCGCCGGGAACCCACAGGACGTAGTCCAGGCCCGGCCCCCTGGAGTACACGACCCGCTGGCGTTCCAGCCCGACCTCGCCACGGGGGATGCCAGCGCGGCGGGCGAGGAGGTCATAGTCCACCGGCGGCTGGTCCCCGGCCAGGCCCCAGCCGCGTTCCCACCACCGCCCGCACTCCGGGCAGCGCCAGTGCGCGCCGGCGCCCCCGTCGCCCCAGGGCACCGCGCACGCGTGCGACCGGTCGTGCCGCAGGCCGTAGTCCGGTTCACTCGCCATGGACCTAGATCACCGGCCGTTGAGCCAAAGGTCAAGCACCCGCTGCCGCAGGCAGACGCAAGCCCGCTCGCCGGGGCGGTCCGGTCCGCTGAGGCGTTCCCGGCTTCGTCAGGCCTCGCGATACGTGGACGGCTTGTCCCTCATGCCTTTGCCCGGGCTGCCGGGGTCAGCAGTTCGCCGACCTCCCCGACTAGCCGGGTCATCTCGTACGCGACCTGGAGGGCGTCGCATTCGGGCGCGGCAAGGACGGCCAGGCTCGAACCGTCGCTGATCGCCTTGACGAACATCAGCCCGGCGTCCATCTCGACCAGCGCTTGCGTGGTCGCCCCGCCGTCGAAGGCGCGCGCCGCGCTTTGCATGAGGCTGGTCAGCCCGGAGGTGATGGCGGCGAGCTGTTCGGCGGCCGTGGCGGGGATACCCGCCGACAGCGCAAGCGGCACCCCGTCCGCGGACACCACGATCGCGTGCGAGACGCCCTCGACTTGCGCGGTGAATTCGGTGACTAGCCAGTTCAGGTCCTGGCGGTAGGTTCGGCTCACCACCTAGCTCCCCTCTCCTTCGCTTGACGCCAGGCCCTCGGCCTGGCGGCCGCCGAGCTGGAACCCGCCGAGGCGGGCGCGTGCCTGCTGGGCTGAGCGCCTGGACAGCGATCTCGGCGGTGCCGGCGCTGCCGCTTCCGTACCGCGGCTCGGCTGCCGCGGATTGACCGCCGGCGTTTCGCCTGGTCCCCAGGCTTCCGATGCCGCGCTGGCCGCCGAACCGGAGAAGAGGTTGGCTCCCGGTACGCGGCTCGGCAGGCCCGCCGCCGTATGGTCGCCGGGCAACGGCGCGCTGACCGTCTCGGTGCTTTGCTCAACCTCGCTGGCGAACGCGGCCCCCGCACTCGCGCTTGACGGACGCTCGGCACGGAACCAGTTCGACCGCGCGGTAGCCGTGATCGGGCCGCTGGCCTGGTAACCGTCAGTGCTGTCGTCCTGCCCGGGGTCGGCGAGCAGGACGAAGCCGCGCCGGCCAGGGACCGGCCGGCCGGCCGCAGTGAGCTCGGCGGCGGCGTGCCGCGGTCGCGGGCCGGCCTGCCGGGCGGCTTGCCAGGCCGGCGAGGGTGCCGGGCAGCCAGACCAGGGCGGAGAGCCCCTGCGGCGACGCGGTGCGCAGCCGGACCTTTACCCCGTGCCGCGCCGCGAGCCGCGATACGGCGAACAGCCCCATGTGCCTGGACACCGACACGTCGATCTCCGGCGTGGTGTCCAGCCCGGCCGTTCAGCTCCGCCAGCCGGGCCGCTGAGAGGCCCACCCCGTTGTCCCGGACCTCGAGCAGCACTCCGCCGCTGCCGCACTCGTGGCCCGACACGTGCACCGGGGTATCCCGGGGAGAAAATCTGGTGGCGTTCTCGATGATCTCCGCGAGCAGGTGCACGACGTCGGAGGCCGCCTGCCCGGAGACCGTGACCCGGGGCTGGATGTCGAGCACCACCCTGGTGTACTGCTCGATTTCCGACGTTGCCGCGCCGGCCACGTCGGTGAGCGGCACCGGTTCGCTCCACTTGCGCACCGGCTCCTCCCCCGCGAGCACGAGAAGGTTCTCAGAGTTCCGGCGCATGCGGGTGACCAGGTGGTCCATCGAGAACAGGCTGGACAGCCGGCCGGGGTCGTCCTCGTTCTGCTCCAGGGAGTCGATCTTGCGCGCCAGTCGCTCGATCAGCGGCACGCTGCGGCGGGACAGGCTGATGAACATCGCACTGAGGTTGCCGCGCAGCAGCGCCTCGTTGCCTGCGAGCCGTACGGCCTCGCCGTGTACCCGGTCGAACGCACGGGCCACCTTGCCGATCTCGTCGGTAGAGTGCACGCTGACCGGCTCGACTGCCAAGGTTACGCCGGGGTTCGCGGCCTGGCTGAGTGCGGCGACCCGGGCCGGCAACTGCACCGTCGCGATCTCGAGCGCGTCCGCCTGCAGCCTGCGCAGCGGGTGAACCAGGGAGCGGGTGAGGATGAAGGTCAAGATCAGCACGAGGAGCAGCAACGCGAAGGTCACCGCAGAGGTGAGCACCGCCGATTCGCGCGCGCCCTGCTCAAGCGACTGGCTGCGAGCGACGACCGCCGTGGCCAGTCGCTGCTCGACGGTCCGCATCCGGGTGATGGTGTCGGTCATGGTCGAGTACCACGCCTCCGGTTTCGGAGGCGCGGTAACGCTCTGGCGGGTGAACTGCGCGTTGCCGAACGCCAGCGCGAACGCCTGGGCAGGGGCGAGCCTCGGGTCGCTGACCGCGTTCAGGAACAGGAAGTTGGTCAGCATCTCCTCGGTGTCGGTCCTCTCGACGTCCACCGTGCTGACGTAGTCGTTCTCCTCGGCCTGCGTGGCCGACGTCGCGATCGCGGCCAGGTCGGTGTCTTCCAGCCCCTGCGCGGTGGCCAGTGCCGCAGGGACGCCGTTGAACGAGCCCTCGACCAGCGCGGCGTCGAGGATCGCGCGCTCCTGGGAGGCCTCGTCCCTTGCCCTGGACAGCGAGCCGAGCGTGCGGACCTCGTCGGACAGCAGGGAGTCGCCGCTGGCGCTGGTGATCTCGTCGTTCAGGGCGAACAGGCTCCCGATGGCCTCCGTGTAGGCGACGATCACCGCCTGCGGCGGCTGGGTTACCCCGCGGGTGCGCAGGCTGGCGAGGTGGCCGAGCATGGCGATCACCGCCGCCGCCTTGGCCTGAGTGTTGGACGGAAACGGACCGCCGATCTTGGCCGCCAGGGTCCGCACCGGCCCGGCCGCGGCGCTGGTCGCCGCTTGCGCACGCCGGATCTCGGCCTGCAGTGACCGGGCGGTTCCGTCCACCTTCTCACCGACAGTGGGGCACCGCCCGCCGGGACTGGCGGCGCACATCGCGGCGGTGAGGTCGCGCTCGTCTTCCATCGCCTGGGCCAGCGTGGCGGCTTTCTCGCCGAGGACGGCAAGCTGTGTCGTCCGGGCGAACGCGATCGCGGTGCCGATGGCGGCGGTGACCCGCAGGCCGCCGAAGACGACACCCAGGGCGACCGCTATGACGATAACCGCGCTGAGCCGCCGGGACACCGGCCAGTTGCCCAGCGAGAACGGCGGTCTGGGCGGACCGACGCGGAACCGCGGCGGCCGGGTAGCGGCGTGCCCCGGTCGGCCGGCGGCCCGCTGGCACGTCAGGTCTTCTCATCTCACTGCTCCTGTTCGCGGCGTCCGGTAACGGTCGGCCGTCCCGGCTTCGGCTGCCATTGCTAGCTGGCTGCGTTGGCATCGGTCGCGATGGTGCCCGCATAGTTCTTGAAGGCGCCGGACGCGGCGCCCCGGCCCGGGTTCGCGTACGCCGCCCAGACCAGGTCCTGCAGGTCAGCGGAGACGTTGAGGTACTCCGGGGTGACTGGCCGCGCCGCCGCGATCGGCGCCATGGCCTGCACGGCCCTGAAGATCGGCGCGCTGGTGAACAGCGACGGGGTGTACGCGGCCGGCGCCGCCGGGGCGTCGGCGACCGCGATCGCCCGGGCCGTCTCTTGCACCGGGCTGGTGAGGAAGCCGATCAGCTCGTTGACCGCGGCCACGTGCGTGGTCCTGGCGTTGACGCTCAGTACTTCGCCGCCGAGCGCGACGCCGGGCGAGCCGCCGGGGGCGGGCGGGAACGGGATGAAGCCGATGTGCCCCTTTACCGCGGGCGCGGGCGGCAGGCCTGCCACGTACGGCCAGTTCAGCGCGAACGCGGCGTAGCCCGCCGCGAAGTCGTCTCCGGTCTGGCCTTCCTGGTAGCTGACCACGTCACCAGGGGCCACGTGGTACTGGTAGATCAGGCTGTGCAGGAAGTTCAGCGCCGCCACGTTCTGCTGGGTGTCCACGTTCGACAGGTTGTCCAGCGAGCCGCCGAACGCCTTGTCCAGCATCATGTACGCGGTGATCGCGCCCTCGTACTTGTCGCCCTCGAACGCGATGCCTTCCTTCAACTGGCGGTCGGCAGTGAGCGCCTGCCCGGCGTCGGTGATGACCTGCTGCGCGGTCTTCGGCGGGGCGGGAACCAGGTCAGTGCGGTACCAGAGCCCCTCGACGTTCAGGAACCACGGGCAGGAGTACAGCTTGCCCTGGTACAGGCCGGTAGAGATCATCCCCTGGTTGAACTGGCCACGCGGGCAGCTGACCGGCTGGAGGTAGCCCGCCGCGGCCCACCCGGCCGTGTAGGTGATGTCGGACTCGACCAGGTCGGGAGCCGGGAGCCGGCCGCGAAGGCGGTGTCTACCTGCGACAGGAACACGGTGGAGTCCGACGACAGCACCTCGACGGCCACGTGGACGTTCGGATGCAGCTTTTCGAACTTGCTGACCTGTGCCTCTGTGTACTGGCCCTCGCTGCCGAGACCGGAGATGGCAAAGGTGATCGTCTGCGTGGTGAGTGCCGACTGCTGCGTGATGCTCGCCGAGTGCTGCGTGGCGCTGGTACCGGAACCGCACGCGACAAGGCTTAGCAGGGCCACGGACGCGATCGCGACCGGGACGCGCCTGGTTCTGGTGGGCATAGGAGCCTCCGGAGCGCGGGTACAGAGCTAAATGCATGTTATGCATATCTGTTAAGTATCCGTCAACGGCTCCCGGTAATCTCCCGGTAACAACATGGGCGGGCTCCCGGTAACAGAACAGCGCTTGCCGGCGCGGAGGCGCCGGCAAGCGCTGCCACGAGCGCGCGAGCCGCCCGTCAGGAGCATTTCGGGGGAAGCTTCCCGATCGTGACCGAGACCGAGGTGTTGCGGCTGGCGTAGGCGCCGGCCGCAGGACGCTGGCTCAGCACCAGGCCGATGTCGTCACAGGTCAAGTCGGCTTTGGTGGTCACGGCACCGAGGAACAGGCCGGCCGCCCGCAAGGCCTGGCTCGCCTGGGCCTGCGTGTCATCGGTCAGGCTGGGAACGCGCGTCCAGCCGGCTGGGACAGTGCTGAGGGCGAGGCCGTAGTAGTCACCGAATTCCACCTGAGTGACCCAGGTCAGGCCGGCGGCCGGCGTCGGCACCGGGCTGCTCCCTATACCCGGGTCGATGTCCAGTCCTCCTTCGAGGTTGTAACCCCAAGTCAGCAGCGTGCCGTCGGGCAGTACGGCGGCGCTTTGCTGGCCTCCCACGGCGACCCGAGTGACGGCTGGCAGCGCGAGCCGCTCCGGACTGAGCCTGACGTTCACAGTTCCGTCGCCGACCTCGCCGTCGGCGTTATCACCCCAGGACCAGACGGTGCCGTCCGAACGCAGCGCCAGAGTGTGGCCCACGCCGGTGGGCCCGCCGACGCCGGCCACCTGCGTGATCCCGTCTAGGCCGGGCACTGGCTGCGGCACGGTCACGCTGCGGGAGTCCGTGCCGTCGCCCAGGAACCCCTTGCCCCAGTCGAACAGCGTCCCGTCCGAGCGCACCGCGAGGCTCGTGTTGCCCGCGTCCACCTGGGTAATCCCGCTCAGGCCGGGCACCTGCTCGGGGGCGTGGCGGTCAGTGGTCGTTCCGTCGCCCAGTTCGCCGTAGGCGTTCAGGCCCCAGGCCCACACCGTGCCGTCCGAGCGCAGGGCCAGGGCATAGCCCGAGCCCGGCCGACACCTGGGTGACCCCGGTCAGGCCGGGCACCGGCGCAGGGACCCAGTTGTTCGCCGTGCTTCCGTTGCCGAGCTGACCGTTCTCGTTATGGCCAAAGTCCCAGACGCTGCCGCCCTGGCCCACCGCGAGGATGTCACCGCCGTCCAGGCTCACGGCGATCTGGGTGATGCCGGCCAGCCCCAGCACCGGGGTCGGCCGGATGCGAACCACGCTGCCGGTAATTGCCCCCCACGTCCACACAGTCCCGTCCGGTAGCAGCGCCGCGCTCGCGGAACCGCCGGCCGCTACCTGCTTGACATCGGCCGGCAGCCCGAGGGGGTGCCCCAGGCTCCGGTCGGTGGTGCTGCCGTTGCCGAGCTCGCCGTCCTCGTTCCTCCCGAAGCCGAACACGCCCGGGTCGTGCGCCGACCCCGCCGTGGCCGGCGCGGCCGCTGCCACGGGCACCGTCCCTGCCCCGGCCGCCACTGCCAGCCCCACGGCCGCCAGCACTATCCGCCATTTGCCTGGTCTGCTCATGGACCTCACCGCTTCCGCTCGTTTCGTGGGGACAGGCCACCGTCAGAAGCACTTCGGCGGGAGCTTCCCGATCGTGACCGAGACCGAGGTGCCGCGGCTGGCGTAGCCGCCGGCGGCTGGGCGCTGGCTGAGCACCAGGCCGATGTTGTCGCAGGTCAAGTCGGCCCTGGTCGTCACGCTGCCGAGGAACAGGCCGGCTGCCCGCAGGGCCTGGCTCGCCTGGGCCTGCGTTTCACCGGTCACGTCAGGGACGGCGACTACCCCGGCCGGGACGGTGCTGAGGGCGAGGCCGTAGTCGTAGCCAAATGCCGCCTGCGTGACCCAGGTCAGCCCGGCCGCGGGCGTTGGCGTCGGGGTGTCCGTAGAGCAGCAGGGCAGGTCCAGTCCCCCCAGGGAATTATCGCCCCAGGTCAGCAGCGTGCCGTCGGAGCGTATGGCCGCGCTTTCCGCCGGGCCGACGGCGACCCGGATGACGCCTGAGAGCGAGAGCTGCTCCGGGCTGGTCCTGTCGGTGAACGATCCGTCGCCGATCTCGCCGTAGGAGTTCTCGCCCCAGGACCAGACGGCGCCGTCCGAGCGCAGCGCCAGGGTGTGGAAGCCGTCGGTGGCCGCCTGGGAGATCCCGCTCAGGCCAGGCACCTGCTGCGGGGTGAGGTGGGCCTTCTTGTTCGCGCTGCCGTTCAGTTCGCCGTTGCCGCTCAGGCCCCATTCCGAGACCGTGCCATCGGAGCGCACGGCCAGGGTGTAGTCCGCGCCGGCCGACACCTGAGTGACCCCGCTCAGGCCTTGTACCTGCCGGGGAGTGAAATGGTCCCTGGTGGTCCCGTCGCCCAGCTCGCCGTAGTCGTTGGCTCCCCAGGCCCAGACCGTGCCATCCGAGCGCAGGGCGACGGTGTCGAACGGGCCCGCCGACACCTGGGTGACCCCGTCCAGGCCGGGCACCGGCGCGGGCGCGAGGTGATCCGCCGTGCTCCCGTCACCGAGCTGACCGTAGAAGTTCCGGCCCCAGGCCCAGACCTGGCCGCCCGCGCCGACCGCGAAGAAGGCGTTGCCGTCCTGGCTGACCGCGATCTGGGCGATCCCGGTGAGCCCGGGCACCGGGGCGGGCGGCCGTGAGGACCCGTCGGGGTAGTTCTCCCCCCACGTCCACACCGTCCCGTCCGGCAGCAGGGCCGCGCTCGCGTTGCCGCCCGCCGCTAGCTGCCTGACGCTGACCGGAAGCCCGGTGACGTGGCCCAGCTTGCGGTCGTCGACGCTAGTGCCGTGGCCGAGCTGGCCGTAGTCGTTGTTTCCGAAGCCGAACGCGCCGGGGTCGTGCGCCGGCGGCGGCGCGGCCGCGGCGGGAGCCGCCGTCCCCGCACCCACCGCCACCGCCAGCCCCGCGGCCGCCAGTACCCCGCGCCACCCGCCTGATCCGTTCATCTTCATCCTCACCACTTCCGCTCGGGTCGTGAGGACAGGCTCGGCGGGCGGGCGTCCCGCCGTCATGAGGCACCGGTCACCCTGGGCCGGGAAGTCCTGACCGTCCGCCGGGACATGACGACGGGCGCGGGCCGCTCTGGCGGCCCGCGCCCGTCGGTTCCCCTGCTACCACGGCGCGTGCACCGCGGGCGCGACGGTCACATGCACTTGGCGGGGAGCTTCCCGATCGTGACGGAGACCGGGGTGTGCGCCCTGACGTAGTCGCCGGCGACCGGGCTCTGGGTGAGCACCAGGCCGATGCTGTCGCAGGTCAGGTCGGCCCTGGTGGTCACGGTGCCGAGGAACAGGCCCGCCGCGCTCAGGGCCTGGCTCGCCTGGGCCTGGGTGTCACCGGCCAGGTTCGGGACGGGAACGTACCCGGCCGGGGCAGTGCTGACGGCGAGGGTGTAGTCATCACCCAGCGCTGCCTGCGTGACCCAGGTCAGGCCGTCGGCGGGCAGCGGCGTCGGGCTGACCGCGACAGCGGGAACCCGCCCGAGCTCACCGTAGGTACCCTCGCCCCAGGTCAGCAACGTGCCGTCGGACCGCACGGCCGCGCTTTCCGTCTGGTCCGCGGCGACCTGGGTGATGGCCGACAGCGGGAGCTGGACCGGGCTGAGCCTGGCGCTGGTGGTTCCGTCGCCGACCTCGCCTGACTCGTTTTCACCCCAGGCCAGGACCGTGCCGTCGGAGCGCAGGGCCAGGGTGTGCCCGGCGTTCCAGTCGCCGCTGGCGACCTGCCTGACCCCGGCCAGCCCCGGCACCGGCTGCGGCCTCGTCACGGAACGTGCCCCGGTGCCATCGCCGAGGTACCCGTACCCCCAGTCGGACACCGTCCCGTCCGAATGCACGGCGAAGCTCTCGTCATCGTCCGCCGCCACCTGGGTGATCCCGCTCAGCCCGGGCACCTGCTCAGGCGTCGGGTGATCGGCCCTGGTTCCGTCGCCAAGCTGGCCGCTGGCGTTCAGGCCCCAGGCCCAGACCGTGCCGTCCGAGCGCAGCGCCAGGGTGTAGCCCGAGCCTGCCGCCACCTGGGTGATCCCGGTCAGCCCGGGCACTGGCGCCGGGCTGAAGATGTCGGCCGTGTCGCTCCCGTTTCCGAGCTCGCCGTGCAGGTTCAGGCCGGAAGCCCACACCTGGCCGCCAGGGCCTACCGCGAACAGGTCATCGCTGTCCTGGCTCACGGCGACCTGGGTGGTCGCGGGCAGCCCCGCGACGTGGGCCGGGGCCGTCAGGTTGCTGAGGCCGAATACGTTCCCCCACCACCAGACGGTCCCGTCTGGCAGCAGCGCGACGCTGGTGTTGCGGCCGGCGTCGACCTGCTTGACGGTGCCCGGCAGCCCGCTGACGGGGCCCGTCGTCTGCTTGCTGGTCGTCCCGTTGCCAAGCTGGCCGTTGGCGTTCCAGCCGAAGCCGAACACGCCGGGGACGTGCGCCGGCACCGCAGCAGCCGGCACCGCAGCAGCCGGCGCTGCCATCGCCGGCGCTGCCGTC
>CAVTKQ010000034.1:0-67059 GCA_963735315.1 uncultured Actinomycetota bacterium
GAGCGTCACACCGCGCAGCTGAATGAGCTTGCGCATCTCCCGCACCCTCATGCTGGCGACGATACGCCGCGCCGTCCGGTTTGCGAAGATCGCCAGGCCCCAAGCGGAACAGCGCCGGCCTGTGGCCGCGCGCCCAGCCGGCGCAAGCCCGGCCGTTTCACCGCCAGCCGGAAGCCATGTATATTAAACCCATCGAAAAAGTAGGTATTGCCCAAGATCTACCCGAACCTGCGGGCCGGCGTCGGCGTCACGGAGTTCTCCTGGTCCGGGTACCCGCACCCGGAAGAGGCATACTGGTCCGGCGAGGGCGTCCTGCCCGTCCTCGAACGACGGGGCCCGTGGCGCCATCCGGCCCCGTCCCCGGACACTGGGCAGGTCCTCAGCCCACCCGCCCCCGCCGAGCCGACCGCTAGGGAGAAGGCCCCCGCCTCATGACGAAGATCGCTGTTGTCACCGGTAACCCCAAGCCGGCGTCGCGGACCCACTCGGTCGCCCTCGCGGTCGCCGACGCCCTGGCCAAGGAGCTCCCCGGGGCCGAGACTGACCCGGTCGTCGACCTGGCGGGGTACGCCCCGCGCCTGTTCGACTGGTCGGACGAGGAACTGACCGCGCTGACCGCCCAGGTCGCCGCCGCCGACATCGCGGTCTTCGCCTCGCCCACCTACAAGGCCGCCTACACCGGCCTGCTCAAGGCGTTCCTCGACCGCTACGGGAACAACGGCCTGGCCGGCGTCACCGCCGTGCCGGTCATGACCGGCGGCTGGCCCGGCCACCTGCTGGCCGTCGAGGTTCACCTCCGCCCGGTCCTCGTCGAACTCGGCGCCACTGTCCCGTCCCGCGGCCTGTACGTCACCGAACCCGAGCTCGCCGACCTGACGTCGGCGGTCGCGAAGTGGTCCGGAGCCGCCATCCCGCTGATCCGGAACTCAATCAAAAGCTAAGGCCAAAGCCAGGGATATCCCGAACGGGTGCGTGCAACTAGTCCCGCGGCCCGTGCCCCTTAGTGCGTAGGGTGACCTCATGCGTCAGTTCGCCCTCGTCCGCCGTCCCGCCGCCTCGCTCGCCAGCGGCTGCGTCAGCTTCATCGAACGGCAGCCGGTGGACGTCGAGCGGGCGCGCCGCCAGTGGCTCGCGTACGTTGCCGCCCTGAACTCCGGCGGCTGGCCGACGGTCGAGGTGGCGCCAGACGACACCCTCCCCGACTCGGTCTTCATCGAGGACGCGGTCGTCATGTTCGGCGACCTCGCGGTCATCACCAACCCGGCGGAGCCGACCCGCCAGCCCGAGACCCTGGCGGCGGCCGCGACCATCAGCCAGCTCGGGTATGAGCACGGCCCGCATCACGAACGGCACCCTCGACGGCGGTGACGTGCTCAAGGTCGGTCAGACCGCCTACGTGGGCCTCAGCCGCCGCACCAGCGCGGCGGCCGTCGACGAGCTGCGGGAACTCCTCGCGCCGCGCGGCTGGGACGTCGTCGGGGTGCCGCTGACCCGGGTGCTCCACCTGAAGAGCGCGGTCACCGCCCTGCCGGACGGCACCGTCATCGGCTACGGCCCGCTGGTCGACGACGCGGGCGTCTTCCCCGCGTTCCTCGCCGTCCCCGAGGAGGGCGGCGCCCACGTCGTCGTCCTCGACGACGAGACCGTGCTGATGAGCGCGCACGCGCCGCGGACCGCCGAGCTCCTTGGCGGCCGCGGCCTGACCGTGACCACGGTCGACATCTCGGAATTCGAGAAGCTTGAGGGCTGCGTGACCTGCCTGTCCGTCCGCGTCCGCGCCTAACCGGCCCGCCGCGCAGCACACGGGCAGTTGTCCTGGCGGCCCAACCCGCCGATTCCCGACGACGTGCCGGACTGGCATCCGCTGCGCAGTCCCGCGGTCATCCGCCCGCTGCCGGCCTCTCCCTACGCCAAGAATGCGCAACGGCTGAGCAAGCAGGAACTGCAGCGGCTCCTCGGCGGCAGCCCGGCCGAGCAGGACCTGCTCGGCTTCCTCGCCGCCGCCCGTGGCGGCCTGTCCGCCCCGGACCTTGAAGAGCTGACCGGCGCCCCGCTCTGGGAGATCGAGAAAATCCTGCACACCGTGGCCGGACGGACATTTACCCGACGGCCGAACCGCTGGGCGCCGAAAACCGCCCCGGAAGTTTACCTACTTGGACACGAGGAACTCCAGGCCGCCGCCACCCGGTACCTGGCGAGCCGGCTGACCTGACTACCTTGAGCGATTGCACGCCTGGGCCGATAGCTACCGGGACCGGAAATGGCCGCGGGAAACGCCGGAATACCTGCTTGGCGGTTACTACCAGCTCTTGGTCTCGCTGGCCGACCAGCACCGCATGGCCACTTACGGCCTGGACAAGGCCCGGCACGAGCGGATGCTCAGCCTGACCGGCGCAGACGCGGCGGCGCTGGCGGAAATCCGCACCGCGCTCGATGCCATCGCCGCCCAGGGTGACCCCGACCTGGCCAGCGCGCTGGCCCTGGCCTGCTACCGCGACCAGCTCACCGACCGTAACGCCCACATTCCGCTCGCCCTGCCTGTTGTCTGGGCCGCCCTCGGCCAGGGAACCCACGCCGAAGCCCTGGCCACCTCGATCACCATTCCGGGCGCGCAGGTGCGGGCCCTGGCCCAGGTGGCGGACGCGCTCACCCAGGCGGGAGAGCACCTGCAGGCCGAGGCCGTGGCCCGGTCGATCACCAGCCCCGGCCTCCAGGCGCAGGCCCTGGCCAAGGTAGCGGGAGCGCTGACCCGGGCGGAAGAGTACCAGCGGGCCGAGGCGGTGGCCCGGTCGATCATCAGCCCCGGCCTCCAGGCGCGGGCCCTGACGGAGGTCGCCCGCGCGCTGACGCAGGCCGGGCGTCACCAGCAGGCCGAGGCGGTGGCCCGGTCGATCGGCAACCGGGAAGAGCAGGCCCGGGCGCTGTCGGGACTGGCGGTAGCGCTGGCGCAGGCGGGTCAGCACCAGCGGGCCGAGGCCGTGGCCCGGTCGATCGAGAGCCTCAGCTTGCAGGAACAGGCGCTGACCGAGGTGGCCGGCGCGCTGACGCAGGCGGGCGAGCACCAGCAGGCCGAGGCGGTGGCCCGGTCGATCGGCAACCGGGAAGAGCAGGCCCGGGCGCTGTCGGGACTGGCGGTAGCGCTGGCGCAAGGGGGTCAGCACCAGCGGGCCGAGGTCATCGCCCGGTCGATCGAGAGCCTCAACTTGCAGGAACAGGCGCTGACCGAGGTGGCCGGCGCGCTGGCGCAGGCGGGCGAGCACCAGCGGGCCGAGGCGGTGGCCCGGTCGATCACCAGGCCCAACTACCAGGCGCTGGCCCTGACCGAGGTGGCCCGTGGACTGATACGGACGGGAGAGCACCAGCGGGCCGCGGCCATCGTCAGGCAGGCCGAGGCGCTCGCCCGCGCGAGCGACAATCCGGCCGAGCAGGCAGTGCCGCTAACGGGAGTAGCGAAGGCCCTGGCCGGGGCGGCCAGCGCGCTTGCGCAGGCGGCGGCGGAACTGGCGCAGGCGGGGGAGCACCAGCGGGCCGAGGCGCTGGCCCGCTCAATCGATGACCCGTCTGAGCAGGCCCGGGGACTGGCGCAGGTGGCGAAGGCGCTGGCGCAGGCGGGGGAGCACCAGCGGGCCGAGGCGCTGGCCCGCTCAATCGATGACCCGTCTGAGCAGGCCCGGGGACTGGCGCAGGTGGCGAAGGCGCTGGCGCAGGCGGGGGAGCACCAGCGGGCCGAGGCGCTGGCCGGACAGGCCGAGGCCGCGGCGCGCCTGCTTACCAGCCCGGGACTGCGGGCACAAGCCCTGACCGAGGTTGTCCGCGCGCTGACGCACGCGGGACGCCATCAGCGGGCCGAGGCCGTGGCCCGCTCCATCGCCAGCCCGAACTGGCGGACTATGGCCCTGGGTGAGCTGGCCGGGGCGCTGACGTGGACGGGGCGCCGCCGGGAAGGCGAGGCCCTGGCCCGCTCGATTGCCCGGTACCAGGCCGTGCCCCGGTCAGAGCCCAGCCTGGACGTGCAAGCGGAGGCACTGGCGGGCGCGGCGGAAGCGCTGGCACGATCCGGGTACCACCAGGAAGCCGGGGAGATAGCCCGCTCAATCTCCAGTCCAGACGTGCGGGCGCAAGCCCTGGAAGACGTGGCGGAAGCGCTGGCCCGGGCGGGGGACCACCAGCAAGCCGAGGCCATGGCCCGGTCAATCACCAGCCCCGACGACCAGGCGTGGGCGCTGGCCAAGGTGGCGGGGACGCTGGCCTGGGCGGGACATCCTCAGCAGGCCGAGGCCATCGCCCGGTCAATCCCCGGCCCGGATGCGCGCGCGCAGGCCCTGGCGAGCGTATCGGGCGCCGCGGCGCAGACGGGTCAGCGCGCGCAAGCTGGCGCCCGGGCCCGCCCGGCCGGCAATCCGGACAAGCAGGCGCAAGTCCTCACGGAGGCGGCCGGGGTGCTGGCGCGCACGGGGCAACGCCGGCAGGCGGAGGCCATGGCCCGGCAAGCTGAGATCGTGGCGCGCTCGATCTTCAGCCTCGACCGGCACGCCCGGGCCCTGGCGGGGGTGACGGAGGCTCTGGCGCAAGCCGGGCTGCGGCAGCAGGCCGCGGTAATGGCCGGGCGGACCGTCGGCGCGGCCCGTTCGGTCACGGACAAGCGGACGCTGACCAACGTAGCCGAGGCGCTGGCCCGGGCCGGGCAGTACCAGCACGCCGAAGCCGTGGCCCGGTCAATCGCCGGGCCGGGCGAGCAGGCCTGGGCGCTAGCGGGACTGACGGTCGCGCTGGCGCGGGCGGGGCGCTGGCAGCGCGCCGAGGCGGTGGCCCGGTCAATCAACCGGCCCGACGAGCGGGCCTGGGCCCTGATGGAGACGACCAGGGCGATGGCGAGCGCGGGATATCACGAGCTCGCCGAGGCCCTCGTCGGCTCGATCACCGACGTGGGCCTGCAAGCGAGGGCGCTGGCCGCGATAGCGCACGCCCAGGCGCGAACGGGATACCACCAGCGGGCCGAGGCCACGGCCCGTGCGATCGACAACCCGGGCATGCTGGCCCGGGCGCTGGCCTGGGTGGCGGAAGCGCTGGCGCAGGCGGGGGAGCCCGGGCAGGCCGGGGCCATCGCCCGGTCAATCACCGGCGAGGGCCTGGACACGGGGACGCTGACCGAGGTAGCGGGGGCACTGGCCCGAGCAGGGCACCACCAGCAGGCCGAGGCGATGGCCCGCTCCATCGCAAGTCCGAACCTGCGAGCACGAGCCCTGACCGAGGTAGCGGTGGCACTGGCGCGGGCGGGATGCCACCAGCAGGCCGAGGCCATGGCGCGGTCAGTCACGGGTCCAGACAAGCAATCGCGGGCACTGGCGCGGGTAGCGGAAGCGCTGGCTCAGGGGGGAGCGTGCGAGCGGGCCGAAGCCGTGGCCGGCTCGATCACCAGCCGTGGCCTGGACACGGAGACGCTGGCCGAGGTAGCGGGGGCACTGGCGCGAGCGGGATGCCACCAGCAGGCCGAGGCGATGGCCCGCTCGATCTCCGACCAGAACCAGCAGGCACGTGCGCTGACTGAAGTGGTGACAGCGCTAGCCAGCTCGGGGCACCGGAGGTCAGCGACCCAGTTGGCCGCCCATGCCTGCACCCTCGGGCACTGGACAAACGCCGCCAGGGCCGTGATGACACTCGACCAGCACGCGTTCACGACCCTAGAACAGGTCCTTGACGGCAAGTAGGCCGTGCTTACCACGCTTTGGGCGCGGGTCACGTCCCGATCTGGTCGATGATGAGCGAAGCCGCGGCCGGCGGCTCGCCGGCGATCGTCAGCGCGCCCTCCAGCGCGTCGGCCGCCGGGCCGAAGCGGGCCGGGTCGTCGGCGTGCAGCTCGAGTACCGGCTCGCCGCGCCGGACGTAGTCACCCGGCTTGGCCAGGCAGCGGACACCCGCGGTGTAGCTGACGTCGTCCTCCTTGCGCGCGCGGCCCGCGCCGAGCCGCCAGGCCGCGACGCCGACGGCGCGCGCGTCGAGCCGCGTCACCCAGCCGTCGGCGGGTGCCAGGAGCGCGCCTTGCCGGTGCGCCGCCGTGGGCAGCGGGGCCTCCGGGTCGCCGCCCTGGACCTTGACCATCTCCTTGAAGGTGTCGAGCGCGCGGCCGCTGGCTATCGCCTGCTCCGGGTCCGCCTCGATCCCGGCCAGCTCCAGCATGTGCCGGGCGAGCGCGAAGGTGACTTCCATCAGGTCCGGCGGGCCCTCGCCGCGCAGCGCCGCGACGGCCTCCTCGACCTCGAGGGCATTGCCGACGGCCCGGCCGAGCGGGGTGTCCATGCGGGTGACGAGGGCCCTGGTGCGGACGCCGTGCTCCTCGCCGAGGGTGACCATGGTGCGGGCGAGGCTCAGGGCCCGCTCCCGGTCCTGCATGAAGGCGCCGGTCCCGGTCTTCACGTCGAGGACCAGCGCCCCGGTTCCCTCGGCGATCTTCTTGGACATGATCGAGCTGGCGATCAGCGGGATCGACTCGACCGTTCCGGTCACGTCGCGCAGGGCGTACAGCCTCCCGTCGGCCGGGGCCAGGCCGCTGCCGGCGGCGGCGATGACCGCGCCGACGGTGCGCAGCGCGGTGAGCAGCTCCTCGTTGCTGAGGCTGGCCCGCCAGCCGGGGATCGACTCCAGCTTGTCCAGCGTCCCGCCGGTGTGCCCGAGGCCGCGCCCGGAAAGCATCGGCACCGCCGCGCCGCAGCTCGCCACCAGCGGCGCGAGCACCAGCGACACCTTGTCGCCCACGCCGCCCGTCGAGTGCTTGTCCACCGAGGGCCTGGTCAGGCTGGAGAGGTCCAGGCGCTCGCCGGAGGCGATCATCTCCGCGGTCCAGGCCCTGAGCTCGGCGCCGTCGAGCCCGTTGAAGTAGATCGCCATCAGCAGCGCGGCCATCTGCTCGTCGGCCACCTCGCCGCCGGCGTAGGCGGCGAACAGCCAGCCGATCTCCCGGCCGGTCAGCGGCCGCGCGTTGTCGCGCTTTACGCGGATCAGCGATACGACGTCCGGCATTTCGCTCCCCAGGTCGACGGCTACACGGCGAACTGGCCCCTGGCCGGCGTCCGGCCCAGCGGCGACGGGAGGGCACCGGCTGATGCCCGGCCGGATGGTTGTGGCAGCGGGCCGCCTATGACCGGCTCGTTGCCGCAACCACGCGGTCTCCGGGCGGGTACTACGGCCGGGGCGGCGGGCTGGGCTCACGGCGGGCGGACAGGTCGGCGCCGCCGAAGGCGGCGGGGAGCAGCTCGCCGAGCGGGAGCGGGCCCTGCTGGGTGTCGACGAGCAGCCCGGGGCCGCCGGCCTCAAGGAGGAGCTGACGGCACCGGCCGCAGGGCAGCAACGGGGCGCCGTCCCCGGCGACGACCGCGACCGCCACCAGCACCGGGGGTGCCAGTCCCGGCGCGGTCTCGGCGGCGGCACCGCCGCGAGCGGCCGGCCGGCAGGCGGCGTCGCGTGCAGGGCGGACACCAGGCCGCACTCGGCGCACAGGGTGAGGCCGAACGAGGCGTTCTCGACGTTGCAGCCGGTGACGACTCTCCCGTCGCCGGTCAGCCCGGCGGCGCCGACGCGCAGCCGCGAGTAGGGGGCGTACGCGCGCCCGGCCACGTCTGCCGCGGCGGCGCGCAGCTGCGGCCAATCGATCTCCATCTAGACAACAGTGCGCCGAGTTCGACCCACAGGCAACCCGGTCACCCCGGTCACCGGCCCGGCCGGGATGCCAGGCCCGGGCACAGCCTGCGTCTGGCTAAACGACGGGCAAGCCGACGGTTCTTGATCGTTCTGATCGCGATTTCGCAACGAAGTGGCCGCAGACGGGCAAGCCTCTTCCCGCAGGACATGCTGACGAAATAATCTCCGGGCAATCTGACCTAGGGAACGCCCTTGTCAGGCCTGGGCGTCGGCTATCTGGTCCAGTGGAGGGGAAAACGGTGAGACATACCTCGTTGGTAGCCACGGTCGCGGCAGCGGGGGCTGCGACCCTGCTGATCGCCGCGTGTGGCAGCAGTTCGTCGAGCGTCAGCAGCAGCCGCTACCAGCAGCGCCCCGGCGGCGAGCGCGTCGAGCGCGGCGAGCACGCGAGCTCGGCTGGCGCGTCGGGGGCGGCGAGCGGGTCCACGACCGGCAAGTTCCTCGGATGCATGGTCACCGACACCGGCGGCATCAACGACAAGTCGTTCAACCAGTCGGCGTGGGAGGGCATGCAGCAGGCCGCCACCGCCAACCCCAACGTCTCGGTGAAGTACCTGCAGTCGACGTCGCAGAGCGACTACGTGCCGAACATCAACACGTTCCTCGGCCAGAAGTGCGGGATCATCGTCACGGTCGGCTTCCTGATGGCGCAGGCCACCCAGACCGCCGCGCAGAAGAACCCGGCGGCGCAGCTTCGCGATCGTGGACAACGCGTACACCCCGGTCATCAAGAACGTCGACGCGCTGGTGTTCAACACCGTGCAGGACGGCTTCCTCGGCGGTTACCTGGCGGCGGGCATGTCCAAGACCGGCAAGGTCGCCACGTTCGGCGGCATGCAGCTGCCGACGGTGACGATCTACATGGACGGCTTCTGGGACGGCGTGCAGTACTACAACAAGCAGCACAAGACGAACGTCCAGGTGCTCGGCTGGAACGAGGCGACCCAGAAGGGGACCTTCACCGGTGACTTCACCAACCAGACCAAGGGCCAGACGACCACCCAGACGTTCATCAGCGAGGGTGCGGACATCATCTTCCCGGTCGCGGGCAACGTCGGCCTCGGCGCCGCCAAGGCGGTCCAGGACGCGGACAACGCGGGCGGCAACGTCAACATGCTCTGGGTGGACACCGACGGCTGCGTCAGCGCGGCGCAGTACTGCAAGTACTTCATCAGCAGCGTGACCAAGGGCATCCAGGCCGCGGTGAAGACCGCGGTGCTCAGCGCGCAGTCCGGGTCGTTCAAGGGCGGCAACTACATCGGCACCCTCGCCAACGGCGGCGTGGTGCTCTCGCCGTTCCACGACTTCGCCAGCAAGGTGCCCGCCGCGCTGCAGGCCGAGCTGAAGACCGTGCAGACCGGCATCGAGAACGGCTCGATCGCGACGCCGACCAAGAGCCCGGTCAGCTAAGGGAGCAGTCGATTACAGGTGGAACTTGAGCTCAGGGGCATCACCAAGAGGTTCGGCCCGCTCGTGGCCAACGACGGGATCAGCCTCTCGGTGGCCCCTGGCCAGGTGCACGCCCTGCTCGGCGAGAACGGAGCGGGCAAGACCACGCTGATGAACGTCCTGTACGGGCTGATGCAGCCCGACGAGGGCGAGATCGTCATCGACGGCAGCCCGGTGAGCTTCAACTCGCCCAAGGACGCGATCGCGGCCGGCATCGGCATGGTGCACCAGCACTTCATGCTGGTGCCGGTCTTCACGGTCGCGGAGAACGTGACGCTCGGCATCGAGCAGGCCGCCCGGGTCGGCCTGCTCGACCGGCGGCGGACCCGGCGCGAGGTCGCCGACCTCTCGCACCGCTACGGGCTCGACGTCGACCCGGACGCGCTGGTCGAGGACCTGCCGGTCGGCATCCAGCAGCGGGTCGAGATCGTCAAGGCGCTGGTCAGGCAGGCGAACGTGCTGATCCTCGACGAGCCGACGGCGGTGCTCACCCCGGCGGAGACCGAGGAGCTGTTCCGCATCATCCGCCAGCTGCGGGACGGCGGCACGTCGGTCATCTTCATCTCGCACAAGCTCAGGGAAGTCCAGGCGATCGCCGACACGATCACCGTGCTGCGCCGCGGCGCGGTGGTCGGCCAGCGCGAGCCGTCCGCGACCGAGGAGGACCTCGCGTCGCTGATGGTCGGCCGGAACGTCCAGCTCCGGGTCAGCAAGGACGCCGGCCAAGCCCGGGCGCGGCCGTGCTGCGCGTCGCTGACCTGACCGTGCGCGGCGACGACGGCAGGACCTGGGTGGACGGGCTGTCGTTCGACGTGCGGGCCGGGGAGATCCTGGGCATCGCCGGAGTCCAGGGCAACGGGCAGACCGAGCTGTGCGAGGCGCTGATGGGGCTGCGGCCCGCCGCGGCCGGCACGGTCACGCTGAACGGCCGTGACCTGACGCGCGCGACACCGCGCGCCAGGCTGCGGGCGGGCATCGCCTACGTGCCGGAGGACCGCACGGAAGACGGCCTCGTCGGATCGTTCTCGGTCGCGGAGAACCTCATCCTCGACACGTACGACCGCAAGCCGTTCGCCTCCGGCATCAACCTCAACCTTCCCGCGATCGCCAAGAACGCGGCGGAGCGCATCGCGGAGTTCGACGTCCGCACCGGGTCGGCCGCCACCCCGGCGGGCACGCTGTCCGGCGGCAACCAGCAGAAGGTCATCCTGGCCAGGGAGCTCGGCCGCGAGCACAAGGTGCTGATCGCCAGCCAGCCCACCCGCGGCCTCGACGTCGGGTCCATCGAGTTCGTGCACCGCCGGATCGTCGAGCAGCGCGACCACGGCGTCGCGGTGCTCATCGTCTCCTCCGAGCTCGACGAGATCTACGCGCTCGCCGACCGGATCGCGGTCATGTACGAGGGCAAGATCACCGGCTTCCGCGACCCCGACGTGCCCGCGGCCGAGCTGGGCCGGCTGATGGCCGGCGGCGCCGACGCCGGCGACCGTGCCCGACGCGACCGTACCGGACGTGGCGCCGGTGCCGGGCGCGGCGACGCTGCTCGGCGCGGCGACCGTGCCCGACGCCGCGGGCAGGCCCGGCAGCCGAGCAGCCGCCGGACACGCCGGAGACGCCGGGCGCGACCGCCGCGCAGGAGGAAGCGTGACCACGCCGCCGGAGGCGGAACCCATCGCCGCGACGCCGCCAGCCGGGGCGGATCAGGGGCAGGAAAAGAGCCAGCGGAAATCGTTCGGGACAATCCTCAAGGAATCCTTCCTCGAGGGAAACACCTTCACCGTCACGGTGCTCGCCCTGGTCACCGCCACCGTGCTCGGCGGGCTGCTGTGCGCGTTCACCAACACGCACCGTGCTGCACGCGCCGACGGCGGGCGCGATGATCGCGCGGGCGTGGGACGTCGCCTCGGGCACCTACGTGGCGCTGTTCGAGGGGTCGGTGTTCAACCCGCACACCGTCGCGGCGCTGTTCCAGCAGGCCTCGCTGTCCACCGCGATCCACGACGGGTACCTGTCCGCGGTGTTCAGCCCGCTGTCGGAGACCGCCGTCCAGGCGACGCCGCTGATCCTGACCGGCCTGGCGGTGGCGCTGCCCTACCGGGCGGGCCTGTTCAACATCGGCGGGCAGGGCCAGTTCATCGGCGGCGCGATCATCGCGGCCTGGCTCGGCTACGACGTCAGCCTGCCGTTCTTCGTGCACGTGGTCGTCTGCGTCATCGGCGGGTTCGTCGGCGGCGCGGTCATCGGCTGGCTGACCGGCGAGATCAAGGCCCGCACCGGGCGCGCACGAGGTGATCGTCACGATCATGCTCAACTACGTCATGCAGTACCTGCTCGCCTACCTGCTGTCCTCCCAGTCGCTGCTGCAGGCGCCCGGCTCGCCCAACCCGATCACGCCGCCGATCGCGTCGAACGCGCACCTGCCGCTGCTGTTCGGCAGCAACCTGCGGATCAACGCCGGGTTCCTGATCGCCCTCGCCTGCGCGTTCGGCGTCTGGTGGCTGCTGAACCGGACCACCACCGGGTTCGAGTTCCGCAGCGTCGGCGCGAACGCGTCGGCCGCGCGGGTGGCCGGCATGAAGGTGGAGCGCTCCTGGGTGCTGGTCATGCTGATCGGCGGCGGGCTCGCCGGGCTGGCCGGCTCGGCCGTCATCCAGGGCACGGACTTCACCCTGAACCCGCAGAGCTACGGCACCTACGGGATCGACGCGATCACCGTCGCGCTGCTCGGCCGGGGCAAACCGGGCGGCGTGGTGGCCGCGGGACTGCTGTTCGGCGCGCTGCACGCGGGGTCGCCCGGCATGCAGACGGTGACCACCACGCCGGTGCAGATCGTGCAGGTGCTGCAGGCGCTGATCGTCCTGTTCGTCGCCGCGCCGCCGCTGATCCGGGCCATGTTCCGGCTCCGCGCGGCGCGGGCCGGCGGGGTCGGCATCGACGATGTCCAAGGGGTGGAACGCGTGACCTCGTCCTCAGCGCACCGCCGCGCCGGCGCGGCTGCCGTCCTGCTGCCCGCGGCGCCGGCCGGCGTCTCGTGGGCCGGGCGGTTCGCCGCGCCGGTCACGTTCGCGGTCTTCGGCCTCGTCGACATCCTGGTCTTCGGCCTGCACGCGCACGGCGACGGCCACGTTCGCGTTCACGCCCGCAGTTCGCCAAGGTGCACCGTGCCGAACCTGATGCTGCCCGCGGCGGCGACCTGCTACGTGCTGCGGCGGCGATCACGCTGCGTGCTGGCCCTGGTGCGACTGCTGTCCGTGCTGGGGCGGCTGCCGCTGGGCCGGGCGGCCGCCGGGTCATGATCGGCGTCGTGCTGTTCTTGTTCGTCGTCTCGCTGCTCGCCTGGGCCGACGCCGGGCAGTCGATCCCGTTCAACGTCGTGAACCTGCTGTCGGGCACGCTCAACGACTCGATCCCGATCATGCTCGGCGCGCTGACCGGCGTGATCTGCTCCACGTCCGGGCGTCATCAACATCGCGATCGAGGGGCAGCTGCTGCTCGGCGCGTTCTGCGCGGCGATCGCGACGTCGGTGACCGGGTCGCTGTGGCTCGGGCTGGTGTGCGGCGCGCTGGCGGGCTCGCTGGTGGCCGTCCTGCTCGGCGGTGTTCGCCATCTCCTACCTGGTGGACCAGATCGTGCTCGGCGTCGTGCTCAACACGCTGGTCCTCGGCCTCACCGGCTACCTGTACAACGCGATCATGGTGCCGTACGGCGACACGCTGAACAACCCGTCGACGTTCAGCCCGTGGAAGATCCCGCGGGCTCGGCGACATCCCGATCATCGGGCCGGTCTTCTTCGACTCGACGGTGTTCCTGTACCTCACGTACGTGCTGCTCGCCCTGGTGCAGGTCGGGCTCTTCCGCACCCGGTGGGGCCTGCGCACCCGGGCGATCGGCGAGCACCCGCTCGCCGCCGACACCGTCGGCATCCGGGTCATCGCGATGCGGTACCGGAACGTGATCCTGGCCGGCCTGATCGCCGGGCATCGGCGGGGCCTACTTCACGATCGGCTCGGTCGGCTCGTTCGGCATCAACATGTCCTCCGGCGAGGGCTACATCGCGCTGGCGGCCATGATCTTCGGCCGGTACACGCCGTTCGGCGCGATCGCCGCGGCGCTGCTGTTCGGCTTCACCACGCAGCTGCAGTCGATCCTGTCCAGCATCAACGTGCCGATCCAGTCCAACCTGCTGCTGCTCACCCCGTACGTGGTGACGATCATCGTGGTGGCGGGCCTGGTCGGCAAGGTCCGCGGCCCGCGCGCCGAAGGCGTCCCGTTCGTCAAGCAGTGAACAATCTCAGTCATCCCGAACGGGGGCGTGGCTTCGCCCTACAGGCCAGCCCCACCGGTCCGAGTCCAGCGTCATCGGCTGCGTTACGCTCAGCTGGATGAACATGGACCACGGGATGTCGCCGGTTTTCCTGCTCTGCGATGAGTACCTCACCCAGTGGGCCGTGCTTGACCCGGTCGCGGCCGGGATGCGCGGGCTTTCCGGGTCGTTCGGCGCCGTTACCGACTACAGCCCGGACGGGCACGCGGCCCGGGCGGAGCTGATCTCGCGGACACTGGCCGCCCTGGCAGCGCTCCCGGCATGGGCTCCCCGTCACGGGCGACGCCGACCGGCTCGCCGCCCTGTTCCTGCGCGAGCGGCTGGAAGCGCAGGCCGCCTGGCACGCGGCGGGCGAGCCGCTGCGCGAGCTGCGCACGCCGATCGGCCGGGTCTCCTCGGTCAGGGACAGCGTCGACCTGCTCCCGCGCGGCGGCGACGAGGCCTGGCGCGATATCGCGTCCCGCCTGGCAGGCCATCCCGGTCATGTTCGCCAGCTGGCGGGCCAGCCTGGACGAGGGCCTGCGCCGGGGCCTGCCCGCCGCGCGGCGGCAGGCGCTCGGCGCCGCGGCGCAAGCCGAGCAGTACGCGACCATCAGGACGCACGACACGCTGATCGCGTCCTACGGCGACGGCCCGCTGGCCGGCGACCTCGCCGCGGCGGCACGGACCGCCTACGAGGGCTACGCGGAACTGGCCCGCTACCTCCGCGAGGAGTACGCGCCCCGCGCCACCGACGTCGACGGGGTCGGCGCGGACCGGTACGCGCTCGGCGCGCGGATCTCCCTCGGCGCCGACCTGGACGCGCGCGAGGCCTACGAATGGGGCTGGGCCGAGCTCGCCCGCATCGAGAGCGAGCTCGCCGCCGAGGCAGCCCTGGATCAGGCCGGGGGCGACGGTCGAGGAGGCCACGGAGATCCTCAACGGCACGCGAGTTCGTCGAGGGCGAGGACGCTTACCAGGCGTGGCTGCAGGACCGGCACGATGAGGCGATCGAGCGACTGAACGGCGTCGTCTTCGACATTCCCGGGCCGCTGCGTCGCATCGAGGCGGTCCTGGCGCGCGGGTCGGCGTCCGGCGCGGCCTACTACACGTCCCCGAGCGAGGACTTCACCCGGCCGGGCCGTACCTGGTGGCCGCTCGGCGGGCGGCAGTCGTTCTCGACCTGGAGCGAGCTCACTACCGTGTTCCACGAGGGCGTGCCAGGCCACCACCTGCAGGAGGGCGCGGCCCACCTCTCCCAGGACCTGTCGCGGTTCGCGAAGAACACCTTCATCAGCGGGCACGGCGAGGGCTGGGCCCTGTACGCCGAACGGCTAGCCGACGAGCTCGGCTGGTTCACCCCGCCCGGCTCGCGGCTCGGCATGCTGTCCCACTCGGCGCTGCGCGCCGCCCGCGTCGTCATCGACATCGGCGTGCACCTGGACCTGCCCTTGCCCGACGGCGAGCGCTGGTCGTTCGAGAAGGCCTGCGACGTGCTGCGCGAGCGCGGCCGGGCCGAGGAGTACCGGGTCGTGCCGGAAGTGACGCGGTACTTCGGCTGGCCCGGGCAGGCGCCGTCCTACAAGCTCGGTGAGCGCGCCTGGCTGGCGGCCCGCGCCGAGGCGTCGCGCAAGCCCGGCTTCGACCTCAAGCGCTGGCACACCGCCGCCCTCAGCCTCGGCCCCCTCGGCCTCGACTCACTGGCCGCGGAACTGGCCCGGGCGTAGCCGGTCAGGGGGCCTTGCAGACGACCGACACCCGGGTGAGCTGGCCGGCTCGCACGGTCACGGTAACTGGTGCCGAGCACGGCGAGTCGCTGTGCCCGGCCTGCCCCGTGGCGGTGTAGGTTCCGGCGACGAGGCCGAGGCTGAACTTCCCGGACGCGCCGACCGTGACGTTGGCGCTGTGCCCGGTGGCGCTGTCGCGGAAGGTGACCACCCCGGACAGCGGCCGTGCGGACCCGCCCGCCGTCTCGAAGGTGCCGTCTACCACCCACTGGGCCAGTCCGGCCGAGCCGCCGCTGGTCAGGCCGCCGAGCCCGGCCCCGCTCGTCGCCGTGCCGCCGCCCCCGGTCGCGGTCGCGGCGCTATGGCTGGTTGCGGCGGCGGGTGTGCTGCCGCCGCTCGCGCTCGACGTCGCCGCGCACCCGGTCACCGCGAGTGCCATGACCGCAAGCCCGGCCGTTAGCTGGCGCATCTCTCCTCCTGTGTGCGATTGTGTGCCGCTCAGGGATTAGATGTTGAAAAGTGCCCGCCGGTTCCCCCGCCTGCGGATGTACGCCGGGGATTCCAGGCGCCGATGGCCTGGAATCCCCGGCGGTTCCGCCTGTGTGTTCAGCTCAGCGTGTTCGGCTCAGCGTGCCTGCTCAGCGTCGGGCTTGGTCAGGAGGCTCGTTCCCAGGTGACGGGGAAGCTGGTGCCGCTGCTGTTCAGCGACCCGGGCAGCGCCTTGGTCCTGTTGGAGCTGTCGGTCATGGTGATCTGGTCATCGGTGAACGAGGAGATGGTGCCTGAGGTGCTTCCCTCGGTGACGCTCGCGTTGGAAGCCGTCCACGACCCGAAGTTGGCGAGCGGGTAAACGCTGCTGGAACTGCTCGGGGCCTCCGCGATCCACTCGGCACTGGTGTTCGCGCAGCTGGAGCAGGTTTCCGTCTTGGTGAAACTGTCGGCGCTGTGCGTCGAGTCGGTGACGGTAAGCGTGTAGCTCGTACCGCTCCGCGTCACGGTCGAGGTGATCGCGTCGCCGGCGGCGAGCGTCTGTCCCACGACCTGGATGGAGTTGGTCGGGTACATCTCCCACCAGGTGTACTGGTACGCCTGGCTCCGGTAGCACTCGATGAGGGTGCCGTCCTGCTCGACGCTTGAGCTGCTGTACCCGTCGATGCCGACCCAGAACGCGGCGAGCTGCTCCGCGCCGCTGCTGCAGGTGGCCGACGGCTCGGTCCAGCTCGCGCTGACCTTGCTGAAGGAGCTGCCGGTGTCGGCGTAGCCGGACCAGTTCGTGGACGTTACGTCGGTCAGGCCCTCGGGCTTGCCGGGCTTGCTGACGATGCCAGCCGGGCGGTTCAGGGGATGCTGGCCGACGGCGAGCTTTTCGATCGCGGACCTGGCCAGGGCCTGTGCCTGGGCGGAGGCCGACGGCCTGGCGGTGGCGGCCGTGGCGGTCTGAGCGCTCGCGGCAGTCACGGTGGCCGCGAGCATTCCGATGGCAGGGACGATGGCGGCAAGGCAATAGAGGAGGAACCTTGGGGGATTTCGGGTCATGTGAGGACGACCTCTCTTGCTTATTGGCCCTTTTGGTGGCCTCTGTTGCCGAGAATGGTAACTTTGGTGGCTTTACTGTTCAATAAGTTGACATCTGCATGTTTCTCCAAATTTTCTGACCTGTTTGGTCGTGCTTGGAGGTCAGCGCAGATCACGCTGTCCCGCGACGCGGTGACTGGAGAAGTGTTTGACTGCCGAGGATAGCGAGTACAGAAGTATCGAAAACATTATCGATTATCGGGCATGGCGAACGTGAGGCGCGACCCGCGCCGACGGTGACCGGGCGGTCGTCTGTAACGGCTTAGCCAGCGGGTCAGGCGAGCGCCGGGATGATCTCGTCGCCGTAGGCGTCCAGGGTGGCTTCCTCGTCGTCGTGCATGAGGTACAGCGCGAACTGGTCGGCGCCGATCTCGGCCAGCT
This sequence comes from uncultured Actinomycetota bacterium, assembly GCA_963735315.1. Lineage (GTDB taxonomy): Bacteria > Actinomycetota > Actinomycetes > Streptosporangiales > Streptosporangiaceae > Trebonia. Next base: position 17,132 of record CAVTKQ010000034.1, read on the forward strand.
CGCGCAGCCGCTCGACGTGCGCCTCCGCCGGGCCGAGCAGGCAGAAGCGGTCCACGATCTCGTCCGGCACGAAGTCCGTCGACGGGTTGCCCGCCTGCCCGTGGTGCGCTGTAGTCGTAGGCCTGGCGCCCGGCGATGTAGTCGGTCAGCGCGCGCGGCACCGGGCCGTCGGTGCCGTACCGGGCGACCAGGTCCGCGACGTGGTTGCCGACCATCCCGCCGAACCAGCGCAGCTGCTCCCGCTGGTGCGCCAGGTCGGTCCCCACGTAGGCGGGCGCGGCGACGCACATCGTGATCGACGCCGGGTCGCGCCCGGCGTCGATCGCCGCCTTCCGCACCGCCCCGAACGTCCAGCGGGCGATGTCCGGGTCGGCGGTCTGCAGGATGAAGCCGTCCGCCTGCTCGCCGACCAGGCGCAGCGCCTTCGGGCCGTAGCCGGCCATCCACACCGGCAGCGAGCCGTCGCGGACCCAGGGGATGCGCAGCGGCTGGCCGTGGTGGATCGACCTCGCGCCCCTCGGCCAGGCCCTTGATCACGGTCATCGCGTCCGACAGCGTGGCCAGCGTGACCGGCGCCTGGCCGATGTACCGGCGCGCCGAGTCGCCGCGGCCGATGCCGCAGATCGTCCGGTTGCCGTACGTGTCGTTCAGCGTCGCGAACATCGACGCGATCACCGACCAGTCCCGCGTCCCCGGGTTGGTCACCATCGGCCCGATGACCATCGCCGACGTCTCGGCGAGGATCCGCGGGTACAGCACGAACGTCTCCTGCCAGAGCACGTGCGAGTCGAACGTCCAGCCGTAGCCGAACCCGGCCGCCTCGGCCCGCTTCATCATCGCCACGACCCCGGTGGCCGGCGGATTCGGCTGCAGCACCACCCCGAACTCCATGTCCCCTCCAGGCTTAGCGCGTGCGGTGCGGTGAAACCACGACCGTTCCGAACCCTCTTCTTTTGCCGCCCGGCAGTGCGCGAGACCAGGAACATCAAAGAAGAGGCTCGTCAGACTAGGTACTGATTGAGGCCACGGGACAGGAAGCTGCCGTGGCCGGGGGAGCCCTTGAACTCGCCGTCCGCCACGACCACCTGGCCGCGGGAGATGGTGACCGCGACCTTGCCGGTGATCTCCATCCCCTCGTAGGCGGAGTAGTCGACGTTCATGTGGTGGGTCGCGGCCGACAGCGTCTGCCTGGCCGCCGGGTCGTAGATGACGATGTCGGCGTCGGCGCCCGGCCGCGATGACCCCCTTGCGCGGGTACAGGCCGAACATCCTGGCCGGCGTGGTCGAGCAGGTCTCCACCCAGCGCGGCAGCGTGATCTCCCCGTTGACCACGCCCTGGTGCAGCAGGTCCATCCGGTGCTCGACGCCGGGGATGCCGTTGGGGATCTTCGAGAAGTCGCCCCGGCCGAGCTCCTTCTGCTCCTTGAAGCAGAACGGGCAGTGGTCGGTGGACACGACCGCCAGGTCGTTGGTGCGCAGGCCGCGCCACAGGGCCTTCCCGTGGTCCGCGGTGCGCAGCGGCGGGGAGGCGACGAACTTGGCGCCCTCGAAGTCCGGCCTGGCCAGGTCGTCGAGCGTCAGGTACAGGTACTGCGGGCAGGTCTCCGCGAACACGTTCTGGCCCGCGTCGCGCGCCTCGGCCACCGCCGCCAGCGCCTGCGCGGCGGACAGGTGCACGATGTAAAGCGGGCAGCCCGGCGACCTTCGCCAGCGTGATCGCCCGGCTGGTCGCCTCGCCCTCGAGCTCCGGCGGCCGGGTCAGGCCGTGCTCGACCGGGTCGGTCCGGCCGGCCGCCAGCGCCTGCGCGACGAGCTGGTCGATCGCGATGCCGTTCTCCGCGTGCATCATGATCGTGGCGCCGGTGCGCCGCGCCTGCTGCATCGCGAGCAGGATCTCGCCGTCGGTCGCGTAGAACACGCCGGGGTAGGCCATGAACATCTTGAAGCTGGTCACCCCGGCCCCGATGCACGACTCCATCTCCTTGAGCGTGCCGTCGTTCACGTCGGAGACGATCATGTGGAAGCCGTAGTCGATCGCGCAGTTGCCGTCGGCCTTCTCGTGCCACTTGTCCAGGGTGGCGAGCAGGCCGGTGCCCTTGGCCTGGACGGCGAAGTCGATGATCGTCGTGGTGCCGCCGTGCGCGGCGGCCTTGGTGCCGGTCTCGAAGGTGTCCACCGAGAACGTGCCGCCGAACGGCATCTCCATGTGCGTGTGCGCGTCGATGCCGCCGGGGATCACGTACTTCCCGGTGGCGTCGATGATCACGTCCGCGCCGTCGGCGTCGGCGTCGGCCGCCGCGGTGGCGGCCGCGTAGGTCGCGGCGTCGGTGGCCGTCGTCGCGGGCGAGGACGGCGGCGATCTTCTCGCCCACGACGAGCACGTCGGCCGGCAGCGTCCCCTCGGCGGTCACCACCGTGCCGCCGGTGATCAGCGTGCTCATCGGCTTGACCAGCGTCTCGTAGGAGTCCGGGCGGCGGTCCCGGTAGAACTGCCACAGGTCCCTGACCTCGGTCAGCTTCTCCAGGTCGAGGTCGCGCACCACGACCTCGTCCGCGCTGTCGGAGGCGGCGTCGCCGACGAGCTGGCCGCGCGGGTCGACGAAGTAGGACTGGCCGTAGAAGTCGTTGTCGCCGAGCGGCTCGATGCCGACCCGGTTGATCGCGCCGACGTAGTACTCGTTGGCGACCGCGGCGGCCGGCTGCTCAAGCTGCCACAGGTACGACGACAGCCCGCGGCTGGTGGCCGACGGGTTGAAGACGATCTTCGCGCCGGCCAGGCCGAGCGCCCGCCAGCCCTCGGGGAAGTGCCGGTCGTAGCAGATGTAGACGCCGATCCGGCCGACGGCGGTGTCGAACACCGGGTAGCCGAGGTTGCCCGGGCGGAAGTAGAACTTCTCCCAGAACCCCTTGACCTGCGGCAGGTGATTCTTCCGGTACTTCCCGAGGTACGTGCCGTCCGCGTCGATGACCGCCGCGGTGTTGTAGTACAGGCCCGGCTGCTCTTCCTCGTACATCGGCGCGATGATCACGATGCGGTGCTGCCGGGCGACGTCCTGCAGCAGCCTGGTCGTCGGCCCGTCGGGGATCGCCTCGGTGTAGGAGTAGTAGTCGGCGTCCTGCACCTGGCAGAAGTACGGCCCGTAGAACAGCTCCTGCAGGCAGACGACCTGCGCCCCGGCCGACGCCGCGGTCGCCGATATGAGCGACCGCGGCGGCGATCATCGAATCCTTGTCCCCGGTCCACGCCTGCTGGACGAGGGCGGCCCGCACGATCTCCGGCATCCCAGCCTCCCGAAAATTTGTCTCCTCGCAGACCCATCTTCCCCGGCTGTACCGAGGATTAGACAGGCTACCGCCCACCCAATCCCCGGCCGGGCCGGGGAGATCACCTCGCCGCCGCGCCGACGACGTCATCGGCCAGCGGCCGGACACCGGGAACACCGTTGGCTTACCTCAGGGACGATGATGGCAGCTGGGCTGCCAGGGGTCGCCGGCTGCGCCTGCGGCTAGGTGTTTCTCGTAGGCGGCGACCTTTGCGTCGATCAGCATGAGACAGTCGGTGAGCTGAGTCATCTGCTCGCGGACCCGTTGCCGGTGAGCACGGAGCAGGTCAAGGCGGTCAGCCTCGTTGCCCGGGCCTTCGCTGACAAGCCGGGCCAGTTCGGCGAGGGCGGCCAGCGGCATGCCCGAGGCACGGAAGAGTACGCAGTTGCCGAGCCAGGCGATGTCCCATTCGCTGTATACCCGCCGCCCCGCCGCGTCGCGCTGTACCGGGCCGGCGAATATCCCGACGCGCTCGTAGAGGCGCAGCGTGTGCACGCTCAGGCCGGTTCGCCGTGCGACTTCGCCGATACCGACACCGGTGGGTCTCATACGCCGACGATAGCCGTTTGACCTAGACCTCGGTCGAGCTCGTAGCTTTCCCGTCATGTACACCGCTGACGAAGTTCTCCACGGAATCGATCTGACCGACCGCACTGCCGTCGTTACCGGCGGCTATTCGGGGGTGGGTCTGGCCATCACCCGGGCGCTCAACCGCGCCGGTGCACGAGTAATCGTGCCGGCTCGCCGGCCGGACGTCGCGCGCCGCAACCTCGGCGCGACGGCCGAGACTGTCGAGATGGACCTGGGCGACCTCAGCTCGGTCGACGCTTTCGCCACGAGCTACCTGCGGCGTCATCGCGCCCTCGACTTCCTCATCACCAGTGCCGCGATCATGGCGTGTCCCGAGACGCGCGTGGGGCCTGGCTGGGAGGCGCAGTTCGCCGTCAACCACCTCGGTCATTTCGCTTTGACCTGCGGCCTGTGGCCGGCGCTGACGCGGGCGCCGGCCGCACGGGTCGTCGCGGTGGCCTCGGGACGCTCGCCCGAGGATCGGATCCGCTGGCATGACGTCCACTTCACCGACGGCTACCAGAAGTGGGCCGCGTACGGGCAGTCCAAACTGGCCAACATCCTGTTCGCTCACCATCTCGACCGGCTCGGCGCGGCGCACGGCGTGCGGGCATTCTCCGCGAGCCCGGGCTACATCCGTACGCCACTGCAGCGGCATCTGACGATCGCCGAGATGACCGAAGCCGGATGGCTGGGCACCGACGGTGAACCAGCGCCGGGCCTGTTCCGCACTCCGGAACAAGGCGCCGCGACGCCACTATGGGCCGCGACCGCTGCCACCCAGGGCGGCGCCTACTGCGCCGACTGCCGCGAAAGCGAGCCGTATCCACACGACGATGTCGAGGCTGAACGGCTGTGGCGGTACTCGGCCAGGTTGACCGGCCGCGCCATCCCGTCAGACAGCATCGCTTCCGCCGGCTGAGATACCACCAGAAATCCGGGACGTGTCCTTTACCCGGGTACCTGGCCCTCGATTGAGGCGTACTTGCCGCGCCAGAAGAGCAGGGGAGTGGCGCCGTCGCCGTTCGACTCGACGTGGCGGACGCGGCCGATGACGATCTCGTGGTCGCCGCCGGGGAAGGAGTGCTCGACGGTGCACTCGATGACCGCGATCACGTCCGCGAGGCGGGGGGAGCCGGTCGGCCCGCGATGGTGGCGCACCCCGTCCCAGACGGCGGCGAGCCCGCGCTTGGCGAAGTTGGCGGACAGGTGCCGCTGCCGGTGGCCGAGCACGTTGACCGCGAACGCGCCGTGGCCGCGGATGGCCGCCAGCGTGGCGCTGCTCGAGGTCGAAGCAGACAAGGACGAGCGGCGGCTCGAGCGACAGCGACGTGACCGCGTTCGCGGTCGTCCCGACCGGCTCGCCGTCCGCTCCGACCGAGGTGACGACCGTGACCCCGGTGGCGAAGTGCCCCATCGCCTCGCGCAGCTGGGCAGGGGAGACCTCCGCCGGGTCCGCGTCCGGGACCTCGCGGGCGGCGTTGTCTACAGCGGTCATGAGTCGGCAACTGTCCGTGGATAACGGGAAATACGGCATTCAGCATGAAAATCCCTACGTAATGATATTTCCCTCGGAGATCCCCGTGCGCACGTTTCGCATCGCGGCGCACCTCCCGGTAGAGCTCTTGGCGCGGCCCGTACGGTCGGCGCCGGGCCGCATGTCCAGACTGCCACCGGCGTCACGACTTGTCAATAATTACGATCAGTTTAGTAGGTATCTACGGCGCGGGCCGGCCTCCAGGCGCGACTTGCCTCCGGCGGGGCATATCTAGTGACAGGCTGGGGTTGGGGCAAAGGCCGGACAGCCGCGCGGGGCGGCAGAGCGCCACGCGGTGCCCGGGCAGCCGAGGCGATAACCGGAGGCAACGATGAAGGCGGTACGGTTCGACCAATACGGCCCGGTCGAGGTGCTGGACGTGCGCGACGTCCCGGTGCCGGAGCCCGGACCGGCGAGGTCCTGGTCAGGGTCAAGGCGGCGGGCATCAACCCGGGCGAGGCGAAGATCCGCGACGGGTCGCTGCACGAGCGTCTGGCCCGCCACGTTCCCGTCGGGACAGGGCAGCGACTTCGCCGGGGTCGTCGACAAGCTCGGCCCCGACGTCACGACGGTCGCGATCGGCGAAGACGTGATCGGCTGGGTCGATACCCGGTCGAGCCAGGCGGAGTACGTGGTGGCGGAGGCGGCGAACCTGGCCCGCAAGCCGGCCGGCCTGCCCTGGGAGGTCGCGGGCGCGATCCCGGTCGTCGGCTTCACGGCCTGGGCCATGGTCCGCGCGGTCGACGTCAAGCCCGGCGACACCGTCGTCGTCTCCGGTGCCGCCGGCGGCGTCGGCTCGATCGCCGTCCAGCTCGCCAAGCGGAAGGGCGCGACGGTGATCGGCCTGGCCGGCCCGTCCAACCACGACTGGCTCACCCGGCACGGCGTGATCCCGGTGGCCTACGGGGACGACGTGGCCGAGCGCATCCGTAACGCCGTCCCGGCGGGCTCGGGATCGACGCGTTCCTCGACACGCTACGGCGGCGACTACGTGGAGCTGGCGCTGAACGACCTCAAGGTGAGCCCGGAGCGCATCGACACGATCGTCCGCTTCGACGCCGCGGCGAAGTACGGGGTCAAGGTCGACGGCAACGCCGCGGGCGCGAGCGCCGCGACGCTGAGCGAGCTCGCCAACCTCGCCGCGACCAAGGAACTGGAGATCCCGCTGGCGCACACGTACCCGCTCAGCGAGGTCCGCGCCGCCTACACCCAGCTCGCCAAGGGCCACCTGCGCGGCAAGATCGTGCTGATCGCGGCCGGCCACTAGCGGCGCCGGCCGGCTTTGTTGCCTCCCGTGCATGCCCGGGCGGGAGGCAGCCGGGCCATGGGGCGCGCGGTCATGTCCGGGGTATCGTTCATGTCGCAAGAACCACCCCGGCGAGGAGCCGCCCACGATGACAGCCCGGCAGCAGATCGCGCGCCTGCTCCCGCTGGTGCTGCTGGTCGTGCTGGTGATCGCCGGGCTGCGCGGCGTGGTGCCCGCGCCCGGCTGGAACGGGCCGCTCAAGGCCTACGGCGTCGCGATCGGCATCGCGCTCGAGGTCGTCTTCGGCGCGCTGCTGCTGGTGGTGCGCGCCAGGGACGCGGCGGCCAGGCGCGCGGCCGAGTCCAGGCCCTACGACCCGGCGGACGGCGGAGAAGGACATCGAGCCGCCGCAGGCGCTGCGGTTCACGCTCAAGTACCTGCTCACCGTGTGCATGCTCGGCGTCGCGGTCGTCCTGCTCACCGACCTCCACCTGCACTTCTTCGGCAAGCCCAGGCCGCTGCCGCCGCCGATCAGCAAGATCAGGACGCAACCTGAAGCCGCAGCTGAAGCCGGGCGGCGGCGGGAGCGTGCACATCCCGCTCGGGCCGATCCTGTACACGCTGCTCGTCATCGCGATCGTGGCGGCGGTCGTGGTCAGCATCTGGTGGTCGACGCGGCTGCGCCGCCCGGCGGCGCCGCTGGTCATCGAGGACGTGAGCACCGAGGAACTGCGCGAAGCCGTCAACGAGGGCCGGGCCGCGCTGGCCGGGATCGACGACGCCCGGGCCGCGATCATCGCCTGCTACGTGGCGATGGAACGCCGCCTCGCCGACCGGGGAACCGCCCGCGGCGCGGCCGACACCCCCGATGAGCTCCTCGCCCGGGCGGTCGCGTCCGGCATCGTCCGCGGCGGCGCGGCGGGCCGCCTCACCACGCTGTTCTACGAGGCCCGCTTCTCCACCCACCCGCTCAGCGCCGGCCAGCGGGACGCCGCGAGCGCGGCGCTCGACGAGCTCGCCGCGGAACTGGCCGCCAAGCCGGCAGCCCCGGAAGCCCCGGAAGCCCCGGGACAGCCGAGCGGGCCCAGCCAGCCGGCCGCGCCGGGCGGTGGCTGGGTATGAACTGGCGCCCCGCGCTCCCCGAGCTGGTCATCGCCGCCGTCATGGTCGCCGCCGCCGCCCTGGCCGCCGCCGCCGTGGCCGGCTGGCCGGCGTCGTCGTGGTCGCCGCCGCGACGACCGTCATCGCCCTGCTCCTGCTGCGCGGCGTCATCCCCAGGTCGGCCGCCCAGACCGCTGCGCCAGAAGAAGGACAAGCAGCGGGCGCGGAGCATCTCCGGCTACGCGCAGCGCCGGTTCATCGTCGTCACCAGCCTCGCCAGCCGCCCGATGTACGAGTCGGACCTGAGGCCCGTCCTTGAGCACATCCTCGCCGCCCGGCTGGCGGAGAACCACGCCGTCAACCTCTACACCGAGCCGGACACGGCCAGGAAAGCGTTCTGCCGGACCAGGGGCGACGAGCGGCTGTGGCGGTGGATCGACCCGAAGCAGGCCCTCGACGCCGACGAGCGCGCGAGCCAGAAGCACGGCATTCCCGGCCGGACCCTCTCCCGGCTGATCACCCGATTGGAGCAGCTGTGACCCGGAGGCCGTGACCCCGGAAGAGACCGCGCGCAAAGCGACCGCCATCCTCGACGAGCTGGAGGCGGCGGTCGTCGGCCGAAGGCGCACCCTGGAGCTGGTCCTCATCGGCATCCTGGCCGGCGGCCACGTCCTGCTCGAGGACCTGCCCGGCCTGGGCAAGACGCTCATCGCGCAGGTCGTTCGCCCAGCGTCCTCGGCCTCGACTTCGCGCGAATCCAGTTCACCCCCGACCTGCTGCCAAGCGACGTGGTCGGCGCGCCGCTGTACGACCAGCGCAACGCCGAGATGGTCTTCCGCCCCGGCCCGGTCTTCACCCAGCTGCTGCTGGCCGACGAGATCAACCGCACGCCGCCGAAGACCCAGGCCGCCCTCCTCGAGGCCATGGGCGAGGGCCAGGTCAGCGTGGACGGCGAGTCGCGCAGGCTGCCGCAGCCGTTCATCGTCCTGGCGACCGACAACCCGATCGAGTACGAGGGCACCTACGAGCTCCCCGAGGCCCAGCTCGACCGCTTCCTGATGCGGCTGCGCCTCGGCTACCTCACGGCGACCGACGAGACCGACATGCTGCGCAGGCGGGTCGACCGCGCCACCGAGTACGTCACGCTGACCCCGGTCACCGACGCCCAGGGCCTGCTGGCCATGCGGGAGGCGCTTGAGGGGATCGAGATCAGCGACGACCTGCTCGACTACGTGATCGCGATCGTGACCGCGACCCGCAGGGACCCGCAGATCCAGGTCGGCGCCTCACCGCGCGGCGGCCTCGCCCTGGTCCAGCTGGCCCGCGGCCAGGCCCTGCTGCACCAGCGCGACTACGTGGTGCCCGACGACATCAAGCAGGTCGCGGTCCCGGCCCTCGCCCACCGGATCACCCTGCGCCCCGAGCTGTGGGTCCGCCAGGTCTCCGCCGACGACATCGTGTCCCGCCTGCTGTCCGGCGTCCCCACCCCGCGCACCGACCCCCGCGCCGCGCCGGCCGCGGCGGGCGCGGGCGCGCGGCAGGTCACGGGCTAGGCAGACCATGAGTATCCCGAACGAGTGCGGCCTGCTCTCCCCGCGCCACCGCATCCCCGGAGCGGCCGGGCGCCCGCGACATGCCCCGTGGCCCCCGCGGCCATATCCGTTGCCGTCCTGTGGCCTCACGGCGCCGCTCTAGAGTCCCGGTGGCGCCCGGGGACGCAGCCGTTTCGTCCCGGTGGCCGCGCGAGACGGCGGCGCTCGTGCGTCCGTGATCCAGCCGCGCGGCCGCCGAAGCGGGCGCCGGCGCTAGCGGCCGGCAGCCGGTGCCAGCCCGCGGCCAGCCTCGGCGCGTCGTCCCAGGTGCGGGCGGACGAGGCGAAGGTCGCCTGGCGCCCGTCCAGGCACGCCCGCCGCCTGCTCACCCTCGCGGCGGCCGGCCTGCTGCTCGCGCTGGTCACCAGGAACCCGGCGCTGGCCGGCGTGGCGGGCCCGCCGCTGCTGCTGCTCGGCATGGCCCGCGTCGGCCCGGCCGGCCGGCGGCAGCGGCCGCCCGGACCGGGTCGGGGTGCGCGTCGGCCTGACGTCCGCCCGGATGTACGAGGGCGAGCCGGTGGCGGTCGACGTGTCGGTGGCCGACGACGAGCACGACGCGCGCTGGGCGTTCGAGCCCGGCCGGGGCATCGAGCCGGGCAGCGCCGTCGCCGTCAACGGCCCGGCGGCCAGGTTCACGTTCGAGGTGCCGCGCTGGGGCAAGCGCGGGGTCGGCACGGTCACCCTGGTCCTGCATGACCGCTGGCGGCTCACCGAAGGCCGCGTCACCTTCACCCTCCCGTCCGTTGACTGCTACCCGTCCCCGGCCGTGCAGCGGACCGAGGTCGTGCTGTCCCGGCTGCCGAACCGGCTCGGCGAGCACCGGGCCAGGGTGCCGGGCGACGGGACGGAGTTCAACGGCATCCGCGAGTTCGTCCCCGGCGACCGGCAGCGCGCGATCAACTGGCCCGCCACCACCCGCCGCGGCCGCCTCCAGGTGAACACGTTCGCCGCCGAGCGCTCGCAGGACGTGGTGCTGCTCGTCGACGCGACCTCGGACGTCGGCAAGCCGGGCGAGTCCGCGCTCGACCTGGGGCTGCGCGGCGCCGCGGGCGCGGCCCGCGCGTACCTCAACGGCCGCGACCGGGTCGGCGTGATCACCTACCAGTGGGGCGGCGCGCACTGGCTGGCCCCCTCACTCGGCCGCCGCCAGCTCTACAAGATCATCGACGTGCTGCTCACGGCGGACACCGGCTACGCGCGCGGCGCCGTGTTCAGCCGCCTGCCCCGCGCCGCGCTGCCGCCCGGGTCCCTGGTCGTCGCGTTCTCCCCGCTGCTCGACGGCCGCTTCGTCGAGGCGCTGCGGGACATGCGCGAGCGCGGCTTCTCGCTGATCGTGGTGGACGTGATGAACACCGAGCCGCCGGTCCGCCGCCTGTTCGCCGACATCGCCGCCCGCCGGATCTGGCACATGGAGCAGCAGGCGATCCGCTTCTCCCTGCGCGAGCTCGGCGTCCCCGTCCTGCCCTGGGACGGGGTAACGGCGCTCGACCTCCCGCTGGCGCCGTACACCCGCCGCCCCCTGGTGGCCCGCCGATGACCGCGCCGTCAGAGCCCGGGGCCAGCGCGGTGCCCCCGCAGGCCGCCGGATGACGGCCCGCCCGGGCAGGCCGCGCCGCGGGCCAGGCCGGTGCACCCGCGCGCGGGCGTCGCCTCGGCGGCCGGCAGCCGGCTGGCCGCGATGCTGCTCGGCGCGGCGTGCGTGGCCTGGACCGCGACCCCGCTCGTGCACACCGGCCTGGCCCAGCTCGCCCTGTTCGTCGCGATCGTCGCGGTGGTCGCCGCCGCGCTGCGGCTCGCCTTCGCCGACATCCCCCAGCCGGAGGACCAGTTCTTCCTGCCCGGCTACATGCGCGCGTGGCTGACGTTCCTGCAGCTGCTGCGCACTCCCGCCTGGGAAGAGACGGCCGTGGTGGCGATCCTCTGGCTCGAGGTGCAGCACCCGGTCCGCCCCTGGCACACCGCGGCGCTCGGCGCGGGGCTGCTCGCCTACCTGCTGACGACGCACATCGCCGAGTCCGGCGCGGAGGCGGCCCCGCTGCTCCGCCGTCACGCGAAGCTGCTGATCGTCGGCGCCTGCCTGCTGGCCCTGGCGGCCGGCTTCGCGATGATCCCGGCCTCGGCCCCCGGCGCCGGGCTCGGCGATCCTGCGCGTCATCGCGGCCGCCGCGGTCATCGCGGCCACCGCCCTGGTCCTGCCCGGCCTGAATTCCCGGCCCGGGGCGGCAACCTTCCGCCGCGCACAGCATCTGTAGAGGCGTGGAATCTCCCACGGAAACTCTTCCGGCCGGCCTTGAGGCCAGGCAGCACGTCGCGGCGCTGTACCGGACGCACGCCCTGGCCCTGGTGAAGCTCGCCGTCCTGATGACCGGCGACCAGCCCACCGCCGAGGACGTCGTGCAGGACGCCTTCCTCGGCCTGTACCGCCGCTGGCAGGCCCTGCACGACGCGGACAAGGCCCTCGGCTACCTCCGCTCCAGCGTGCTCAACGGCTGCCGGTCGGTGCACCGCGTCCGGTTCCGCCGCCAGGGCATCACCCTCGACCCGCCCGGGAACGCCGAGTCGGCCGAGGCGGAGGCGATGCTCGGCGAGGCGCACCGCGAGGTCCTCGCCGCGCTGCGCCGCCTGCCGTCCCGCCAGCGCGAGGCCGTCGTGCTCCGCTACTACCTCGACATGACCGAGGACCAGGCCGCCCAGGCGATGGGCGTCACCCGGGGCACGGTCAAGTCCGCCACCTCCCGCGGCCTCGCCGCCCTCGCCCGCATGCTCAAGGAGGAGGACGCCAGATGAGCATCGAAGACCGCGTCCGCGCCGCCACCCGCGCCCGCACCGCCCTGGTCCGTGACATCCGCCCCCTGGAGTTCCCCGACGAGCTGCCCGCGCGCGCCCGCCGGACCCGCCGCGCCCGCCGCTGGCTCAACTGGGGCGCTCCCATCGCGGCCGCGGCCCTGGTCACGGCCCTGGCCCTGATCCTGGTCATGCTCCGCCAGGCCGACGGCCCGCAGCCCGGCCCGGCCGCGCCTGCGCCCGGCGCGTCCGCCGCGTCCGCCGCGGGGTCGATCCCCAGGTACTACGTGGCCCTGGCCTACACCGGCCAGCACCAGCGACGCAGATGAAGGCAGTGGTCGGCGACGACCGCACCGGCCGCACGGTCGCGGTGCTCAACCCGTCCGCCGCCCAGAATTTCTACGGCGTGACGGCCGCCGCCGACGACCGGACGTTCGTGGTGATGAACTACTCGGCCGCCACAGCAGGAGACGACCTGGTACCTGCTCCGCCTCACCCCCGGAGCCGTTCATCCCGCCCAGCTGACGAAGCTCCCCATCAAGCCGCTCGCGGCCCACGTCAGCGGCCTCGCGCTGTCCCCTGACGGCCGGGAGCTCGCCGTCATGTGGCGGACCGCCACCACCCCACCAACGCGGTGACCTACGCTGGCGGTCTACTCGATGTCGTCCGGTGCCGTGCTGCACACCTGGATCACGCAAGGCCGCCAACAACAACGCGATCGGCGGGGACGGCGAACGGGGAGGGCCTCTCCTGGGTCGACGGCGACCGTAGCGTCGATTTCCGGTGGACCGTGACCACGCTCGGGCTGAGCCGGATCCCGGCGCAGTCACGGTACGCACGCTCGACGTGACCGCCGCCGGGCGTGACCTGCTGGCCGACAGCCGGGTCGTCGTGCAACTGCCGTTCGCCGCTACCGCCGCGAAGGGCGCTTTACTCGGACGCCCTGCGTCACCTCGCTAGCCGCGAGCGACGGGACCGTCGTCTGCGGCACGGCCAGCGTCGGCGACGTCCCTTCGCGGCGGCCTGTCCTCGCGGCGCCGCCGTCGTTCGCCAGCTACTCGACGGCCACCGGGAAGCCGCTCAAGGTCCTCTACCGTACCAGGGCCAGTGTGTAGACGGGCAAGCCCTGCTGCTGTGGACGGACCCCTCCGGCAGCCAGGCCATCGGTCTCATCCTCTGGCGAAACACGTGAACGGCAAGAATACGCCGAGCCCCGCCTTGTTCGGCGTCTTCGCCGGCGGCCGCTTCACGCCGTTGCCCGCCCTGGTCGTCCCCGAGGGCGCCGTCGACAACGCCGGCGGCATCGCCTTCTAGCCTGCCACCCGCGGCCAGCAAAGACCGGGTGTACTTTCGACCCCTATCGGGTGCTAACTACACCCGGTAACGGCTGGCTGCACGGCTCAGGGCAGCGGCACGGCGGCGATCTCCGCCAGCAGCGCCTCCTTCTCCGCCTCGCCGAGGAAGGAGGCGCGCACCCCGTTCGCCGCCAGCTCCGCGAGCTCGGCGGGGGAGAAGCCGAGGTCGCGCCCCGCCACCAGGTACTCATTGCTCAGCGAGGTGCCGAACATCGGCGGGTCGTCGCTGTTCAGCGTCACGAACAGCCCGGCCTCGATCATCTCCCGCAGCGGGTGCCCGGCGATCGACGGCACGCACCGGGTGCACACGTTCGACGTCGGCGACACGTCAACGGGCAGCCGCCGCTCGGCCAGGTAGTCCACCAGCGCCGGGTCCTCAAGCGACCTGATCCCGTGCCCGATCCGCTCCGCGTGCAGGAACTCGATCGCCTCCCAGACGGTCTCCGGCCCGGTCGTCTCCCCGGCGTGCGGCACCCGGCGCAGCCCCGCCGCGCGGGCCGCGCCGAACACGTCCCTGATCACGGCCGTATACGGCGCGCGCCCCGCCTCGATCCCGCCGATCCCGAACCCGACAAGCGCCTGCCGGCGGGTTCTCCAGCGCGAGCCGCAGCGCGGCCCGCGCGTAGTCTCCCGCGCTCTGCCCGGGGAACTCGACGATCCACCCGATCCGCACCCCGCACTCGGCCAGCGCGTACCGCGCCCCGATGTCCAGCGCCTCGGTGATCACCGCGTCCGGCATCCCGGTGCGCTGGAACGCGTAGGGGCCGAACTGGAACTCGGCGTACCGCACGTTCTGCGCCGCGAGGTTAGCCGCCACCCCGCGGATCAGGTCCGCGATGTCCTCCGGCTCGCTGATCAGCCTGCTGACCGCCGTGTACACGTCGATGAAGTGCGGGAAGTCGCGGAACACGTAGAACTCCCGCAGCCCCTCGGCGGAGGTCGGCACCCCGCGGTCCGGGTGCCGCCGCGCCAGCCCGAGCACCGTCGGCAACGGCGCCGAACCAACCAAATGAACGTGAAGTTCGACCTTGGGCAGGGCGGAAACGAACGCTTCGAGTGAGTTCATGCCGAAAACGCTAGCAGCCCCGCCAACCCACGCTTCAGTTTCTAACATCAAAAAGTAAAGTTAAATGATCATCCCGAACGGTGGCGTGCTCCGCCCGTCCCGCAGGCATCCGCGTCCGGGCGGCGCTGGCCTGCCGTCGGCGCTCCTGGCGCGCAAGATGGCCCACGCGTGGCAGGCAAACTTCCGGGTATGGGGTACGTCTCTGGTACGTGGATCCATTGACGGAGACGTCACCGCGCCCGCCGCCCGGGGCCGAGCGGCAGGTGACCGCGCTCTACCAGGCGCACGCGCTCGGCCTGGTCCGGCTCGCGATGCTCATGCTCGGCGACCAGTCCTCGGCCGAGGACGTGGTGCAGGACGCCTTCCTCGGCCTGTACCGGCGCTGGGACGCGCTCAACGACCCCGACCGCGCGGTCGCCTACGCCCGCTCGAGCGTGCTCAACGGCTGCCGCGACGCGCTGCGCAGGCGCTCCCGCAAGGTCCCCGCCGCCCTGCTCGAACCGGACGCGGCGTCGGCCGAGGCCGGCGTCCTGCTGGCCGAGGAGCACCGCGAGGTCATCGCCGCGCTGCGCCGCCTGCCCGCCCGGCAGCGCGAGGCGGTCGTGCTCCGGCACTGCCTGGGCCTGCCGGAAGACGAGGTCGCGCGGGCGATGAGCGTCAGCCGGGGCACCGTCAAGTCCGCCTCGCACCGTGGGCTCGCCGCCCTCGCCCGCATCCTGAAGGAGGACCAGTGACCGTCGAAGACCGGCTCCGCGCCACGACCCGGGCCGTCACCGAGTCCATGCGACCGCTCCGCCCGCTCGACCTCACGCAAGCCGCCGCGGGCTTCCGGAGCCCGCCCGGCCGCGCCGGCCGCGCCGCTGGGCCGGCTGGCTGATCCCGCTGGCGGCGGCCACGGCGGTGGTCGCCGTCGCCGGGGTCCTCGTCACGGTCAGGAACCCGCCCCGCGTCGCGCCCAAGTTGCTGCCGGGCCCGCTGGTCGGCTCCGCCTCGGCGGCGGCCTCGGGGGCGGGGGCCGCCGCCGACCCCGAGGCACTCCCCAGGTACTTCGTCGCCATCAGCGGCCTCGCGACCCAGGGCGCGCTGCCTCCCGCGGGGCAGAGCGGCCCTCGCGAAGGCCCCGCTGCCCGACTCCGTGGTCGTGGGCGAGACGCTCACCGGCAAGCGCCTCGCCACCATCAAGCCGCTGCCGGGCAGCACGTTCGTCGGCGTGACGGGCGCGGCGGACGACCGCACGTTCGTGCTTGACTCCGCCGCGATCGTCCCCGGCCTGATGTTCGCGAACCAGCCGCGAACCTGGTACCTGCTCCGGGTTAACCCAGGGCGCCCCTGCCACCACGCTGACCAGGATCAACTTCCGGATACCGGCCACCGCCGACATCAACGGCATCGCGCTTTCCCCGGACGGCACCAAGCTCGCCGTGCTCTACCAGGTGGCAAGGGCAGGCGACGGCTTCCCCTACTCCGGCCCGTTCACCCTGGGCATCTACTCGGTCGCCACCGGGGCGGCGCTGCGCACCTGGACCGACGCGAACCCGGGCCACGGCTCCTACGCCTACGGCTCAAACGGCCTGCCGGACCCCAACGCGAACCTGACCTGGACATCAGACGGGCAGCGCCTTGCCTTCGCCTACAGCGGCCCCAGCGACGCGAGCCTGCTGCTGCGGGAAGTGAACCTGGCCGCCCCGGGCGGCGGCCTGTTCACCGACAGCGCGGTGATCGCGAAGATCGGCGTCTCGCCGACCACCGGCCGGTCCAAGATCTGGTGCGACTCCCTCGGCATCACGGGCGACGGGCGGAGCGCCGTCTGCGGCGCCGAGCTGCCGGAGTCGCCGCCCGTCGGCGCCACGCTCGACGCGCCGACGGGCGACGCCGCGCTGACGGACTTGGGGTACCCGGGGATCGTGGAGATCTCGCTGGCGGGCGACCGCCTCGCCCGGGTGCTCTACCAGGTCAAGCCGCCGTACACGGGCGGCGCCAGCGCGACTGTCCTGTGGTCGAGCCCGTCGGGCGCCACGGTGCTCGGCGTCGTGGGCTACAACGTCGACCCCTCGACGACAGAGCACGGCGCGGTCGTCCTCTACGACCACGGCAAGGTCACCACCATCAACTGGCCAGGCGCGGTCAGCACGCTGCTGGCTAAACAGACCGCCTTCTAGCCGCGGGCGCTACTTGCCGGCCTTCGCCTTGGCGGCGGCCTTGAGCGACTGCTTGTAGGAGCGCACCTTGCCAAGCGACTCGTCGTCGGTGATGTCCGCCACCGACACGTACGACCCCTCGTCGCCGAACGACCCGGCCGCCTCCCGCCACCCGGCAGGCCGCACGCCGAGCTGCTTGCCGAGCAGCGCGACGAAGATCTTCGCCTTGACCTCGCCGAACCCGGGCAGCGCCGACACCCGCTTGAGCAGCTCGGCCCCGGACGGGGCGGTCGTCCACAAGGCGGCGGCGTCCCCGTCGTACCCGGTCATCGACCAGCCGGGCCAGCTCCTGCGTCCGCGCCGCCATCGCCTTGGGGAACCGGTGCAGCGCCGGCCGCTCGGAAAACACCGCCGCGAGGGCCTCGGGATCGAACGAGGCGAGCTCCTCGGCGGTCGGCTCGTGCCCGAGCCGCCGGACAAGATCACGCGGCGCGGAAAATGCCCGTTCGAAAGGAACCTGCTGATCGAGTAGCATCGCGATTAGCAGGGCGAGGGCGTTGCGCGACAGCAGCTCGTTGGCTTCGTCGTCGACCGGCAGCGAGATCGGCACAGCGGTCCTCCAGGGTAAGCGGATAAGCTGGGTACGCGGGCTAAGCAGGCCCCGGTGGGCCCAGATGGATGGAGTCATCATGACACCGAGCATGAAGGTCGGGATCGCCGGGATCGTTCTCGGGCTGATCCTGCTGGCCGTTCTTCCGTGGTGGGCTGCGGTCGGCATCATTATCATCGCCGCCGCGATCCCGGTCGGCGGCTACATGGCCCTCGACAAGTCGCAGCGCCGTCGCCTGCGGGCGATCCGCGCCCGGCAGCGCGGCAACTAGCCACTCGGGCAGTTACCCCGGCCAGCAGGCCCGCCAGGTGCCAGCCGGCCGGGGTACCGCTACCGGCCCTCGGACACCCGCGTGATGTAGGTGAGCCCGACGAAGGACCGGTAGACCTCAAGCGGATCGTCGCCCATGATCCGCACCGACCGCGTGCCGCTCCGCTCGACACCTTTCACCCAGCTCGCGACGTTGGCCATGTCCGCGTTCTGCAGCTCGACGTCGAGCCGCGCCGGCAGTTCGACGTTCGGCAGCGGGACCGACCCGAGCCGCCGCACCGCCGCTTCGGCCCCGGCGTAGATCATCTCACGCGCCTCTTCCGGGTGCACCTGCGCCGCCGCGAACCGGGTGATCGACCCCTTCACGACCACCGGCTCGACCTGCTTGAAGAACGGCTCGGCCTCGGCGATCGTGACCTGGTCCCCGGTGATCAGCGCCACCGGCACCCCGTGCCCGGCCGCGACAAGCGCGTTGATCCCGGACTCGCCGCACTCCACGTCGTTCAGCGTCACCCGCGATATCACCGACGGGTTGTAGGTATGCGAGAGCACCGACGGCTCGCCGGAGATCGACCCGTGGTACCCGATGAGGAACACCGCGTCGAACGAGTCGTCCAGCCCCTCCATCATGTACCGCGGCTTGTGCCGCCCGGCGATGTAGGCCGCCCGCCCGTGCAGGTCCGCCGGGTTGAGGTTGTTCATCGGCCCGTGCGAGTCGTTGCAGACGATCTCCGTGGCGCCGGCCGCGAGCGCCCCGTCGATCGCGGCGTTGACCTCGCCGAGCAGCAGCGCGCGCCCCTCCTCGTACGGCTGGCCGGGCGGCAGGCACTGCGCCCAGTCGACGATTCCGGCGACGCCTTCCATGTCAAACGAAATAAAGAGCTTCACAAACCCATTATCCAGAACGGGTGCGGCAGATCCTTAGCCCGATCCGCTAAACCCGCAGACCAGGCCCACGAGCCCCGCAGGAGCCCCTTCATGGCCGTACGTCGACTCAACCACGCGGTGCTGTACGTCAACGGCCTCGCGCGCGAGGTCGAGTTCTACACCAAGACGCTCGGTTTCGAGGTCCGCATGGAGGTACCAGGCCGCGCCGCGTTCCTGCGCTCCCCGGGCTCGGTCAACGACCACGACCTGGGCCTCTTCGACATCGGCACGGGTCACGCCGACGGCAGCCCCAAGGTCGGCCTGTACCACCTGGCGTGGGAGGTCGGCACGCTCGCGGACCTCGTCGAGACCAGGCAGAAGCTCCTGGACGCCGGCGCCCTGGTCGGCGAGAGCGACCACCGCGTGTCGAAGTCCCTGTACGCCAAGGACCCGAGCGGCATCGAGTTCGAGGTCCTGTGGCGCGTCCCGCCCGAGGACTGGGACGCCGAGATGGCCCTGGACGGCGGGTACACCGTCCCGCTGGACTGGGACCGCACCCTGTCCCGCTGGGACACCAAGCAGCAGACCGGCGCCGCCGCCAATTCCCCCACCTGACCCCGGCCCCTACCAGGCCCCCCAGCCCCAGCCCCAGCCCCCGGGCCCGGCCGAGCCCCCAGCCCCAGCCCCAGCCCCAGCCCCGAGCCCCCGGCCCCAGCCCCAGCCCCCGGGCCCGGCCGAGCCCCCGCGCCCGGCCCGCCCGGCCCGGCCGCCAGCGCAGCTCAGCGCAGCATGAATGTGCCGTTGATGTCGCTATAGCAGCATCAATGGCACATTCATGCCGGCGGCTAGCGGGGCCGCGGACCCTGGCGGCTGCGGCACCCGGCCCGCGGGACGGTGATACCCCGCTCAGGCGCCGGCTCCGGTCACTTCTTTCGCGTCTCTTACATCTCCACTGCCTGCGTCGTTCCCGTCCCGTTACTCGTTAGTATCCCCACAGAACGGGTTATTTTGCGCACTGGCACAGCTTGAAGCGGGCCGCCGGCGTGACTCATGTCGGCGGGCGGTTACCGAGATAAGAACGTCGGGCCATTACCTGGGAGCACGATGAGCGACTGGGAATTCGGCCGCGCCGCCGATGATGCGCGACGGTTGCCCTGCCTGACCCATCCGTACCCGCTGGCCACAGCGGCCAGGCCAGGCGGAGGCCCGTGGCCCGCGGCCGGGCGCCGGTCGCCCGGCCGGGGCAGCCACCGGCGCGAGCGGCGCCTGCCCGGGGACTACCTGCACGGTGCCGCGGATGCCGCGCGCTACCCCTTCAGCGGCCAGCCCGCCCCGTCTCACGCGGCCGGCCTCCAGCCGGCGGCACCGCGCGCGTCCTACTACCCGTGGCCGCCAGCGCCGTACCCGGCCTACCTCAGGAACGCCGTCCCGACCGCGGACGAATGGCGGGAGGCGGCGGCGGACGCGGCGGCCGGCGATGGCCGATGCCGGCCGGGATCGGGGTGGCAGCCGCCGTCGCGGGCGTCGCGGCCGTCCTGCTGACTGGGGGGCACTCAGCGTGCCAAGGGCGCGGCGCGTCGTCGCCGCGCCGTCCACGATGTCCACGCCGTCCGCGATGGCCAGCATGGCGGTACGGGCATCGACGCAGCCGCCGCCGTCCCCGCGTGCCGGCCGCCGCCGCGCCGCTCACCCTGCCCCAGGCCCAGGCCGTGCTCGCCGGGTACACCGCCGGCAATAACAGCGCCAACGCGCGGCGCAGCGACGCGCAGCTCGCCACGGCCGAGACCGGGGCCAGTTACGCGATCGACGCGGGCCTGTACCAGGCGCAGCAGGCGGAAGGGGCGGCGCCCTACCCGCCGTTCGGCCCGGTCCAGGCGACGTACTACATCCCGGGTAACGAGCCGGCGGGCGGGCCGCGGTGGTTCGCGGTCCAGGTCGCCAACGCCTTCAAGTCCAGCCCGTCGACGGTAACGTCCGACGAGTACCTGCTGTTCACTCAGTCGTCGCCCGGCGGCGCCTGGCGGAACGCGATCGAGCCCTTCCTGCTGTCGAGCGCGAGTGCCCCGCAGATCGCGGTGGGCGCCGACGGCCTGGCCACCGCGGTCAGCCCGGGCGCGGCCTCGGTCACGGTCCCGCCCGGCCAGCTTCCCGCGGCCACCGCGGCCTCGCTTGACGGGACCGGGACCGGGAAGGCCGCCATCGCCGACCCGGGCAACCTGGCCGACCGCGCCGCCAAGCTCTACTGGTCGGGCAAGGTACGCGGCGGGACGGCCACCGACGCGCACACCGCGGCCGCCGGGCCCGACGGTCCGGAGTTCGCCCTGCTCACCACCGATGGCGGCGCGCTCGTCTTCTACACCGACGCGGCCGAGCTGACCATCACCCCGCCGGCCGGGTCCCGGCTCCGCCTGACCGTCCCCGGTTTCTACTCCCGCAAGCCAGGCCGTGGCGCGGGCCAGGCTGAGCTACCTGGAGCAGTTCGCCGCTTACGACCCGCCCGCGGCCGCGGGCGGCGCGCCCCGCGTCATCGCCGACTACTCCGGCATCACCGGCAAGAGCTAGCGCCGCCTAACCGCGAGCGTGCCCGGGGCGGCCGCAACGCCCCGGGCACGCAGTTCGCGTTCAGCAGGCCCCGTGGTTAGCGGGCCCAGCGTTCAGCAGGCCCCGTCGTTAGCAGGCCCAGCGTTCAGCAAGCCCCGTGGTTAGCAAGCACCGTCGTTGTTCCAGGCGCCCGCCGCGCCACCGGGCGCCTCGTCGTAGTTCCACTGGTTAGCGGTCCACTTGCTGCCCTGGTAGGACACGACGTCACCGGAGACGTAAGTCGCGCTCGATGACCAGGCGGCGGCCGTGCAGGACCCGGTGGTCGGCGTCGGCGTCGGCGACGAGGGCGAGGTCGGGCTGGAGGTGGGGGGCGGTGACGCGGGGGCGGTCGGCTCAGTCACCGGCGCGCTCTTGGCGAACGCGACGGTGTAGGCGGTGAAGTCCCACGAGTTCTGCGTCACGCTGCTGCACTCGCTGGACAGCGAGCCGTTGTTGTCCGGCGGGTTGCACTCGCGGTCGCGGTTGACCGACCAGAACGTGAACCGGCCGAGCCCGACGCTCTGCGCGAAGCTGAGCACCGTCTGGAAGTCGCTCTGGTAGAAGTACTCGGCGCTGTCGGTCCGGCCGTTCATGCCGGAGAAGCCCTCGTGCGCATACGCCACCTGGCTGCTCCAGCCGAACGTCTTCATCAGCTGCCCGTTCAACCCCTGTAGCGCGGTGACCTGCGACGATCCGCCGTTGAAGCCGCCGTCGAACGGCATGATCGTGTAGTCGCTCGGGGTGAAGCCGAGCGTCTGAGCCTCGTCGAGCAGCTGCTGGCCGAAGTAGTTGGCGCCGGTCGAGATGGACGGCATCGTGATCGAGATGAACAGGCCCGGGTTGTTCTTCTGCAGGATCTGCGCCGCGCCCAGCTCGTTGCCGATCGCGGCGGAGTTCTCGATCTCCGGCTCCTCCAGGTCGAAGTCGAAGGCGTGCAGCCCGTAGGCGCTGATGACCTGCTGGTAGGCGGCGGCGGTCGCGGCCGCGGTCCCGCAGACCTGGCCGAGCTTCGTGCCGTTGTAACCGCCGGCGGACACGATCACGTCGCCGCCGTCGGAGCGCACCTCGTTGATGACCGCGGCCACCTGCGTGTCGCCCGACACGGGGTCGGTCCCGTTCCACGCCGGGGTGCAGCCGCCGTCCGCGAGGATGAAGGCCATGTCGAACGCCTTCTGGCCGGTGGCCGACATGACCGCCCCCAGGTCGGGAGCGGCGGAGTCAAGGACGCTGTAGTACGGGGCGGACTCGTACCAGTTGGCGGCCAGCGCCGCGGTCGAGGCCGCGCTGACGTCCGCCACCCGGTTCACCTGGACCGGCCGCGGGGAGTGCTGCACCGCCGCCACGACGACGGTGAGCGCGAGCAGCCCGGCGCCCACCGCCGCGATCACCGCAGGCGTACGGGGGACCCTCCTCCCGCGCCCGCGCCTCCTGGGCTCGCCTGGCATTTCCGGCCTGGCTGGATCCATGGTCTCTCCTAGATCGTCGTGATCGGACTGCCCCCAATCGGCCGCTCGGCCACCTAGAATTAAATAAGAAAGTTTCTTAATAAATCCTTATCGCACCCCCAACAAACCGATAAATGAGCGTCGTCCGCACCAGCCCCCGCGCCCCCGCACCCGGCCCCCCGGCCCAGCACCCGGCCCTCGCGCCTGCGGCGCGCCCGGCCCCCGCGCGCGGCGCGCCCGGCCCCCGCGCCCGGCCCCCGCACCCCGGCCCCCGCGCCTGCGGCGGGCCCGGTCGGTTAACGCGCAAGATCCGGGCATCGCGTAAGAACCGGTGCGCTATCACACCCCAGATCCTCAGCAATGCCCGGATCTTTCGCAATCCTGCCAGATAACAGCAAGAAGTCTGCAAGCGCGGAGGCGGGCGCCAAGATAATGGATCGCTGGTATCGCTATGGCGTGTGTTCAGTCGCCATGGCGTGCACAGCGATCCACCATCTTGCGCATCCAGGGCGGCAGGCGTCGCCGGGCCGGATAACAGCAAGAAGCGCGGAGCGCAATGCCGCGGGAGCGTTACGGGCGGCGGGTGGGCGGGAACGGCTGGGTCGGGCTCGTCCGGTTGCCCGGCGGGTTCGGGCCGAGCGGGGCGCGGAGCCGGGCGGTGGCGACCACCCGGGCCACGATCGTGATGATGATCGCGATCGGCAGCGTCTGCGGCAGCGCGGCGGACGGCACGAACGCGACGACGGCGAACGCGGCCGCCACGCCGCCGAAGGCGACGGCCAGGGCGGCGATCACCCGGCGGCTGAGCACCGTCCGGCGGGCCAGCTGCCGCGCCTCGCTCGGCAGCCGCGTCACCATGACCGCGAAGGACGCCAGGGTGGCGAGCGCGAGCGTGCCGAACCCGGCGGCGAGCGGCAGCCGCCCGGTGTGCGCCACCGCGGGGATCCAGAGCAGGACCATCGCGACCAGCACGAAGACGTAGATCATCCGCGACACCGACCGCACGATGACCACGTCGATGTTCCTGCTGTAGATGTGCTCGCCCGGGGTGGTCCGCGCGGCGCTGATGAAGTGCTTGATCGCGCCGACCGTGTCGTGGCGCCGCAGCCGGATCCGGCCGAGCTCGTTCATGGCGCCGCTGTGCGCCGGGTCGAGGGCCAGGGCGCGCTCCTGGTGGCCCCGCGCCCCGTCCAGGTCGCCCCGGGCGAGGGCCACCTTGCCGGACAGGAAGTGGACGTCGGGCTCGTTCGGCGCGAGCTTCCTCGCCTCGGCCGCCGCCGCGGCGGCGGTGGCGGGCTGGCCCGCCGCGAGCGCGGCCTGCGCGACGCACACGTGGGTCTGCCAGTAGGCGGGGGCGAGCCGCCGCGACTCCGCCGCCGCCCGCAGCGCCTCGCCGTGGTTGCCCAGGTGCATGAGCGCGTTGGAGGCCAGCCGGTGCGGCCACTCCTCGGTCGGCTCGATGGCCGCGGCCCGGTTGGCGGCCTCGACCGCCTCGGCGAAGCGGTCGGCGCCCAGGTGCGCGCGGGCGAACAGGCACCAGGCCCGGCCGCTGCCCGGCTCCGCGGAGACCAGCCGGGCGAGCAGGGTCGACGCCTCGTCATAGCGCCCGAGGTCGAGCATCGTGGCGGCCCGCGCCAGCTCCTCCCGTATCTCGGTCAACTCACCCGGTCCGTCAGATCAGTCGCCGCTTGCGCAGGTACGCCACCAGATCATCGTATGCGCCGCCCTCGTTGGCGAACAGCGCCACGTTCCGCGCGGTCTCGAACCAGGTGCCGAGCGACGGCCGGACCTCGCCGACGGCGGCCTCCAGGTCGGCCTGGCCGATCAGCCGGGCCTCGCCGCGTCTGCACCGAGTCGAGCAGCGCCCGCTCGGCGGCGGTCTCGCAGATGTGCGCGATGTCCGCGCCCGAGTACCCGTCGGTCAGCCGGGACAGCCTGGCCAGGTCGATCCCGGCCACCGGCCGGTCCCGCAGGTGGTAGCGGAACACGCCCTCGCGGGCCGGGCCGTCGGGCGGCAGGACGAGCAGCGTGCGGTCGAAGCGCCCGGGGCGGCGCAGGGCGGAGTCGACGTCCCACGGGTGGTTGGTCGCCGCGAGCAGGAACACCCCGGTGTTGTCGGACGCCACGTCGTCCAGCTCGAGCAGCAGCTGGTTGACGGCCGAGCGCATCGGCGTGTTCCGCAGCTGGGACCGCTTCTGCCCGATGGCGTCGACCTCGTCGAGGAACACCACGCACGGGGCGTTGCGCCTGGCGACCTCGAAGAGCTCGTGGATGTTCCGCTCGGAGCGGCCGACGAACATGTCGATCAGGTCGGCGAACGACACCGTGATGAACCGCGCGCCGAGCTCGCCCGGCCACCGCGCGGGCGATGAACGTCTTCCCGCACCCGGGCGGCCCGTAGAGCAGCAGCCCGCCGCGCAGCGACTTGCCGTAGAGCTTGCGGAGCTCGGGATTGCGCATCGGCGCGAGGAACGCGGCCTCGAGCCGCTTCTTGACCTCGTCGAGCCCGGCCACGTCGGCCAGCGTGAGCCCGGTGTGCTCGGCGTCGTAGGCGCGGGCCTCGTCGAGCCCGGCGGAGACCGACCCCGCCTCGCCGACGAACATCGTCGGCAGCACGTCGCGCAGCTCGTCCTCGGCCTGCGACCAGTCGTAGCCGTCCGTCGCGTGTCGCCGCTCGCCGCTCGCCGGCACGCATCGGCGGCCTCGCCCGGCCCGTCCTGGCGACCGGGGAGGGCCCGGTGGCGGGGGAGGCGGAGCCGCGCACCCGTTCGGACGAACTGTCGACATCGGCCGGCGGGGACGCCGGCGGACCGGAGACCTCAGCGGGCGACGGTGAGCATCCTTATCGCCTCGGCGTTCCCCGGGTCGCGCTGCAGCACGGCACCGAGGTGCCGCACCGCCTCGTCGCGCTGTCCGGCGCGCAGCAGCATCGTCGCGAGGTGGAGGCGAAGCGGCACGTCGTCGGGCATCGCGTTCACCGCGTTACGCAGGCTGTCCAGTAGCGGTTCAGGTTCCATGCGTCCGTTCCGGGGAGTTGAGTGCGACCCTTCCACACTACGATCCCCGGTGCTCTATTGAGTACCGACCCGCCAACACATACCTAGCCCAGAGGACCGGATAACAGCGAGGCGGCCAGCTCCCTGAGGTGGGCGTGCACCCCGTCGTAGGCGGTCGCCGGCAGGTAGCGCTTGGGCATCTTCGCGATCGACGTGTAGTTCGTGTCACACACGTTGGCGAGCGGCGACTCCACGGCCTGCGTGACGAACTGGTAGGCGTCGATCGGGTCGAGCCCGCACAGCGCCGCCACCCAGGTCACCATGTCGTGCTGCGCGATGCGGAACGCGTCTTCCAGCGGCCGCGCGGACCCGGCCGACATGATGTAGCCGTCGTTCTCCAGGCGCGGCCACGGCGTCGCCGGGAGCGCCGAGCCCGAGCCCTTGATCAGGTCCACGATGAGCACCGTGTTCATCGCGCACTCGACCGCGACGCCGCAGGTCTCGCCCTCGCCCTGGCGCGCGTGCCCGTCGCCGAGCGACAGCAGCGCGCCGGGCACGTTGACGCCCAGGTAGCAGGTGGTCCCGGCGCGCATCTCCGGGGTGTCCATGTTCCCGCCGAACGCGTCGGGCACGAGCGCGGAGCGCACCTCGCCCCCGGCGGGCGCGACGCCGACCGTCCCGTGCATGGGTGACATCGGCAGGTCGGCGGTGAAGTCCGACTTCTTCGCGGTGAACCGGCACAGCTGCTTGTCCCGGTCGAGCTGCCAGATCCACATGAGCTCTTCGAGCGGCTCGTGCAGCAGCGCGGTCAGGTGCGTCCCGGTCAGCGCGCCGAACAGCGGCACCGTGGTCGACGCGGCCCAGTCCCGCGCGGGGACTCATGGACACGAAGTGCACCGCCACCGTGTCGCCCGGCTCGGCCCCCTCGATCCAGAAGGGGCCGGTCTGCGGGTTGAGCCCGGTGATGTTCAGCCTGCTGACCGAGGTCCTCGGCCGACTGTCACCCGGCCCGCGAAGCAGTCCTCGGTGTACAGGTCGAGCACGCACGGCGTGCGCAGCCGCATGACCGGGGCCGCGCCGCCGAAGGTCCAGGCGTACTCGCCGGCCCCCGGCCGGTACGTGATCGTCTCAAGGTCGCTCATCGGCGGCTCATTCCTCCGTCACTACGCCCGAGGCCGGCTCGTCGAGGTGGACGAGGCCGACCTCGGTGACCGTCTGCGGGTGCTTCGCGTACAGGTACCCGAGGTAGATGATGCCCAGCACCATGAAGCCCGCCACACCCGGCCCCATGTACGACGCCGGCGCGGTGAGCGGCACCACGAAGGAGAACACCTTGATGCCCGCGGCGGTCAGCCAGGCGGGCACGAACACGACGATGCCCAGCGACCGGCACGATGAGGTGCAGGAACACGTTCCACCGCCTGCCGTGCCGGTTGCGCGGCGCGCGCGAAGTACCCGATGCACGCGACGTTCATCAGGATGTAGATCGCCACGAGCACGATCACGATGCCGGTGCCGGTCATCGCGAACCCGTTCACCGGGTTGTACGCCAGCCCGAGCCCGAGCAGCACCGCGACGGTCAGCGACGAACGACAAGACGATCGCGAGCACGGGGGAGCGGTGCTTGTGGTGCACCCGGGCGAGCGCCGCGGGGAAGACGTGGATGCGGCCCATCGCGAACGACATCCGCGACGCGATGTTCACCCCGGCGTTGGCGTTCGCGATCGTGGAGTTGACGATCGCGAGGAAGACGAAGAACCAGAACAGCCCGTACAGGCTGCGGGCCATGCCCTCCCAGGAGGCGGCCCCGGACGAGGTGAACCCGGAGAAGCCGGCCGGCCCGAACGCCACGTCGGCGGCGTAGGTGGTGAACACGTAGAAGACGCCGATGCCGAGGGTCGAGAACAGCACGGCCTTCTGCACGGTGCGCTTCGGGTTCCTGCTCTCCTCGGCCAGCGGCGCCGCGCCCTCGAACCCGCCGAACGCCAGCACCGTGTACACCGACCCGGCGATCACCCCGGTGATGCCCTTGTAGCCGCTCGGCGTGTGCCCGGTGCCGAACACGCTGAACGTGTTGTGCCCGCCGGCGTGCACGATGAAGAACACCGCGAGCACGAGGAACACCGCGATCTCGAACACGCCGAGGATCGTGCCCATCCGCGCCGAGGTGCGGATGCCGTAGTACCCGGCGGCGAGCACGATCAGCGCGCCCGCGATCGCCCACGGCCACCACAGGTTGGCCGGGTAGCTGGACCACTCGCTGTTGATGGTCCCGGCGACGGTGAACCCGAGCTGGAACAGCACGAGCGGCGGGATCAGGACCGAGACGAGCACGTACCCCCACGCGGTGAGGAACCCGACGGCCGGGTGGATGCCGCGCGCCGCGTAGGTCGCCAGCGACCCGGCCGCGGGCATCTCCCGGGCGAGCAGCCCGATCGAGGACGCCGACAGCAGGCAGGCGATCAGCGCGAACACCACGGCCAGGGGGAGCGAGCCGCCGGCATAGCCGGCCCCCGCGGGAATCGAGGCCGCGACAGCGGCCCCGGGCGCCATGCCGGTAATCGACTGGAAGAGAACCTCACGCAACCCGATGGCGTTCGCCCGCAGGCCTGACGAGGTCCCTGATGCTGCCGTGTCAACTGTCACTTCTGACCGCTTTCGTCGTCGTTAGAACAACTAAAACCACTAACGAGGCGATCGTCTAGAGCCGAGGTTTCCGGCCCGTTTCCGTTCTCGGTAGTTACTTGAAAAAATTCGTAATTCCGAACGGGTGCCTGCTCCTCCTAATAACCGGATGTATTCCTCTGACTGCGTTTTGGGGGGCGGGGCGGGGAGCGTCCCCGGGCGCAGTCGTGGCTCAAACGGCGAGCCCCGGCAATGCCTCCCGGGGGCACCCCCGGACCCCCGGGCCCGGATGACACTCCCCGCCCCCCGCTCCCCCGCGCGGCCAGAAAAGTCAGGGCGTCAACGAGTCTGTGGTCCCCGCTGCCGCAAGCCCCAGGGCGAGCCAGTCCTCGAACGGAGTCATTGCTCTCTTAGCGCAGGCGTCGCGGGGACAGCCACTCAGGACGTCACATTTCCCTGGTCAGGGCTTCGCGCGAGTCGCGGAGCGATGCGGGGCGGAGCCGGTGCTCTCTTAGCGCCGATGTCTCCCGGGCGGCCCTTACGCGTCAGGGTGGGAGACGCTGACGAAAGCGGCCGGGCAATGGGACGATCCCAGGGTGCCAGCGGTCACGGGGAGCGACGGGGGAAGCGCGCAGACCCGCAAGCACCGTGACCACCTGAGCCGCGTTCCTCAGCCCGTGACCACAGCACCGCGGTTCATCCGATGGCAAGGCGGATGCGGAGCGCAGGGCCGGCCGCGGCCCGAGCACCGCGGGCGGCGCGGCAGCAACTCTCGGCCCAGCCGGGGGATACCGTCAGCGACAAGCCGGGCGCTCACCGGAGAGCTGGGCCGGCCGTCGGCGGGAAGGCATGTCCGCGCAGCAGTGTCAGCAGGCGTTGTCGGCGGCGGTTGAGGCGGCGTTGAGGAGTTGACCGTGGACGTGGGGACCGAGCCGGACTTGACGTCGGCCTGGACCGACTTGAGCTGCGTCAGCAGGCCGTTCAGGGCCGACTTGACGGAAGCGCTCTGTGCCTGGGCGATCGCGCTGCGTCAGGTCGGTGATCGCCGCCGACATGTCCGCGGACAGCACGGACTGCGAGGCCTGCGCGTTCAGGTCGTCGATCGTCTTGTTGTAGGCGGTGATCGCGGTGCCCGAGTACGCCTTGCAGCCGGGGTCGGACGGCCGAGCAGCCTCGGCGCGATGACCACGCCGCCGACCGCGACCACGGCGAGCACGCCCGCGCCCGCGACAAGCGCCTTGTTCCTGTTCGAGGACGGCTTCGCCGGTGCGTCGTCCGTCTGAGGGCGGCTCTTCGGCTGGTCGCCGTACCTGTCCGAGTACGGCTGCTCGGCTGGGTCGCCGTACCTGTCCGAGTACCGCTCCTCGGCTGCGCGCCGTACCTGTCCGAAGACGGGGCAGCGCCGCCGGACCGCCTGATGGCGGCGAGGCCGGCCGCCGGGGTCAGCGCGCCGAGCCGGGCCCACGCGTCGGTGATGCGGCGGCGCATGGCAGGGCCACCTGCCATCGGCCCGCCGGGACCGCGTGCGGGCCCGCCGGGACCGCCAGGGCCGAAGCGCTGGTCGAAGCCAGGCTGCGGCTGTCCGGTCAGCGGCGCCGCTCCCTGGAACTGCTGGACCACCGGGGAATTGAGGACTCGGCCCGGGGAACCTCCCGGGCTGGGTCCTCCGGGAACTGCGGCGCGTCCGAACTGGGTGGCGTCGGGGTACCGCGCTGGCCGGCGGGAACTGGCTGCGCGCCGGGGAACCCGCCAGGCTGCTGCGGCGGGAACCCTCCGGGCTGGCCGCGGCCGGGGAACGGTCCACCCGTGGGCGCGCCGGGCGGGGCAGCGAACCCGTTCCTGGCTGGTCCGGAAAGCCGTTCTCGGCCCGAACCCGTTCTGGGCCGACCCGTCTGCGGTCCGTACCCGTCCTGCGGCGAACCGCCTGCGGCCGAACCCGTTCTGCGGCCCGAAGCCGTTCTGGGGCTCCGCCTGGCTGCGGCCGACCCTGCGGACCGAATCCGTCCTGGGGTGCCGCCCCCGTCCTGCGGTCCGAACCCGTCCTGCGGTCCGAACCCGTTCTGCGGTCCGAAGCCGTTCTGCGGCCCTGGAGCCAGGCTGCGGTCCGTATCCCGCCCTGCGGGCGCGAAGCCGTCCTGCGCTGCGTGGCCTCCGTTCTGACCTGGCGGGAAGCCGTTCTGCTGGCCGGCACCGCCCAGCGGACCGGCGCTCGCCGCATTCGGCGCGTAGCCGTTGCGCGGGTCGTAGCCGCCGTTCGGCGGGTAGCCAGGCGGCCCGAATCCGGGCTGCTGCGGCGGCGCGTACCCGCCCCGCGGGTCAAAGCCTCCGCCGGGCGGGATAGCCGCCGGGCGGCCCGAACCCGTCCGCGCCGTACCCGGGCTGCGGAACGGGACCTGGCTGCGGGGCGGAGCCGCTTCGCGGCATGGGCCCTGGCTGCGGAGCCGGCCCTGGCTGCGACGCGAATCCCGGTGGCGGGCCAAAGCCGGGCTGCGAGAAGCCGGGCTCACGAAGCCGGACTGGCGGGTAGCCGCTGGGGTAGCCGCCAGGGCCTGGGCCACCGTAACCCGCGCCAGCGGGATGCCCTGGAGCGTCGGCCGGCCGCTGCGGGCCCTGCGGCCCTGACCGGCGAAGCCGGCTGGCGGCTGGTCGAGATACCCGCCAGGGGGACGCTGCCCGGAGTAGCCGCCCTGTTGCCACTGCGGAGATGCGACGGTGTTGCCCGCGGGGTCGAAGCCTGCCGCACCGCCTGGGCCGCCAGGCTGCTGTCCCTGGTAGCCCGGCTGCGTCCCGGGTAGCCCGGCCCGGCGCCTGGGTAGCCGCCAGGCATCACCGCACCCGGCGCCCCGGCAGTGCCGCCAAACGCGCCGGGGCCGTAGCCGTCCTGGACGGAAGTCCGGCCGCGGGACCGGCGCCCGCCCTGTCGGCCGGTGAGGTCCTGCCGGAACTGGTCCCTGTCCCGTGGCCCGCCGCGGCATGCCGTGGGTAGCCGCCTGCTGGCCACCGGTCCCGCCGCGTCTGGCGGCGTCCGCTGGACCGCCGCCCGGGATCGTGCGCCGTCTACCTCGTCGCCGCTCTCCGCGGGAGGCAGTGCGGCGGGTAGCGCACGAGCCCGGCGGGCAGGCAACGCGGCGGGCGGGGCCTGCCTTCCGGGTGGATACGGCGGCTCTGAAGCAGACGACATGGCTGCTAATCCGTTCCTGTTCCCGGGGGACGACCCCCGTGCCCCGGGAACCTGCCCGATAGAAAAGCGATGATATCGGCAGTTGTCTTCCGGAGGGACGACCCCCGTACCCCCCGATGTCGGTGCGGGCGGCCTGATCGCAAAAGCCGCGACCTTATCAGGCCCGCCCGCACCGACGAGAGGAATCTCCCGGCGTGGCGGCCTCCGCGCGTACCCTTCGACGTCTGCCCCGCAGCGGCCTGATCACAAAGCCATGGTTTTTATCAGGCCCCCGTACCCCCGGCGATGTCTGCCGGAGGCGACCCCGTACTTCGTCAGACGAAGCCGTTGCGGCTAAGGCTGGCCGGGTCTGGCTCGCCCCGGGGGAGAGAGACGTCACCGGTCACGTCCGCGGCGAGCCGGATCTGGTCGCCGTCCACGAGTCGGACCTCGTTGCCCGGGTGCACCCGCTCACCGTTGACGAAGGTCCCGTTGGTGGACCCCTCGTCGCGGATCGTGGCCCGGCCGCCGTCGTCGACCATGACCGTCGCGTGCCGCCGCGACACGTTGTCGTACTGGCCGAACGCGGCGGCGACCAGAGACTGAGCCGGGTCCCTGCCGAGGATCACGGAGGTGCCCGCGGGGACGTCGACATTCCCGGTGGGGAACGAGATCCGCAGCACGACCAGGGACGGACGTCGGCGCGCGCCGGGCAGCGGCTGCCGGCACTGCATGCAGACGACGTCGGCGGGATCCTGGACAGGCGTGCCGCAGTGCGGGCAGATCGCCCTGCTGTCGTCCCTCCGGATGTACTGCTGCGACACCGTCGGCGACGGAATGTCGTCGTCTGGGTACGGGGCGTGCGGCAGGTTGGCGCCACACCGGAAGCAGATCAGGTCCTCCGGCTGCACCCCGATGCCGCAGTTTGGGCAGGTCAGGATCGCCATCTCCTCGCTCTCAGGCGGTAAGCCGTTGCCAGCTACCATACCGCCGATAGGCGTTCGGCGCAGTAGTCTTCCGAGGCGACGGAGCTAAGGTGGACGAAGGCTCGCTGGGTGACTCTCCGTTCTTACGAGTTTCTTATGTCACACGGCCCCCGGGCGGGGTAGCCTTCCATGAGCCCCTACGGGCCATAACGGCCTAGCCCAACTGTGGCGGCCGGGGTGGGTACCGTCAAAGTTAAGGGTGATTCCCGGTGAATGCCGGGTCGAGGGCTGCCAATTGATGATTATATGTCCCTACCCGTTTTGTAGCGCTAGCTGGAAGTGTTGCTCTGTGCTGGTCCAGGTGGCCCTTGAAGCTGCGAGGTGTGAAGCGCAGTGCGTAGACGTTCGATGACCAACGGAAACGGCGGCCCGCCGACGCCGGCTTCCGGTCTTCCGGTAAACGGAGGCGGGAGCTCGCCCCAGGGCGGATCGTTGGCCGTTGGCCCGGGTGCTGGCACCATTTGGCAGCCCCCCGGGCCCGGCGAACCTGCCTGTCCCCGCTTCCCCGGCCCGCCGGGGCGGTGCCCCGGTCCCCGCTGGCAGGCCCGGCCCCGCGCAAGGGCTCGCCGTTCTCGATCAGCAACTGGCGCGTGCGCTGGCGGCTTATCGCGATCATCACCGTGCCGACCGTCACCGCCCTGATCCTCGGCGTGATCCAGATCGTCGGCTCGGTCAACAACTACTCGTCGTTCAAGCGCGTCCAGGACCTGGCGAACCTGAACTCGCTCGTGGTCAACGCGGCCGGGCTGCTCGCCGACGAGCGCGACGACACCGCCGGCTTCGTGGCGGCGGGCGGCCAGTCGGGCGACCGCGGCGGCCGCATCGCTCAAGGCGAAGGTGCAGCAGCGACCAGGCCACGACCACCCAGGTCACGAGCCAGATCAGCCAGCAGGCTGCAGGCGGTCGTCAACGGCAGCGGCTACCGCGCGCAGACGGTCCTCGACCTCAGCAACGGCGTGCTCGCCAACATCACCGACCTGAAGTTCATCCGCCAGGCGGCGACGACGACGAAGTCTCCGGCGCTGTCGGTGATCACGAACTACGACCGCGTGATCCAGGCGTTCGTCACGTTCAGCAACGACGTCGCGGCCGGCACGGGCAACGCGACCCTGCAGTCCGACGTCTCGGTGCTCAACGCGCTGCTGCGGATGGAAGACGACGCCTCGTTGCAGCGCGCCTACCTCTACCAGGCGCTCGCCAGCCCGCAGCCGGCCCTCACGCCGAGTGCGCTGCAGGACCTCAACCAGGCGACCGAGCAGCAGCAAGCGGACACCGACGCCTTCGACCAGGCGGCGACGGTCACCGAGCAGCAGCAGCTGAACAACACCGTCGCGGGCCCGCAGGTTGACGAGGCGAAGAGCGCGGAGAAGCTCGCCGTCGCCACCGCCAACGCGGGCCAGCCGCTGACCATCGGCAATCCGCAGACCTGTGCGAGCGCCCACCCCGCCCTGGGCCGGCCGCATGCTGGCTGCAGACCCAGACCTCCCAGATCCAGCAGATGCGCAGGTCAGTAATGGCCTGGTCAGCGACATCACGGCGCAGGCCAACTCGCTGGAGTCGAACTCGCTGCACAACGCGATCATCGTCTCCGTCGCGACGCTGCTCCTGCTGATCCTCGTCCTGCTCATCACGACCTTCGTGGCGCGGTCCATGATCCGCCCGCTGCGCAAGCTGCGTTCCGACGCCCTTGAGGTCGCCGGCAGCAAGCTGCCGGACGATGGTCCGCAGGCTGAGCGAGAGCGAGGGCGGCGACGCCTCCGCCGAGATCGAGCCGATCGGCGTCACCTCCACCGACGAGATCGGTGAAGTGGCGCGGGCCTTCGACCAGGTACACAGGGAAGCGGTCCGGCTGGCCGCCGACGAAGCCATGCTGCGCGGCAACCTGAACGCGATGTTCGTCAACCTGTCGCGCCGCAGCCAGTCGCTCATTGAGCGCCAGCTGTCCCTGATCGACAACCTTGAGCAGACGGAGCAGGACGCCGACCGGCTCTCCAGCCTGTTCCGCCTCGACCACCTGGCGACTCGCATGCGCCGCAACTCGGAAAACCTCCTGGTCCTCGCGGGCCACGAGGCCGCGAGCCGGCGGTGGAGCCAGCCCGTTCCGCTCGTCGACGTGCTGCGCGCCGCGATCTCGGAAATCGAGCAGTACGAGCGCGTCGTGCTCAACGTGCAGCCCGGCATCCAGGTCATCGGCCAGGCCGTCAACGACGTCGTGCACCTCGTGGCGGAGATCGTGGAGAACGCGACCACGTTCTCTCCCGAGGACACCCAGGTGTACGTGACCGGCCAGCCGCTGACCAGCGGCGGCGTGCTGCTCGACATCACCGACAACGGCGTGGGCATCTCCGAGCAGGAGATGGCGCACGCGAACTGGCGCCTCGACAACCCGCCGGTCGTGGACGTCGCGGTCTCCCGCCGCATGGGCCTGTTCGTGGTCGGCCGCCTGGCGGCCAGGCACGGTGTCCGGGTCCGGCTGCGGCACGCGCAGTCGGGCGGCCTCACCGCGCTGATCTGGCTGCCCGAGTCGGTCGCCGCTCCGGAGAGCGGGCAGCCGCTCGGCCGGCTGCGGAAGTTCGAGGCCGACGATTACGGTCCCGCGCCGTCCCTGTCCGCCCCGACCCAGTCGGCGGTACCGGCAGCTTCGGTGGCCCGGCGACCCTGCCGGGCGCGCCTGCGCCCGCGGCCGGCGGCAGTGGCGGCTTCACCGGCGCGGCGGCGACCGCGGCCCGGATCCCGCGGCTCGGCGGTGGCGGCCGGCAGGCAACGGGAACGGCCACGGAAATGGCAACGGCAACGGCAACGGCGGCTTCAGCGCCTTCGGCGCCAACGGCGGCTCCAGCAGGCCCGCGCCGCCCGCTGCCGCACCGGCGGCCGAACGGCCCCACCGGGCCGAGCGCCACGATCGACGCCCCCGGCGGCCCGCTGCCCGTGCGCACGCCGGGCAACCACCCGCTAGGACCCGGCGCGCCCGCCAACGGTGGCGGCTCGGCGTTCGGCGGTGATCGCTTCGGCGACAGTGACTTCGCCACCACCCGGATGCCGGCGCTCGGCGGCGACGGAGGATCGGCTGGGCCCAGCCCGGTGCCGTCGACCTCCCCGGCGGGCGCAGGCAACGGCCTCGGTGGCTCCGACGGCAGCCAGGTGACGATCCCGCCGACGGTCAGCGCCGCGACCGACCAGCGGCTGCCGATCTTCGACTCCCTGGAGTCGGACTGGTTCCGGCGCAGCGGCAAGCCGCTCAGTTCGGCCGCGGCGCCGGCCGCGGGACAGACCTGGAACTCGCCGGCTGACGAAGGGTGGCGTGCCGCGCGTATCGTGGCATCGCCAGAAGCGGGAGAGACCACCACGGCCGGACTGCCAAAGCGCGTACCCCGGGCAAACCTCGTGCCCGGTTCGGTCGGCGGCGGCGGCGAGGAGACGGAGGACGCGCCACCGGTTCGGTCGGCGGACACAATCCGCAGCCGGATGTCGAGCTTCCAGCGCGGCGTTCGCGAAGCGCGTGCCGCCGGACCCCAGAACGAGGAGCCATAGGACGCATGAGACCCACGGATAGAGCCATCGGAACTAGAGGAGGAGCCTGTATGTACGGGCGAGGAGAGGAGCGCGCGTGAGCACGCCAGGACGCCCGGTCCAGGACCTCAGCTGGCTGATCACGAACTTCGTGGAGCGGGTCCCAGACGTGGCCCATGCGGTCGTCGTGTCCTCGGACGGACTGCCGCTCGCGTTCTCCGCGGGATTCCCTCAGGAGCGCGCGGATCAGCTCGCTGCGGTCACATCGGGCCTGACCAGCCTTACCCAGGGTGCTTCCCGGGTCTTCGAAGGCGGCGCGGTCGTTCAGACCGTGGTGGAGATGCAGCGTGGCGTGCTGGTCATCATGGCGATAAGCAATGGTGCCAGCCTCGCCGTGCTCGCGGCCTCCACCTGCGATCTCGGGCTTGTCGCCTACGAGATGACCCTGCTGGTCGAGCGCGCGGGCCGGGTGCTTACCCCGGCGGCACGTGGCGGCGTCATGCAGGGCGCGATGCCGGGAGACGGAAGGCGATGATGAGCGCAGGTGGTTCCACCTCTGGGGGACATGGTGTCGGGGCTCGGCCGCGGCGGTGACGACCGCGGCTCGCCCGCATGGCAGGGTCCGACCAGGACCGGGCCATGGGACGAGCCGCAGCCGCAGCGCGCAACCGTATCCTCCGGCGCAGCAGCAGCAGTTTCCCGCTGAAGAGGAGAGCGGCTCGACACGGCTAGTCCGGCCCTACACCGTGACCGGCGGCCGGACGCAGCCGAGGTACAAGCTCGCGCTTGAGGCCTTGGTGAGCGCGACCGTCTACGAGCCGCGCGACCTGTCCGTGCTCGCCCCCGAGTGCCAGGCGATCCTGCAGTTCTGCCTTGACTGGCGCTCCGTCGCCGAGATCTCGGCGGTGCTGCGGATGCCGCTCGGCGTGGCGCGGATTCTGGTCGCGGACATGAGCGCAGACGGCCTCGTCCGCATTCACCAGCGTGACGACTCCGAGGGCCGACCCGACCTTAACCTGCTCGAAAGGGTGCTTAGTGGACTCCGTAAGATCTAGCGTCGCCCGGCCGCACGGAGGCGGCGACGCGTCGGCGATGACTTCGGTGAAGATCGTCGTCGCCGGCGGCTTTGGTGTGGGTAAGACCACCTTCGTCGGTTCGGTCTCGGAGATTACCCCGCTGACCACCGAGGCGGTCATGACCGTGGCGTCTACCGACGTCGATGACCTGTCACACGTTCCCGACAAGAACACCACGACGGTCGCCATGGACTTCGGCCGGATCACGCTGGAGAAGGACCTGGTGCTCTACATGTTCGGCACGCCCGGACAGCACCGGTTCTGGTTCATGTGGGACGACCTGATCCAGGGCGCGATCGGCGCCGTGGTCCTCGTCGACACGAGGCGGCTCGCCGACTCGTTCCCGGCGGTTGACTACTTCGAGGCGAGCGGGCTGCCGTTCGTCATCGGCATCAACGGCTTCCACGGGCAGTTCCCGCACCGCTCCAACGACGTGCGCGAGGCCCTGGCGGTCCCGTCGACGACGCCGATCATCCCGTGCGACGCGCGCAACCGCGAGTCGACCAAGGCCACGCTCGTGACCCTGGTCGAGCACGCGATGTCGATGCAGACGGCCGGAAGGTACTAGCGGGCGGGGCTCTGCCAGGCCCCGCTCCGCGCGCCCGACACGATCGACGTTCTGCGCGATCAGGCGCGCGCCGGAGGTACGGGATCTCGTCCCCCGGGAGGCAAGAGCCCCGCCTGGCTGCTTTCGGCTACGGCCACGAGTGAGCTGTACCCTGCCCCTGAGCCAAGGCTCTAGCGCGGTCAGTCGCCATAGCGGCCATCGGCACTCAGAACGATCTTCACGACGCGGGATGCCGGGCCTAAACAACGCCGCTGAAGCCGCCCGATTGCGGTACTCTTGCGCCTGGCAAGGGGCGGTAGCTCAGCAGGTCAGAGCAGCGGACTCATAATCTGCCGGTCGTGGGTTCGAGCCCCACCCGCCCCACGTGAACGTCGCGGCTGTTCGGTGCCCTCCGGGCACCTTCCCTGCGGTTCACGTGGATGTCTCCCGGGGGGCGACCCCCGGACCCCCGGTGTGAGGCGCTGCGCGCCTCACGGGGGGCCGGGGTTTCTGCTTCTCGGGGTCTGGGCTACTTGTAAGACCGGATACTTAGGTACTGCACCGCGGTGGTAGCCCCGGCAGCAGCTCCCGGAACAGGCGCAGCGCCCCGGCCGGGTCACCGCACTGGCCGGTCCAGGCCGCGATGTTGTTCCGGGTGGCGAGGGTGTCGGGGTGGTCGGGCCGAGCACCCGCTCCCGGTCGGGCAGCAGCTCCCGGAACAGGCGCAGCGCCCCGGCCGGGTCACCGCACTGGCCGGTCCAGGCCGCGATGTTGCTCCGGGCGGTGAGGGTGTCGGGTGGTCGGGGCCGAGCACCCGCTCCAGGTCGGGCAGCAGCTCCCGGACCAGGCGCAGCGCGCCCGCCGCGTCACCGCACTCGCCGGTCCAGAGCGCGATGTTGCTCCGGGTGGTCGAGGGTGTCGGGGTGGTCCGGGCCGAGCACCCGCTCCCGGTCGGGCAGCAGCTCCTGGAACAGGCGCAGCGCCCCGGCCGGGTCACCGCACTGGCCGGTCCAGGCCGCGATGTTGTTCCGGGTGGTGAGGGTGTCGGGGTGGTCGGGGGACTGGATGGTGGTGCGGAGGGTGAGTTCGTGCTGGCCGTGGGTGAGTGCCTGGCGGTACTCGCCGAGCGCGTCGTGGTTGGCGGCGAGGGCGTGGTGGATGCGGAGCCGGTCATCGTCGGCGTCGGGGGGCAGGGCGGCGAGTTCGGCTTCCAGCACGATGTTCTGCAGCCGGGTATCGGCGCCCGGTCCCGCGCATGCGTACAGGACCGCCCGGGCCGCGTCTTCCCGCTGGTCGTCGCCGGAGTTCAGCAGCGGGGCGAGCAGGCGCCCGGCGATAGCCGGGTGCCCGGCGCGGCCGGCGTGGAAGGCCAGCAGCAGCCGCCACTGGTCGGCGGCCGGGCCGAGGGCGGCGGCGTGCTCGTCCAGGGCCGCGGCGGCCTGGTCGGCGAGGTCAAGCGCCGCCGCGCGCTGGCCGCCGGTGCGCGAGCAGTTCGATGGCGGCCCAGATCCGTGCTTCCAGCCCGAGGCCGGCGCCGCCAGCGGTGGCCTCGGCGATCAGCTGTGCCACCAGCGGCGGCCGTGCGGGCGCAGGGTGAGGGCGGAAAGCCGGAGCACGGCCGCGGCCAGCCAGTCACGGTCACCGGCGCTGGCCGCCAGGCGGCCAGTCCTCCAGCGCGGCGGCTGGCGACCTCCAGCGCGGCGGCCGGCTCGCCGAGCGCCTCCAGGGCCGCGGCCAGCTCGCGCTGGACGCCGGGCAGCGCGCTGCGGTCGGCCAGGTCGGCGCGGACCTGGTGCGCGGCCTGCGCGGCGGCCATCCGCTCGACCAGCCCGCAGCCCGGGTCGGCGGCGATGCGGAGCGCTTCGTCGAGCAGCGACCGCGGCCATGGCCTGCCGGTCCCGGACGGCCAGGGCGGTGACCTGCCCGGCCAGCCGCGGCGAGGCCGGATCGGTCACCCGCTCCAGCGTTCCCCGTCCGCAGCACGTCCGGGTCGCCGCTCGCCGCCTGCGGCTGGCCCAGGACGCCCAGCGCCCGCGCGGCCTGCCGGGCGTGCAGCAGGCCGCCGGCCCAGGCGATGACCACTGCCTCCGGCGACGGGTCAGGCCGGCGCAGCCGGGCGCTGACGACCGCGTCCACCACCGCGAGCAGCCGCGCCTCGTCCTCCGTCCGTCGGCGGTGATCTCGGTGAGCCGGGGCGCGGACGCGACCGCGAACACGTCCGCGAACGTCGCCGTGGCACGGCCGATCCGCCGCACCGCGGCATCGGGCAGGTGCGGGCACAGCTCCCGGACCAGGTCCAGGCGGGACTCATAGCCCATGTCCGGGTCGCGTCCGCGACATGGACCAGGCCCTCGGTGATCCCCTGCCGTGCCCGGGAGACCAGCGCCTGCTGCAGGCTGCTGCCCGGGTCGACGGCCGCGACGACCAGGACATGGCCGTCGTGCCGGGCGGCCAGGTTCTCGATCAGGGTCACCGCCAGGCCCTCGTCCAGCCAGTCCGCGTCGTCGACGATCACGACCGCCGGCACCTGCACCGACGCTTCGGCGACCGCGCGGGCGGTGCGGGCCAGCGCGCCGTCCTGCCCGGCCGGGCTGTCATCCCAGGCCTTGCCCGCCGCGGCGACGGCCACCCCGGCGACCAGGAACCCGACCGCGGCGGCCAGCCCGGACACGAACAGGCCGCCCACCCCCAGCGCCCATCTGGGTGATGCCGCCGAGCCGGTCCAGCCCCAGCAGCTCCGCCACCCGATGCCGCGTCGCCGCCTCGGCCAGGCAGTCCCGCAGCACCGCCGCCTGCGCGCCCGGCCCCGTCGGGCAGCTCCCGCCCGTTGATCCGGGCAATCAAGGTAACCGGGGCGTCATCGGCGCCCGCGGCTTCCGCGAGCCGGTCAAGGACGGTGGTCCTGCCCCAGCCCGGCGGCACCGCCACCAGCACCACCCGCGAGGTCATCCCCCGCTGCCACAGGTCTTCCCACCACTCGACCAGCTCCCCGGCCACGTTGCACGCGGTGACGCCGAGGACTTGAAGCAGAAACAGTCATTTTCGCATGTTCTTGTCATGTGAGCCTACTGGCTCCTCGGAGAGTATTCGCGAGTACCTGCCGCCGTAGCTCGGTAAGGCCATGGTACCAAGCGTGACTGCAACCGAATTCGAGCGTGACCGCATCCCGGAGCCCCTCGGGTGGCCACAATCTGCGCCGTGCGTCTCGCGTTCCCGGTCGAAGTAACCGCGGGCCAGCGACGCATTCCAGGGATCGACGCTGGTCAGGGTGTAGAACAGGGCTCCCGGCGACGTCAGGTTCGTCACGATGGTCAGCGAGTACGACAGCACCATGGCGAAGACGACGCCGAACGCGGGGCGGGCATCGGTGGCGAGCCAGCAGGCGGCCACGGCCACCAGCAGCGCGGCCGTGTACCAGTACGGCTCGACCGGCCCGTAGGAGTCGGAGTCCAGCAGGTGCAGCCAGGGCACCATGACCAGGACCGGGGTCGCGCAGACCAGCGCGGCCCAGGAGCCCGGCGGCCGGGCTCCGCGGCCCCGCCAGCAGGCGAGCGCGGCCAGGACGACCAGGAACACGGCCATCCGGCCGATCGTGGCCGAGCCATCCCATGGAAGCCCCGGCATCGACGCGTACACGAAGAGCGCCCCGGCCGGGATGACGCAGGCCGCGCGGACCGCCCGGTGGCGCATCCAGGGAGCCAGCCCGGCCAGGATGCCGGTCGCCAGCGCCACGTCGAGA
Source organism: uncultured Actinomycetota bacterium (assembly GCA_963735315.1). Lineage (GTDB taxonomy): Bacteria > Actinomycetota > Actinomycetes > Streptosporangiales > Streptosporangiaceae > Trebonia. The sequence continues at coordinate 58,256 of CAVTKQ010000034.1, forward strand.
CCCCCGGTGCGGGCGTAGCCGAGGTAGTCCGGGTAGTAGAAAGACCTGGCCGCGAACACGGCCATGCCGAGCAGCATGGCCAGGCGCAGGTTTTCCCGCGCGCTCAGGCGGCGGTTGCGGGCGGCCCGGGCGTGCCGGCCGCCGTTGACCAGCGACCAGGCGTCCCGCGCCGACGGGAACGACCGGCCGGGCGGCGCCGCCTCCAGCAGGGTGCCGATGATCTCTGCGCCCCGTTCCCGGCGGTACTCGGCCGGGTAGGCGCGCAGCAGGGCCAGAGCGCGGCGCTCCAGCTTGTCCTGGGCCTGGCGGCGTTCACGCGGTCCTCGGCTTCCGGCCAGGCAGGCCGGGCGCGATGCGCGACTCGGCTTCGGCGACGACCCGGGCGGCCTCGGCCATCCGCTGGGCTTCGGCCCGCAGCGCCGCCGCCCCGTCCTCGGTCAGCCCGTAGGACCGGCGGACCCGGCCAGCGACCGTCTCCTCGCTCACCAGCCGGACCTGCCCGTCGTCGGTGAGCCGGTCGAGCGCGGTGTACAAGGTCCCGGTGGCCAGGTGCACCCGGCCACCGGACAGCTCCCCGGCCCGCTTGATGATCGCGTACCCGTGCAAGGGGCCGTCCAGCAGGGAGGCCAGGACGAAGTACGTCGGCTCCCGCATCGCTGATTGTCTCGCCATAGCATCGACGATAAGTAGATGGTCGATGCATTGTCAATCTACTTATTCTGATCTTCACCCGTCTTCCTCGCAGCCGCCGAATCCTTGCGAGTGGGTGCCGGGTCCAGGCTGGCGAAGCCACTGGGGGCTCCGCGCTCAGGCCTGGGGCGACGGGTAAGGACCAGGGCGCACGCGGTGGCCGCGATAAACACGAGCAGGGTGATCACGTAGTAGTTGCCGACGATCAGTTCCAGCCCGCGCCAGGTGAACTCGACCGTCCCGTTGTTGCCCTGGTTCGGCGCGAGAAGCAGCAACCCGCGCGGCAGCAGCTGGGCCTTAGGGTCGTAGCCGCCCTGGCTGCCGATAGGCAGGGGCCACCAGCCAAACAAGCCCACCACCAGCGCGGCGCCGAGGATCCGGTAGCCGAGGCGCCGTGGCCCGTACACGGCGAGGACAAGTGCCGGCACCACGTAAACGTAATGGTGCGACCAGCTGATCGGGGACACCAGCAGGCCGGTCGCGGCGCACGCGACCAGGCCGAGCAGCTCGTGGCCGCGCCGACTCGCCAGTATCGAGGTGGCGAGCCCGGCGATGCCGACAACGACCGCTGCGACCTGCCAGTACGCGTGCGCGTCGGGGCCGGCGTGGGTAAGGCGCAGTATGACGCCGTTAAGGGACTGGTTGTCCAGGTGGAAGTGGTTACTGCCCAGCTGCGTGAACTGCTCGCGCCAGTAGACCGCGGAGGCGTGCGGCAGCAGCGCGAACCCCAGTCCTACCGTGACCGCGAAGGTCAGCGCGCTGACCGCCGCGGCCTTTACCCGCCGCGTGAAGAGCAGGTACGGAATGAAGATCAACGGCGTGAGCTTGATCCCCGCCGCCAGCCCGATTCCGATGCCCTTGCCCTTGATGCGGTCCGGCAGCGCGAGGTCGCCCACCACCAGGACCAGCAGCACGAGGTTGATCTGCCCGAAGAACAGGGTCATCGCGACCGGTTCGAGCCAGAGGCACACCGCGGCGATCGCGAACGCCGCCGCCGCCCTGGCCAGGCCCGCGGGCCGCCCGGCGAGTCCCAGGGAAAGGTACGTCACCACCGGCAGCAGCCCGATCGTGAGCACTGTCAGCCCGACCTGCCAGGTCGCGAACGACGCACCGCTCCCCGCAGCCAGCAGGAGCGCGGAGAACGGCGGGTAGATGAACGGCAACTTCGCCGGCCCGAGCCTCAGCGCGTAGAGCACCGACGGCTGGTTCCGCACAGCGATGCCGCCATCCCGGTGGCCGGTCGACCCGATCAAGCTCTGAGGGTACGGCGGTGCTGGCGTCACGGCGCTCAGTGATGCCAGGCCAGCGTGCGTCGATCGGCAGTCGGCCTGAGTCGTGGTGGCCGGCGCCTGAGACTGTCCGGCTGGCGCAGTCTGGCCGGCTAGCCGGGATCGCTCCGGCGAACTACCCAAACAGATGTCCGAAATGTAGCGACATCGCTGTCTTATAGCGGCGAAAGAAGCATTCCAGGGTCATTCACTGTTCGCCCGGCCCGCCAGGCGAACATGTGCGAGATTTGCCGAATGAGCGGCATGATCCATCCAGAATGGTGGACGGGGTCGGTGGCGGATGCTCACCAGCGGGTCCGGGCCGGCGAGTCAACGTTCGGCGAGGCCGTCGATTTCCTGGTCGCCGACCTGCTCACGTCCGGGCGGTTCCTGTCGTTCCTCCTGGCGGAGACGAGCGCGCGGATGGCGGCCGGCGACGCCCTCGACGACGCGATCTACGCGGTCGCCGAGGAAGCCGCCGGGCGGCTGCAGGTGACCCCGCTGGACTGACGGCGGGACCGCGCGAAGGATCACCGCACGGTGTACGCCACCAGCTGCGGGCTGCCGCCGCCGCCCTTGGCCGACGTCAACGGTCCGCCCGCGGGGACGAGGACCGCGTTGCCGGTGACGGCGATGGGGGAGTTGGCCGACGTCGGCAGCTTCTGCTGGTACACGATCGCCCCGGTCGAGCCGGTTAAGCGCGAGCAGGTCGCCGTTGTAGAGCGTGGTGAAGACCAGGTCGTTCGACACGGTGGCCGCGCCCAGCGGCAGGGTCGGCACCTTCGTGTCCCACTCGACCTTGCCGGTGGCCAGGCTCAGCGCCTCGATCTCCCCGCCGGTCCCGCCGGCCGCCGCGTTGCCGTTGACGGACTTCAGCGTGGTCGCGGTGACCGGCAGGTCGATCGTGGCCAGGTACACGGACCCGTCCGCCATCGCCATGTCGGTGAGCACGCCGCCGAGCGGCCCCGGCTCGAACGTGTACGGGCAGCTTGATCGTGAGCTGGTGCTCGAGCAGCAGCTGCGAGTCGTTGTCGTGCCCGTTGTGCGCCCCGACCGGGGTCTTCCACAGCAGGGCCCCGGTCGAGGCGTTCATCGCGTAGACGTAGCCCATCTTCCCGCCGCCGATGACCGCGGGCACGCCGCGCACGGTCGCCGCGATCGGCGAGAGCTGCATGTCGTAGTCCTTGAAGTCGTTCGGCACGGCCTGGTAGTACCAGCGCAGCTTGCCCGTCGCGGCGGAGAGGTTCACCTCGCTGTCGGTGTAGAGCTGCCGCGAGGGGTGGCTGATCGCCTCGCCGATCGACTGGTACGGGTTCCCCGTCCCGAAGGTCACCGACCCGTCGGTCCCGACCAGCGGCGTCTCCCACGCCCCGCCGGAGCCGAGGCCGAGCGCCTTGACGCCGGCCGCCACGCCGCCGGTCACGGTGTTGAAGCTCCACAGCTCCTTGCCGGTCGCGGCGTTAAGCGCGAGGATCACCCCGCCGCCCGGCCCCGACCCGTAGGCGCTGGCCAGGTACACCCGCCCGCCGGCCACGGCGGGCTGGATCTCGAACGCGCCCTGGCCGCTGTTCAGCAGGCTCCCGTCGGTCCAGATGACCTTCCCGGTGGCGGCGTTCAGCGCGAAGGCCGCGGTGGACGTGTCCCCGTAGACGGCGCCGTTCGCCACGGCCACGCCGTCGGGCCCCGGCCCGCTCTTCTCGGCGAGGTTCGCCTGGTACTCCCACTTCAGCTGCCCGGTGGCGAGCGAGATCGCGTACACGTTGGCGTAGAGGTCCTGGAGGTACACGACCCCGTTCACCACGACCGGCGCCGCGGCGAGCGAGCCGGCGTAGGACACCCCGGTCGCCGCGGTGCCGGACGAGCTTGAACGTCCACGCCTCCTTCAGCGACGCGACGTTCGACGACGAGATCTGCGACCCCGTCGGCGTCCCTGGTGTTGCCGAGGTCGCCGTTCGGGTACGCCCACGACCCGGCCGGCGGCGCCGCGCCGGCGAACGCGCTGGTCGATGGGGCCGGCTGCGCGGAACTGCACCCGGCGACGACGACCCCGCCCGCCAGGCTCGCGACGGCGAGCGCGAGCGGCGCGATCCGGCGGTACCTGGCGACGCGCTGTCTCATTAAGACCACCTTCTACTCCCTCGATTTCACGGCCTGCTGCCCTGATCAGACTGCGCGGCGCAGCCTCATTAATCTGATATCAGAATGATAGATCCGTGACATCAGCATCGTCAACGCCGCGTGCCGTTTGACGGACGCACGACGGCCCCAGTACGGTCACAGCGTCAATCGCCCGAAGGGACCGTCCATGGCCGACCTTGCCGAGTTCGCAGCGCAGATCCTCGCCGGCGGGATCGAGGTCGTTGACCTCACCTCGCCGCTGCACGCGAGCACCCCGATCCTCCAGCTCCCGCCGCAGTGGGGCCAGACGCAGCCCTTCCAGCTCGAGGAGATCAGCCGCTACGACGACCGCGGCCCCGCCTGGTACTGGAACAACATCCGCACCGGCGAGCACACCGGCACCCACCTGGACGCGCCGAACCACTGGGTGACCGGCAAGGACAAGGAAGACGTCGCCCAGATCCCGGCGCAGAAGCTCATCGGCCCCGCCGTCGTCATCGACAAGGTAAAAGAGGCGACGGAGAACCCCGACTACCTCCTCGACGTCAAGGACCTCGAAGAGTGGCAGGCGCAGCACGGCGCGCTGCCGGACAGCGGCTGGCTGCTGTTCAGGACCGGCTGGTCAGTCGCGCGGCGACGACCCGGCCGCGTTCGCGAACGCCGACGAGCAGGGCGCGCACACCCCGGGCGTCACGCCGGCCGCCGCCAGCTACCTGGCCCAGACCAGGCTGCTCGGCTTCGGCGTGGAAACCGTCGGCACCGACGCCGGGCAGGCGTTCGGCTTCACCCCCGCCTTCCCCTGCCACGACGCGGTCCTCGGCGCGGGCAAGTACGGCCTCACCCAGCTCCGCAACCTCGACAAGCTCCCGGTCACGGGCGCGGTCGTCATCGCCGCCCCGCTGCCCATCGTCAGCGGCTCCGGCTCCCCGGCCCGCGTCCTCGCCCTCGTCGCCCGCTGACGCCACGGGTCGACGACACCGTGACGCAGGGAACCGTCGCGCACTGGATCGGCACCGCCCTCGCGCGGGACGCCGGGGTGAAGACCGTCTTCGGCGTGGTCGGCAGCGGCAACTTCCACGTCACCAACGCCCTGACGGAACACGGCGCGCGCTTCGTCCCCGCCCGGCACGAGGGCGGTGCCGCCGTCATGGCCGACGCCTACGCCCGGGTCAGCGGCGAGCTCGGCGTCCTCACCGTCCACCAGGGCCCCGGCCTCACCAACGCGCTCACCGGCCTCACCGAGGCCGCCAAGTCCCGCACCCCGCTGCTCGTGCTCGCCGCCGAGGCAACCCAGCCCACCAGCAACTTCTACATCGACCAGGCCGGCCTGGCGGCGGCGATCGGCGTCCTCCCGGACCGGGTCACCGCCGCCTCAACCGTGGCCAACGACCTCAGGCGCGCCTACCGCACCGCGCTGGTCGAACGCCGCACGGTCCTGCTCAGCCTCCCGCTCGACGTCCAGGCGCAGCCGCACCCCGACGTCCCGATGCCCGCCGTCCAGGTCTGGCCCCGGCTCAGCCCCGCCCCGGAAACGGTCGAGCAGGTCGCCGACGCCCTCGCCCGCGCCAGGCGCCCGGTGTTCCTCGCCGGGCGTGGCGCTCGCAAGGCAAAGGAAGACCTCAAGCAGTTGTCCGAACGAGTGGGGGCCCTCCTGGCCACCTCCGCCGTCTCTCGCGGCCTGTTCAACGGCGACCCGTTCAACCTCGACGTGAGCGGCGGCTTCGCCACCCCGGTGGCGGCCGAGCTGATCTCAGGCGCCGACCTGGTCATCGCCTGGGGCTGCGCCCTGTCGATGTGGACCACCAGGCACGGCACCCTGATCGGCGAGGACGCGACCGTCATCCAGGTCGACGCGAACCCGGGCGCGCTCGGCGTGCACCACCGCGTCGACCTCGGCATCCCCAGCGACGTGGCCACGGCCGCCCGCGCGCTCATCGCCGAGCTCGACCGCCGCGGCCAGCGCGCCGAGGGCTACCGCACGCCGGCGGTCGCCAAGCGCCTGGCGGCGGAGGGCCGCTGGCGCGATGTCCCCTTCCAGCCAGAAGCCGAAGCCGGCCGCATCGATCCCCGCACCCTCACCATCGCCCTCGACGACCTGCTGCCCGGCCGAGCGCACCGTGGTGACCGACTCGGGGAACTTCATGGGCTACCCGGCCATGTTCCTCGACGTCCCCGACGAGCACGGCTTCGTCTTCACCCAGGCGTTCCAGTCCGTCGGCCTGGGCCTGGCCACCGCGCTCGGCGCCGCCATCGCCCGCCCGGACCGGCTCACGGTCGCGGCCCTCGGCGACGGCGGCGCGCTCATGGGCGCGAGCGAGCTGGAGACGGCGGTCCGCCTCGGCCTGCAGTGACCTGCTGATCGTGGTCTACGACGACGAGGCCTACGGCGCGGAGGTGCACCACTTCGGCCCGCACGGCGACTCCCTCGCCAACGTCCAGTTCCCGCCCGCCGACCTCGCCGCGATCGCGCGCGGCCACGGCTACGCGGCCGCGACCGTCCGCGCACCGGAGGACCTGGCCGCCGTCAGGTCCTGGCTCGAAGGCGACCGCGACCGCCCCATGCTCATCGACGCGAAGGTCACCAGGGGCAGGCCGTCCTGGTGGCTAGAGGAAGCCTTCAAGGGCCACTAGCCCCGCGACACCGGCGCCGTCCGGATACACCCGTGGCCACGTGTCGCCGCGGCCCCGGTGGTTGTGGCAGCGAGCCGGTTACAGGCGGCCCGTGCCGCAACCATCCGCCCGGTCGTCAGCTGACCCCGGCGATCAGGTCGTTGAGCAGCGCGGCGGTGCCGCGCGTCCACCGTGACCAGGAACGCTTGCCGTCCGGAGCGTCAGCCGCAACGTCCGCCCGCGCCGCTGCTCACCGCGCCGCCGCTCAGCGCCTCGTCGCTCATAGCTGGCCCGCGACCAGGTCGACGATCTCGGCGGGCGAGAGCCCGTGCTCGCGCGCCTGCTCGATGAGCCCCCGCGCCATCGCCGCCAGCTGCTGTCGCGGCGGCGACGCCGCCGTCACCACCGCCCCGCGCCGCGGCCGCAGTTCGATGAGCCCCGCGTCGCGCAGCGACCCGTAGGCGCGCAGCACCGTGTGCCCGTTGACCCCGATGTCCTCGGCCAGCTCGCGCGCGGGCGGCAGCCGCTCGCCTGCCACCAGGGACCCGTCCCCGATCGCGGCCCGCACCTGCAGCTCAATCTGCTGGTGCAGCGGCCGGGGGTCGGCTGGGTCAATCCGGATCAGCATCGCATCCGCCGGGGAGTGCTACGGGATCCGGACGTCGTGCACGAGGGCCGCTTCCGCGACCTCCTCCGCCGTCGGGGCGGCGCCGTCCACGGCCAGCGGGGTCACGGTCGCCCAGTGGTGCCCCACCGGGCAGTACTGGTACCGCGTGCAGCCCGAGCCGCACGGCCTTGAGTGACCCGAGCGGCGCCCAGATGGTCGTGAACAGGTGCCCGGCCGAGCAGCGCACCGGGGTATCGAAGCGCTCAAACATGACGCCCTCCTCTTGTACTAATTATTATAGAACAATCGGAGTCCGCCCAAAGCGTCGGCTCCCGTGCCGCCTGGGTGAAGGCGCCTGGGCGGCCAGGCCCAGGGGCCGCCATCTTCCCCGTGTGGAGTTAGGCCGCCTATAGCCGGCCCAAAGGCACACGGGGACAGCACAGGTCGCCTCCTCGACGCCGACGCGCCGGCGAATGGAGCGTTACCCGCGCACCAGCCCGGCCGCCCGCGCGAAGTCCGCCCTGGCCACCGCGACCAGCGCGGCAAGCTGTCCCTCGTGGCTGGCGAGGTACTGCCGCTGCGCCACCAGCTGCAGCTTTTCCATCACGGCGACGGCCGGCCGGCCACACTGGACGAAGGCCGCCGCCCACCACGCGTCGATCTTCTGCCCGGCCGCCTGCGACGCCTGGAGGCCGCGCGCCGCGTCGAGCTGGCCCGAGACCCAGGTCGCGAAGCCGGCGAACGAGTCGATCGACTGACCCGAGCCGTCGCCCGGCCAGCCGTACTTGGCCGCGCACGCCCGCAGCGCCGGCACGGTGGCGAGCACCGGGGCCGAGCCCTGGATCTTCGTCACGGTCGCGAGGAACGGGCTGCCCAGGCTCGTCCCGGCCGTCAGCATCAGCGTGAACACCTCATCCGACGCTGCGCCGCACTGCTTGAACGCCGCCGCGAAGGCCAGGGACCCGGACACTTTCGTGATCCCGGTCAGGCCGTCGCCCGGCATCGTGCCCGCCCTGGCGATCGCGTTGAGGTCGGGGTACCGGGTGAGGTCCCAGTCCTGCGCGGGCAATCGACTCCGGGGTCGCTCGGCGCTACGCGGAACCCGGCCTTCGCCATGCAGCGCGAGGTCAGCTGGCTCTCCAGCGCCTGGTACTCGCCCTGAAGGTTCGCGCCGGCGCTGTACTGCGCGCCGGTCGCCGGGACGAACATCCCGATCAGCCCGGCCGTCAGGTCCGCCGGGTAAGGAGCAGGCGCCCGCTTCGCGGCCGGGGCCGCGCTCGCGTCGACGGCCACCGTCACGGCCGGGCTCGCGGCAGCCGACGCCACCGGGGACGTCACGCGAGCGTGACCCCGGTGCGCTGGTCGATCCGGTTGACGGTGAGCGCGGCGGTCACCCCGGCCGCCATGACAACCGCCGCGGCGGCCGCGAGCGGCACGCCCCAGCGACCCGTGCCGCGTCCGGCCCGCCCGGCCAGGAGTTGTTCCCCTCATCCCGCCCCGCCGAGCCGTCC
>CAVTKQ010000035.1:0-149599 GCA_963735315.1 uncultured Actinomycetota bacterium
GGCCGGGAAGTGCCAGGACCCCGGCTCGCGGGTACTCATGCTCAGCGCGCTCATCTCGCAGTTGCCCGGGCCGGAACGGGGCCTCGCGTTCGACGCGGCGTGTCGCGCTGCCGCGGAAATACCACCGGCTTCGCCCAGGCCAGCGCCTCCCGGCTGGCCGTCCAGGCTCCCAGGTCTGGCCGGGACGCCGCGCTTGACCGCGCCCGGACGGCGATCGGCGCGCTCGGCCGGCCGGAGGAGAAGGCGGCCGCGCTCACCGCCCTGCTCCCCATGATGTCCGCCCAAGCCGCCGCGGAAAAGGACATCCTCGCGGAGATCGACATGATCAGCCCGCGTGACGCGGCCGTGATGTCGCTCGTCGCGCTGATCCCCAAGGTCCGCGCCGGACGCCGCCAGGAGCTGATCTGGCAGGCCGCCGAGCTTACCGCCCCGATCAAGCGGGCCGAGGACAAGGCGGGCGCCCTGATCGCGCTCGCCGGCCTGCTCCCGGCGGGCGACAAGTCGGGCGGACCGCAGGAGGGGGCACGCGAGCTACGGGAGAAAGCGGTCAGCGCGATCGGTGAAATCAGCCAGGCGGCGAGGGCGGCCGCCTACACCGCCCTCGCCAGTCACCAGGCAGCCGGGTTCCGGTCCGCCCTGCTGGCCTTGGCGCTGACCGAGGCGCGCGCCATCGGTGGCGCGGCCAGCGGGCGGCAGGCATCGCCGCCCTGGTGGCCCGCTTGCCGTGGACAGGCGGCCCGGACGCTAGCCTCGACGGGCGTCGCGCGGCCGAACGGGTGATCAACGACGCACGAGCCAGCGGCCAACGGACGCTCAAGGTCATCTCACTGGCCGCCCTGGCGCCCGTGCTACCGGAGGCTGACCGGGCCGCGATCCTCAAGGAGGCGTCAGCGGACGCGTACCAGGTCCATGACCCTGTCAACCGGGCGGAGGCCTTGACCGCCCTGTTGCCAGTGCTGGCCGAGTCGACCCGCCCCGAGGCGATGGAGCAGGCCTGTACGGCGGCGGACGCCATCCCCGATCCTGACCTGCGCCGTGCCGCGCTTACCGCGCTGGTAACCGCGGCGCCGGACGCGCTCCGGCAGCAGGCAGAGCGGGTCGCAAGGGCGGCGGGCACCGTGCTCAGGCGCTCCGGCGAACTCACCTCGGCGCTCACCGCCTGCGGCCTGGAACCAGAAGAGCGCCAGGAGGCCGCGCCCGCGATCCTCGGCTGACCCGGACCTGGCCCTGGCCACTGACCCGCCGGGCATCCTGCCGCCCCTGACCTCCGCCGCCGAACGCGCGGGCGTTCACCGCGCCGCGGCCGAAGTCATCGCCGCCATCGGCGCCCTGCGGTCAAGCGCCGCCGCCCTGGCGGTCATGGCGGCAGGCGCGGGCCGCGCACCGGACGGCGACGCCTGGCGCGATACGGCCTTCGCTATCGGCAGGGCCTGGGCGGCGATGCGCCCGCTGGAGAACCTGACCGAGCCGCCCAGGCTGCCCGGACGGCTCGGTGACGAGCTTGGCGAAGCGCGCCGGGCAATCGAGGAAGCCCGTTCACAGGTCCACCGGCGATTGGCCGCGGCCCCACCGCCAGGCCCGCGAGGAGAACCCCGCGCCGCCCTGGGAGCCGCAGTGGCGTGCGGTCATGGACCGCGCCGCCGCGCGCGGCCGCGGTGCCCTGGTCTCCGAGTTGCCGTCCATGGGAGCGGCCATCGCCGGTTACGGAGGCAGCCCCGCCGCCGAGAGAGCCCTCGAGGCTCTCTTCGACGTCGGGCGCTGGTGGCCCTGAGATCTCAGCAAGTCATCTCGAACCGAACAGGTTTTCCCAGATTGAAGTCGAACATAAATTCATATCGCCAGGTAATATTTCTTCATGGGGGAACTCAGAAACGCTTACGTTGACCCCACTACACTGCAGCGGGTCGTAGGCGGCGGCAGCTACCACCGGGGAGCCAACTACGCCCGGCAGGGGGCGGTGCGGGACATGATGTGGGACCCGCAGCGCGCTTGCCTGCGCGGGACGGTCCGCGGCGAGTACGGGCGCAGCTACCAGGCGACAGCCTTCCTTAAGCTGCCCGGCGACGGCGGCCCCGCGAAGTTCGCGAAGGGACAGTGCGGCTGCGGGAACCAGTACTGCTGCTGGCACGTGGTCGCCATCGTCCTGTCGGTGCCGCCGCCCGTCCCGCCGACGCTGCCCGCGCCGCCGGGACCGCAGCGGTCCGGGCGCCCGGCCGGGCAGGACCCAGGGCACGGCACAACGCCGGTGGCGATCGAACTCAGGCTGACCGGCGAGCCGGGGGCCATGAGGCGGCTAGCCGCCCGCCTGGTCGAGCCAGGCCAGCTCGGCGGCTGGGAAGCCGGCGACCTGAGCTGGGGCAATCTCGGGGCGGCCAGCGACTTCGGCGACTACAGCGAGCGACTGCTCGGACCGCTGCGCCAGCTCTACCGGATCTACCAGGAGGCTAGCAGCCAAGGCTGCTTCGGCCGTGACCGGCTGATCGACTTCTCCGCGATCGGATCACCCCAGCTTTGGCCCCTGCTTGACGAGGCTAGGCGGGCCGGCCAGCCCCTCCTATACAGAGGCTCGGATGAGGTGCTCCCGGCGAGCCAGGAGGGCAGGTTGCACCTTGACGTGACCCTCCTTCGGCCCGGCATGCTGCGGATCAGGCCGGTGATCCTGACCAGTGACGGGGAGTCCGCCGCGCCGGTGGCGTTCATCGGGAAGGCAGGGCAGGGAGCGTTGTGCGCGGATCCTGCTCATGCGGCGGCACCCGCCGCACCAGGCCCCGGGCAGTACCGGCTGGTGCGGCTAGCCCGGCCAGTGCCGCCTGCGCTGCAACGGATGGCTCTGGCCGGGCAATCGCTCGAAGTGCCCGTTGACGCGTTCTGCGGCCCGCGCTACGCCTGGCTACGGCGCGACGCCGACTTGATCTCCTCCGACGGCTCGTTCCTCCTGTCGGCCATCTCCGGGCCGAAACTGGCGCTGCGCATCTGCCGCGCCGCCGACCACGCGCTCGAGGTGAGCTGGCACTGGGCCTACCAGGTCGGGGACTGGCAACTGCGCCCGCCGCTGGGGGACAAGACGGAGGACGGGAAGTTCTACCGGAAGCCTGCCGCAGAGCGAGAACTGCTCGCCCGCCTTGCCCTGCCGCTGGCAGCCCACGGGCTGGGCTCTGATGCCACCCCGGGCGGGAGGCCCGCCGCGCCCACCCAGCGCGTCCGCCTGACCGGCCGGGACAAGGCCCGGTTCACCACGGAGTTCCTGCCCTGCGCGCGGTGGCGCCACCCGGAGCTGATCATCGAATTCGGTCCCGCGCTCACTGCCAGCAGCCGGGAGGTCAAGGGCCAGCTGCGGATGACGGTGTCCACCGACGAGGTGGACGGGGACTATGACTGGTTCGACCTGGACGTGGCAATCACCGTGGGGGGGCACCCGGTTCCGTCCCGTGAGGTGTTCCTTGCCCTCTACCACGGCGCTTCCCGGCTGGCCCTCCGAGACGGAAGGTTCGTCTCCCTCAACCACCCGGAACTGCACGCGCTGGCCGGGCTGATCGAGGAGGCCCACGCGCTGAACGATGGCGGCCCGTTGCGGATCAGTCGCTTCCAGGTCGGGCTCTGGAACGAACTGCTGACGCTCGCCGAGCCCGGCAAGCAGGCTCCGGCGTGGCGGAAACACGTCCAAGGCCTGCTGTCGCCCGGCGCCGCCGGCCAGACCGAGCCGCCGCCGGAGCTGCAAGCCGAGTTGCATCCGCACCAGCAGGACGGGTTCGCCTGGCTTTCATTCCTGTGGGAGCACCAACTGGGCGGGATCCTCGCCGATGAGATGGGGCTGGGCAAGACATTGCAGTGCATTGCCCTGATCAACCACGCCCGGCGGCATGATCCGGCGGGCCCGCCGTTCCTGATCGTCGCGCCCACCAGCGTGCGGGCTAACTGGGTACGGGAAGCCGGAAGGTTCGCCCCCGACCTGAAGGTGGCGCAGGTCACAGAGACCGCGGCCCGCCGCGGCCGCGACCTTAGTGAGCTCGCCGCAGGCACCGACGCCGTGGTGACCTCGTACGGCCTGCTGGTCCGGGAATTCGACGCCTACGCCGCGCTGAACTGGTCTGGCCTGCTGCTTGACGAGGCGCAGGCAGTCAAGAACCGAAAGTCCAGGTTCTATAAATGCGCCAGCCAGCTGAGCGCCCCGGTGAAGATCGCGATCACCGGCACGCCGCTGGAGAACAACCTGATGGAGCTCTGGTCACTGTTGTCGATCACCGCCCCCGGGCTCTTCCCAAGCGCGGGCCGGTTCTCGGACTACTACGCCCGGCCGATCGAGGGACAAGGGAACGACGAGCGCCTGGCCCGGCTACGGCGGCGGATCGCCCCACTAGTGCTGCGCCGGACCAAGCGCCAGGCGGCCGCCGACCTGCCGGTCAAGCAGGAGCAGGTCATAGAGGTCGAGTTGGACCCCGGTCACCGCCACGTCTATGACGTGCGCCTCCAGCACGAGCGTATGAAGGCCCTCGGCCTAGTCGACAACATCGACGTGAACCGCAGCATGCTCCTCCGCTCGCTGACCGTACTGAGACAGTTGAGCCTGCATGCCGGGCTGGTCGACTCCGAACACGCCGGCCTGCCCTCGGCCAAGGTCGACGCCCTGGCCCGCCGGCTGCGCGAGGTAACCGCCAGCGGTCAGCAGGCCCTGGTGTTCAGCCAGTTCACCGGGTTCCTCGACAAGGTCCGGGCGCGCCTGGACACCGAGGGCCTGCCTTACTGCTACCTCGACGGCAGAACCAGGAATCGCACCAGGGTCATAGACAAGTTCAAGGCCGGGGTACCGGTCTTCTTGATCAGCCTCAAGGCGGGCGGCTCCGGACTGAACCTGACCGAGGCAACCCACGTCTTCCTGCTTGACCCATGGTGGAACCCCGCCGTCGAGGCCCAGGCCATCGACCGCGTCCACCGCATCGGGCAGACCCGCGACGTCAAGGTCTACCGCCTCGTCGCCAAGGACACCGTGGAGGAGAAGGTACTCAAGCTCCAGGCTCGCAAAGCCGAGTTGTTCGCCGACGTCATGCAGGACGACGGCCGCGCCTTCCGCGGCACCATTGGTGTCGAGGACTTCCTCGGGCTTCTCGGCCTGACCCGTGAGGGCGGCAACGGCCGCCCCGCGACAGGCCCTTCCCGGGACGAAGGCGTGCGGCAACGGCGCCCGGCCCACGGTGACAAATGCGCGGACGGGCACCCGCACCTGGCCGACTCCGGTGCCCGCCACCGGGGCGGCCCTAGCGAGTCCGCGCGAGACGATACCGTCCGCGAGCGCCCCGGCGATCTGCGCGACGGTCTACGCCGGGACGCCCGCCGCGGCGAGGGCGGAGGTGAGGTGGGAGGCGGAGGATCACGCGCGGGGGTGGGCCTGGCGGTAGGCCGCCTTCAGCCGCTCGGCCGAGACGTGGGTGTAGATCTGCGTGGTGGCCGGCGAGGCGTGGCCGAGGATCTCCTGCACGCTGCGCAGGTCGGCGCCGCCCTCAAGCAGGTGCGTGGCGGCGGTGTGCCTGATCGCGTGCGGGCCCGCGTCCCTGACCGCCGACGCGCCCGCGTCATCGGGCTGGCCGCTCTCGCCGGCCGCGCGCCTGGCCGCCGCGCTCGCCGCCAGGCCCGCGCCGCGCAGCCTGGCGTGCACCACGCGGCGGGCCGTCCTCGGGTCGAGCCGTGCCGCCCCGCGCGCCGAGGAACAGCGCGGCCCCGCTGCGCTCGTTCGCCAGGACCGGGCGCCCCACCTCTTCCCAGCGGGCCAGGGCGCGCAGCGCGGGCAGGCCGACCGGGACGACCCGCTCCTTCTGCCCCTTGCCCAGGACCCGCACCGTGTGCCGCTCCAGGTCGATCCCCGCCATGTCAAGGTCGCACAGCTCGCTCACCCTGATCGCCGTCGCGTACAGCAGCTCAAGGACCGCGGCGTCACGCGTCGCCAGCGCCGCCGCGACCCGCTGGCCGGCCGCGAACTCACGCAGCGCCCGGTCCTCGCAGTCCGCGAGCACCGCGCTCATCTCATCCCTGCGCAGCACCTGCGGCAGCACCCGCCGTGCCTTGGGCGTGCCGAGCTGCGGCCCCGGGTCGGCCGCGAGCCAGCCCTGCCGGCAGGCGTAGGCGGTGAACGCCCGCGCCGCCGCGCCCCGGCGCGCCAGCGTCGCCCGCGCGGCGCCCGCCTGGTGCTGGGCCGCCAGCCAGCCCCGCAGCATGGCCAGGTCAAGCGCCCCAGGGTCGCGCCGCGCCGCACCGCCAGGCGTACTCGAGCAGCGACTGGATGTCGCCCAGGTAGGCGCGGACCGTATGGCGCGACAGGGCGCGCTCCGCCGCGAGGTGCCGGCCGAACTCGGCCAGCGCCGAACCCAGCGCGGCGGGCAGGGGCCTCCGGCCGCGGCCGTCCGCGGCCGGCGAGCCCTCGGGACGACGGCGGGTCGTCCCTTCCTGGGACTGCAACCATGGGCAAAGTGTGCACCGGGGCAGCCGCTCGCCAGTCTCCGCCCGTCGCTTTACCGGGCCAGGCTTTGCCTGTTTTCGCGGATGGCCCCGTGCACGGGTCCATGTCCTGCCGTCGCTGCGGTCGCGTAGCGACTGCTCGAACCATCAGGGGCGACGCAGGCGCCAGCCGTCGTCGCAGCGCTCGACGAAGCCACCGGTCGCGAGCTTGCCCAGCAGGGTGGCCGTCGCCGCCGGGGCCAGGCCCGCGCGCTGCGCCACCCGTACCGTCCCGATGCCGCCACGGCGGGGCATCGCGTCGAGGACCCTGGCGGACTCGAGGTCAAGCAGGTCGCGCGGGAACGCGGGCGGCGCCTGGCGACGGCCCGCCAGCTGGACCACCGTGCCGGGTCGGCGGCCAGCAGGCTCGCCAACCGGGGCAAGGTGCTCGACGACCTCGGCCGCGCTGGTGACGAGCGTGCCCTGCCATTCCCTGATCACCTGGTGGCAGCCGGCGGACAGGTCGGAGGTGACCGGGCCAGGCACCGCCATCAGGCGCCGGCGCAGGTCCCTGGCGTGCCGCGCGGTGTTGACCGCCCCGCTGCGCTGGCTCGCCTCGACCACCAGCGTGCCGGTCGCCAGCGCGGCGATCACCCGGTTGCGGACGAGGAACCTGAGCCTGCTGACGTGCCGGCCAGGCGGCCACTCGCTGACGAGCACTCCCTGGGCCGCGATCGCGTCGAACAGCTCCGTGTGGGCGGCCGGGTACGGTACGTCCACGCCGCAGGCGAGCACCGCGATGGTGACCCCGTCGGCGCCGAGCGCGCCACGGTGCGCCGCGGCGTCGACGCCGAACGCGCCGCCGGAGACCACCGCCAGGCCGCGGGCCGCGACGGACGCGGCGATCTCGGCCGCCACGTAGGAGCCGTAGGCGGTCGCGGCCCGCGAGCCGACGATCGCGACCGAGCGAAGGCAGCTGAACCGCAGGTCGGCGTTGCCGCGCAGCCACAGCGCGTAGGGCTGGTCATCCCCGAGGTCCGCTAGCTGCCCCGGCCATTCCGGGTCGCCCGGGCAGACCAGCCTGATCCCCGACTCGCCGAAGGCGAGCTATCTCCTCCGGTGCCGGCAGCTCGGGCAGCCGGGTCCGCCATCGCTCCATGGCGGCCTTCACCGCCTCGCGGCCCTTGCCGCGCGGGAGGCCGAGCGCTGTCTCCGGGCCGGGCGAGTTGCCGGCTGGCCCCGCGGTGCCGAGCGGCTGGCCCGACTTGATCGCGTCAAGCGTCGCGGCCGCGCCGTGCACCCGGAGCAGTTGCCCGAGCCAGCGGTCGGTCGGCTCCGCCAGGTAGGTGAGGGCCGCGCGGGCGTACGCCTCGTCGGTTAGCTTGTCGTTCACTGCGCCACTCCTAGCCATAGTCCGATCGCGAGGTTGACCTGGTCGGCTCCCGGCTCGTCCTGGCCGGCCAGGTCGGCCAGCGACCAGGCGACGCGGACGATCTTGTCCGCGCCCCTGGCGGAGACCTGGCCGAGCTCCATCACCCGGTCCAGGGACGTGAGGGCGCCTGACCGCGGCGGGAACGAGCGGCGCAGCACGGTGCCGGGAACTTCGGCGTTCACCCGCCACGGGGTCCCGGCGAGCCGGGCCGCGCACCGCTCGCGGGCGGCGGCGACCCGCTGGGCGACGACGGCGGACGGCTCGGCGAACTTGCGGTCGTAGAGCATGTCGCGGCGGGACACGGGCTGGAGGCGGACCTTGACGTCGACCCGGTCGAGCAGCGGCCCGGAGAGCCGGGCGAGGTAGCGGCGGCGGGCGGCCGGGGAGCAGGAGCAGCCGGCCTTGCCCGGCCCGGCGGTCTTCGCGCACGGGCACGGGTTGGCCGCGAGCACGAGGGTGAACCGGGCGGGGAAGACGGCCTGCGTGCCGGCCCTGGCGATCACCACCTCGCCCGATTCCAGCGGCTGGCGCAGCGCGTCGAGGACGTCGCGGTGAAACTCGGGCGCCTCGTCGAGGAAGAGGATGCCCAGGTGGGCCAGGCTCGCGGCGCCCGGGCGGATGACGCCGCTGCCGCCGCCGACGATCGCCGCCATCGACGAGGTGTGGTGCGGGGCGCAGAACGGCGGGACGGTCATCAGCCCCGATCCCGGCGTCAGGTGCCCGGCGACTGAGTGGATCGAGGTGACCTCGATCGCCGCCGTCGCGTCCAGCGGCGGCAAGATCGTCGGCAGCCGCTCGGCCAGCATCGTCTTGCCCGCTCCCGGCGGGCCGAGCAGGGACAGGTTGTGCCCGCCGGCCGCGCAGATCTCCGCCGCCAGCCGCGCCTCCGCCTGGCCGAGCACCTCGGCCAGGTCCAGTTTCTTGGCCATGGCGAGCGCGGGCACCGGCCCCGGTGGCGGCCCGGGAACGGCGGGCAGCGACGGCGGCGGGCCGCCGCGCAGCCAGATGATCACCTCGGTCAGGCTGCTCGCGCCGATCACCTGGACGCCGGGTACCAGGACGGCCTCCGCGACGTTCTGCGCGGCGACCACCACGGTGTCGACGCCGGCCTCGGCCGCGACCACCGCGGGCAGTACCCCGGGCACCGGGCGCAGCCGCCCGTCCAGGCCGAGCTCCGCCAGGAACATCTTCCCGGCCAGCGCGGCCGCCGGCACCGCCTCGGCCGCGGCGAGAATGGCGACCGCGATTGCCAGGTCAAAGCCCGAGCCGCGCTTGGGCAGGGTCGCGGGCGAGAGGCCGACGGTGATCTTCGAGTTCGGCCAGCTTTCCCCGCTGTTGACTATCGCCGCGCGGATCCGGTCCCGTGCCTCGCGCAGGGCCGTGTCGGGCAGGCCGACCAGGATTGTCGCGGGCAGCCCGCTCGCGATGTCCGCCTCCACCTCGATCAGGTGGCCGTGGACGCCGACGAGGGCGACCGAGTAGGTGCGGGCGAGCGTCATTCAGCCCACCGCCCGGACGTGCTCGATCGTGAACCCGCCCGCGCCGTCGCGCAGCAGGCCCACCACGTCGATGCGTACCTGGTCGAACCGGGTGCCGTGCGCGGCCAGCCACTGTGCCGCCAGCCGGCGCAGCCGCCTGCGCTTCGCCTGCCCGACCGCGTCAAGCGGCGTGCCGAACCGCGTTCCCGACCGGGTCTTCACCTCGACGACGACGAACGTGCGCCGGTCGGCCGCGACGATGTCGATCTCGCCGTCAGCGCACCGCCAGTTGCGGTCCAGGATCCGGAATCCGCAGCCTTCCAGGTAACTGACCGCCGCCTGTTCGCCTTCCTTGCCAAGTACGTCTTTCGCGCCCATCGCCACCACCTCCGCCTTCGACAATGGCGTGCGGCGGCAATAAGGAGCGGGGCGATTCGCGGCCTGTGGATAAACAAGGGAATCAAGATCAACTGTGGATAAAGGCGGCCGAATGTCAGACCGTCATGCTTTAATCCCGCCGCTGCTTGCCGTGATCGCAGCGTAGCTGCGACTGGATATGACCCGATGCCTTTAAGTGGCAGTTGATGTCCTTGGGCGCTGCGCGCCACCGGATGTGTACTGCCGCGCGCTGACAGCGGCATGATCGCGAAGACTTTCCTTATCATGTAGATAAAGCATCGAATACGCGGCAAAGTCTTCGTGATCAGATGTGGTCAATGCCGCTTAGGCCCGGCGGGTAAAGCGCGGGACGGGGGCCGCGGGCTGGCCGCTAAGCCGGGGCCGCGGGCTCGGTGCGGCCGGTGCCGGCGCAGGCGTCGCAGGGGGTGCGGCCGGCGACGCACTGGGGGGCGGGGCAGAGGCCTTCGTCCTCGCTGTCCTGGTTGTAGAGGTGCCCCTGGCCGTCGCAGGCGGGGCAGTCGAGGCGGCCGGTGCCGTCGCAGGGCAGGCAGGTGTCGCCGTGGTCTCCTGGGCAGCCGGGCAGGAGGCAGGTGGTGCAGATGACGGCTTGCCTGGTGCCGTAGCAGCGGGTGCAGGCGGCGGGGTCGCGGGGCGGGCCGGCCCAGCGGCCACCGGGCCCGGCGGGGGTGCAGCAGTCGTCGGCTCGCCAGGTTCCGGTGAGGGGCTCGCCCGCGGGGGTCATCGGCTGGTGGCAGGCGGTGCAGGCGGGCGCGAGTTCCAGGCCGTCGGGGACGACGGTCTGCAGCGGGGATGCCGTGCTGGCTGGCGTGCCCGTCTGGGCAGGTGTACAGGCGTGCCCTGGCGTATGTCGCGGTGCTCATGCAGCCGGCTCGGCTGAGGGCTAGGGCTGTTTCCATATGTTGACTGACTTGACGTACATCGTGCCCGTGCAGCTACCGGGGGCGTTGTTCTCGTTGGCGAGGTCCAGGAGCAGGTACATCGGCTGCTGCGGGATGTTGGCCGTGGTGGTCAGCGCGAGGGTGCTGTCGTAGTAGATGGTGATGCGGGACTGGGTCCAGTAGAGGGTGTAGGTGTGCCAGCCCTGGTCGGCCTGGGGGAAGCTGACGGTGCCCCGCTGCTGCTTGTTCTGCTTGCCGTAGTGCAGGGTGGCGCTGGCGGTGAGCCGGGTGTCCCAG
Organism: uncultured Actinomycetota bacterium; assembly: GCA_963735315.1. Lineage (GTDB taxonomy): Bacteria > Actinomycetota > Actinomycetes > Streptosporangiales > Streptosporangiaceae > Trebonia. The sequence continues at coordinate 10,932 of CAVTKQ010000035.1, forward strand.
TGCTCGACGATGTCGATTTCCGGTGGCCAGGAGCCGTCGGCGGGGATGAGCCAGATGGCGGGCCACAGGCCCTTGCCGAACGGGAGGCGGGCGGTTACCTGGACGGCCCCGTACTTGAAGTTGAAGCTGTCGAAGGTGGTTACCATGCCGGAGCGGCAGGTGTAGGCCTTCGGGTTGCCGTTCTCGTCGGCGCCTTCCGTGGGGGTGCGCTGGGCGGTCAGTGCGAGCTGGCCGTTCTCGACGTGGACCTGGGATGGCAGGTACCACTCACGCTCGTCGGCGTTCCCGAAGTTGGTGCACCCGGGAGGTGACGGGGTCCAGGGGTAGCACTTGGCCCAGGTGGAGGTGTCGAGTGCGGTCCCCGGGAAGTTGGTGGAGAAGGCGAGCTTCCAGTTGGCCGGTACCGCAGGCGGTCCCGGTTGCGCGCCGCCCGCGGCGGTTCCCGGTTGCCCGCTTGCCCGGTGCGCCCGATGCGCACGGTGCGGACGACGCCGACGGCGCGGGGAGCGCGGTCGGCGCGGGTGGCCAGGGTGACGTGGGCGTGTCCCCCGCCACGAGCACGATGACGGCGATGACGACGGAGACCGCCAGTGCGGTTAGCGCGCGGCGGGCGTGCGGGCGGTTGCCCTTGCGACCGGGCCGCCCGGTCGCCCGGGCCGCCTCGGTCGCCCGGGCCCGGACGCCCGGGCCGCCCGTGCTGCCTGTGCTGCCCGGCTGATGGAGGCCTGCGCCGACGGCTTGTTCGGCCGGGTGGGCGCGGCGCCTGGTGCTGGCGGCGGCCCGGCCTGGCCGGCCCGGCTGCCGGGAACCATGGGGCTGCGAGGGGTCATGGGGTGCAACGGCGCGCCCGGCCGCGGCGCCGCCGCCCTGGCCGGGGCTGTGAGTCGCTCATGGTCTCCCAGACTAGGCGAGCGGAGCGCGGCTTATGCGGTGCTTTGCGGTGCGGCCTTGCGGGGCGGTTTTGCGGGGCGGCCTTGGAGGCGGCTTGCCGAGGCGGCCCGTGGAGGCTTCGGGGGTCGACCTGACCGTCACCGCGGGCACGCTGGCCGCGCTACTCGGCCCGAACGGCGCGGGCAAGACCACCCTGGTGCGGATCATCGCGACCCTGGCCCGGCCCGATGCCGGCCAGGTGCGGGTATTCGGGTACGACGTGGTGCGGCAGGCCCGCCAGGTACGGGCGCGCATCGGTCTCACCGGCCAGTACGCGGGGCTCGACGACGCGCTCAACGGCCACGACAACCTCATGCTCATCGGCCGCCTGGCCGGCCTGCGCCGCGGGCAGGCGGCCAGCCGGGCGGCGGAGCTCACGGCCGCGCTCGGCCTGGGTGACGCCGTCGAAAGGATGGTGCGGACCTATTCCGGCGGCATGCGCCGCCGGCTCGACCTGGCCGCCAGCCTCATGCACCAGCCGGGCCTGCTGGTGCTGGACGAGCCGACGACCGGCCTTGACCCGGGCAGCCGCCAGCAGCTCTGGGCCGTGCTCACCCGCCTGCGGGCGGCGGGCACCACGATGCTGCTCACCACGCAGTACCTGGAGGAGGCCGACCGGTTCGCCGACATCGTGCACGTCCTGCACCAGGGGAACATCATCGCCTCTGGCACCCCCGGGCAGCTCAAGTCCAGGGCCGGCGGAAGGCGCCTCGCTCGACGACGCCTTCCTCGCGCTGACTGGCAGCCCTGAGGCGTACGGCGCGGAGGCCCGCGACACAGGAGCTAGCGGCGCAGAAACGGGAGGCGTGGAAGCAGACCGCGTGGAAGCCGACCGCGCGCGGGTTGCTGACCGGCAGGACGGGCGCGGGGGACGTCATGACGACCGCCACCGTGCACTACCAGGCGGCCGCGCGCTGCCGCGCGGTGCGGGACAGCGCCCTCGTCGCCGGCCGGAACCTGCGAGTGCTGCGGAAGAACCCCGGCCGCATGATCTACCCGCTCGTGCAGCCACTGGTGCTGCTGGTCATGTTCGTGTCAGTGTTCGGCAACCTGGCCATCGCGGCCGCGCCGGAGGGGCCAGCGGAACGTACCGCGAGTTCCTCATCCCCGGCATCATCATCGAGAACGCGGCGCTGACCGCGCCGACCACTGGGCTGGCGCTGCTGCGGGACGCGCGCAGCGGCCTGGCCGACCGGTTCCGCTCGCTGCCCATGGCCCGCGCGGCCGTGCTCGCCGGGCGGCTAGCCTCGGACACGGTCGTCTTCGCCGTCCAGGCGGTCCTGCTCCTCGCGGTCGCGACGCTACTCGGCTTCCACGTGCGGCACGGCCTGGCCGGCCTGGCCGCGATCACTGGTGTCACCGTGGCCTTCGCCGTCGGCGTGGCGGTGCTGTCGGCCTGGCTCGCGCTGCTGATCAATGACCCGGAGACGGCGGAGCGGGTGCTGTTCTTCCCCGCGATCGCCCTCGCGTTCGTCAGCTCGGCCTTCGCGCCGGTCGCCGACCTGGCCGGCTGGATGCAGCCCGTCGCCAAGGTCAACCCGGTCACCGCCGCGGCCGCCGTGATCAGGTCCCTCGCCAGCGGGGGCCCGGCTTCGCCGCTCGCCGTGCCACTGCTCGAACTCGGCTGCTGGACGGCCGCCCTGATCGTGGTCCCGGGCATCCTGGCCGCCCGCCGCTGGCAGGCTGCGCGCTGACCACGCTGGCCCGGCAAGAACCGAACCGGGCCGGCCGGGAGGCGGGGCGGCGGCCGGGCATGGCCGCGCCCGGCCCGCGAAACCGACAGCAAGGCGACATTCGGAACGGGTGCGTGTAAACCGCACCCGTTCCGTGTCCCTTGGTGCGGCAGCGACGGGAATCCGGTGCCTTACCGCGCCGCGGTACCGGCGGAGGCCATGCTGCCGGGCACAAGGCGGGCGGGGCAGTGCGCTGGCCGGCCCGTCCGAGCTAGCGCAGTGCCGGCCAGCACAGCAGGGCCAGCCGGCGCAGGGCCAACCGGCGCGGGACCGGGTGGCGCGGACCGGGTGGCGCCGGACCGGGTGGCGAGGGGCTAGATGGCGCAGGGCCAACCGGCGCGGGACCGGGTGGCGCCGGACCGGGTGGCGAGGGGCTGACGCAGGGCCGGCGCGGGACCGGGTGGCGCCGGACCGGGTGGCGAGGGGCTAGATGGCGTAGGGCTAGATGGCGCGGGCGCGGTGCGGCTGGGGGACGCGGCCTGGCGGCTGGGTCGGCGGCGGCAGCTGGACGGGGGCCGGGATGTCGAGGGTCAGCTCCTTGTCGCTGATCGTCGCGGGCTGGCCGTGGTGGGTGATGTCGAGGGGGTCGCCGGCCAGCAGCGAGTAGGTGGCGGCGCTGGCCGCGGACCGAGACCTTCACGATGCGGCCGCGGTAGCGCAGCCGGAAGGACAGGCCGACGATGCCGGGCGGGAGCTTGGGGCTGAAGCAGAGGTTGCCCTCGCGGACGCGCATGCCGCCGAAGCCGCCGACCAGGGCGGTCCAGGCGCCGGCGAGGGAGGCGATGTGCAGGCCGTCCTTCGTGTTGTGCTCGCGGTCCTGGAGGTCCATGAAGGCGGCCTCGGCCAGGTAGTCGTAGGCGAGGTTGAGGTGGCCGACCTCGGCGGCCATGACCGCCTGGGTGCACGGGGAGAGGCTTGAGTCCCTGACGGTGATGGACTCGTAGTAGTTGAAGTTGCGGAGCTTCTGCTCGGGGGTGAAGGCGTCGGGGCGCAGCTGCATGGCGAGCACGACGTCGGCCTGCTTGACGACCTGCTTGCGGTACAGCTGGAAGTACGGGTAGTGCAGCAGCAGCGGGTAGTGGTCCTCGGGCGTGTCCTTGAAGTCCCAGCGGGCGTAGTTGGTGAAGCCGTCGTGCTGCTGGTGGACCTTGAGGCGGTCGTCGTACGGGATGTACATGTCCTCGGCCGCGTCGCGCCAGGAGGCCGCTTCCTCGGTCGTCACGCCGAGCTCGCGCGATTCGACCTGGCGCTTTTCCGCGAGGCGGGCGGCGGCGGCGAGGTTGTGCTGCGCCATCAGGTTCGTGTAGAGGTTGTTGTCCTTGACCGCGCTGTACTCGTCCGGGCCGGTGACGCCCTCGATGCGGAACTGGCCGCCGGCGTCGTGCTGGCCGAGCGAGCGCCACAGGCGGGCGGTCTCGACGAGGATCGGGAGGCCGACCTCGAGCTCGAACTCCTCGTCTTCGGTGGCGTCGAGGTAGTTCACGACGGCGGCGGCGATGTCGGCGTTGATGTGGAAGGCGGCCGTGCCCGCGGGCCAGTAGCCGGAGCATTCCTCGCCGTGGATCGTCCGCCACGCGAACGCCGCGCCTGCGAGGCCGAGCTCGGCCGCGTGCGCCCGCGCGGTGTCGAGGGTGAGGGCGCGCCAGCGCAGCGCGTCCGCCGCGGCGGACGGGTGCGTGTAGGTGAGCACGGGGAGCACGAACGTCTCGGTGTCCCAGAAGGTGTGGCCGTCGTACCCGGTGCCGGTCAGGCCCTTGGCGGGGATCGGCCGCTGCTCGGCGCGGGCGCCGGCCTGCAGGATGTGGAAGAGCCCGAACCGGACGGCCTGCTGGATCTCCACGTCGCCGTCGACCTCGACGTCCGCGCCCTCCCAGAAGGCGTCGAGGAACGCGCGCTGCTCCGCCAGGAGCCCGTCCCAGCCGGTCAGCTGCGGCCGCGGCCAGGGCGCCCGACACCTGGTCGATGAGCGCGGGCCGGGACCGCTGGCTCGACCAGCCGTAGCCGAGGTACTTGACCAGCCGCAGTTCCTCGCCCTGCGGTACCTCGGCGGCGACGATGAGCCGCCCCAGGTCGGGGAAGGACTCGACGTGGAGCGCCATCTTCTCCGGGCCGGTGACGTCGTGGGCCATCGCCGCGGCCAGCCGCAGCTTGCTCGACCGGGTGCCGTGCACCAGGATCGCCCGCGGGCGGTCGCCGTCGGATGGCGTTGTGCTCCTCGCTGACCAGCGGCTCCGCGAGCATCGCGGCGGCGCGCGGGTCGGCCGCCGCGACGGGGATCTCCTCGTTCGCCACGATCTCCGACAGCACGACGACGCGCAGCGGCTCGCCGCCAGGCGAGTCGGCGGGCTCTTCCGCGTTGGCGCTCCATCGGGAGGTTCACCGGGGTGACGCTGTAGCTGATCGCCGCGATCGCGCGCTGGGTCAGCGAGACCAGCCGCACCGACTTGACCTTGACCGTGTGCCCGGCCGGCGAGGTCCACACGACTTCCCTGGTCAGGGTGCCCGCGCGCATGTCGAGGGTGCGGGTGTGCGAGCGGACCGTGCCGTACCTGATGTCGAACGGCTCGTCGTTGACCAGCAGCCGGATGATCTTGCCGTTGGTCACGTTGATGACGGTCTGCCCGGTGTCGGGGAAGCCGTAGCCGGCCTCCGCGTACGGCAGCGGCCGGTCCTCGTACAGCGAGTTGAGGTACGTGCCCGGCAGGCCGTGCGGCTCTCCCTCGTCCAGGTTGCCGCGCAGCCCGATGTGGCCGTTGGACAGGGCGAAGACCGACTCGCTCTGCGCGATCAGGTCAAGGTCGAGTGAAGTCTCGGTGAGGCACCATGGCTCCGCCCCGTACGGCTCGTTCTCAATCACTTGTCCGGCACCTCCGGTCGCCGACCGCATGGTCGTCGCTTCGGATCGGCCAGTCGGCTAACCGCATCGACTCGCCGTGCGCACCGGGCTCGGCGTAACGCGGCCCGGTGCACAGCGTCCGTCTGGGGCTTGCCCGCTTACAGCAGTTCCGCTAGGTCCTTCACTACCACGTCGGCCCCGTGCGCGCGGAGCTGGTCGGCCTGGCCGACCCGGTCCACGCCCACGACGAATCCGAAGTTCCCGGCCCGCCCGGCGGCCACCCCGGCCAGGGCGTCCTCGAAGACGGCCGCGTTCGCCGCGGCGACGCCAAGCAGCCGCGCCGCCTCAAGGAAGGTGTCAGGCGCGGGCTTGCCGCGCAGCTTGGCCGCCTCGGCCACCTGGTGGTCGACCCTGACCTCGAACAGGCTGGCCACGCCGGCCGCCTTGAGCACCGCCTCGGTGTTCGCGCTCGACGACACGATCGCGGTGCGCAGTCCGGCCTCGCGCACCGCGTTGACGTAGCGGACGGAGCCCTCGTAGGCCTGCACGCCGTCGCGCTCGATCACCTTGAGGACGAGGTCGTTCTTCTTGTTGCCCAGGCCCCAGACGGTGTGCGTGCCCGGCGGGTCCGACTCCTGGCCGGCGGGCAGCTCGATCCCGCGGGACTCCAGGAAGGAGGCGGTGCCCTCCAGGCGCGGCTTGCCGTCGACGTACTCGTCGTAGTCGTGGGCCGGGTCGAAGGGGACGAAAGGCTGGTCGTGGGCGGACGACCAGTCGCGCAGGAACTCGTCGAACATCTCCTTCCAGGCCGCGTCGTGCACCTTCGCCGTCTGGGTGATCACCCCGTCCATGTCGAACAGGCACGCGGTCACCGCGTCAGGCAGGCCTAGCACGACGGCCTCGCGGTGCGCCGCCGGGAAGAGCTGGCGGTCGGCGTGGACAGCGACAGCGGGTGCGTTAGCCGGAAAAGCCCGGCTTGCCGTTCTCATCGGGTAGTTCGAGGTCACTCTTCGCCAGCTCCTCGATGTTGACATCCTTGAAGGTCACTACCCGCACGTTCTTGACGAAACGAGCGGGGCGGTACATGTCCCATACCCAGGCGTCGTGCATGGTGACTTCGAAGAAGACCTCGCCGTTGTCGGCGGTGCGCACCTTGAGGTCCACGTCGTTCGTCAGGTAGAACCGCCGCTCGGTCTCCACGACGTGAGTGAACAGGCCGACGACGTCGCGGTACTCACGGTAGAGCTGCAGCTCCATCTCCGCTTCGTACTTCTCCAGGTCTTCCGCGCTCATGTCACCTATTCTCCCTCCGCCGGCCCTCGACTGCGACAACGAGCCGGGCACGCACCTGAAGGACCGGCGGTGCACCGGGGACGGCCCGTGCTCCGCCAGCGCCCGCAGGTGCTCGCCGGTTACATACCCCTTGTGACGGCAGAAGCCATATACCGGGTAACGCTCATCGAGCTCCCGCATCATCCGGTCCCTGGTCACCTTGGCCACGATCGACGCGGCCGCGACCGACGCGGCCACGCGGTCTCCCTTCCACATCGCCAGGGCGGGCGCGCCGAGTCCCTGGACCGGGAAGCCGTCCGTCAGCACGTACGCCGGGCGCCTGGTCAGCCCCGCGCAGGCGCGGCGCATGCCCTCGACGTTGCACACGTGCAGCCCGAGGGCGTCGATCTCGGTGTGCGGGATCACGGTCGACGTGCCAGTCGAGCGCGTGCCTGACGATGCTGCTCGTAGGCGGCTCTCGCGGGCGGCGCGCGGTGAGCAGCTTGGAGTCCGCGAGGCCGCTGGATGCGCTTGATCGCGGCCTTGTCGAGCACGACCGCCGCGACGCACGAGCGGCCCGGCGCACGCGCCGCGGCCGGCCTCGTCGATGCCCGCGACGGGCGCGAGGCCGGCGCGCGCGAGCACGTTCTCGTAGGCGGCGAGCCCGGCATCTCGCCGCGGGGTGTAGGAGGGAGCAGCCATCAACAGGCAGCGTACGCCAACCGCGGCTGCGCGCAGTGCGCCCGGCTGCGTCGGACGTGGACAGCTGGCGGCCGGTCACCGCCGCCGCGGTTGCCGTCCGCGTGGCGTAGGCTCAGCGGCCGGCGTTACGCCGGCGGAGCTCTGACGCGGCGCTGGAGCCAGGTGATCGGGACCGCGCCGACGAAGCCGAGGGCGAGCGGCAGCGGTGAGCCGCCGGGCGGACGGGGGTGCCGTTGTCCAGCGCGGCCTCCAGGGCGGCGCTCGAGCCGCCCGCTGCCGCGTCGCCGCCTTGCGGTGACGCGTTCAGCTGCGGCTGCTCGAAGGTCGCCGGGATGTTGAGGAAGCCCCACCGGCTCGGCGGCCAGATGATCACGAAGGCGCGGCCGAGGACGCCGCTCTCCGGGATGGTCCCGCCGCCGGGGTCGCCCATGTGGCCCCGGGAGTCGTAGGAGACCAGGCGGTGGTCGCCCATGACCCACAGGTCGGCCGGCCGGGACCGTGATGCTGAACTTCTGGGTGGACGGCACGTTGCCCGGGTACAGGTAGGAGCCCTCGCTCAGCGGGACGCCGTTGACGGTGACCTGGCCCTCGGCGTTGCAGCAGGCCACGTGGTCGCCGGGCAGGCCGATCACGCGCTTGATGTAGATGGAGGAGTCGTGGCTGATGCCCACGAGCCCCTCGAGCTCGTCGACCGCCTTGCTGAAGATGTTGGAGCTGGTCGGCGGGTTGTCGAAGTCCCACGAGCCGGTGCCGTCGAACACGATGATGTCGCCGCGGTGGATCGGCCGCAGGTGGTAGACGATCTTGTTGATGAGCACCCGGTCGCCGATTTCGAGGGTGTTCTCCATCGAGGCGGACGGGATGAAGAAGGCCTGGATCGCGAAGGACTTGATGACGAGCGCGAGCACGAGCGCGACGACGACGAGCACGGGAAGCTCGCGCCAGAAGCTGCGGCGGCGCTTGCCGCTCTTGCCGCCGCTTGGCGCCGTTGCCGTCCGCGGGGGGATCCTGCTTGGTCCCCGCGTCCCCGCCGGGGCCGCCCGCCCCGGTGCCGCCCGCCCAGGAGCCGTCTGTCCTGAAGCTGTCCCGAAGCTCGGTGCCGTCGGGCTTGAAGCCGTCCGCGGCGGGGCCGGCCGCCCTGCTGTGCCGCCGTCGGCCCTCCGCGGCGCCTGGCTCGCTCGGGCCGGGGATTGAGCCGAGGCCGGGGATCGCCTGGGTGTCCTTCAGGTCGGGCACCGGGTCGGCCGGGCCCCAGGGCGGCGACCCCAAACCATCCCCGTTCATCCGTGCTCCCCTTGTTCGCTCGCGCCAGGACCTGCCGTCATCCCTTGTCACTGTGAGCGTATCGTCCCTTCCGCAAAGCCGATCGCCGTACTGCGTCAAGGAACGCGCCGCGTCGGCCGCATCGGCCCGCTGTGAGCCGCCGGGCAGCCTCAGCCGGCGCCCGGGCCAGCCGGCGCCGACGGCGGCCGGCGCCACGTGAGGGCCGCCGCGCCCGCGAGCGCGCTGGCCGCCCGCCGCTGCGCCGCTAGCCATAGGGGCCGGCGCGGTGCGACGCCGAGCGGCACGGCGAAGCGCCGCCGCGCTGAGCCCCGCTTGCTCGAAGGTGTTCGGGATGGGGAGGTCAGAGATGCGCGAGAGCGGCCAGATGATCAGGAACGCCCGGCCCACGACGGCGCTTTCCGGGATGGTCCCGCCGCCGGGGTCGTTGGTCCGGTAGCGGGAGTCGTCGGAGTCGCCGCGGTTATCGCCCATCACCCACAGCCGCCCGGGCGGGACGGTGATGTTGAACCGCAGCTCGGAGGGAGCGTCGCCCGGGTAGACGTAGGACGACTCGGACAGCGGCACGCCGTTGACCGTCACCTGGCCGCTTGGCGTTGCAGCAGACCACGTGGTCCCCGGGGATGCCGATCACGCGCTTGACGTAGTCGGTGTCCGGCCCGGCGATGCCGACCAGGTTCGTCGCGTCGTCCCAGAGCCCGGTCAGCCAGTTGCTCGGCGGCTGGCTCGGCGGGTCCCAGGAGCCGGCCCCGCTGAACACCACGATGTCGCCGCGGGCGATGGGCCGGAAGTCGTAGACGACCTTGCTGACCAGGATCCGGTCACCGGGCAGCAGGGTGTTCTCCATCGACCCGGAGGGGATGGAGAACACCTGGACGACGAACGCCTTCAGCAGGATCGTCAGCGCCAGGGCCGCGACCACGATCACGAGCGAGGTCGCGCCAGAAGGACCGCTTCCGCCGCTTGGACCTTCTGCGCTTTCGCCGCGCCATCGGCAGGCGCTTGCTCGGCAGCCGACTCTGCGTCTGCCTTCGCGCCTGGCTCGGCACCCGGGTCAGGGGCCATCCGAGATCAGCTCGTCAGCTTGGTCAGCTGGCGACGGTCTCCCGCCGCTCCTTGATCCGGGCCGCCTTACCGCGCAGGTCACGCAGGTAGTACAGCTTGGCGCGGCGGACGCGGCCGCGGGTGACGGTCTCGATCTTGTCGATCGACGGGCTGTGCACCGGGAACGTGCGCTCCACGCCCACGCCGTAGCTCACCTTGCGCACGGTGAAGGTCTCGCGCAGGCCGCCGCCCTGGCGCCGGATCACGACACCCTGGAAGACCTGGATGCGGGAGCGGTTGCCTTCCGTCACCTTAACGTGCACCTTGAGGGTGTCACCGGGGCGGAAGTCCGGGACGTCAGTCCGGAGCTGGGCCTGCTCAAGCTCGGCGATCGCGGTGTGCATGATGGATGTTTCCTCAGTCCTGGTCGGAATGCGCGGCAGCGCGCATCCGGGTGGAAGCCTGCGTTAGCCAGGGAAACACCCCGGCAGGGTCAACGCCCGAACGGGCAGCGCTCTTCAGTGTGCCATATTTTCGGTGTCAACCGGAAAACCAGCGTCAGCAAGCACCTGACGATCCCGCTTGTCGAGGCCGTCCGGCGCCGCCGCTAGACGGCGAATCAGGTCCGGCCGGTTGACAGCGGTGCGGCGCAGCGCCTCATCCCGCTGCCAGCGCGCAATCGCCCGGTGATTGCCTGACAATAGTACTTCAGGCACGTCACGCTCGCGCCATGTTCTCGGCCGGGTGTAAACGGGGCCTTCAAGCAGCCCGCTCATCGCTCCCCCGGTGCCGCCGAAGGAGTCGTCGCTGTGCGACTGCTCGTTCCCGAGCACGCCGGGCAGGAGCCGGCAGACCGCCTCGACGATCACGGCGACGGCTGCCTCTCCCCCGGCCAGGACGTAGTCCCCGATGCTGACCTCGTCGACGGGCATCCTCGTCCTGGCGTCGGCGACGACCCGGGAGTCGATCCCCTCGTACCGCCCGCAGGCGAACACGAGATGCGCCTCCCGCGCGTAGGCAGCGGCCAGTTCCTGGGTAAACGGCGTCCCGCTCGGCGTCGGCACGATCAGGCGCGCGGCAGCGCCGGCGACCGGCCCGCGGCGGGCGAGCTCGGACGGCAAGCGCCGCGTGCCGGCCAGCACCGCGTCGAGGGCGTCGCCCCAGACATCGGGCTTCATCACCATGCCCGGGCCGCCCCCGAAGGGAGTGTCGTCGACGGTGTGATGCACGTCGGTCGTCCAGGCGCGCAGGTCGTGCACGCGGAAGTCGATGTCCCCGCGCGCCCCGGCCTTCCCGATCAGCGACACGCCAAGGGGCCCGGACTCGCCGACCCGGCCGTCCTCGCCGATCGGGCCAAAGTAATCCGGGAAAATGGTGACAATGTCTATACGCACAGCGACCTCTCAGCGGCCTTCTCGCTGAGCGAGACGATGATCGCGAAGACTTCTGCGTGCTATAGCGACGTAAAAGTCTCCGCGACAAACGAAGTCTTCGCGATGCAGTCAGGGAGCGTCTTCGAGGTTCAGCAGGCCCTCAGGCGGGTCGATGATCAGGACGCCGGCCGGCATGTCCACGTCAGGGACGAGCGGCTTGACGAACGGCACCATGACCTCGCGGCCGCCCGCGGACTTGATCACCAGGACGTCCTGGCCCGAGTGCAGCACGTCGTCCACGGTGCCGACTGCGGTGCCGTCGACCGTGCGGACGGACAGGCCGACCAGGTCGGCGTCGCGGAACTCGTCAGGGTCGTCCGGCGGGGCGATCGTGGCGGAGTCCACCGTCAGCCAGGTGCCGCGAAGTTCCGCGGCGGCGTCCCGGTCGCCGATGCCCTCGAACCGGACGAGCAGCTCGCCCGAATGCCACTTGGTGCGCCGCCACGGTGAGCGGGCCGAGATCGGCCGGGTCGGTGTCCAGCCGCGAGCCCCGAGCGAACCGCAGTTCGGGCTCGTCGGTACGGACACCGACCACGACATCGCCGCGAATCCCGTGCGGACGGCCGATCCGGCCGACGTTACCTGCACGGGAAGTTACCTGAACCTCGCCGGTCTCCAGCAGGTCGATGCGGACGTGCCGGTTCCCGGCCAGGGAGCCGATCACGGTCCGCAGCGCCCGGGCGGTGCGCCCGCCCCGGCCGATGACCTTGCCCAGGTCATCGGGGTGGACGCGGACTTCGAGTACGTTGCCCCGGCGGAGCATCCGGCTCACCACCCGGACGTCGTCCGGGTGGCCAACGATGCCCCGGACCAGGTGCTCGAGGGCCTCCTCAAGCACCTTAGGCCTCGGCGGACTCGGCCGGAGCGGCCTCGGCCGGCGCAGCCTCGGCGGCGGGCGCCTCGGCGGGCGCGGCTCGGCGACGCGGCCTCGACGGCACGGCCTCGGCCGGCGCGGCCTCGGCCGGCCACGGGCTCGGCCGGCGCGGCCTCGGCGGGCTCGGCCTTCTTCGCTTCCCGCTTCGGCGCGGACCTGGCCGGCCTGGCGGCGGCCTTGGCCTCCTTCGCCGCGAGGGACTCCTTGACGAGCTCGTCGTAGCGGTCCTTCTTGTCGGCCTTCGACTCGCCGGTCTTGAGGGTGCCCTCGGCACCGGGCAGGCCCTTGAACTTCTGCCAGTCACCGGTGATGGTCAGCAGGTGCTGGACCTGCTCGGTCGGCTGCGCGCCAACCGAGAGCCAGTACTGCACCCGCTCGGAGTCGATCTGGATGAGCGACGGCTCGAGCTTCGGGTGGTACTTGCCGATCTCCTCGATGGCACGCCCGTCGCGCTTGGTGCGCGCGTCGGCGACGACGACCCGGTAATACGGTTCCCGGATCTTGCCCAGGCGCTTCAGTCTGATCTTGACAGCCACGGCTGCGGTCTTCTCCCACGAAGTTAGGTACGTGTGTCGGGCACCCGCCAGCGGGGAATGGCCGGCCGGACCGAGCGAAATGGCGCCGGACCGGGCGGACAGAGAGAGGGCGCCACACGGCCAAGCGTCAAGAAGCCAGTATAGGGGCTACCCGCGGCCCTTCGCCCGGCTAGCCGGACACCCGCGCGAGCAGGAGTCGTTTCCGGCGGAAGACAACGAGGTTAACTCAACGTAACCGCAGCGAGGTACATCGCGCGACACCGCACGATATGGAACATTACGTTTGCTTCGATCTTCATGAAACAGTTGCATAACACGCCGCGCTTTCCGCTGCGACCACGTACAGGCTGTGGAAACCTTCACTCCTACAAGAGCCGCATACAGGTACGTTTCACCACGTATGGGACTGGAGTGCTGTTAGTCTCTGGTACCTACGGTGAGGGGCATCGCACTCACCGTAGCGGTCGGTGACTCTGAGTCACCGATCTCCTCGTCGTGGCCACGTGTCTGCCAATGGTGCGTACTTATACAAGGAGAGATCCACACCATGACTGACCAGACTGCCCAACCGGACAGCACCGATAACCAGCCCACCGCTGGCCGCGTTTCCCGGCGTAGCCTGTTCCGCGCGGCCGGCGTCGGCGCGGCCGTCGTGGGCGGCGGCGCCCTTCTCGAGGCCTGCAGCTCCGGCATCCAGGGCGCCTCGTCCTCCTCCTCGCCAGCGCGAGCGCGGCCGCGAGCGGCAGCACCTCGGGCGGCGGGACGAGCAAGGAAATCACGATCGGCTGGATCCACCCGCTGACCGGCTCGCTGGCCGGCTTCGGCTACCCCGACAACTGGGTCACCAAGCAGATCATGGCGACGTCGCAGTTCAAGAACGGGATCAAGATCGGCGGCTCGACCTACACGGTCACCATCAAGTCCTACGACACGCAGTCGAGCGTGACCAAGGCGGGCAGCCTGGCCAAGCAGGCCATCCAGCAGGACAACGTCGACCTGCTGCTCGCCTCCTCCACCCCGGAGACCGTCAACGCGGTCGCGTCGCAGGCCGAGACCCTCGGCACCCCGCTGATCTGCTCCAACATCCCGTGGGAGTCCTGGTACATCAACCTGGGCGGCAACCCGCAGAAGCCGACGCTCACGCCCAAGCACACCGTGATGTACTTCCTCGGCGCCGAGCACCTGGCGCTCTGCTTCATCGCCGATGTGGAACCGGATCGGCGAGAAGTACGGCAACAACCACAAGGTCGCCGCCGCGTTCCCGAACGACGCCGACGGCAACGCCTTCCGCGCCGTCTTCCCCGCCGGTCCTGAAGCCCGACGGGCTACACCCTCGACCTGTCGGCGGCCTACCCCGACGGGCTGACCAACTACACGTCGATGATCAGCCAGTTCAAGAGCCACGGCGACGACTTCTTCACCAACGTCCCGCTGCCGCCCGACTTCGCCACCATGTGGACCCAGGCGCTGCAGCAGGGCTTCAAGCCCAAGCTCGCCACCGTCGCCAAGGTGCTGCTGTTCCCCCAGGACGCCTACGCCATGGGCTCCAAGGTCTACAACATCGCCACCGACTCCTGGTGGGTGCCCGAGCTGCCGTGGACCTCCTCGCTCACCCAGCAGACCTGCACGGACCTCGGCGAACGCGTACACGACCGCGGGCCTCGGCCAGCCGAACGCGAACATCTCGAACTACACGCTCTTCGAGATCGCCTACGCCGCGCTCAGCGCGGTCGAACAACCCGCACGACAAGGCCGAGCTGTCCGCGGCGCTGTTCAAGGTCAAGCTGCCCCAGGCGGTCGCCGGCCCGATCGACTACACCTCCACCAACGCCAAGACCAACCCCGCCCCGGGCGTGGCGATCACCCCGCCGGTCGGCATCCAGTGGCAGAAGGGCACCAAGTACCCGCTTGAGGCCAAGGTCGTCGACAACACCCTGCAGCCGAACGCGAAGATCACCGGCGACCTGCTGCCGACCTTCAGCTAAATCCCGAACAATCAGGAAGCATGACTAGTCCACTCCTTGAGCTCGACCACGTGACGAAGCGGTTCGGCCGCGTCGTCATCGCGGAAGATCTCAGCTTCTCGGTCGGCGCCGGGGACACCGTCGGGATCGTGGGGCCGAACGGGGCTGGCAAGACCAGCCTGTTCGGCCTCATCTCCGGCGACCTTGCCCCCGGTGCCGGCCAGGTCAGTTTCGCCGGGAAGAACGTCACCCGGCTGGACTCGGCCGCCCGCTGCCGCCTCGGCATCGGCCGGACCTATCAGGTGCCACGTCCCTTCGTGGACATGACCGTGTTCGAGAACGCGCTTGTCGCCGCCCAGCAGGGCGGCGGCCTGCGCCGCAAGGCCAGCTACGCGGCGGCCGCGGCAGCGCTTGAGCGGACCGGGATAGCCGGCGAGGCGAACGTGCCCGCCGGCCGTCTCGGCCTGCTCGCCCGCAAGCGCCTGGAGATCGCCCGCGCGCTCGCCACCGGGCCGCAGCTGCTGCTGCTCGACGAGGTCGCGGGCGGCCTCACCGACCCCGAGGTCACCGTGCTCGTGGAGATCGTCCGCGGCATCAACGCCGAGGGCATCGCGGTGATCTGGATCGAGCACGTCGTCCGGGCGCTGACCTCGCTGGTGTCCCGGATGACCTGCCTGTACGGCGGGGAGTTCATCGGCGACGGCACGCCCGCCGAGGTGCTCGCCAACCCGCGGGTACGCGAGGTCTACCTCGGCAGCGACGTCGACGCCTCGACGATCCAGGCCGTGCTTGAAGAGGAAGACGGCATGATCGAGCAACCGCCACGATAGCGGCGGCACCGCTGCTTGAGGTCCGCGACCTCGTCGTGCACCATGGCCAGCTCCGGGCGCTTTCCGGCATCTCGCTCGCGGTCTACCCCGGCGAGGTCTACGCCCTGATCGGTGCCAACGGCGCGGGCAAGTCCACGCTGCTGCGCACCATCGCCGGCCTGCACCACCCGACCGTCGGGCTCGATCAGCTACGACGGCAAGGACGTGACCGGGCTGCGGCCGGAGAAGCGCGCCACCGCCGGGATCGTGATGGTCCCCGAGGGCCGGCGGCTGTTCCCGTCGCTCACCCTGGAAGAGAACCTCAAGGTCGGCGCGTCCTACGCCCGCAAGGGCCCGTGGACCATCGACCGGGTCCTCGAGCTGTTCCCGTGGATGAAGGAGCGGCGCGGCCAGAAGACCGCGCAGATGTCCGGCGGCGAGCAGCAGTCCGTCGCGATCGGCCGCGCGCTCGTCGCCAACCCCCGGATGCTGCTCCTCGACGAGCTGTCCCTCGGCCTCGCGCCGGTGATCGTGCAGCGGATCTACGCCATGCTGCCGCAGGTCCTTGAGTCCGGCATCACCGTGCTGCTCGTCGAGCAGGACGTCAGCCAGGCGCTGCGCGTCGCGACGCACCTGCAGTGCCTGCTTGAGGGGCACACCACGCTCGAGGGCACGCCGGCCGAGGTCACCAGGGAGCAGGTCGAGGCCGCCTACTTCGGAGTCGGCTCTGCTACCCCAGGGGAGCTACTCCCGCAAACCCCCCCGGAAACGACGGGAGAGGAGCAACGCGTAATGGCCTGGGTTAACGCCATCATCCAGGGCCTGCTGACCGGCGGCCTGTACGCGCTGTTCGCGTGCGGCCTGTCCCTGATGTTCGGCGTGATGAAGGTGGTCAACCTGGCGCACGGCGACCTCGCCATCGTCGCCGGGTACATCGGCGTCGGGATCATCGCGGTCACCCACATGCCGGTGCTGTGGTCGATTCCCGTCGTCGTCGTGCTGATGGCGGTGCTCGGCTACATCCTGCAGCGATCGGTCATCCAGGCCGCGATCAGCCGCGGCGAGCTCACCACGCTGATCGTCACCTTCGGCCTGTCGATCATCATCGAGAACGGCCTGCAGCAGTTCTTCACCGCCAACAGCCGGGGCCTCGGCGTCGGCGACTCGTTCATCACCGCGTCCTTCTCGATCGGCTCGCAGATCACCATCGCCTGGCTCAACCTCGCCATCTTCGTGCTCGCGATCATCGTCCTGCTCGGCCTGCAGCAGTTCCTGTCCAGGTCGAAGTACGGCCGGCTGATCCGGGCCGTCGCCGACGACCGGGAGGCCGCGCAGCTGTCCGGGGCGGACTACCGGCACGTGTTCGGCATCGCGGCCGCGATCGCCTTCGGCACGCGTGGCGATCGCCGGCATCTGCCAGGGGATGATCACCACGATCAGCCCGACCATCGGCACCGACACGATCCTGCTGTTCGCCTTCGCTTCGGTGGTCATCGGCGGCCTCGGGTCGCTGTGGGGCACCCTGCTCGGCGGCATCGTCCTCGGAGTCGCCCAGGCGATCGGCGCGCAGATCAACCCGTCGTACGAGACTCTCGCCGGGTACGCGGTCTTCCTGCTCGTCCTCGTGGTCCGGCCGCAGGGGCTTGTCAGCCAGGGGGCTCAGTCATGACGGAGACCGCGAAGACCAGCATCCGTTCGGAAGAAAAGTCTTTGAAAGTAACCCGCTCGCGCAGGAACGTCGCCTGGAGCGGCATCGGCGCGCTCGTCGTGATCGTCGTGCTGTTCCTGTTCCCGTACTACGTCGGGCCAGGCACCACTCGGCATCATGGTGCAGGGGCTGATCGTGCTCACGCTGGCCTCGATGTGGAACCTGCTCGCCGGGTACGCGGGGCTGGTCTCCGTCGGGCAGCAGGCGTTCTTCGGGCTCGGCGCGTACTTCGTGCTGATCCCGGCGATGCACGGCATCACGCCGTGGGCCGGGCTGTTCATCGCCGCGATCGGCGCCGCGGTCTGCGCGCTGCCGCTGTGGTGGCTGGTCGCCCGGCTGCGCCTCGGCTACTTCGCCATCGCGACCTGGGTGCTCGCCTCGGTGGTCATGCTGATCATCGAGCAGATCTCCTCCATCGGCGGCGGCACCGGCGAGCCGCTGCCCGGGCTTTCCGGCATGGACCCGGCGGTGCTCACCGCCTACACCTACTGGGCCGCGCTGGTCGTCGCGGTGCTCGCCATCGGCGGGGTGTACTTCCTGCTGCGGTCCCGGGTCGGGCTGATGCTGACCGCGATCCGTGACGACGAGCGGGCGGCGCGGTCCTCCGGCGTGCGGGTCGGCCTGGCGCGGATGGGCGTCTTCATCGTCGCCGCCGCCGGGTGCGGCGCGGCTGGCGGGGTGCTCGCCATCGAGCAGCTTCAGGTGGTGCCGGGGACGTCGGGCGGCGTGTTCAGCGTGCAGTGGACCGCCGAGATGGCGTTCGCGGTGATCATCGGCGGCATCGGCACCATCGAGGGGCCGATCATCGGCACCATCGTCTACATGGTGCTGCAGCAGACGCTGCAGTCCTACAACGCCTGGTACCTGATCGTCCTGGGCATCGTGGCCATCGTGATCGCGCATCTTCGCGCGGCGCGGGCTGTGGGGGACGGTGGACGAGCGCTTCAACATCCGGCTCTTCCCCGTCGGGTATCACCTGTGGGCACCGGGTGAGCGGCGCGGCGACGCCGCGTCCCCACGCACGCGGCATCGTAGGTCCTGTCGCTACTGGGCTGTGCGGCTGGGTTTCCGGCCGCACGAGCCGTTGCGCCCTGCGGCGGCTTAACGGCCTCCGCGATCGTGATCCTTTCTCTGCCGCCGGATAAGCGGCGTCTGGTTCGAACGGGTACATCGGGCGGCGCCGGTGCCTGTAGGTGAAGCCGTCAACGGAGTTACGGGTCACGCCGGGGGTATCCACGACGAGGAGCCCGCCGCAGACGTCGGCGTAGCCGGCCCGCGGGGCATTTACCCCCTTGCCGATGATGGCGCGGAAGGATCCCGGGTCCAGGCCCACGACCTCCAGCTGGACCGGGGTGACGGTCGGGACCAGCTTGCCGGTCAGCACGACCGTCGGGCCGTCGTCGGTGCGGACCGCCACCATCTCGCCGCCGTCGAAGAACCGGAAGCCGCCGTGCACGGTCTTTTCCGACTCGGTACTGGCCGGCGTGCCGTCCGGCGATGACCCCGGCGAGCGTGACCGGACGGCCGTCCTGCTCGGCGGCGTGCCCGCCTGCCGTGACGGTCACCCGGTCGCCGACGGCGGCGGTTTTGAGCGCTTCGACGGCGGCCGGGTCGAACAGGGTGCACGCGACGCCGGGGATGCCCGCGGCGAGGATCGCGGCAAGCAGGACGGTCGAGTCGCCAGGCCCGCCGCCGCCGATGTTGTCGCCGACATCCAGCACGAGGAGCGGCTTCGGCACCGTCGCGGGCGCGCAGCGCGGCGACCGCGGCCTCGACGCTGACGGCACCGCCCTGCAGGTCGCGGCGGCGGTCCCAGACGGCGGCGGCGACGCGGCGGGCGGCCGCGCGGGTGGCGGCCTCGTCGGGCGTCGCCACGACCGCCATGCCCATGTGCGGACGTCGGCGTAGGGGAAGCCCTCGATCACCGACACGTCGATCATGCCGGGCTCGGCCTCGCCGGCTCGGCGATGCGCAGCAGGTCGAGCATCGGCGGTCGAGGTGTCCTGCCGGGCGATGGTCACCACCAGCGGGATCTGTTCGACCACGGTCGCCGGACGCCCGCCGGTACGGATGACGTCGACCAGCAGCCCACGGCACTTCGTGGCCCGTCCGCGGGTCGACGTGGGGATTTGTCTGGTAGCCGAGCAGCACGTCGACTCGTCGGCCAGCCGGGGGTCGACGTTGGCGTGCATGTCGAGGACCGACCCGATCGGGATGTCCGCTCCGACGATCGAGCGGATCCAGGCCGCGATGTCCGGGTCGGCGGAGCGGGTGACGCCGGCGACGCACGCTCCGTGCAGGCAAAGCAGCACCCCGTCCAACGGGCGGCGCTGGCGAGCAGCCGCTCATCTGCCGCCGTGATCGCCGTAGGCGTCGGCCACCACGCCGCACGGGTTCACCATGGCCTCGATCAGCGGGACGGTTCGACGTCGGAATCTTCAGGCGTCGACAGGAAACCGCCGTAGGTCGCTGCGAGTCGTGGTAGTGCGCGGTCATCTCCGCGCCGCGCCGGATCCCCCCGGCGGTACGCGGCCAGGTCGGCCAGGATGGTGGAGAACGTGTTGGTTTCGTGGTGCAGTCCGAGACCGCCAGCCGGATCAAGCCTCGTTCCTCCGTTCCGCGTGCCGCTGGCCGTTCCTGTCCTGGCCATGTCCGTGCTGTCAGGTTTCGGGCCGTCAGGTTCCGGGCCGGGGCCGTCGGCGAGGGTCGCGGCGAGCGCCGCGTCGAAGACCGCTACGGTCTCGCTGACGTCCGCAGCTGAGTGCGCGGTCGAGATGTACCAGCGGCCGCCGGGCAGGGCGAAGACGCCCCGGCGCAGCATGTGCACCGTCAGCCGGTCGTAGAACGCCTGGTCCGCGGCCAGGAACTCCTCGAAGCTGCCCGCTGACGAGATGCCGAATACCGCCTGCACGACGGAGCCGACCTGGTTGACGGCGCCCGCCACGCCGTGCCGCCGATGGCGTCCCGCAGGCCGGCGGCGAGCTGGGCGCCGCGGTCCTCCAGCGCCGGGTAGACCCCTTCCCCGCCGAGCACCTCCAGCGTCGCGGCGGCGGCGGCGAGCACGATCGGGTTACCGTTGTAAGTGCCCGCGTGGACGACGCCGGCGGTGGTCTGGTCGATGAGCCGGGCGCGCCCGGCGACCGCCGACATGGGGTAGCCGCCCGCGATGGCCTTGGCCAGCACCACGAGGTCAGGGCGGACGCCGAAGCGCTCGACGGCACCGCCGTAGGCGAGGCGGAACCCGGTGATCACCTCGTCGAAGACCAGGACCGTGCCGGTCTCATCGCAAGCGCGGCGCAGCGCGGCCAGGTAACCGGGCGGCGGCCCGATCACGCCCGAGTTGCACAGCACCGGCTCGATGTAGACGGCGGCGAGGTCGGCCGCCGGGTCCCGCAGCAGCCGCAGGGCGCCGTCGAGGTCGCCGAACCGGACCAGGCTCACGTCGGCGAGCGCCGAGGCGCGCTGCCCGCGCGTGCCGAAGGAGTCCAGCCGGCCGCTTGAGTCGGGACGGTAGCCGAGCAGGAACTCATCCGCCCAGCCGTGATAGTGACCGATGACCTTGAGGAACCGCTGACGCCCGGTCGCCGCGCGGGCCAGCCGGAGCGCGACCTGCGTGGCTTCTGAGCCGGTGTTGGACCACAGCACGCGCTCGGTGCCGGGGATGGCGGCCAGCACGCGCTCGGCGACCTCGTACTCAAGCGCGTGGCCCGCGCCGAAGGTCGCGCCGAGCGGGGCCCGGGACTGCACGGCCCTGGTGAGCCTGGGGTGGGCGTGGCCGAGGATTACCGGCCCCCAGCCGAGCACGTAGTCGAGGTAGTCGTTGCCGTCGATGTCGGTCAGCCGGGGACCCGAGCCCCGGGCGAAGAACAGCGGATGCGGCTTCATGGACGCGCGCATTCCGGTCGATACCCCGCCGCCCAGCGAGCGCTTCGAACGCTCCCACGCCGCGGCCGACGCCGGCCATGACTCGATCAACTGCGCTCCCCTACTGCGTTTCATCTAGTGAAACGCTCTTTCTACTTTTTCCGAACATAACTGATCCCTGTCACTAGCGTCAATGTCCGTCGATACGCCATCTGCCCAGTAAGACTGGGGTACCGGCGTGCTCACTGTTCCACTGGCTGCAATTGCTGTACCATTTCCAGATGGCTGGGCAGGAAGGAAAGTTGCGATGACTAGCTTCGGCGAGGGATCGGCATACCCGATCCGCTCCGTCGACCGGGTATGCGACATCCTCGACACGCTGGCCAGCTCCCAGTCCGGCGTTACGCTGACCGCGGTCGCCGAGGCCGCCAGCCTGCCGAAGAGCTCCGCGTTCAGGTACCTGTCCGCCCTTGAGGCCCGGCACTACGTGGAGCGCGATCCGGAGTCGGCCACCTACCGGCTCGGCCCGGCCTTCCGGCCGCAGTACTCCCACCGCGTGTCGCGGCTGATCGAATTCGCCCGCCCGGAGCTTGAGCGGCTGCGCGACAGCCACGGCGAGTCCACCAACCTCGGCATCCTCGACGGCACGATGGTCGTGCACAGCGTGGTCTGCGAGAGCAGGCACACCATGCGGCTCGCGGCCCGCGTCGGCGACCGCGAGCACGTGCACACCACCGCGCTCGGCAAGGCGATGTGCGCCCAGCTGCCAGCGGAACGGGTGCGGTCCATCCTCGACGCCGCCGGCATGCCCGCGCTGACAAGCGCGGCCATTACCGATCCGGACGAGTTCGCGCGCGAGCTCGACCGGGTGCGGGGCCAGGGCTACGCCGTCGACGACGAGGAGAACCAGCCAGACGGCCGCTGCGTGGCCGTCTCGATCCCCCGCCTGCCGTTCCCCGCCGGGATCAGCGTCAGCGCCCCGGCGAGCCGGTTCCGTGCGTCCGACGTCGCGCCCACCGCGGCGCGGCTGCACCGCATCGCCGCGGCCCTGTCCCGCCGGATGAAGGAGTGAGCCCGTGTTCGACCTGCTGATCCGGGGCGCGACGGTCATCGACGGCACCGGCGCGCCCCGGTCGGGCGCCGACGTCGGAGTGGCCGGCGGGCGTATCACCGCCATCGGCGCCATCCCCGCGGGTGTGCCCGCCGCCAGGGTCATCGAGGGAGCCGGGAGCGTCCTGGTCCCCGGCTTCATCGACATCCACACCCACTCGGACCTGTACCTGGTCGCCGACGGCCTCGGCGAGAGCAAGCTGGTCCAGGGGGTTACCACCGAAGTTACCGGCAACTGCTCATTCGCCCCCTTCCCCATCGCGCCCGAGCGGCTCGACCTGCACGCCGACCACCTCGCCCGGGCGACCGCTCGCGCCGCGCTGACCTGGACCGACCTCGCGGGCTACGCGCGGGCGCTGCAGGACGCCGGGCTCGGGATCAACGTCGCGCCGCTGGCCGGGCACGGCACCCTGCGCGTCGCCGCGCTGGGGGTGGAGCAGCGGCCCCCGGCCGCCGACGAGCTGGCCCGGATGGAGCGCGACCTCACCGTGGCCCTCGAGCAGGGCGCCTGGGGCATGAGCACCGGGCTCACCCATGTCCCTTCCGCCTACGGCCCGTTCGAGGAGGTAGCCGCGCTGGCGGCGGTGCTCGCCAGGCACGATGCCCTGTACGCGACGCACGCCCGGGATACCACCGGCATCAGCGAGTCCGTCGAACTCGGCCTTGTGTCCGGCGTCCGCGTCGAGCACAGTCACATGGCCATCAACGACCCGGCCCGGTGGGGCGGCGCCGACGCGGAGCTGCGGCAGCTTGAGGAGGCCCGCGCCGCTGGTGTCGATATCGCGTGCGACGTGTACCCCTACGCCGCCTCGTCCTCCTCGCTGACCCAGCACCTGCCGCCGTGGGTCCAGGCCGGGGGCACCGCGGCCATGCGCGCGCGGCTCGCCGACCCGGCGGTCAGGGACCGCGCGCTGGCCGACATGAGCCGCGGCTGGTTCACCGGGATCCCGTTCCTGTGGGACCGGTTCATGGTGTCCGACACGCCGGACGGCTACGGGGTAGCGCGGACCATCGAGGAGCTGGCGGCCGAGGCCGGCGCCGACCCGTACGACTTCACCCTCGGGTTGTGCGAGCGGTACGGCAACGACGTGCACGTGGTGATCTTCTACCGCGTGGAGCGCGACGTTGAGGCCTTCCTCGCCCACCCGCTCGCGGTGGTCGGCTCCGACGGCAACGCGGTACCGCTGCACCAGCCGAAGACGCGGGCGCACCCGCGCTCGTTCGGAACGTTCCCCCGGGTGCTCGGCCGTTACGTCCGCGAGCGGGGCACGCTGTCCCTGGAAGATGCCGTCGCGAAGATGACCGGCGAGCCCCGCCGGCTCGGGCTCCCGGGCCGCGGGACGATCACGGTCGGCGCGGCGGCTGACCTCGTGCTGTTTGACCCGCTCGCGGTGGGCGACACGGCCGGGTTCGGCGTGGCGCCCACTCCCCCGGTGGGCATCGGCTTCGTCATCGTGAACGGGACCGTGATGGTGGAGGGGGGCACGGTCAGCCGGGAGCGGCCCGGCCGGGTCCTGCTGCGCGGCAACTGACCTCACGGCGTCCCGCCGGCGCTCACCAGAGGGTCCAGCCCCCGTCTACCACGATGTTCTGCCCGGTGACGAACGTCGAGTCGGGCGAAACCAGGAAGAGCAGCGCCGACGCCAGCTCGCGCACTTCCCCGGTCCTGCCCTCGGGGGTGAACTGGCGCAGCCAGGCGCAGCGACTCCTCGGGGCTTCGGCCCGCGTTCGCCTCGGTGAACGGGAACATGCCGGGGCTGATGGCGTTGACCGTCACGCCGGTGCCGCCGGTCCTGACGGCGAGGTACTTCGAGAGGCCGAGCAGCGCGTGCTTGCTCGTCACGTACGCGCAGTTGTCCCACTCGAAGTCCGGGTACATGTACGGGTTGCCGGTGACCAGGCCGTACACCGACGCGATGTTGACCACCCGGCCCCAGCCGCGGTCGACCATCGGGGGCACGAGCAGCTGCGACAGCCGGAACGGCGCGTCCAGGTTGACCGCCATGACGTCGTGCCAGTCATCCGGCGTGACCTCGGTCCACGGGCCGATCTGCCCGTAGCCGGCGTTGTTGACGAGGATGTCGAACGGGCCGCGGCCGGCGATCCGCCCCAGGTCGTCCGCACTGGTGACGTCGGCGGCCACGGCCGTGACCGCACCGCCGAGCGCGGCGATCTCCGCGGCGGCCTCGTCAAGCGGCGGCAGGCGGCGGCCGCAGATGACGACGTCCGCGCCCGCCAGCGCCAGCGTCTCGGCGAGCTGTCGCCCTATCCCGGTCCCGCCGCCGGTCACCAGCGCCCGGCGGCCGGACAGGTCCGGCGCCGGGCTCATGCTGCCCGCCTGGAAGAGGTCATGCTCACTCCCCTAGAAGTAGGTGTCGATCGTGTCGAGCACGCGGTAGCCGTCGTCCACCAGGGCGATCCTGCGCCACTTGTCGAAGGCGGTGCAGGGGTGGATGATGCCGCAGCCAAGCAGGTCGCCGACGGCTAGCTCAGTGCCTGGAGCCACGCGCAGGTAGGCGTGCTGGTCGTTCATCGCCGTAACGGTCACGCCCGCGCACGGCCCGGCCGGGCCGCCGCCGGCCGGCGGCGGGCGAACGGGACGGGGAAACCCGCGTCGTACGGGGCGTCCCGCTTGCCGAGCGCGGCGAGCGCCAGCCCGGGCTCAGGGACGCTGACCACCTCGCACCAGGCCTCGAGCGCGGGCCGCAGCTCCGTCCGGCCGTCGGCCCCCGCGAGCGGCGGCCCTGCGTAGTCGGCGTGGTCGGCGTGGTCGGCGTGGTCGTGGAAGGCGTAGCAGCCGCTGCGCAGCACCACGCGGTGCGGCCGGGACAGGGTAACGGCGCTCAGCGCCGCGGCGACCCGGTCGAAGTACTCGCTGCCCCCGGCGGTCAGCACCGGCTCCATCTCCTCGGCGAGCAGCCCGAGCCGGTCGAGGCGGACCGCCAGGTCACCGACGCGCCCAAGGAACTCATCTACCCGCCGCAGCGCGTCGGCCGACCGGCCGCCGGGCAGGATGCCCTCGAACGCCTCGACGCCGGCCAGGCGCAGCTCAGGCCGCCGCCCGATGGCCCGGGCCACCGCCTCGGCCTGCCCGGGGGTGCGGCAGCCGGTCCGGCCACCGGGGATGCCCAGCTCAACCAGGACAGGCAGCCGGGCGGCGTTGCCGCTGTCGCGCCACCCGTCAGCGAGCAGGCCGACGCCGGCCGCGGAATCCGCGATGCAGTACGCCGCCTGCCCCGGCCGTCCGGCCAGGGCCGTGCCGAGCCAGCGCGCCGCCGCCGGGTTGACAAGCTCGTTGGCGAGCAGCACGACCGGCGCGCCGGCCTCCAGGCACACCCGCAGCTGGCCGACGCTCGCGACCGTGACGCCCCACGCCCCCGCGTCCAGCTGCCTGCGGATGACGGCAGGCGCCATCGTCGTCTTGGCGTGCGGGGCGATCGACACGCCCCGGGCCTGGCAGAACTCGCGCATCGCGGCGAGGTTGTGCTCGAACTCGGCCTGCTTGAGCACCAGCTGGGGATACTCCACGTCGCCGTCAAGCACGCAGGTGCCCGGCGCGCTGCCCGCGTCCGGTCCCGAGCGGAAGGCAAAGCTCACTGACCTCGCTCCTTCGCTAGTAGTGGATCCAGCCGCCGTCGACGGTGATCACCTGGCCGGTGACGAAGTCGCTGTCGCGCGAGGCCAGGAAGGTGAAGGTGCCCGCCAGGTCCTGGGCGTACCCGCGGCGCGGTATGGACTGCAGGGCGGCCTGCCTGGCGGCGATCGCGTCGGGGCCTTCCGCGGACAGCTCGTCCTCGGACTCGGTCCTGATCGCGCCGGGCATCACCGCGTTGACGCAGATGCCGTCAGGCCCGACCTCGCGGGCGAGCGAGCGGGTGAACCCGATCAGCGCCGCCTTGGAGGTTACGTAGTGCAGCGCCCGCGGGGCACCGAGCTGCACCATCACGCTGGAGACGGTGATGATCTTGCCGTGGCCGGCGCGCTTCATACCGGGATGGACCGCCTGGGCGCACAGCAGCGCGCCGGTCACGTTCACCGCCATGATGTGATTCCACTGCGCCACGCTGATCTCGGTCCACGGCTGCCTGGTGGACGCGGCGGCGTTCGCCACCAGGATGGTGACCGGGCCGAGCGCGGCCTGTGCTTGCCGGGCAAGGCGGGCGACGTCCGCCTCGCCGCTGACATCTGCCTCAATGGCAACGGCGCCGTTCCCCGCGGCGGCGAGTTCCTCGGCCAGCTCGTGCGCCCCGGCCCGGGCCGGGGCGGATCCTGGCGGGTAGTTAACGGCGACGGCGGCCCCGGCCGCGGCGTAGGCGCGGCAGACCGCCGCGCCGATCCCCCGCCAGCCGCCGGTGACGAGGGCGGTCTCGCCGGCCAGGCGCCCGCCGTCGGGCCGCCCGCCGTCGGGGCGCCCCCCGGCCACCGCCTCAGGCATCGGTCTCGTCGAAGACGATCACACCGCGCAGGTCCCGGCCGTTAGCGAGGTTATCGAACGCCTCGTTGATCTCCTCCGGACGGTAGACCCGGCTGACGATCGCGTCGAGCGCGAACCGGCCCGCCTGGTAGAGGTCGATGAACATCGGGAAGTCGACCGGCGGGTTGCAGGAGCCGTAGGAGCAGCCGAGGAGGGACTTCTCCTGGGCGCGCAGCGCGTGCGGGTCGATCGAGAGCATCGCGCCCGTCGGTGGCGCGCCGACGATCACGCACTTGCCGCCCGGGCCGAGCGCGGCGACGCCCTGCTCGATGGCGAGCGTGGCACCGACCGCCACGATCACGGCAT
Source organism: uncultured Actinomycetota bacterium (assembly GCA_963735315.1). Lineage (GTDB taxonomy): Bacteria > Actinomycetota > Actinomycetes > Streptosporangiales > Streptosporangiaceae > Trebonia. The sequence goes on from CAVTKQ010000035.1 coordinate 37,808, forward strand.
CCGCGCCGCCGTCCGTGACGGCGGCGATCGCGCCCGCCACATCGGGCCGGCGCTGCGGATGACGTGGGAGGCACCGAGCTGGCGGGCGGCATCCAGCTTGAGCTGGACCGGGTCGACGGCGATGACCTGGCTCGCGCCGGCCAGGTAGGCGGCGTGCACCGCGTTCAGGCCCACGCCGCCGCAGCCGATGACGGCCACCGTCTGGCCCGCCTGGACGGCGGCGGTCCGCAGCACGGCACCCGCCCCGGTGGTGGTCGCGCAGCCAACCAGCGCCGCCTGGGTCAGCGGCACGTCGTCGCGGATCTTCACGGCCCCGCTGGCCGGCACGACCACGTACGGGCTGAAGGTGGCCGGACCGAAGTGGAACACCGGCTCGCTTCCGGCGTGGAAGGCCGTCTTCTCTCCAGGCAGGTACCCGAAGGTGGGCTTGTCGCGGCAGCGGCCGGCTTCCCGCGCAGGCATTCCCGGCAGCCGCCGCAGCTCGGCGCCCAGGACAGCACCACGTGGTCACCAGGGGCCAGGCCGGTGACGCCCTGGCCCGCCTCGGCTACCACGCCCGCCCCCTCGTCGCCGAGGATGATCGGCAGCGGCGTGCCCTCCAGCGAGCCGTCGATGGAGTGGAGGCAGCTGTGGCACACCCCGCCCGCCGCCATCCGCACCAGCACCTCGCCCGGTCCTGGCGGTGCCACGGTGATCTCCTCCATCGCCATCGGCGTGCCGACGGCGCGGAAGACGGGGGCCTTGACGGTGCGGCCAGCAGCCAGGTCGTTCATGGGCGGGTTCCTCTCAGTTGGATGCGGCCAGCCGTCCGCCGGGACCGGAAACAGCGCCGGAGGCGACCGCGACGAGCGAGCGGCTGTACGGGTCGCTCGGGCCGGCGAAGAACTGGGCCGCGCCGGCGTACTCGCATACCCGCCCGGCCCGGAGCACCAGCACGTGGTCGGCGACGACCTGCGCGACCGCCAGGTCGTGGGTGACGAAGACACAGGTGAAACCGATATCCTGCTGCAGCTCGCGCAGCAGGTTGAGGATCTGCGCCTGCACGGACACGTCCAGCGCCGAGGTGGGCTCGTCGCAGAGCAGCACCCTGGCCCGGGCGACGAGCGACCGGGCGATGGCCACTCGCTGCAGCTGGCCGCCGCTTCAGCCGGCCGGGCCTGTCGCCAAGCCGTTCGGGCCCGATACCCACCTTCGCGAGCATTTCGGCCGCGACCGCCCGGCGAGCGCCGCGGCGCAGGTGGTGCAGCGGCTCGGCCGCGGACTTCCAGATCCTGCGGTGCGGGTTGAGCGAGCCCGCCGGGTCCTGGAAGACCAGCTGAACGTCGCCGACGTGGCCCGGTCGCAGCCGCGCGGCGCCGCCGCCGACCGTCACGCTGCCGCTCGTCGGCGCCTCCAGGCCGGTGATCAGCCGGGTGAGCGTCGACTTGCCTGACCCGCTCTCCCCGATGACCGCCAGCGTCTGCCCGGCCCTGACCTCGAAGCTGACGCCGTCGAGCGCCCGCACCTGCTGGTGCCCGGACCGGTAGACCTTGGTCAGTTCCCGGGCGGCGATCACGACCTCGCCCGGCTCGGCACCCGTCATGACGCGCCCGCCCCGCCTTCACCCGTGAGACCGGGGGCTTCCGTGAGCCCGGGGGCCTGCGTGAGATGGCGGGCCTCCGCGACATGGCAGGCCACCCGCGATCCGCCCAGCGTCCGCAGTTCCGGTGCCTCCGTCCGGCACCGGTCGATGACCAGCGGGCAGCGGGCCGCGAACCGGCAGCCGGCCAGGGGCAGCAGCGGCGACGGGACGCTGCCGGGGATGCTGAGCAGCGCGCGCTTGCCCTCGCTGCCCAGCCGGGGCGTGCAGGCGATCAGCGCCCGCGTGTACGGGTGACGGGGCCGAGCGGTCAGCTCCCCCGCCGGGCCGACCTCCACGACCCGCCCGCTGTAAAGGACGATGAGCTGCTGGCTGAACTCGGCCGCAAGCAACAAGTCGTGGCTGATCATGACCAGCGCCGCGCCCCGGCGGAGGGCGAACTCGCGCAGCAGGCTGAGCACCCGGACCCGGAGCATGGCATCGAGCGCGGAGGTCGGTTCGTCCGCGAGCACGACACCCGGGTCGGGCATGACGGCGGTGGCGATCGCGACGCGCTGGGCCATGCCGCCCGACAACTGCCCGGGGAACAGCCGCTGCAGTTCCTCCGGCCGCTCGAAGCCCATCTGCCGCAGCAGGGTGGCGGCCTGTGCCCCGGCCGCCCGCTTACTCATCAGCCCGCGGCGCAGCACACCCTCGGTGACCTGCCTGCCGACCGGCCGCAGCTGGTCAAACGCCTGGAACGGGTTCTGCAGTACGACCCCGACGTGCCAGGCCGAGCTGGGCGCGCAACTCGGCCGCCGTGCGCAGCGGCCGGCCGGCGTCGCCGACGAAGACCTCGCCGGCCATCTCGAACCCGGCAGGCAGCAGGCCCATCAGCGAACGGAGCAGCAGCGTCTTGCCCGCCCCGGTCTCGCCGACGATGCTGACCGCGGCCCCGGCGGGCACCTCGAACGACACCGGGCCGATCAGGGGCACGCCGTCGCGGCTGATGACAAGGCCGGCCACCCGCAGCGGCGGGCGCGGACGGCCCGGCGGCAGGCTCAGTCACCGCGGTCAACGGATGCCTCCGCCCGCGCCCGTCGCGAACAGGTCCCTGATGCCGTCACCGGTCAGGTTGAACGCGACCACGAGCAGGGCGAGGGCGATGCCGGGGAAGGTAGCGACCCACCACGCCTGCGCCAGCACTTCCTTACCTTGCGACATCAGGAATCCCAGGCTGACGTAGGGCGGCTGGAGGCCGAGGCCGAGGAAGCTCAGGCCCGCCTCCCACAGCAGCGCGATGCCGGCCTGCAGCGACCCGAGAACCGCGATCTCCGTCGTCAGGCCGGGTAGCAGGTGCAGCACGGCGATCGCGGTGCGGCGCACGGCCAGCCGCGCCGCCGCGACGTACCCGCGCTCGCGGAGCACGAGCGTCTGCGCCCGGCACAGCCGGGCGTACGGCACCCATCCGACGATCGCGATGAGGATCACCAGCGTGACCAGGTTGTTGGCCAGGATCGCCGAGGCCGCGATGAACAGCGGCAGCGGCGGGATGGACAGCTGGATGTCGGCCAGCCTCATCAGTACCATGTCCAGCCAGCCGCCAAGGTAGCCCGCCGCGACGCCGACGGCCGTGCCGAACGCGGCCGACAGCGCCACCACCAGCAGCGCGACCTCGAAAGACGTTCTGATGCCGCCGGCCACCCAGGCGAGCACGTCACGCCCGAGCGCGTCGGTGCCGAGGAGGTGATCCACCGGACCGGGCCCGGCGAGCGCGTGGTTCAGGTCCTGGGCGGCCGGGTCCGGCGCGGCGAGGGTGACGACAACGCTGAAGACGAGCAGCGCGCCGAGCAGCGTCAGCCCGGCGGTGAGCGAGCCGCTGCCGAGCCACGGCCGGGCACCGCGGCGGGTACCGGTCCGCCTCTCCTGCGTAAGGCTGGCCTGCGGCAGGTTCATCGCGCTCAACGGCCGCTCACCCGCTCCCGTCCGATTCGAGGGTCAAGCCAGATCACGGCCAGGTCGGCGGCCAGGTTGAGCAGCGTGAACGCGACGGCCACCAGGACCACCGTCGCCTGCACGATGGCCAGGTCCCTGGCCTGGACCGCGCCGATCAGCATGGTGCCGATGCCGGGCCAGGCGAAGATCGTCTCGACGATCACCGTGCCGCCGACGAGCCACCCGGCCTGGAGTGCCACGTAGGACACGAAGATCACCATCGCGTTGCGCATCGCGTGGTGGAAGACGATCTCGCGATGGGTCAGGCCGCGGGCACGCAGCGCCAGTGCGATGTCCGACCCGGTGAAGTCGAGCATGCTGGCGCGCAGCAGCCGGCTGAAGGAGGCCAGCATCGGCAGCGTCAGCGCGACGCACGGCATGATCAGCGAGCTGAAGCTGGTGTAGCCGAGGCTCGGCAGCCAGTGCAGCCGGACCGACAGCACCAGGACGAGCACCAGCGCGATCCAGAAATCGGGGATGCCCTGCAGCGCCGACAGCAGCGGCCGCCACAGCCGGTCGCTCCAGCCGCCCTGGCGCAGCACGCTGGCGCTGGCCACGGCGACCGAGATGATAACCGCCGCCGCGAGGCTGACGCCGATCAGGGTCAGCGTGTTCGGCAGCGCGGACAGCACCGCGCTCAGCGCGCTCGTGCCGTACCTGAAGGACGTGCCGAAATTACCCTGGACCGCGTGAGCCAGGTAGGAGACGTACTGGACGCCAAGCGGCCGGTCGTACCCGAGCTGGTGGGAAAGCGCGCGGACCTGATCGGGCGGCAGCTGACCGCCGGCCAGCACGGTCGCGGGGTTGCCGGTGAGGTGGATCAGGATGAAGCTCGCGGTGAGCGCGCCGAACAGGACGAGCACGCCCTGGCCGACGCGCGCCGCCACGTAGCGCGCGACGCCCGGCCAGCGGGACGTCTCGCTGAGGGTCACGGGCGCGTCCGGCGCCAGCGCGTCGTCCAGCGGCGACGGCGCGGCCCGGCTGCCCTGAACGCCGGTCTCGGCTTCGATAGCCTGTCCTCCCATCGGCGAGTGATCGTTCAGCCGGCGCTGGCGAAGGCGCGGCGGTCAGCGTCCGCTGTGCCGCCGCGCCTGTGCCTGGCGAGACGCCGGCCGGGTCCCGCGGTGCGGCTCACTGCTTCGCAGCGCGGGCGAAGACGGGCTGATAGGTGTCCTTGGGCGTGGCGTAGCCGGTGACCTTGCTGCTGAACGCGTCGGTGTCGATCGCGTAGTACAGCGGCAGGTGCGGCAGCTCGGTCATGAACAGGTTCTGCGCGTCGCTCAGCGCCTGCAGCCGCTGCGGGCCGTCGGCGGTGGTGTTCGCCTTGTTGATCAGCGATTGCAGCGCCGCGCCCTTGTACTGCGGGTGGTTGATGACGTTGAGCGTGTCGAAGTGGAAGGGGCCGCCGTTGACCCAGCCGTAGGTGATGATGAACAACTGGTGCTTGGGGTTCTTCGAGATCAGGTCGTTGACCAGGACGCCGGATTCCTGGATGTCGAAGTGGACCTTGACGCCCGCCTCCGCCAGCTGCGCGACCATGGCCTGGCCGAGCAGGGCGTAGGGCTGACCGCCGGACAGGTTGAGCGAGATGCCGTTCGGGTCAGCCGGCCTCCTTGAGCAGCTGGCGCGCCTTGGCCGGGTCATAGGAGTACGCGGTGGTCGGCGTGACGTGCCCGTAGCAGCCGGCCGGGATCGGGGAGGGGGCGACCACGCCCTGGCTGAGCAGCACGTTCTTCACCAGGGCGGCCCGGTCGATCCCGTACGCGACGGCCTGGCGGACCCGGGGATCCTTGGTGACGGGCTGGTCGCAGCGGAAGGTGAGGTTCAGCTCCAGCCAGGTCGACGCCGGGCTGGTCTGCAGGCCGGACGCGGACTTCAGGCTCGGCAGGTCATGGGCGTCGACCTGCATGATGAGGTCCAGCGAGCTTGACTCCAGTCCGCTGACGCGGGCCGTCTCATCGGTGACGATCGGCAGTACCAGGCCGTCCAGGCGCGGTCCGGGCTTGCCCCAGTAGTCCTTGTTGGCGGTCAGGGTGATCTTCTGGCCCTTGGCCCAGCTTCCCCACCCGAACGCGCCCGTCCCCACGGCCTTGGACGACGCCTGCTTAGCCGTCAGCAGCTTGGGCGAGATCACCTTGACGAATGCCTGGTTCCTGGCGAAGTCCGGGTTGGAGGCGGAGAACACGAGGTTGAGCGTCAGCGGGTCGCTGTCGTCGATGGTCTTGAGGTTCGCGAACAGCGCGCCCCATGCGTTCGGCAGGTACTCCTGGATCGACCGCTTGACCGCCGTGGAATTGAACGGCGTGCCGTCCTGGAACTTGACGTCCGGGCGCAGCTTGAACGCCCAGTTGGTGGCGTCCGCGTTGGACGTCCAGGACAGCGCGAGCGCGGGCTCAAGCTCGCTGTAGGAGGCATTCCACTGGGTGAGCCCGTCGTACACGCTGCGCACCACCGAGTACTCGGTCAGCTCAAGCGCGTCGGCCGGGTTGATGAAGTTCGGCTCGCCCGAGATCGCTGCTTGCAGGATCCCGCCCTGGGCCGACCCGGTGCTGGCCGCGGACCCGGCCGCGGACCCGGCCGGGGCCGGGGTGCTGCTCGGCCCGCAGGCGGCGAGCAGGCTGCCGCCGCCAAGGGCGACCGCGCCAACGCCGATGCCTCTGAGCAGGTCACGGCGGGCGAGAGGCCGTCCGCCTGAGCTCGTACTGTTCTCCAACTTGTCTCCCGTGTGTCTTCCCGTCCCGCTACGCTGCGGTCCTCCCGAGCATGAGTATCACGATACGGACTGATTATCATGTAATATGGACTAGGACGTCAATCTCGTAAGGCGACAAGTTACTCATAAGTTATCATTGCTACGAAAGCCGCTGGAAGACCCCGCAATCCCGGGGAAACACAGCCGTCATCCGCGTGGAACGCCGCCCCGGATCGTCCTCGAACCGGGCTAAGATGTATCACGATACGGACTTAACGAAGTCTCTCGCGACGTGTGCGGGCATCGCGAGGCACAGACCACAGGAACGAGTAAGTTGATCACCGTAAGCCACACTCGCCTTCGAAATCCGGAGCCCCCGATGGTCCCAAGCCGCACGCGGCCGCATCGCACGGGCGGTACGCGGTGAACGCGGAGAGCCGGGGCACGGCAGGCCAGGTCGCCGTCCTGCACAAGGCGCTCGACCTCCTGGAGTGCCTTGCCGCCGCGCCGCTCACCGCAGCCGACATCAGCAAGCGGATCGGGGTGGCCAAGCCGACCGTTTACCGGCTGCTTGGCACCCTGCAAAGCCGCGGCTTCATCGACAAGGAGCCGGACGGCAGCCGCTACATGATCGGCAGCGCCGTGCACGCACTCGGCGCGGGCCCCGGCAGCCCGACCGACCTGATCTCGCTTACCCGCCCCTTCACCGCCAAGCTCGCCACCACCTACGGTGAGACCATCAACGTGGCCGTCAAGAGCGGCGACCAGATCCTCTACGTGGACGTCCTGCAGAGCGGCCACCGGCTCCGCACCGAGATCCCGGCCGGCGGCCGGGACCACATCCACTCAACCGCCCTCGGCAAGGCCATCCTGGCCGAGCTCCCCGAGGGGGAAGCCCGCGCTATCCTCACCACGATCGACCTGGTGCCCGTCACCCCGAGCACGGTTACCGCCGTCCCGGCCCTGCTGCGCCAGTTCGCCATGATCAGGCAGACCGGCTACGCCGTCGACGACGAGGAGAACGAGGTTGGCTCCGTCTGCGTCGCCGCGGCCATCCGCGGGCCCGACGGCCGCCCGGTCGGCGCGATCAGCATCTCTGGTCCCCGCTGGCGCATCGACGACCAGCTGGTCAGGGCCATCGGCGCCGAGCTCGTTGCCATCCGTGACTCGCTCACCGATGTCTTCCGCTTCGGCGGCGCCCGGGCCGACGCCACCTTGGCCAGCGGATCGCTGACCTAGGCCATGCAGGTATTCCGCGCGGCACGCGCTCACCTGGCCGAATGCCCGGTCTGGACCCCAGACGGTTACCTCACCTGGGTAGACGCCTTTGCGGGTAAGGTCCACGCCAGCGCGCTCGGCGATCCGGCGCAGGACCGGGTCGCCGGGCACGACGGGATCGTCGGGAGCGTGATCCCGGTCGCCGACGGCACCTGGGTCATCGGCCTCAACCAGCAGGTCTGGCTCACCGACGCCGCCGGCACCCGCTCGCGGCTCCTGGCCGAGATCGAGCACCCCCACCCGGACCACCACCTCAACGACGCCAAGGCCGACCCGGATGGCCGGCTCGTCATCGGTTCGGTAAACCGGCGCAAGGGCACCCCCACCGCCGGCCTCTTCCAGCTCACCCCGGGCGGGTACCGGACGCTGCGGGGCGCGATGCAGCTCAGCAACGGCCTGGACTGGTCACCCGACGCGCGCACCTTCTACTTCACCGACAGCGACGCCCGGCTGATCTTTTCCGCCGGCTACCACGACGGCTCGTTCTCTGGCGAGAAGGTATTCGCCCGGGTCGCCGACGGGCTGCCCGACGGCCTCGCGGTAGACGCGGAGGGCTGCGTCTGGTCCGCGGTATGGGGCGCGGGCCGTATCGACAGGTACGCGCCCGACGGCAGGGTGATCGGCGCCGTGCGTGTCCCGGCCCCCCACGTGACCAGCCTGACCTTCGGCGGCCGCGACCTCTCCACCCTGTTCATCACCACGGCCAGGGACGGCCTCGGCGCGCGGGAGCTGGAGGCCGCGCCGGAGTCAGGGTCGCTGTTCACCGTCCAGGCGAGCGTCCCCGGCCAGCCCGCGCGGCTGCTCGACCCCGCGTGCTTCCCGCGAGACGGGGCGCGGGAAGCGGGCTAGCCCGCGCCCCCGGTTCAAAGGAGCTGGCCGGTCGCGACACCCAGGTGGTCACGGGGTAGGAGCGCATCACGAGCGACAATGGTTGACGTGCTGCTCACTGAACTGGCCAGCGTGTCGCGGGTCGTCTCCCAGACGTCAGCTCGTCTTGCCAAGGTTGCGGCGCTTGCCGACGCGTTGCGCGCGGCGAGCGCTGATGAGGTTCCCGTCGTCGTGGCGTACCTGTCCGGGGAGCTGCCGCAGCGGCAGATCGGGGTCGGCTGGGCGGCGCTGCGCTCGGTACCCGGCGCCGCGCAGGCGCCGTCGTTGACCGTGCTGGCCGTCGATGAGGCCTTCAGCCGGATCGGGGCCGTGTCCGGCAAGGGGTCTGCGGCCGAGCGGAAGCGGCTTGTCGGGGAACTGTTCGGCCTGGCCACCGCGGAGGAGCAGTTCTTTCTCGTGCGGCTGCTCTCGGGTGAGCTCCGGCAAGGGGCTCTCGACGGGGTGATGACCGACGCGGTCGCCAAGGCCGCCGAGGTGCCCGGGGCGGAGGTGCGGCGGGCGGTCATGCTGAGCGGCTCGCTGGCGGTGGCGGCGCAGGCCGCGCTGGCCGGCGGGAGCGAGGCGCTTGGCCGGTTCGGGCTCCAGGTCGGACGGCCGCTCAAGCCGATGCTGGCGGCCAGTGAGGCGTCGATCGACGAGGCCCTCGCCAAGATCGGCGGGGCAGCGGCGGTCGAGTGGAAGCTCGACGGGATCCGGGTGCAGGCGCACGTCGCGGACGGCCAGTGCGGCTGTTCACCCGGTCGCTTGACGACATCACCGACCGGCTGCCCGAGGTCGTCACGGCCCTGGCGGCGCTCCCGGTACGCGACGCCGTCTTCGACGGCGAGCTGATCGCGCTGCGCCCCGACGGGCGGCCTTACGCCTTCCAGGACACCGCCTCCCGGGCGGCGAGCGAGATCGACGTCGCCCAGTGCCGTCAAACAGGGCGCGGGAACCGTGCCGCTGTCGGTGTTCCTCTTCGACGTGCTGCACCTCGACGGCACCGACCTGATCGACCGGCCGGACGCGGAGCGCCACGCCGCCCTGGCCTCGGTCGTCCCGCAGGCGATGCTGATGCCACGGCTGGTCACGGACGACCCCGACGAGGCAACGGCATTCTTCCAGGAGGCCGTCGCCAAGGGCCACGAGGGCGTCGTGGTCAAGTCACTGACGACGCCCTACGCCGCCGGAAGACGCGGCGCCGGCTGGATCAAGGTCAAGCCGAGGCACACCCTGGACCTGGTCGTCCTGGCCGTCGAGTGGGGCCACGGCCGCCGCCAGGGCTGGCTGTCCAACCTCCACCTCGGCGCCCGCGACCCAGACACGGGCGGCTGGGTAATGCTCGGCAAGACGTTCAAGGGCCTGACCGACGAGCTGCTGACCTGGCAGACCGCGAGGTTCCTGGAACTCGAGGACCACCGTGACGACTACACCGTCTACGTGCACCCCGAGCAGGTCGTCGAGATCGCTTTCGACGGCGTCCAGCGCAGCCCGCGCTACCCGGGCGGCGTCGCACTGAGATTCGCCCGGGTACTGCGCTACCGCGAGGACAAGACGGCAATAGAAGCCGACACGATAAACACGGTAACGGCGCTAGCGCCGCCCACCGACTGACAAAGGAGAAGCGGGGGCGAAAGGGAGTGAGCCCCCGCCCCCGCGACCCCTTAGAAGCGGCTAATTTACTCCGGCACGAAGCTCGTCGAGCACGTGGCCCCGGTCTTGTACCCGGCTGGCACGCCGATGACCTTGCCCGCGAGGGTGACCTTGTAGTTCTTGGTCGGGTTCCCGACGCCGAACTGGTACGTGGTCTTCGTGCTCTTAGGGGTCTTGAACTTCCAGACGTGCGTCACCGTCTTGTACTTGATCGTGACCTGCACGGTCGTCGCGGCCGCCGTGCTCGTCACCGTCAGCGTCTCTTTCTGGGCGGCATGCGGGTGCGCGATATTGACGTGCACCGAGCACTTGTCCACCTTGGCCGCGGCCGGCGCCGCGGCGTAAGCCGGGCTTACCAGCCCCGCAACCGCGGACACGGAGACAAGGCCAGCGACAACCGCATTCCTGAGCTTCATGAATTCCCCACCCCTTGAATTCCCTCTTATGAGGGAAATTCTCGCAATTCAATTGCGTTGACGGGGGATGAGCCTACTACTTCTTCTTTTTGTCGCGCTTGCCAAATGCGGCAGGAATGACGTTGGAGCCGCGGCCGCCGCCGAAAGCCGGCGGCAGCGCCGACGGCCCGCCCCGCAGGCCCGGGAGGCCATCGCCCTCGTCGCCGAAGCCGGGGACCCCGCCCGCCGCCTGCGCGTCGCGCAGCATCTCGGCCAGCTCCTCCATCGACTGCGGCGCCGCCTGGGCGGCGGCGGCAGGCTCCTGCGCCGGGTCCGGGGCGGCCGCGATCCCGGCCTTGCGCGGGTCGCCGCTCTTGCGCTTGCCCTTCGCGTTCTTCGCCGCCTTGGCCCGGGCCGCGGCCTTACGGCCGCCCATCATGCCCGGTATCGCCGGCATGCCCGGCATGCCCCCGCTCATCAGCATCTTCATCTGCCGCTGGCCCTCGAAGAAGTTCGTGACCAGCTGGGAGACATCGCCGACGGCGACACCGGAGCCGTTGGCGATCCGCAGCCGCCGCGAGCCGTTGATGACCTTGGGGTTGCGGCGCTCCTCCGGCGTCATCGAGCGGACGATCGCCTCGGCCCGGTCCAGGTCCTTGTCGTTGACCTGGTCGAGGAGCGCCTTGTTCTTCGCCGCGCCCGGCATCATGCCGAGGATGTTCTTCAGCGGGCCGAGCTTGCGCAGCATCCCGAGCTGCTCGATGAAGTCCTCGAGGGTGAACCCCTCGCCGGTCATCAGCCGGTTCGCCATCGAGGCGGCCTGGTCGGCGTCGAACGCCTTCTCGGCCTGCTCGATAAGCGTGAGGACGTCGCCCATGTCCAGGATCCGGGTGGCCATCCGGTCCGGGTGGAACACGTCGAAGTCCGCCAGCTTCTCACCGGTGGAGGCGAACATCACCGGCTTGCCCGTCAGCGCCGCGATCGAGAGCGCGGCACCGCCGCGGGCGTCGCCGTCGAGCTTCGTCAGCACCACGCCGTCGTAGCCGACCCCGTCGAGGAACGCCTGCGCGGTCGCCACCGCGTCCTGGCCGATCATCGCGTCGACGACGTACAGCACCTCGTCCGGGTCGGTCGCGTCGCGGATCGCGGCGGCCTGCGCCATCAGCTCCGCGTCGATGCCGAGACGGCCGGCGGTGTCGATGATGACGATGTTGTGCAGCGAGCGCTTGGCCTCGTCGATCGACTGCCTGGCCACCGCCACCGGGTCACCGACACCGTTGCCGGGCTCGGGCGCGAACACCGGAACCCCGGCGCGCTCCCCGACCACCTGCAGCTGGGTCACCGCGTTCGGCCGCTGGAGGTCGGCGGCGACGAGCAGCGGCGTGTTGCCCTGCTCCTTCAGCCACAGCGCCAGCTTGCCCGCCAGCGTCGTCTTACCGGCACCCTGGAGGCCGGCCAGCATGATCACCGTCGGCGGGTTCTTGGCGAACCGCAGCCGCCGCGTCTCGCCGCCGAGGATCGTGACGAGCTCCTCGTGCACGATCTTGATGACCTGCTGCGCGGGGTTCAGTGCCTGCGACACCTCCACGCCCGCGGCACGTTCCTTGACCCGCGCGATGAACTGCCGCACGACGGGCAGCGCGACATCCGCCTCGAGCAGCGCGATGCGAATCTCGCGGGCGGTCGCGTCAATGTCGGCCTGTGACAGCCGCCCCTTGCCGCGTAGCGAGGAGAAGACCTGGGTCAGTCGATCGGAGAGCGTCTCAAACACACTTCAAGGCTACCGGCCCCTGGGAGCTAAGGCTCTTATTCTCGCTCGGGACGAACGCCGGGGTAACCGCGGGCCGAAGCCGCGAGGTCGCCGCCGGCTGATCTCTTCAAGTAATCCCGAACGAGTGCGGCTGACTCCAGCCGCGACCGACTCCCCTCCGGCTCGTTCGGCCTCTCCGGGGCATACCGATTTTGGCTCGGACAAATGGGTACAAAATACCCGGGCTAGCGGCGCTTCCTCGGTATACCTCCGGGTGCGGGAGGGCCGTGCCTCAATCAAGCGGCGAGGGATGATGGTTTCATGCGGGTGATCGTGCTTGGCGCGGGCGTCGTCGGGCTGACCACCGCGGTGCAGGCTGCTCGAGGCCGGGTGCGACGTCAGGGTGGTGGCCGCCGCCACGGTCGAGGCGACAACGTCCTACGTGGCCGCCGGGGTCTGGTTCCCGACCCATGTCGGGCCGCCGGGCAAGGTCGCCGTCTGGGGGCGCCGGACCTTGGAGGTCCTCGCCGGCCAGGCCCGTGACTCGGTACCCGGCGTCGTTATGCGCGAGTCCCTGGCGCTGTACCGGCAGCCGCCCGGCCGACCGGACTGGACCGCGACTGGTCGGCCACGTCCGTGAAGCCGCCCCGGCGGAGCTGCCGCCCGGTTACTCCTACGGCCTCCGGTTCGCGGTGCCCCAGGCGGAAATGCCGTTGTACCTGCCCTGGCTGATGCGAGCGGGTGCGGGACCTGGGCGGCGAGATCGTCACGCGCCGGGTGACCGCGCTGCCCGAACTGTTCGAAACCGGGGTAGACGCCGTGGTCAACTGCCCGGGCCTGGCGGCCAGGGACCTGGTCGGCGACCGCTCGGTCTACCCGGTGCGGGGCCAGATCGTGCGCGTCACCAACCCGGGCATCACCATGTCGGTGCGCGACGAGTTCCACCCGGCCGGCCGGGCGTACGTCCACCCGCGGGCCAGTGACTGCATCCTCGGCGGCACCCTCGACGAGAACCAGTGGGACACCGAGCCCGACCCGGCCACCGCCGCGGCGATCATCGCGCGGTGCACGGAAATCGTTCCGGCCATCGCGAACGCCAGGGTCATCGAGAACCTCGCCGGCTTGCGCCCCGGTCGCCCGGAGGTCCGGCTTGAGGAGAGCGCCCCGGAGGGCGGCGGTCCCCGGGTCGTGCACAACTACGGGCACGGCGGCGCCGGCATAACGCTCAGCTGGGGCTGCGCGGAAGACGTCACCCGGATTCTCCTTAGCGGCGCGGTGTAGCCCGAGAATTCGCGCCGCAGCGTAGTTTAAGAACCTTCCCTCGGCTCTGGCACCGTGACAGCTCGATAGGCATCGAAAAATTCGGCAACCCCAGGGTTTGCCTTGCGGATTCGCCGCAACCGGCTGCGCCCCAAGTACGAGCACGGGTGCGGCGGAACTTGCGGCCGTAAGTTGGCCGGTTACTGCCCCGCCCGTCGGCAGACCCAGGCCGACACCGGCCCCACGAATCCCGGGCTGGTCGCCGCGTGGTCGAACTGCCCGACCCGCTGATTGTGCTGCTAAAGGTCCACAGGAAAGCGCAGGATGCCAAGCGCACCGCCGCCCGTCAGCTATGGCACGAAGAGGGATGGGGGTTCGCCACGCCCGACGGCCACCCGCTCAACCCGTTCACGGACTACCGCGAGTGGACAGTGTTGATCGAGGAAGCCGGGCTACCCGACCGCCGGTTGCACGACGCGCGGCACACCGGCGCGACCGTGCTCGCCATCCTCGCTGTGCCGACGCCTACTGCCATGGCCATCATGGGATGGTCGAGTGCAGAGATGGCTGCCCGCTATCAGCACGTGCTCGACAGCATCCGCAAGGGCGTTGCCGATCAGGTAGGCGGACTGCTGTGGGGCAATGAAGATGACGCCTAGCGCCAGCAGCATAATTCTGGCTAAATGTAGCCTAGCTGGCATCCATGGTGATTCGGGGGAGACATCTAATGCCTGAACCGGCAGAGCCAGACCGGCGGTCACATCGCGCGGCTGATGCGGAGGATATCTGGTTGGGCTTCGTGAGGCTGTTCGCGTCCATCCGTAATTCGGTTGGGGGATGGCACCCGGAACCGTACGTAGGCAGAGACTTGACGGAGACGCCACCCTTGCCTGGCGACTTTCCCATCTCGATTTACCTAGCTGACGAGAACGTTCATGAGGAGACTGAGACAGCTGTCGAGCAGTGGCTGGATACCGCGCATCTTGGCATCGCCACACGGGGTAAGCCGGTCATCGGGTCATGGTTCCGGCGCATGACGGCCAGCTTGAAGGAGGCTAGCCAGACTCCTACGGGCCGCGAGGTGCTCTTGACTGCTACCCACATCGCCGACAGCCGTCTTGTTCAGTCCCAGGACGCTTATGTCACCGCAACCTTGCTACAGAACGTCGGGCCGGTTCTCCAAGCGCTCCAGCCGACTAAAGACGCTGTTGTCCGTGCTGGCGCCCTGCTCATCGTGAAAATCGACTGGACGGTTCAAGTCCACCAACTGACCGCAGCTCAGCAAGCGATGCTCGATCATCAGCCGCGACTGGCCGCCTCGCCTACGGAGATCATCGCCGCGTTGCAGCTTCAAGGTCCGGTCATCCAGGAAGCAACCATCCGGCCGACAGCGCGGCACGACAGTGGTGGCGAGACTGCCGCTACAGCGGCCAACTGAGACCAGAAATGAGACCAGGCACGAAAAAGGACCATCCGCCGCCTGCGGATGGCCCTCACGTTTTGGCTGGTCAAACGGCGGTGGAGGTGGGATTTGAACCCACGGACCCGCGCATTTTCCCCGATTCTGTGCGACGCGGGATTCGGGCGCGATGGCCTGGGGCGACCTGGTGGGTGTTGCCGGCGGTCGGGATGCCGGTGCCGATGTCGAGGAACTGCCTGATGCCCTTTTCCTCGGCCAGGTAGCGGACCGCGCGGGTGAGGAAGCGGCGGTTAGCCCGCGCGCCGTCAACGATCTCGGGGGCTACGGCCACGATTTTCTCAGCGGCCAAGCGGTCGGCATGGTAGTGGTCCTTCCCGCCCAGGAGGTAGTCGTACACGCGGGCAGGATGCGGCCTGATCACGTCAAATTCGGGAACCGCAATGTCGTCCCGGTAGTCCTGCGGGCTGCTGACCCCCGCTGCTCGGTGCCACTAGCGCCGCCCTCATCCTGGGGATACGTACTGGTGCAGGGCCCGTGCATCCGGGCTCCGCTGTTCGTCACGATGCCGCCCACAGCGGCCTCAGCTGGGGCGCTGGCACCCGGCCACAGGTCCAAACGACCCGGCGGCCCTGCCGACGCGCCGTCCAGCGCCGTCCGGCAGTCCTCACGTAGCCAGCGGTCAGCGACCTAGTCGCGTCGTCGAAGTCCGCCGGCTCTACCACTGCTTCATCGGCGCCGTTCGCCAGCATGGAGTCGGCTGCCAGGGTGCGCGCCCTCGCGTGGTCGTCGGTCACGCCCAGGGCGCTGCCTGCCTCCCAGAGGTAGACCCTCATGATGGCGCTCCTCCTGATGGCGTTGCTCTGGCGGCTGGGGGCTCGGCCCTTGGGTGCCTCGGGCAGGCGCTTACCGCCTCGGCGATTGCTAGCTGGCTCATGAGGGCTTCTGTGTCGC
This sequence comes from uncultured Actinomycetota bacterium, assembly GCA_963735315.1. GTDB lineage: Bacteria > Actinomycetota > Actinomycetes > Streptosporangiales > Streptosporangiaceae > Trebonia. The sequence continues at coordinate 53,627 of CAVTKQ010000035.1, forward strand.
CGTAGACGAACGCGATGATTACCCCGTCGACCATCACTCGTATGCCGAGGTGCGGCGGCGACGGCTGGCTGATCGTGGCGCCAGGGTGTTCCGCAAGCCACGTTTCCAGCCGGGCGGCGGGGTCCACGCTCGAGCCGGCGACTATCTCGCCCGGAACGCCGCCCGCGCCGATGTGCGCAAGCCACGCCTCGCGGAGCTTGGCATCGGACATCAGGCGGTACCGCGCCTGCATGCACAGCAGCTCCGCCAACTCGTCGGCTGACCGGGCCGTCAGCGCGGGGCGGAGCAGCGAGTGAGGCCCGGCCGGATCGAAGCCGACCCCTGACCGGAACGCGAACACCCGGCCGCCGGCCTCGAATATCCGCCACTCGTCGAAGGTGGCGGCGAGCATCTCCAGAGTGACCTCCCCGGTCGGCGGGCTTCCGCCGACGGCGCTCAGCGTTGCGCTGTCCACCTCACTGCCGTTCCGGTCGGCCGTGACGATCACGGGCTGGCTCCGCATCCGGCGGGACGCTTCGCTGTGGATGGCTGGCCTCGCTGCCGCGGCTGGCGCGCGAGATGCCGCCTTCATGCCGTACCTCCCAAGGGGGGCGCTCTGCTCTGAAACTCTCGGCTACTGTAGAAATCCCTGCGGTTAACGTAGAGGGACCTGGGCGCGGCAAGTCGCACATGGTGTGCGACTGTTCGCGATACGCCGTGCCAGGCATGAGCCCTTATGGCGGCCGGGGCGAAGGGAGGTCGGTCGATGGTGGATCAGGGCGAGATCGGCCAGCGGATCGGCTACTGGCGTGAGCGCCGCGGGATGACCCAGCAGTTGTTCGCCGACCGGATCGCGAAGTCCAAAAGCTGGGTCGAGAAGGTCGAGGCCGGGACCCGCGCGGTAGATAAGCTGTCCGTGATCGAGGCCATCTGCGAGGTTCTCCGGATCGACCTGCCCGTCCTAATCGGCCGGGAGCTGCCGCGCGACTCAGACGAGTGCCTGGACACCGCCGAGGTGGAGGCGATCCGTGCCGCGATGGAGCGATACGACGGGCTCACCCCGGTCCCGGGCTCCCCCGCTGAGGAACCGCCGACAGTCCAGCAGCTCCGCGAGCGGGTGGATTACCTGTGGCTGGCGTTCGAGTCGGCGGATTACGAGGTCGTCGGGCAGAGGCTGCCTCGTGCGCTGCACGACAGCCAGCGGTGCCACGCGGCGCTCCGGGCGGCCGCGTCTGCCCAGGTGCTCGCCGAGATCTACCAGATCACGGCGTCAACCGCGCGGAAGCTCGGTGAGTTCGACCTCGCGTGGATCGCGGGTGACCGGGGAATCGCGATCGCGGAGGAGGCCGCCGACCCGCTGCTGAGCGCGACCGCGGCGTTCCGCGTGGCCAATGCGCTCCTGGCCATGGGCCGGGTGGATGCGGCGTTCGCGCTGAACGTGTCAATGGCCGACCGGCTGGAGCCGGGGCTTGACACCCTCGCCGACAGGTCCGTTTACGGGACGATGCTGCTCCAGGCGGCAATCGCCGGCGCGCGCAACGGCGACAACCGCGGGTCTCGTGACCTGATCAGGGAAGCCCATGAGGTCGCCGATCGCGTCGGCCCGGCCCGGAACGACTACCACACCGCCTTCGGGCCGGTGAACGTCGGCATCCACCGTGTCTCCGCGCTGGTGGAGCTCGGCGAAGGCGGCGCCGCGGTGGAGGCCGCTGCCGCCGTCCCCGGAGAGCACCTGGGCAAGCTGCCGCGCGAGCGCCGCGCCAATCACCTGGTGGACATAGCGCGCGGCTACTCGCAAGGCGGCAAGCGCGACCAGGCGCTTACCACGTTGCTGGACGCCGAGCAGCTCGCGCCCGCCGAGGTCCGCTGCCGGCCGATGGCCCGCGCGACCATCACCGACCTGGTCCACCGTTCAAAAGGCACCACGCCCGCCCTGCTACGCGACCTCGCGGCACGGGCCGGGGTCCCCGCGTGAGCCGGGTCCTGTACATCCTGGCGTGCGCCGCCCCTCCCGCCCGGGACGTCGGCGTGCTCGTCGGGCTCGCGCAGGAAGCCGGCTGGGACACCTGCGTGGTCACCAGCGCCCGCGGCCGGGCGTTTGTCGACCCGGGCGCGCTGGAGGCCATGACCGGCTACCCGGTGCGCAGCGACTACAAGAACCCGGGTGAGCCCGAGGTGCTCCCGCCGCCGGACGCCCTGGTCGTCGCGCCCGCCACCACCAACACCATCAACAAGTGGGCGGCCGGGATCAGCGACACCCTGCCGCTCGGCCTGCTCGTCGAGGGCATCGGCAAGGGCCTGCCGATCGTGGCGATGCCGTTCACCAACCGGGCGCAGGCCGCCCACCCGGCGTTCGAGCCGAACATCGAGCGGCTCCGCTCGTGGGGGGTGACGGTCTTGTACGGGCCGGACGTCTACCCGCTGCACGAGCCCGGCGCGGGCTGGGGAACCATCGAGCGGTTCCCGTGGCACCTGACCCTCGATGCCGTTGACGCGCTTACCTCGAAGACGGCATAACCGCCCCGCCTCGGCCTTCTCGGCCCGGCTCTTGGAACGGGCCGATCCTGCCGGCGAACAACTGCTGCGTCATCCCGCGGCGCTCACGCCGGTAGCAGTCAGCTCGCCGGTCTCGTGCTCACCCGTGATCGTGCGCCTCTTGTCACCTCAGTCCACCGTAACGGGGAGCACCCACGCCCTCGGCATTTCGTGAACAGTCGCACACTGTGTGCGACTCCCATCGCCTGGACGCTTCTAGGTTTTACCCCAGGGCTTTCTACAAAACCCGGTGGTGCGGCATGGAGATAGTGACCAAGGGGCGATCCTCCCGTTACAAGATGCCTCCGTGCGTCCCACAGGACATCCACCGCCGTCCAGCTGCTGCATGACGCAGTCCGCTAGGACCGCTGACATGAAGCGTGACAGACGCAAGACAGCAGGCACACCCCAGTCCCTGGCGCAAGAGGCCGGACAATCCCTACCCCCACCGGAGGTCTGACCATGGCCGGAAACCGCAAGAGCCATTACCGTTCGGCACGCGTTCCCGGGGGCCGCCGTCTCCCCGGCGAGTTGGCATGATTGCCTCGCGCCGCCCCGTGAAGTCCCAGGATCTCTCTGGATCGGCTCCTCCGGAGCCGGCGGTGCCCCCGTTCGCGGTCAGGTTCAGCGAGGCCGTCATCGGCGAGTTCACCGCCGCGTGCGAGCAGATTGCGCGCTCGGGAACCTTGACCCTCGGCCCGCGCACCGCGCGGTTCGAGGCACTAGTCGCCGACCTGGCGGGCACCACGGAAGCTGTTGCGGTCACCTCGGGGACCACCGCCCTGGAACTGGCCTTCGAAGGGCTCGGCCTCAAAAACGATCTGGTCCTGGTCCCGACTAACACTAGTCCGGCCACCGCTGCGGCAGCCGTCCGCGCAGGCCACGGCATCGGGTTCTACGACGCGGGCGCGTGGGCGACCACCAGGCAGGTAGAGGCGGCGCTCGACGCACACCCGCAGGCGCGTGCGGTCGTGGTGGTGCACATCGGAGGGTTCGTGTCGCCGGAGATGCCCGCCATCACGCGGCTGTGCGGTTCCCGGGGCGTCCTGCTGATCGAGGACGCGGCACACGCGCTCGGCGCCGGGCCACGCCGGCCGCCCGGCCGGTTCCTTCGGCGACGCTGCGGCCTTCTCGTTCTTCCCGACCAAGGTCGTGACCACGGCCGAGGGCGGCGTGGTGACCACACCGCACCGGGAGGCGGCCGACGCGGTGCGGCGGCTCCGCAACCAGGGCCAGCTCCACGGGAGCGCCACGCTCATCGGGGGCAGCGGCCGGCTCAGCGAGTTCAACGCGGCCCTGGGCGAAGCCCAGCTGAACCACCGCGACGAATGGCTGAAGGGCCAAGCGGCGGTCTTCGACAGGTACCGGGCCGCGCTCGACGAGAGCCCGTTCGCGACGGTCCTAGAGGTCCCCGACGGGGGCCGGGCAAGCGGCTACAAGTTCATCGCCCTAGCGGCAACACCCCAGGCGAGGGTGGAGCTGCGCGCCCACCTGGCCCGGCACGCCGTCAGCCTGGCCGGCGGCGTCTACGAGAGCCTCCTGCACAACGACCCGCGGTTCCGCCGCTGCGCCCCGCCGGAGCCCGGCCTGTTCCCGGCGGCGGTAGACTTCGCCGCCCGGCACTTCTGCCTGCCCGCGTGGCCCGGCCTCACCCGGCCGGAGCAGGACCGCGTGATCGCGGCCCTGGACAGCTTCAGGGCCTCGCCATGACCGCCGAGCGGTTCGATGTCGTCATCATAGGAGCGGGCGCGGCGGGCCTGTGGACCGCGAAACGCCTCGTGGCGGCCGGGGCGCGCGTGCTCGTTGTCCACGCTCCCCATGTGGATGGCTATTCGAGCACCCGCAACCAGGGGTGGCTGCATTCCGGAGCGCTGTACGCGGTGTTCCGCGCTCCCGGCGTCACCCGCGAATGCATCGCGGGCTCCCGGCTCATCCTCGACTTCGCCGAACGCCACGACCGCACCCTCATCGCCGACGCGGAGTTCTGCTACGTGCTCGGCTCTCCCCAGCAGGCGGAGGCTGCGGTCGCCGCGTGCCGCGAGGCGGGGATCGACGCCCGGCCGGGCGGAACTCGCCCGCAGGTACAGCGCCTGTTCGCCCGGCCAGCCTGGACGGTGACCGTACCCGACCGGGCCGTGGACACAACCCGACTCCTACGGATTCTCGCCAGCCAGGTCGTCACAGGCGGGGCATGCGCGGCGGCGGTGCACTCTCTCCGCTGCCTCCGGCTGCGCCGCGCCGGAGACGCCTGGCACGTCACCGCGGGCGATCTCTCGGCATCCGCGCCGTCGGTCGTCATCGCCGCCGGGACGCTGACCCCGTCGCTGCTGACCGCTGCCGCCGCCGCTAACGGCTTCCAGACGGACACGGCGTTCGAGGTCACCCAGACGACGGTCCTCGGCATCCCCGGTCTCATCCTGCCCGCGGTGGTGTGCATCGGCGGCGGCCCGCACCTCATCCCCCACCGGACCGCCGAGGCCTGCGGGGCGACGCTCTGCGTCCCGTTCGACAACCAGCCCGCCCGACCGGAATCGGCGCACTGCCCGCCTGACTGCCGCCGCCCGTGACCGGGTGCTGGGATGCGTCCGCGAGCACGCGCCCGGCCTCGCCGCCATGATCGGGTCGCGCCGGACATTCTGGTACTCCTGCCAGAAGCTCATCCCCGCCGGGGCCGCCAGCCGGCCGGACTGGCGGCACAGCGTCCTCGCCGAGGCAGCGCCCGGCCTGTGGGCCGCGTACGCCGGGAAGTTCACCACGGCCCCGGTCCTAGCCGACCGCGCCGCGCAGTTGCTCGACGGTGCGCTGTCTGGCGCACCTGGTGGCCCCGGCCAGGGAACTGTAGAGGTTGCCGACCAGCCGTTCCGCGCTGACCGGGCAGCCCTGGATCAAGCAGCCAAGTCAAGCCGGCTGACCATCGGGAAGGGGCGTTGCTGTCATGACCGAAGGCGTTTCGAAGGGACAAGCCGTAACCGGCGGGCGCGTGCTGCTGACGGAAGGGCCGGCTATATCGGGTCGGTGCTGACGCGCCGGCTCCTCGACGAGGGGTACCGGGTCACGGTGGTGGACAGGTTCTTCTTCGGCCGCGGCACGCTTCCCGAGGGCCGGGCGGGGCTGGCCTGCGCTCGACAAGGACACGCGGCTGCTGGAGGCGGCGGACTTCTCCGGCGTTGACGCGGTCATCGACCTCGCGGCGATTTCCAACGACCCGGCGGGGGAACTGGACCCGGCCCTGACGTGGCAGGTCAACCACCAGGCTCGGGTGCGGTGCGCGGAACTGGCGCGGGCGGCCGGGGTCGGCGCTACATCCTGCCGTCGTCGTCGAGCGTCTACGGGCAGCAGGAGGGGCTGCTGTCGGAGGCCGGCGCGCGATCGCTCCCAGGACCACGACCACGTACGCCGAGGCGAACGCCGCCGCCGAGCGGGACACCCTGGCGCTCGCCGGGCCGGGGTTCACGGCGTGCGCGGTGCGGCAGGCGACGGTGTTCGGGGTGTCGCCCCGGATGCGGCTGGACCTGGTGGTGCACCAGATGGTGGTCCAGGCCCGGTGGCAAGGGCAGCATCCCGGTGCTCGGGGACGGCCTGCAGTGGCGGCCGTTCGTCCACGTCGCCGACGTGTGCCGGGCGATGCTCCTGCTCCTGCGCGCGGACCCGGGCACCGTCAGCGGCGAGCTGTTCAACCTCGGCGGCGACCACCTGAACCACACCGTGAAGAACCTGGCGGAACAGGTGGGGCCGCGGTCGGCGTGAGCCGCGTGCACAGCTACCCCGGCCTGGACGACCGTTCCCACCGGATGGACTTCGCCAAGATCAGGGAGAGACTCGGGTTCGTCCCGTCCCGCTCGGTCGCGGACGGCGCACGGGAGACCGCAGACGCGATCAGCCGAGGAGACGTTGACGTGAATGACCCGCGGGCCATGACCGTGCAGTGGTACCAGCACCTGCTGGACTCGGGCGCGAACAGCCCCGCCGTCCTGACGGGCTGAGGCGCGTCGCGATCGTGACGCCGGCGCGCCCTGTTTCCCGGTGACGGCCCGGTCAGGGCCGGTAAGCTCAGCGCCATGTCCGTCTACCTTGTCGCCGGCGGAGCCGGTTTCATCGGCACCAACTTCGTGTCGTACCTGCGGTCCCGTCACCCCGGCGACAAGGTCGTCGTGGTCGACTACCTGGGGTTCGCCTCGAACCTGGACAACCTCGCCCAGTTCGGGGACGCGGTCGAGTTCCGCGCGGCCGACATCTCCGACCCCGCCGCGATGACGGCGGTCTACGAGGAGTTCAAGCCGGATTACGTGGTGAACTTCGCGGCCGAGTCGCACAACGACCGGGCGATCATCGACCCGAGCCTGTTCATGCGCTCCAACGCGCTGGGCGCCCAGGTACTGCTGGAGTGCAGCCGGACGGCACCCCGTCTCGGCGCACCTGCACGTCAGCACGATCGAGGTGTACGGGGAACTCCCGGCCGACAGCCGGTACTTCACCGAGGGCAGCCCGCTCAACGCCAAGACGCCCTACAGCGCGGCGAAGGCGGCCGGAGACCAGATCGTCCGGGCCTACATGCAGACCTACCCGGAGATGAACATCCGGATGACGCACTGCGCGAACAACTACGGGCCGTACCAGCTCCCGGAAAAGCTCATCCCGCTGATGATCACCAACGTGCAGCGGGGCCGCAAGGTCCCCGTCTACGGCGACGGGCTCCAGATGCGCGACTGGCTGCACGTCTCCGACCACTGCAACGCCATCTACCAGGTGCTGCACGCCGACCTCGGCCCGGTCCCGGCCGCCGCCGCGACCAACCCGGCCCTCCTGCCGGTCTTCGACATCAGCGCCCGGCACGAGGTCACCAACCTGGAGATCGTGACCCGGGTCCTGGACCGCCTCGGCCTCGACCCGGCCGAGTGGATCGAGCACGTCGCCGACCGCCCCAACCACGACCGCCGCTACCTCATCGAGCCGGGCAAGATCGAGCGGGACCTGGGCTGGGCGCCGGAGGTCGACTTCGCCGAAGGCCTGGCCCAGACGGTGGACTGGTACGTCGGAGAACCGCGACTGGTCCGACCGGGTGTTCGCCGCCAAGGGCGAGCTGCAGATCGACTGGGCGACGGCAGCACAGCCGTCAGCAGCCCGGTAACGGCGGCCCTTCCTCCCGCGTTCGTCATCTTCACGGACCTCTCGACCACCCAGCCGAGACCAGATACGAAGGGAACGGGAAGGTGGGCAGAGAGTCCGCTGCTCGGCTCGCATTCCGACTTGCCCGGCTGCGGGAACTGCGCCCCCGCGGTGTCGGCTCAGCAATGTCAGACCGGCGGCGTAAGGGTGGCCGCTCGTGGAGCAACCAGGCGGCAGCGAACGCCGCGAGCCCCTGCCGGAGGCCGTGCGGTCTCTGCGTGTGAGGGCATCCGGTCTACTTCCCCGGAGACTCCCGGTGTTGCCGCAGCTAGTGTTGGTGTAGGCGATGCCGCGTGTTGTGCTCACGCCGTTACGAGCGCAAGGCCGACGGTCACCGTCTGCTGGATCGGATGGCCCGCGCGAGGATCACGAGGACGACGGCGGTGATGAGCGGTTTCAGCGCGGTCTTAGTCCGCTGGGCAGCGGCCCGAGATGGCGCTGTGTTACGCGAGGGATCGCCCTGGGCAGGGCTCGGCCGGGCCCATTCGTACAGGAGGCTGGCTAGCAGCGACCCGCCGATACCGAGGAAGATTCCCGCCCACACCAGCCAGTTCTGCCATCTGCTCATCTGCAGGGTGTCGGTGACGACGGCGTTGGGCTGCCAGTGGCTGGGCGCTGTCCCAGTCGAGGTCGGTGTCGCTGGCTAGCTGGGGCTGGGTTTCATCGACGGAGGCATTGGCCTGAAGGCTGCCGGCACTGACGGAGTTGTACTGCTGGAGGGGCCGTGCCCATGCCCCGTGCAGGCCGTCGAGAGCTGGCGCCGTTTCAGGGTGCATTCGCGCCCTCTGTCACGGCGTGGCTGACGCACAGGCCGGACGAACGCTCGTGCGCGTGCCAGCGGCGTGGCTGTACTCCCTCATGCTGTCGAGCGGCCGTCAAGGCTTCTAGACCCGGCGCGAGGCGTGGTGGAGTTCACAGGGCGGGAGCGTGAGCTGGCTGAACTCATCGCGTGGTCCGAGAACGGGGAGCCGGTCAGGGTCCGGCTGATGACGGGTGACCATGCCGCCGGGGTCGCGGTGGGCGGTCACCACGCCCGCGTCGGCGGTGAACGTCAGCAGGTCACCGCCAGACCAGCCCAGCGCGGTGACGATGGCTCGCTCGCAGATTCGGCCCGAGGCGTCGATGCGGGCGATCCCGTAGATGACGTCCTCGGGCGGGTCGGCACGGGAACCGGGGGGGCCAAGGGCAGTCGCCGGGCCGCAGCGGACCTGGCACGCTGCTCGGACGCAGGGACACCGGAGGAGGGGACGAGGGGAGCCAGGGGCTGTGCGGTCATGGTTGCCCTCCCGGGAGGAGGAAAGGGCTGACCGCGATGCGGGCGGGACCATTGCTGAGCAGTTACGAAGCGATGTGCGCGAGGGGGATTTCCCGCCCGTACCGGCGCCTGAAGCACTGCCTGACCACGCTGGCCAGTGCGTTCTCCCCGGATGGGGAGAACGCACCGCCGCGTGTTCAAGCGGTTGCCGAACCGGGGAAAATGCGCGTATCTGAGCGGTGGAGGTGGGATTTGAACCCACGGAAGAGTTACCCCTTCACAACGCTGTCGAGGCGTGCACGAAGATGGTGGATCGACTGCCTTAGGGCCGTTCCGCGTTGGACGAACCTGCAAAACGGGTGCCTGGGCGACGCCTGGTGGCCGTGAGTCCAGCGGCACTGCAGTTGTAGGAGCAGCGTCCTCCTCGAACGTCACAGGGCGATTGACGGGTCGTCGCACTCGGCAAGGGCGGCCATAGTGGCCCGGTTGACTGGTCAGTTCACTTCGGGCTAGGGGCGCTTCAGTTCCGACGCGAACACGCGCCAGGCGGCGGCGGGGAAGCTGAGCGTGCCACCCGCGCGATCGATGGTGTCGCGGACCAGCACCCGGTCGGCCTCGGCGACGCCGGCCTCTATGCAGTTGCCCCCGTTGCCGCTGTAGCTGGCCTTGCGCCATGCGGCGACTTCCACGCACTCACCGCCGTTGTTGCTGTAACTCGACTTCCGCCACGGAGCACGGGACATGTCATCGTCGGTCACGGCCGCCATCCCGTACCTCTCTCCCTTGGGTAGCTCACATTGGGCGTCAGAAACTCGCCGCTGCCTCGCGGATCAGCCGTACCGAATCCTCCGGGCTCAGCGCCTTGGCGATCAGGTGGTTGAACATCTGCGAGAAGCGTTGGGCCTCGCCCGCCTCCTCCAGGTAAACGCTACCGGACTGGTTCTCCTGGTACACCACGTCAGGATCACGCGGCTCGGGGAAGCCGAGGATGCTAAACGAACCGTCCATCGCCGGGTGCACGCCGGCGCCAAACGGCAGCACCTGGACCGTCACGTTTGGCAACTCCGCCACCGCCGCGATGTGCCCGAGTTGCCTGCTCATGACCTCGTCGCCGCCGAGCGGCCGACGGATCACCGCCTCGTTGAGCACCGCCCAGTAGTTCGGCGGATCGGCGTTAGTCAGGCGCTCCTGACGCTCCAGCCGCACCCGGACCTTCTTGTCGACCTCCGGGTCGCCGGGGGCAACGCTCGTCAGGAACGTCCGGTAGTAGCCCTCGACCTGAAGCAGGCCAGGTACCAGCTCCGCCGCATAAATACGGATCGTGGACGCCTCGGTCTCCAGGCCCACGTAGACCTGGAACCAGTCGGGCACTGCCGACGCGTACTGATGCCACCAGCCGCGCTCGTTCGCCTGTCGGGCCAGCGTGAGCAGCGCCTCGCGTTCATCGGAAGCGACATCATAGATGTCCAGCAGGAGGCGGAGGTTCACTGCGCGGACCGACCGCTCGCCGGTCTCCCAACGCGACAGGGTAGGTGCCTTAATGTCCCCGTTGCTGCGTTCCTGCACCTCCTCGATGGTCAGCTCGCGCTCGGTCCGCAGCCGACGTAGTTCGTAGCGGAGCCGACGCCGGCGGACTGTAGGACTCGGTCGAGCCACGATCGCTCCGATCGGTAAATTGCCAAATGCATATTGCGGTAAAGCTTATTCCGGCGGCATACTCTGTACCAAGCACCTGAGCATACGCCGCATAAGGGACTGGCACATGGACGACGACGGCGCAGGGGAGACATGCGCTGGCAATTTCACTGACCTTGACGACCCAGCGTTCCTGGCCGAGCGGGCGCGGGTGCGCGGGCCGCTCGAGTACCAGCCGGAGAACTCGGTGGGCCGGGCGGAGCTTGAGCGGGTGTACGAGGCGATGACGGAGGAGTTCTGCCGCCGCGCCGCGATCGCCTGGCGGCAGGCAAGACCGACGAGCGATGACGCTCCTGCCGCAGGTGGCAAGACGCACGGCGACGGCGTGCCGGTGCCGACGGACGAGGTCCGCGACGCGGTTGAGCTGACCCGGAGGGCGCGGCTAGCGCTCGACGCGCTGGCCAGGCTCGCCGTAAGGCAACAAGGAAACCAGGGAGGACGGATGGACGACCAGGCACGGACGCGGCTGCTGGCAATAGAGGTGCTGCTGTCGGACCCGGAAGCACTCGGCAACGACGCCCTTGAGGGAGACCTCTATATCCTGCGCGACAAGCTTCGAGCGGGACAGGAGGCCTGCCGTGCCAGTTGAGACGAGCTAAGCGGGGGCCAGGGCGGCCAGGACCGTCTCTACCGTGCGCTTGCGCAGCTCTGGGTCGGTGAGCAGGCCGCCGGCGGCGTCGGTGACGTAGAAGACGTCGACGGCCTCCGCGCCGAGCGTCTCGACCCGGGCGGCCTGGACGTTCAGGCCGCACTCGCCGAGGGCCCGGCCGATGCGCCACAGCAGGCCAGGCTCGTCGTGCGCGCGGACCTCGACGACGGTGGCGCTGTTCGACGCGTTGTCGACCAGGGCGACCTTGGGGGGCGGCGCCAGCGCGGCGTGCGGGCGCACCGCCCGGGCGCGGCGCTCAAGCCGGTCCTCGACGTCGAGCCTGCCCTCGAGCATCCGCCGCAGGTCCGCGGTGACGAGCGTGGCGTCAGGCGGGTCGCCGTACTCGGGGGCCACGCTGAAGACCGTGACCGCCGTGTCGCCGACCGCCGTCGCGTTCGCGCCGCGGACCGTGAGCCGGTGCGAGGCGAGCACCCCGGCGGCCCGCCACAGCAGGCCGGGCCGGTCGAGGGCGACGACCGTGACCTCGTTGCCGTCGACGATCGCGGCGGGGCCGCCCTGGGCGACGAGCGCGAGCTGGTCGTCGCGCAGCGGGCCGGGCTCCGGCATGGGGTCGCCGTCAAGGGCGGCGCTGACCCGCCGGACCAGGTCGGTGACCAGCCCGGCCTTCCAGTCGTTCCACGCCGCCGGGCCGGTGGCGAGCCCGTCGGCCTGCAGAAAGCGCGTGCAGCAGCTCAAGTAGCGTCCGCGAGCCGACTATCGTCGCGACGTGCTGCACGGTCATCGGGTCGTCGAGGTCCCGCCGCGTGGCGACGACGGGGAGCAGCAGGTGGTGGCGGACCGCGTCGGCGACCAGCTGCACGTCCGCCTCGCCCAGGCCGACGCGCTTGCAGACGTCGCGGGCCACGACCTGGCCGGAGACGCTGTGGTCGCCCGGCCAGCCCTTGCCGATGTCGTGCAGCAGCGCGGCGAGCAGCAGCAGGTCGGGCCGGGATACGTCGCGGGCCAGGGCGGCGGCGTTGGCCGCGCACTCGACGAGGTGCCGGTCAACGGTGAAGCGGTGCAGCGGGTTGCGCTGCGGGCGGTTACGCACCCGGTCCCAGTCCGGGATCAGCGCGGTGAGCAGGCCCTCCTGGTCAAGGGCCTCCCAGACGGCGATGGCGCCGGCCCGGCGCCGAGCAGGGCGAGCAGGTCGTTGCGGGCCTCGGCGGGCCACGGGACGGGCAGCGGCGGGCACTCGGCCAGCCGGGCCAGGGCACGGGGCGCGAGCGGGAGGCCGGACTGGGCGGACGCGGCGGCGGCGCGCAGGACGAGGGCGGGGTCGGTGGCGGGGCGACGCCGCCCGGGCGAGCACCACCTCGCCGTCCTGCTCGACCACGCTGTCCGCGAGCGGGCGGCGGTCCGGCTTGCCCCGGCGCATCCGCACGCCGAGGGCGCGGCGCCCGCCCGCCCGGTCCGCCTGGCGGAAGGCGTGGTCGACCGCGTAGGCGACCGTGCGGCCCGCGCCGGCGAGCTGCCGCAGCAGCGCGTCCCCGTCGAGCAGGCCGAGCGTGCGGGCGACCTCGTCCTGCTCCTCAAGCACGAGCCGGTCCAGGCGCCGCCCGGTGACCTCGTGCAGGACGTGCCTTGTGTCGAGGATCTGCTCGTAGGCGGCCCTGACCTTGGGTCCTGGCGCGGGGGCGATCCAGGCAGCGGCGATGGCCTGGATCGCGTGCACGTCCCGCTGCCCGCCGCGCGACTCCTTCAGGTCGGGCTCAAGCAGGTAGGCGAGCTCGCCGTGCAGCCTGGTCCGCTCCTCGTGCAGTTCCTTGAGCTCGGCGAGCCTGGTGCGGGCGTTGGACCGCCAGTCCTCGAGCGCTACCTCGCGCAGCCGGGCTCGTCAGGTCAGGGTCGCCGGCGACGTGCCTGGCGTAAAGCAGTCCCAGGGCGACCTTGATGTCGTTGCGCGCCACCCGCCGCGCCTGCGGTACGGTCCGCACGGCGTGATCGAGGCGGGCGCCGGAATCCCAGACCGGGTACCAGATCCGGTCGGCGATCTTGGCGATGCCGTCGCGGCCGTCATGGAGCATCAGCACGTCGAGGTCGCTGCCGGGCAGCAGCTCCTTGCGGCCGTAGCCGCCCACGGCGACCAGGGCGACACCGGGCTCGGCGCCAAGCATCCCGGCTAGCCAGCGGTCGGTCTCGGTAGTCCTCCGGCCACGATCAGCCGCGAAAGAAGTCATCACGCTCACCAGGTCCCCCGAATGATCCGTACGCGGCCCTGCCGTAGGCAGGCCGCGCTCGCGGTACTGGCCCCCCGATCGCGAGCCCTTTTCATCCCGGCACCGTGGTTCGCCGCCGCAGGCATCAGGATGAAAAGGCTCGTGCTGCGCCTCTCAGATAGCGTCTGGCCCGCGCTCCCCGGTGCGTACCCGGACGACGGTCTCAACCGGGACGACCCACACCTTGCCGTCGCCGATCCGGCCGGTCTGTGCCGCCTTGGCGATGACTCCGACGAGGTCGTCGGCGTCCTGGTCGTCGCAGATTACTTCGACCCGCACCTTGGGCACGAGGTCTACCTGGTACTCGGCGCCCCGGTACACCTCGGTGTGCCCGCGTTGCCTGCCGTATCCGCTCGCTTCACTGACCGTCATGCCGTGCACGCCGAATGCCTGCAACGCTGCTTTGACATCATCGAGTTTGAAGGGCTTGATGACAGCCGTAATGAGCCTCATGGGATCACCCTCTCGTTCACCACATCAGACAATGCCTTAGCCGCGTTTCCTGCGTCCAGTCCGAATGTGTCAGAACGGTGAAACACCAGCCCCGACTATTACGCCAGCGTTTCGCGGCGGCCACGAAGGCCAGGTCAGCGCCGCGCGCCGACCTGGCCCGCACGTGAGCGGCAGCGGCCCCGCTAGCCGCCGAGGATGGCGTCGACGAACGTGGCCGGGTCGAACGGCGCCAGGTCATCGGGTCCCTCGCCGAGCCCGACCAGCTTCACGGGAACGCCGAGCTCGCGCTGTACCGCGATCACGATGCCGCCCTTGGCGGTCCCGTCCAGCTTGGTCAGCACGATGCCGCTCACGTCCACCACCTCGGCGAACACCCGCGCCTGGCGGAGCCCGTTCTGGCCGGTGGTGGCGTCGAGCACGAGGAGCACCTCGTCCACCGCGGTGCGCTTCTCGATGACCCGCTTGACCTTGCCGAGCTCGTCCATCAGGTCGTTCTTCGTGTGCAGGCGGCCCGCGGTGTCGATCAGCACCACGTCCGCCTCCTGCTCGATGCCGGTGGACACCGCGTCGAAGGCGACGCTCGCCGGGTCGGCCTGCTCCTTGTCCGAGCGGACGACTTTCGCGCCGACCCGCTCGCCCCAGGTCTGGAGCTGATCGGCCGCCGCGGCGCGGAACGTGTCGGCCGCGCCGAGCACCACCGTCTCCCCGTCGCCCACCAGCGACCTGGCGAGCTTGCCGCACGTGGTCGTCTTGCCCGTCCCGTTGACGCCGACCACGAGCACGACCGCCGGGCGGCCCTCGTGCCGCTGGGTGCGCAGCGCCCGGCTCGCCTCGGTCTCCACCTGGGTGAGCAGTTCGGTGCGGAGCATGGCCCTGACCTCGTCCGGGGTCCTTGTCCCCTCGACCTTGACCCGGGTCCGCAGGTCCGACGTGATCTGCCGGGCGGGCACCACCCCGACGTCCGCGGTGATCAGGACCTCTTCGATCTCGTCCCAGGTGTCATCGTCGAGCCGGTCCCTGGACAGGAGGGCGAGCAGCGCGGAGCCGAAGCCGCTCTGCGACCTGGCCAGCCGGGCCCGCAGCCGGATCATCCGCCCGGCCGAGGGCGGCGGCTTCTCAATGGCCGGCGAGGCGGGGCCTGCGGGGCAAGAAGCTCAGAAGCGGGCGGCGGCGCGGTGGCGGTCGCCGTTCCGGTCCCCGTCGAGGTCTGGTCGCTCGCCTTCGGCAGCGGGCCGGTCAGGTCAAGCTCGCGAGCCCGGCCGCGGCGGACCCCGTGCATGCCGCGCGGGCGTAGCAGCAGCGAGCCGCCGACACCGAGCAGCAGCACGGCTACCACCACGATGAGGATGATGTACGCAGTCATATAAGCCACAGTCTCCCTGGAAGGCATGTCCCCGACGCGACCCGCGCAACGTCCGTCCGCGTTCAACGCCCTTGAGCACGCTACAACATGCCCTGCCGTGCGCTCCGCATGCTCAGCGGGATGGGCACATTTCCGCCACGCGGGCGGCGGGTCAGGCGGGCTCGGTCTCGCGGACGCGCTGGCTGATCACCTGGGACACGCCGTCGCCGCGCATCGAGACGCCGTAGAGCGCGTCGGCCGCCTCCATGGTGCGGCGCTGGTGGGTGATGACGATGAGCTGAGAGCTTTCCTGCAGCTCGGTGAAGACCCCGAGCAGGCGCTGCAGGTTGCTGTCGTCGAGCGCCGCCTCGACCTCGTCGAGCACGTAGAACGGTGACGGCCGCGCCTTGAAGATCGCGAACAGGTAGGCGATCGCGGTCAGCGACCGCTCGCCGCCCGACAGCAGGGACAGCCGCTTGACCTTCTTGCCCGGCGGCCTGGCCTCGATCTCGATGCCGGTCGTCAGCATGTCGTCCGGCTCGGTCAGCATCAGCCGCCCGGAGCCGCCGGGGAACAGCCGGGCGAACAGCCCCTCGAACTCGCGCGCGGTGTCGGCATAGGCGGAGGCGAACACCTCCTGCACCCGGTCATCGACCTCCTTGACGACCATGAGCAGGTCACGGCGGGTCTTGCGCAGGTCATCGAGCTGCGTGGCGAGGAACTGGTGCCGCTCCTGCAGCGCCGCGTACTCCTCAAGCGCGAGCGGGTTGACCTTGCCGAGCCGGGCGAGCTGCCGCTCGGCCTCCGCGGCCCGCGCCTCCTGCTCGCCGCGCACGTAGGGCACGCCAATGACCTCGGGCTCGGCCGGCTCCGCCGCGGCCTTCCCTGGCTTGCGCGCCTGACCAGGCTCGGGGTCCGCCGCCAGGGACTCGTCGGCCTGCTCCGCCTCGACGCGCACCGCCCGGAGGGCATCCGCCAGGGAGGGGCCGGCGGATCCGCGGGTACCGCCGGGCGGGCTCCGGCAGTGCGCTCCGGATACGGGACTCCTCGGGCCCGGCGCGTCGGCCCCGGCACCACGGGCTCCGCCGCTAGCGGCGCCGGCGCCGCCGCGGCGGGTAATCCCGCGCCTGCGCGGCGGCCGGACGCGGCCCGTCGCTCGGCCGAGGGCACCGGCTGCCGCCGGGCTCGGCGGCCCGGCGGGCTTCGGCCGCCAGGTCGCCGCGCGGCCGCGGTGTCCTTGGCGGCCACGTGGTAGACGGCGGTGCCGCGCTTCCTCGCGGCGGCGCCGAGCGGGGAATCGGACGGCACCAGGATCAGCGTGCCCGGCCCGTACTCGGACAGCAGCGCGCCGGGCTCGATGCCGTACTCGTCCGCGGCGTGGCTGGCCAGCTGCTCAAGGCGCAGCCGGTGCTCGTTGCGGGAGATCTCGGTCCCGTGCGCGGTGTTCACGACCTTGTCGAGCTCGCCGGACACCGTGGTCAGCTGGGCGCGCACCGCCTTCAGCGCCCCGGTGCCGCTCGTGCTCGCCTCCTCGGCCTCGGCTCGCCGCTGCGCCGCGAGCGCCAGCGAGGACTCGGCGGCGGACACCGCGAGGCCCGCGCCCGCGGCGACCGCGCGGGCAACCGACGCCTGGGCGGTCCGCTGCTTGCGCCGGATGGCGGCCCGCTCCCTGGCGGCCCGCTCGGTGGCGGCCGAGGCGGAGAGCGAGTCGGCCCGGCCGCTGATCGCGCGCAGTCGTTCCTCGACGGTGCGCACCTCAAGGCGCGCCTCCATCTCGGATTCCCGCGCGGTCGCGGCGCGCTGGGTCAGTTCCTCGCGTTCGTCGTCGGCCTGCAGGTCTTCGAACTCGGGGTCGCTCGCGCGCTCGTCGGCGGCCTCGGCCTCGGCGAGCTCGTCCTTCAGCTGCACGAGCTTGGCCTGGTCCTTCTCCGCGCTCCGCTGAGCCGCGCCCACGGAGGCGTCAAGCCGCTTGGCCTCGTCGGCGGCGGCCCGCGCGGCCCCCGCCAGCCGGCCAAGCCGGCCGGAGATCTCCGCCGCGGCCGCGTCCACCGCGCGCATCCGGCCGCGGGTCTCCTCAAGCTCCTGCCTGGCGGTCTCCTGCGCCTCGGTCAAGGTGGCGAGGGCGTCCGCCGCCGTCTCGCTGGCCAGCTCGGCGGCCGCGACCTTCGCCGTGGCCTCGTCGGCGGCGGCCCGCACGTCAAGCAGGGACTGCCCGCCCGCGGAGCCGCCCCGCGCCCAGTGCGCCCCGATCAGGTCGCCGTCGGCGGTCACGGCGCGAAAATCAGGATGATCCCGAACGAATGCGGCTGCCCCCGCGACGTCACGCACCACGGCCACGTCGCCGAGCAGTTCCGCGACTGCCGTGGAAAGCTCGGCAGGCCCCGTCACGAGCTCGGCCGCCCAGCGCGCCCCGTCAGGAAGACCGGGACGCACGGGGTCAGCGTGGCCGGCCTGTCCCGCCCCGCCGTCCGCGGGCCGCCCGGAGCGCTCGCCGCCTGCGATGACCAGGCCGACGGTGCCGGCGTTCGCCGCGCGGATGCCGGTGAGGACTTCGACGGCCGCGTCGAGGCCGTTCACGGTGAGGGCCTCGGCGGCGCCGCCGAGGGCGGCGGCGACCGCCTTCTGGTAGCCGTCGGCCACGGTGAGCTGGGCGGCGAAGGAGCCGAGGACGCCGCGGAAGCGGTCCGGGTCGGCGAGGACGGCGGCCGTCGCGTCGACGCCCTGGCGGAGGGTCTCGTTGAGCGCCTCGACGCGGGCGCGCAGGGCGGCTACCTCGCTGTTGGCGGCGCGTTCGGCTTTGCGCGCAGCAACCACTCGTTCGGAATGCTGGTTGTGTTCCCTTTGCGCCTTGTCCAGGTCCGCGGCGAGGCCGCTGCGGTCGGAGTCGCCGTCGTCGGCGACGTCCTGGACCTGGCTGTACTCCTGCTGGGCGCGCTCGGCGCGGGCGCGGGCCTGCTCGGCGGCCGCGGTCAGCCGGTCGATTTCCTCACTGGTCGCGGCGGCGCGGCTCGCCGCGGCGTCGACCATGCCGCGCAGCCGGGCGAGCCGCTCGGCGCGGCCCGCGGCGGCCCTGGCGGCGTCGGCGAGCCTGCGCTCGGCCGCCGCGAGGGCGCTCTCGGCCATGGTCCTGCTCGCGACCGACTCGGCGAGCGCCTCACGGCCCTCGGCGAGCCGCTCGGTCAGCCCCGCCTCCTCGGCCCGCAGCTCCGCGGCCTGCCGCTCGAGCTCGTCGGGGTCACGGCCGGGGCGCTCGGGCTCGGAGTCCGCGGCGAGCAGCCGGACCCGCTCGGCGGCCAGGCCCTGGACGGAGCGGAGCTTCTCGGTCAGCGAGGACAGCGCGAACCAGGTCTCCTGGGAGCGGGCGAGCTCGGCGGCCTGGGCCTGGACCGCGACGTCGAACGCGGCCTCCCGCTGCCGCGCGTCGGCGAGGGCCGCCTCAAGCTCGGCGCGGCGGGCGCGGATCGCGGCCTCGTCGGCCTCCTCGCGCTCCAGCTTGTCCCGCAGCTGCACGTAGTCGTCGGCGAGCAGCCGGAGCTTGGCGTCGCGCAGGTCCGCCTGGATCGTGGCGGCCCGGCGCGCGACCTCGGCCTGCCGGCCCAGGGGCTTGAGCCGCCTGCCGAGCTCGCCGGTCAGGTCGACCAGCCTGGTCAGGTTGGCCTGCATCGCGTCCAGCTTCCGCAGCGCCTTCTCCTTGCGCTTGCGGTGCTTGAGTACGCCGGCCGCCTCCTCGATGATCGCCCGCCTGGCCTCCGGGCCGGCGTGCAGGATCTGGTCGAGCTGGCCCTGGCCGACGATGACGTGCATCTCGCGGCCGAGGCCGCTGTCGGACAGCAGGTCCTGCACGTCGAGCAGGCGGCAGCTGTCGCCGTTGATCGCGTACTCGCTTTGACCGGAGCGGAACATCAGCCGGCTGATCGTCACCTCGGCGTAGTCGATCGGCAGGGCGCCGTCGCTGTTGTCGATGGTGAGCGCCACCTCGGCCCGTCCCAGCGGGGCACGGCTGGTGGTGCCGGCGAAGATGACGTCTTCCATCTTGCCGCCGCGGAGGCTTTTCGCCCCCTGCTCGCCCATGACCCAGGAGAGGGCATCGACGACGTTGGACTTGCCTGACCCGTTCGGGCCGACGACACAGGTGATGCCCGGTTCGAGGCGCAGCGTGGTCGCGGAGGCGAACGACTTGAAGCCACGCAGCGTGAGGGACTTCAGGTACACGCGCCCTCCCCTCCCCCGAAACCGCCCCGCGATGCGCCCGCCTCGGACATCGCTGTGTTGAGCAGCACTGGCACCCGAACATTACCGCTTCAAGCGGCCGACCGCCGGAAACGGCACGGGAGCGGGAAAATCCCGCTGACTTGCGCACCCGATGGCAAAAACCGCCACCATATCGGGCACGCGACCCGGCCGCCTCCCGGGTGACGCCCCGTACCCCCGAACAACAGGCGACCAATCAATGACCGCCAGGGTAAAGCGGGCACGCGGGGAGGCAGCTGACTAATCCAGGGAGTGTGGTTTATGCCACACGCGGCCCGCGGCCGAAAGGCTGGTGCGATTGCGCGCACGACAATGCACATTACGTAACCGTAGGTACGCAAGCGAGATCGCCACATACGGCACATACCGGGCGCATATGGATAAACAACGAGAAGGGACGCCGGGAAGGGCGTCCCTTGTTCGTTTCTGAGTGTGCCTTGGCAGACCCGCTGGTAGCGGGCCGAGCTGCGCTTCCAGGATCTAGGAGCTTCCCCGGATCCGGATATGCCTGAGATCGTCAGGTAAGCGCGGGCTCGCGGTCGAGAACGAGCACGTCCTCGTCGTGCGTCAGCCCCGCAGCGAGCGCGTCGTTCTCGTTCTGGAGCCGCATGAGCTCGGCTTCCAGGTCGCGAACGCGCTGCTGGAGACGGCGCATTTCGGAGACCATACGCGGGTCAGGACCACCGACGTGGCCGAATAGAGCCTTTGACATGGTGAAAGGTCCTCCACACTGAGTGACCAGAGTGGGCACAATGTGAACCGCACGCCCATACGTGCGGGCAACAGTTACAGGGTCCCACCATGATCTTTAGAGGTCAAGTTGAGAGCAGCCCGTCAACCGTTATGTGCCAATCTTACCAAAGATACGGGCGTCAAACAAACGATCATCCGCACAAAACCCCCACATCTAGGGGCTTTTAGCTGGTCCGATCCTACCAGTAGCCCGCCGAAGGTGATAGACCTCACGTGCCGGCGCGCCGCGAAACCGCCGGGCCAGCCGGGCCGTTCGCCCGGCGGGCCCTGGCGGCTAGCGCTCGCCGGCGCCGCGGCGCGCTGCCGCGCAGCCGAGGGCCGCTGGCAGCGCGGGCAGCTGTAGGAGGAGCGGTTCATGAACGCGTCGCGGCGAATCGGCGTGGCGCAGCGGGCGCACGGCTCGCCTTCCCTGCCGTAGGCGTTCAGCGACCGGTCGAAGTAGCCGCTCTCCCCGTTCACGTTCACGTAGAGCGCGTCGAAGGACGTACCGCCCGCCTTGAGCGCCTCGGTCAGCACGTCACGAACCGCCTCAAGCAGCCGGGACACCTCGGCGGGCCTGAGGGTCTCCGTCGGCCGCGCCCAGTGCAGCCGCGCGCGCCACAGCGCCTCGTCCGCGTAGATGTTGCCAATCCCGCTGATCAGCGACTGATCCAGCAGCGCCCGCTTGACCTGTGTCTTCTTCCGGGCCAGCCGCGCCGCGAAGTCCGCGGCGTCGAAGGCGTCCTCAAGCGGGTCCGCCGCAATGTGCGCAATCGGCTCCGGCACCACCCGGCGGACGGCAAGTCCATCGGGAGTAGGCCCAGCGGGACCAACATGAGGTGGCCGAACGTGCGCTGGTCGGTGAAGCGCAGGTCGGGGCCGCCGTCGGTGAACGTGAAGCGGGCGCGGACATGCGGGTCTAGTGGCCGGTCCTGGTCGCCGACCAGGAACTGGCCGCTCATCCCCAGGTGCGCGAGGAGCGCTTCCGCGTCGTCCAGGGCGAACCAGAGGTACTTGCCGCGTCGTTCTGCGCGCAGGAACGTGCGGCCCGCCATCGCGGCGGCGAAGCCGTCCGGGCCGGAAACGTCACGGCGCACCGCCCGCGGGTTGAAGACCTCGACGGCCGCGACCGTGCGCCCCACGACGTGCTGTTCAATCCCGGCGCGGACAGTCTCGACCTCGGGCAATTCGGGCACGGGCGACCTCCGATCGGGCCGGGCACGCCGTACGGCTGCCGCATGAATGTGCCGTTGATGTCGCTATAACGACAGCGATGGCACATTCATGCCGCTTCATGCCGCGGAATGGGCTATGCGTCGGTGTCTGGGGCGGACTGGGCGGGGACCGCGTCGCGCAGGGCGGGGGGGCCGGACTCGGTTCCCGCGGCCGGCTCCGCGGTGATGGAGCGGTACGCGGCCTCGGCGGCGAGTTGCTCCGCGGCTTTCTTCGAACGGCCCTCGCCGGCCCCGAGTTCCCTGCTGCCCACCTTGACCACGGCGCGGAACAGCTTCTGGTGGTCGGGGCCGCTGTCCTTGACCACGTACTCGGGCACGCCAAGGCTGCGGTCCGCGGTGAGCTCCTGCAGCGAGGTCTTCCAGTCAAGCCCCGCGCCGAGCAGCGAGGAGCGCTCGATGACCGGGTCGAACAGCCGGTGCACGAGGCCGCTGGCCGACTCGAGCCCGCAGTCGATGTACGTCGCGCCGATCACGGCCTCAAGCGTGTCGGCCAGGATCGACGGCTTGTCCCTGCCGCCGGTCCCCTCTTCGCCGCGGCCAAGCCGGACGAACAAGCCAAGGCGCAGGTCGCGCGCCACCTCAGCCAGCGCGTTCATCTGCACGACCGCGGCTCGCAGCTTCGCCAGCTGGCCCTCGGGCAGGTCCGGATGACCCTTGAACAGGGTGTCCGTGACTACCAGGCTCAGCACCGAGTCGCCGAGGAACTCAAGCCGCTCGTTGGTCGGCAGGCCGCCGTTCTCGTAGGCGTACGACCGGTGGGTAAGCGCGCGCTCCAGAGTTTCAGGGGTGATAGGCACGCCGAGAGCGCACGACAGTTCGGCGGGGTCTCCCGCCTCGTTTCCGTCTCCGTCACTACGTCGTCCGCTCACCGGCGCTCCCCGTTACATGCAGGCTCAGGCCGGGTTAATGACCTGCCGGCGCCGGTAGGTCCCGCACGTCGGGCAGGCCGCGTGCGGCAGCTTCTGGGCGTGGCAGTTCGAGCACTCGACCAGCGTCGCCACGCTGGCCTTCCACTGCGCGCGGCGGGAGCGGGTGTTGCTGCGCGACATCTTCCGCTTTGGAACAGCCACTTCGGCTCTCCTGTCAGTCTGCTACTCAGTCGTGTCGTGAATATCTAGCTTTGCGAGCAGACCCCAGCGGGGGTCTAGCTTGTCGCCGTGCTTGTGCTCCGGGCCGACGTCCGCGAGCTTCGCGCCGCACTCGACGCACAGCCCGGGGCAGTCGTCCCGGCAGAGCGGCGACAGCGGCAGCGCGAGCACCACAGCATCGCGGAACGCTGGCTCCAGGTCAAGAAAGTCGCCGTCGAGGAAGCGCTCCTCGCCGTCGTTCTCGTCCTCACCCGGGTCCGGCAGGTACCGATAAAGCTCTTGGAAGCTGACCTCGATGGTGGAAGTCAGCGGGTCCAGGCAGCGCGCGCACTCGCCCGTGAGCGGGGCAACCGCCGAGCCGGTGACAAGCACCCCCTCGGAGACCGCCTCGAACCGCAGGTCGAGCGCCACGTCACCGCCAGCAGGCACCAAGACTAGCCCAGAACCGAGACCGTCCGGCGCACTCGCCGTCCGCTTCTGGTCCTTGAACTCCCCTGGCCGCTTGCCGACCGCGCGCATGTCGAACACGAAGTCACCGCTGCCACGGACGTGTGAGCTGACTGGCGTGCTGCCTTTCGACACCTGACCTGCCTGACCCGTGTCCTCGCCGTGTGCACCGGGCACCCCGCGCGCGACTGATTTATCGTTTCCTTTGGACATCACAGTTTATCGTGTAGGTGATTGTTTGGCCGACGGATTAGCGTACCCGTGACCTGAGGTATTCCCAACTTGAAGGTTTTCGCCGGCCAGGCGGGCCGCCTACTCCTCGGCGAGGCGGGCGTGCAGCCGTCCGAGGACCGGCTCGGGGACCAGTCCGCTGACGTCGCCGCCGTACTTGGCGATCTCCTTGACCAGGCTAGAGCTCAGGAACGAGTACAGCGGGTTGGTCGTCATGAACAGCGTCTCGATCTTGGCGAGACGGTAGTTCATCTGCGCCATCTGCATCTCGTACTCGAAGTCGCTGACCGCGCGCAGGCCCTTCACGATCGCGTTGACGCCGTTCGCCGCGCAGAAGTCCACGAGCAGGCCATGGAACCGCTCGACGCGGACGTTGCCGTAGCCCTTGGTGACCTCGGTGAGCAACTCGACCCGCTCATCCACGGTGAACAGGGACTTCTTCGTGATGTTGATGAGAACGGCGACGATCACCTCGTCATGCAGTCCGGCCGCCCGGCCGATGATGTCCAGATGACCGTTCGTTACCGGGTCGAACGAACCAGGGCATACCACCCGAGCCACGCGGCATCACTCCTCATGCGCCCGGCCGGGCGCGTCAAGCGACGACTCCGGCACGGCGGCCCGCGGTTGTCCCGCTTGGTCCGCCTCCGCGCCGCTGTCGTACCAGCCGTACCAGAAGGTGGCCTCACCGTACCTGCGCGACTTTCCCGCGGCGTAGCCGGGGGGCCAGTCAAAGGGCCCCGACCTGGTGGCCCGTTCCACCACGACGAGCGCGCCGTCGGCGAGCCAGCCGGCCGACAAGAGGCCGAGCACCCTCGCCACGGCCTCGTCCGCCACCGCGTAAGGCGGGTCGGCGAACACCAGGTCGTAGCCGTCGGCACCGTGCTGGCCGGGGTGCTCGCCCGGCGGGCGGTCGAGTAGCCGTTCCACCCGGTCGGCGGCCACCGTGGCGCCGGGCAGGCCCACCGCCTTGACGTTGGCCTTGACGACCGTCGCCGCGCGGGCGTCGGACTCGACGAGCAGCACGCTGGCCGCCCCGCGCGACAGGGCCTCGAGGCCGACCGCGCCTGAGCCCGCGTACAGGTCCATGACGTGCATTCCGCCGAGGTCGCCGAACTCGGACATGACCGAGGCGAACAGCCCCTCCCTGGCCCGGTCGCTCGTCGGCCTGGTGGACGTGCCCGGCGGGACCGACAGCCGACGTCCCCCGGCTGCCCCCGCGATAACGCGCGTCACGGGCCTACCCTCAGGCCTTGTCGAGGAACTCGGCGCGGCGGTCGCCGAGGAAGTCGTCGATCGCCTCCTTGAGGGCCTGGTGGCTGGCCAGCTTCGGGTCGGCGGCGACCAGCGTCGCCGCTTCCTCGCGGGCCGTCGCGATCAGGTCCTCGTCGGCCAGGAGCCGCAGCAGCTTCAGGCTGCTGCGGCGGCCTGCCTGGGCCGAGCCGAGCACGTCGCCTTCGCGGCGCTGCTGCAGGTCGAGGCGGGAAAGCCGGAAGCCGTCTCCGGTCGCGGCGACCGCGTCGAGCCGTTCCCTGGCCGGGCTGCGCCGGCGGCGCCTCGGTCACCAGCAGGCACAGCCCCGCGTCGCGGCCCCGGCCCACCCGGCCGCGCAGCTGGTGGAGCTGGGAGACGCCGAACCGCTCGGCGTCCATGATCACCATGACGGTGGCGTTGGGCACGTCCACGCCAACCTCGATGACCGTGGTCGAGACGAGCACGTCGAGTTCCCCGGCGGCGAACGCGGTCATCACCCGGTCCTTCTCATCCGGGACGAGCCGCCCGTGCATGATGCCGAGGCGCAGCCCGGCGAGGGGCCCTTCGGCCAGCTCCGGCGCCACCTCAAGGACGGCGAGCGGCGGCCTGCGCGCATCCTGGCCGTCGGCGAGCGCCGGGCTCTCCCGCCGCAGCGATCGCCAAGCACGGGACTCCTCGGGCGCGTCCGGCCCGGGGCCGGGCGCCGGCAGGTCGGCACCGTCGCCGTCATCGTCCGCGTCGCCGATGCGCGGGCAGACCACGTAGGCCTGACGGCCCGCCGCGACCTCCTCGCGGACCCGCTGCCACGCCCGGTCCAGGTAATGCGGCCGCTCCACGGCGGGCACCACGTGCGTCGCGATCGGCGACCGGCCGGCAGGCAGCTCCGACAGCGTCGATATCTCAAGGTCGCCGAAAACGGTCATCGCGACCGTGCGCGGGATCGGCGTCGCGGTCATCACGAGCACGTGCGGCCGCGAGCCCGCGGCCTTCTCCCGCAGCGCGTCCCGCTGCTCGACGCCGAACCGGTGCTGCTCGTCGATGACCACCAGGCCGAGGTCGGCGAACTGCACCTGGTCCTCGAGCAGCGCGTGCGTGCCGATGAGGATGCCCGCGTCACCGGTGAAGACGTCGCTCAGCGCGCTGCGCCGCGCGCGCACGCCCGTCGAGCCGGTGAGCAGCGCCACCCGGGTCGCCTGCTCCGCTGTGCCTGACTCGCCTAGCGCCGAGTTGGCCGACGCTGAGCTGGCCCGCCGCCCCGAGCGGGCCGAGCAGCGCGCTGATCGACCGGTAGTGCTGCTGGGCGAGCACCTCGGTCGGGGCGAGCAGCGCGGCCTGCCCGCCCGCGTCCACCACCTGCAGCATGGCCCGCACCGCGACCACCGTCTTACCGGACCCGACCTCGCCCTGGAGCAGGCGGTTCATCGGGTACGCGCAGGCCAGGTCATGCGCGATGACCTCGCCGACCGAGCGCTGCCCCTCGGTGAGGGTGAACGGCAGCCGCCGGTCGAACGCCGCGGCGATCCCGTCCTCGGCCGGCGGCCGGGGCACCGCGGGCATCGCCGCCGCGGCGTGCCGCCGCTGGGCGAGCGCGGCCTGCATGGTGAACGCCTCGTCCCACTTGAGCCGCTTGCGCGCGTGCCGCAGGTCCGTCGCGGTCCGTCGGCCGGTGGATCGCCCTGATGGCCAGCTCCCGTGGCCAGAGGTCATGCTTCGCGCGCACCAGTCTCGGGCAGCGGGTCCTCGCCCGCGTCCAGGGTCTCGAGCACGGCGTCGATGTGCCGGGAGATCGCCCACGAGGTCAGCTTGGCGCTCGCCGGGTAGACCGGGATCAGCTCGGTGGCGAACTCCTCGGCCAGCTCGGCGGTCAGCCGCTCGTCGGCGGCGGAGACCGGGAGCAGCTCGTACTCGGGGTGTACCAGCTGGCGGCGGCCGCGGAAGCTCGACACCGTGCCCGCGAACAAGGCGAGGGCGCCCTGCTTCAGCTGCTTCGCGTGGAAGCCGACGCCGGCGAAGAACGTGAGCTGCAGCTTGCCCGTGCCGTCGGTGACGATGACCTCGAGCCGCTGCTTGTAGTGGCCCCGGCCAGGCGGCGCGTTTGGCCGCTGCCCGGGAGCGGTGCCCCCGATCACGCTGGCCATGGCCACCCGGGCGAGCACCGTGACGTGGTCGCCTTCGCTCAGGGAGTCGAGCGGGGTCAGCTCGCCCCTGGTGTAATAGCGGCGCGGGTAGTGGCGCAGCAGGTCACCGACCGTTCGCAGGCCGAAGACCTTCTCGAACGTGTCGCTCGCCTTCTTGCCCAGCACCTGGGCCAAAGGATCGCGGAGCGTGGTCACGTGGCCAGCATAAGAGTGCTCACCGACATTCCGGCACACGGTCAACTGGAAGTAGTCCAGCGACGAGCAGGCACCGGCGTCCCGCGACGGTTCGCGCGGGAGGTACGGCGTCGGGTATGCTTCGCAGGCTGCTTCAGTTCCGCGCTGGTGCTTGACCGCCGCCGGATGAGGCGCTGACAGACTCTTCCAATCCTACTTATGGAGGCAGCCGTGGCTTCCGTCTGCGACGTTTGCGGCAAGGGGCCGGGCTTCGGCAACAACGTGTCGCACTCGCACGTCCGCACTCGCCGTCGCTGGAACCCGAACATCCAGACCGTTCGGGCGATCGTGTCAGGGACGCCCAAGCGCCTGAACGTGTGCACCTCCTGCATCAAGGCTGGCAAGGTCACCCGCTAGGCACAGTCCTTCCGCGAGCCGATGCGCCTCAGTGGCGCGTCGGCTCGTTTTTATGCCCGAGACGCGCCACCGCGGGCGAGTTCCGGAAGCACCCGCGGGCGCGTTCCGGAAGATGCGTTCGAGTGGATCGCTGATATCGCCCTGGCGTATCCAGCGATCCAAGATCTTTTCGCCTGGCCGACGACGCGGGCGTTATGCCCCAATTGCCCAATTCGGGGCAGGGTGGGAACGAGCCCGCCGGCCGCAGCCGGACGAATTCGCGCGTGGCTGCGGTCAGCGGAAGTGCTGCCAGCCGCCCGGGCCGTCGTGCGGCGCGCCGTCCACCGTGACGCCGGCGCCCGCGCGGACCTCGCCGATCACGTGCCAGCGGCCGGGAAGCACCGTGCCCGGCGGGAACGCGGCGACCAGGGAGTGATCCTCGCCGCCGGTCAGCACCCACTCCAGGGCCATGGCGGCCGCCGCGGCTTCCCAGTCGGCGCGGGCGATGAGAGCCGCCGGGGGAGCAGGCGGGGAGGATGACGCGCCTTCCCCACCCGCGCGGGCCGGGGAGTCCGCCCGGGGAACGGGCGGGGAGTGAGCGTAGGCCGCAGGCGGGCCGTGGTCTGGATGAGCGCGGCGGACGCCAGCAGCGACGCCGCGGCCGCGCGCAGGGCGGCGCTCGGCGCGAGCCTTTCGCGGTTGACGTTGACCTGGACGCCGCTCGCGGCGGCCACGTGGCCGAGGTCGGCCAGCAGGCCGTCGCTGACGTCGATCATCGCGGTCGCGCCGAGCCTGGCCGCCTCCGGGCCCGCGTCGTAGGGCGGCGCGGGGCGCCGGTGGGCGGTCACGAGCCCGGCGAGCGCGCCCGTGCGGCCGGTGACGCCGCGCCTGGTGACCCGGTCCAGGGGCGCCGCGCTGATGACGCCGTCGTGCCGGTGACGTCGTGCCTGGTGACGCCGGCGGCTGGTGACGCCGCGCTTGGTGACGCCGTGCCTGGTGACGCCGTGCCTGGTGACCGGGCCGGGGCCGGCGCGATGCCCGCGGTGAGCAGGGCGAGGCCGGCCGCCGAGTGGCCGAGCGGGCCCGCCACGGCCAGTACGTCGCCCGGCCTGGCGCCGCCGCGGAGCACCGGGCGGCGGCCGCCCAGGTCGCCAAGGGCGGTAACGGACAGGGTGACCGTGTCCGCGCGGGCCGTGTCGCCGCCGACGATGCCAGCGCCGGCCCTGGTGGCCTCGAACGCCAGTCCTTCGGCCAGGTCGGTGGCCCAGCGGGCCGGGAGGGTGCCGGGGGCGGCCAGGGCCACGAGCAGCGCGGTGTTCACCGCGCCCATCGCCGCGATGTCCGCCAGGCTGCGCGCGGCGGCCTTCACGCCGACGTCATAGGCCGAGGACCAGTCGCGGCGGAAGTGCCTGCCCTCGATCAGCAGGTCGACCGCCGCGACCACGCTGCCCGACGGCGCGGCGACGACCGCCGCGTCGTCGCCGATGCCGACCGAGGTCAGCGCGCCCGCGGGCATCCGCGCCGCCAGGGCCGCGATGACCCCCCACTCGCCCAGGTCCGCTACGGACCCGTCCTCACCAGCGATCTCGCCGCCTCCACGCGCCGCGCCTGCCTTGAACGCCTAAGCGTAACCAGGCGGCAGGCCCGGCAGCTGCGCCCGGGTAGCCGTCGACAGCGCGGGCCGCCCGCGGGGCGCGCGAAAGCCGGGGTGACGACGGTCACGGCCCGCACCGCGGCGCAGGCCGCGCGGCCACGCCGCCACGCCGCCACGCCGCCGCGCCGTCGCGTGGCTGCGCAATCAGTCGCGCGATGGCCGGTTATGGTCATGATCGCGAAGAATTCGGCGGTTATTCACGATGAATCCTTTGCGAAAAGTAAATACCTTGTGATCATCGTCACAAGGGATGAAGTAGCAGTGCACAGGCCAGATGAGCGTGCATGCGTGCGTGCAGCAGCACGCGCGCCGCGGAGCGCCGCAATTCGCCAGAAAAACTGCCGACCGGTATGAAACAGGTCTGGACCATTGCTGTACCGTGACAGTTCAGGACGGCACTCGTACGCTGTCCCCAGGAGGACGCCATGGTGCAGGCATACATCCTCGTCCAGACAGAGGTCGGCAAAGCCGCCGACGTGGCCCGGCAGATCGCGGAGATCGCCGGAGTCATGCAGGCGGAGGATGTCACCGGCCCCTACGACGTCATCGTGCGCGCCCGCGCCGAGAACGTGGACGAGCTCGGCAAGCTGGTCGCGGCCCAGATCCAGGCGGTCGAGGGCATTACGCGCACGCTGACCTGCCCGGTGGTGCGAATCTAGCCGCCTCTAGGCGTCGGCCAGGAGCTCTGCCGCCAGCGCGGTGGTCCTCGGGCCCGCGCCAAGGGTGAGGGCCTCGCGCAGGTCGTCGGGGGTGTCCACGTCCCGGCGCAGGCCCGTCATGACGTCAAGGTCAAGTTCGGTGGCGCCCGCGGCCGCGTGCCTGGCCCGGGATGCCCCGCCGAACAGCGGGCGGAACTCGCCGCCCGGCGGCACCGCGTACAGGGTCGTCCCGACGCAGGCCGCGTCCGGGACGAACGCCGCCAGGCCCGGCGCGGTGCCCGCCGCGCGCAGCGCCGTGGCCAGCTCGGCCGGGCTCACCGCGGGCAGGTCGGCCGTGAGCGCGGCGAGCCCGGTCCCCGGCCAGCGCCGCGCGGCCACCGTCGCGCCGTGCCGCAGGGCGGCGTTGAGCGCGTCCTGCACGCCGAGGTCGCCGGGCACGCCTGCCCGCCCGGCCCCGTCGAGGCTGGCCCCGTGGCTGGCCCCGTCCCGTTGGCCCCGTCCCCGCGGCTGGCCCCGTCCCCGCGGCTGGCCGCGCGGTCCGCGGGCTCGTCAGGGACGACGATCGCGCCGAGCGCCGCGAGCAGCGGGCCCGCCACCTGGTCGGACGTGACCACGACCACCCGCGCCACCTCCGGGCAGGCGAGCACGGCGGCGACGGTGTCCGACGCGAGGGCGAGCGCGAGCTCCTGGCGGCGGTCGCCCGCGAGGAGGGCGAGCCGTGACTTGGCGCGGGCTAGTACCTTGACTGGCAGCAGAACTGTCCAGCTAAAACGGGCAGAGTCAGTCATCTGGACGGAACCTGGTTCTTTTGCCGTGCCCGCCAAGCGAAACCTTGCGGCAGGGGGCACAAAGCACAAGGTTCCAGGCAAACTTGGGAGTATGACGTGCGGAACCCGATCATGGGAAGGCCTCTCCGATGAGCAAGTCTTACTCGCCTGCCTGGCGGCTGTTCACCGTCATCGTGTTTCGCCCCCTCCTTCACGTACTGGTCAGGAACAAGTGGGCGGGGCAGGAGAACATTCCCAAGGCCGGCCCCGTGATCATCGCGCCGAACCACATGTCGTACGCCGACTGGGGCACCGACTCGCTGTTCTTCTACGAGGCGGGCCGGTACCCGACGTTCCTGATCAAGGCGTCGGCGTTCAAGGTGCCGTTCATCGGGAAGATGCTCTACGGCTGCGGCCAGATCCCGGTCAACCGCGGCGCGGCGGACGCGGCGCTGGCGCTCAAGCAGGCCGAGGAGGCGCTCAAGGAGGGCGCGGCGGTGATCATCTACCCCGAGGGGACCGCGACCCGCGACCCGGACCTGTGGCCGATGGTGGCCAAGACCGGCGTCGCCCGGGTGGCCCTCGCCACCGGGGCGCCGGTGATCCCGGTCGCGCGCTGGGGTACCCAGAACGTCCTCCCTTACGGCAGCAAGAAGCCCAAGCTATGGCCACGGCAAACCGTGCGTACGGTCGCCGGCAAGCCGGTCGACCTGTCGGAATGGGCCGGCAAGCAGACCTCGGCGCGGGCCCTGCGCGCCGCCACGGACGCGATCATGGCCGAGGTGACGGCCCTGGTGGCGTCGCTGCGGGACGAGGAACCGCCCGCCGTCCCGTTCGACCCGGCCAAGTCAAGCCCGCCAACGCCATCGATCGGAACGGATGCGGCTAATCCATGAAGGCCGCCGTGCTCGGTGCGGGCTCGTGGGGAACCACGTTCGCGCAGGTGCTCTGCGACGCGGGAACGCCGGTCACGCTCTGGGCGCGGCGGGCGGACATCGCCTCGGCGATCACGGAAATCCACGAGAACCCCCGGTACCTGCCCGGGATAACGCTCCCGCCGACGCTGACCGCGACGACCGACGTCGCCGCCGCGCTCGACGGCGCGGACCTCGTGGTGCTCTCGGTCCCCGCCCAGACGCTGCGGGACAACCTGACCGCGTGGGCGCCGCTCATCCCGGACGGCGCGCTGCTCGTCTCGCTGATGAAGGGGATCGAGCTCGGCTCGCTCAAGCGGATGAGCGAGGTCATCCTCGAGCTGCTCGACGTCCCCCAGTCGCGGGTCGCCGTGGTCTCCGGGCCGAACCTGGCGCGGGAGATCGCCGAGCGGCAGTTCGCCGCGTCCGTGGTCGCCTGCTCCGACGAGCTGTCGGCCCAGTTGCTGCAGCGGGCGTGCCACACCGACTACTTCCGGCCCTACTGGAACACCGACGTGCTCGGGTGCGAGCTCGGCGGCGTGGTGAAGAACATCATCGCGCTCGCGGTCGGCATCGGCGTCGCGCTCGGCCTCGGGGACAACACCAAGGCGATGCTGATCACCCGCGGGCTCGCCGAGATGGCCAGGCTCGGCGAGGCCATGGGGGCCAACCCGCGGACGTTCGCCGGGCTCGCCGGGATGGGCGACCTGGTGGCGACCTGCTCGTCGCCGCTGTCGCGCAACCGGCGGTTCGGCGAGTACCTCGGCCAGGGCATGAACGTCGCCCAGGCCAAGGAGCTGACCAGCGCAGACCGCCGAGGGCGTGACCTCCTACGCCCCGGTCCTCGAGCTGGCCCGCAAGCACGGCGCCGAGATGCCGATCACGGAAGTGGTCGGCGCGGTGATCACCAGCACGCTGTCGGTCGGCGACGCCGCGGCGGTACTCATGTCACGTTCGGCCAAACCGGAGTGGTACGGCACCGAATGACCTGCGGTTTCCGCTAAAGTCTTGACCGGGGATGGGCTTGACCTCGAGGAGCCTAATTAGTGGAGATAGCCCGAAGGCAGCTCGGAGAGAACACCAGGGCGGTCCACCTGCCGCCGCCGCCCGAGACCGCGCAGCGGCCGCTTGGCACGCCCGTCTACCGGACGGCGGCGTGGGCGTTCTCCTCCGCCGAGGAGTACGCGGCCGTGCTCAACGACCAGGTGCCCGGGTACAGCTACAGCCGGATCGACAACCCCACGGTCGACGCGTTCGCCCGCGCGGTCGCCGCGCTTGAAGGCGCCAACCTGTCGCGCTGGCCCGCGGCCCAGGCGTTCGCGTCGGGGATGGCGGCGATCTCCGGGGTGTTCCTGGCGTTCGCCAGGGCCGGCGCGCACGTGGTGGCGTCCGCCGCGGTCTACGGCGGCACCTACAGCCTGCTGCGCAACGTGCTGACCAGGTTCGGGGTCGAGACGGACTTCGTGGACATCACCGACCTCGACGCCGTGCGCGCGGCGATGCGGCCCGCGACGCGCATCATCTACGCGGAGACGATCGCCAACCCGACGACGGCGGTCGCCGACCTCCGCCAGCTCGCCGAGATCGCGCACGAGCGCGGGGCGCTGCTCGTCGTCGACTCGACGCTCGCCCCGCCGGTGATCTGCCGGCCGCTCGAGCACGGCGCCGACCTCGTCGTGCACTCCGCGACCAAGTACATCGGCGGTCATTCCGACGTCACCGGCGGCGTCGTCACCGGCTCGCTCGAGCTGATCGGCCAGGTCCGCGCCACCACGGATCGACACCGGCGGCTCGCTGTCCCCCGACGACGCGTTCCAGCTCCGCCGCGGGCTCGAGACGCTGCCGGTCCGGGTGCGCAGGCAGTGCGCCACCGCCTCGGTGTTCGCCGCCACGCTGGCCAAGCACCCGGCGGTCGCCTACGTGGACTACCCGGGGCTGCCGACGCACCCCGGGCACGAGCTGGCGCGGCGCATGTTCGACGCCGGGCCCGAGGGGGTCAGGTTCGGCGCGATCGTCACCGTCACGCCCTACGGCGGCCGCGAGGCCGGGCTCGCGTTCGCGAGCTCGCTCCGGCTCGCCGCCCCGGCGACCTCGCTCGGCGGCACGCACACGGTCGTCTCGCACGTCGCGTCGACCACGCACCGCCAGCTCGACGACCGGGCGCTCGGCGCCGCCGGGATCGACGCCGGGCGCGGTCCGCTTCTCCATCGGCCTTGAAGACTCCGAGGACCTGATCAGCGACGCCTTCGTCGCCCTGGAGGGCCTCACCCGGCACAGCCTCGAGGCAGACCGGTAGGACCGCCGGTCGGCCCGGGAGGCGGAGCACGCACCCGTTCCGTACGCTCGGTGACCGGCGCCAGGCGGGGACCGCGGCCCCGCGCCGCGCGGGACGGCCGGATACGGTCGCGTTTCCTGCGATCAGGCCCGTCCGCACCGACATCGGAGGGTACGGGGGCTCATCGCGCCGAAATCTAACGGCCGTAACGCCGAGGCAATCAATTTCTGGCTGGTCAGCGGCTACCATCTTCGGGTTGACCGAACTCACTTTTCCTGCCCTTCGCAATTAGCGCCTGACCGGCCGGGGCAGCAGGAAAGAGAGCTCGCCGGAGCAGCGGAGGTGGTGCATGGGAGCAGCGCGCAAGATCCGGGTCGCCGTGGTGTTCGGCGGGCGCAGCGCCGAGCACGCGGTGTCGTGCGCGAGCGCGGGGCTGGTGCTCGGGGCCATCGACCGGGACCGCTACGACGTGGTGCCGATCGGCATCGCGCGCGACGGGCGCTGGGTGCTGACCTCGGGGGATCCCGGCGCGGCTCGCGCTGTCGTCGAGTGCCGCAGCCGTCCGTGGAGGCGGTCGCGACGCCTGGCGTGTCGGTGACGCCCGCGGCCGGGCCCGGCGGCGGCGCGCTCGTGTTCAGCGGGCCCGCGTCGGTGCCGCCCGAGCTCGGCGAGGTCGACGTGGTGCTGCCGCTGCTGCACGGGACCTACGGCGAGGACGGGACGATCCAGGGGCTGCTTGAGATGGCCGGGATCAGGTACGCGGGCGCCGGGGTGCTCGCCAGCGCCGCGGGCATGGACAAGGAGTACATGAAGCTCCTGTTCGCGGCGCGCGGGCTGCCCATCGGGCCGTACGTGGTGGTCCGGGACCGGGACTGGGGCGCCTCGCCTTCCTCGCTCGAGCGCAAGCGCGTGCTCGACGAGATCGCCGAGCTCGGCTGGCCGGTGTTCGTCAAGCCGGCCAGGGGCGGGTCGTCGATCGGGACGTCGCGGGTCGACTCGGCCGGACGAGCTCGAGGCGGCGATCGAGGAGGCCCGCCGGTACGACAGGAAGGTGCTCGTCGAGGCGGCGATCGACGGCGCCGAGGTCGAGTGCGCCGTGCTCGAGGGGCTCGACGGCGGGGCGCCAGAGGCGTCGGTGCCCGGCATGATCGTGGTCGACCCGCACGCCACCTGGTACGACTTCGAGGCCAAGTACCTGGCCGCGGAGTCGCGGATGGAGATTCCCGCGCCGATTCCCGCCGACGCGGCCGAGCGGGTGCGCGCGCTCGCGTGCGCGGCGTTCGACGCGATCGGCTGCGAGGGGCTGGCGCGGGTGGACTTCTTCTACACCACCTCCGGCGAGGTCCTGGTCAACGAGATCAACACCATGCCGGGGATGACGCCGACGTCGGGGTTCCCGATGATGTGGGCGGCCTCCGGGCTGCCGCTGCCGCAGCTGATCGACCGGATCATCGCGACCGCGCTGGCGAAGCGGTAGCGTACCGGCGCAGGACAACGCACGGCGGCACCGGGGACGATCCCCGTGCCGCCGTGCGTTCTGGCCGCAGCGCAAGACGCCGCGGCTACTGCCTGAGCGCGTGCGCGGCCCGCGGGCCGCGTTTACTACTTCTTCCTGGTCGCTTCGCCGCCGGCTTGGCGCTCCGCCGCCGCCTTGCCCGCCGTTGACCAGGGCCTTGAAGTCGGCGCCAGGGCGGAACTTGGGCACCGACTGGGCGGCCACGTGGATCTCGGCGCCGGTTGCGGGGTTCCGCGCCGTGCGAGCGGGGCGCTCGCTCTTCTCGAAGACGCCGAAGCCGGTGATGGCGACCTTGTCGCCGTCCGCCACGGCCGACTGGATGGTCTCAAGGACCGCGTTCAGCGCCTCGGTCGCGGACTTCTTGTCCCCCAGGCGACCCGAGAGCGCGTCGATCAGATCACGCTTGTTCATGTTCACTCCTGCGTTCCCCCACGGGGGGCCGCGCTTGTGGCTGCTTGCCTGGGCCACGACCCCTGACCAGCCCGAAATTAGGCGATCAGCGCGCGCCTGCACAATAACCTGGCCGAATATTGCCCGGCGTGTCGGGCCTTTTCACCGGCGTTTTTGTGCTCCGCGCCCGATATTTCCCGAAATCTCGGGCACGCGCCCGGCCGGGCCGCGGACGGCCTGGGCGCTCGCGACATCGGCCCGAGCCGCGCTGTTACGCCGGGGTCGTCGGGCCGCCAAAACAGCGCCGCGGGCGCGCGGAAACCGGCGCTCGGCCGCTGCCCTGCGGCCGGCTGCCGCTCGCGGGCCCCGGCCGGCCGGCCCAGCGGGCCGGCGGGCGCCGGCATGATCCGGGATAGCTTCGGGCCTGCCCGCGTGGGCCCCGCCGCGGTGCGGGCACTAGCGGGCCGGGCTGTTACAGCGTCGCCGGGAGGAAGGCCGGGCGGGTGGCCTCGAAGGCGGAGATCGCGTCCTCGTGCCGGAGGGTCAGGCCGATGTCGTCCAGGCCCTCCATGAGGCGCCAGCGGGTGTAGTCGTCGATCTGGAACGGCTCCACCAGGTCCTCGGCGAGGCCGCCGCCGGCCACGCGCACCTCGCGGGCGTCGAGGTCGACGGTGACCTGGGCCGGCGGCTCGGCCTCGGCCGCGTCCTGGATGAGCGCGACGACCTTGTCCGGCAGGACCACCGGGAGCAGCCCGGCCTTGGTGGAGTTGGTGCGGAAGATGTCGCCGAACCGGGGCGCGATCACCGCGCGGAAGCCGTAGTCGAGCAGCGCCCAGACCGCGTGCTCGCGCGACGACCCGGTGCCGAAGTCCCGGCCCGCCACGAGGATCGTCGCCCCCGCGTAGCGCGGCTGGTTCAGCACGAACGACGGGTCCTCGCGCCAGGCGGCGAACAGCCCGTCGCCGAACCCGTCGCGGGTGACCCGCTTGAGGTAGACGGCCGGGATGATCTGGTCGGTGTCGACGTTGGTGCGGCGCAGCGGCACGGCCCGCCCGGTGTGCGTGACGAATGGTTCCATGATGGCTCGGGTCTCCTTAGAGGTCGGCGGGGGCGGTCAGGCGGCCGGTGACGGCGGTGGCGGCGGCGACGGCCGGGGACACCAGGTGGGTGCGGCCGCCCTTGCCCTGGCGGCCCTCGAAGTTCCTGTTGGAGGTGGACGCGGAGCGCTCACCCGGCTGGAGCGTGTCCGGGTTCATGCCCAGGCACATCGAGCAGCCGGCCGAGCGCCACTCGGCGCCCGCCGCCGTGAAGACCTCGTCGAGCCCCTCGGCCTCGGCCTGCGCGCGGACCTGCATCGAGCCGGGGACGACCAGCATGCGGACGCCGTCGGCGACCTTGCGGCCCTTGATGACGTCGGCGGCGACGCGCAGGTCCTCGATCCGGCCGTTGGTGCAGGAGCCGACGAACACGGTGTCCACGGCGATCTCGCGCAGCGGGGTGCCCGCCGTCAGGCCCATGTAGGTGAGGGCGCGCTCGGTGCCGTTCGGGTCCTTGGTCTCCCCCGGCGCGGGCACGGACGCGCCGAGCGGCAGCGCCTGGCCCGGGTTGGTGCCCCAGGTGACGTACGGGGTGAGCGTGGTCGCGTCGATGGTGACCTCGTGGTCGAAGACCGCGCCCTCGTCGGTGGGCAGCGACTTCCAGTACGCGACGGCCGCGTCCCAGTCGGCGCCCTGCGGGGCGTGCGGGCGGCCCTTGAGGTACTCGAACGTGGTCTCGTCCGGCGCGATGAGCCCGGCCCGCGCGCCCGCCTCGATGGACATGTTGCAGACGGTCAGCCGGCCCTCCATGGACAGCGACCTGATCGCCTCGCCGCGGTACTCGACGATGTAGCCCTGGCCGCCGCCGGTGCCGATCTGGCCGATGATCGCGAGGATCAGGTCCTTGGCCGAGACGCCGTCGGGCAGCGCGCCCTCGACGTTGATCGCCATGGTCTTCGGCTTGATCTGCGGCAGCGCCTGGGTGGCGAGCACGTGCTCGACCTCGCTGGTGCCGATGCCGAAGGCGATCGCGCCGAAGGCGCCGTGCGTCGAGGTGTGCGAGTCGCCGCAGACGATCGTCATGCCCGGCTGGGTCAGGCCGAGCTGCGGGCCGATCACGTGCACGATGCCCTGGCCGGCGTCGCCCATCGGGTGCAGCCGGACGCCGAACTCGGCGGCGTTCTTGCGCAGCGTCTCGAGCTGCGTGCGGGAGACCGGGTCGGTCACCGGGGTGCCCGGGCCCTCGATCGGCGTCCCCGGGCCGATGCCGGGGGTCGTCGGGACGTTGTGGTCCTCGGTCGCGATCGTGAGGTCGGGGCGGCGGACCTTGCGGCCGGCCGCGCGCAGGCCGTCGAAGGCCTGGGCGCTGGTGACCTCGTGCACGAGGTGCAGGTCGATGAAGAGCAGGTCCGGCTCGCCCTGCGGCGCTGCGCACCACGTGGGCGTCCCAGATCTTCTCCGCGAGCGTGCGAGGCGCGCTGCTCATGCGGTCCATCTCCTTAGGTTGCTGATTGCCGAGGTACTGAGCTGACGGGTCACAGCTCGTCCAACTTGCATCTCACGATTTGAGACGGCAGTATCAGTACATGAGCAATCTACCGTCGCCTCGGTGACGCCGGCCAGCGGGCCTGATCTCAAATTCGAGACGGCAATATCGGATGTGGACAACAGCGGCGTCGGCGTGCTGGACAAGGCCGTTTCCGTGCTCGCCGCCGTGGAGAGCGGCCCCGCCACGCTCGCCCAGCTCGTCGCGGCCACCGGGCTGGCCCGGCCGACCACCCACCGGATCGCGGTCGCGCTCGAGCACCACCGGCTGCTCGCCAGGGACGTGCAGGGCCGGTTCATCCTCGGCCCGCGGGTCGCCGAGCTCGCCTCGGCGGCCGGCGAGGACCGGCTGCTCGCCGTCGCCCAGCCGGTGCTGGTCCAGCTGCGGGACGTGACCGGGGAGAGCGCGCAGCTGTACCGCCGGCAGGCCGACGTCCGGGTCTGCGTCGCCGCCGCCGAGCGGGCCAGCGGGCTGCGCGACACCGTGCCGGTCGGCGCGGCGCTGCCGATGACCGCGGGCTCGGCCGCGCAGGTGCTGCTCGCCTGGGAGGAGGGCGAGCGGATGCACCGCGGGCTGCGCGGCGCCAAGTTCACCGCCACCACGCTGGCCGAGCGTGCGCCGCCGCGGCTGGGCCGCCAGCGCCGCCGAGCGCGAGGCCGGCGTCGCCTCGGTCTCCGCCCCGGTGCGCGGCGCCGGGCGGCAAGGTGCTCGCCGCCGTCTCGGTCTCCGGCCCGATCGAGCGGCTGACCCGCTCGCCCGGCCGGCTGCACGCCGCCGCGGTCGTCGCGGCCGGGCGAGCAGATCGGCGACCTGCTGCGCGCCGAGTCCGGCCACCGCTCGTAGCCCGCGCCTCGCGCTGCGGGAACTACCTCGCCGCCGGCGCGCGCCCAGGGGAAGCCAGGCGAATGTGATCCTGACCACAACTGGCTGGTCCCGGGCTCTTATCCAGCCGAAAGTCGGCGGCTTGGTCCTACCGCTCGCCTGGCCACGCGGTTTAGCCTCGAAAACAGGAGCAAACCGCGCTCAGAAGCGAGAAGGGGTCCGGATGATCAAGGAGCGCGAGCCGAAAGGCGCGCCCCTGTGCTGCCCGAGGGCCGGTCCCGGCGACGAAGGCAGGTCAGGGGTCCCGAGCGCCCAGGGTGAGCGGGTAAGGTCACGCCCATGAAGGTAGCTGTCGTTAAGGAGAGCGCGCCCGGCGAACGGCGCGTCGCCCTGGTCCCTGAGACCGTGCCGAGGCTGAGCGCAGGCCGGTCTCGAGGTGCTGGTCGAGCGAGGGCGCCGGCGACGGCGCCTGGTTTCCCGACAGCGCCTACACGGACGCCGGGGCGACCGTCACCACGACCGACGACCTGTACGCGACGGCGGACGTCATCCTGACGGTGACCCGCCCCGACGAGGCGGCGCTCGGCAGGCTCCGCGCCGGGCAGGCGGTGATCGGCATGCTCGCGCCGCTGACCGACCCGCGCCTGGCCCGCGACCTCGCGGAACGCGGCGTCACCGCGATCTCCCTCGACGGGCTGCCGCGCACGCTGTCCCGCGCCCAGGGCGATGGACGCGCTGACCTCGCAGGCCAACGTGGCCGGCTACAAGGCCGCGCTGGTCGCCGCCGAGGCGTACGGCCGGTTCTTCCCGCTGCTGATCACCGCGGCGGGCACGGCGCGGCCCGCCAAGCTGCTCGTGCTCGGCACCGGCGTCGCCGGCCTGCAGGCGATCGGCACCGCCAGGCGGCTCGGCGCGCAGGTCAGCGGCTACGACGTGCGGCCCGCGTCCAAGGGCGAGGTCGAGTCGCTCGGCGCGACGTTCATCGAGCTCACCTCGGCGGTCAGCGCGGCGGGCGAGGGCGGCTACGCCCGCGAGCTGACCGCCGAGGAACGCGACGCCCAGCAGGCCGAGCTGGCCGCGCACATCGCCAGGCACGACGTGGTGATCACGACCGCGCAGGTGCCCGGGCGCCGGCCGCCGCTGCTGGTCACCGAGGACGCGGTGAAGGCGATGGCCGCCGGGCTCGGTCATCGTCGACATGGGCGCCGAGCGCGCTCGGCGGCAACGTCGCCGGCTCGGTGCCCGGCGAGACCGTGGTCACGGCGAACGGCGTCACGATCATCGGGGCGCAGAACCTGCCGCCGCCGTGCCGACCGCCGCGTCCAACGCCTACTCCCGGAACATCACCGCGCTGCTGCTGCACCTGGTGCGCCAGCGACGGGACGCGGCTGAAGATCGACACCACCGACGAGATCCAGGCCGGGGTCGTCGTCGCCCACGACGGCCAGGTCGTCCACCCGGCCGTGGCCAAGCTGCTCGCCGCCGAAACCGCGAACCAAGGGAGCCAGCGATGTCGACCGCGCTGGTCACTGACCTCACCATCTTCGTGCTGGCGCTGCTCGTCGGCATCGAGGTCATCGGCAAGGTGCCCGCGACCTTGCACACGCCGCTGATGTCGGCGGCCAACTCGATCCACGGCATCGTGCTGGTCGGCGCGCTGCTGATCGGCGTCACCGCGCACAACGTCGTCGGGTACGTGCTCGCGTTCGTCGCCGCGTTCTTCGCCGCCGCCAACGTGGTCGGCGGGTACGCGGTGACCGGCCGGATGCTGAAGATGTTCCGCCGCAAGGCCCAGGCTCCGGCGGCAGGCCGCCGGCCGCAGCGGCCGGGAGCACGGCGCAGGCCGAGGTTCCGGCGCAGCCGCGCCGCGGCCCGGCACGGAGAGCGCGATCATGAACACCTTCACCACGAACATCCAGCTCGTCTACGTCCTCGCGGCCGCCTGCTTCGTCGTCGGCCTGCACCTGATGAACTCCCCCGCGACCGCGCGGCGCGGCAACCAGGTGTCGACCGCCGGCATGGCCATCGCGGTGATCGTCACGCTCGTCCTGCTGATCCACGACGGCACGGTCACCGGGGTCGGCTGGACGGTGCTGATCGTCGGCGCGCTGCTCGGCTCGGTCGCCGGCCTGTACTCCGCCCGCACGGTGCAGATGACCGCGATGCCGCAGCTCGTGTCGATGTTCAACGCGGTCGGCGGCGGCGCGGCGGCCCTGGTCGCGGTGTACGAGTACATCCACGACGAGTCGCACGCCCGGCGGGGTGCTCGGCACCACGTCGGTGTTCACCGTGCTCGACGTGATCATCGGCTCGGTGACGTTCACCGGGTCGCTGGTCGCCGCGGGCAAGCTGCAGGGCCTCATCACCGGGCAGCCGGTCATCTTCCGCGGCGGCCGGGCGCTCAACGTCGCGCTCGCGGTGATCGCGCTCGGGACGGGCGCGTTCATGTTCACCACGGCGTCCCTGCCCGCGCTGCTCATCCTGGTGCTCGCCTCGCTCGCGTTCGGCGTGATGATGGTGCTGCCGATCGGCGGCGCGGACATGCCGGTGGTGATCTCGCTGCTCAACGCGTTCACCGGCACCGCGGTCGCGATGGCCGGCTTCGTCATCGGCAACTGGGCGCTGATCGTGGCCGGGGCGCTCGTCGGCGCGTCCGGCGGCATCCTCACCAAGCTGATGGCCGACGCGATGAACCGGTCGCTGGCCAACATCATCATCGGCGGCTTCGGCACCGGGGACACCGCCGTGGCGGCGGCGGTGGCCGGCGACGCGCAGATCCGGTCGATCGCCGCCGACGACGCCGCGATCCAGCTCGCCTACGCGTCCAAGGTGATCATCGTGCCCGGCTACGGCCTGGCCGCGGCCCAGGCGCAGCACGGCGTCGCCGAGCTGGCCGCGCTGCTCGAGTCGCGGGGCATCGAGGTGTCCTACGCGATCCACCCGGTCGCCGGGCGGATGCCCGGCCACATGAACGTGCTGCTCGCCGAGGCCAACGTGCCGTACCCGCAGCTGAAGGAGATGGAGGAGATCAACCCGGAGTTCCCCCGGGCGGACGTGGCCCTGGTGATCGGCGCGAACGACGTGACCAACCCGGCCGCCCGCCGGGCGGGCACGGCGATCTCCGGCATGCCGATCCTCGACGTCGACCAGGCCAAGTCGATCATCGTGATCAAGCGCTCCATGGGCACCGGCTACGCCGGCATCGACAACGAGCTCTACGCCAACCCCAAGACCAGCATGTACTTCGCCGACGCGAAGAAGGCGCTGTCGGAGATGACCGCGGCGGTCAAGACCCTCGTCGGGTAGCCGCCCGCCGTCGGGCGGACCAGCCGAGCGTCGCGGGCGATTACGCCCGGCCGTCCGGACGACCCGGCGGAAGACGCTTCGTCGGTGCGTTCGCTGGTACTGGAGTTTCCGGTCGAGCAACCTGGGCAGCAGTTACGCTCAGCCCGTACGGCTGTCCCTGCCCCTACGACACGCGTCCCGACGATGCCCGCTCGCCCGTAAACGCTACGGGCAGGTCATCCCGCTCCCATGCCATCGACGTGCCGGAGTCACCCGCGGCTCTCGTCGCGCCGGCGGGCCTGACACGGTTGCCGTTTGCGATCAGGCCGGCCAGCGCGGACATCGGGAGGTTACGGGGGGTCGCCCCCCGGGAGACAACAGCATGCCTTTCGTCTACACCACGAATCTGTCTGAGGTCCGCGCCCTGGCGGAAAAGCAGGCCAGGATGGCAGGCCTGCCGGACGACCGCATCGTCGACTTCGTGATCGCGGTCAGTGAGGTCGCCGGGAACACGGTTCGGCATGCCAAGTCGCCAGGGTCGATAGAGATCTGGTCGGACGGCGACGAGGTGATCTGCGAGATCCGCGACGACGGCGTCATCGCGGACCCGCAGGCCGGCCGCCGCCGCCGGCCTCGGACTCCAACGGGGGCCACGGCCTCTGGCTCGTCCACCAGGTGTGCGACCGGGTGGAGCTGCACTCGGACAAGAGCGGCACGGTCATCCGGGCTGCACATGACGCTGCCGTAGCGGCCAGGCGAGCGGTATCACGGCGGGTACTGCTGGCGAGGCGGCCCCGTTGTAGCCTTGGGGCGAAACAAGCCTTTATCAGGTACTAATGCTTAGGATGCACATCCATGGACGTTGGCGGTACCAGGCGTGCGCATGGCGGACTACCTGCGCGATCACCAGGACAAGATTGTCGGCCGCTGGAGCGAGCTGGTCGTCTGGCGGCGTCCGCGGCCGGACCTCGCTCGAGGAAGTGCGGCGCGAGCTCGGCGAGCTTGTACTCGCTGATCGTGCGGGTGATGTCCGGGGCGGACGACCACGCGGCCGGCGAGCTGCGGGCGGCGCTTGACGAGCTGTCCCGCAGCCGGGCCAGGGACGGTTTCACGCCCGAGCGAGACGGCGCTCGCGGTGTTCTCGCTCAAGGAGGCCGTCTACGAGCTGGTGGCGGACGCGGCGGACATGGTGCCCGAGTTCGTCGCGTTCTCGCGGCTGATCGACGACCTCGGCCTGCGCACCTTCGAGGCCTACTCGGCCGCCCGCGAGCAGATCATCGCCGACCAGGTGACCACGATGATGGAGCTGTCCACGCCGGTCGTGCGGCTGTGGGACGGCATCATCGCGGTGCCGCTGGTCGGCACGCTCGACTCGGCCCGCACCCAGCTCGTCATGGAGAAGCTGCTGGACACGCTGGTGGCGACGGGCGCCGACCACGCGGTGATCGACATCACCGGCGTGCCGACGGTGGACACCGAGGTCGCGCAGCACCTGCTCAAGACGGTGAGCGCGGCGCGGCTGCTCGGGGCGGAGTGCACCATCTCCGGCATCCGGCCGCAGGTCGCGCAGACGATCGTGTCGCTCGGCATCGAGTTCGGCGACATCGCCACCAAGGCGACGCTCGCCGACGCGCTCGCGCTCGCGCTGCGCCAGGCCGGGCTGAAAGTCGTGCCCGCCTAGATTGATGCCGCGGATTCTCGACGCCGTAGCCAGGGCAAAGAGAGTTATGGAGCAGGTGCCGATCCTCAAGATCGGGCAGACGCTGTTCGTCTCCATCCAGATCGACCTGCAGGACGAGAGCGTCATGCGGCTCCAGGAGGACCTGGCCGACGAGCTGGCCGCCACCGGCGCGCACGGCGTGATCATCGACATCACCGCCGTGGAGATCGTCGACTCGTTCATCGGCCGGATGCTGACCATGATCGGGTCGATATCGCGGCTGTTCGACGCCGAGACGGTCATCGTCGGCATGCGCCCGGCGGTGGCGATCACGCTGACCGAGCTCGGGCTGTCGCTGAAGCGGGGTCCGCACCGCGCTCAACGCCGAGAAGGGCCTGGAGATCCTGAACGGGAAGACCTGATGGACGAGGTGCCCATCCGGTCGGGCGACGACGTGGTCCGGGTCCGCCAGCAGGTGCGGACCGTGGCGGCGGAGAACGGGCTGTCGCTGGTGGACCAGACCAAGCTGGTGACGGCGGCGAGCGAGCTGGCGCGCAACACGCTGGTGCACGGCGGCGGCGGCGCGCCCGGGTCGAAGTGGTCAAGTCGACCAACGGGCGGACCGGCGTCAAGCTGCACTTCACCGACGAGGGGCCCGGCATCGCCGACATCGGCCTGGCGCTCACCGACGGCTGGACCTCGGGCACCGGGCTCGGCCTCGGGCTGTCCGGCGCGCGGCGGCTGGTCGATGAGTTCGAGCTGAACTCGAAGCCTCGGCGCCGGGACCAGCGTCGTGGTC
The DNA here is from genome assembly GCA_963735315.1 of uncultured Actinomycetota bacterium. Taxonomy (GTDB): domain Bacteria; phylum Actinomycetota; class Actinomycetes; order Streptosporangiales; family Streptosporangiaceae; genus Trebonia. The sequence goes on from CAVTKQ010000035.1 coordinate 98,190, forward strand.
GTCAAGTGGTCGCGTTGAGCCGGCTCGCTGGTCGCCCAGGCCCCCGGAGACCTGCGCTGGCTGCGGGTCGAGGACCCCAGCGCCGCCGCCGCCTGCCGCGGTGCCGCCCTGGCGCTGGCCAGCCGGCTGCGAGTTCCCCGAGGCCCGGGCCGACCAGCTGACCCTCGCGGTGACGGAGGCGGCGTCCAACCTGCACAAGCACGCCAGCCAGGGGTCGATGCTGCTGCGCATCGCCCGGGGGGACGGCAGCGCCGGGCATCGAGATGGTGACCATCGACGCCGGGCCCGGCCTGCGCGACGCCAGCACGGCGCTGCGCGACGGCCATTCCACCAGCGGCACCCTGGGCATCGGGCTCGGCGCCATCCAGCGTCTGGCCGACTTCTGTGACCTGTACTCGGTGCCCGGGCCACGGCACGGCGCTGGTGGCCAGGTTCTGGCCGGCGCCGCGTCCCGGCGCCGTCCCGTACGCCGGGCTGGTCCGGCCGATCACCGGGGAGACCGAGTGCGGCGACGTCTTCGGCGCGGCCGAGACGGACGGCCGGCTGACCGGCGTGCTGTGCGACGGGCTCGGCCACGGCCCGCTGGCCGCGACCGCCGCGACGGAGGCCGTCGCGGCGGTGCTCGAGGACCCGACGGGCGAGCCCGCCGCGCTCGTCGAGCGCGCGCACCGGCGGATAGCGCACACCCGCGGCGGGGCCATCGGCGTGGTCCAGGTGGCCGGCCAGGTCGTCTCGGTTCGCCGGCCTCGGCAACATCGCGGCGGTGATCCTGGCCGACGGCACGCGCAAGGGCATGCTCTCCGTGCCGGGCATCGCGGGCCACCAGGCCCGGACGATCAGGCAGTTCGAGTACACCGCGCCGCCCGGCGCGGCGATCATCCTGCACTCGGACGGCATCAGCGGCCGCTGGGACCCCGCCGCCCTGCCCGGCCTGAACGCGAGGGACCCGCTGGTCGTCGCCGCCGCGCTGCTCGCCCAGGCCGGGACGCGCCGCGACGACGCGGGAGTGCTGGTGCTCAAGCCATGACCGACGAGCTCGCCAGCCTGCGCGTCCGGGACCTGACCGGCGTCTTCGCCGCGCGCAGGCTCGGCCGCGAGCTGGCCGCCGTGCTCGGCCTGGAGCAGCAGGACCAGGTCCGGGTCGCCACCGCGCTCAGCGAGATCAGCCGGAGCGCGGTCACCGTCGGGCAGACCGCCGTCATCGCGTTCGGCGCCGACAAGACCAGCCTCGTGCTGACCGTCACGGTCAACGGCGAGCCGCCCGAGGAGGGAATCGCCGCGGCGGCCCGCCTGATGGACGCCGTCGTGACCGACGGGCAGGTCGTCCGGATGACGAAAAGGCGGCCGCAGCTTTCCACCCCCGACCTACGGGCAGTCGCGCGAGCGGCTGGCGGCCATGCTTCCGGAGTCCACGCTGGACGAATTGCGTCGTAACAACCAGGACCTCATCGCGGCGCTTGAGGACGTCACCCGGCAGAAGGAGCAGCTCCTGCTGCTCAACGCCGAGCTGCAGGAGACCAACCGGGGCGTGATGGCCCTGTACAGCGAGCTGTCCGAGGAACTCGAGCAGACCAACCGGGGCGTGGTCGCGCTCTACCGGGAGCTGGACGAGAAGTCCGAGCAGCTGCGGGCGGCGTCGGAGTCCAAGGACCGGTTCTGGGCCAACGTCAGCCACGAGCTGCGGACGCCGCTGAACTCGATCATCGGGCTGACCCGGCTGCTCGCCGACCCGGCGGACGGCCTCGACGCCGAGCAGCTCTACCAGGTGGGGCTGATCAGGAGCTCCACGCGGACGCTGCTCACCCTGGTCAACGACCTGCTTGACGTGGCCAAGGCCGAGTCGGGACGGTTCAACATCGACCCCGCGGAGGTCAGCCTGCCCGCGCTGCTCGCCACGCTGCGCGGCGCTCACCAAGCCGATGACCGAGGGCAAGCCGGTGGACGTGGTGGTCAGCGCCGAGGGGGCACCCGCCACGGTGCTGACCGACGAGATGGCGCTGACCGCGATCCTGCGTAACCTGCTGTCCAACGCGATCAAGTACACCGACCGCGGGCGAGGTGCGGCTATCCGTGCGGACCGTTCCCGGACAGGATCGAGCTCCAGGTCTCCGACACCGGCACCGGGATACCCGGCCGGGCAGCTTGAGCGCGTGTTCGAGGAGTTCTACCAGGTGCCAGGGGCCAGGCGGGGCGGCACCGGCCTCGGGCTGCCCTACGCCCGGCTGCTTTCCCGGCTGCTCGACGGCGAGCTGACGCTGACCAGCGAGCCCGGCCAGGGAACCACCGCGGTGCTCAGCCTCCCGCACGGGACCCCGTCCGTCGGCACCGTGGTGGTCGCGGACGACGACGCGGGCTTCCGCCAGGTGCTCAAGTCGATGCTCGCCGGCATCGCCGGCCGGCTCATCGAGGCCGAGGACGGGGCGCAGGCGCTGGCCGCCGTCGCCGCCGGCCGCGTCGACCTCGTGCTCGCCGACCTGGGAATGCCCGGCATGGACGGGAACACGCTGCTTGACCAGCTGCCCGCCGCCGCTGCCCGCGATCATCATCACCGGGCTCGACGTGGCGGCCCCGCCGCGCGCCGCGGCGCTGCTGCGCAAGGACGAACTCACCAGGGAGCGGCTGGCGTTCGCCATCCGCCGGGTTAGCCAGGAGACGCGATGAGCGAGCTCGCCGGAAGCCTGCTGCTCGTGGACGACGACGAGGCCAAGCGCTACGTGCTCGCGACCTGGCTGCGGCGGGCGGGCCACACCGTGACCGAGGTGGCCACCGGGCGGGAAGCGCTCAACCAGGTCAGCGCCGCCGAGCTGGTGCTGCTCGACGTCAACCTGCCCGACATGAGCGGCTTCGACGTCTGCCGGCTGATCAAGTCGGACCCGCGGACGGCCGCCATCCCGGTGATCCAGGTCTCCGCCACCGCCACGGACGTCGCCGACCGCGCGCACGGCCTGACCCAGGGGGCGGACGCCTACCTGGTGGAGCCCACCGAGCCCGCGGAGCTGCTCGCGACGGTGACGGCGGCGCTGCGCTACTTCCGCGCCAGGCAGCGCGCCGAGCGCACCGCGGCCATGCTGGCCGAGCTGGTCAGCGTGACCCTGGGCATCAACGCCGCCGAGACGTTCGACGGCCTGGCGGCGGCGGCCGCGACCGGGGCGGCCCGGATCTTCGCCACGCACGCGGTGCTGACCCTGGAGATGCCCGACGGCCAGACCCGCCGGACATCCGCCAGCCCCGGCATTCCCGGCGTCGGTTCGGCGCGGCGGTGCCTCCCGGGCTGGCCGGGCGGGTCGCTGACCGCGTGCTCGGTCCCCGGCAGGCCACCGGGATCGAGATGGTCCGCGCGGCCGACTGGCTCGCCATCGTGCCGGACAGCACGTTGCGCACCGATGTCTGCCTGGCCGTCGCCCGGACCAAGCCGGGCAGGCCGCCCGCGGCCATCACGATCGACCACTCGGGAGTCGCCGGCGAGGAGGACATGCAGATCCTGCGCCAGCTGGTGCAGTCGGTCGCGCTTGGCGTCGAGGCGCTGCGCTCCTCCGCCGAGGAGCACCTGGTGGCGCTGACCCTGCAGCGGAGCTTCCTGCCCGCCGGACTGCCGGCGATACCCGGCATGCTGATGGCCTACCGTTACTTCCCCGCGAGCGACCAGGCCCAGGTCGGCGGCGACTTCTACGAGGCGCTGCCGTGGCGGGACGGCGTGCTTGTCGCCATCGGCGACGTGCAGGGGCACTCGCTGGCCGCCGCGACCGTGATGGGGGAACTGCGGCACGCGCTGCGCGCCTTCGTCAGCGAAGGGCACCTGCCGGTGGCGGTCACCGGCCTGGTCAATGAGGTGCTGCGGCGCTTCTACCCGGGCATCATCGCCACCTTGTGCCTGATGCTCGCCGACTCGGTGACCGGCGAGCTGACGATCGTCAACTGCGGGCACATGCCGGTGCTGCTGGTTGACGGCAGCGGGGCGCGCTATGTCGGCGAGGGAGGGATGATGCTCGGCCTGACCCGGCACGAGCCGCACGTCGAGACCGCCGTCCTGCCCGCCGGCGGCACCGCGCTGCTGTTCACCGACGGCCTCGTCGAAGATCGCCGGGTGCTGCTCGACGACAACCTCGAGAAGCTGCGCGCCATCGCGGCCGAGGCGGCCGACGCTGACGTGGAGGCGTTCGCCAATCACGTGATGTCGCTCTTCGGGAACCGGGAGGACGACGTGGCGATGATCGCGGTCCGCCGGACGTCAGGAGCCCGCTGAAGTAGACCGGTTCCGGCGGGCCACTCCGCCCGGCCAGGCCAGGCCGACGGGTTCCAAGCCCGGTCTTAAGCAGGCGCGGCCAGGGCCTCTTGCAGGCTCGGGTACACCGGCATGAGGCGGCCGACGCCGATCAGCTCAAGCACGCGGCGCACCGAGGTGGCCGGCGATACGGCCAGCCGCATCTTGACGTCGCGCGCGGCGGCGCTCTCGTAGGCGTGCATGATCGCGTGCACGCCGGACGAGTCGCAGAAGACCGTTGACGTCAGGTCCGCGATCACGGTCCGCACACCAGGTGCGAAGACCGCGACGAGCTGCTCGTAGACCTGTTCGGAATTGGTGACGTCGATCTCGGCTGGCAGCTCGACGACGACCGGCATGACCTGCGCCGCCTGATCTTCCATGACTCAGCCACTCCTGCCACAACCAACGCTCACTTGCGCAGCAAGGCTACCGTGTTCCCGGCCACGGGGCATTAGCCTCAGCCACTACAAACCCGACGACCGGGACCTGGGCGGGGTGCTCCACCGTGAAGCGGTGGCGGATGGCGGCCGACTCCCCCGGGGGCAGGGCCAGCGTCCAGGTGAGCTCGCCCAGGTCATCGGCGCTGGCCGGGGCCGGGGTGGTCTCGCGCGACCGCACCTTGATGTCGCCGTCGGTGGAGACCGGGATGTGGTCGTGGACGCTGACGGTGGCCTTGCGGTCGCGGTGGTTCTCCACCGTGATCTCGTAGGCGATGTCGATCGTCCTGGTGCTGCCGAGGACGGCCTTGCTCGTGGCGCGGCGGCGCAGCTTGCGCTCGACCTTGACCTGGTCGTCGACGCCGAGCTGGACCTCGAACTCCTCGCCGGGGGCGACGGAGTCCAGGTACGTCTCGCCGACGAACTGCGGGCCGTGGAAGATCCGCGCCTGGCCGGGCAGCAGCAAGAGCGGGCCGTTGGTGACGGTGGCGCGCAGGTAGGCCTCCGGGGCCAGCACGGGGACCGTGAGGTAGTCGAGGCTCGCGTCCGCTTCCGACCTCGCGACCAGGGTCTTGTGCGGGTCGCCGTCGCTCGGCACGGCCAGCGGGCGGGCCACCGTGTAGACGAGGCCGGCACCGGACTCGCTCTGGCCGGGCGTGGCGGTGAGCACCTTGGCCTCGGGCCGCGCCGCCGCCGCGAATGCCATCGCCCGCACCGGGCCTTCCTCACCGAACGCCGCGTCCGCCCCCGCTCCGCCGGGCGCCGACATGGCCGCGCTCGCCGCCGACCTGGCCATCGGGGCGGGGGCGCGCGGCGGCTGGGGGCGGCCGATGTACCAGGGCCGCAGCTCGGGCAGCGCCTGGCTCAGCCCCTGCCGCGTCGTGGACAGGACCAGCGTGGTCTCCGGCCAGTCCTCCCCGGTCCGCTGGGTGATCTCGGCGAGGTAGGAGACCGTGAGCTTCTCGCCGTCAAGCACCAGGTCGTACAGCGGCCGCCAGGAGGCGCCCGCCACGTGATAGGTCAGCTCAAATTCGGCCTCGGTCGCCGCTGCCGCCTCAAGGAGCACCGCGACCTCGATGAAGGCGACCGGCTCGCCCGGCTGCTCGGCGCCCGCCAGGCGTTCCACCGCGGCGTTGAGTTCCCGCTGCGCGACGCGCTTGCGGGCGGCGATCTCCCGCCGCCGGCCGAGCGCGGTGCCAGTGGACGCCGACAGGTGGCCGGCCATGGCGGCCAGCTCGTCGTAGCCGGCCCGCCCCGCGCTCAGCGCGCGGGCGAGCGAGGTCGCGGCCGCTTCTGACAGGTGGCCGAGGAAGCCGAGCCCGGCCCGTTCGGCCTCGTCGGCGTCGTCGAGTTCCTTGACCGCGTCGCGGCAGCGCTCGACGTCCGCCCGCAACTGGGCGAGCGACTCCCGCCGTGGCTCGGCGGCGACGCGGCGCTGCACTTCGACGTTGAGCAGGGCCAGGCCTTGCGCCCCTGGCGGCGACCCGGACGGAAGACGGGTCCGCGCTCTCCGGCAGGCTGGCGATGATCACGGGCCGCACGCCTGGCCGCACCGCGGCCACCCCGGTGCGGGTTACCCGCGCCCCGTCCGTGAAGACAGTGACGCCCGTGATCGGCGTGTCGGCACTCTCCTGCCCGGTGTCCACCGTGGCGGCTGCGTCTGTCATGGTGACAGCCTCCCACGATCCGGCAGCAGGTACGGGGATCTGGGCCTGCGGGAGCCGGGCCAGGCTGGCCTGGCCAGGCGCGACCTGGGCCCAGGCGACCGCGATCCGCGCGGCCAGCATGATGTTGCCGCGGGCCACGTCCAGGTTGACGGCCACGCTCGCGCCCCTGGTCGCGCGCTGCATGTGCGATAGCAGGTAAGGAGTGACCGCCTTGCCGCGGATGCCCTCGGCCGCCGCCGCGCTGAGCGCGTCGGCGAGAGCCTGGTCGTGCGCGGCCGGGTCGAGCTGCCTGGCCGGCGGCAGCGGGTTCGCCACCAGCAGCGCGGACGTGTCGCCGAGCCGGTCCCTGGCCGCCATCACCGCCGCGATTTCCTCCGGCGAGTCGAGGCGCCAGTCGAGGTCCTGGCCGGAGTCCGTCAGGTAGAAGGCGGGGAAGCGGTTCGTCTGGTAGCCGACGACCGCGACCCCGAGGGTTTCCAGGCGCTCCAGGGTCGCCGGGATGTCCAGGATCGACTTCACGCCCGCGCTGACCACGGTGACCGGCGTCCGCGACAGCGCCGTGAGGTCGGCGGACTCATCCAGCGAGTCGGCGAAGCCCCGGTGCACCCCGCCGAGGCCGCCGGTGGCGAACACCCGGATCCCGGCCCTGGCCGCCAGGGCGGACGTGGCCGCGACCGTCGTGCCCGCTGTCCGCTTGCCTGCCATGGCGAGGCCCAGGTCGCGGGAGCTCACCTTGATCACGCTCTCGTCCATGGCGATGCGCTCGAGGTCGGCGTCGGACAGGCCCGCCTTCGGCACCCCGTCGACGACGGCGATCGTGGCCGGGGTCACGCCGGCCTCGGTCAGCAGCGCCTCGAAGGACCGGGCGGCGGCGAGGTTGCCCGGCCGCGGCAGGCCGTGGGAGATGATCGTCGACTCAAGTGCCACTACGGGCCGCCCGGCGGCCAGGGCGTCCGCGACCGGCGGCGACAGCTCGGGAAGAACAGCCATGATCTGGACACTACATGGAACCCCCACTCGTTCGGGATCAGCTCCAGCGGGAGCGGGCGTGCCAGCGCCCGGCATTCCGGAACCGTGGGAAGGCGGCGTAAGGTGCCGATCATGTGCCCGTCGGCTGGCGGCACGCGAAACTACATACGGCTTCCTTCCCGGAGGACCTTCATGAGCGAGCGGACCAAGTTCATCCTCGACGAGTCGCAGATCCCGGCGCAGTGGTACAACGTCATCCCTGACCTGCCCGCGCCGCCGCCACCGCCGCTGCACCCCGGCACGGGGCAGCCCGTCGGGCCGGACGACCTCGCCCCGCTGTTCCCGATGGAGCTCATCCGCCAGGAGGTCACCGGCGACCCCTACGTCGACATCCCCGGCGAGGTCATCGACGTCTACAAGCTGTGGCGGCCGACGCCCCTGTTCCGCGCGCGGCGGCTCGAGAAGCTGCTGAACACGCCGGCCAGGATCTACTACAAGTACGAGGGCGTCTCCCCCGCCGGGTCGCACAAGCCGAACACCGCGGTGCCGCAGGCGTACTACAACTCGGTCGAGGGCACGAAGCGGCTGACGACCGAGACCGGGGCCGGCCAGTGGGGCAGCGCCCTGGCGTTCGCGTCGGCGCAGTACGCGCTCGACTGCGAGATCTGGATGGTCCGCGCCTCCTACGACCAGAAGCCGCACCGGCGCACGATGATGGAGACGTGGGGCGCGACCGTGCACCCGTCGCCGTCGCGGGCCACCCAGGCGGGGCTGAAGGTGCTCGCCGACTCGCCTGACTCCCCTGGCTCGCTCGGGAATCGCGATCCGCGAGGCGGTCGAGGCGGCGGCCGGGTCCGCCGAGACGCGCTACGCGCTCGGCTCGGTGCTCAACCACGTGCTCTTGCACCAGACGGTCATCGGGCAGGAGGCGCTGGCGCAGTTCGCCATGGCCGGCGAGGACGCGGGTCCCGACCTGATCGTCGGGTGCACCGGGGGCGGGTCGAACTTCGCCGGGCTGTTCTTCCCGTTCCTGCGGGAGAAGCTGGCCGGGCGGATGAACCCGGTGATCCGCGCCGTCGAGCCGGCCGCGTGCCCGTCGTTCACCCGCGGGATCTACGCGTACGACTTCGGCGACACGGCGGGGTTCACTCCCCTGCTGAAGATGCACACGCTCGGGCACGGGTTCATCCCCGACCCGGTGCACGCGGGCGGGCTGCGGTACCACGGGATGTCGCCGCTGCTCTCGCACATGTACGAGCTCGGGCTGTTCGAGGCGGTCGCCAAGCCGCAGCGCGAGTGCTTCGCCGCCGCGGTCACGTTCGCGAAGGCCGAGGGGATCATCCCCGCGCCTGAGCCGTCGCACGCGATCGCCGCCGTGGTCGAGGAGGCCAGGCGGTGCACGGAGACCGGGGAGCAGAAGGTCATCCTGACCGCGCTGTGCGGGCACGGGCACTTCGACATGGTCGCCTACGAGCGGTACCTGTCGGGTGAGATGACCGACTTCGACCTGCCGCAGGACCGGATCGACGCGGCGCTGGCCAGCTTGCCGGCGATTCCTGGCGCGTAGCGGCTCGCGCTCTCCGTCGCGGTCGCGATCAAAGTCAAAGTCAAAGTCAAAGTCAAGAGGGCGACAGGCTCGTGCCGCCGGGGGATTACCCGCGACACTCCTTCGGAAGGTCGCGGGCTAATCCCCCGGACGGCCCCGCCTCTTGTCCGGTCGTGACTGAAGTCAAAAGCAAGGGTCAAAAGCCGGGGTCAAAAGCAAGGGTCAAAAGCCGGGGCGGCCCGAACGGGTTCGTGTTCCACGCTGCCCCGACACATGACCCGGGCAGGCCTAGTGCGTCTAACGCCTTGACATTGCCCCGGTGGTGCTGCCGCGGACGTCAGGGCGTGGTGTCTTCGAGCACTGGCCAGGGCACTACGATTTTCCGCCCAGCGCCAGGGCGTGGTGCCTTCGAGCACGGGCTATGACACTGCGAATCTGGCCCGGCGTCCGGGCTGGTACGTATGGCTGCTTTTGCATATGCAAATGCACCTGCTAATTGGCGGACGTCGCGGCGATTGTCGGGAGGAGCCTGGGGGCGCGGCGGGAGTTAGTCGCCTGCTCGAAGGCGTAGGCCAGCGCGAGGAGGCGCGGCTCGCTCCACCGGGGGCCGAGGAACGAGACGCCGACCGGGAGTCCCGAGACGTAGCCGAACGGCACGGTGATCGTCGGCCAGCCGGAAACCGCGCCGGGCCGTGAGGTGCCGAAGACCGAGTGGTCGCCGAGGACGTAGTCGGTCAGCCAGGCCGGGTTCGCGGTCAGCGAGAAGATCGCGTCCAGGTTGTGCTCGACGACCGGCGTCTCCACCGCCGTGCGCGCCAGGATGCTCGCCGCGCCGCGCAGCTCCAGGTAGACCGGGTCGGCCAGGTCGCCATTGGTCGCCTGCGCCGCCTGGAAGATCTCCTGGCCGAACCGGGCGAGGATCTGGGGGGCGTTCCGCTCGTTGAACTCGATCAGCTCGGCCAGCGACCCCGGCAGCTCCAGGTCGGAGTCGCCGGTGAACGCGGCCAGGTACTTGAGGTAGGCGTTGATCCCGTGCTTGAACTCGTAGTTCAGCGCGTCGAACTCGGGCTCGGTGACCTTGTCGATGTCCGGCAGGTCCACCGGGTCGATCACGATGGCGCCGAGCTCGGCGAGGCAGTCCACCGCCTGGTCGAGCAGCGCCTCGGTCGCGGCGTCCGCGCCCGCGGAAGCGGCCCGCCAGACGCCGATCCGCGCGCCCTCGAGCGCCGCCCGGTCGAGGAAGGCCGGGTAGTCGATGAAGCCGGGATGGTCGGCGACGTAGTCTTCCGGGTCCGCGGCGCCGAGCACCGACAGCAGCGTCGCCGCGTCAGCGACCGACGTCGCCATCGGGCCCGCGGTGTCCTGCGCCAGGGACAGCGGCACGATGCCGGTCCGGCTGACGAGCCCGAGGGTCGGCTTGATGCCGACCACGCCGCAGGCGCTTGACGGGGAGACGATCGACCCGTCGGTCTCGGTGCCGACGGCGAGCGGCGCGAAGCCCGCCGACAGGCCGGCCGCCGAGCCCGAGCTCGACCCGGACGGGTTGCGGTCGAGCGCGTACGGGTTCGCGGTCTGCCCGCCTAGCGTGGACCAGCCGCTCGTCGAGCGGGTTGACCGGAAGTTCGCCCACTCCGACATGTTGGCCTTCGCCAGGATGATCGCCCCGGCCTCGCGCAGCCGGGAGACGATGAACGCGTCCGGCGGCCGGGCGGCGAGCAGCGCAGGCGAGCCCGCCGTGGTCGGGCGCGCCCGCCACCTGCACGTTGTCCTTGACCAGGACCGGGATTCCCTCAAGCGCGCGCGGCCGGCCGGCCCGCCAGGCGGCGTCGCTCGCGGCCGCCTGGTCGAGAGCGTCCGGGGTCACCGCGATCACCGCGCCAAGCGCCGGGTTCGCGTCCGCGATGCGATCCAGGCAACGCTGGGTGAGCGCGGTGGCGGTAAGCCCGCCGTCGGCCATTGCCTGGCGCAGCTCGGCCACCGCGGACGAGGCGATATCGATGCTCGTGCCAGGGATCTCGGGGGCTAGTTCCAGGTGAACTCTGGAAATCCGGCATGCGGGCAGGATAACGGTTCAATAGCGGTCGCGTGACCGGATATGACCTCTGTAAATACGTTGGGAAAGCGACTAAATACGCTGCACATCCTCGATCTGCCGGCTGAGCCTGGCCGCGGCCGCCCGCACCTGGCCGAGCAGCCGTTCCTGCTGCGCGGCCGGGGCGCGGACCAGCGGAGACGGAACGGTCAGCGCCGCCACCGTGGACCGCCCGTCCGTTACCGCCGCCGACGCGGCCCAGACGCCCCGGTCGATCTCCTCCTCGCTCGTCGCCCAGCCGCGGGCCGCGACCTTGGCGAGGGACTCCTCGGCCCGGGCGGCGGCCAGCGGGTCGGACTGGGCGAGCGGCGCGAGGTACTCCCGGCGCAGCCGCTCGGGCAGGCCGGCGAGCAGGACCCGGCCGCTCGCGCCGCGCAGCAGCGGCAGCGGCTGACCTGGCTCGAACGTGGCCCGCAGGTGATGCTCGGACTCGACCCGGTGGACGCAGACCGGCACGCGCGCGATCAGCCTGACGAAGATCACCGTCTCGCCGCACTCGCGCACCAGGTCGCGCATGACCGGGTCCGCGACCTCGATGAGCGTCTCGGCGGCCTCGGCGGCGCGGGCCAGCGAGATGAACCGCGGCGACAGGTGGTAGGCGCCGCGGTCGTCGCCGATCAGCAGCCCCGTATCCCGCAATAGGGCGATATATCGGTACATGCTGGGCAACGGGATGGCGGTGAGCTCGGCAAGTTCCCTTGCGGTCAGCGTGTGCTGGCGCGGCGAGAAGGCCTGCAGTACGGCGAGCACCCGGCGAGCACCCTCGGCGCCGGAGGCGGGCGCCGCCGACGCGTGCTCCCCTGTCCCTTGCGGCGCTTGAGGAGCTGAATGAGTGGCCACTGGACTCTTTCTCAGCTAATCACAATGTGACTGTCGCGACACGATAACGAGATCCCCGGGAGAGCGTCAAGCGATCTTCTGATACTCATGTGGAATGAGAGGCAACAGTGAAGTTGGCTTTTTTGCGCAAAGACGTAGATAGAAGCGCTTGGAGTTACTAACGAGCAGAAAATGGGCGTAGTTCCAGGCTGAAGCCTTCCGGCGCGGGGGGCGCAGGGGGTCCCCCCGCAGGCTGCGCAGCTACGGCAGCCAGGAAACGTGGCCGACCAGCAGGGCGTAGCCGATGAAGGCCACCGCGTCGATCAGCGTGTGGGCGATGATCATCGGGGTCGCGCGGCGCCAGCGCAGGAACAGCGTGGCGAAGATGACGCCCATGATCGCGTTGCCGGCGAACCCGCCGAAGCCCTGGTAGAGGTGGTACGAGCCGCGCAGCGTCGCGCTGATCGCGATCGCGTACCACGGGATTGACGCCGAGCCTGCGCAGCCGGGTCAGCAGGTAGCCGGTGACCAGGACCTCTTCGAGCAGGCCGTTCTGCAGCGCGGACAGCAGCAGGACCGGGAAGCGCCACCAGACGTCCGGCTCGTTTTCCGCGACGACGTTCAGCGCGATGCCGGACTTGTACGCGATGAAGTACAGGCCGAGGCCGCTGCCGCCGATCAGGGCCGCGAGCCCGGCGCCGCGCAGGAAGTCGCGCAGCGGCTGCGGTGCGGTCCACGCCGATCGACTTCGCGCCGTCGCCGGAGCGGGCGAGCAGGTAGAAGGCGAGCACCACCGGGGCGAGCGCCCGAGGCGATCGAGACCAGCTGCAGGAACAGGTCGAGCAGCGGGCGGCCAGGGGCCTGCGAGCCGTTCAGCGTCACCGACTGCGACGCGAGCGAGTGATGCGCGGTCAGCGAGCCGATGAGCGAGACGAACGCGGAGACGCCGCTCGCGCCGAGCGACACCGCGAAGACGGCGAAGATCTCCCAGCGGAGCAGCACCCGCTCCCGGCGCGACAGCTCAGGAGCATCGTCGGGCCGGGTGAGGCGCAAGCCACGCCCTCGTTCGGGATGACCGCTCGGCTTTCCGTGCGGCAGTTCGAACTATCGGATTCACTGACGCCCATCATCCGTCGACGCACGGCGTGCCCGCGCCGGCGCGGACACGCGGGGGGTCGTCCCGCACGGGGGATACGTGGCTTGCCCCGGCAAGGCGATCGCCACGCACGCAGCAGCGCGTCGAAATCGCCGTCCTGCGCGCCGCCGATCAGCGCCTCGATCTCGGCCCTGGTGTAGATCAGCGCCGGGCCGCCCGGGTCGGCCGCGTTGCGGACGGCGATCTGCCCGTCGGGCAGCCGGGCCATCTCGACGCCCGCGTTGCGCCGTGGCGCCGCCGGCCAGCCGCCACTGCAGGTCCGGCAGCTCGCCCGCCGGCATTCCGTTGTAGACCCCGTCGGCCATTGGCCCCTTGTCCCTCAGATGTCCTTCAGCATCCCGGTCAGGATCTCCCTGGTCCGGTCGGGTGACGTGCCCGCGACCGAGAGGCGTTCCATCACCGCGGCGTAGCGCTCGACTTCTTCCGGCTTGTCAATGTAGTGCGCGCCGGTCAGGTACTCCATGTAGACCACGTCAGGCAGGTCGGTCTCCGGGAACCGCATGATGGTGAACGCGCCGCCCTCGGCCGCGTGCCCACCGTACCTGAAGGGCATCACCTGAATGGTGATGTTGGGCTCGCCGACCAGGTCAATGAGCCGCTCGATCTGCCCGACGTGCACGTCGCGGCCGCCCATCGGGCGGCGCAGCGCCGCCTCGTCCATGATCACCCAGTAGCGCGGCGGGCTCTCCCTGGTCAGCAGCTTCTGCCGGCCCATCCGCAGCGCCACCCGGCGCTCGACTTCGTCCGGGTCGAGGCCGGGCGCGCCCTGCAGGATGACGGCGCGCGCGTACTCCTCGGTCTGCAGCAGGCCGGGAACGAACTGAACCTCGTAGACACGGATGAGCTGCGCGGCCTCTTCGAGGCCGACGAAGACGTGGAACCAGTCGGGGACGACATCCTGGAACTTCTGGTACCAGGGGGTCGCGTTCGCTTCCCTGGTCAGCTGGACAAGCTTCTCCCGCTCGGCAAGGTCGTCGACGCCGTAGAACTCAAGCAGGTCGGTGACGTCGCGTTCCTTGAACGAGACCCGGCCAAGCTCCATCCGGCTGATCTTGGATCCCGAGGCACGGATGTGGTAGCCGGCATCGTCGCGCGTGACGCCCGCGGTCTCGCGAAGGCGCCTAAGCTGGGCACCGAGCAGCATTCTGAGCACGGTCGGACCGCCTGCGGGAGCGGCGCCTCCAGGCGCACTAGCACTCAACGCGGTCCCCTCTCAGGTGTTCCGGCAAGCCGGTGATCCCCACTCACCAGCGCTTCTGGCATCCTCGCACGGCATCTGCACGAGCCGTCTGCACGCGCGATCCGCACATGCATGCGGTGATGACGCTGAGATGATATCGCGCCCAGTGTCGGTACACGAGATTCTGGCAATACTGAGAACAAGGGATACATTAGGACATCACGCCTCCTGCCGGGCCAGGCGGCGCTTCGCGCAGATCAGGGACTATGCTTCGTCCGTCAGCGCGTCACGTTAGGGCACCCAATGTTGAAGACATCCTCCGGCGGTCAGAGCGGCCAGTCGGCCCTTGCCGGCCTTGAGAAGAGGCTCACGGGCCGCGTCCCGGACGACTCGGCCGTCCCCGGCCCGGTGCGGAAGGCCGTCAGGTTCATGCTGGCCGGCGGCGCCACGTCACCGCCATTGTCGGCATTTTCCTGCTCATCGCGACGATCGCCGACAACAACGCGCTGACCAACTCGAGCGGGAAGAAGCTCAGCAGCGGCGAGTTCACCAGCGACGTCGTTCGGCATCGTGCTGACCACCTATCTGATCCTCGTGGCGCTCTGGGTGCTGATGGCCAGGATGAACCGCGCCGGGCACACCTGGGCGCGGATCCTCGCCTCAGTCTTCTGCGCCATCTCGACGTATGACGCCTACTACTCTCGTCAACTCGCTGCAGCGGCGGCGAGACCATCACCGTGCGTCGAGATCGTGAACTTCGTCTGTCGACGCTCGCCCTCTGGGTCGTCGGCGTGATCGCGATCGCCATGCTCTGGCGGTCGGAGTCGAGCGCGTACTTCAAGGCACGCTCCGCGGCGCGCTAGGGCCCGCCGGCCAGATTCCCGGGCGAGCTAGCGGCGCACGCGCCCGCGTCCCGCGCGTGAACCCCATTACCTCATGAGGCGCCTGTCTTTTGCCGGGACTCCGGCGTTAGCGGATCGCCGGGCCGTACTTCTGCGAACTACGTGGCGAGCAATGGCCGCGATTGTTGATTCCTCCTGATTTCCTGGCATTGTCGACGGATTCCGGACCCCCTCTGGACTAATCACTGCGGCTGACGTAAGCAGGGAGAGAAGTCTGCGGCCTTAGAGGGTCTAGACCTTATGGGAGGGGAGCCAGACGTCGTGGCACACGCATGGATGCCGGAAGCAAGGCGCATCCGGGCGGAGACTGACGGAGGCCCCCTGATCGGCGGCGCGCCCCGCGCGGTCTGGCTGACCCTCGGTACCGCCCCGGGCGCGGTGTCGGTTCAGTCGGCCGCGCAGCGGCTGATCGGCGAGCGCCGCCCGTGCCATCTCATCTGGGACCCGGTGACCGGCGACGTCGCCCAGCTCATCTCCGTCCTGCGGGCCGGGCGCGCGCTCGGCGCGGCCGATCACCTCGACTGGGCGCCCGGCCGGGTCCGGGCCCACCCGGACAACGTGAACGCCGAGGGCCGGGTGTGCGTGCAGATCGGCGTGCTCGGCCATCCCGGCCAGCCGTTCACCGGCGGCACGCTCGTCGGGATCGAGGCGATCGTGAGCTGGCTCGACTCCTGGGGCGTATCGCGCCGCTGGCCGGCCGGCGGCCAGAGGGGTACCGCATCGAGCTGCCGGCCGCACGCGGCCATCGCCGACCAGCGCAGCCGCGTCGCGTGGGCCCGCGGCGGGCACTTCGGCGCGTCGCAGGTGCCCGGGTGCGACAACGCGGGGCCAGGCGCCATCGACATCGACCGGATCACCGGCCCGCACGGCCTCCAGGTGCGGGCGCGCGGCCTCCCGGCGCCGCGCCCGAGGCGGCCCTGCCCATCCCGGCGTAGCCGCCCGCGCGGAGCGCGGCGTCATGATCGCGAATTCTGCGGCGCTAGAGGCAAAAGGTCCGCGACAGGGGTCGGCCGGTCGCGGCGGCGCAGTACGCAGCCCGGGCGCCGAGTGCGGTCACGAGATTAGTCCGAACGAGTCGGCTCTCCGTCCGCCACGCCGCACCCGGTGAGCGGGGCGGGACAGGCGGAGCGCGCATCCGTTCGGGATAAGGCTTTTTGCCTCTACCCTTGGTGGAATGAACGACCGGCTAGTGTGGATCGACTGCGAGATGACGGGGCTCGACATCGAGCGGGACGCGCTGATCGAGATCGCGTGCGTGGTCACGGACTCCGAGCTGAACCTGCTCGACGGCGGGATCGACCTGATCATCAAGCCGCCGGCCGAGGCGCTTGACCAGATGAGCGACGTGGTGCGGGACATGCACACCACCTCGGGGCTGCTCGCCGACCTGGCCGGCGGGATGACGCTCGCGGAGGCTTGCGACGCGGTGCTCGCCTACGTCAAGCACCACGTGCGGGAGGCGCGCAAGGTGCCGCTGTGCGGCAACTCGATCGCCACCGACCGCTGGTTCATCGCCCGGGACATGCCCGAGCTCGACAACTGGCTGCACTACCGGATGATCGACGTCTCCTCGGTGAAGGAGCTGGCGCGGCGCTGGTACCCGCGGGCCTACTTCGCCTCGCCGGACAAGCACGGCGGGCACCGGGCGCTCGCCGACATCATCGAGTCCGTGCGGGAGCTGCGCTACTACCGGGACACCGTGTTCGTGCCGCAGCCGGGACCCGACTCGGCGACCGCGCGGGAGATCGCCGCGCGGTACGCCAGCAAGCCGCCGGCCAGGCACGGACGACGGGAAGCGCCGGAAGCGCGGCAAGCCGGATGATCTCGAGCGGAAGTCGTTCGTTCAGCACTCGCGCGGACCGCTATACTCGTGACAGCCTTCCGGTAGGAAGGCGCATGGTGGGTGTAGCTCAGCTGGTAGAGCGCCAGGTTGTGGTCCTGGATGTCGCGGGTTCAAGTCCCGTCACTCACCCCAAGTGTTGAGCAGGTCAGCGGCCCTGGCCCGGGAACGGGCCGGGGCCGCTGACGTTTCAATGTCCGATTCTGGGAGCGAGATGGGAGTGATCTTGGCCCGGTTGCGCTTCAAGTGGACCGCTAACGGCCCGTCCAGCAACCTCAGTCGACGAGTGGTTCGCCTCGGCCGACCGGGGCCGTCTACCTCAGCGGCGTCAGCGGACTCTCTGCCGAAAAATCAGCGTTGCCTGATCCGGTAACCTTCCATACTCCAGGGCGAATCTCCTCTGACCTGTCGCGCATGGTGGATGCAACTGCCACTGGCCATGTGGTTGACGCGGACCAAAGCACTTCCTCGATGCGAGTGTCGGTCAGGTCCGCGCCGGACAGGTCCACGCCGGACAGGTCCACGCCGAACAGGATCGTCTCGGTCAGGTTCGCGTCGGTCAGGTTCGCGTCGGTCAGGTTCGCGTCGGTCAGGTTCGCGCCGGTCAGGTTCGCGCGGGTCAGGTTCGCGCGGGTCAGGTCCGCGCCGGGCAGGTTCGCGCCGTCAGGTTCGCGCGGGTCAGGTTCGCGCGGTCAGGTTCGCGCGGGTCAGGTTCGCGCCGTCAGGTTCGCGCCGGTCAGGTTCGCGCCGGACAGGTCCGCGCCGTACAGGTCCGCGCTCGGACAGGTCCACGCGGGACAGGTTCGCGCGGGCCAGGTTCGCGCCGGACAGGTCCGCGCCGGACCGGATTCGCGCCGGACAGGTCCGCGCGGGCAGGTTCGCGCCGTGCGGGTTCGCGCGGGACAGGTTCGCGCCGGCCGGGTTCGCGCCGGAGAATCCCGTCAGCATGGCCCGCGTTGCCGGATCGGGGGTGGCACCAGCGGCTATCAGGATTCGTGCTATCCGCGGCGAAACAGTGACACGGAGCCATGGCCGTGCAGGACGGCCCGCTGCTACAACCCGTTCAACGAAACTGTTACCCCTTACTTTCACTGATCTCGCCTCGCTTTTCAGGCTCGTGCTCAGCTATGGGTACAGAACGTTTATCTGAATGTTGTCTAGGATCAGGTTCTGCGCGAACTTGAACACCTGATAGTAGGCCTCGGATCGTGGCAGGAGCGCCAGCACCTAGGACGAACGCAGGCCAGGGGCCACTCATCTGGCTATGGGCGGCGCAGGCGACAAGCGCTCCCAGCAGCAAAGCGCAGGTGACAACGAACAGTCTCGGCCACAATTCGTCTTTCTTCCACGGCCACTTGAAACCCGCAACCGTTACGGCGGTCATCAACCCGAGGATTCCCGCAGCCAGACCACCCGCTAGCCCCCACCCTGCCGCCTGCCACCAGCTCATAGCGTCACCATAGTCGCCAGATAATCGCCAGACTACCTATCTGGACTAACCATGATTCGGCCGAATTGCTCAGCGGGGTATAGCTGGATTTCCGGCCCGTGACCGGCTTGCCGCGCGGGCCGCAAGCAGGCCGTCCAGTAGCGGTACGGCCGACCGCGGCGCGATCGCTGCGCGCTCGGCTAGCGACTCCTCCCAGGTGCGTTGCAAACCGTTCACGAGGTCGGTGCGCCATGCAGGCGCGATGTGCTTGTAGACCCCACGCATTCCCGGTACTCCGGGCCATCTGCTCGGCTTGCAGCACGTAGCGGATGTTGAGGTCGTCGAGCATGGTCTGGTGTGCGCGCCGCTGTCCGTGCCGGTTAGTCCGGCAGCAGGTGGCAGCGCAGCCAGCGACGGCGGGCAGGTCGGCGGTGCCAGTAGCGACCCTGGCATCGTTCGGAGCTGGTCGTGGCTGAGGAGCCGTTCCGTCTTGCTGTAGCTGCGTGCTCGCGCGGAGACGGGGCAGCGCCCGAACCCTTCCGGGTCGTCAGCCGGGCGACGCCGCGGCCGTGGGCGGCGCGTAGGCCGCCGCCGACCGCGGCGGCGACGACGGCAGGGGCACCCCGGGCCACAGACCGCGCCTATGTGCGAGCGCTCACAGCTTCGCACCCGTGCAGTCCCTGTACTGGTGGGAGGGCGAGGTAGTGGAGCGTACCGAGGGGCGCGCATCGCTAAACACGCGGGCGGCACTAGGTCCCGAAATCGTCGAGTACGTCAAGCGCGTGCGTCCTTACCAGGTGCCGGGCATATCGTCACGGCCGATCACTAACGGTAATCCAGACTATCTACGCTGGATAAGCGAAGAAACGAAGGACGTAAACGATGCACCGTAGCCGAATCGCGTATTTCACCATTGACGTTGACGACCTCGACGCAGCTGTTACATTCTGGTCGACAGCGCTAGGTGCTGTCTGGGAACCGGGAGGTCCAACAAGCTGCCACATCTACCGAAGTTGCGCGTACCGGATACCGAAAGTACCGGATACTCTTGCAGCGAACCGATGATGTCAAAGCTTCCAAGAACCGGATGCACCTCGACCTGGAAACAGACGACGTGGAAGCTGAGGTTAAGCGGCTTGAAGCACTAGGTGCATCGCGTTGGGACCACCAGGCAGAGCGCGGCTTTGATTTTTGGGTGATGCGCGATCCGTGGGGAAACGAGTTCTGCGTACTTCAAGAAATGTATTCGGAACTAGCCCCGCGGAGCGAACTCCCTGGCCCTAAGTGAGGTCGAAGAGGATTGCCGTGTCGACGAACGACGGGAGCGCGGCGCTGCTTTTGTCGAATGTCTCAGCCTGGATCCACTTCCACGAAGTTCACGCGTTTGCTGTTCAGTTGATCAAATATACGCCTGAATCGCAGCCTGGCTGGTAGTTCAAGTGGGACTTGAACTCGGTTGGGTTCTGGCGTCGAGTTCGATAGTAATGCATATTAGTGCCAGGAGTCCGACATAGGCGATCTCGTCGAGGACTACTGGCATGCCAGCACGCATACGGCGAATATCAGTGAAACTAACAGGGACCGGTACGAAAATTAGCACGAAACAAAGGTCGATGTGGATGGTTGACCGTGAGAATCAGCACCAAACGCGGGCATGGTTTAACGGCCCGTGGCGCTTTGGGCAGCGGGCCTGGTCAGCGGGGTTTTGGGTTTAGGCGGCGGGGGTGATGGTGACGTCGAGGCCGAGGGCCTGGAGCTGGCGGAGGTGGGCGCGGATCTTGCGGTCGCGGTCGGCCTTGCGGTCGTGCCAGTCGGGGCCGAGGTCGGTGAACCTGGCGTCGGGGTCGGCGAGCAGGTGCCAGATGATGACGAGGATGGAGCGGGCGACGGCGCACTTGGCCCTGTTCCCGCCGAGGCGCCTGGACAGGCGGCGGAGCCGTTCGCCGAGGAAGGTGTCGGTGCGGGCGGCGCCGTTGGCGGCCTGGGTGCAGTAGCCCTTGAGGTAGGCGTCGCCCTGGCCCTTGCTTCGGCTTGCGGCTGCGGGGCCCGGACTGGCGGGCGACCGGGGCGAGGCCCGGCCCAGGACACCAGGTGGGCGGCGGTCGGGAACCGGGTCATGTCCAGGCCGGTCTCGGCGATGATCGCCATGGCGAGCTTGGGGCTGACGCCGGGGATCTCCGCGAGCCGCTCGGCGGCGGGCAGCGCCGCGGCGTCCGGGCCGGGGTCCGGGGACGGGACGCCGTCGGCGCTGATGCCCCAGGCGGCGGGGATGGCGTCCAGGGCGGCCTCGATCTCGTCCTCGATCGCGGCGACGGACCGGTCCAGGAGCGTGATGTGGTCCAGGTGGACGCGGATCAGCATGGGGTGGTGATCGCCGAGCATGCATGCCGTCCAGGGCCTGCTCGATGGCGGCGCGCCCGCCCTTGACGCTGCCGTGCGGCCAGGGCGGCCAGGGCCCTCGGGTCGCGCTCGCCGCCGGCGATGGCCTCCAGGATGTCGCGGGCGGTCTTGGTCCTGGCCAGCGAGCGACACCACCGACGACAGCTTGACCAGGGCGCCCTCCAGCAGCTTCTCCAGCCGCTGCCATTCCCGGGTGCGGTCGCGGACCAGCTGCAGCCGGGTGCGGGTCAGGTCGCGCAGCGCCCGGATCTCCGGCGGCGGCACGAACGACGGGCGCAGCAGGCCCATCTCGGCCAGCCGGGCGATCCACTGCGCGTCCAGCCGGTCGGTCTTCGGCCGCCCGGCCAGCTGCCGGGCGTGCGGCGGAGTTCACCAGCTGCACGTTCAGCCCGGCGGCCTCCAGCAGGTAGTACCAGATCCGCCAGTAGTCCGACGTCGCCTCCATGACGACCAGCTCGACCCCGTCGGCGAGCAGCCGCCCGGCCAGCGCCAGGATCTCCCGCGCCGTCGCGGGGACCTCCTCCACCCGCGACGCCCGCCGCCCGCCCTCGCGGGCCGGGGGCAGCCGGGTGCACACGTCCGCCTTCGCCTTCGCGATGTCGATCCCCGCCACCCGCTCGTGGCGGAGCTGGTAGTCCTCGTCCTCCACCAGCTGCGCGGGAATCTTCCGCGCCCTCGCATTGCCCACCCGGGGCCTCCTATGCTTGGAACCGGTAACCAGGCGGGCTGCCCGGGGACCCCGGTCATCTGGCTCGGAGGCCGCGAATACTGACCGTCGTGCTCACAGGCGACAAGAGGCGACCCTCAGGTCAAGGTCCCGGCGCCAGGCTTAGAAACGGGCTCGCATCCCAAAGAGCAGCTCGGCGTCACGGGCAGCCCGCGCCCATCGTCCCAGCCCCGCCGTCCCGCGCCGCCCGATCAGCCCACGCACCGGCCGCAAACCGCGCCACGGAGCGGCAGCGACCCGCGCCAGCCAACAACCCGCAGCCCCGCGCCAAATTCTCAGGGCAGCGCGACCGCCGCGGCGATCAGGCTTAGAAGATGCTTTCCACAGCAGCAAGTACCGTGATGACCTGCGCTTCGACCTCTTCTCGAGCAGACTCGTAGTGCGAACAGAACTTCGGCTAGCTGCGTTGAGTACGGCGGGATCGGGAGTCAGAGAAGCTAGGCGGGGCCCCTTCGAAGAGGACCAAGATCGCCTGCCATTTTAGTACATTTTCGAAATTTGAGACAGTGAGCGTAGAATCCCGCCTTGAAGTACCAGTCATCGCGCTTTGCTTCGTCGACAATCTGCGGTCCCCTACATTCTTGCTGCCTGTTGTCTCGCCCACTGTGCCCAGAACGAGTAAGCGGAAATACGGCTTATCCGTGGTAGTTCAAGGATGAGCCTCAAGCCCAGTGATCGAGCCTGCGCGTTTCTAGATGTCATCATCTCGGCAACACGATTATTGAGCTCGTCGGCGATCAGTTCGTCGTTGCGACAGAGTAACTGAGCAATCTCTCAGGGGAATGGAAGCATTTTGCGTTTTTCCCTCGTCGAATAGCTAGTCAAGCGCTGCTGAGTCAATCGCCGGACACTCGCCGGAGATGGTTCGGCGCCCTCAAGGCTTCGCGCGAGGAAGGACAGCAGGCGGCCTCGACCATCAGATACGGTCTCGGCGGGACGATCTGTGACGACGTACTTGTGGCGAAGTCCAACAGGATGCTATAGATCCGATCGGCGCCGCGGTCACTATTCCTGTCTTTGATCTGAATGGCGAGCTGGCTAACCACTTCCCATTCTCCGTGCAACAGCGGTTCCACAAGGGCACGCGCCGGATGCTCTGGAGTGTCTGAGACTGTAGCTAGGCGTACTCCCGTGAGTATTCTAGGAATGTCCTGTGAGTGAACGGTACAGTTTTTCGCCTCTCGCGGAAGTCCCTTTCACTAAGGACCCACATGCGGCGCGCTACAGGATTCAGCGAACTCGCGAGCAGTGGCTTGCGCCTGCTCTTGCGACTCAAATCCCCTTGGCGCAGGGAGGTGGCGATCTCGTTCACAAGCTGGCGCTCGGTTACTGCCTATCTCGGGGGTCGTCGCGGGTGAACAACCACCAGGCAACGTGGCATATGGCTGGCTCGATCAGGTGGCTGTCTCGCAGATCACGATGAATTCGCCGCATCTCGTCCCATTTGCGCAGCAACGATTCAGCGCACCTGGCATAGATTCCGGTACGATCACGCGGAAGCGATCCCTCGCCACGATAGAGGATACACATCAGGGACAGCGACAAGGGGTTGGACCGTAGATCATTCGCGCTTGCGCTTTCCGCCAGAAACGCTCGGGCCTCGGCGGCGGCGACTGAAGGTATCGCACCTTCCTGCACCTCGAACCATTTGCGCGCGTACTCGGCGATCTGCGTTTTATTGCCAAATCCGCCCAGGGTCTGTAGACCGCGAATCGCGAGCCATCGAGTCGCGCTTCGTCATCACCGACCAGCCGCGAGGTGACAAGCACCGGTGTTAGCGGATATTGAACACAGAACTGCTCGACTCTATTCGAGATGTCACGTCGACGGTACGTATTGAGAAGCTCGTCGAGACCGTCAAAGATCACGACGGCACGCCCTGTTCGCAAGAGTCGGTCCACCAGTCCGTCCGGGGCGGGGCATTGATATTTGGTGGCCAAGGTGTGTTCGATATGACCTACCACCGACCGCTCCGGCGGATCAGTGGCCGCATGATCTCGCAATGTGACCAGGATGGAAGCTTTCCACCTGGGGCAGTCGCGTAGTGGTTTGCGAGTAGTTGTGCTGTCGTTTTCCCCCCACCCGGATCTCCGAGCGACACCGTGCGATCGATCGTTTCGGCTAGGTCAATGACATTCAAGCTATGCTGAGAGCTCGAACCGATGCCAAGATTGACGTAAGGTGTGAATGATGCGTGGAGCATAGATCCTATCGACCGAGATTTCTTCGTCTGGCTCGAAGTCTGGTGGCTCCAATTTTCCGTGAACGTCGCGAACGTGCAATATATAATTGTCCAGGAATCGGGTTTCCGATTGCTCCGCGATCGGCATGAGATAGAGCGGTTACCTGAAATTCAATATTATCGAGGATCTCGATGATCCGGCTCTTCGTATGCCTCACTTTTCTGATCTGCCCTAGTCTAGCGAGCCCAACAGTACCTTCCAAATGTGCGACAAGATTACCAATCTTGCTATGAGATCATCGCTTACCGCCTCGGCTCGCGGTATGCCGCCTAGACTAGCCTCACAGCTTTCCGCGCCTTGATTGCGTAAGTTTCAGCCGCGTCAGTCAAGCGCGCAGCGAGCAACGACTGCAACGCCGCCTGCACCTCGTGGCGCTTAAGGGCTGCCTTGAGTTGCGCTGCCTCTTCGTCCGACAATCCGGGCAATTTCGCCGTCGCCCCGGGAAGGCCGTCTCCGATGAGAGCGTCGATGTCAGCCCACCCAGCGATCGACAATTCATCTGCTGACCGTCGCGATGTCCTTGGCAGCGCCAACATACGTAGGGCCACACTGATCACATCCACTAGGACGCCATCGGCTACATCCGCCAGGTTTATTATCACGCCACATCCCCTGATGCTGGACCTAGACGCCTACGCTAGAGCCCATAGCATGCTTTCGTGGCAATATCTTGCTAATTGGTCGATCGTGTCACTCAGCCCGCTGCAGCTTAGCCTGCCAACTGTGGCCCGGGGTTGCTTTAGTACTCATGCATGTGCGCGACTCCTTGGGCCTGGGACATCGTCAGAAGGTGTCCCCGGTGTCCCCGGTGTCCCCGAACATCTGGTGAACTGCGAAAACAAGGGCGTTGGCAACCTAGGCCGGAGCGAGTGTCCCCGGTGTCCCCGCTCTCTCTAATTCTCTGTCCCGGTGTCCCGCAGCAAAGAGCGGCTGTAACACGCGGGGCGACCGTGGCCCCAGCGTGTTGCAGCCGCTCGTTGGCGTCCCGGGATGGCTGGAAGCCTGCGACCTGCACGGGTCGGGCGGTGCCGCTCGTCGACACTCTCCGGCGCGGTCTCGGACTCGTTCGATTTGTGGGAGCGGGATGGGAGCGGTCACCCGCGCTTGCGCGCGCTTGTCCGGCCGTCAGACGGCGTTCGCCGCGGCTTTCAACATCCGCTGATCTGGGTGAACGACTAGGTGTTCGCAACTTATTTCGATACGACCTCTGTTGCGATGGCCGGCCTGCGATGACCTCTCATCGTTAGTGCCGCCGGGTAGTGGCCGTCACAACCGCCCGCGGTAATGCCATTCCTTCGCGCGACGCGACCCGCAGCCGGCTCACCGCGCTGCCCGGGTCAGGCTCGTGTTGGCGGCGAGGAAGCTGCCGCCCCTGGCGTCAGTGCCCGCCATGACCGAGACCTGCTGCCTGCCGTTGCTGGCAATGGACCAGAAGCTCATGACCGTGGTCGCGCCGTGGCGCGCGCAGGTCTGCTTGGCTGGCCGCAGTTCCGCGGTGTTGCCCGCGACGGCCAGCGTCCACGTGCACCCGTCCCCCGTTCGCGCGCTGATCAGGTCGCCGCGGCGGGACGTGAACGTGACCTGCCCGGTCAGTGCCGACTCGGCCTGGCCGACCTGCGCCGGGTACACGGTGGTCTTGATGTTCAGCCCTGTCTCCGGGTTCGCCGGGGCGTACTGCCAGTTCCCGGTGAACCGCCGCACCGCCGCCTGGCTGCTGTCCGCCCTGGTGCGCTTGCCGTTCTTGAGGACGAAGTCGAAATTCCCGTAGGACAGGTGGCTGACCGCGGTGATGTACTCCGTCTCGTGGCGGCCTGAGAAGCGGACGGACCAGCGGGTCATCGTGTAGCTGGAGCCGATGACGTGGTTGAAGCAGGTCTGGGCGGCGCCGGGACTGAGCTCCAGCCCTCCGGGTTGCGGCGTGAACCGCCAGGTGCACCCCTGGTCGGTGTGGCCGGTCACGGACCCGCCTGGTCCCGCGGAGAAGACCACGTAGCCGATCTGCGGGAGCGAGACGGGCGGCACGCTCGCGCAGCTCGGGGTGCCATCCGGGCAGTAGGCGACGGCGATGTTCGTCATCGTCTTGCTGTCCGGCTGGTCGTAGTTCCAGGTGCCCAGGTCCCGCACGATGCTGGCGGGAAGCTGGCTAGCCGGGAGCTGGCTAGCGGGGGCTGCGCTGGCGGCCCGCGCCGACGAGGGCGCGAGAGCGGTGGCCGTCCAGCCCGCCAGGCACATGGCCAGGACGGCGGCCAGGGCCAGGACGCGAGCGGGGAAAGCACGACGAAAAAGCGCTGGTCGTTGAGGAACCATGCTGGATCTCCGGTTTCCGGTAGATGGCGGTTGGCTTATTTATATGGAACCAAACTATATGGTACTTATCTAAATGGTCAAGGGATAACATGGGACGCGTGATGACCGCCTGCCACGTCCGCCGCCGCAAGTCCTTCAGCGGGCACGCCGCACACCCAGTTCTCCCTGGGCATGTGCGCGGGCCAGTTCCCCTAGGGCACGTGCGTGGCTAGGGGCGAAGGCGGGGCGAAGTTCGATCCGATCGGGCGGCAGGTCAACGTCGCCGCCCGGGCGACCCGCGTCCTGCTCGACGCCGCCCTGGCCAGCGAGGGGGCGACCTTCGCCGACTGGACGGTCCTGGCGGCGCTCAACGCCCGCGGGCCACTCGTGCAGAAGGATCTAGCCAGGTCACTGGACATGATCGGCCCGTCGATGGTCGAACGGATCGACCGCCTCGAAAAGGCCGGCCTCGTGGTCCGTTCGGCCGTCCCCGGGGACAGGCGCGCGTCGCTGGTGAGCATGACCGACGCTGGGCGCGAGCGGTTCACCGCACTGCAAGAGGCCATGCGGTCAACCGAAGGCGCCCTTACCGCTGGCATCGACGCGAAGGACATCGAAACCGCCGTGCGCGTGCTCGCCCAGCTGACGGAGCGCGCCCGGTCACTACGCGCGCAACTCCCCGGCTAGCCGGCCGACGGTAGCGCCGTGGGACTCATGGCGCGGCTCAGTCGGCGGCCCCCGGTCCCCGTCACGGAGGACCTTGCCGTGCGAAGGGCCCCGGCAGGCGCCGGGGCCCTTCGCGTTCCTAGGCCCTGGCCTGCTTCGGCCAGTTCGTGCTCCGGGTGAGTGTGCTCGGGAATCGGGTCGCGCTTGCGCTGGTGCAGCGTCTTGTGCAGGTTCGCTAGGTACTCGTTGGTGAAGCCCTTGGTGCCCTTTTGGTGCAGGTGGCTAAGGTGCTCGATCAGATCGGCTTCGGTGCCGTCCGAATTGGTCACTTGCGTTGACACGGTTCCCCCTGGTTCCGCCCAGCACCCGGGGAGCATGTTTCCCGTCAGTTCTGCCGCTTAACCGACGAGCCTATCGTCGGCCCGGTCCGATGTCACTGCGCCGGGAATCGCCGGAAGAAACCAGATTTCTGGAAGTAGGAGGCACGGAAGGCCGCGACGACCGCCGGTACACTGGCGCGCTGGCGCGTGCGTTATGATCCGCGTTCCCGGCCGCCGCCGTCGCTCGCCGCCCGCCCCACGGGATGGCGAGGTTCGCGGACTTTGAACCTTACGCCCGGTCCGGACCGTTGTCTGAGTGGGACGCAGGCGGCGGAAGCGTTCCGCGGCGGGGCCGACGGCTGGTGGAGGGATGCCCGATGAGTGACGAGGACCCCTGGAAGGGCTGGTACCAACCGGAGCAGCCGCCTGCCGGCGCGCCCGGGTCGGACGCGACGCACGACATGACGATCTCATCGCGGATGCCGCCGCTCCCCGGGGAACGGTCGCGGCGCGGGCGGGCGGGGCGCCTGGCCCGACCAGCCGCCGCCGGTCTCCGGCCCCGGCGGTCCCGCGGCGCGGCCCGGTTCGCCTTACGGCGGCGGCGGCGGCTACCCGGCGGGCCCGGCTACTCGGGCGGTCCCGGGTACGGCGGCGGCGGACCTGGCGTACGGCGCGCCCTACGGGACCTCGACCTACGGCGGCGCGCCGACGCGCGGCGGCGGGCGGCGCTGGCGGTTCTGGGGCCAGCCGGGGCGGCGCGGGCGCCGCATCGCCCTGATCATCGGCGTCGTCGTGCTCGTGATCATCGTCGTGATCGGCGGCACGTACTTCTGGGTCAACGGGAAGCTGAACCGCACCGTCGCCCTGCCCGCGTCCACCGTCACCTCCGCCGGGACGAACTGGCTGATCGCCGGGTCCGACTCGCGCGACCGGCATCAGCCGCAGCCGAGCGCGCCACGCTGCACCTGGGCTCGGACGGCGCGGACGCCTCCGACTCGCTGATGCTGCTGCACATGGGCACCGGCAAGCCGGTGCTGATCAGCATCCCGCGCGACTCCTACGTGCCGATCCCCGGCCACGGCAGCAACAAGATCAACGCCGCGCTCGCCATTCGGCGGGCCGACGCTGCTGGTGCAGACGGTCGAGTCGGTCACCGGCCTGAAGATCGACCACTACATGGGCATCGGCTTCGGCGGCCTGGCCGACGTGGTGAACACGGTCGGCGGGGTGCGGATCTGCGTCAAGACCGCGATCCCGGCCGACCCAACGGGGACTCGGGCTTCAAGGGCCTGCGCGGCCGGCTGCCACAACCTCAACGGCACCCAGGCGATCGCCTTCGTCCGCGACCGGCACTCGTTCGCCACCTCGGACCTGCAGCGGATCCAGGACCAGCGGGCGTTCCTGTCGGCCCTGCTGTCCAAGGCGACGAGCCCGGGCGTGTACCTGAACCCGTTCACCGCGCTGCCGTTCGCCTCGACGGCGGCGAGCTCGATCGCCGTCGACAAGGGCACGAGCCTGTACGACCTGGTCCAGGCGGCCCTGGCGCTGCGCGGCCCGCAGACCGGCACCGTGCCGATCGCGAACGCCAACTACCCGACGAGCGCCGGGGACGCGGTGCTGTGGAACCGGACGCAGGCGCTGCAGCTTTTCAACGCGCTGAAGGCGGGCAAGCCCGTCCCGGCCGGGCTGCTGACCGGCACGAAGGTCGGCTAAGGACGTCCGGGACGACGAAAACGACGCAAGATGGGGCAGGCGATAACGCCTGCTCCGTTTTGGGCGGTTTGAGCAGCGCCGTTTTGGTGTATCTGTACCTGTAAAGGTAGGTCTTGACATCGTGACGCGCCGGTGCTTGCGTATCACGAACTGGCTTAACCGGAGGTCTCATGAGCCGTGCACAGGTTGATGAGCAAACTAGCCTCGGCCTGTCGGCACGCGAGATTGAGGTCATGTCGCTCATCGCCGGCGGGCACACCAACGGAGAGATCGCAGCACACCTGTTCCTCGCGGAGAAGACGGTCAAGAACCACGTCAGACGCATCTACTCCAAGCTCGGCGTGCCCAACCGCTCCGCCGCCATCGCGCACTGGCTCGCCGCACGCCCAGGACAGGCGCACGGGCCCCGGCTCTTACGCAACGCTCAGCTGCCCAGTGTAGCCCTGCGGCACGCCAGGTCACGAGCTGCTGGCCGTAGGGTCAGCCGCAGGGCTACCGTTCTGAGCCTGGACGTTGCGCTCTCCAAGGTGATGGCTGGCGTGTCAGCATCACGCTCGCGTGGCTACGCTGATTACCTCGGTGACCGCGCCTGCCGCGGCGGTGACGGGCGCGGCGTACGCTGGAAGGCGACAGCCGTCCCCGAGGAAACGTTCAGGTTTCCCTCAGCAAAGCGAGCGAAGATGGGCACCATGAACACGTCGATCACCGAAGCGGGAGCACAGGCCGACGCACGGCTGCTCGTCGTCGAGGACGAGCCGAACATCCTTGAGCTTCTCTCGGCGTCCCTGCGGTACGCCGGGTTCGACGTGATCACCGCGTCGGCGGCACCGAGGCGGTCCAGGCCGCCCAGCGGCACCGGCCCGACCTGATCGTGCTCGACGTGATGCTGCCCGACATGGACGGCTTCGACGTCATCAGGCGGCTGCGCGGCGGCGGCGCCCGGATTCCCGTGGTGTTCCTGACCGCGCGGGACGGGACCGACGACAAGATCCGCGGCCTCACGCTCGGCGGCGACGACTACGTCACCAAGCCGTTCTCGCTCGAAGAGGTCATCGCCCGGATCAAGGCGGTGCTGCGGCGCACGCGCGGCGACGGCGTGGAGCCGACGCCGCGGCTGAAGTTCGCCGACCTTGAGCTCGACGAGGAGAGCCACGAGGTCTGGCGGGGCGGCGCGCAGGTGCAGCTGTCGCCGACCGAGTTCAAGCTGCTGCGGTACTTCATGTCCAACGCCAACCGCGTGCTGTCGAAGATGCAGATCCTCGACCACGTGTGGGACTACGACTTCCGGGGCGACACCGGGATCGTCGAGTCCTACGTGTCGGTGCTGCGGCGGAAGATCGACACCAAGGAGCCACGGCTGATCCACACCCTGCGCGGCGTCGGATACGTGCTGCGGCTCCCGTCGTCGTAGGCCAGGGCCATGGCGGGGGCGGACATGGCGATGCACCGTGGAGCGACCGGCTGGACGGCCAGTCTCGACCGGACTGGCTGCGCGCCGGCTGGTCCCCCTGCGGTCCGGTCAAGCGGCTCTCCGACCGGACGCCGCTGCGCACGAAGCTGATCGCGGCGGTGCGTCGCGCTGGTGATCATGGCGACTGGCGGCCGATCAGCTTGACCAGCGTCTACGTGCTGCGCTCCTACGCTGACCACGCGCGCGAACGACAGCGGCACAGGGCTGTCCGGGCATGACGCGCACGCCGGCCAGTCGCTTCCAGACCATCCAGCCGGATACCGCCTACCCGTCGCAACCCCAACGTCATCCGGGCGTGCAGGCAGCCGGGCAGCCAGCTCAGCTGGTACTCGAACGCACTCCGCCCGACGGCAACGGCAGCTGCCGGACTCAGGGCCAGCAGCCGCTACCGCAGCTGCCGACGCAGCACGAGCTGGGCCAACGCGCCCGGCGGGCTGCTCTCCGTGCCCGTCCGGTCCGGCCGGACAGCTGGCGGGTATCGCGGAGACGCGACATGACCCCGTCTCCGACGCCACCAGCGGCCAGGTCCAGACCGGAACTCACGCTCGTCGTCGCCGTCGACCTCGGCAACATCAGCGCGCTGAGATCCAGCGACTGGTGATCGTTCGACCTGATCGTGGGCGGCGCGATCGTGCGTCGTGCTCGCCGCCGTCGGCGTCGGCGGTCGTCCGGGCGAACCTGCGGCCGCTGAACGACATCGAGCTGACCGCCGGCCAGATCGCCGCCGGCCACCTAGACCACCGGGTGCCCGAGGGCGACCCGCGCACCGAGATCGGGTCGCTCGGCCGTTCGCTGAACGCGATGCTGACGCAGATCGAGCGGCCTTCCACGCGCAGGAGGCAGTCCGAGCAGGCCGCGCACCAGTCGGAGGAGCGGATGCGCCGGTTCATCGCCGACGCCTCGCACGAGCTGCGCACGCCGCTGACCACGATCCGCGGCTTCGCCGCGCACTACCGGCAGCGCGGCGGGGCGAGCAGCCTGCGCACGGGTGCACCGGCAACGCAAGAACTCGTCATTCGCGAACGGATGCGGCTGCCTCCGCGAGCCGCTGACCATTCCGCCTGGCGGCGCGGCCTCCACCGAGACGGGCTGTCTCCCGAGGACCTGGATCACCTCATGGGCCGGGTGGAGTCCGAGGCGACGCGGATGGGCCTGCTCGTCGAGGACCTGCTCACGCTGGCCACGGCTCGACCAGCAGCGGCCGCTCAGCCAAGGCCCCGGTCGACCTGCTCACGCTGGCCGCCGACGCGGTGCAGGACGCGCGGATCGTCTCCCCCGGGCGGCCGATCGACCTGATCGTCGCGCCGGGGACCGCGTTCCTCGTGGACGGGGACGAGCCCCGGCTGCGGCAGGTGCTCGCCAACCTGGTGAACAACGCGATCACGCACACGCCGGCCGGGACGCCGGTGCGGGTGAAGATCGGCCGGGGCACGCTGGAGGCTCAGCCGGGTCAACGGGAGCGGCGGGCCGGCCGGGACGCCGGGGCGGCCGGGCAGGACGACTGGGGCGGTCCGCCCAGCTGGCGGGAGCCGCCGAGGACGCGCCGGGGACCGGCGCGCGAACGGTGCCCGCCGTGGTGCTTGACGTCGAGGATGACGGGCCGGGGATGACCACCGACCAGGCGCAGCGCGTCTTCGAGCGGTTCTACCGGGCCGACGCGGCGCGCAACCGGGCTTCGGGCGGGACGGGGCTCGGGCTGGCGATCGTGGCCGGGCTCGTCTCCGCGCACGGCGGCACGGTCTCGGTGCGCACGGCGCCCGGGCAGGGGGCCGACTTCCAGGTCAAGCTGCCCCTCTCCCCCGACGCGCTGGCCATCGACGACCCCGACGACGACCGCCGACTGACCTCGTCCGGGCTCAGCGGTGCCGGGCCGGCAGATGGTGGATCGCTGAGAGCCATGGGCGCTCAACGATCATCTGGAAATGAGGCTCAGCTGGGCGACCAGGCGCGCCATCCCGGATTCGAGGAGGGCAAGCACGTCGGCGAAATCCTCGGCCGAGCCTCCGTACGGGTCGGGGACGTCCTGGCCGCCCAGGCCGGCGATCTCGCCGAAGAGCCTGATCCGCTCCGCTTCGGCGGCGGGGGCCTGCGCGCGCAGGTCGCGGAGGTTACTGGCGTCCATGGCGAGGATGAGGTCGCGCTCGGGCAGCCAGGACGGGTCGAACTGGCGGGCGCGGTGCGCCTCGCCGTCGTAGCCGTTGCCGGCGAGCTGCGCTCTCGCCCTGGCGTACATGCGGTCACCGATGTGCCAGTCTCCAGTGCCCGCGCTGTCCACCACCACGTGGTCGCCGAGGCCGGCCTTGCCGACCTGGTCGCGCAGGACCACCTCGGCCATCGGCGAACGGCAGATGTTGCCCAGGCAGACGCAGCAGACGCGGTACGGGCCCGCCGCGTTCCGCGGAGGCGGCAACGGGGGCGACGGGGGCGTCCTTGCGTCATGCGGCATGTCCTCAAGGATGCCCCAGGGACGCGGCTGGCGCCTCATCGCGACACTGCCGTGCCTCTGCTGCGTGTCCGTCACTGAGTTCTCGCGTCCGATTCGCGGGACCGGCCGATCCTTGCTAACATCTGGTCCGTTGCCAACGAGCGCCGCTAGCTCAATTGGCAGAGCAGCGGACTCTTAATCCGCGGGTTCGGGGTTCAAGTCCCTGGCGGCGCACACGGAATGACCTGGGGTCTCATCACCCCAGGTCATTTTTTATGTGTCCGGTTTGTCCCCATGTTTGCTCCATGTTTGCTCGCGCGCACGGACCCAGCAATCCGGGGCTTGTCAAAAACGGCTCATCCGGCGCCGGCGTCGTCCCTAGTCGGCTAGGCCAATGGTCTAGACCTTCCACCCGGGGTGCCGAAGCGAGCCCGGAGTCCCCTACATAGTGCTGTCACACTCAGTGATACCTGCTGGTAACCATCACTCGCATGGATACATCGCTGGCGCTGACGCCTAAACCGGCTGTTTGCCTGCCGAGGATGCGCGGGACAGCGGCGAGATACTTCCGGATGGCGGTGCCGACTGCGGCCGACGCTCGAAGCGGCAAGTCCGCTGGCGCTACCGTCTGTACGCGCTTCCGGTAAGGCTTGGGGCCCTGCGGGATCGCAGGAAAAAGCATGCGCCGGATATTCACGTGCCCGGCAAGCTGAGGCGAGGACGGCCACAGCCGGGCCCGATGCCCAGGAACAACGGACTGTCGGCACCGGGAACGGCAGTGCCCGCACGCGACCATCCTGATCGCGCACTCGGAGAAGGAGCAGGCTGCGCCGACCTGGAAGAAGACGTTCGGGTTCCACCCGGTGACCGCGTGGGCCGACCACGCGGCGGCCGGGAACGGCGAGCCGCTGGCCATCGTGCTGCGGGCGGGGAACGCGGGGCCGAGCACCGCCGCCGACCACATCGAGACTGCCCGGCTGGCGCTGGCGCAGCTGCCCCGTCACCTGCGGCGCAGAGTCCTGGTCAGGGCCGACTCCGGCGGCGGCACGCACGAGTTCCTGAAGTGGCTGACCGCCAGGTCCCGGCGGCTGCACTTCTCAGTCGGCATGACGGTCACCGAAGACGTCCAGGGCGCCATCGGCAGGGTCCCCGAGGACGCCTGGACCCCGGCTTACGACGGAGACGGGCAGGTCAGGAAAGGTGCCTGGGTCGCCGACGTCACCGGGCTGCTCGACCTGGACGGCTGGCCGGCCGGCATGATGGTCATCGTCCGCAAGGAGCGGCCGCACCCCGGCGCGCAGCTGCGGTTCACCGACGTCGACGGGCACCGGTTCACCTGCTTCGCCACCGACGCGAAGAAGGGCCAGCTCGCGGACCTGGAGCTGCGGCACCGCCGCCGGGCACGGTGCGAGGACCGGATCCGCTGCGCCAAGGACACCGGGCTGCGGAACCTGCCGCTCAAGGGCTTCGCCCAGAACCAGCTCTGGTGCGAGGTCGTCGCCCTGGCCTGCGAGCTGCTGGCCTGGACCCAGATGCTCGCCCTGGCGGGGGACGCCCGCCGCTGGGAGCCCAAGCGGCTGCGCCCGCGGCTGTTCTCCGTTGCCGGCCGCCTGGCCCGAAGCGGCCGCCGCCTGCGGCTGAGGTTCGCCGAACGCTGGCCCTGGACCGCCGAGATCACCGCCGCTGTCACCCGCCTGCAAGCCCTCCCGTCCGGCTGACCAGCCGGAACACCCCTACGACACGGAAGGAGCGAACACCAGGGCCCGTGGAGCCCCGCCCACCCGGCGCGACAGCCGGGCAGCCGGACATCGCCCGCATCGGAAATCAACCCCAGCCGAACACCTCAGGCCAGCAGATCAAGGGCGCGAAAGATCGAGGCTAGCAGGAGGTAGCCCCGCGGTGGCCGTCTACCGCCGGGGGAGGATGACAATGGGGATCTGGCGGGTGGTCTGGACCTCGTGGGCGGCCAGCTGGGGATAGACGGCGGCGAAGCGCGAAGCCGCGTTCTCCCAGGCACCGCACGGACCGGATGAGCGCGTTCCGGGTGGGCGTTCGTGGCAGCGGTCGGTGTCGACCACCTTGCCGTCCAGGATGACGTACGGGGTTCCCTCGGCCAGGGCCATCTCAAGCGCCTCGCGCAGTCCCGGGGCCTGCTCCGCCAGGACGTCGATGACCTCGCCGAGGTAGCGGTAGGCCGTGGCCTGCGAAAGGCCGAAGCCCGCGCCGAGTCGCGCGATGCTGCCCCTGTCCCGGAACCAGGCCAGGCAGAACACCGCCTGGCCGGGAAGACGACGGAAGCATCGAGATCGGGCCGCCCGACGGCGGCTTCGGCGGCCCGCAGCCCGCCCTCGTCCTCAGCCCCAGCAGCGACCTGCGGACCGGGAAGCTCCGACTGCACCTCGACGTCAACCCTACCGACCGCGACCAGGACGCCGAGCTGGAGCGGCTGCTCGCACTCGGCGCCAGGCCCGTCGACGTCAGCGGAACTCGAACCGCCCCGGGGTCGTCGCCTGAGGGTGACGACTAATGTCACGAGCTCGTAATGGGAGGTCTATACCCGATAGTCCGGTTTCCGTTGATGGAGCGGGCTAGCCTCCGCAGAGGACAAGGAACATGACCGTACCGACCAAGGAGCGTGATCCTTGATGCCGGAACTGGAGGCGTTCTTTCATGACCTTCGGGCCCTGCGGGCGGGAGCGGGCCTGAGCCTGGCCGAACTCGCCGAACGGGCACATTTCCCTGAGGAGACGCTCGCCGCGGCCGAGGCCGGCCCTGCCCTGCCGCCCAACCCGGTGCTCGTCGCCTACGTCCAGGCTTGCGGCGGCCCCGTCGGACAGTGGGAAGACCACTGGCGCGACGCCTCCGCCGCAGCCGCCAGCGGGTTCCTCACCAATGTCCCTGAGCCCGCCGACACCCTGCAACCCGCCCCGCCGCGCAGGCACCGCGGGCGACGCGCCGCCGTCGCGGCCGCCGTCGCCGCGCTGATCGCGGCAGGGACGGCCGTCGCGGTGACGCGCCCTGCCGCTCATACTGCCGCCAGCGCCGGACCGCAGACCTCACCGAGAGTCTCCGGGCGTCAGCCCACCCCGGCAGGCGCGGCCCCTCGCCTCGGATGACCCCTGGCGGACGCCTCCGCGCCGCGGATGACTTCCGCGCTGCAGAGTCACCGGCGTCGGCTGCCCGGCCAGCCAGGACAATGGCGTCACCCTCACCACCAACAGACCCGGGCCGCCGTGGACCACCGCGCAAGGCGGCGGCTGGTCCGGCGACGGCTGCGACGGCGCGTCGGTCTGGACCATGAACCCAGCCGGGAAGCAGCCCAGCCCGTCGACGCTCACCTGGTCGTTCGGCGCGCTCTCGGGCGCCTCCCGCTGCACGCTATCGGTCTACGTGCCCACGCAGAACGCCCTCGGCCAGGCCGGCGTACGCGGTCTCCACCGGCTCCGGCAGCAGCCTCGGCACCGTGACTATCGACCAGGCCGCGAACGCCGGGCACTGGGTCGTCCTGGGCACCTTCCCCGCTGTCGGTTCTGGTTACCAGATCCAGTTGATGCCCGAGGTGACGGAACTCACCGCAGCAGGCCAAAGGACCAGGAAAGCCAGCCGCCAAGCCCGCCCCACCCGGCCACAACTCCGCCATCGCAGCCTCCGCCGCGGCCACGAACTGCTCCGGATCGCCTGGCTGACGACAGGAAGTCCCAGGCCGGCCTGAGAGTCGTTGAGAAAACCTCAATGCGTCGAAAGCAGATCACTGCGATATGCGCCACCGGGAAAAGCTGAGTGTGATCACTTTGAGCGTGCAGAGCGACGGATCCAGCACGGCCAGGACATCCTCGGAGGTCACGTGACCATGCTGGTCGCTAACGAGCAGTACGCGCTGGGTCGCCAAGGGGCAGTTCCGATAACCGCCGAAAGGCCCGTCTGGCGAGGAAGCCATTCCCCGGGGCCGCAGCAAGGGACACCGCGATACGGAGTACCTGAGGAAAAGGACAGACCAGTGAGAAGAACCGCCGGACAACTCGCTGAGAACCGTGACCGAAGTCGACGTCACGGCGGGTGTCCGGAGGTGTTATGCCTCCGCCAGGACCGACACCGCGTTGCTGCGGCAGAGCCCAGCGAGGGCCGCGAGCACCGCCAAGCCAGCCAGGAGCGCGTCCCGCGGCGCGAGCAGCTTGTCGGTGACCAGCGTCTCCAGCGCGTTCTCGGATGTCGTGCTGTCGGGGTCGAGCTGGTTGAGCAGTACGGTGTCCCCCGGATCCGTGAAGATGTACGCGTGCGCCGCCGCGCAGGCCAGCGCCCGCGCGACGGCAGCCCCAGTCAGCTCGGCGGACAGGCCAAGCGGTGCGACGGCCGCGTCGAGGACCGGCTCAAGGAACTCCATCACCGGGGCGATCCGGTCCTCGGCGATGACCGCGCGGGCAGCCTCCAACAGGGCGCTCCCTGTGACGAAGGCTGGGCCGGTCACGATCTCGTCGGCCTCGGCATCGCTAACCGGCCGGCCGAAGTGCCCGGCCTCCCACTCGATGACCGGAGCGAGGTGCTCCATGAGTACGCCGATGGCTGGACCGGCTACAGGGAGCCCGTCGAAGACGACGGCCCTGATGAGCACGGAGGCGACCGCCTCCCTGGCGCTGCCGTAGGCGAGCATGCGCTCGGACGGCGGCAGCACCGCCACCGCTGCCGGCGGCGCCGCCGCAGCCCCGGCGATGACCGGCTCGGTGAAGAAGAAGTCACCAAGCGAGCCGTCCTCCCACTGCGGGACCTCAGCCGGGACCGGTGTCACCCCGCCCCACAGCCCGGTTACGGCATCGTCGGCTGCCGCCTGCGCGGCAGCGGCCTGCCCGGCGACCTGGCGCAACGTGTCGCCTACCTGGCCTGGCTGGCTCAGCGCAGCGATCAGCCGCCGCTTTACCTGCTCCTGCCTGACCGTCGACTCGATCTCCGTCCGAGGCGGCCCGATTCCCGTGCGCCGGTCGGACTTCTTCTTGCTCGCCTTTCCCATGGGCACTAAACCTATTAAAGACGGACACCAGCCAGGGCCAGCTTCGACTCTTAGTCCGCAGGTTCGAGGTTCAATTCTCTGGCGGCGCACAGGTAACGACCTGCAGTTTTAGACTGCGGGTCGTTCTTTTTGCCATTCGGTGGGGCCATGGTGGGTCCAACGTGGGACCAGCTCCCGGTCGGCTGAGTTCTCGTTTCTCTCATTGGACATGCTGAAGGCCCGGCTGTCGCGCGTAGCCGAGGCTGGTGGTGCCCAGGCGTTCAATCCACAGCTGGACGCGTACGGTGTCCGCGCGGGAGATCGACACGTGGTAGGTGATCGCGAACTCCCGCACGACGAACAGCGTCTCGGCGAAGCGCGGGTGGCTTGGGTCGTAGGACCAGCCCGCCCAGCTCCAGTAGGCCGCGAGCGCCCGTTCGAACACGTTGACATAGCGCCCGCTCCCTTATCCCTCCGATCCCTTGGCGGACGGGACGACGGTCAGCAGGTTGGCGAGGTAGGAAAGCAGCGCCACGGCGGTGAGCAGGCCCATGGCCAGCGAAGCGCTGTCGTGGTCGCTGCTGACGAAAGTGGCGCCAGAGACTGCGGCACCGATAATGGCGGCGAAGCCGAGAGCGGAGGTTGCGATCGCCAGCCGGTGCCGCGCGCGGATGGCACGGACCAGCACGGTGACACCGGCGACCAGCATCAGCAGCCCGAGTGCGGTGTGCAGCGCGAGGGTGACGGGCTGGCTGGTCAGTGCCCGGCCCGCCGACACGAGAATCCCAACGCCGCGATCGGCGTCCGGGACCTCGGCATAGAGGTTGACCCCGATCCCGAGCCCGTATTGAACGAGGAGCATCACGGATATCCCGGCGCTGTTCAAGCGCAGTGCCCTAAGCCGGCGAGCGCGATGGTCGGTCGGCGGTGGCTCTGGTCTCCTAGCTGCGGTTGCCACTCTGCTGTCGGTCATGGTCAGTTACCTCCTGTTGGCAGGGATTTCAGTGCGCCGGGCTATTGGCCGGCTTGCGGAGGACGGCGGGAACCACGACGGCTGCGATCACCACGGAGACCGCAGCGGTGATCGCGCCGATCGTGAAGGCGTGGCCGATGTTCCCGCTGGCGAGTTGTGCCGTGACTAGGCCAGCCCCGGCAGCGCTAGATAGGACGGCGACGCCGGCGGCCCCGCCGAGTTCGTGGAACGTGTTGACCAGTGCCGACCGCAGGCCGCCTTCGGCCGGGTCGGCGTCGGCGAGCGAGGCAGTGAAAGCGGTGACGAACGTCGCCCCGATGCCAAGCGCCGCGATGCTCAGCCCGGTCACCAGCCCGGCGGGCTGGGACCACCGTGCGGCTATCGCGTAACCGACGGCAGCAAGGGCCAGGCCGGCGGCCGACACGACGCGGGCGCTGACGACGGTCAGGATCCGGCTGCCTCCCGCCGCCCCGGCAACGGTCGCGACGGCGGCTGGCAGGAAGGCGAGGCCCACGTGCAGCGCGCTGTAGCCGTCGGCACGCTGCAGGGAGAAGGAACCGAGGAAGTAGCCCCCAACCAACAGCCCGGTGGCGGCCAGCATGAGGAAGCTGCCGGCCAAGACCGCGCGCCGGCCGAGGAGAGCGACGGTGAGCAGCGGCTGCCTGGTGTGCCGCTCGACCACGCTAAAGGCGGCCAGGGTCACGACGGCGAGCACGAGCGGGAGCACGGTGGACACGGCGGACCAGCCGTGGCCCCCGACATTGACCAGTCCGTAGATAGCGGCCCCGGTACCGGCGGTGACCAGCACCGCGCCGGGGACATCAAGGCCGGGCCGCGTCGCCTCGGGCTGCTGCCTGACCGGCACGACCAGCGGTATCGCGATGAGCAGGGCGATCCCGATCGGCACGTTGATGGCGAACACCCACCGCCAGCCTGCTTCCGACGTGAGCACGCCGCCGAGCACCACCCCCAGGGCGGGGCCGGCGCCGGCCAGCGCCGACCATACCCCGAGCGCCTTGCCGCGGCTCGGGCCGGTGTAGAGCGTCATGACGGTGGCAAGCGCGGCAGGCGACATCAGCGCGGCGCCGACGCCCTGCAGCGCCCGCCCGACTAGCAGGACCGCGGTCCCGCCCGAGAGCGCACATACCAGCGACGACGCGATGAACAGGGACAAGCCCAGCAGGGTGAGGCGCCGCGCGCCGACTAGGTCGGCGATCCGCCCGCCGAGGAGCATCAGCCCGCCGAAGAACACGGTGTACGCCGTCATCACCCAGGGCACCACGCCTTGCTGCAGGTGCAGGGCCGCACCGATATCCGGCAACGCGACGTTCACTACCGTCACGTCAAGGACCAGCATCAGCTGCGCGGCGGCGAGGAGGGCCAAGGCGGCCGATCGCGGGACTGCGGGTGGCTTGGTTGCCGTGCCCGACGCACGGCGCACGGCTGAGGTCATAACGATCCCTCCGAAGTCAGAACCTGAACTGGCCCGGGCTGGGCCGAGTCCTGCTCGAGGCGCACCCGGCGGTGGAGTCGGCGGAGCGGGCCGGGCGCCCACCAGTTCCACCTGCCGAGGAGCCGCATGGTGGCCGGCCCGAGCAGCGCCCGGATCAGGGTCGCGTCGAGGAAGATGCCGAGCGACATGCCGATGCCGATGAGCTTGGTGAGCACGATCTGGCCGGTGGCGAATCCCGCGGTGACCACGATCAGCAAAGCGGCGGCCGCGGTGATGATCCGGCCGGTGCGCTGGAGGCCGGTCGCCACGGCCGTGGTGTTGTCGCCGGTCGCGTCCCACTGTTCGCGGACCCGCGAAAGGAGAAACACCTCGTAGTCGGTGGCCAGCCCGAACAGTTCGGCCAGCACCAGGATGAGGACCGTTGGCTCGAGGTAACCGGTGGCGGTGAAGCCCAGCAGGCCCGACAGGTGGCCGTCCTGGAAGATCCACACGAGTGCACCGAACGTGGCCGCGACCGACGCGATGTTGGTCACCACGGCCTTGAGTGGCAGCAAGACCGAGCCGAAGGCGAGAAGCAGGACGCCGAACGTCACCGCCGCCATGATCGCCAGCATCCACGGCAGCCCGTTGCTCAGCGAGTTCATCTCGTCTTGGATCGACGCGGAGTCGCCGCCGACTAGCAGGTGAGTGCCGGGCGGCGCAGGAAGCGCACGGACCTCACGGACCGCGTCGAGTGCCGCGGTGCCCGCGAACCCGCCGGTGTAGCTGGCCGAGATCAGCGTGGCGTCGCCGCGCTGCGCGCTCACCTGTGCCCCGGTGACCGCGGGGAGCTCGCTGATCCGCTGCCTGACGTCGTTGACCTGGGCTGGGCTGGCGTCCTCGATGAGGACCAGGATCGGGGAAGATACGGTCCCGTTGAAATCCGTCGCCACCCGTTCGGCCACGGTCCTGGCTTGGTCGCCGGCCGGGAGCACTCGCTCGTCGACGCTGCCGAACCGCAGGTGCAGCAGCGGTGACGCCAGCACGGCGAGGATGACGACCACCGCCAGCGCATAGAACACTGGCCGTCGCATGACGCTCCGCGCCAGGCGAGCCCACGCGCCTGTCTCCGCCTCGGCCGCCGACGAAGGTGCCTTCGCGGCCGAGTGCCGCCATGGGTTGCGCACGCGCAGCGCGTTGATCCGGTGCCCGAGCATGGCCAGGATGGCCGGGAGAACGGTGAGCGCGCTGATCATCGCCACCAAGATGGCGGCCATGCCGCCCAGCGCCATCGACTTGAGGAAGACCTCGGGGAAGATCAGCA
This sequence comes from uncultured Actinomycetota bacterium, assembly GCA_963735315.1. GTDB lineage: Bacteria > Actinomycetota > Actinomycetes > Streptosporangiales > Streptosporangiaceae > Trebonia. The sequence goes on from CAVTKQ010000035.1 coordinate 139,452, forward strand.
GGCTCGCCAGGGACAGGATCACGAGCAGGCCGGACACCAGGATCGTCCTGCCTGCGGTGGCCAGCGTCCGGGCCACGGCCTGCTTGGTGGACGGGGCTGACCGGAGTTCCTGCCGGAACCGGTTGATCAGCAGCAGCGAATAGTCGATCGCCATGCCCAGGCCGAGCAGGGTGATGGCGTTAACGGCGAAGGTGGACACGTCCGTCGCCATGGAGATCGCCCGGACCACGGTGAACGCGCCGAGGATGGCGAGGCCGCCGATGAGCACCGGCAGGCTCGCGGCGACCACCCCGCCGAAGATGACGATGAGCAGGAGCAGCACCAAGGGCATCGCGATCATCTCGCCCCTGGTCACATCCGACTTGGTGAGATCGTCCATCCGGACGTTGACCGCGACGGTGCCGCCGACCTGCGTGTCCAGGCCAGGGACGGTCAACTGCGGCTTGATCGCGTTGTACTCGGCCTGCTTGCCGCTGTCATCAAGCGCCGTCAGCCGGATCACCAGGTACGTCGCGTGCCCGTCGCGCGACACGAGCCCGGGAACGCCGTCGTAGGCGCTCGCCACCGACGCCACCCCGAGCAGCGCCCGCAGTCGCTGTGCCTCCGCTTCGACGCGGTCGCGGAAGCCTGGCGACTGGGCGGTCGCTGTAGGGCTGGAGTACAGCGCGATCACGTCTGGGCTCTGGCCGCCGAGCGAGCGGCTGATCTGCGCATTGGCCTGTGCTGAGCTACTGCCTGGATCCTCGAATCCCCCGGTCACAAGCCTGGTGAACACCCCAGTGCCCCACCAGACTCCGACAAGGGCGAGCAGGATCGCTGCCACGAGGATGAACCGCCGCCGGGCGGCTACGACACTTCCCCACCTCTCGAGCATGTCGGTTCCCCTTCTGCGCTATGGGCGCTAACATGAACTCGTATGTATGAGTTACCTGTCTCCGACCATAACTCATACATCGGTGTTCGAGAAAGGGTTTTTGCCGATGCCTTCAAGTAATGCGCCCGGCACAGTGCCGCAGACCACGGGGCCGCAGACCACCGGGCCGCGGGCGCAGCGGGCCGACGCCCGGCGCAACGTTGCGGCGATCCTGGACGCGGCGACGGACTGCCTCGCGCGCGACCCCGAGGTGAGCATCGCCGACATCGCCGCAGCCGCAGGCGTCGGCCGGATCACCCTCTACGGCCACTTCAAGAACCGCGCCGAACTCGTCGACGCCGTCATGGGCAGAGCCATCGAGCACGCGGACGCGATACTCGCCGCGACCGACACCGCGGGCGACCCGAGAGAGGAGCTCGCCCGCCTAGTCGCCGCGTCCTGGCAGATCGTCCACCGCTTCCGCAACATCCTGCTCGCCGCGCACCGGGAACTCCCCAACGAGCGAATCCGGGGCATCCACGATCCGGTGCTGCGCCTGGTGCAGGACCTCATCGAGCGCGGTCAGCGTACGGGCGCTTTCCGGAGCGACATGCCGATGCACTGGCTCACCACCACGTCCTTCAGCCTCATGCACGCCGCGGCCGAGGACGTCGCGGCCGGCCGCCTCGACGCCAGCGACGCGCCCCGGCTCATCACCGCCACGCTGCTCGGCGCCTTCACCCCGCCCGCGGCCGACAGCCCCGGCGTCACCACGCTAAACGGACAATGATGATCAAAATCATCAGTCAGAACGGGCGCTGGCTTCATGTCCGCCGCCTATCGGCCTGAGCTTGGCGCACGGGCGGCATCCGGCGCGGCGCGGGCCACGTCCGCCAGCTCACCGTCCTCGGCGACGGCGCCGCCTGGATCTGGGGCATCGCCACCCGCATCTTCCCCGGCGCCACCCAGGTCGTGGACCTGTTCCACGCCCGGGAGCACCTGCACGCCCTCACCCGCGCCCTAGAGTTCACGCACTCGGCGACCGCAAAGACGAGTGGCTCGCCGCCCGCCTGGAAGACCTCGACTACAGCGACATCGACGGCATCGGGGCCGCCGTCCGCACCTGCCCCCCTCGAAGGCATCAAGAAGAGCGAAGTCGAGAAGGAACTCGGCTACTTCCTCGGCAACGCCCCGCGCATGCGCTACCACTGGTTCCGCTCACGCGGCCTGTTCGTCGGCTCCGGCGTCGTCGAGGGCCAGCTGCAAGAATCGTCGCCCAGAGACTCAAGCAGGCAGGCATGCACTGGACCGTCGCAGGAGCCGACGCCATCATCGCCCTGCGCTGCAAGGAAGCAAGCAGCACCTGGGAAGCCATCTGCGATCACCGTCACCAATCAGACAGGAGCCGCGTGACCAGCCCAGCCCGCTAAATGATCTTGGCTACCTACAAATCTGACGTACACCCCATTCAGTTGGAGCTAGGCACATTCAGTTGGGTGCGCGACACGATCGTAGGGCTCCCGCGTTCGGGCAGGTTATGATGGGAATCTGGTTACGTTATCCGTAACCAGATGAGGAGTATCCATGTCCGAGCCGTCACTTCCGGAGCTTGAGGGCGAGCGGGAGAGGCTGTACGCGCAGCTCAGCGAGGTTGGCGACTTCCGGCGTGGGTCGGTGAGCGAGAACTACCGGAGGTGCGGGAAGCCGAACTGCGCGTGCGCGCAGCCGGGTCATCCCGGTCACGGCCCCCGGTTCCTGTGGACCAGGACGGTACGCGGGCAGAGGACCAGGGGCCGCGCAGCTGGCGGCCTTGGAGGTGGAGAAGGTGCGCGGGGAACTGGCGGCCTACCAGGAGTTCGCGTCGCTGGCCGAGCGGATCGTGGAGGTCAACGAGGCGATCTGCGAGGCCAGGCCGGCCGCTCGGGGAAGCGCCCTCCGCGCCGGAGGGCGAAAGGGGGGACTTCGCCGCCCTTGCGCAGGAGAAGGCCGCCGAGATAGGCCGCCTGGCAGCTGAGGCGGCCAGGTCGCTGGGCTGCGGCGATGTCGGCCTGGGGGCGGCCGAGGCGGTCCTGCGGGTCGGGCTGCTGAAGCTCGGCGGCGGCGTGCTCGGGGAGGCACTGTCCGCCGATCCCGGCCACCGCGGGCCGCGCGTGCCGTGCGGGCGGAGTCACGAGGCCGTTTTCACCGGCTACCGGGAGAAGGTCATCGACACGGTGCTCGGCCCGGTCACGCTGCGGCGGGCCTGGTACCACTGCGCCCGCTGCGGGCACGGCCTTGCCCCCAGGGACGCCGAGCTGGGGATAGCCGGAGCCTCGGTGTCGCCGGGGCTGCAGGCCGTGAGCGAAAGAGCGGCGGCCGCAGTGCCGTTCGCGCCGGCGGCCGGGCTGCTGGAGGACCTGGCCGGAGTGCGCCTGACCGTCAAGCGCGTCGAGCGGGCCGCCGAGGCCGGCGGCGCCGCCCTGGCCGCCGCCTCGCGCTCCCGGGCCGGGCTCATCGCCAGGCGCAGGCTGGTCGCCGCTGCCGCCGTCCCCGCTCCCGGACAAGCTCTACGCCGTCATCGACGGCACCGGTGTCCCCGTGACGGCGAAGGAGACCGCGGGCCGGGACGGCAAGGGCGAGGACGGCCGCGCCCGCACCCGCGAGGTCAAGATGGCGGTCGTTCTTCACCCAGGACAAGCTCGACGACGAGGGGTACCCGGTCCGCGACCGGGCATCTTCCAGCTACATCGCCACCTTCGAGCCCGCCGCCGCGTTCCAGCGCCTGGTGCGGGCCGAGGGCATCCGCCGCGGCGCGGACCACGTCCGCCAGCTCACCGTCATCGGGGACGGCGCCGCCTGGATCTGGAACCTCGCCGCCGCAACGTTCCCTGAGGCCACCTGCATCGTGGACCTCTACCACGCCCGCGAGCACCTGCACAGCCTGACCCTGTCCCTGGAGTTCATGCTGCTGGACCGCAAGGACGAGTGGCTCGCCGCCCGCCTGGAGGACCTCGACTACGGCGACATCGACGGGATCGAAGCCGCCGTCCGGAAATACCCCCTGGAAGGAAACAAGAAAGACGAGGCCGACAGGGAGCTCGGCTACTTCCTGAACAACGCGCCCCGCATGCGCTACCACAGGTTCCGCTCCCGCGGCCTGTTCGTCGGATCCGGCATCGTCGAAGCCGGCTGCAAGGCCGTCATCGGCCAGCGGCTCAAGCAGTCCGGCATGCACTGGACCGTCAACGGCGCCGACTCCATCATCACCCTGCGCTGCGCAGAGGCCAGCAGCCAGTGGGAAGCCGTCTGCAACCACCGCCACAACCAGACAGGAGCCGCCTGACGTGCCCGCACCCAAAGATGATCTTGGTTACCTACAAATCTGTCGCGCACCCAGCCGGCCGTCGGAATCGGCACTCTTGAGCTCTGAAGGAGAGCGGCCCTTCGGCTAACTGACAAATGTCGGCCGAGGTGTCGGATCGCGGCCGGGCTGTTCGTGGCGGGATGAGAGAAGCCACTCCGGACGGAAGGCCGCGATCATGACACCGCCGACTTCGGGCGCCACCGCCCGCCGCATGTTCGGGCTCGTGGAGCCCATCGGGCTGATTCCGTACGCAACGATCGAGCCCCAGGCCGAGGCGCTGCTGGCGCTCGGCTTGCGCAACTACTGGGACACCTACTTCGCCGGGCGGGCGGCACCGCTGGGCCGGGCGCCGGCCGAGGTCGTGCACGCGATCTTCTACAACTTCGCACCCGGCGAGGCCGCCCGCCACATCCCGCGCGTCTGGGACCTGATCACGCCGGACGCGGCGCTCGCGGCGCGCCAACAGGGCTGCGTCGTCGCGCTGCGCCGCATCCTCGGCGACCTCGCCGACGCACCCGGGGTCGCTCGCACCGCCGACCTGCTCACCAAGGCGGCGACCAGCCCGTGGACGTCGGCCGCCCGCTCTACGCCGGGCTGCGGGCGCTGCCGCTGCCCGAGGAGCCGATCGCCCGCCTCTGGCACGCGGCCAACCTGCTGCGCGAACACCGCGGCGACGGGCACATCATCGCCCTGGTCGCCAACGGCATCGGCGGGACGGAAGCACACGTGCTGCTCGCACTGTCGGAGGGTATGCCGGCGGAGGAGTTCGGCCGCGTCTCCCACCTGCCGCACGCGCAGCTGGCGGCGGTCATCGACGGCATGCGCGCCCGCGGCCTGATCGGCGCCGACGGCTGGCTCACCGCCGCCGGCCGCGCGACCAAGCAGCGGATCGAGGCGCTCACCGACGACCTCGCCGCGCCGCCCTACGACGGCCTCGAACTCAGCGAGATGGACCAACTCATCGCCGGCCTTGAGCCGCTCGCCGCTGCGCTCGCCGTCGGTTCGAGCTAGCCCGATTAGCGGGTCATGGCCACGGACGCGGGCCTCACGCTGATGCTCGATGAGTCGGGAATCGAGCCTGAAACCTCAACCCGACGCCCGAGGACCTCGGCATAGGGATCACCTACCTCGCCAGCGTCTCCAGTGCGATGGTCGACATATGGCAGGACCGACCCGCCGGATCGCCTTACCGGCTCGACCGCATAGCTATGCCAACGTCTTTTTCTGAGATTTCCGGTCTAGTTGTACTAATCGTCAGCGTTGGTTACGTTAATGTGGTACCGTATCACCGATCGAGCTGTTACTCCCGTGTCGCAGGAGTCGCAGACGGCTACGACTGCTGCTCAGGACCCCGGTAGCGGACCATGTGGACCGCCAAGCCGGAGGAGCCGTGCGCCATACCCGCAGGAGTGTCTCCCGGGCCGTCGTCCGCGGGCCGCCACCCCAGGTCCACCTGTCTCCGTCAGCGGAGGCGCGGCCCTCCCGGGCCCCGAATTGAGCGATCTGGTGACGTCGCGCTTACCGCGAGGATGCTTTGGACAAGGGGTGGGCATCGTCGCGGGGGCGATTTTGCCGGATGAGCGACGTCCTCGGCGACAAGGCCGAGGGGATATTAACAAGGTTTTTTACGGGCTTAGGCATTCAAAGTCCCCGGCAACACCATCCACGTCGCCCGGGGAGCGACGAGGACCGCAAAGGTCTGGCAATGGTGTTGTGCGGGTTGAGGCGACGGCGGCGAGCAGGCTGGGGGGCCGAGCTGGTCGCCGTCGCCGATCCCCGTCAGGACATCGCGCAAGCAGCCGCAGTCCCGACGCGGGGAGCTTGCCGGCCGTGCCCCTAAGGTGCCCAGCAGAGCCGAGCATGTATATGAGGAGATGGCGCATGACCAAGCCTCACTCGGACGACAGTAACCTGCCGGTCGCGCAGACTGAGTTGGCCACCCAGGATATGGATCTGCTCTCCGAGCTGAGCCGACAGGTCTATGTCGAACACACGGCGCGGTTCCGCTGCGCGGACCCGCACCTGGTCGACGGCCGCATCAACTGGGCTGTGACCGAAAGCGTGGCTGCGGGCATGGTCCGCTACGCCGGTTTCGTGTGCCAGGCTGAGATGGAGCCTGCCGACATGCCGAACGCGGCGGTCCTCAAGCAAGGTGTTGGCGAGATCAGCAATGCCGACGAAGAGCTGCGCTATGGACCTGGCTGCGCCTTCTTGCTGCCCGGCTGACCGGCCGTCAGCGACCCTCGTCGGCGCCGTCGCGATGGCGACTCTGCAGGTGCCGTTGACGGTGGCGGGCGCCCTGGCCGAGGAGTGGAGCCGGGATGCCCGCGGCGGACCTGCGGTTCGCCGCTATGGCCCCGGTCTCGGCCGGGTCAGGCAGGGAACATTTAGCAGGACGGTGGACTTCATCTACGATCAGCTGGTTACGTCCGCGATCACTGAAATCGAGCCGCTGCTTGCGCAGGAGCTGACCAGGCTAGCGGCCGTTGCGATGCTGAAACCTTCCCCAACACCACCATGACGGCGGCTACCTCGCCGGCCCCGGCTGGGTGGCGTCGGCCACGGTGACCGTGCGACAGGAGTTCATTGACGCCCACGCCAGGCCGATAACGGTAGAAGAAGTCGCTGCGTGGGCGGACGTGACCGTCTTTGCCCTGCGGTACTCGTTCCGGCAGCACTTCGGGACCACGCCGGAGGAGTACTTGCGTCGGATCAGGCTTGAGCGCGCCCATCAAGACCTTTCGAACGCCGACCCCGACCAGCGGCATTACCACGGCCGGCGTGGCCCGCAGATGGGGCTGGGCCAGCCTGACCAGTTCAACCTCGCCTACCTGCGGCGGTTCGGCAAGCTACCCGGCCGCGCCTCCCAGAACTGAAATTATCCGGCCACCGCCCTCCCGGCCCATGTCCTAGGTGTACTGCGGCGCATTCGTAGGCGGAGCGGAGAACATCAGCGCTGGACGCGTTTTCTACGGCCGGTTTTCAGGGTGCCCTCGTTTTCTCAGCTCGCGGGTCGCCGTGCGATCCTGATCTGGAGATCGGCCTGGACGGACGCAGAACGGACGCCGCTGTCATGAGCCCGTCTCCTTCGCCGCGTCCGTCCGGCAGCAGCGAGACGACCCTCTCCGCCGCATCCCGGTGCGCCGCCCGCCGGACGTGCTGGTAGGTGTCGCGGGTGATCGCGGTTGGCTGGAAGAACTGGAGCCCGGGTTCGCGACTTTGTCTAGAAGCCGGTGTGCCTAGCCTGTCACGCTCACGCCGTAAGTGCCTTCTTGAAGCTCGCGGATGTGTGCGATGAGGACCAGCAGGACGTCGCGGGCGGCAGGACATGCGTTCGCGCGCGTCGCAGTCGACGATGGGGACGCGCGGGTCGAGGTCGAGGGCGACGCGCACCGACTGCGGGTGGAAGCGGGGAGCGTCGTCGAAGGCGTTCACGGCGACGATGAAGGGGACCTGGCGGAGCTCGAAGTAGTCGACGGCGGCGAAGCAGTCGGCAAGGCGCCGGGTGTCGGCAAGGATGACGACGCCGGCGGCGCCGTAGCCGAGCTCGTCCCACATGAACCAGAAGCGCTCCTGGCCAGGGGTGCCGAAAAGGTAGAGCACGATGTCGTCGTCGATGGTGATGCGGCCGAAGTCGAGGGCCACGGTGGTCGTCTGCTTGTCCGCGACGCCGGGCTAGGGGATCGGTGTACGCTCCCTGCTGGCTGATGTACTCCTCAGTATGCAGCGACTTGATCTCGGTGACGGCTCGGACGAGGGTAGTCTTGCCGACGCCGAAGCCGCCCGCGATGAGGAGCTTGACGGCCAAGGGGGCAGCCGGTTCGCCGCCTGGTTCAAAGACGTCGTAGGCCATCTTCGATTCTCCTGAGTGCATAGGTGTCAAGAAGCCGGGTGGGGGCAACCGGAGGGCGGATAGCGACGAGGCCCTGCTCGCGCAGGTCCGCGAGGATGACGCGGACGACGCCGAGCGGGATGCGGAGGTCAGCGGCGAGGTCCGCGACTGAGCGGGGTTCGGCGCACATGCCCAGGACGCGCCGGTGCTCGGGCTCCAGGTGGAGGTGGCGGCCTGGAGCAGGCCGGGCGGTGACCATGGCTATCAGGTCGAAGAACTCGCCGACGGGCCTGGTACGGCCCCCGACGAGCACGTAGGGGCGGATGACGGGGCGAGCAGCGCCATCCGCCCAGCGGTTCGGGGATGGCCCATCTGGCGTCACGCCATCCCGCCGCCGAAGACGGCACGGCGCGGACCTGGCATGTAGGAGGCGGCGTGCCGGGCAAGGAGGGTGATCTCATAGGCGACGATGCCGAGCCTTGCCCCCGTGCCGGCGACGGCTGCTATGCACCCGTCGGGCCGGCAGCGGCGACGAACGAGGAGCGGGCCAGTCATCTCGACGATGATGTGCCGGGTCTGCTCGCCGCCGAGGCTGGCGGCGGATCCCCGGGCCAGGCTATAGAACCCGGCGGCAATCGCGGCAAGCCGCTCGGCTTCCTCTCGGGACAGGGACGAGGAGGAACTGACGGCCAGCCCATCTCGGGACAGCATCACGACCCTCTCGATCTCCGGCACGCGCACGGTGAGGTCGTCAAGCATCCAGGTCATGTCAATGCTAGCGGTCATTGTCGCCGATACTCCTTTCGCTGGCAGGCGGTGCCCAGGGGGCCGGTCCGGCACCGCGCGGGTCCCTGAGGCCGTTCCGGGGTGCCTCGCGCCCACCGGGGACGAGGACCTCGCGGTTTCCGCGCTCCATGCCGTCTTGGATGTCGGCGAACGCTGCGCGGATCTCCTCCGGCGACAAGTCGTCTGTCGGCTTGGGGTCGGCTTTGTGGCGTGCAGTCGCCGACTTGAGGAGATGCGGGGGCAGGTTGGCCTGGCGGATGCGCCGGGGCAGCTGGAACTCCGCCCCGGCCAGCGTGCCCGCGTGACGCGCGGGGATACCCGCCGGGGATGGTGGACTGCTGACGCTACCGGGCGCATGAGCGCGTGGCGGTGCCGCGTCGGCCGCGGCCGACGCGGCGGTGCCGCTCGGGATGCCGACGCCGCGCGGGGTGTTGCGGGAGGCGTGCCTGCCCGACAACGCGACCCCGGGCAGGTTGGGCTCGCGACCGGCTTGGCCGCTGACGGCGAAGGCGCGGGAGCGGGTACCTGGGGCCTGGCCGTTGCTGTGCTGTCCGTCGGAGACGATGAGGCCGTGGGGGATGAGGACGATCGCGGTTGTGCCGCCGTAGGCAGAGTCGCGAAGGGTGATGCCGATGCCGTGGCGCTGCGCGAGGCGGGCGGCGACATACAAGCCCAGGTGCGCGCTTTCGGCGGGGTTGAAGGGCGGCGGATCGGAGAAGGCGGCGTTGAGGCGGGCAGTCATGTCCGTGGGAATGCCGAGGCCGCGGTCCTCGACCTCGACGGCGAAGCCCCTGACGACCTCAGTGCCCGAGACGCGGACCGGGGACTCGGGGCGTGGAGCAGGCGGTGGCGTTCTCGGCCAGCTCCGCGATGAGGTGGATGACGTCGGCGACAGCGTGGCCCTGGAGGGCGGCGCGGCTGGAGCAGGCCACGCGGATACGGGCGTAGTCGACGACCTCGGCGACGGAGCCGCGCAGAACGTCGACCATGGGGACGGGCTCCGTCCAGGTGCGGCCGGGCTGGTCGCCAGCGAGGACCAGAAGGCCCTCGGCATTGCGGCGCATCCGGTTCCAGGTGGTCAATCTGGAACAGTCGCTCAAGCTCTTCCGGCCCGCTGGCGTGCTGTTCGAGGTTATCCAGGAGGAACAGCTGCTGATGCAGGAGGGATTGACTGCGCAGGGCGAGGTTGCGGAAGACGGTGGCGACCCCGTCGCGGAGCCTTGCCTGCCCGGCGGCGGCCTCGATCGCGGCGCGCTGCACGATGTTGAACGCTTGCCGGACCTGGCCGATCTCGTCGCGCCGGCGGGCAGTAGCGGCGCCTCGGCCTCAACGTC
>CAVTKQ010000036.1:0-110661 GCA_963735315.1 uncultured Actinomycetota bacterium
ACGGCGCCTTCGAGCTCGGCGCCATGGGCACGTCGTTCCTTCCGCCCCAGTTCAGGCACGTGCTGATGCAGTACGACCCGCTGAAGGGGTCGAGCACCGCGGATCTGGACGCGCGGCTGGAGCAGCTCGCCGCCGACGGCGTTGACCGGGAACTCGCCTTCCCCAACGCGCTGCTGGCGCTGCTGCACTTTCCCGACAAGGCGCTGCGGGAGGCGTGCTTCCGCGTCTACAACGAGTACATCGCCGAGCTGCAGGAACAGGCTAGGGGACGCTTCTACGGGGTCGGGCTGATCAACTGGTGGGATGCCGACGGGGCGACCCGGACGCTCACCGAACTGAAAGCGCTCGGCCTGAAGACGTTCCTGCTGCCCCTGTCGCCGGGTAAGGACGACGACGGTAAGCCGATCGATTACGGCAGCACCGCGATGACCGGTGTCTGGGACGCGATCGAGGAGTCCGGCGTCGCCGTCTCGCACCACATCGGCGAGACCGGGCTGAGCACGCCCTGCGAGCACAACCCGATGCTGGTGGCGATGATCTGCCAGGTCGCGTCGTTCCGGGAGATGTTCGGCAAGTACCTTTTCTCCGGCATACTCGACCGCCACCCGGGGCTGACGATCGGCTGGTTCGAGGGCGGGGTCAACTGGGTCCCGGCCGCGCTGCAGGATGCCGAGCACATGCTGGCGTCGTACCAGCACATGAGAACCCGCGCCGTGGAGCATGACGTCCGGCACTACTGGCGGACCCACATGTACTCCTCGTTCATGGTGGACCCGCTCGGGCTCAGCCTGATCGACCAGATCGGCGAGGACCGGGTCATGTGGTCCTCGGACTTCCCGCACAACGAGAGCACCTTCGGCTACTCCCGGCAGTCGCTGTCGGCGGTCGTCGATTCGGTCGGCCCGGAGCGGGCGGAGAAGATCGTCAGCGCCAACGTGCAAGCCTTCCTGGGCATCTAGCGAGGTGAGCATGACCGTCACTGACATCCCTGACGTCCCCGACCTTGCCCGGATGCGGCGGGAGACGGGACAGAAGCTGCGGGACTCGATGGCCCGCAACGGCGTGGACGTCCTGGTCCTGATTGGCAACAGCAAAGTCAGCTACGCCACTGGCGTGAGCTGGCCGCTGGGGGACTCGGGGCTGGCGCACGTGGACCGGCCGGTCGCGGTGGTGCTGGCCGACGACCCGGAACCGCACCTGTACATGCCGTTCCGCGAGGGGGCCGGCCCCGGCCCGGAACTGCCCGCCGGCCACCTGCACAACCCGGTGTACCTGGAGTACGACGAGGGCGCTGAGCTCTTCGCCGGCCAGCTGGCGGAGCTGGTGCCGGCCGGCGCGGTGATCGCCGTCGACGAGCTCACCGGGGCCATGCGGCGCATACAGCACCGCTTGTTCCCCGGCGGCCTGGTCGACGCCGGGCGGATCATCAGCGAGGCCAAGGCGACCAAGACCGCCGACGAGCTGGCCTGCATGCGGCGGGCCCTGCGGATCACCGAGGAGGCCATCGCCGAGGTCGAGCGGGCGATAGCGCCCGGCGTTCGCCAGGTGGACCTGTCCGGCCGGTTCGTCCGCCGCGCGTTCGAACTGGGCGCGACCGCCAACGTGCTCGACCCGATCTGGCAGGTGATGCCGCCAAGCCGGGCGGAAGGCGTCTGGACCATCCACGGTGACCTGGCGCTGCCGCTGCTGACCACTGAGCGCGAGCTGATCCGCGGTAACGTGCTGTGGGTTGATGTGAGCATCAGCTGGGGCGGCTACTGCTCGGACTTCGGCCGCACCTGGGTCGTCGGCCAGGATCCGTCGCCGCGGCAGCGGGCGCAGTTCCGGCGGTGGACCGAGATCGTCGACGCGGTCCACGCGGTGACCAGGGCCGGGGCGACCGGTGCCGACCTGACCAAGGCGGCGATCGAAGCCCACGGCGACGGCACCAGGCCGTGGGTCAAGCACTTTTACCTCGGGCACGGCCTGGGGGTCGACGCGGCCGAGATGCCCTTCGTGGGCACTGACCTGGGCGACCAGTTCGACCAGGGCCTGGTCCTCGAGGCCGGCAACATTCTCGTACTCGAGCCGATCGTCTGGGAAGACGGCACGGGCGGCTACCGCGCTGAGGAAGTCATGCTGATCACCGATGACGGGTACATCATGCTCTCCGACTACCCCTACACGCCCTATGGCGACTGAGGTCCGGCCGGACGACCGCGCACTCCGCTTCGGGCGGCGGGAGCGCGCGCTGGCCCAGATGAAAGCCCATGACCTCGACGTTCTCGTGCTGGGACGGACCGCCAACGTGCGCTACGTGACCGGCACCCCGACCCTCTGGACGGCCTGGCACGTCATCATTCGGCCCTGCCTGCATGCTGGTGCGGTCCACCGGGTCCATCCACCTGCTCAGCACCTGGGACGAGGGGATTCCCGAGGACATCCCCAGGGAGAACCTGTTCGGCCTCACCTGGAACCCGATGAACACGATCGAGGTGCTGCGGCGCGTCGAGGGCACCGCGGGGGCGCGCCGGGTGGGCACCGACGCCCTGTCACCGACCTTCGCACAGTTGCTTCCGGTCGCCTTTCCCGCCGCCGAGCTGGTCGACGGCGAGGTGGCGATGCGGGCGGCGCGCAGGATCAAGACCGCAGAGGAACTGGCCGTGCTGCGCCAGGCGGTCGCGGTGGCCGAGACCAGCCTGGCCAAGGCGGTCGCCGAGCTGCGGCCAGGGGCAACCGAGAAAGAACTGGCCGGGGTGCTGCTCGAGGCCGCCGCCGCGGGCGGGGCGACCACCCCGGCGGTCCAGGACGCCGCGGTTGTCACCAGCCGCGAGCACCCCTGGCGGCGGGCGGGCGGTGACGGCCGGGCCGCTCCCGGCGACCTGGTCGCCTTCACCGCAGGGGTCGTCGCGCACGGCTACATCGCCGAGGTCGGCCGGACCTATGCCGTGGGCGGGGCGATACCGGAGGCGCTGGCCGCGCGATGCGACCTGGTGTCGGAACGGCTGCTCGCGGCCTGCCGCCCTGGTGCCCCCGCCAGCGACCTGCTGGAGAGCTACACCGGGGCAGGCGAGCCCCTGCCGCCGCTGCCGGTCGCCCGCGGCCTCGGCCTCGGTTTCGACCCGCCGGTGGTGACCGGCGCACTGCCGCGGACCGCGCGGAACGAGCGCATCGAGGCGGGCATGGTCCTCGCCCTCACCAGCTACGTGTGGGAAGCCGGCGTCGGAGCGGCCTTCCGCCGCGACACCGTGCTGGTCACCCGCGACCGCCCCGAACTGCTGACGTCCGCCCCCGTCGGCTGATCCGATCAACTCCGAGGAGTCTTTGTGCCCGCTGCCTCATCCCCGCCGCCGCCGGAAGAGATCGTGGTCTACGAGAAGGACCCGAAGACCAAGATCGCCACGATCACCCTCAGTAGGCCCGACCGGCTGAACGCGGTCACCAGCGCGGCCCGGCTGCACTACGCGGACCTGCTGCACCGGGCGAATATCGACGACGACGTCAAGGTGCTCGTCGTCCGCGGACTCGGCCAGGACTTCGGCAGCGGGGCGGACCTGCCGCACTTCATGGCGGTGTTGAACGGCGAGGACGACGGGCCCCGGCTGGCCGAGTACCGCCTCACGCCGGACGACGACGTGCGGCTGCCCCCGGCCGACTCGTTCCGGGGCGGCGGCCAGATCGGCCAGTGGTTCGCCAGCGTCGGCGGCGGCTGCCGGAGCCTGCAGGAGTTCAAGAAGATCAGCATCGTCGAGGTCAAGGGCTACTGCTACGGGTGGCACTTCTACCAGGCCGCCGACGCCGACCTGGTGATCTCCGCCGACGACGCACTGTTCGGCCACGCCTCGTTCCGCTACCAGGGCTGGGGCCCGCGGATGTGGACCTGGATACAGACGATGGGGCTGCGCAAGTTCCAGGAGATGGTCTTCACCGGCCGCCCGTTCACCGCGGCCGAGATGTACGACTGCAACTTCCTCAACAAGGTTGTCCCCCGCGACCAGCTCGAGGCCGAGACAGAGAAGTACGCGCTGGCCTGCTCGCGCAACCGGCCGACCGACACGGTGTTCCAGCAGAAGCTCTTCTTCGAGCTGTACAAGCAGTTCCAGGGCGAGCAGATGGGCGCGATGCTGACCGGCCTGTTCGAGTCGCTCGGGCGCTACGCCCGCCCGGACCGGACCGAGATGAGGCTCGACGCCGGCGTGCTTGAGCGCGGGCTGACCGACGCGGTCAAGGACAACGACGCGCAGTTCCCGCCCGACTTCCGGCTCAGCCGCTCTGGCCGCGCCCGGGCCGACGGGGAGCGCCCGTCATGACTGACGCCGTCCCTGGCCCGCTCGACGGGTACCTGGTGGTCGACCTGTCCAGCGGGATCGCGGGCGCGTACTGCACACGGCTGCTAGCCGACGGCGGGGCCGCGGTGGTTAAGGTCGAGCCGCCCGGAGGCGACGCGCTGCGGTGCTGGACCGCCTCCGGGGCGCCACTAGCAGACGGCCGGGATGCCCCGCTGTTCAGCTACCTCGCGGGCGGCAAGCAGAGCGTCATCTTCGGGCCGGACGGCGAGCGGGCGGCCGCGGACCTCGACGAGCTGCTCGACCGCGCGCACGCGGTGGTGTGGTCGCCAGGCCCGGCCGCTAGGGTGGCCGGCGACCGGACACCGGCTTCGCTGCTGTCCGCCCACCCGCACCTGGCGGTGGCCGCGATCACGCCGTTCGGCCTGAACGGGCCGTGGCGGGACCGGCCGGCCACCGAGTTCACCCTCCAGGCCTGGTCCGGCGGGATCGTCGGCCTGGGCCGGGGGGCGCCCGACCGGGCGCCGGTGCACGTCGGCGGCCAGGTGGGGGAATGGCTATCCGGGGCCTACGCGGCCGTCGGCATCCAGGCCGCGTGGGCACGCGCCCGCCAGACCGGCACGGGACAGCTCATCGACCTGTCGATGCTCGAGGTGGCGGTGCTGTGCCTGAGCTACTACCCGGTGACCTTCTTTGAGACACTGGGGCGCCCCTGGCGCACTGACCGGTCGCTGTTCCAGCCCGGCGTCGCCGCGGCCAAGGACAGCCTGGTCGCGATCGGGTGCGGCACCGCCCAGCAGTGGTTCGACCTGTGCGTCATGGTGGGCCACCCCGAGTGGATCGACCGCACCCCGCCGGTCCGCATCGGCGAGCAGGCCACGCGGGCCGCACCACAGCTGCGCGAGTGGATCGCCGACCACACAGTTGAGGAGATCACGGGCCTTGCCGCCGCCTTCCGCGTCCCCAGTGCGCCGGTCAGCAGCGGCGAGACCATCACCGAACTTGAGCACATGCGGGAGCGTGGGGTGTTCCGCCGCGCCCCGGGCGAGGAGTTCCTGCAGCCGAGCCCGTACCGGCTGCTGCCCGACGTGCTGCGCCCGGCCCGGCCGGCATCGCGGGCCGGCCAGCACAGCGGCACCTGGCGGGAAACCACGGCCGCCATGGCCACCACCGCTGCACCATGGGGGCCGGAGCGCGCTGGCCCCGGGGACGCGCTGCCGTACGCCGGGCTGCGGGTGCTTGACCTGACCGCCTTCTGGGCCGGGCCTTCCGCCACGCACATCCTGGCGATGCTGGGTGCCGAGGTGATCCACGTGGAATCCACCACCCGGCCGGACGGCGCCCGCATGATCGCCGGGATTCCGGTGACCGAGGACCAGTGGTGGGAGAAGTGCCCGATCTTCCGCGCGCTCAACACCAACAAGAAGGGCGTCACGGTCGACTTCCAGACCGAGCGCGGCCGGGAACTGCTGCGGAAGCTGATCGCCAGCAGCGACGTCCTCGTCGAGAACTACACGCCGCGGGTCCTTGACCAGATCGGGCTTGACTACGAGCAGGTGCAAGCGCTGCGCCCCGACATCGTCATGGTGCGGATGCCGGGGTTCGGCCTCACCGGGCCGATGCGCGACAACCCGGCGTTCGGCTACGTCATCGAGGACGCGGCCGGCCTGACCTGGCTGACCGGGTACCCGGACGACAACCCGGTCGAGCCGTACACGCTCGGCGACCCGAACGCCGGCCTGCACGCGCTCAACGGCCTGCTGCTCGCCCTGGAGCACCGGCGCCGCACCGGCGAGGGCGTCCTCGTGGAAGCCGCTATGGTGGAGGCCGCCATCAGCATCGCCGCCGCCCAGCCGATCGAGTACTCCGCCTTCGGGACGGTGCTACAGCGGGACGGCAACCGGGGGCCGCTGGCGGCGCCGCAGAACCTGTACCGGTCGGCCGACACCGACGAGTTCGGCCGCCTGGACGCGTGGGTCGCCGTCGCGGTCGCCACCGATGAGCAGTGGGCCGCGATGGCCGGTGCCCTCGGCCACCCGGCCTGGGCCGCCGACCCGGCACTGTCCACCGCGGCCAGCCGGCGGGCCAGGCACGATGTGATCGACGAGCACCTGGCGGCCTGGTGCGCGGACCGGACAAGGGACGAGATCGTCGAATTGCTGTGGGAGGCGGGGGTGCCTGTGGCGAAGGTGCTGCAGCCGCATCGCCAGGCCGAGCTGCCGCAGCTGCGGGCGCGCGGCTTCTTCGAGGTGACGGAGCACCCGGTGGGGCCGCCTGCCCGGCAGAGCACCATCCCGATGCGCCTGTCCGACGGCCCGGCGCGGTTTCACCGCAGTCCCGCTCCCCTGCTCGGCGAGCACAACCACGAAGTGCTCGCCGAACTCGGAGTGGACGCGGCCGAGATCGCCGAACTCGAGGCGGCGGGGATCATCGGGCGCGCGCTGCGGATGAACTAAGACGCGCCACCGCGCCGGGTGGCGACGAGAAGGAAGGACCAGGTGCATGAAACGGACTGCCGGGGCAAGCCGATGACGCGAAACTCCCGGTCACCGCCCCACCCGTTAGTCTGTCTCCGAGAGGCGGACGCCCGCCGACGTCAGGCAGGAGGCCAGGGACAGCGTGAGCCAGCCGAGGAGCTTCTTCGGGCACTCAGCGGCCGCCGCAGAAGGCTCCGACGGGCGCCGCGGCGCCAGTGCGGGTCAGATCAGTGCGGGTCAGACCAGTGCGGCGGAGGGAAAGGGACAGGTCAGAACGCTCATTCTCGATGCGGCTGAATGGCTCTTCGCCGAGCACGGGATCTCTTCCGTTTCCAACCGTCAGATCGGCGCTGCCGCGGGTCAGGGAAATACGTCGGCGGTTGGGTACCATTTCGGCTCCAAGGAAGAATTGATCCGCGCCCTTATTCGTCGCTTTGACGGAGAAGCCGAAGTTTTGCGCACTGCTATGGTGAACCAGATCGGTGATTCGGCAGAACTGCGGGAATGGGTCCGGTGCCTGGTTTTCCCCTACACCGACACACTGGCGGCAAGAAGGCCACCGACCTGGTACGCGCGCCTGAACGCGCAGATCATGGCGGACCCGGTGCTGCGGAACATCCAACTGGAGGAGGCTGGCTCGGCTTCGCTGCTGCAGGTCATCCGCGGCCTGGAGGTCTCCACGGCGGCCCTGCCCGTCCCCGTCCAGCGTGAGCGCGCCCTGATGGCGGGCCACATCATCATCCAGACCTGCGCAGATTTCGAACGCGGTCTGGCGGATGCGGTCCCGGCCAGGGGAAAAACGTGGCGCAAAGTCGGCAGCGGGCTTGTTGACGCCCTCGTTGGCCTTTGGTCGGCCCCGGTCTCTCATTAGAAAAGCGCCCCGCTCTTCATTGCTATAGCGTAAATGGTTTCCGCCTGCTTAAATAACACTACGAATGTGCGGTAGTTAAGTCAATTCGTAGCCAGGCGGCTCCGGATTACCTGAGTAAATCGCACAGTGGAGACCAGGCAGCGGAGACGAGGAGGTCTCATATGTCGGAAGCACCATCGAGCATGGTCGATCGAGTCGTCTTGATCCTCAGCGTCTTCGAGCGCTCCTCCGAAGCCCTGACCGCCGGACAGATAAGCGTGCGCAGCGGTATCCCCCGCTCGTCGGTCCAGCGGATCTTGCAGCAACTGGTCAGCGCCCGCTGGCTGAAGCGTCACGAGGACGGATACGCTCTCGGCCTGCGTATGTTCGAAATCGGCAGCCTGGTCCCGCACCGCAGCCGGATCACCTGCGTCGCGCGACCGGTCATCCACGAGCTCGCGGAACGGACTGGCCAGGTGGTGCACCTGGCGGTCCTCGACCAGCAGGATGTCGTCTACCTGGACAAAGTCGGCAGTGCCTTTGCCGACACGCTGCCCTCCCGGGTCGGCGGGCGCTTCCCGGCCCACTGCACGGCGGTCGGGAAGGCACTGCTGGCCTACTCACCCCTGGCCACGGTCAGCGATTACCTGGCGACAGGCCTGCGGCGGCGGACGGAGGCGAGCCTAGCGACGCCGACCGCCCTCGAGGCGGCGATGGTCAGCATCCGCAACTCGGGATACGCGACCGAACGGGACGAGGCCGTGCCCGGTGTCGCCTGCGTCGCCGCCCCGATCCGCAACTTCGACGAGGTCGTCGCCGCGGTCTCGGTCTGCGGACCGCGTGACCAGATACGCGCGAAGGACCTACGGCCGCTGGTCATGTGGACCGCGGCCGAGATATCCCGGAGCCTGACGACGGTCGCCGCACCGCTCGCCCTGTCCGGCCCGGCGCGAGAGGTGGCGGGGCCGTGAAGCACAGCGTCCTGAGCCGGGGCGCGTCCATCATGGCGGCGTTCGACGGCGATCAGCCGGTGCTGAGCCTCCATGAGCTGGCCACCCGCACCCTGCTGCCGAAATCGACCCTGCACCGCCTGGCTGACCAGCTGTGCCAGGTCGGCTGGCTGGAACGCGAGCACCGCGGCTACCGCGTCGGCCTCCGGATGTTCGAGCTCGGCGCACTCGCCTCCGAAGCGAACCGGCTCCACCAGGCGGCGGTTCCGCACCTGCAGGCACTGGCGGCGCGGACCGGGCTTGCCGTCCACCTCGCCCTGCTCGACCGGGCCGAGGTGGTCTACCTGCAGCGGATCGTGGCCGGCCCGGTCCGGGTGCCGACCCGGCGCGGCGGCCGCAAGCCTGCCTACTGCACCGCGCTCGGCAAGGCGATCGCGGCCTACGACGACGACGACGCGCACGCGCTGTCCGCTGCCCCGATGCCGCGCAGGACCGCGAAGACGATCACCGAACCGGACTCCCTGCGGGCCGAGTTGGAGCAGGTCCGCGCGGCGGGGCTGGCGCTCGACCGCGGCGAGGCCTACGAGGACCTGGTCTGCGTCGCCGCGCCGGTCCGCGACGGCGGTGCCGCGATCGGGGCGGTTTCGGTCGCCGGGCCCGCCAGCCTGATGCGCTGGAACGTGGCGGGCGAGGCGGTGCGCGAGGCCGCCGTCGCGGTCTGGAACGCCACCGTCAGCGGTCCAGGCCGCTGACCGGCGCCGGCTCGCCGCGGGCAGAGCCGGTAACGGCTCCGCGGGGGGTACGGGGGGTCGTCTACCCGGGGGATATGGCGGGGTTGCGGGCCCGATACGATGGCGGTTTTTGCCATCGGGCCCGCAACCCTGCCCGGCGCCGGCCATGTGCCGGGCGGCGATGTAGCCGAACACCGTCGTGTTGGCGACGCTCGCGCCTGCCCCCGGGTACGTGCGCCCGAAGACGGAGGCCGCCATGTTGCCGGCCGCATAGAGCCCGGGGATCGGCTCGTTGTCGTTGTCGAGAACGCGGGCGTGCTCGTCGCAAACCACGCCGCCCATCGTGCCCACGTCGCCCGGGTAGATCGGCAGCGCGTAGAAAGGCGGGTCGGCGACCGGGCCGAGGGCCGGGTTCGGCTTGTGCCCGGGATCGCCCAGGTGCCGGTTGTACTCCGAGACGCCGCGCCCGAAGTCCGGGTCGGTGCCCGCGGCGGCCCCCACGTTGAAGTGGCTCACGGTGTCCGCGAGTGCCTGTGGGTCCAGGTCGGTCAGCCGCGCCAGGTCCTCGATCGTGCCTGCCTGCCTGATCCAGCCTTCCGCCAGCCACCGACGCGGGATGCGGCCCGGTACCGCCTTGGCGAGGTCCCGGAGCCGGGGCATCGTGTTCAGCCACGGCACCGAGCGGCGGTAGGCGTCGTCGAAAATGAGCCAGCAGGGAGCGCCGTCGTTCGCGTACATGGCCCGGCCGACCTCGACGTAGGAGTTGGACTCGTTGACGAACCGCTGGCCGCTTGTGTTCACGAAGATGGCGTGCGGGTAGTTCCGCGCGATCGTCAGGGTGGACCCGGCCATCTCCTGGCGGGGGGTCAGGATCCAGATCGCCTCGTCCATGTACTCGGTCTTGGCGCCGAGCGCGATCGCCGCCGCCAGCACCTCCCCGGTGTTGCCGGGGTTGCCCCACGACCAGCGGCCGTCGTTGGGCTGGGTCGCGGCGGTGTACTTGAGGCGCATCTCGGGGTTGTGCTCGTACCCGCCGGCCGCCAGCAGCACCCCGCGGCGCCCCCGGATCAGCGCCGACGCCCCGTTGCGGAGGGCGCGCACGCCGACGACCCGGCCCCCCTCCACCACCAGCTCTTCGACGGCGGTGTTGAGCCAGATGGGGACACCGCGGTCGAGCAGGATCTTCGTCAGCTGGCCCGCGAACGACATCCCGTTGGTGAACAGGTCCTGCCCGCGCATCCGCGACACGTACGTCCGCAGCACCACCCGCGCGGTGGTCAGGAAGGACGCGAGCGTGTGGGTGAAGCTGTAGAGGGTGTGGATCTCGCTGGTGGTGACGGCGAGGCCGACGCCCTGGCCGAGGCCCGCGATGATCCGCGGCCGCCACTCGCCGAGCTGCCTGCCGTCCCACGGAATGCCCTCGACCGACCGGCCGGCCGCACTGCCGCCCGGGTAATTGTCGTAGTAGTCGGGGTAGCCCGCGCACCGGAACAGCTTGAGCCCTTGCTCTTGGAGGAAGGAGATCATCCGCGGCCCGTTGGCCAGGAAGGCGGCCCGCCTGGCGGCCGACGAGGGCTCGTCCGGGTCGCCGATCACGGCCTGCAGGTAGTCAAGCCCGTCCTGGTAGGAATCCTTGATGCCGTCCGCCTGCATCAGCGGGTTGTCCGGTATCCAGAGCATGCCGCCAGACATGCCGGTGGATCCGCCCACGAAGGGCTGCTTTTCCACGATCACCGGCTTCAGGCCGGCCGCGTGGGCTGCCAGCGCGGCCGTCAGCCCGCCGCCGCCGCTGCCCACGATCACGATGTCGAAGGACTCCTCCTGGCCGGCCATCAGCGCCCGCCCCCAGCCGCCTCGGTGACCGGCGCGTCGGTGACCGGCGCGTCGGTGACTGGCGCATCGTTTACCGGCCCCGGGGCGCCGCCGCGGGCGGGTGTTCGCCCGCTGCGCAGGAAGAGCGTCAGGATAAGGGCGATCGCGGCCGGGACGATGCCGACCACGATGTAGGACAGGACGTACCCGGTGTCGGTGTAGACGCCGGGCACGGTGCTGGTGAGCGTGTGACCGGCCACGGTGACCGCCAGCTTCAGCGGGTGCGCCGCCACCAGCGCGGTGAACAGCGCGATCCCGATCGACGAGCCGATGCTGCCGAACACCGCGTTCATACCGCCGCTGACGCCCTGCCGGCTGGCGGGGACCGCGTCAATGAGCAGGTTGGGGTTCGAGCCGAAGTAGAAGCCGAAGCCGAGTCCCCACAGGACGCCGATGGCCACCTGTTCCTGCCACGTCTTGTGCCACGGTACCCACAGGGCGCAGGCGGCCAGCAGTAGCGCGCAGGACAGCAGCAACGGCAGCCGCCCGCCGACGCGGCGGGCCAGGTAGCCGCCGAGCGGCCCGCCGACCAGCCCGAAGGCGGCGGTCCAGAGCGTGATGTGCACGGCCAGCGCGAGCACCGAGAAGCCGGCCGTCGCATAGCTGAGGTCGCCCTGGAAGTGAACGAGCGCGGTGATGACCGATAGCGGCTGGTGGGACTGCGCGGCCGCGCCCGCCAGGATCTGCTGCTTGAGCTGCGCCTCCTTCGGCGTCTCGAACATGTAGGCAATCGCGATATAGGTCATCGAGATGACCGCGGTGAGCAGCAGCGCGTTGAGCATCACGATCAGCACCCGGGGTGTGCGCAGCAGCGACAGTTCCATCATCGGCTCGGGGATCCGTGCCTCCCAGGCGACGAACGCCGCCAGCAGGGCCAGGCCGCCGATCAGGTAGGCCAGGCAGGTGATGTTCCCCCAGCCCCAGGACGATCCCTCGCTGAGGTAGACCAGCGACGCGCCGACGCCGGTCCCGAGCAGCACCGCGCCGAGCAGGTCGAAGCGCTGCCGGGCCCGCAGTGGCGTCTCCGGCACCGCCAGCATGAAGACCGGCATGATGGCGACGATGTAGATGAGCAGGAACCAGAACACCGACCGCCAGCTGAAGGCGTCGGTGAGCCAGCCGGCGATGATCGGCCCGAGGATGGCGGAGAATCCCAGGCCGGTCCCGATGATGCCGACGGTGACCGGGATCCAGCGCCGCGGCATGAGGTCGCGCACGATGCCGTACTCGGCCGCTGACAGGCCCAGGGAGATACCGCACAGGGCGCGCCCGGCCAGGAACACGCCCCAGGTCGCGGTCACCGCGCAGATCAGGGAGCCGACCGCGAACAGGACGCCGCAGATCAGCAGCACCCGCTTCTTGCCGATCAGGTCCCCGAGCTTGCCGACCAGGGCCATGGTGGCGCCGCCGGCCACCCCGAGAATGGTGATCGACCAGGTGACGTTCGCCCCCACCTGCGGGAACGAGGCCGCGAGCTTCGGCACGATGTTGGAGATCATCGACTGCTGGAACGTGATGGCCTCGGCGAACAGCACCAGCGCCACGATGACGGCGCTCAGGCGCCAGCGGGATGCGCCGTCGAGCCTGCCCGCATCCTCCTCACTCACTGCCAGTTGCGGCCCGGGCGCGCTCCCGGCGCTGGAAGATTCGGTCTGTTCAGCCATGAGATGTCCACCTCGGTTGCCCATTTGCGTGCTGGCCGATCACATCTTGAGCAGGCATCGGCGGCTTTGGCGGCTGCGCGCCCGCTCAGCGGGGCACTTGTCGCGGTTCCGGCCCGCGGGCCGACTGGCTGGCGCAACTCGCTGCGCCGTGTGCCCGGGGGTAACCGCCGCCGTCAGGCCAGGGGGTTGCCCAGATGGCGCGCGGCGACCGCAGCCCCGAGGATTGACCCTTGTCGAGCGATAGACACCTTCCTGGAGGCAGAGGAATGACCGACTCGATGCCCGGACCGAATGGGCGCCGGTGGCTGGGTAAAGCGGTTCCAGCGGCATCGCGGTGCTTTTCACCGCCGGCGTGACGAGCAGGCCCCGCGCTGGCCGCCACGCCGGCGCCCGCCCCGGCCGGGCTCACGACCAGCCTGGTGGCACCCACCGGGCACTACCGGGTCGGCGCCCGTCCGGCTGCACCTGGTCGATCCCACCCGCGATCGACCCCGACGTCACCCACCCCCGGGCTCCGCGAGCTCATGGTGCAGGTCTGCGTACCCCGCGACCGTCACCCGCGGCTATCCCGGCGACGCCCTATCTGACGCCGCTGGCCGCCGCGCACTTCGTCGCGTCATACACCACCCGGCCCGGCACCACGCTGCCGCGACCACCGGGCACGTCGGCGCGCCGGTGGACCGCGGCACGGCCCGCGTCCGATGCGTGCTCTCTCCCCGGTGGGTCCAGTGACGGCGGTTTCGACATCGCGCTGGTGGAAGACACTGGTCGGTCACGGCTACGTCGTGGTCACGATGGACAACGAACGAGTCCCCGGAAGTTGAGTTCCCGGGTGGGCGGCTGGTGTCGGCAGCTTCGTGGCGGACACGACCGCGGAGGCCGCTGGAGACACAGCAGGCTCCGCGCGGCTGACGCCAGGTTCGTGCTCGGCGACTCGACCGTGCTCGACGGAGGCAGTATCCCGACGCCGAGCACGCCGCGCTTCCCGCCGGCCTGGCGGGCGGCCTCGACTTGTACCGGGTCGGCATGTTCGGCTGGTCCATCGGCGGGGCCGCCAGCGCGCAGGCCATGCACGACGACCCCAGGATCAAGGCAGCCGTCAACATGGACGGCACCTTCTGGGGGCCGCTGGCCGAGGAAGGCGTGAACCGGCCGTTCCTGCTGCTGACCGGGAGCGAGCACACCGAGCAGAACGACCCGAGCCTGGCCTCGTTCCTGGCGGCCAGCACCGGGCCCAGAAGCGCACCTGGCCCTGGCCAACTCCCAGCACGCCACATTCAGCGACTTCGAGGAACTGGAACCGGCAGCTCGCGCCGGCCACTCGGCCTGCCGCCCGAGCAGGTCGCGGCGGACCTACGGCACCATCAGCCCCAAGACCGCGGTCACCGATGAGCGCGCCTACATCGAGGCGTTCTTCGACAAGTACCTGCGCCACCGCGACAACCACCTGCTCGACGGCCCGTCGCCCCGCTTCCCCGACATCTCGTTCGAGTCCTGACCGCCCGCATTCCCGGTGCTGAACCAGCGACGCGCCGAGGCTGAGGCCGCCCGAACCCGGCGTGCCGCCCGCATTCCAGGTTGCCGCGCAAGGGACACCCGTGGCCATATCCGGCCGCTGGGGAAACGGGTTAGCGCGGCGGCATCCGGATCGCGCCGTCGAGGCGGATCGTCTCGCCGTTGACGTAGGAGTTCTCCAGCAGGCTCACCGCCATGCGGGCGTAGTCGTCGGGCGCTCCGAGGCGGCTTGGATGCGGCACGCTCTGCTCAAGGGCCGCGCGGATGTCCGGGCGCAGCCGGGCCAGCATCGGGGTGTCGAAGACGCCGGGGGCGATGGTGTTGACCCGGATCTGCCTGCTCGCGAGGTCGCGGGCCGCGACCAGGGTGATGCCGTGGACGCCGGCCTTGGCGGCGGTGTACGACGTCTGGCCGATCTGGCCGTCGAAGGCCGCGACCGACGCGGTGAGCACGATCGCGCCGCGCTCGCCGTCTACCGGCTCCGAGCGGGCGATCCGCGCCGCGGCCAGCCGCAGGACGTTGTAGGTGCCGACCAGGTTCACCCGGACGACCTCGGCGAAGGTGTCGAGCGAGCCGGGGTTGCCGTCCTTGTCGAGGATCCGCACCCGGTCACCGCCACGGCCCGCGCAGTGCACCGCCGCCCGCAAGCGCGCCGTGCGCGGCCTCGATGGCGTCGAGCGCCGCCGTGACCGAGGCCTCGTCGGCGACGTCGGCCTTGGCGTAGACGACCCCCTCGCCGAGCTCGGCGAGGTCGTCGTCGGACGGCGGGTTCAGGTCGGCGATGCCGACCCGGGCGCCCGCGGCCGCAGCAGGCGGCGGACGGTCGCCAGGCCAAGCCCGGACGAACCGCCGGTGACCAGGGCAGAGATGGAATCGAGGTGCACGGCTTCTCCTTGCGAAAGTGTCCGGGGAACGGTCAGTCGGTCAGCAGTTCGATGACGGTGGCGTTCGCCATGCCGCCGGCCTCGCACATCGTCTGCAGGCCGTAACGGATCCCGTTGGCGCGCATGTGGTGCACCATGCGCGTCATCAAGATGGCACCCGACGCGCCGAGGGGGTGCCCGACGGCGATGGCGCCGCCGAGCGGGTTGAGCCTGGCGTGGTCGGCCCCGGTTTCCGCCTGCCCAGGCGAGGGGCACGCTCGCGAACGCCTCGTTGACCTCGAAGGCGCCGATGTCGTCGATCGTCAGTCCCGCCCGCTTGAGCACCTTCGCGGTGGCGGGGATCGGCGCGGTCAGCATCGTCACCGGGTCGTCTCCGGTCACCGCGCCGGAGTGGAACCGCGCCAGCGGCCGCAGGCCGAGCTCGGCCGCCCGCTCGCTGGTGGTGATCAGCAGCGCCGCGCAGCCGTCGGAGATCTGCGAGCTGTTGCCCGCGTGGATGACACCGTCGTCGAGGAAGGCGGGCTTGAGCGCCGCGAGCTTCTCCAGCGACGTGTCCCGCCGGACGCCCTCGTCGGCCGTGAGCTCGCCGTCCGGGCCGGTGACCGGGACCAGCTGGCCGGCGAAGGCGCCGCCGTCGATCGCGGCCGCCGCCTTGCGGTGGGACTCGAGCGCGAACTCGTCCAGCTGGGCGCGGGACAGGCCCCAGCGGCGGGCGATGTCCTCGGCCCCGAGGCCCTGGCTGAAGCTGTCACGCTGGTAGCGTGCCCGCACCCGGGGGCCGAACGGCTCCCCCGTCGCCCGCGCGGCGCCAAGCGGAACCCGGCTCATCGACTCCACGCCGCCGGCCACGACGATGTCGTAGTGGCCGGCGATGACGCTGGCGGCGGCGAAGTGCACCGCCTGCTGACTGGACCCGCAGGCGCGGTCGAGGGTGACGCCGGGGATCGTCTCGGGCCAGCCGGCCGCGAGCACCGCGAGCCTGCCGACGTTGGTCGACTGGTCGGCGATCTGCGTGACGCAGCCCCAGACGATGTCCTCGATCAGCTCCGGGTCGAGCTGGTTCCTGGCGGCCAGCGCCGTCAGCACGGACGCCGACAGGTCGACCGGGTGCACTCCCTTGAGCGTCCCCTTGCGGCGCCCGATGGGTGCACGCACCGCGTCTACGATTACGGCATCACGCACGGGATGTCCCTTCCGGTAAGCGGTACAAGGTTAGACCGAGAGCGCGAAGCCGCCGGTGACGCGCAGCGTCTCCCCGGTGACGAACGACGCCTCGGGAGAGACGAGGAACAGCAGCGCGTCGACGATGTCCCGTTCCTCGCCCTCGCGCTGGAGGATCTGCTGCCCCATGACGCGCTCGACCTCCGCCCGTGGCAGTTCCGCCCGGATGGTGTCGGTGAAGATCAGGCCGGGCGCGATCGCGTTCACCCGGATGCCGTCGGCGGCGAACTCGCGCGCCAGCTGGGCCGTCACGCCGCGCACGGCGAGCTTGGACACCCCGTACGCCGCCCGGTTGGCGTAGGCGGCGGACGACGAGATGTTGACGACGGCGGCGCCGTGCCGGCCGCTCATCGCCTGCCGGGCGGCGAGCGAGCAGA
Source organism: uncultured Actinomycetota bacterium (assembly GCA_963735315.1). Taxonomy (GTDB): domain Bacteria; phylum Actinomycetota; class Actinomycetes; order Streptosporangiales; family Streptosporangiaceae; genus Trebonia. Next base: position 16,807 of record CAVTKQ010000036.1, read on the forward strand.
TGTACACCCCCATGACGTTGACGTCGAACAGGCGCCGCAGGTTCGCGATGCCGAGCTCGGCCGACGGCTTGTTGTAGGCGGCCGAGTGCAGTCCCGCGTTGTTGACGAGGATGTCGATGCCGCCGTGCTTCGCCGCTACCTCGTCGATCATCGCCGCGACGCCGGCCTCGTCGGCCACGTCGCAGGCCGTCCCGGACGCGCTCCCGCCCTGGCCGGCGATCTCCGCGGCGGCCGCGCCCGGCGGCGGCGCCGTCGATGTCGGCCAGCACCACGTGCGCGCCCCGCGCCGCGAGCGCCGTCCCGAAGGCCTTGCCGAAGCCGCGGCCGCCGCCGGTGATCACCGCCACCTTGCCCTGGTGGATCTCGTCGTTCACCTGCATCTCCTCTCATCGGCGCCAAAGACGAAACCGATCATCCCGAACGGAAGCGGCTTACTCTTCCCGCGTCCCAGACCCGCTATCCGTCTCGATGCGGCGCGCATGATGCTGACTCCGCTCAGGCGACCGCGCTCGCCGCGCGGAGCGCGGTGATCTCGTCGGCCGGGTACCCGAGCTCGGCCAGGATCTGGTCGGTGTGACCGCACCAGCGTGACCGGGGGCGCTCGATGACGGCCGACGCCGACAGCCGGGGCGCCGGGGCCGGCTGCGGCACCCCGCCCCAGTCGACGAAGGTCCCGCGCTCCCGCAGCTCGGCCGAGGTCGCCGCTTCGGCCAGCGACAGCACCGGGGTCACGCACGCGTCGCGGCCGGCGAAGACCTGCTCCCATTCCGCGCGGGTCCGCGACGGCGAAGATGGCCGCCAGCCGGCGGGACTGCTCCGGCCAGCGGGACCGGTCGTGCTGCGGCCATTCGCCGGGGTCAAGCCCGAGCGCGTCGAGCAGTTCGCGGTAGAACTGCGGTTCCAGGGCGCCGACGGCCATGAAGCAGCCGTCGGCGGTGCGGTAGGTGCGGTAGAAGTGCGCCGCGCCGTCCAGCAGGTTCTCGCCCCGGCGGTCGGTCCACAGGCCGGCCGCGAGCATGCCGTGCAGCATGGTGGTGAGCGACGCGACCCCGTCGACCATGGCGGCGTCGACCACCTGGCCGCGCCCGGTCCGCCCGCGCTGGTGCAGGGCGGCGAGGACGCCGAGGGCGAGGTAGGCGCCGCCGCCGCCGAAGTCGGCCAGCAGGTTCAGCGGCGGCAGCGGCGGCGCGTCCGCGGGACCGAGCGGGAACACGCCGCCGGCGACCGCGGCGTAGTTGATGTCGTGGCCCGCCTCGGTCGCGCGCGCGGCCCCGACTGGCCCCAGCCGGTGGCCCGGCCGTAGACCAGGCCGGGGTTGACGTCGAGCAGGTCGTCCGGCCCGATGCCGAGCTTCTCGGCGGCACCCGGCCGCATGCCCTCAAGGAAGACGTCGGCCCGTTCGGCCAGCCGCAGCAGCACCGCGCGGCCCGCGGGGCGGCGCAGGTCGATCCCGATCCCGCGGTGCCCGCGGGTGCGCGGGTCGTCCTCAAGCGGCAGCCCGGTGAGCGATCCCGCCCGGCCCGGGCGGTCCACCCGGATCACCTGGGCGCCGAGGTCGCCGAGCAGCATCGCCGCGAAGGGCACCGGCCCGAGGCTGCTCAGGCACACGACGCGCACGTCGCCGAGCGCCTGGGCCCCGCCCGCCTCGCCGTCGTCGAGGGGGACCAGAACGTCGTCAGGCGCAGCCGACGGTCCGGCGGCTGAGGACATGGGCGGTCAGGCTCCTGGTGGGCACTGAAGAGTCTATTTGTCTAACTAATATAATGATTCGGCCGGCGCGCGCAAGCGCACTCAGCGGAGCGCCGAGTGGCCGAGCAGCGCCTTGCCGAGGTGCAGGATCTGGATCTGGCTGGTCCCCTCGGGGATCGTGGCCTCGCGGGCGTCGCGGAAGTACCGCTCGACCGGCGATTCCTCCATGAGCCCGGCTCCCCCGTGCAGTTGCAGCGCCAGGGTCGCCGCGCGGCCGGCCGACTCGCCGCAGTAGTACTTCGCCATCGAGCACTCGTAGCGCCCTGGTTCGCCCGCGTCGATGGTCCTGGCGGCGTGGTAGCCGAGCAGCCGGGCCGTCTCGGTCAGCGTCGCGATCTCCACCACCATCTGCTGGACCAGCTGGAACGCGGCGATGGGCTTGCCGAACTGCTCGCGCTGCCGGCAGAACCTGACCGACTCCTCGAGGCACGCCTGCGACAGCCCCACGGCGCCCATCGCCATGTTCAGGCGGCCGGCGTTGACGGCCGCCATGCCGAGCGACAGGCCGCCGCCGAGCTTGCCGAGCACGTTGCCGCGCCGGGACGAGGGTGTCGTCGAACGTCAGCTCGCAGCTCGTCGTCGACCGCAGCGGCATGTGCGGGATGTCGTGCACGCCGAACCGCGACTCGGCCGCGTCGACCAGCAGCCCGGTCACCCCGTGGTCGGTGCCGTCCTCGTCGACGACGCGGGCGAACAGGATGCCGAAGTCGCACCCGAGGGCGTTGGTGATGTAGAGCTTGCTGCCGTTGACGACGAGGCCGTCCTCGGTGCGGCGGGCCGTGGTCCGCAGCGCGCCGGCGTCCGAGCCCGCGTCGGGCTCGGTCAGCCCGAACCAGCCGAACCGGCGCCCCTCGAGCAGCGGCCGCAGGAACCGTTCCGCCTGGCCGGCGTCGGCGGCCGCGCCGAGCACCCGGGCAACCATGCCCTGCACGTTGAGTGTGGTTCGCAGCGAGCCCCAGCAGCGGCCCGCCTCCTCCATGAGGATCGCCTGCATCATCATCGGCAGTTCGTCTCCGCCGGCCGCCTGCGGGCACGCCGCCCCGGACGTAGCCGAAGTCGTAGAGCTGCGGCAGCAGCTCCCACGGGAACGTCCGCGCCGCTCGTGCGCCGCCACCAGCGGCGCCACCTTCTTGTCGAGAAAGGACCGCACCGCGTCGCGCAGTGCGCGTTCGTCCTCGTTCAGGAGCGCTGACATGACTGTCCCTTCCGACATCGTTGGGTAGTTTCAGTTGTATCATCATACTGATATAGTTCTAATCTGGACAGCGGGTCGCCACTCAGCGAGGAGCGGACGTGCAGACCGGACTGGCAGGCAAGGTCGTCATCGTCACCGCCGCGACCGCGAATATCGGCCGGGGTATCGCGCTGGCGTTCGCCGCCGAGGGCGCCCGGGTGGTGATCGTCGGCCGCGACGCCGTCGCGGGCGAACTGGTGGCCAGGCTCGCCCGCGAGCAGGGCGCCGCCGACGCGCTCTGGCGCCCGGCCGACATGACCGTCGAGGACGAGGTGGCCGGGATGGTCGCCGACACCCTGGCCGCCTTCGGCCAGATCGACGTGCTGGTCAACAACGTCGGCGGGAACGTGGCGGTCACCCCGTTCGCGTCGTCGACCCCCGAGCAGTGGCGGGCCGACCTGGAGCTCAACCTGATGACCACGTTCCGCTGCACCCACCTGGTCCTGCCCGCCATGCTCGAAGCGGGGCAGCGGGCGGATCATCAACATCGGCTCGACCGCCGGGTTCATCGGCGACCGGTTCCTGGCCGTCTACTCGGCGGCGAAGGGCGGGGTGCACGCGTTCACCCGGGTGCTCGCGCTCGAACTGGGCGAAAGCGGGATCACGGTCAACGCCATCGCCCCCTACGGCACCAGGTCGGACGACCCTACAGCGACATGAGCAGCGGCAGCCGGATCCACCCGGAGACCGGCGTGTTCGCGCGGGCCCGGGCGGAGGACCCGGAGCGCATGCGGTCGATCGGGCGCACCACCGCCTTGACCCGCCAGCACGCGCGGCCGCCCGAGATCGGCGCCGCCGCGGTGTACCTCGCGTCCGACCAGGCGGCGTTCGTCACCGGGCACACGCTCCAGGTCGACGGCGGGGTGTCCCTGGTGTGAGCGTTCGCCGGTCCCGGCCGCTTGCCCTGTGCCACTACACGATGATCGAGCTTGAGCCGCCCGCGTTCGTGGACGTGGCGGCCCGGGCGGGCTTCGCCGCGGTCAGCCTCATGGTGCAGTTCCCGGCCGCGCGCGGGCCCGGGTTCCCGGTACTCGGTGACACCGCGATGCGGCGGGAGACAAAACGTCGCCTGGACGGTACCGGCCTGGTCCTGTTCGACGCCTCCACCTGCCGCCTCGAGCCGGAGAGCGGGATCGAGGACTTCCGGCAGGCGCTGGAGACCGCGGCCTACCTCGGCGCGCGCTCAGTCAACGTGAACGGCAACGACCCGGACGCGGGCCGGCTGCGCGACCGCTTCGCGGCGCTGTGCGACCTGGCCGCGCAGTACGGCCTCGGCTGCGGACTCGAGTTCATGATGTCTACGCAGGTCAAGACCCTCGGTGATGCGCTCGCGCTGATCGAGCGCTCGGGCGCGGCCAACGCGGCGGTCACCGTCGACGCGCTGCACCTGGCCCGCTCGGGCGGATCGCCCGCGCAGGTCGCCGCGCTGCCTGCCGCGCAGGTCTCCTACGTCCAGCTGTGCGACGGGCCCGCCCGCGTGCCGCCGGAGGGTTACGCGTGGGAGGCGGCCACCGAGCGGATGCTTCCCGGCGAAGGGGAACTGCCGCTGCCGCCCTGGTCGAGGCGGTCGCCCCAGGCGTGCTGCTGGCGGTGGAGGCGCCGTCGCGGCGACGGCGGGCGGCGGGCATCGCGGCCGACGCCTACGCCGCCCGGGCGATGGACTCGCTCAGCCGCCTGCTTAACAGCAGAGCGCGGTAGGTCAGCGGAGGCCGACGCGAACCTGGACGGCAAGCCGCGAGCAGATGGGTGCCCGCGCAGTCTCTGGACTGAGCGGTCGGTATATGAAAACCTGAAGCCACGGCTCGGTGCGCCAAGGCCCGCAGTTCCGGCCTCGGGACGACCGTATGAACGCAGGAGTGCCGCATGAGCGAGACCACCGTCTACACCGACTTCCGGCTGCACGCCAGCCACCTGGCCGAGACCGGGGAGCGCAGTCCGGCCGAGGTCGCGGTGCGGCGCGACCTCGCCGCCGCCTACCAGCTGTGCGCCCTGTTCGGCTGGGACGACCTCGTGTACACGCACATCTCCGCGCGGGTCCCCGGGCCCGACCACCACTTCCTGGTCAACCCGCTCGGCCTGGGGTTCGACGAGATCACCGCGTCCAGCCTCATCAAGATCGACCTGGACGGGAACGTCATCGGCGACAGCGGCGGCTACGAGCCGAACGCGGCCGGCTTCGTCATCCACGGCGCGATCCACTCGAGCCGGGAGAACGCCGGCTGCGTCATGCACCTGCACACCGAGGCGCAGATGGCCCTGTCGACGCTGCCGGAAGGCCTGCTCCCGCTGACCCAGCACGCGATGCGGCTGCACGGCCGGGTCAGCTACCACGACTACGAGGGCATCGCGCTGTCCAGCGGGGAGCGGGTGCGGCTCATCGCGGACCTCGGCGACAGCGCGGCGATGATCTTGCACAATCACGGGAGCCTGACCGTCGGCGCTTGCGTCGGGCAGGCCTTCGTCGAGATGTTCTACCTGGAAAAGGCGGCCCGCAGCCAGCTGCTGGCCCAGGCCACCGGGCAGCCGCTGATCATCCCGCCGCGGGAAACCATCGAGCTGACCGCGCGCCAGTGGGCGGGCCAGCTCGACTCGGGAGTCGAATGGCCGGCCCTGCTGCGCCGGCTGGAGCGGGCGGCCGGGCCCGCCTACGCCCAGTGACCGGTTCGACGGCGGCCGCCGGGGAGCGCCGGTGAGCCGCCCCCCGATGACGTTCGCCCAGCGCTGGGACGCGGCGGTGAGCACCAGCGGCGACCGGCCGTTCCTCGTCTTCGAGGGTCCCGACCGGTCCGTCTCGCAGTGGACCTACCGGGAGTTCGACGAGGTTGTCACGCGCATGGGCGCGACCCTGGCGGCATCGGGGGTGACTCACGGGTCGTCGGTGCACGTCGTGCTGCGCAACTGCCCCGCGTTCATCGCGATCTGGCTCGCCTGCGCGCGGTCGGGCGCGTGGCTGGTGCCGGTCGACCCGACGTCCACGGCCCGCGACATCAGCAGGCAGCTAGACCGGGTCCGCCCGGCCGCCGGGATCTGCGCGGGCAGCCGCGCGGACGTCTACGCGGCCGGGGTGAAGGAGTCCGCCGCCGGCCGCCTGGCCACGATCGAGCTGGCGGAGACGGCCGCCGACGTGTCGCCCGCGGCGAGCGCGGGCGGGCCCGCCGCCGCGCCCGCTCCGGCCGTCGCGCCGACGGACCGGCTGGCGGTCATGTTCACCTCGGGAACGACCTCCGAGCCGAAGGGCGTCGTCCTCACCCAGCACAACTACGCGCACGTCGCCGACACGATGTCCGCCGTCGTCGGGCTGCGGCCGGAGCACCGCTGGCTCGTCACCTTGCCGCTGTTCCACGCCAACGCGCAGTACTACTGCATCGCGCCCGCGATCGCGGTCGGCGCCAGCGTCGCCCTGACCTCGTCCTTCTCCGCGTCGCAGTGGCTGCGGCAGGCCCGCGACCTGTCCGCGACGCACGCCAGCCTGTTCGCCGCGCCGATCCGGATGATCCTGGCGCGCCGCCCGGCCGACGCGCCGGCCGTGCGGCTGGAGCACGTCTGGTTCGCGCAGAACCTCGGCGCGCAGCACTATGACGAGTTCACCGCGCTGGCCGGCTGCCGCCCGCGGCAGCTCTACGGAATGACGGAAACCGTCGCGATCGTCTGCGCCGACGTCTCCGACCCGTACCGCAACGACACGATCGGCCCGCCCATCGCGGGCCGTCCCGTCGTGCTCAGGAACCCCGAGACCGGGTCGGACGCGCCGGCCGGGGAACCGGCCGAGCTCGTCCTTGGCGGGGTACCCGGCGCGGACATCTTCCTCGAGTACCTGGACGATCCGGCCGCGACCAGCCGGTCCCTGGTCCAGCGCGACGGCGCCACCTGGTTCCGCACCGGCGACATGGTCGCCCGCGTCGCCGGGAGCGGTGCGCTGCGCTTCGTCGGGCGGCGCGATGACGTGATCAAGGTGTCCGGCGAGAACGTGAGCCTGACCGAGGTCGAGGCCACCCTCGCCCAGGCGCCCGGGGTCCTCGAGTGCGCCGTTCTCGGACGGCCCGACCCGGTGCGCGACATGGTGCCGGTCGCCTACGTCGTCCCCCGGGACCAGGCGCATCCGCCGGCCGTCAGCGAGCTCGCGGAATGGTCGGAGCGCAACCTGGCGGCGGCCGCCCGCCCGCGCGACTGGCACCTGATCGAGGCACTGCCCCGGACCAGCGTGGGCAAGGTGCGCCGGTTCAAGCTCTGACCGGGTAGCGGGCGCCGGGCGCGGCCTGCGGGGCAGCCGTCAGGTTCAGCCCGCGGGTGGCGATGCCCCAGACGAAGATGTCGGCGAAGGACTTGGCCACTTCCTTGACCGAGAAGCGCCCGCCCGCGCGCAGCGACAGGTACGTGTAGTTGTGCATGCCGAGCCAGGCGGCGACCGCCAGCCGGGTGTCCAGCGGCCGGAAGTCGCCCGACTCGACCCCGTCGCGGAACACTTCCTCGACCCGCTGCTCGTAAGCGCGCCGCCGCTGCCGGAACGTCTCGGCGTTCTTGCCGGTCAGCGCGGGGAAGTCGTGCAGGAACACCCACACGTGGTCGGGGAAGCGGAAGATGACGTCGAGCAGCTCCTCGCCCAGCAGCGCCAGCCGCTCCGGCGGCGTCCCCCCGGCCAGGTTCACCCGGTCCGCGCCCAGCATGACCTCGTCCATCACCCGGTCGTGGATCGCGGCAAGCAGCTGCTCCTTGGAGCCGATGTAGTAGTAGAGCGCGCCCTTGCCGATGCCGTTCGCCTCGCACAGCTCCGTCGTGCTCGTGGCGTGATAGCCGCGCTCGGCGAAAATCTTCGCGGACGCGTCCACGATCTCACGCCGGCGCCGCTGCCACTTGGCGCTCTTCCCGTTCTTGCCTGTCACCCTCGCTTGCGGCATAACCCAGCCCCGTCCGATCGGAGAGTCCGTGGCCGGCCGGGCCGGGGTTCTCCAGCCGCAGCCGACCTTGCTCGTTCAGCAGGCGGGGCGCCGATGATCCGCCGTGGCCGAGGGGGGCGCCGTTGGCCCGGCCGTCAGCCACTTATACTCAGCGTACTGTGTTCCGACTAGTCAGTTGATAGTGGGTACACGTTCCTTTCCGGGGACGGGCGGCGAAGGCGGGTCATCGTCGGTGCCGCGTCGGAGTCACGCACCGTCAGCGCCGCGACTGCCGCCGCGACCGCCACCCCGGCGCAGACGTACAGCCCGGTGTGAAAGGCGTGGATGTTGGCCTCTGCGTGGCCCGCGACCGTGCGCACCGGGTGCAGCGCGGCGATGACCGCGGTGAGCAGGGCGACTCCGATCGCGCCGCCGATCATCCGCTGGGCGTTAAATATGGTGGACGCGACGCTGGTCCGCTCCGCGCCAATGGTGGCGAAGCCCGCCGCCTGGCTGGGCAGGAACACCGCGGCGACGCCGAATCCCATGACGAACAGGACGGCCCGCAGCAGCCAGACGCTGGTCCCGGTGCCGGCCGCTGACAAGATCACGGCGACGCCGGCGATCAGCAGCAGGCCGGCCACCATGATCCGGCGCGGGCCGATCGCCGGGTAGAGCCGCCGGCTGATGAACTGCGAGGCGATGATGACGCCGAACGCCTCCGGGCAGATCGCCGACCCGGCCTGCAGGGCGCTGAAGTGCAGCCCGTCCTGGAAGTAAAGGGACAACAGGAATATCAGGCCGAAGAAGGCCACCGACGTCAGGGTCAGCACGATGCTGGCCGAGCGGAACAGCCGGTCGGCGTAGACCCGCAGGTCGAGCAGGGGCGCCGGTGCCCGCAACTCGATGACCACCATGGCGGCGAGCAGCAGCGCGCCCGACGCGATGCAGGCGACGGTCGGCGCCGCCGTCCACCCGGCGTTCGGTCCCTCGGACACCCCGTACATCAGCAGGCCGAGCCCGAGGCTGGAGGTGACGAACCCGGCGGCGTCGAAGCGCCCGGCGTCCGGGTGGTCCTGGTCCGCGAGGAAGAGCGCGCCGAAGGCCAGCGCGAACAGCCCGAACGGCACGTTCACGTAAAAGACCCACCGCCAGGACGACGTCGGTGACGAACAGGCCGCCGATGACCGGCCCGACCGCGGGGGCCAGGGCCGTCGGTATGACCAGGATGGCCGACGCGCGCACCCGCTCCGCCTGCGGGAACGCCCGGAACAGCATGGTCAGGCCGACCGGCGTCATCAGGCCGCCGCCGGCGCCCTGCAGGACCCGGAACGCGACCAGCTCGCCTAGGCTGCCGGCCAGCCCGCACAAGGCGGACGCGACGGTGAAGACCGCGATGGAGCCGAGCAGCACCTGGCGCGGCCCGATCCGGTCCCCGAGCCACGCCGCCGCCGGGATGAACAGCGCCACGCTGACCTGGTAGCCGATAACCGCCGCGGCGACGGCGGTCGCCGACGTGTGGAACTGGCGGCCGATGGCGGCCAGGGCCACGTTGACGATCGTCTGGTCCATCACCGCGATGAACATGGCCCCCGCGTAGACCACGCTCACCGCGACTTTCTGGCTGATTACGCGGGACGGCACGGACCGGTCACTGGTTAAGGTTCATCTTGATCGTGACCAGGTTGGCGCTGCTGCAGTCGAACGTGCCGGGCTTCGACGGGTACACCCGCTTCCACTGCCCGTTCTGGACCTGGGCGATGACGATGCACGGCGAGGGCGTATGGGCGGCGACGTTCGTCGGGCCGATGATGCCGTCGGCGTCGAAGGAGGTTTCCTTGCTCAGGGCGGCGAACAGCGCCTGACGGTCGAGCGTCCCGCCGCCCGCGACCGCCTTGGTGACCGCGTCCTGGAACAGCAGCGCGTCGAGGTACGACCCCAGGGCGTTGCCGTTGATGTTGGCGACGCCGCCCACGGCGGAGATCAGTGCCTTGAGCGTGGGGTTGGTCGAAGAGTCGGTGTAGAAGGGCAGGTAATTCAGCAGCGCGTACTCGCCGTCGACGGCCGAGCCGCCCTGCTGCAAGAAGCTCGAGTCGTAACAGCCCGAGTTGCAGGCCCAGACCTTAACGCTGTTGACCCCCTGGAGCTGGGCTTCCTTGCGCAGCAGGATGGTATTCGGCGGCGTTGCCCCGCCGTAGCCGAGGGTCGAGTTGTTCTGCTTCAGAACCTGGACGAGCGGGGTCAGCGCGCTCTGCGGGGCCGCCCCGGTCGATGAGTAGAAGCCCGCGCCGTCCTTCTTGATGCCGAGGTTGGCGCCCGCCTGGAACTCCGGAACAGAGGTGATGCGCACCGTCGGCACGTCGCCGTTGTAAACCCAGATCCCGTGCAAGTCCGGGAAGTGAGACTGGTAGTAGCGGAAGTCGCCGATGTTCACGGTATAGGTCTGCGGGTTGTCCTTGGCCGTCGCGCAGTAGGAGCCGATCCCGCCGAGCAGGTAAGTGACCTTGTCGCAGGCGTACGGCGGGAAGCCGAAAGCCGCCAGGTTGGGAATGCCGACCGGCTGGCCCGCGGCGTTCTTGCAGGTGTCGAGGTCGCTGAAGTCGGTCACCGCGTTCGCGGCGGTGCCCACCATGGCAAAGTCGTTCTGGCACGCCTTGATGACGCAGTTGGTCGTGGCGTTCGGGTCGAGCTTGGCGTCGCAGAAGTCGACCACGACCTTGCGCCCGGCCAGTCCGCCGTGCGCGTTGACCATCGCGGCCCACGCCTGGATCACGTTGACGTTCCGCTGGAACAGCCCGGGCTGCACCGGCGTGTTCACGTCGGCGATCGCCGCGATGCGGATCGTCGTGCTGGTGAGCCCGATCTCATTGCCCGGTGCCGCCGTCCCGGAAACCGGCGTGCCGCCCGAAGCGCTCGAGCCGGCGGCGCTCGGCGACGAGCCGCCCGCGGCGGACGTCGACGACGATGACGAGCAGCCGGCCGCCAGTGCGATGACCGCCAGCGCACTGGCGGCGATGACGAGAAGCCGCGCCCGGCGGCGGCCGGACGCGCCTGCCGGCGTCCGCGATCTCAGCTGGCCTTTCCAGATCACCATGTTGCGCCCTCACAACTAATTTGACGATAAGGATTCCGCTATTGTTTTGACCGGTCGGTTCAATTTACAGTGGCGTACCAGCCAGTCGGTGTCAAGGGTCGGCCGGCTGGCAAGGACCCGCCGCAGCGGTAACCTCGCGGCCGGGCGCCGGCGGCCGGGCGCGGGTACTTCCCTGGCCGGCCCGGTTCGATTACATTCGTTCTGACTGGTCCGTACAGAAGAGCGGCAGGGCGGTGGTGACCGGCACCCACGGACACCGCGGTTCGTCGATGACGCCTGAGCGGAAGGCCCCATGAGCGGAACACCGTCCCGTCCCCTGGTCGCGCTGCACTACTTCGCGACCGACCGGTCCCTGCCGGTCGCCGACTTCGCCCGCGCGGCCGCCGAGCGCGGCTTCGCCGCGGTCCTGCTGCCTGAGCACACCCATATCCCGGTCCGCACCGGGTCGCCCTACCCGGACGGCAGCCCGCTGCCGGAGCGCTACCAGCGCACGCTCGACCCGTACGTGGCGCTGTCGGTGGTCGCCGCGCGGACCGACCTGGAGATCGGGACCTGCGTGTCGCTTGTGGCCCAGCACGACCCGATCGCGCTGGCCAAGACGATCGCCACGCTCGACTTCCTGTCCGGCGGCCGGTTCTCGCTCGGCGTGGGCTACGGCTGGAACGTGCCGGAACTGGAGAACCACGGGCGGAAGGCGGCCAGCCGGCGCGCGATCGTCCGCGAGTACGTGGGCTTGATGCGGGCGCTGTGGCAGGACACCGAGGCCGAGTTCCACGGCAAGCACGCGGACCTCTCCCCCAGCTGGGCGTGGCCGAAGCCGGCCAGCCAGCCGTCGGTCCCGGTGCTGCTCGGCTGCCGGCTGTCGCAGGCCGGCACCGCCGAGATCACCGGCTGGGCCGACGGCTGGATCGGGTTCGGCGGCGACCTTGACCAGTTCGCCGCGCAGGTCACGACGCTGCGTCTTCAGTGGGCGGAGGCCGGGCGGTCCGCCGCGGGCCCGCTCATCCGGCCGATGCTCGCCGTCGTCGACGACGACACGCTTCGCCGCAGCTTCGACCGCTTCCAGACCCTCGGCGTCGACCGGGTGGTGCTCGACCTGCAGGACGTCGACGGCGACATCATCGCCGTCCTCGACCGCTACGCCGCGGTGCTCACGGCGATCTAGCGCGGGCCCGCCGGTCAGGCCGTGGCGGCCGGCTCGGTTACCGGGGGGTCCGGGCGCCAGGAGGTAAGGAGGGTGAGGGCGGCGCCTATGCCGCCGGCCCCCGCGGCGACCGCGTAGGAAACCCAGCCGCTGATCGGGTAGCCGAGCGCGTGGTCCAGGGAGAGCCAGCCCGCGCCCATGCCAGCCAGTGCCACCGCCACGACGCAGATCATCAGCACGTACTCATACCCCTGGCCCGGGCGGAAGATGAAGAACCCGTTCCTGAGGTGGGCGGTGACCAGCGCGACCAGCATCGTGCCGAGGACGCCGGCCGCCGCCAGCGGGGTGAGCAGGCCGAGCAGGAGCAGCACGCCGGAACCGATCTCTGTGATGGTCGCCACGTAGGCGTGCACCCAGGCGGGCCGCATGCCGATCGAGGCGAACCAGCGGGTGGTGCCGGGAATCTTGCCGCCGCCGAACGCGTGATTCCAGCCGTGCGCCAGCATGGTGCCGCCGAGCACCAGCCTCAGCAGCAGCGCGGCGATGTCTACCGGGTGCATAGCTCCTCCGTTTTCATTCGACGATGACCATGATCTCGACAGAGTCGCACTCGGGTGCCGAGGCAATCAACCGGATCTTGCCTGGGCCGGTGGGACGGAGGACGGCGAGGGCCCGCCCGTCGTAGGTGCGCCGCTCGGTCGCGTCGAACCGCTCCTCGGTCGAAGGGTTGGCGCTGCCGAAGCCGAGCAGGGCGCCGTGGCCGGTGACCTCGGCCCGCACTGGCCGGTCGGCGTGGGTGCAGCAGGTGCCAGCCGGGTCGGTGAGGGTGAGGGTGACGTAGGCGAGGTCGCCGCCGTCCGCGGAGATCCGCTGCCGGTCGGCCTCGGCGCGGAGCAGGACCGGGCCGTCGGCTGACCGCAGGGCGTGGCGGCCGGTCTCCGTGCCGCCGGCGTAGGCGACCGCGAGCAGTTCGCCCGGCTCGTAGACCGTCTCGAACTCGGCCCGGAACCGGTGGCCGTCGCCGGCCGGCCTGCGGCCCAGGGAGCGGCCGTTGACGAGAAGCTCGACCTCGTCGGCGTCGCTGTAGACCTCGACGGTGACCGGCGATCCTTCGGATCCGGGCCAGGTCCAGCTGGCGATGCAGTCGCTCCAGGCCCACGGGCTCCCCGTGAACGTCTCGCCGTGGTGCTCCGGCCGCCGGACGGCGAGGTAGGGCTCGGTGCGCAGGCCGAAGACGATTTCCCGGAAGTAGGAGACGGGCCTGCGGTGACCGGTGATGTCGATGTCGCCGCAGCCCGCCAGCAGGTACGGGTACGGTCCGGTGAATGAGGGCCGCGTGCCGTCCGCTGCCGCGTACTGCGGGCGGCCGATGCCGGTCTCGCCCAGGTAGTCCCAGCCCGGTCCAGGTGAAGTCGCCGATGACGTGGCCGTTCTGCTTCACGAGCTGCCAGTTGCCGTCGATGCGGGTGGGGAAGGTCTCGCGTGCCGACGATGATCCGGTTGGGGAACAGGTCCCGGTCCAGGTCGTACCGGGCTTCGGCGTAGTTCATGCCGGCCACGTCCAGCACGCTGAACGACTCGGCGGTCCGCCGGGTTACCAGGCTGGAGGAGCCGATCGCGTTCAGCGCCTCGCTCGCGTCGGCCATCATCGTGTTGACCCCTGCGCCGCTCGCTCGCCTGCGCGCGCATGGCGGCCAGGTCGCCGAGCATCGCGACCATGCCGTTGACGCCGTTGGTGACGTAGCGGGTGCCGTCGAGGGCGCGGACCTTCTCGGCCAGCCTGCGTCCCCAGGTCGAGCCGATCGGCGATCCGGTCTCGGGGATCTCGTTGCCGATCGAGTACAGGATGACGCTGGGGTGGTTGACGTCCTTGGCGACCATCGCCTCGATGTCGCGCTCCCACCACTGCGGGAAGTCCAGGCTGTAGTCGAAGTCGCTCTTGGCCGAGGTCCACATGTCGAAGGTCTCGTCCATGACCAGCATGCCGACGCGGTCGCAGGCGTCCAGCATCGCCGTGCTCATCGGGTGGTGGGACATGCGGATCGCGTTGAAGCCCGGCGTCCTTGAGGAGCTGGACGCGCCGTTCTTCCGCGCGAGCGAAGGTCGGCCGCGCCGAGGACGCCGTTGTCGTGGTGCACGCAGGCCCCGCGCAGCTTCACCGTCTCGCCGTTGATGCGCAGGCCCCGCTCGGGGTCGAGCCGCAGCGAGCGGATGCCGAAGCTGGCAGTTTCCGTGTCCGCCTCGCCGTCCTCGCCTGTCAAGGTCGCCTGGACCGCGTACAGGGCGGGTGAATCCGGGCTCCACAGCATCGGCGATCGCACGTACAGCCGCTGCCGTGCGATGGCCGGCTCGCCCGGGAGCACCGAGACCGGGAATTCATCGGCCGCGACGACGCTCCCGGCGGCGTCACGGATCTCGGTGCGGATGGCGGCTGTCCTGATCGAAACGGAGTCGTTCTCGACCCTCGTCGCGACCTCGACGACCGCCCGGTCGGTGTCGACGTCGGGCGTGGTGACAGTTACCCCGTCCGGCGCGATCCGCACCAGGCCGCCGACCAGCAGCCAGGTGTCGCGGTAGATGCCCGCGCCGGTGTACCAGCGGGAGTCGCGGTGCGCCCGCGCCTCGACGCGGATCTCGTTGTCCTCGCCGAAGCGCAGGAAACGGCCCGCGTCTACGCGGAAGAGCGAGTACCCGAACGGGCGCTGCCCGGCGTAGTCGCCGTTGACGTAGGCCACCGCGTCGCGGTACACGCCCTCGAACTCGAGGAGGACCCGCCTGCCCCGGTACTCCTCCGGCACTGGAAGGTCTTGCGGTACTCGAAGGTCCCGCCGGGAAAGTAGCCGCTGGCACCGCCGTCCCCGACGGCTCTCGCCCCGCGGTGCGGCGCGCTCCTGTCCTATCAGCGCGTCGTGCGGCAGCGTCACCCGCCGGTAGGGGACCGAGACGCCGCCCAGCTCCGCGAACGGGCTGACCTTGGGCCGGAACTCCCAGCCGTCATTGAAGGACACGCGGATCATGAATGCCTCATCCTGGTGACACCTTGCCTGCGAACATGGCCGGACCGCTGATCATGACGGGGCCTTACGCGGGCACGAGGGCCGGCCAGGGTGCGGGCACGGCCCCTCGTGCGTGCCGGTTCCGGCCGCCGGGGTCAGCCCGGCGGCTGCCAGCCGATGTACTCGTCCGCGCGGCGGCTGATCAGCCACTTGCCGTCGACCGGGCGGAACACGTCGTGGTAGCGGGCGACGATCTGGACCGACCAGCCGGCCTCGCGCTGGGCGAGGAACACCACGTCGGTGGTCGCGCGGGCCTCCTTGTCATCCCAGCCGGTGATCACGATGTTGACCGGCATGTGGCGCTGCAGCCCCTTGGGCTTCCAGTCGTCCCAGGCGGCGCGGATCGCGTCCGCGCCTTCGTAGACGCCCATCCCGGGGACCTCGAGGACCGCGTCCGCCGTGTAGAGCGCCATGATGTCGTCGGTCTCGCCCGCGTCCTGGTGCCTGCGCGTGCGCGGCGACGGCGGTGTAGACACAAGCGAACACCTCCGCGTAGCTGGTCACCGGCGCCTCCTACTTGATCGCGATCGGGCTCAGCGGCGTGCCGACCGCGCCGGTGACCAGCAGGCCGGGGGCGACGAAGAGGAACTCCCAGACGCCGTCGGCCGCGCAGTCGGCCGCCAGCGCCTCGAAGTCGAACATCTCGCCCAGGGTCAGCCCGATGTCCCGGATCATCACCTGGTGCACCGGGATGGTGGAGTTGGGCACCGGGCTGGGCCAGACCTCGCCGTTGGACTGGTCAAGCGCCAGCGCGGCGATCTCGCTGTCGTGGATCCACCGGCACAGGTCCAGGCCGGGCCCGGGCGTCGGGCCCACGTACTTCTGCCGGTCGCCCTCCCGGAAGTACTTCGTCCACCCGGTCCGGATGCACGCGATGTCACCGGACTCGACCCGCACCCCCTGCCGCTCCTGCGCCGCCTCGACGTCCGCGGTGGTGATCTCGTAGGAGTCCGGCAGCACGTCCACGCCCTTGAGCGCGGCGATGTCGAGCAGCACGCCGCGGGAGACGAGCTTGGTCGCGACCTGGGCGATGTCGTTCTTCGAGGCGCCCTGGAAGTTGTTGACCGCCCCGGCGGGCACCCCGTTGTAGAAGAAGCCCTTGTAGCCGACGTGGGCCAGGCCGTCCCACTGGGTCGACGCCTGCAGGCCCATGATGATGATGTCGTCGGCCGCGATCTGGCCGTCCTTGGCGTAGGACGAGTCCGACGGCAGCAGGGTGAACAGGTGCTGCGGGTTGTTCCGCCAGCCGCCGGGCGGGAACGGGCCGTTCTTGTCGAACGGGATGCCGCAGTCGATGGTCTTGCCGGTGCGGACCAGCTTCGCCGACGCGACCAGCTTCTCCGGGGTAATGAAGTTCAGCGTGCCGATCTGGTCGTCGCCTCCCCAGCGGCCCCAGTTGGACAGTTCCTTGCCGAGCTCGTGGTGCGGCCAGACGGTGGCGTCGGTGTCGGTCATCTGCTGCTTTCCTTTCCGTACAGGTGAGACATGTAGCGGGCGGACCAGTTGAGCGTGCTGGTGGGCACGTAGTAGTTCGCCTCGTCATTGATCGCCGCCCAGTTGGCGGCGACGTCCTCGGGGGTCGGGACGGCTCCGTGGTCGGTCACGCCCGGAAGCAGGTAGCCGTCGGTGGCGCCGACGAACAAGCGGGCGAACCGGCCTGCCGCCGGCCGTGTAGATCCCGGCGCTGACCGGGCAGCTCTCGTGGGCCAGGAAGGCCACCATCGGGGCGACCAGCTCGGGCTCCAGGTTCGGCGGGGCGCAGGCGGGCCGCTCCGCGCGCAGCTCGTCCATCCCCTTGGACGGGTCGCCCGCCATCCGCGTCCACGCGTTGGGGCAGATCACGTTGATCTTGATGTCATGCTCGCCCGCGTTCACCGTCATGGCCTGGGCCATGCCGATCATGCCGGCCTTGGCGGTGGCGTAGCTGAGGTTGTCGTACATGCCGAACATGCCGGTGGAGCCGGTCAGCAGCACCCGGCCGTAGTCCTGCGCCAGCATGTGCGGCCAGGCCGCCCGGGTGACGTTGAACGTGCCGCGCAGGTGTACCCCGAGGATGGCGTCGAAGACGCTGACGTCGACTTCGGGCAGGGCGCCGTAGATAACGTTGCCCGCGTTGTTGACCACGATGTCGACCCGGCCCCACTCGCTGACGGCCGCGTCGACCGCCGACTGGCCGCCTTCGACGGTGGACACGTCGCTGGAGTTGGCGATCGCCGTTCCCCCGGCCTCGGTAATCTCGTCGGCCACCTGCTGCGCGGGCGCCGGGTCGTGCCCGGTCCCCTTGGTGCTGCCGCCGAGGTCGTTGACCACCACCTTGGCGCCGCGCTGGCCGAGCAGCAGCGCGTAGCCGCGGCCGATGCCGCGTCCAGCGCCGGTGACCACCGCGACCCGGCCGTCGAAACGGATGTCACTCACGAGATCTCCTCGCTGGCGGTCCGCTCCTGGCGGTCCCCCGCGCCCTGCGGCCCGGGGAAGAATCCCGGGTAGCCCTGCTTGATGACGGCCTCCATGAGCTCGAGCAGCTTCGGCCGGCCGAGCGGGTTGAGCAGGAACCTGCGGGCCTTACCTGGGATGTTGGCGCCGTAGAAGTAGCTGCTTTCGTTGAACGACGAGATGCGCCCCGCCTGTTCGTTGATGGTGCCGGTCCACTCGTCCTCCAGCGCCTTGGGCACCTCTATCACCCGGTACCCGTGCTGGCGGGCGTGGTCGATCAGCCCGGCGACGAACTCCGACTGGTCGCCGGAGTACCGCGGATTGTTGCCCGCCGCGCCGTGCGGGCCGCCGGGGAAGAAGAGGTTCGGGAACTCGTGGCACATCAGGCCGAGGTAGGTAAGCGGGCCGCCGGCCCAGTACTCCGCCAGGGGCAGGCCACCGCGGCCGCGCACCCCGAGCCGGTTGAGCGCCCCGGTGCCGAAGTCGAATCCGGTGGCCCAGACGATGATGTCGAACTCCCGCAGCCCGTCGGCCGTCCCGATGCCGGACTCGGTGACCGCCGTGATCGGCGTCTCGTTCAGGTCGATCAGCGAGACGTTATCCCGGTTGTAGGCCTGGTAGTAGTCGGTCACGAACGGCGGCCGCTTGCCGCCGTAGCTGTGGTCAGTCGGGATCAGCTTGGCCGCGAGCGCCGGGTCGTCGATCATGGCGCGGACCTTGTCGGCCACGAACTTCGACCACTCGGCGTTGGCGGCCGGGTCGAGCATCATGTCCCGGTAGTTAGTGATCATCTTGCCGAATCCGGTGGTCTGCCAGGCCCGCTCGTAGAAGGCCTGCCGTTCCTCCGGCGAGTCGCTGAAGGTGTACCGGTCCGAGTGCTTGTGCAGGAACCCGGACGGCGACTTGCCGACCGTGTCCTTGATCTCCTCGAACCGCGCCTTGAGGCCGGCCTGCTCGTCGGCGGTGACCGGCTTGTTGTGGAGCGGGGTGGCCCAGTTCGGCGTGCGCTGGTAGACGGTGAGCGACGCGACCTCGGGAGCGATGATTGGGATGATCTGGACCCCGCTCGACCCGGTGCCGATCACGGCGACCCGCTTGCCCTTGAAGTCGACCGGGGCCTTCGGCCACAGGCCGGTGTGGTACGACTCGCCGCGGAAGACCTCCCGCCCGGGTACGTCCGGGTAGAACGGCACCGACAGCACCCCGGTCGCGGCGACCAGGTAACGCGCCCGGGCCCGGTACCCGGGCGCCTCCACCAGGTAGGTACCGGACTCCTCGTCCCAGGTGGCCGCGGTGACCTTGGTCTGGAACCGGATGTGGCGGCGCAGGTCGAACTTGTCGACCACGTGGTTGAAGTAGCGCTCGTTCTCCGGCTGGCCCGCGAAGTGCTCGGTCCACTCCCACTCCTCGAACAGCTCACGGGAGAAGAAGTAGCCGTACGTGTAACTTTCTGAGTCGTAGCGCGCGCCCGGGTAACGGTTCCAGTACCAGGTGCCGCCGACGCCACTGCCCTGCTCGAGCAGCCGCACCGAGTAGCCCGCCTCGCGGGCCAGCCACAGCTGGTAGATGCCGGTCACGCCCGCACCGATCACCAGCACGTCGACGTCGGCGTCCAGGTCCGGCCCGGAAGCGTCGTTCGAAACCATTGAGATTCTCCTTGCCCGACTCAGAGCTGAACGACGATCGTCTTGGTGGCGGTGTAGGCGTCGAGCGCCTCGATGCCCTTCTCGCGCCCGTATCCCGACTTGCGGAAGCCGCCGAAGGGCAGCTCCACGCCGCCGCCGGCGCCGTAGGTGTTCACGAAGATCTGCCCGCCGTCGACCTGCGCGGCGACCCGGTGCGCGCGCGCCAGGTCCGTCGTCCACACCGCGCCGATCAGGGCGTAGTCGGTGCCGTTGGCCAGCGCGACCGCCTCGTCCTCGGACGCGAACGGGGTGACGGTGAGCACCGGGCCGAAGATCTCCTCGCGGGCGATCGGCGCCGCCGGGTCGACGCCGTCGATCAGCGTGGGGGTGAAGTAGGCGCCGCCGGTGATCCCGTCGGGCTCGGCGACGGTCCCCCCGCACACGACGTCGGCGCCCGTGGCGGACTCGACGTAGCCACGCACCCGTTCCTGTTGCTTGCGCGATACCAGCGGGCCGAGATCGGGGTCGGTGACGCCCGGCCCGATGGAAACCGCGGCGAAGCGGTCCGCGACGCGCTGCAGCAGCTCGTCGTGCACCCGCTCGTCCACCAGCAGCCGGGACCCGGCCGAGCAGGTCTGCCCGGCGTTCTGCAGGATCGCGCTGGCCGCCACCGTGGCCGCCCGCTCGACGTCCGCGTCGCCGAACACGAGGTGCGCCGACTTGCCGCCGAGCTCCAGCGTCACCGGCGCCACCCGCCTGGCCGCCGCGCCCGCGATCAGGCTGCCGACCTCGGTGGAGCCGACGAAGCTGAGGTGGTCGATGCCCGGGTGGGCGGCGAGCGCGGCGCCGGCCTCCGGCCCGAGCCCGGTGACCACGTTGATCACGCCGGGCGGGAGGCCCGCCTGGCTGGCCAGCCGGGCGAGGTAGACCGCCGTGCGCGGCGTCTCGTCGGCCGGCTTGAGCACCGCGCAGTTCCCGGTGGCGACGGCCGGCGCCACCCCCCGGCCGAACAGCTGCATCGGGTAGTTCCAGGCCACGATGTTGCCGGTGACGCCGAGCGGCTCACGGCGGGTGTACACGTGCAGGTCCGGCCGCAGCGGGATGCTCAGGCCGTAGTACGACTCGATGACGTGGCTGTAGAAGCGGAAGTAGCGCGCGCACACCCGTGCGTCGTTGCGCGCCTGCGACAACGGCTTGCCGCTGTCCTCGCTCTCCAGCCGGGCGAGTGTCTCGGCCTCGCCGTCGATCAGGCCGGCCAGCCGGGACAGCAGCTCCGACCGCTGCTCGAGGGTGGTGGCCCGCCACGCGCGGCTGGCGCGGCGGGCCGCCGTCACGGCCTGGTCGACCTCCGTGTCCCCCGCCCGCGCCACGTCGCCGAGGGTGGCACCGGTCGACGGGTCGATGTTCGGGTACGTCTGCGCCGAGCGCACCGCCGCCCCGTCGATGAAGGACTCGGTGACCCGCTCGGCTACCGGAGACACGGTCATGGTCTCGTCCTCTCTCGCTGCTGTTCTTGTCCCGACGTTTTCAGGCCCGGGGGTCGCCTGGCACCTGGCTGGTGGTGAAGCCCCACGGGACGTTGACGCTGGTGTCCGGGTCGGTCACCAGCGTGTCGGCGGTCCGCGAGCGGATGGCCACGCCCTGGGACTTCAGGTGCTCGGCGGCCTTGTCCAGGTCAGCCACCTTGAAGGTGAGCGAGTGGTAGGTGTCGTTGGGCGCGGTCGTGGTCCAGTCGGCGTAGGCGGCGGTGCCCTGGTCGGGTACCGCGACCTGCAGCACCGTGTCGGCGAGGTGCACGTAGCTGGCGGCGGCGCCGATCACCTCGTCGCGGCCTTCGTGGATGACCCTGCCGCCGAGCGCGTCCACCAGGGTGTGCAGCGCCCGCTGCGGGTTGTCGGTAAGCAGCGTGTGGAAGGCGCACCGCTGCAGGCCGAGCGGCCCCTCGGGTGCCCCCGCCGCCGTCCAGCCGGGCGCGTTGCGGTGGTCGAGGGCGAACGGGAAGTCGGGCAGCACCTCGTGGCGCAGCCCGGCCGACTCCGGCACGGTGAAGTAGAGCGGCATCGCGCCGCCGCCGGCCGACCTGGGCGCGTCCTCGCCCTCGGCGGGCTTGCCGTACTGGTCCACCATCGCGATCCCGGCCGCGCGCAGCGAGCGGTACACCCCTTCTGAGTTCTCGGCGAACCAGCCGATCGTCTTCAGGTGGGGCTTGTCCACCGAGGCGTACTGCTGCACGCCGTTCAGCACGTAGAGGGTCGGGGCGATGGTGTCCATCAGCACGTCGGCCATCGGGGTGAAGGTCGAGTAGTTGGTCGGGTAGCTGCCGGTCTCCCGGCCCTTGAACGTCTCGTAGATGTTGGTGCTCTTGGCGCCGAACACCCGCGTCGAACCAGGCCTCGACCTCGTCCAGGTCGGGGGCGTGGAAGCTGGGGTGGTACATCCGGGTGATGCGGAAGCCTTCCGGCATGCTGTCCTCCTTGACTTGCTGATGCGGTTAGCTGGGCCGTCTTCAGCTGGCCTGTGCCTGCCGGGACGGGGGGCGCGCGATGCCGAGGTGCTCGCGCAGGGTCGACCCGGCGTACTCCCGCCGGAACAGGCCCCGCCGCTGCAGCACCGGCACCACCATCCGGACGAACTCCTCGAAGGCGCCGGGCAGGTGGGTGGCCGCGAGCACGAACCCGTCGCAGCCGCCGGAGCTGAACCACTCCTCCATCTGGTCCGCCACCGACGCGGCGGTGCCGACGAAGCGCGGGCCCTGCAGCAGGGTGGCGCGGTGCGCGGCCAGGTCGCGGACGGTCACGTCGCGGCCGAGGTGCTTGCGTACCCCCATGGACAGGCCGCGGACCCCTGAGCTGGCCGCCATCATCTCGTCGGTCACCACGTCGTCCAGGTCGTGCCTGGCGAAGTCGTAGTTGAGCAGCTCGGACAGCAGCGCGAGGGACGCGACCGGGTGCACGTAGGCGTCGAGGAAGAGCCGCTCCTTCTCCTCGGCGATCGCCTGGGTCTCCCCCACGACCACGTACGCCATCGGGAGGATCTTGACGTCGTCGGGGTTGCGGCCTGCCGCGGCGATCTGCTCCTTCTGCTCCCGGTAGTGCTGCTGCGCCACCTCGAGGCCGGGGTCGCCGGTGAAGACCATGTCGGCCCAGGCGGCCGCGAACTCCCGGCCGCGCCCGGACGAGCCGGCCTGCAGGATCACCGGCCGGCCCTGCGGGGTGCGGGGCACGGTCAGCGGGCCCCGGACGGAGAACCACTCGCCCTTGTGGTTGATCTCGTGGACCTTGGCCGGGTCGGCGAACTCGCCGGTCTCCCTGTCCATGATCAGCGCGCCGTCGTCCCACGAGTCCCAGAGCGCGGCTACGGCCTGCAGGAACTCGTCGGCCTTGTCGTAGCGCCGGTCATGGTCCATGGCGGCCGGCAGGCCGAAGTTCTGCGCCTCGGAGTCGTTGACCGAGGTCACCACGTTCCAGGCGGCGCGGCCGCCGGACAGGTGGTCGAGCGTGGCGAAGGTGCGGGCCACGTGGTACGGCTGGTAGTAGGTCGTCGAGTAGGTGGCGCCGACGCCGATGCGGGCGGTGGCGCCGATGATCCCGCCGAGCACGGCGGTGAGGTCGAGCTTGACCGGCCGGGCGCCGTAGCGGACGGCCTCGGCCACCGAGTCGCCGTAGACGCCGGGCATCGCCAGCCGGTCGTCGAAGAAGACGCAGTCGAACTTGCCTTCCTCGAGCACCTTCCCGATGCGGGTGTAGTAGTCCATGGTGAGGAACCCGAGGTCGGCCGACGGGTACCGCCAGGAGCCGGAGTAGACGGTCACGTTGCCGGCCTGCATGAAGCCGACGAGGGTCATCTGGCGGGTCATCCGGGTAGCTCCTTCCCTGACAGGCCGAGCAGCTCGGCCCGCTCGGCGACCGTGGCGGCGTGCCGCAGGTGGGCGGCGTCGACCAGCATCCCGTCGAGGCCGCTGGCCCCCTTGCCCGCCGACTCGGCCGCCCGGTAGGCGGCGACCAGCCGCTCGGCGTGCGCGATCTCGTCCGCGGTCGGGGAGAACGCGGTGTTGGCGATCTCCACCTGGCTCGGGTGAATCGCCCACTTCCCGAGGAAGCCCATGGCGGCGGCCCGCTCGCAGGCGACGCGGTAGGCCCCGGGGTCCCGGTAGTTGGGGAAGGGAGCGTCGATCGCGTCGATGCCGGCCGTGCGCGCGGCGACCAGGATCCGCGCGCGGGCGTAGTGCCAGATGTCGCCGGGGAAGTCGACGAGCGGATCGAAGTTGGTGTCGACCCGCGCGCCCTGGGAGGCGGAGAAGTCGCCGGCGCCGAAGATGATCGCCTCAAGCCGGTCGCTCGCGGCGGCGATCTCGTCCACGTGCTGCAGGCCCTCGGTCTCCTCGATCAGCACCTCGAGCGCGATCCGCTTGCGCAGCCCGAGGGTCTCCTCCAGCTGGGTGAGCAGCACGTCGACCCACCAGACGTCCCTGGCCCGGCGGACCTTGGGCACGATGATCACGTCGAGCGCCTCGCGGGCGGTGCTGACGACCTCGATGACGTCGCCGTACGCCCAGTGCGTGTCGATGCCGTTCATCCGGATCGCGCGGGCGGTGCGCCCCCAGTCGAGGTCGCGCAGCGCCCGGGCCGCCTTGCCGCGCGCCTTCTCCCGCTCGGCGGGCGCGCAGGCGTCCTCCAGGTCGAGGAACACCAGGTCGGCGCCGGAGGCGGCGGCCTTCGCGAACATCTCGTCGTTGCTGGCCGGGGTGGCCAGCTCCGAGCGGCGCGGCCGCGGGCTTGGTGGCACGAGAACTCCGTTCCTCTTGATGTTTCCGGGTTGCGGGCTTCCGGAGGGGCAGGGCGCGTGAGAGGGGTCCTAGATCACTCCCTGCTCGTGCAGTTCGTGCAGGCGGCCGCCGTCGAGGCCGAGCAGCTCGCCGTAGACCTCGGCGTTGTGCTGCCCGAGCCGCGGGCCCAGGTGGGTGACGGCGCCCGGGGTGGCCGAGAAGCGGGGAACCGGCGCCTGGACCCGCATCGAGCCGAGATCCGGATCGGGAACCGAGCGGGTAGACACCGCGCGCCCGCAGCTGCGGGTCGCCGAGCAGCTGCTCGGCGTCGTAGATCGGCGCGGCCGCGACGCCCGCTTCCTCGAAGACGGCCAGGGCCGCGTCCAGCGTGCGCTGGCCGATCCAGTCCGCCATGATCGCGTCGATCTCGGCCGCGTTCCGCAGCCGCTGCTGCGCCTCGGCGAACTTCGGGTCCAGGGTCAGCTCCGGCCTGCCCACCGCCCGCAGCGCCCGCATCGCGATCGTGGGGGCGCTGCCGGACATCGCCAGCCAGCGGCCGTCGCTGGTCTTGTAGGTGTTGCGCGGTGCGCTGATGTCCCAGCGGTTGCCGGTCCTGACCGGGATCGTGCCGAGCTGGTCGTAGGTCAGCACCGACTGTTCGAGCAGCCGGGCCAGCGGCTCGATCAGGTTGATGTCGATCAGCTGCCCGGCTGCCGCCGCGGGTGTCGCGGTGGTAGAGCGCCATCATGACCGCGTAGGTGGCGGTCAGCGCGGCCACGCCGTCCGCGAGCATGAACGACGGCAGGGTCGGCGGGCCGTCCGGGGTCCCGGTGAGGTGCGCGAAGCCGCTCATCGCCTCGCCGAGGGTGCCGAACCCGGGCCAGTCGGACTTCGGGCCGCCGGCGCCGTACCCGGTGACGTGGACCATGACCAGCTTCGGGTTGGCGGCGGCGAGGGTCTCGTACTCCAGGCCCCACTTGCGCAGGGTGGACGGGCGCAGGTTCATGATCAGCACGTCGGCCTGCCGGGTGAGCGAGCGCAGCAGGTCACGGCCCGCCTCGCGCGCGCAGGTTGAGGGTGACGCACTTCTTGTTGCGGGCCACGCTCTTCCACATCAGCCCGACCCCGTCGCGCTGCGCCCCCCACTGCCGCAGCGGGTCGCCGCCGTCGGGCTGCTCGACCTTGATGACCTCGGCCCCGTGCTCGCCCATCCAGGTGGCGATCAGCGGCCCGGCCGCGAGGGTGGCGGCGTCGATCACGCGCAGGCCGGCGAGGGCGCCGTCGGTCACTGGGGACTCCTTGGTCGGGGTCGGCACGGACTGGCGGGGGCGACGGCCGGGCACGGGTCACGGCCGCCCGCCGGGCGGCGGGCCGGTGGAGCCCGCGACGCGCAGCACGGCGGGCACCAGGTGCGGTCCGGCCGCGGGCGGCTGGGTGCCGACCTCGCGGGCGTCGAGCGCCCGCAGCAGCAGCCGGGCGGCGCTGCGCGCCAGCCCGGCGTACGGTACCTGGACCATGGTCAGCGGCGGGTCGGCCAGGACGAACCAGGCGGGGTCGCCGTAGACCACCAGCGAGAGGTCGTCGGGGACGCCGGCGGCCGCTGCCGCGGACCGCGTCGGCGGCGCCGACCGACAGCGAGCCGCTGCCGACTACCAGCGCGGTGAACGGAAGGTCCCCGGCGAGCAGTTCGCGGGCCGCGTCCCTGCCGTTGTCCTGGGTCGGCTCCACCAGCCGGATCGTGATCCGGCGGGGATCGAGGCCGGCCTGGGCGACGCCGCGGCGGATGCCGCGCAGGCGCGTTGCCCCGTTGGACAGTTCCCTGGGGGTGCCCAGGTACGCGATCTCGGTGTGCCCGAGTTCGGCCAGGTGCAGGACGGCGTCGGTGAGCGCCTGCTCGTCGTCGCTGAAGCACGCTGGGCGCGTCGATCCCGGATACCCGGTGCAGCTCGACCACCGGGAACTCGGCCAGCAGGCGCCGGGTGTCGTCGAGGAGGTGCGTGGTCGGCGAGATGACCAGCCCCGCGATCCTGGTCCCGACCAGGTCGCGGAGCTGCTGGTACTCACGCTCGGGGTCGTTCTCGGTGATCGCCAGGATCATCTGGGTGCCGGCCGCGGACAGCAGCCGGGCGCACTCGGCGGCGACCGCCGAGTAGGCCGGGGTGTCCACGTACGGGATCACGAACCCGACGAACGCCCGGCTGGTGCTCGCCGACAGCGCCCGGGCGAGGCGGTTGGCGACGTACCCGCGCGCCTCCGCGTGTGCCCGGATGCGGTCGGCGAGCTCCCGGCGGACCGAGGGGCTGCCGTTCAGCGCGCGGGACACCGTCGCGGTGGAGACGCCCAGGTCACGGGCCATCTCCACCACGCCGACCGACTTACGTCGCCCGCGGGACGCCATCCGGCAGCTCCTTGCTCGTCGTCTGATCCAATGCCGGTCCCGCTACGAGACGTTCATCTTGAGCGTCGCGACGTTGGCGGGGCTGCAGTCGAAGGTGCCCGGCTGGACCGGGTCCACCCGCTGCCACGCCCCGTTCTGCAGTTGCACGAGCACCGAGCAGCTGGACGGAGTGCGGTTGCCGACGTCGGTCGTCCCGATCATGCCCGCGGCGTTGAACGAGTGCTCGTCCTTGAGCGCGGCGAACAGCGTCTGCGCGGTCCAGCGTCCCGCCGTTGGCCACGGCCTTGTTCACCGCGTCCTGGAACAGGAAGCGCCGTGATGTAGGAGTTGACCGCGTTGTTGTTCACGTTGGTGAGCCCGCCGAGGTCGGTGACCAGCTTGCCAAGGGCGGGGTTGACCTTGTAGTCGGTCAGGTACGGCAGGGCGAACGAGACTCGCGTAGGTGCCGTTGACGGTCGCGCCGCCCTGCTTGTAGAAGGCCGGGTCGTAGCAGCCCGAGTTGCACATCCCAGACCTTGACCGTGCTGACCCCCTGCAGCTGGGCCTCCCTGCGGACAAGCACCATGCTGGCGGTGGTCACGTCGTCATAGACGAACGTCGAACCCGAGGACTTGATCTGCTGGATGAACGGGGTGAGCGCGCTCTGCGGCGCCGCGCCGCTCAGCGCGTAGAAGCCCTGGCCGTCCTTCTTGATGCCGAGGTTGCTTTCCGCCTGGAACAGGGGGGTCTGGGTGAGCTTGAACGTCGGGACGTCGCTGTCGTAGAGCCAGATGCCGTGCAGGCCCGGGTTGTGCGCCGTGAGGTACCGGCTGTCGCCGACCGGGACCGTGTAGGTCTGCGGGTTCTGCTTCGCGGTGGCGCAGTAACGTGCCGAGGCCCGAGACGAGGTACGTGTCCGGGTCGCAGGAAAGCGGCGGGAAGGCGAAGGCGGCGAGGTTGGGAATGCCGACCGCCTTGCCCGCTGCGTTCTTGCACCCGTCGATGTCGGCCAGGTCCACCAGCGCGTTGGCTGAGGTGCCGACCAGGGCGAAGTCGTTCTGGCAGGCCTTGATGACACAACTGGTGGTGGCGTTGGGGTTGAGCTGGGAGTCGCAGAAGTCGACCACGACCTGACGCCCGGCCAGCCCGCCGCTGGCGTTGACGTCCTTCGCCCACGCCTTGACCGCGTTCACCGAATGCCTGGAACAGCCCGGGGACGAGCGGGTTGTTGACGTCGGCGATGATGCCGACCTTGATGGTGGTGGCGGTGAGCCCGATGTCGCTGCCCGGGGCCGTGCCCGCGGGCGAAGCCGACGGCGAGGTGGCCGCCGACGACCGGGGCAGCCGCCGCCGGCGAGGTGGCCGCCGCCGGCGAGCTGCTACTGCTGCTGGAGGAGCTGCACCCCGCGGCCAGCAGGACCGCGGCGACCAGCGCCGCGACTCAGCCCGGCGAGATGTGTGCGTCTGCGTGTCGTGTCGTCCGGCGCCGCCACGGCCCGGCCCTTCGCTGTTAGGTCTCACTCCTGTGCCCTCCACGACTTCATTGCCTGTGAGGTTTGACCCGGCGACGCCCGTGCGTTCACGGTCAAGGTGAACCATATACCGGGCGGTCAGTATAAAAAAGAGGCGGACTGCCCCGCCAGATGAGCGCCGGGATTCTTGCGACGCCGCGGCCTGCTAGGTAAGCGCTACAGCGCAGCGTTGACTGTAAGCCTTTACATGGCGCTGGCCGGGGGATGTAAACCTTTACATCAGCCCGCGGGATAGTGCGGTCCTGGATGTAGCCGTTTACAGAGTGGCAGCGATTAGCGCCCGTGAACTCGGTGCCCACAGGCTGGTTGTCTGCTGTTTGTAGGACCGATCAGCTTGGACTGACTGGTCGCCTGTTGGTCCCGCTCAGCGGAACGGCGGGCGCTCAGGTGTAGTTGCCGCCGTTCACGCCGATGACCTGGCCGGTGACGTAGCCGGCGTCATCGGAGCAGAGGAAGGCGGTGGCGGCGGCGATGTCCTCAGGCTTGCCCAGCCTGCGGACCGGGCTCCGCGCGGCCAGCTGCTTGATGTTCTCTTCGCCGGCGGGCCCCTGCGCGAAGGGCGCGGCCATGAACATGGGGGTGATGACGGCCCGCGGCGGGATCGTGTTGACGGTGATCCCGTACGGGCCGAGTTCCAGCGCCAGCGTCTTGGTCAGCACCACCACGCCGCCCTTCGACGCCGAGTAGTGCGCCTGGGTCCGCGATCCCGACTGCGCGCTCGACGACGAGATGGTGACGATCCGCCCCCAGCCGCCGGCGATCATGTCCGGTACCGCGAGCTGCAGGCAGTGGAACGTTCCGGTCAGGTTGACCGCCATCACGCGGTCCCAGTCCTCGACCGTGATCTCGAGGAACGGCGCGTTCAGCGACAGTCCGGCGCTGGTCACCATGATCTCGATCGGCCCGAACTCACCGCGCGCGGCCTCCAGCGCCTTCTCCACCGCGGCCCGGTCGCTGACGTCGGCGCCGAGGCCGATGACCCGCGATCCCTCGCCGCGCAGTTCGGCGGCGGCCCGGTCCGCCGCGCCCGCGTCCAGGTCGAGCAGCGCCACGCTGGCGCCGCCGGCCGCGAGACGGCGGACGATCGCCAGGCCGATACCCGACGCGCCGCCTGTCACAACTGCCACCCTGCCCAAGCTGCCGCCTCCTTCGTCGCGCCGGCCCGTGCGGTGCCGCCGTAGCGCCGAAGTTAGATCAACCGGTCAGTGGAATCAATAGGGCGGGACCGAGCTTGGCCCGGGCCTTGATGGCCGGGCAAGGGCTGTGGTACGACTAGGTAGTAGTTTACTAATGTAATTCTTTACGCTGGAGATGCGAGTACCTTTCCTGCATGTAAAGGTTTACAGGCAGCACGGATTTGCGATTCCAAGTAGGTCACGGCCGGACGGCATGGCGCACGTTCGGCATGGCTGATCCATGCTGCCGGCCTGCGTTTTGTAACGACTGGTACGTACAACGACCAATGCGGTCACCAGCCCGGCGGCGCAGGGCGACCAGCTGGCGCTCGCGGGCAATCTCACTGGCAATGACGTCGAGAGGACACAAGAGTGACAGCTAACAGCGACAGACTGAGCGGCGCGGGCCGCCGCGCCAGGCACAAGTTCCCGGCGCGTGCGCGCCTGCTCGGCGTGACCGCGGCGCTGGCCGCCGTCCTGCTGGCGGCGGGCTGCAGCTCAAGCAGCTCGTCGACCGGGTCAGCGGCCAGCACCGCCGCGGCCAGCTCAGCGGCGTCGGCGACCGCCGCGGCCGGGACCACGGCCGCCTCCCCGGCCGGCTCGGCCGCCCCCGGCACCGACGTCGGGCTCACCGCCACCACCGTCAAGGTCGGCATGATCGCCGACGTCGACACGTCGCTCGCTCCCGGCCTGTTCCAGAAGTCGGTGAACGCGGTCAAGGCCTGGGCGAGCATCGTCAACGCCAGCGGCGGGCTGGCCGGCCGCCAGGTCGACGGTCGACTTCTGCGACGCCAAGCTCGACCCCAACGCCACCACCAACTGCGTCATCAAGGCCTGCCAGAACGACTTCGCGCTCGTCGGCACCTCCGCCAACGCGCTCGAGGACCTCGTCCGACGTCGACGGCTGCAAGGACGCCGCGGGCAAGGCCATCGGCATCCCCGACCTCGCCGCCTTCGCCTTCCTGCCGCTCGCCTGCGACCCCGACACGTACCTCATCGGGGGCTACGGCCCGTACTGCGCGACCGCCAAGGCGAACCCGCAGACCTACACGGCCAACATCGGCGACGCCCGGTACTACACATCGCAGTTCAAGGGCCTGCACGGCGTCTACGTCTATGACAGCGACGTGCCGACGCTCAAGGCCGACTTCCTCCCGAACTTCCAGGGGGACGAGGAGCCTCGGCATCAAGGCAGACGCGCCAGGGCTCCTACGCGGAGAGCGGCGCCGCCCCGCAGAGCGCGCTCACCCCGGTCATCTCGGCGATCAAGGCCTCGGGCTCGTCGTTCGTCTACGCCGGGTCGACCCCGCAGAACACGATCCTGCTCGAGCGCGAGGCGAAGCTGCAGGGCGTCAGCAGCGTCAAGGTCTGGGCCTGCAACTCGGGCTGCTACGACTCGAGCTTCTTCCAGCAGGGCGGCTCGGTCGTCAACGGCACCTACGCGCAGCTGACTGACCTGCCCTTCTACACCGAGTACCAGGACAACCCGGCCCTGGCGGCGCTGGTCAAGCAGATCGGCGGCACCGCGAACCTCAACAACAACGCGGTCCTGTCCTACGTCATGGCCCTGCTGTTCCAGGACGCGGTGCAGAAGGCGACGGCCAACGGCGGGACCCTGAACCGGGCGTCGCTGTTCACCGCGCTCAAGGGCGAGACCTCCTTCACCGCTGAAGGCATCATCGGCCCGACCAACGTCGGCGGCCACCAGCTGTCGTCCTGTGACGTGATAACCCAGCTGGTCAACGGCCAGTGGCAGCGGGTGTACCCGGCCAAGCCCGGGACCTTCGACTGCAACAGCGGCAACACCAAGACGATCAAGATGAACGTCACGCTGTAAGGAAGACGGAGCAGCCATCATGACCGATTTCACCGCCGTGGACTACTTCAGCGACGAGTCAGTCGCGGTCGACACCTACCCGTACTTCGACTTCCTGCTCGACGGGCGAAGGGTGTGGCGCGAGCCTTACCACGGCGTGGTCATGGTGGCCGGGCACGAGGAGGTGCTCGCCGTGCTGCGGGACACGGCGAGCTTCTCCAACTGCAACATCGTGGCCGGGCCGAGCTTCCGGTTCCCGGTCGAGCTCACCGGCGACGACGTGACCGAGCTGGTCGAGCAGCACCGCGACGCGCTGCCGATGAGCGACCAGATCATCACCTTCGACCCGCCCAAGCACACGGCCCACCGCGGGCTGCTGATGGGGCTGATCACGCCGAAGCGCCTCAAGGAGAACGAGGAGTTCATGTGGCGGCTGGCCGACCGCCAGCTCGACGCGGTGCTGCCGGGCGGCCAGTGCGAGTTCATCGACGACTTCGCGCAGCCCTACACCCTGCTCGTCATCGCCGACCTGCTCGGCGTGCCCGAGTCGGACCACCCGGCGCTGCTGCGCCGGGCCGGCGTCGGGCGCCGGCTGCTCGGCGACACCGGCGAAGACGAGGGCCGGCCCGACCACCCGCTTGACTTCCTCTACGGCTACTTCAGCGAGCGCATCGAGCAGCTCAGGGAAGACCCGCAGGGTGACGTGCTGACCGGCATGGCCCGGGCGACGTTCCCCGACGGCTCGGTGCCGGAGCCGGTGGACGTCGCCCGGATCGCGGCGAACCTGTTCTCGGCCGGGCAGGAGACGACGGTGCGGCTGCTGAGCACGGCCCTGCGGCTGATCTGCGACGAGCCGGGACTGCAGCAGCGGCTGCGGGAGCACCGCGAGCTCATCCCGCGGTTCATCGAGGAGACGCTGCGGCTGGAGAGCCCGATCAAGGGCGCCTTCCGCCTGGCGCTGAAGACCACCGTCCTGGGCGGGGTGGAGATCCCGGCGGGCAGCACGGTCATGCTGCTGCACGGGGCGACCGGGCGGGACCCGCGGCACTTCGAGTGCCCGCACGAGCTGCGCATCGACCGGCCCAACGTCCGCCAGCACATCTCGTTCGGGGCCGGCATCCACACCTGCCCGGGGGCGCCGCTGGCGCGGGCCGAGGGACGCGTCGTCATCGAGCGCCTGTTTGACCGCACGAACGAGATCCGCGTCTCCGACGCCGCGCACGGCCCTTCCGGCGCCCGGCGCTACGACTACCTGCCGACCTACATGATCCACGGGCTGCGCCAGCTCACCGTGGAGTTCGACTGAACCCGCCGGCCGGCGTCCTGCCTAGCGGGACGTCGCCGTTGACGTGCCATCGGGTTCCGCCCTACTGTCTGGACCTACAGGGTCATAAATGACACTGGAGTTTCAGATCCCATCGAAGAGGATGCCGAGCGTCTGGAGACCCCGCCATGGCCAAGGAATTCATCGTCTCCGGCGACAGTCACGTCGTCGAGCCAGTCGACCTCTACAAGACCCGCCTGCCCAAGAACATGCGCGACCAGGCGCTATGGGAAGAAGACACGATCCTCGATGAGCCGCTGGTGCCCGGCGGCCATACGGAGTTCCGCACCGTGCACACGCCCGGGTACGAAGGATGGACCGTGTCCCGCTACCGGCAGTTCCCCGGTCCGACGCCGGACGGGCTTCCGTCGAGCATCCTGCGCGACCTGGACCGGGACGGCGTCGACGCCACGATGCTGTTCCCCAACCTGTCGTTCTTCGCCCTCTACACCGACGTCCACGAGCGGTCGATCGCGCACGCGCGCGTCTACAACGACTGGCTGGCCGAGACCTACCTGCCGTACTCGAACCGGCTACGGCCCGCCGCGGCCATCCCGACCACCAACGTGGCCGACGGGGTCAAGGAGATCGAGCGCGCCGTCCAGCTCGGGCTGAGCGCGCTCATCCTGCCCGAGATCCCGCAGCCGCTGCCGTACTGGGCCCCGGAGTACGAGCCGCTGTGGGCGGCCGCCGAGGCGAACGGCCTGCCCGTCTTCTTCCACGTGGCCTCCGGCGGCGTCGACTCCAAGGCCGGCACCTCGGCCACGGGCAGCCAGGTCAAGGGCATCCTCACCGCGATGAGCATGGGTAAGCAGGAACTGGACGGCGCCCTGCTGGCCGGGCGCACCATGGGCGGCGGCAACACCGCCTCCGCCAGCCCGATGCGGATCATCGCCGACCTGGTCAGCTCGGGCGCGTGCGAGCGGCACCCGAACCTGATGTTCAACGTGATCGAGTTCAACGCCGGCTGGCTGGCGAACTACATGGGCTCAATGGACAAGTCCTGGCGCACCGGCATCGGCCAGGACCCGCACTGGTGGCTCGGCTTCTGGGACGACGGGGTCGACCCGCACGACCAGAAGCTCATGGGCCGCCTGTTCAAGATCAACGACCGCTGGCCGCTGCCGCTCAAGCCCAGCGAGTACGTCAAGCGCAACATCCGCGTGCAGTTCGCCGACGACCAGGTGGCCGTCGCGGCCCGGCACATCACCGGCACCGACACCATCTACTGGGGCAGCGACTACCCGCACGCCGAGGGCACCTTCCTCGGCAGCCAGCGGCTCATCGCCGAGCACTTCGCCGGCGTCCCCGACGCCGACCGGGCCAAGATACTCGGCGGCACCCTGGCCAAGATCGCCGGCTTCGACGACTCGAAGAAGCTGGCCCCGGTGACTCCCCCGGCCCCGCCGGAGGTCCCCGCTCCGCTCTGAGCCGGCGCGGACATGACGTGGGCCCGGGCGCTCGCCCGGGCCCTCAGCCGTCGGTGCGGGCGTTCTCTCCGCGCAGGGCGGTGAAGCCCTCCCTGAGCAGGTCGACCAGGTCGGCCTCGCCGTCGACGGCGACCCAGTACGAGACGGCGAGGGCCATGCAGTCGAGCGCGGCGGCCACCTTGACCGACAGGCCGATCGGAACCGGCTCGGCGGCACCGTGCCGCTCGGCCAGCGCGCGCGTCAGCGGCGCACGCCAGTCCGCAAGGTCCAGGTGGGCTCCGGACAGCGCCCGGGTGAACAGGGCGAGCCGGCTGAGGGCCTGCGCCCCGGCCGGGTTCCGCGTGTAGATCGGCACGACAAAGGACTCGATGGCGCTGCGGAGGGCCGACCAGTCGTCCTCCTCGCGGGGCCGGGCCCGCAGCGCGTCCGCCATGCGCTCCACGTACGCCTTAAGCGCGATCAGGATCGCCTGGTCCTTGGTGCGGAAGTAGCGCAGGAACGTGCTACGGGAAACCCCGCCCGCCGCGGCCATGTCGTCCAGCGTGACGTTGCCGTACCCCTTCTCCACGACGAGCTCGTAGGCGGCCAGGCTCAGCTCGGCCTGCACGGCCGCCCGGGCGATCTCCCGTGACGCGGGACGCGCTGCCGGAGCCTCAGATGACGACATGCCCCAATCCTACGGTCGGCGGCGTATCTCGTTTGCCGAGGTAGCGTCGCGAGCTCGACCACCGCGCGGCTGCGCGCGAGCCGCTCGACCGATTGCTCGAAAAGGGACTGGCGGTGGCTCAGTAGCGCACGGCAGCGCGCTTCGGTCCCCAGCGCCCACTCGGTGCCGCTCGCCTGCGTGCGTTCGCTCAGACGATCGAGCGCCACGGCGGCCTCCTGCGGGCGCCCGCCGCGCGCGCTGGCCTCGATCAACTCGACCAGCGCCCGGCCGTAGATCACGACGTCCTCGCGCTCGCAGGCCCGCCGCGCAGCTGCGAGCGCCTCGCCGTAGTGGCCGTGCCCGTTGTGCAGCAGTGCGGTAAGCCAGAAGGTCCCGCTAAACGCCGAACCCTCACCCCGCTCGGCCGTATCCCGCCGACCCCGTTCGAGCAGCGAAAGCGCCTGAGCCTGATCGCCGCGCGCCGCGGCCAGCGTGACCGCTGCGTGTCTAAGCGGCGGGATTCCAGTCGCCTGCGTGAGCGAATCGACCTCATCGATCAGCGCCACGGCGGTGCCGAATGCTCCGGAATGGACGTTGAGCGCGGCGAGGTAGTTGAGCGCGTTCGGGAGCAGGCTGAGCGCGCCGGTCTCGCGCGCCACCCGGACGCCGCGGGTCGCGAGCACGTGCCACAGCTCGTCATCCCACAGATCCTGCGAGAGGCGGCACGCCAGCCAAAGCCACCGCCGGTCCGTACCGCCGCCGTCGGGCTCGCCAAACGCGCGCAGCGCGCGCGTCAGCGGCGCCACGGACGCGGCGTACCCTTCAGTGAACCGCGTCACGAGGGCGTCGAGGAGCTGGCCGACCGGGCCGGGGGCCGGCCCCGGCCCGACGCGCGCGCCGCCTCGGCCACCTCACGCTCATCGGGGCCGACGCCAAGGCGCCCGGCGAACATCGCCGACGTGATCGCCTCAAGATAGGTCTCCCGGGCCATCGCGGTGTCCAGGGGATCGAGCCGCTTGGCCGCCTTCAGCAGCAGGGGCGGCGCGTCACGCCCGCGCTGGCTCGCGAACGCGATCGCCGCGCGCAACCGCTCCAGCCGCGCGCGCTGGAGCTCGTCAACCGGCCCAAGCTCAGCGGCGGCCACGAGGTCGGCCGCAGCCACCACGTCGGCGACATCGAGCTTGGCCTGGGCCGCGGCGAGTGAGCGTTCGATGCGCTTGGCGGGGTCTGGCGTCAGCTCGGCGGCCCGCTGCAGGAACGCCGCGGCCGCCGACAGTCCGCCCGGCCCTGCGCCCAGCCGGCCGATCGCTCCAGCTCGCCGGCTACGGCCTCGTCGGGGCGGTCGGCCGCGCGAGCGCGGTGCCAGGCCCGGCGATCCGGGTCCAGGCGCGCGTCGGTCGCGTCGGCCAGTGCCAGGTGGACCGCACGCCGCTCGGGGGCGGGCGCGGCCCGGTAGGCGGCCGAGCGGACGAGCGGATGACGGAACCGCACGCGCGCGCCGAACTCGATAAGTCCGGCCGCCTCGGCTGCTCCCGCCGCCTCAGGCCCGATGCCGAGCCGCTCGGCCGCGCGCCATAGCAGTGGCACGTCGCCGACCGGCTCTGCCGCCGCCAGCAGGAGCAGGCGCCGGGTCTCGGCCGGGAGCGGGTTCAGCTGGCGGACGAAGCCCTGCTCGATGCGGCTGGTCAGCGGCATCTCCACCGGCAGGCCGAACCCGCCCGCGACCGCGATCTGCTTCCCATCTCGCGCCAGTTCGAGCAGCGCGAGCGGGTTACCGCTGGCCTCGCCGAGGATCGATCCCGCACCGGCCCGTCGAGCGGCCCGGGGATCGTGGCGTCCAGCAGCCGCGGGCGTCGTCGGCGACCAGGCGGTCGATCACGAGTTCCGGTAGTCCTCTCAAGATCGAACTCGCCGCCGGATCGCGCAGCGCGAACACCGGCCCGACCCGCTCGGCCAACAGGCGGCGTGACACGAACGCGAGCGTCTGGACGGACACCTGGTCGAGCCATGGCGCGTCGTAAACGATGCAGACGAGCGGCTGCTCCTCGGCGGCGTCGGCCAGCAGGCTCAGGACGGCCAGTCACAGCCCCCGTTTTCGGCGATTATGAAATGATCTGACCCCGTAAACGAGGAGCCATGTCCACATCCCGAGCTGTATACCAAACGCGGAACTACAACAAGGCATGGAAGCAGGAAAACTCGGCGTGCTCGTCTTCATCGAGATGCTGGGCGGAAAGTGCGTGCGCTGCGGAGCCACTTCGAGGATCTTGAGTTCGATCACATCGACCCGTCAACCAAGGTCTTTGGTGT
Source organism: uncultured Actinomycetota bacterium (assembly GCA_963735315.1). Taxonomy (GTDB): domain Bacteria; phylum Actinomycetota; class Actinomycetes; order Streptosporangiales; family Streptosporangiaceae; genus Trebonia. The sequence goes on from CAVTKQ010000036.1 coordinate 53,391, forward strand.
CTGCGCCGGCCTGGATAAGGACGCGGGCACCGAAGGCAGTGAGTTTCCGGTGGGCGGTGCGCCAGACGCGTGGGCGTCCTAGTCGCCGAAGCAGCCAATTGCCAGTGCTCGTAGGCCCTTCAGTGGCCAAGGGCGCCGGAGCCGGCGTCGACGATCGCCAGCGCCGGGGGAAGCCCGTTGAGCTGCGGGCGTCGCTGGCGCGCAGCGGCGAGGCGCACGGCTCGGCGCGCCGCCCGGCGTCGGGCAGGTAGGCGTCCCAGAACCATTCCATCGACTTGGCGGTGAGGAAGTAGCCCTCGGCGAACTGCCGGTAGGAGCCGGTGGCCATCGCGGCGTCGGTGACCGGGTAGTACATCGACTGGTGGATGAACCGCACGTCGCCGCGCTCAGCGGCCAGCAGCGCGAGCGCCGCGGTCATCCCGCCGCCGACCGAGTCGCCGGCCACGGCCATGCGCTGCGGGTCGAGGCCCGTTGACGGCACCCTCGCGGGTAATCCACCGGGCGGTGGCATACCCCTGCTCGATCGCGACGGGGTAATGCGCCTCCGGGGAACGGTCGTACTCGACGAACGCGACGGCGGCACCGGCGCCGACGGCCAGTTCCCGCACCAGTCGGTCGTGCGTGGCGGCGTTGCCGAGCACCCAGCCGCCGCCGAGCTACAGCACGGCACCTACTACGTCTACTGGTACTGGAACTGCCGGTGTGATCCGTGCACGGCCGCGAACGCGGCCAAAGGCGCCGCTCTGGCCGCCGAGAAGCAACAAGGATGGCAGAGCCAACGATGCCGCTCCGGCTGACGACTTCTAGAGTGAGGTACTTGCTAGCTCCGGCGGTAGGATTCGAACCTACGACAATCGGTTAACAGCCGAGTGCTCTGCCAGCTGAGCTACGCCGGATCGGTATTCAGTGGGTTTTCCGTGACCGCTAGCCACCTCAAACCCTATGTCACTGCTTGACCTGCTACTTCTCACCCCAACGCCGCTCAGGCCGCAGAAGCCACATCCCGCGATAGGACTCGAACCTATAACCTATCCGGTTAACAGCCGGACGCTCTGCCAATTGAGCTACGCGGGACCGTCAGCACGGCGGGCCGGTAAACCGAGCCCGTTGCTGTGCTGGCATAAGCGTAGCGCACGTTGGGGGGTGCCCGTGGCACCCTCGGCCGCCCATGGCGCGCGCGGCCTCCAGGGATAACCAGGCCCAGGGTGGGTAGTCTCCGCCAGCGAAGGACAGATAGCCTGGAACGGCCAGCACGTCGCTGCGCTGGCTAGCCGGAACGCATGCGGCGTCGGGGAATGGGGATGGTCAAGCGCCATCGACGCCACGCACTGGAAAATAAGGGGACCAGATGCGATACAAGGCAATTTTCATCGCGGGCGTCGCCGTTGGCTTCGTCGCCGGCGCGCGGGCGGGCCGCGGCGCCTACGACAAGATGGTGGGCTACGGCAGCAGGTCGCCGCGCACCCGAAGGTGCAGCAGGCCGACGAGCACCGCCCAGGCCAAGGCCACCGAGCTGGCGAAGACCGCGGCGGCCAAGGCGCCGGAGGCTACGCCAAGAACGCGGCGGCCAGCGCGGCTAAGACGGCGCAGGCGCAGGTCTCGCAGGTGCCGAAGTACGTGTCGAGCGCCAAGCAGGCGGCGGCGAGCAAGCTCCCGGCGCGCCTCGGCGGCACCGGCGGCACGACGCGCGTCCGACGACCCTGCCGCGGACGGCGCGGTGACGAGCGCCCAGGACGACGTCGCGCCCGACGGCAACCTCGTCTACCCCGTCGGACGGCGGCTCGCCGTCCGTCAACGGCATCCGCGACTACACCCCCGACACTCCCTGAGCAGCGTCCGACGGGCCTCGAAGGCGAGCGCGGGAAACGCCGCGCGGCGCCGACTACGTCGTCGGCGCCGGCGTTGGCTGGTCTGGCTGGTCAGCCTAGTCCAGGTACTCGCGCAGCAGCAGGGCGCGCGACGGGTGGCGGAGCTTGGCCAGGGTCTTGGACTCGATCTGCCTGATCCGCTCGCGGGTCACGCCGAACTCCCGGCCGACCTCTTCCAGCGTCCGCGGGTGCCCGTCGGACAGCCCGAAGCGCAGCTGGATGATCCGCTGCTCCCGCTCGGACAGCTCGCACAGCACCCGGTCGAGCTGGTCCTGGAGCATGATGAACGCCGCCGCCTCGATCGGTACCACGGCGTCCGCGTCCTCGATGAAGTCACCGAGGTCGGACTCCTCCTCGCCGATCGGCGACTGGAGCGAGACCGGCTCCTGCGCGATCCGCTGGATCTCCGCGACCCGTTCCGGCTCCACGCCCATCTCGGCGGCGAGTTCCTCGACGGTCGCCTCGCGGCCGAGCTCCTGGTGCAGCTGGCGCTGCACCCGGGCGAGCTTGTTGATCGTCTCGACCATGTGCACCGGCACCCGGATGGTGCGCGCCTGGTCGGCGATCGCCCTGCGTGATCGCCTGGCGGATCCACCAGGTCGCGTAGGTCGAGAACTTGTACCCGCGGGTGTAGTCGAACTTCTCCACCGCGCGGATCAGCCCCAGGTTCCCCTCCTGGATCAGGTCCAGGAAGACCAGGCCCCGGCCGATGTACCGCTTGGCGATCGATACGACGAGCCGCAGGTTCGCCTCGATCAGCCGCTGCTTGCCGCGGACGCCGTCGGCCGCCAGCCATTCCAGGTCGGCCCGGTCGCCGGTGGAGAGGGTGAACCCGCTGTTCAGCTTCTCCTCGGCGTACAGGCCCGCCTCGATCGACTTGGCCAGCTCGACCTCGTCCTCGGCGGTGAGCAGCGGCACCCGGCCGATCTCCCGCAGGTAGATCCGCACCAGGTCGCTTGTCCCGGCACGGCGCGCGGTATCGGCGTCGGTATCGGGAAGCTTGGTATCTGGTTCCTCTTCGACCTGTGCGTCGAGCACTTCGATGCCCTCGTCGGCGAGCACCCGCACTACCCCGTCTAGTGCGTCCCCGGTTAGCTCGGCCCGGTCGATTGCCGTGGTGACGTCCCCCATCGTCACGAATCCCCGTGAGCGCCCGAGCGCCACGAGGTCCGTCAACTGCGCTGTAAGCGATGGTCCGCTCGTTACTACGGTGAGGCTCACCCGACCAGTGTGCCCCCCGTCACCCCGGTTACGGGGGACCCAATTTTATTACTCTGACCTGAGGTTTAACCTGCGCGCAATCTGTGTAAGTACATCCGGCAATGTGTCCGGTTGGTGCAACGGTTGGATGACCTGGGCCTGTCGCCCAGCGTCGGTCAGGCGCCGGTCGCCCGGTCGAGCAGCCACTTGCGGCGCTGCTCAAGCGCGACGAGGTCACCGAACATCCGGCCGTATCCCGCCTGGTCTTCCTCCGGGTTCATCCGCTGCAGCTTCGCCTTGATCGCGGCGATCTCCCGGCCGACGGCCAGCTCACCGACCCGGGCCAGGATGACGTCGGCGTACTTCTCGTCCGGCTCCCCGGCCACCTGCAGCGGCTCCACCGCCAGCTCGGTCACGAACGCCCGCGCCCGGTCGTCCGGTGCCGCCTCGAGGAGCGCCGCCGCCCAGTCCCGCGCCCGGCCCGCGGTGCCCACCCCGCCACAGCCGGCGATCAGCCCGAACACGGCGGCGTGGGCCGGCACGCTGAACGCCGCCGCGCCGAGCGTGTCGAACTCGGGCCCGGTCAGCGCCGGCCACTGCACCGCGAGCTTGAGCGCCTCCCGCTCGACCCGCAGCACCGGGTCGGAGCGGTCGTAGGGTGCCGGCCCGGCCTGGCCGGCCTGCCCCTGGCTCGCGTTCGCGCGCCGCTGGCCGTTCGCTTCCGGTGCCTCGCTGGCAGCTCCCGAACGAGTGGGGGCGCCTCTCGTCGCCTTCATGGCCCCGGCGGCGCGGCGGACCCGGTCCAGGATGTACCGCTCGTCCATGAACCCGATCCACCGGTCGAGGTCGACGGCGTACTGCTTCCACTTCGACCGGTCCTTGATCCGGACGATGATCGGCGCGGCCTCGTCGATCGCGGCGAACTGCCCCTCGCGCGTGTCCAGGTCATGCCTGGCGAGCACCGACCTGATCGCGAACTCGAACAGCGGCACCCGCCGCGCCACCAGGTCGCGGACGGCGGCCTCGCCGTGCTTCAGCCGCAGGTCGCAGGGGTCGAGGCCCTCGGGCTGCACGGCGACGAACGTCTGCGTGACGAACTTCTCCTCGAGGCTGAACGCGCGCAGCGCCGCCTTCTGGCCGGCCGCGTCGCCGTCGAACGTGAAGATCACCTCGCCGACGGACCCGTCGGTGTCCATGATCAGCCGCCGCAGGATCTTCACGTGGTCCTCGCCGAAGGACGTGCCGCACGTCGCCACCGCCGTCGGCACCCCGGACAGGTGGCAGGCCATCACGTCGGTGTACCCCTCGACGATCACCGCCTGGCGCCGCTTGGCGATCTCCCGCTTGGCCAGGTCGGCGCCGTAGAGCACGTGGCTCTTCTTGAAGATCTGCGTTTCCGGGGTGTTCAGGTACTTCGGGTCGTCGTCCGGGTTGAGCTTGCGCGCGCCGAACGCGATCGTCTCCCCCGTCAGGTCCCTGATCGGCCACATCAGCCGGCCGCGGAACATGTCGATGAGGCCGCCGCGGCTCGTCCTGCGGGCCAGGCCCGCCTTGAGCAGCTCGTCCTCGGTGAAGCCCCGGGCCCGCAGGTGCTTGGTCAGCTCGTCCCACGCCGCCGGGGAGTAGCCGACGCCGAACTGATCGGCGTCGGCCAGCGTGAAGCCTCGCTCGGCCAGGAAGGCCTGGGCGGTGCGGCCGGAGTCAGCATGCATCCGTTCGGAGTAAAACTCTTGGGCCTGCCGGTGCGCCTCGATCAGCCGACGGCGCAGGCCGGTCTCCTGGCCGGGGACGTAGCCGCCCGCCTCGTAGCGGAGCTCGACGCCCGCGCGGGCGGCCAGGCGCTCGACCGCCTCGCCGAACTGCAGGCTCTCCATCTTCATGACGAACTTGATGACGTCGCCGCCCTCGCCGCAGGAGAAGCAGTGGTACAGCTCCTTGCCCGGCGTGACGTTGAACGAGGGGGTGCGCTCGTCGTGGAAGGGGCACAGGCCCTTCAGGTGACCGCCGCCCGCCGGCCTGAGCTGGAGGTACTCGCCCACGACGTCCGCGATCGGTGAGCGCTCGCGAACGGCGGCGATGTCTTCCTGACGAATGCGACCCGGCATGTTTGCGAGTGTATTTCTTGTATTGCTGGTTCTGTGTTCGATGCCGGTGTGTCGCGGCCCTCGTTTCGCGGCGAGGGCCGGGCCACCCGGGCGGCGGCCTTCCGCCTGATCACGCGACGGGCCCGCGGATATCGCCGAATCGGTCACGAATCGGCTGGTTTGCCGGCCTGAGCGGGCGCAGGAAGGCACAATAAGCGGCGAAAGCACTGGGGGACCAACAAATCGGTTAGTTGAGCTGTCACGGGGAGTGCCTTTGGAAGCGCTGACGGCGGACGATCCACGGGTGATTGGCGACTTCAGGCTGCAGTCCCGGCTCGGCGCGGGCGGGATGGGCCGGGTGTACCTCGGGTTCTCCCCGGCCGGCCGCGCGGTGGCGGTCAAGGTCATCCACCCTCACCTGGCCCGCGACCCGTCGTACGCCGCCCGGTTCCGCCGTGAGGTCGCCGCCGCGCAGGCGGTCAACGCGGTCTACGCGGCCCCGGTGGTCGCCGCCGGGCCGGACGACACCCCGCCCTGGCTGGCCACCGCCTTCGTGCCCGCTCCTTCGCTCCACGACACGGTCGCCAAGAACGGGCCGCTGCCGGAGGAGGCGGTGTGGAAGCTGGCGGCCGGGCTGGCCGAGGCGCTGCGCGCCATCCACGCCAGCGGCCTGGTGCACCGGGACCTGAAGCCGGGCAACGTGCTGCTGGCCGCCGACGGGCCGCGGCTGATCGACTTCGGCATCGCCCGGGTGCTCGACGGTACCAGGCTGCACGAGCACCGAGCGGCGTGCTCGGCACGCCCTCGTACATGTCGCCCGAGCAGGCGCGGGGCGGCAGCGTCGACCCGCCGAGCGACATCTTCTCGCTGGGCAGCGTGGTTTACTTCGCCGCGACCGGCCAGGCGCCGTTCGGCGGCGGCATCCCGGCCGCGCTGCTGTACCGGATCGTGTTCGACGAGCCCAGCCTGGACGGCCTGCCGCCGCAGCTGCGCTCGCTGGTCGCGGCCTGCCTGGACAAGAACCCGGCGACCCGCCCGACGCCAGCGCAGCTCGCGACCGCGCTGATGCCCGCCATGCCGGGCGGGGACCAGCTCACGCCGTCCCGGGTGGCGTTCTGGCCCGAGCCGGTCGAGCGGTTCATCAACGACTACCGGGCCCGGCTCGACCAGGGCGCCCGCGCCAGCGCCGCAGGCCGCCCGCCGCGTGGCCGACCTCGGGCGGGTGGCAGGCCCGGCGGGTCCAGGCCGCTGGCGAGCCGCCTGACGGCGGGGCCGCCGCCCGTATCCGGGGCGACGACGGCGCAGCAGCGCCCGGCCGGCGGGCGGCATGCCAGGGAAACCGGGCCCGCGGCGGGCATGAACCGCCGCCGCGCGCTGGCGGCGCTGGCCGGCGCGGCCACCGCCGGGCTGGGCATCGCCGGCTGGGAACTCGACACGCGCATCGCTGTCGGGGCCCGCCGCTGGCAAGCTGTCCGCCAGCCAGTTCAGCCTGCCGAAGGTCGCGCCGGGCAAGCCGGCCTGGCGGTTCAACGCGAAGGCCCCGGTGTCGTCGGTCGCGCAGGCCGGGAACGTGGTGTACGCGGCGACCAACGGGAACGCCATATTCGCGGTCAACGCGACCACCGGCAAGCAGATCTGGAAGCGCACGACGACCACTGAGCTCAACGGCCGGCTGATGGTCGCCGGCGGCAGCGTCGTCATCTCCGGCGGCAACGGCCCGTACGCGCTGGCCGCCGACACACGGGAAGCAGCTGTGGAGCATGAAGTACGACTCCACCGTCCCGATGCTGGTGGCGGGCGGCGTGGCGTACCTGGGCTTTCCGACGAAGAGCAACACCACCGGCGGCGTGACCGCGATCGACCCGGCCAGCGGGACGGTGCTGTGGACCTTCCAGTTCGGGCCCGTCGCGGACATCGGCGGCGACCTGGAGGTGGCCGACGGGGTCGTGTACACCACGACAACCAACGGCGAGGTCTTCGCGCTGTCCGCGGCTAACGGCGCCAAGCGCCAGCGGCTCACCGGCTTCGGCGCGTTCGGCGCGGGGACGATCGCCGTCGTCAACGGCGTCCTTTACGCGGGCCTGGACGACAAGAAGGGCACCGTCGCCGCGGTCAACGTGGCATCGGGGAAGACGCTGTGGCGCAAGAGCCTCGGCCCGGCGACGTTCCCGCCGTCGGTGGCCGCCAGCGGCGGCACCATTTTCGCGGGCACGGTGAACGGCGGGGCAGCCGAGGTGCAGACGGGCAAGCTTTACGCGCTGGACGCGAAGACCGGCGAGCAGCTGCGGTCGGTGCCGGTCAGCGGCGGCGTGAACGAGGGGCCGGTCGCGGCGGGCGGCGTGGTCTACACCGGGGGCGGCAACCTGGACAGCGGCATCGTCCAGGCCTGGCAGCCCGCCACCGGGAAGCAGCTCTGGAGCTATCCAACGCCGGCTTCCATGGGGAACATCACGGCGGTGCCCGGCTCGCGGGTGTACTTCGGCTCAGGCGGCTACGTCTACTCGCTCGGCGCGTAGGGCTCAGCCGATGCAGCCGCTTGCGCCCAGCGACCCGCGTCAAGCGGGCGAGTTCCGGCTCTCCGCCCGGCTCGGCCAGGGCGGCATGGGCCAGGTGTTCCTCGGCTATTCGCCGGCGGGCCGGGCGGTCGCCGTGAAGATCTGCCACGCCGACCTGGCCGCGGACCCGTCGTTCGTGGAGCGGTTCGCCCGGGAGGCGATCGCCGCCCAGGCGGTGAACGGCCTGTACACCGCGCAGGTGGTGGGGGCGGGGCCGTACGACAGGCCGCCGTGGATGGCTACCGCGTTCGTCCCCGGCCCGTCGCTTTCCGACTACGTCCGCGGCTACGGCCCGCTGCCCGAGCCCGCGGCCTGGCGGCTGGCGGCCGGGCTGGCCGAGGCGCTGCTGGCCGTGCACGCCTGCGGCCTGGTGCACCGAGACCTGAAGCCGGCCAACGTGCTGCTGGCCACCGACGGGCCCCGGGTCATCGACTTCGGCATCGCGAGCGCGCTCGAGGTAGCGGGCCTGACCACGACGGGCAGCGTCATGGGGTCGCCGCCCTACATGTCGCCGGAGCAGGCCATGGGGCTGGCGACCGGGCCGTCGAGCGACGTGTTCGCGCTCGGCTCCACGCTGGCCTTCGCGGCGTGCGGTGCCCCGCCCTTCGGCGACGGCGACGCGCACTCGCTGCTGTTCCGGGTGGTGCACATGCCGCCCGCGCTCGATTCCGTGCCGGAAAGGCTGCGTCCCGTGGTGGCCGCCTGCCTGGCCAAGGAGCCGGCCGCCCGGCCGACGCTGCCGCAGCTACTGCGCGCCTGCCAGGACGGTGCCGCCGCGGGCGGCAATTCGGCCGCGTCGTTCTGGCCCCGCCAGATGACGGCCGTCATCGCGGGACACCAGGCCGGCTCGATGAACGCGGCCCCGCCTAACGGGACGGTCGCGTCCGGCGGGCCGGCCATGCCTGGCGGGACGGTCGCGTCCGCTGGGCCGGGCCTGTCCGGGGGGCAGCACCGGTCAGCGGAGCAGCGGCGTCCGCATCCGCCGACCGTTGCGGCCGCACCCGGCGCGTTGACCGGCGGTCCTCGTTCGGCCGGGCCGGCACCGCGGCGGCCAGCGCCATCGGCCGCCGCCGCGTGCTGTCCGGGCTGGGCGGGCTGGCCGTCGCGGGCGGCCTCGCGGCGGCCGGCTATGAACTGACGAGTTCCCGCGGCCAGGGCAGGGCCGCCGTGAGCACGGACAAGCGGGTCGCCTGGGTGCACAAGGCCGACGGGCCGGTGTCGCACCGGTGCCGCGATCAGCGACGACGGCGGGACCGTTTACATCGGCAGCGACAAGGGCACCGTGTACGCCCTCAGCGCCAAGACCGGCCGCCAGAGCGGCACCTTCCCGGTCGGCGGGGCCGTGTCCGGCCTTACCGTGGTCGGCCCCACCCTGCTCGTCGGCGGCGCCGACGGTAAGGTGCACGCGTTCCTGACCGGGGACCTGGGATACAGCTGGACCTCCGACAGCCGCTGGCGGGGCGATCACCGGCGCCGCCTACCAGGTACCAGGGCGTGGTCTACGCCGGCAGCGAGGACCACTACGTCTACGCCCTGAACCTCACGAATGGTGAGCGGAAATGGCGGCAGAAGACCGGGGGGACAACCCTGGTGAGTACCGCCGCCAGGGACCGGCGTGATATCGGCGGTCAGCCAGGACGGCCACGTGTACGTGCTCGACACCGGCACTGGCAAGGTTCTCGGGAAGGAGGCGGTCAGCGGCGTGGTCAGCTCGGACCCGCTGATCGGCCCGGTACGACCTCTACTTCGGCACCAGCAAGGGCGTCGTGTACAACGTGACGTCCCTCGATCCGGGGTTCGGCGACACGCGTCGATATCGGGTGGACGTTCATGGCCGACGGCCCCGTGGCAGGCCCCCCGGTCGTGGCGGGTCCGGCGACACCGTCTACGCGGCGACGACCCGCGGCACCGTGTACGCGATCCAGCCCGGAGGGCTTGGCAACCCCGGCACGCAACTGTGGAGCTGCCCCGTCGGCGGCCCGGTGCAGGGCGGGCTAGCCGTCTACAACGGCGTGGCCTACGTCGGCTGCGACTGACGGGTACCGTGCACGCGATCGACATCACGTCCCAGGAACGCGCGCTGGACGTACAAGGCCGGCGGCGCCATCAAGTCCACGATCGTGGCCAGGGCAGGCCTGGTGTACTTCGGCAGCCTCGACAACCGGGTGTACGCGCTGCACGCGTAGCAGCTGCTGCATCCCGCTACTCGGCGGGCAGGGCGGCTAAACGCCCGCCGGGCCCGCTAGCGGCGCCAGGTCAGTCGGGCTCGCCAGGTACGCCTGCCAGCCGGACTGGATGGTGTCCTTGCCGTAGAAGGTGTACGTGCCGTTGCTGCTCGACTCGAGCACGTTCTGGCGCGGGTCGGGTTCGGCCGTGTACATCAGGTCGGCCGAGGCGAGCAGCTGGTTCATCCCGTACTTGGTGGCGATGTACGTGTAGACGCTGGCCGCCACCACCCGCCAGTCCTGCTGTGCCTGATCCGACCCGCCGTAGAGCTGCGCGGAGGTTGGCACGTCACCGTTCTTGTAGCTGGCCGGCAGCGTCTTGACGGCGTCGTTCAGCGCCTTGAAGCTGTACTCGTCGGGTGCCGGGTTGGTGTTGCTGTCGTACGCGGCCTCCATCGCGACCGCGAACCCCTCGACCGCCCAGGCCGGGGCGGAAGGCGAGGCGGACCCGGGAAGCAGCTGCTGGTCGCTGGCGGCGAGGATGTCGAGCGCGAAGCGGTGGACCAGCTCCGCCGTTTCCAGCTGCTGCGTCCCGCCGTTCTGGTCCTCGAACGGCGTGATGACCACGCGGGCGCCGCCCGTGGTGTCGTCGGCGAAGTCGTCCAGGCGCCAGCTCGTGTCGGCGCTCGCGCCCGGGCCGGGGAGCTGCGCGGTCATGCCGTTGGAGGCAGGCGGCCATCCCGACGGCTGCTTGGTGGACCTGAACCAGCCGGTCGCGCACGGTGGGGTCACCGGACACGAACACCACGAAGCCGGTCTGGCGCAGGTCGCTGGGGTGCACCTGGTTTACGAGCCCGATGTCGTAGGCGGCCGCGGCCTGCGCGATAGGGCAGGGTCTCATCGACCAGCTTGCTGTCGGCCGCCGGGCCGGCCACCACCACGTTCGAGTCCTTGCGGACGTAGAGCTTGCCGCCCTGGTCCCAGGGATCGTCACCGAGCGGCTTCCAGGCGGTGATCTGGCCGATCGCCTTGGGGCTGGAGAAGTGCAGGCCGATCTGGTAGCGCTCGAGCGGGATGTCGGGCTTCGTTGCCGTGGACCGGGTCGAGCGCGTTGTGGGTCCCGGCGAGGACCGTGGCGGTCCCGTCACCGCGGCTGTTCAGGTTGACCTGGTCGGTCTTGTCGGTGGGCATGATCAGCCCGGTGGTGAACCCGATGGCCTGCATGTTGTCCCACCAGGTCTGCACCGCGGGCCGCGCGCTCGGGGCGACCAGGCTGAGGAAGCCCTTCTCGTTGTTGCCCTGGATGTCCGTCGTCAGCTGCTTGAACAGGGCGTCGGGGAACACCTGCGCGGGCATCGGCCCCTGCGGCGCGGCCGCGCCGGACGAGGGCGCGGCGGCGGACGCGTGCCCCGCCGGGTGGCTCAGCACCGTCAGCTGCACGACGGCGAAGACCGCCAGCACCGCGAGCGCGCCGCCGAGGAACGGGACGATCCACCAGGTGGGCCAGGCCGGCCTCGCGCGCTTGCCCGGCCAGGCGGCTGGCCGCCCGGGCCGCCCGGGTAGCCCGCTTGAGCAGCGGAGCAGCCGGGCACCGAGGTATCCGCCTGGGCCGCCCGGATAGCTTGCCTGAGTACCGGGGTGGCCGCCTGGATCTCCCTGGTGGCCGGGCGGGCCGAGGCCGGGTAGCCCCGGAGAACCGGATACGCCCGGAGCGCCGGACTGGCCAGGCGTGCCGTAGGGCTGGGCCGCCTGCTGCCCCGGATAACCATCCCCGGCCCGCATCTAGCCTCCCGTGAATCACCCCGTGTCCTTGAGCCCCAAGGCGTCCCCGCGCCCGATAGTAGCGACGATCCGCGCCTATCGTGCGAAAGTGGGGAAAGCTGGCGGGAACCGGCGTCAGGGCCTGCGACCGCCCGGCAGCCGGGCGAGCACGGCTTGAGCTTGCCGGTCCAGCCCCGATGACGGAGCGCGTCGGCCTCCTGCCTCGCGGTCTCGCAGGCCCTGCGGGTGACGTCGTCCAGCCGTAGCGGAGCGTTGATCCGGTGACCGCGGCCTGGTTGTCACGTTCCTGGTCCCGGCCGCGTTGCTCATCCGCGTGGAAGCGCTTGCCGTCTAGCTCGATAACCAGCCCGCCGTACTGCGGGTAATAGCGGTCACGGTACCCATTCGTCCCGTCCGGCTTCCGGAACTTAGCCTGCTTGACCGGCTCGGGAAGCCCGTGCGCACGCTGGACATCCCGGTCATGGCGATACTCGAGAACCGAGTGCGTGCCCCCGGCGGCCATGGAGATGATCTCGTCAAGCTCACGCCGCCAGCGCAGCTTCTTACGGGTCTGCGCCACTGCCCTGAGGTGGCTCTCCGTAAGGATCTTTCTGTTGAACCCGCTGGTGATGAGGGCAATCACGTCATCTTTATCCGTGGCTGCCTGGACGAGGTCGATCACCGTCTCCTCGGCAATGGTGTACGGCGGGATCCCCGGCGGCCGCCAGACCATGGCCTTGTGCGACGACATATGCACAACCACACCCTTAGGCGGCCTGACGCGCCTGCTTGCGGCAACGGTCACGTCAATGACCAGTGACGGGTCATCGGTGAGCCGGTTGATCTCGGCCGCGGTCCGATGACTGAGGTAGGCACCCTGCCCGGCATACAAGACCGCCGCCCACAGCTGCGCGTCCCGGGTGATGGGCCCGGTAAAGGTCGCGTATACGCCCTTGTGGACCTGCCGCCACCTGCCGAACCTGACTCTCGTATCGATCATTCCACGTGTTAGTCCCGAACCTAGCGCCTGCGGACGGCTGACCACACCTGCCTGATTGCGGGCGAGCGAGCGCAACTTCGGCGGAACTTCATTACTCACGCTGCCGATTCTCCGGTGAAGCACCGACAGTCCAGCCACTACGCGCCATGCATCGCCACAGAACCAGCGTGAATGCCTCCCCGGTGCGGGCCGACCATGATCACGAAGATTTCGCAGCGTATTCGATGCTTTATTTACATGAGAGGAAAATCCTGTCAGTCGGGTTAGGCGGGGAGCCAGGCTAGGACGGCGGCCTTGAAATCGGCGGGGCGGGTGGCGTGGACGTTGTGGCCGGCCGGGATGGTGATCAGGTCGCAGGCTGGGATTCGGGCGGCGGCCTCTGCTAGCCGGTCCTGGGGGATGTGGCTTTCCTGGCCGCCGCCGATGATCAGGGTGGGGGCGGTGATCGTCTTCAGGAGTTCCCAGGTCTCGGGGTCGCCCTGGTTGACCTGGGTGACGATCGCCGGGACCACCGGCCAGTCGAACTCGACCGGGTCGTCGCCGGCGGGCTCGGCTGGCACGGGACGGTTCCTCGGGAAGGGCGGCGGGGCGTCCTCGATGATCAGCCGGGCGACCAGGTCCGGGCGGGCGATGGTGACCAGGTAGGCCACGACCGCGCCCATCGAGTGGCCGGCCAGGATGACCTGCCGCAGGCCGAGCTGGTCGAGCAGGCCGATGACGTCGTCGCGCATGAGCTGGAAGGAGTAGGTCCCCGGCCAGTCGGTGTCCCCGTGGCCGCGCAGGTCGGGGGCGTAGACGCGGTAGCGCTCGGCGAACGCGGGCGTGACCGGCGCCCAGTCGCTCCCCCGCTCGCCGAGCGCGTGCAGCAGCACCATGGGCGGCGCGGCCGGGTCGCCGGCGACCTCATAGGACATGCGGATCTCGCCGATCGTGACGGCATGCTGTTCGACCATGCGATCACGCTAGCCCGCAATCCGCGACCGCGGCTGGCCTCGCTGCTCAGGGCAGGAAGCGCAGCGACCGCGCTTCCTGCCCTGAGCGGGCGGGCGTCAGACTTCCGCGAGCGGGATGGCGGGGTCGGCGAGGCGGGCCGGGTCCAGGGGCTTGCCGGAGCGGATGAGCCCCTGGATGTCGTCGTTGACGTCCCAGACGTTGACGTTCATGCCCGCGACCAGCTTGCCCTCCTTGAGCCAGAAGGCGATGAACTCGAGCGTGTCGCTGTCGCCGCGGTACACGACCTGGTCGTACGCGCCGGGCGACGGCAGCCCCGCGCACTCCATGCCGAGGTCGTACTGGTCGCTGTAGAAGTACGGCACCCGGTTGTACTCGACCTGCTGGCCGAGCATCGAGATCCCGGCCGCCTTGCCGCCGTTGAGCGCGTTCGACCAGTGGTCCATGCGCAGGTGGCGGCCGAGCAGCGGATGATACGAGCTGGCCACGTCGCCGGCGGCGAAGATGTCGGGGTCGGACGTGCGCAGCGCCGAGTCGGTGACCACCCCGTTGTCGACGTCCAGGCCGGCGGACTTGGCGAGGCCGTCGTTCGGCACCACGCCGATGCCAACGACGACTACGTCGGCGGGCAGTTCCGCGCCGGCCGTCGTCACGACCGACCCGACCTGGTCCGACCCGGGGCCCGCGGCCAGGAACTCCGCGGCTGACTCCCCGAAGCGGAACTCCACGCCGTGCGCGCGGTGCAGGTCGGCGAACTTGCCGCCGAGCTCCGGGCCGAGAGCCCGGTGCAAGGCGGTCGGCTCCGGATCCAGGACCGTGACGGAAGCACCCGCGGTCCGCGCCGCCGCGGCGGTCTCCAGGCCGATCCACCCGGCCCCGACGATCACCACGCGGGCCTCCGGGGTGAACGCGGTCCGCAGCGCCTCGGACTCCGGCAGGGTCCGCAGGTAGAGCACGTTCCCGAGGCCGGCCCCGGGAATGTCGACGCGGCGCGCGGACGAGCCGGTGGTAAGCAGCAGCTTGTCGTAGGCCATGGTGCCGCCGTCAAACGTCACCAGGTGCGCGGCCGGGTCGATCATCGCGACGGTGACGCCGGTGCGCAGGTCAACGCTGTTCTCGGCGTACCAGTCGGCCGAGTGGACGAAGACCGAGTCGCGGGTGTCCTTGCCGAGCAGGTAGCCCTTGGACAGCGCCGGGCGCTCGTACGGGCGCTCCGGTTCGGCTGCCGAAGAGCACCACCTCGCCGTCGAAGCCCGCGGTCCGGAGCGCCTCGGCCGCCTTCGCGCCGGCCAGCCCGCCACCCACGATCACGAACGTCGTCATTGTCGCCTCCAGATCGCTTGCGCTACGTCTGCTGCCAAACGTAACGGACACGGCGCAGGCAGGCAGCCCGCGACAGGCAAGTCGGCCTGCCGCGACGCGTCATGGCGAAGCTCTGGCGAACGTGCTAGGTCAGGCGGTCGTGCCAGGCGAGGGCGGAGGTATCGGTCAGGGACGCGAGCTGGTCGATGATGACCCGGCGCCGTTCCTGGTCGTCGGCCGCGCCGTCCCAGGCGGGCTGGAAGACCGGGTCGAGGGTGGCCGGCGCGCCCCGCTCGATGGCCAGCGCCAGCTCGGTGATCACCTCGCGCTCGCGGGCCTGCTCGGTCACCGCGTCCCTGCGGGTCATCACGTAGTGCGCGGCGACCGCCTTGAGCAGCGCGCATTCAAGCAGCTGCCGGCGGGGCACCACCAGGTCGGCGTCATAGCGGCTGAGCGGGTCGGGACCAGCCGCGGCGCGGGTCCCGTCCTCGGCGGCCTGGCAGAGGCGGCCGACGAGCTCGCTCGTCAGGTTCTTGGCCGCGGCCAGGGACGCGGGGCCGCCGTCGAAGCTGAACTGCCAGCAGTCCAGCCGCATGAACTCGGCGAAGACCGTCTCGAGTTCAGCCGCCGTGACGGCCCACTCCGGCGAGCAGTAATGGGTGAGGGCGACGGCGGAGACCCGCACCCGTTCGGACGGATCGTTCAGGTTCTTCAGCGAGACAAGCCCCGCGTGCAGGCCGTCTTCCACGTCATGGACGGAGTAGGCCACGTCATCGGCCCAGTCCATGACCTGCGCCTCAAGGCAGCGGCGGCGGCCGGGCGCCCCCGCGCGAATCCACTCGAAGGCGGAAATGTCGGACTTGTAGGCGCCGTACTTGGCGGGCAGGTGCAGGGTGACGTTCTCCGGGGCGAGGTCGGGCACCGGGACCTGCCCGGGGAACCACGGGTACTTCAGGGCGGCGTCCAGGGTGGCGCGGGTGAGGTTGAGGCCGGCGCCAGCCACCTTCGGCTCCAGGCGGGTGAGCAGCCGCAGCGACTGGGCGTTGCCCTCGAAGCCGCCGCAGGCCAGCGCGCCGCCGGCGTCCGCGAGCGCGGCCAGGGCCGACTCGCCGTTGTGGCCGAACGGGGGGTGGCCGAGGTCGTGCGCCAGGCAGGCGGCGTCGACCAGGTCGGGATCGCAGCCGAGCGCGGCGCCAAGTTCGCGGCCGATCTGCGCGCATTCGAGCGAGTGGGTCAGCCGGGTGCGCGGGAAGTCACCGGAACCGGCCCTGACCACCTGCGTCTTCGCGGCGAGCCTGCGCAGCGCCGAGCTGTGCAGGACCCGCGCGCGGTCCCGCTGGAACTCGGTGCGGCCGGCGCCGCTTGGGCGGCTCGGCCACCCAGCGGTCGGTATCACCCGGACGGTACGTCACACCTCTAGTGTCACCCACGCGACCGACATTCCAGGCCAGCTACCTGCGCGGCGGGTTGTGGCGCGAGCCGCCTGCCACCGGCTCGCTGCCGCAACCGGCCCCGGCGTCGGCAGAGCTGGCGGCGAAGCGTCGCGCGCAACCAGCTCCGGACGGGCAGCCGGGTGCCAGCGCCGCGGCCCGTCCGTTCCGCGGGCCCCGGTGCGCGGCGCGGGTGCCCGGGCGGCACGCTCAGCACGGCCGACGGCTACGAGACGCTCGCGAGCCGACCTTCGACGTCGCCGCTCGGCACGCGGCGCGCGAACCGGCGCAGCGGTGCGCCTGCGAGCCAGGGGCCGCGCACGCCGTTGGGCGCGGCCCGGCCGGCCCCGGGCTGGCCCGCTCACCAGGCGCGGGCCGGTCCGGGAGACATCAGCGGGTGTCGCTGCCGCCGCTCGACACCGCGGCCCGGCCTGCCTCAAGGCGGGCGATCGGGACGCGGAACGGTGAGCAGGACACGTAGTCGAGGCCTGCCTCGTGGAAGAACCAGACGGACGCGGGGTCGCCGCCGTGCTCGCCGCAGACGCCGAGCTCCAGGCCCGGCCTGGTGGCGCGGCCCTCGGCGGCGGCGATCTTGATGAGGCGGCCCACGCCGGCGGCGTCGATGGTCTCGAACGGCGACACGCCGAAGACGCCCTTGTCGATGTACGGGGAGAAGAACGCGCCCTCCACGTCGTCGCGGGAGAACGCCCAGGTCATCTGGGTCAGGTCGTTGGTGCCGAAGGAGAAGAAGTCCGCCGACCTGGCGATCTCGCCCGGCGGTGACGGCGGCGCGCGGCACCTCGATCATCGTGCCGATGAGCGCGTGCACCTCGATGCCGGTCTCTTCCGCCACCTCGGCGAGGACCTTCTCCGCCGCGTCCCTGGTGATCTCAAGTTCCTGCACGGTCGCGACCAGCGGGATCATGATCTCCGGGTGCGGGTCGCCGCCGGCCGTGACCCGGTCGGAGGCGGCGTGCGCGATCGCGCGGACCTGCATGTCGAACAGGCCGGGGATGACGAGGCCGAGCCGGACGCCGCGCAGGCCGAGCATCGGGTTCTGCTCGTGCAGCCGGCGGACCGCCTCGAGCAGCCGCAGGTCCTGCTCCGTCGCCTTGTCGCCGGCCACGGCGACCTTGACGCTGAGCTCGGTGTAGTCGGGCAGGAACTCGTGCAGCGGCGGGTCGATCAGCCGGATCGTCACCGGCAGGCCGTCCATCGCCTCGAGGATCTCGGTGAAGTCGCCGCGCTGCAGCGGCTCAAGGGCGTCGAGCGCGGCCTTCCTGTCCGCGTCGGTCTCGGCCAGGATCAGGTCCTCGACCAGCTGACGGCGCTCGCCGAGGAACATGTGCTCGGTGCGGACCAGGCCGACGCCCACCGCGCCGAAGCGCCGGGCCCGCGCGCAGTCCGGGCCGTTGTCGGCGTTGGCGTACACGCCGAGGCGCCGCGCCGCGTCGGCGTGGGTCATGATCGTGTGCACGGCGGCGACGAGCTCGTCGGCGTCGGGGGCGAGCTCGCCCTCGAAGTACTGCACGACGTTGGACGCGACCACCGGGACCTCGCCCAGGTACACCGCGCCCGAGGTGCCGTCGACGGAGATCACGTCGCCCTCGCTGACGACCGTGCCGTCCGGGGTGGTGAAGGACTTGGCGGCCGCGTCGACGTCCAGCTCCTCCGCGCCGCAGACGCAGGTCTTGCCCATGCCGCGGGCGACCACGGCCGCGTGGCTGGTCTTGCCGCCGCGGCAGGTGAGCACGCCCTGGGCGGCGATCATGCCGTGCAGGTCGTCGGGGGTGGTCTCGCGGCGGACGAGGATGACCTGCTCGCCGGCCGCGGCCCAGGCGACCGCGGTCTTCGAGTCGAACACGGCCTTGCCGACGGCCGCGCCGGGCGAGGCCGAGATCGCCTTGGTCAGCAGCGTGATGTCCTCGCCCGAGGTGTCGAAGCGCGGGAACATCAGCCGGGCGAGCTCGTCGCCGGTCACCCGGGTGAGCGCCTCGTCCAGGTCGATCATGCCCTGCTTCACCAGTTGCGTGGCGATGCGGAAGGCGGCCGCCGCGGTCCGCTTGCCGACCCGGGTCTGCAGCATCCAGAGCTTGCCGCGCTCGATGGTGAACTCGATGTCGCACAGGTCGCGGTAGTGGTTCTCCAGCGTCCGCATGATGTCCATGAGCTGGTCGTAGGAGGCCTTGTCGATCCGCTCCAGGTCCTGCAGCGGCACCGTGTTGCGGATGCCGGCCACGACGTCCTCGCCCTGCGCGTTCTGCAGGTAGTCGCCGTAGACGCCCTGCGCGCCGGTGCCCGGGTCGCGGGTGAACGCCACGCCGGTGCCCGAGTCGTCGCCCAGGTTGCCGAAGACCATCGCGACGATGCTGACCGCCGTGCCGAGGTCCGCGGGTATCCGCTCCTGGCGCCGGTAGAGCACCGCGCGGTCGGAGTTCCACGAGTTGAAGACCGCCATCACCGCGAGGTCCATCTGCTCGCGCGGGTCCTGCGGGAACTCCCGCCCGGCGTGCTCCACGACGAGTTCCTTGTAGGTCGCGGTGAGCGCCTTGAGGTCCTCGGCGTCCAGCTGCGTGTCGCTCGTCGCGCCCTTGGCCTGCTTCGCGGCGTCGATGGCGTGCTCGAAGTGCTCGCCGTCGATGTCGAGCACGGTCTTGCCGAACATCTGGATCAGCCGCCGGTAGGCGTCCCAGGCGAACCGCTCGTTGCCCGACTGCTTGGCCAGGCCGCAGACCGACTCGTCCGACAGGCCGATGTTCAAGACGGTGTCCATCATGCCGGGCATGGAGAACTTGGCGCCCGACCGGACGCTGACCAGGAGCGGGTCGGCGGGGTCGCCGAGCTTGCGGCCCATGGCCTTTTCCAGTGCGTGCAGGTGGCTGCTGACTTCATCGTCAAGGCCGTCGGGGACGGTGCCCTGCGCCAGGTAGTGGCGGCACGCGTCGGTCGTGATCGTGAACCCGGGGGGCACGGGCAGGCCGAGATTGGTCATCTCGGCCAGGTTCGCGCCCTTGCCTCCCAGGAGGTCCTTGAGGTCCTTGTTACCTTCTGTGAAGTCATAGACAAACTTCGGCACTGAAACACTCCTCGCGCCGGCACGTTCCGTTGTACGGACTCTACCCGGCTCAGATCTGGTCTAAGAATATGACGGTACACAAATAGATAGAGACGGACAATGGGGGCTATAGTGTGGCGTAAAACACGGCGCCATCACGGATTCAGCCCGGCTGACCAGTGGTTTAGACCATTCTCTGAGTATTGGTATAGACCGCTGGTTTAGACCGGATGAATGGATCCAGTGCCCTGACTTCGATAATTCTGTCTCTCAATTTGAGAATCTCGGCAGATCACCTGACTTGACGCGCCCTTTACTAATTCACGCCGCGCACGGCGGCCGGGATGACGGGTGACGCCGATCACACCGCGTACACACCGCCGGCGGCCTTCGTCCACCCGGCAGCGCAGGGCCGACGCCTGAGTCGACACGGAAGCGTCGCAGCGGCGATGATGCTGACGGTGCGAGCACCGGCGCCCGCGGCCCGCGATTCCGGCGGGCGAGAGGCAACCTTCCGGCGCGTGCGGAGTTTCTGGTACGTGGACATCGCAGACACGCGGGTGCCGCCGGGCGCGGCGGCCTCGGTGACGGCCCTGTACGCCGAGCACGCGCTCGGCCTCGTCCGGCTGGCCGTCGTCGTGACCGGCGACCGCGCGGCCGCCGAGGACATCGTCCAGGACGCGTTCCTCGGCCTGTACCGCCGCTGGGACCAGCTGCCCGACATGACGGCACCGCTGGCCTACCTGCGGGTCAGCGTCATGAACGGCTGCCGCACGGCGCTGCGCCGCCGGTCGCGGCTCGGGCTCTGGCCCGGCGCCGGCCCCGGCGGCGACCTTGACGAGCGCCGGCCGGGACGGCGCTTGGCGGGCTGGCCGAGTCCGCCGAGGCCAGCGTGCTGCTCGGCGAGGAGAAGCGCACGGTCGCCGCCGCGCTGCGGAAGCTGCCGCGACGGCAGCGCGAGGCGGTCGTGCTGCGCTACTACCTCGACCTCTCCATCGAAGAGACCGCCCAGGTCATGGGGGTCAGCCCCGGCACCGTGAAGTCCGCCACCCACCGCGCGCTCGCCGCCGTCGGCCGGACCCTGAGGGAGGGATCATGAGCAGGGAAGAAGACCTCATCCGGTCCACCACGCGCGCCATCGCGTCGACCGTCCGCGAGGTGCCGCCGCTGCGGCTCGAGCCGGCCGCGGACGAGCTGCGGTCCCCGGCCCGCGCCCCGCGCCGCGCGCGCGGCAGCGGCCGCGCCGCTGGCGGTCCTGGCTCGCCCCGGTCACCGCCGCCGCGGTCGTCGTCGCGCTCGCCGTCACGCTGGTGCTCGTCAGGGACATCCCGAACGGGGGCGTGGTTTCCCCGGCCTCGAGCCCGTCCACGACCCCGTCCACGGGCCCAGGCGGCGTCCCCCGGTACTACGTGGCGCTCGCGCCCGCGGACGGAAACCCGAGCTCCCCCAACGTCCAGAACGTGATCGTCGTGGGCGACGCGCTCACCGGGAAGAAGCTGGCGACCTTCACGCCGCCCGCCGGGGTACTGAAGTTCCTGAGCGTGACGGGGGCCGCCGACGACCGGACGTTCGTCGTCGCGGCCCTGGCGCTGTCCGGGACAGCGGCCAGCGCGGAGTGGTTCTCGGTCCGGCTCGCCCCCGGCACCGCGCACCCGGCCAGCATGACCCCCCTCCCCGTCAAGCCGCAGCCCGTGCCCACTGACCGCACGCAGCCGCCCCACGCCGGGCTGGTCTCTGCCTTCCCCACCGCGTTGTCCGCGTCTGGCCAGGAACTCGCGGTGGCCGAGATGACCGACGCGGGCGGGCTCGCCGTGAAGGTCTTCTCGCTGGCCACCGGCCAGCTACAGCACGAATGGACCACGAATGACCAGTCCCTGTCAGTGACCGGCCTGGCGGTGGCGCCGGCCTTGACGTGGATCGACGGCGACCGGGCGCTCGCGGTCACCACCCTGAGCTATGTCGCGCAATCGGGCCCGGCCAGCAAGGAGCATGAGGTGGTACGCAGGCTGAACGTCGACGGGGCGACCGGCGGCGACCTGGTGGCGAGCAGCACGGTCCTGCGGAACACGGAGGCAGAGGGGCACAGCAATTGGGAGTCGTCCTGCGGCGACCATTACGACTGGCCGCCAGTGGTCGGCGCCAGCGGCACGACGTTCACGTGCTCGGCGCTCGGCAGCCTTCCTTACCTTCCCTCTGGCGGGGGTCCTGCCCGCCGCGGGCAGAATCGACAACCCGCCCTCAACCGAGACGACCCAGGCCACGAAGGGCGTCTTCACGAGCGCCGTGCTGTGGACCAGCGCGTCCGGTGAAGCGTTCATCGTAGAGTGGGGAGCCAGCCGAAGCAGCGGCAAGGAGCCGACAATCGGTACCGGCCTGCAGATCGGCGTGCTGAGCCAGCGCAAGTTCACGCCGCTGCGGTTCCCGCCGGGCTTCACCCCGGTAACCGCCGCTTCGATCGCCTGGTAGGTCTGGAGCGCAGAACGCGCGGCCGGGTGAATTTCCCCGCTCGCGCAGGCAACCTGGACGGGTGAACGGTGTCTCTGCTTCGTGGACACGATGGACACGTCGAGCCGATCGCCGTTGACACCCGATGACGGCGTCGGCGGCGAGGCCGGGACTGACGCCACCGCGGGTGTCACGGCGCTCTACCAGGCGCACGCGGTGGGGCTCATCCGGCTCGCCGTCGTCATGCTCGGCGACCGCGCCGCCGCCGAGGACGTGGTGCAGGACGCGTTCCTCGGCCTGTACCGGCACTGGGCCGGGCTCGCCGATCCCGGCAACGCCCTCACCTACGTCCGCTCGGCCGTGCTCAACCGCTGCCGTAGCGCACTGCGGCAGCGCGGCAGGCCCGGGCGCCTGGAGCCGGCGGCCGTGGCCGGGGACTCCCCCGAGGCCGCGGTGCTCATCGGCGAGGAGCACCAGCAGGTCCTGGCCGCGATCCGGGCGCTGCCCGACCGGCAGCGTGAGGCGCTGGTGCTGCGGTTCTACCTCGACATGTCCGAGGAGCAGGCCGCCCGCGCGATGGGGATCAGCCGCGGCACCGTCAAGTCGGCCACGTCCCGCGCGGTCGCCGCGCTCGGCCGGATGCTGAAGGAGGGCTCATGAGCACGACGGAAGACCGGGCCCGCGCGGCCATGCGGGCGATCGCGGGCACGGTGCACGACGCGCCGCCGCTGCGGCTCGAGCCGGCCGCGGGCGAACTGCGGTCCCCGCCCCGCGCCCCGGCGCCGCCCGCGCGGCAGCGCGCGTCAGCGCCGCTGGCAGTCCTGGGCCGCGCCCCGCTCACCGCCGCCGCGATGGTCGGCCTCGCACCCGGCCCGCGCAAGCCGCGCGGCATCCGGCCGGCGTCCCGCTGGGGCATGCGGCCGGTGATCGCCGGCGCCCTCGCGGTCGCCATCGGCGGCGGCACCGCCATCGGGGTGACCGTAGCCCGCTCCGGTCACCCCAGCCAGACGACCGCTAACCCCAGCCAGACGACCGCTTGGTCCGGAAGGCCGACCGCGGCCTGGCCGCAGGGCGAGCCCAGCTACGGGCGGGCGACCACCGCGGCGCAGTTGATCGACTACGCCACCCGCGCCTCCGTCGCCGGCCCCGGCCGCGCCCCCGGCCCGGATGAGTGGGTGGCCACAAAGTTCGAGCAGGCGGTGTCGTCGCAGCAGGGCACCAGCGGGATCCCGTTCGGACCGCTGGACCAGCGGCGCGTCTACCTGCAGTGGCACAGCCCGAACGGCTGCTTCAACACGAACTCCCTGGCCTTCCCCGCGAGCCTGGCGGCCACGAAGACCGTCACCGGGAAGCTCACCTTGTCGGAGAACCCGGACGCGAAGTACGGCGGCGCGACCAGCTGCCTGTCGCTGGCAGGCTGGAAGAGCGTCAGCTACGCCTACCTGGACTCGCTGCCTACCGACCCGGTGAAGCTGGAAGCGGTCATCCTCCGGTACAACCACACGGGCAGCATGCTCCCCACCCCCGCGGACGCGGTCTTCGCCGCCATCACCACGCTGCTCGAGGACGGCGAGCCGGAGGGCGTGGTGGTCCCGCCGAAGCTGGAGGCGACGTTCTACCGGATCCTGCAGCAACTGCCCGGTGTGCACTTCGAGAACGACACCGACCTCGCCGGACGGCACGGTCTCGGCTTCTGGAAGCTGACCGAGGGCTATCTCAAGTATGAGATTGTCATCGACCCGGCCACCTACCACTACATGGGCTCCAAAGAAGTGGCGGTCACGGACCACACGGACACCGCCACCGACGGCTCCAGGCTCATCAAGGCGGGCCAGGTGCTGAACTGGCAGGCGCTGCTCGGCGACGCGATTGTGCAGCACCCCGGGCAACTCCCTGGCGATCAGGTGAAATTTCCCGGCCAAATGAGGCAACCAAAACCAATAAACCGGCGTCTCTGTTTTGTAGAGACAAGTCACGTCGATCGGCGCTTTTCGCGTGCGCCTCGACGTGATCAGCCATGGCTAATTCGCGCCGCCGCGGATTCTGTTATGCTGCCCGCCAATGCTTAATAGGCAGTATCGACTGGTAGAGCCATGGCCCGATAAACTCTTGCGCGTAATCACGCGAATTCGCCGGCCGACCGAGGCAACCAAAGCGCATTAATTAAGTCTCCTATTACGTGGACACAATAAACACGTCGGGCGAGTCGCCGCTGACGCCAAGTGGCGGCTTTCGCGGCCCGGCCAGCACAGACCACGAGACTGACGCGACCTCCGGCGGCACTATTCGTTACCAGGGGCACGCGGCGGGTCCGGCCGGCCCGCCCCCTTCCGGCCGGGCCGCCAGGTGGCTTGACCGGGCGCTGCGCGTCGTCGACGAGGGCCCGCGCCCCTGCTACCGGGCGGCGCTGGTTTCGCTGGGCGCGACCAGCGTGCTGGCAATGGCGGTAGCGGCGCTCGTGCGGCCGCCTGGTCCGCTGCCGGGGTCGCAGCGGCACATGATCGCCGGCGCGCTGGTCGGTCTGGGCCTGAGCGCGGCACTCGGGCTGGCGTCACTGGCGGCCGGGGGGCGCGTCCCCGCGCGCGGCCTGGCTTGACCGCGTCGTGGCCCCGCGGGAGCGGGCCGCGATCTGGCTGGCGCTTGCCGCCTGGTTCCCGTTCCTGCTTGTCGTCGTGTACTACCGGGCGAAGGCGACGTTCCCGCCGCCGGTGCGGTATGTCTACTTTCCCTACGACGACAAGCGCTGGGAAACCGCCGCGTACCTGCTCGGGGTCCTTGCCCCGGTAATCTGGCTGACCACGGCCGCCCGGGTGCTGGCGGTTGGCCGTGGCCGGCCGCTGACCTGGCGGGCCTGGTTCACCGGGCTGTTCCCCCGGACCGTCGCGGCGGGCGCGGAGCCGCGGGCAGGCAGGCACGCGCGCGCGCGGCCGCGAGCGACCGGGCCGGCCGCTGGCGGGGCGGCGCGCGCGGATGCTGCCGACAGCGGCGGGGCTAGCGACGGCCCTCGGCCTGGCCTGGTACTTCGTGGGACCGCCCTGGCACCTCAGCAAGACCAGCACGCCGATCAGCCACCAGGAGGAGGTCGTGCTGATCGGGTTGCAGGCGGTCTTCAAGGGTCACCTTCCCTACGTAGGCGTCGCTAACGTGCAGTACGGCCCGGGCACGCAGGTGGCCGCCTACCTGCTCATGCGCCACGTGACGTCCTTCTCGGTGGTCGGCTTCCGTGAAGCATGGGCGCTGTTCGTGTGGGCGGGCGTGTCCGTTCTGTTCGCGGTGTTCTTTCTCGCCTTCGGCTACACCCGCGGCCTGGCCGTCTCGCTGCTTTCCGCGCTCGTCTACCCGGCGCTCCACACGGTCGCGTTCGAGCCGGGCGGGTCGTTCGACGGCTACTTCGGCTGGGCTGACCCGCTGCGCTACATAGGCGTGATCGCCCTCGTCCTGCTGCTGCCCGCCGTGGTCAGGCGCTCCCCGTCCTGGGGCGGCGCCGCCGCGGGAGCCGCCATCGGGGCGCTATGGGGCCTGACGTCGTACCTGGCGCAGGAGAACCTGGCCGGCGGAGTGATCGGGGCACTGGCGGTCGGGGTCCTGCTGCTGTTCAGCGGTTCCGCCTCGTGGCGCGCGGTGCGGACGGCGCTCGTCGCGGTGCTCGCGGCTTCCTGCTCATCTGGGCGCCGGTCCTGGCGTTCTACGCCGTCCACGGCCAGCTTGGCCGAGTTCCTGCGGCAGTACTTCCTCTTCCCGCAGGCCGTGGCGTCAGGGGCCAACGACACCCCCTGGATGCGCCGCGGGCAAAGCCCGCCTCCCTACACCGGCATGTTCTACCTCCTTCCGCTCCTGCTGGCCGTGCTCGCGCTGCTGACGGTTTTCCAGGTCCGCCCGCTGCGGATCGCGACCGAGTGGACGCGGGAGCGGGTGCTGCTCATGGTGACCGTGCTGGCCACGGCCCTGCTGTACGAGGGGGCGCTGCTCAGGTCGGACCGTTCGCACCTGACCGGGACCCTGCTGATCGTTCCGGGCCTGGTGATCATCACGGCCACCGTGTTGCCGCGGCTATGCGGCGCTCAGCGGCGCGCGACGGCCGTGATCGCCGCCGCGGCACTGGTCGTCGCGTCGTTCGCGCTGCTGCCCCATGGCGCGTACACGCAGGCCAGCGTGCGTTCGTGGGCCGAGGCACCCTACCTGGACCGCCAGCGGCTGGCAGCCGCCCCGCCCTCGGGCACGCCGGCCACGCTGGCGGGGCAGCGGGTCGGCGCCGGGCTCGACGACGCGGCCCAGTGCTGCCAGTCGTCGCCGGTGTCGATGCCGGACTTCGTCCACCTGATGGAACGGATCCACACGATCATCGGCGACCGCCCGGCCTACGTCGCTAACTTCCACGGCGCGTATCCCGGTCTCGTCTACTTCGGGGCCGACCTGAACCCCGCACCGGTCTCGTCCGACCCCTACAGCAGCATAGAGACCGAGCCCGAGCTGCAGGCGTTCCTGGCCGACTTCCGCACGAGGGTGCTGCCGCAGACCCAGGCACTCCTCACGTCCACCGTCAACGCGCCGGAAGCCCGGTACTTCCTGCAGCGATATCCCAGCGCTCTGCGGGTAACCCTGCGTTACGGCGACCAGCCCTACTACGTACTGCTGCGCCGGAACTAGCGGCAGCTTCCCGCACTCGCCTCCGGCGCGCTGGACCCACCTCATTCCCTCGTCACGGTGGCTCGTACCTCACTGCACCGCTCCTCAGTCGCAGTCGGCGGCGCGCGCCTTCGGCTCGCGCTCAGTACCTCCGGGCTCGCGATTCTTGGGCCTTCCGGGCCAGGGCTGGCCGGCGTGCGTGACCGTAGCGTCGCCTGGCGGGCCGCGCCGCGCCCGTCGCCAACTCAGCCGCCTGCTCACGCTACGCTTCAACGTGTACGTCGCCTGGTAACGCGAGTCGTGTACCAGTTGTGCTGCGGTTTGCGGGTCGGGGCGGTTGCCTCGCGGGGCGAACCGGCACAATAGTGGCGAATGCCACGAGCCGAAGGCGAGTGGGAAAGCACAGCCGCCTAACGCGCTGGAGGGCCCATGGCGACGGTCGGGCTACTGCATCCCGGGGAGATGGGGGCCGCCGTGGGCGGCTGCCTCGTCTCGGTTGGTCACGAGGTGCTCTGGGATCCCGCCGGGCGGTCCCGGGCGACGACCGGGCGCGCGCTCGCCGCCGAGCTGACCGGGGTGAAGTTCGACCAGCTGATCGCGAAGTCCTCGGTGATCTTGTCGATCTGCCCGCCGCACGCGGCCCTCGACGTCGCGCACCAGGTCGCCGCCGCCGGGTACGCCGGCGTGCTACGTCGACGCCAACGCGATCTCCGTCGCCACCGCCGAGCAGGTCGCCGCCATCGTCACCGCCGCGGGCGCCGCCTATGTCGACGGCGGGCATCATCGGCCAGCCGCCGGAGGTCGCCGGGCACACCCGCCTGTACCTGTCCGGCCCGCGCGCCGACGAGGTCCGCGTCCTCTTCAGCCGCTCCCGGCTCGACGCCCGCATCGCCGAAGGCCCGCTGTACGCGGCCTCGACGGTCAAGATGGCCTACGCCGCCTGGACCAAGGGCAGCTCCGCCCTGCTGCTCGCCGCCCGCGCCCTCGCCCGGGCGGGCGGCGTCGAGCGGACGCTGCTGGCCGAGTGGCAGCTGTCCCAGCCGAGCCTCACCGCCCAGTCGGAGCGCTCGGCCGCCGCCGCGGCCGCCAAGGGCTGGCGCTGGATCGGCGAGATGGAGGAGATCGCCGCCTCCATGAGCGCGGCGGGCCTGCCCGACGGGCTTCCACGAGGCCGCCGCCGAGCTCTACGACCGCGCCTCCCGCGCCGACGTCCCCACCGGCCGCAGGACGGCGACCACGGCCAGGGAGACCCTCGACAACATCATGTCCGCCCTGATGTAACCGCTGCGGGCCCGGGCGTCCGCGCCCTAACTGCCACGTGGCAGCTAGGGCTTGTCGCGGGCCGAGTGCGTGCCGGCGATCCCCTCGCCCCCGCGGCCTCAGTGTCACAGGGCGCGATCCAGGTATGAACCAGCACCCGTTCTGAATGATTCGAGCTTTACCAGAGCGGGAGGCGGTCGCTGAGGTAGCCGGCCAGGGCGTCGATGCCGATGCGCTCCTGGGTCATGCTGTCGCGGTCGCGGACCGTGACGGCCTGGTCTTCCAGGGTGTCGAAGTCGACGGTGACGCAGAACGGGGTGCCGATCTCGTCCTGGCGGCGGTAGCGGCGGCCGATCGCCTGGGCGTCGTCGAAGTCGGTGTTCCACCGCTTGCGGAGCATCGCGGCGATGTCCTTCGCCTTCGGCGACAGGTCGGCGTTGCGGGACAGCGGGAGGACCGCGACCTTGACCGGGGCGAGGCGCGGGTCGAGGCGCAGCACGGTGCGCTTCTCCAGCTTGCCCTTCGCGTCCGGCGCCTCGTCCTCGTGGTAGGCGTCGAGCAGGAAGACCAGCGTGCCGCGGTCGGCGCCGGCCGCGGGCTCGATCACGTACGGGGTGTACCGCTCGCCGGACTCCTGGTCCAGGTACGTCAGGTCCACGCCCGGAGGCCTTCTGGTGGCTGCTCAGGTCGAAGTCGGTGCGGTTCGCGACGCCCTCAAGCTCGCCCCACTCGGAGCCGACGAAGTCGAAGCGGTACTCGATGTCGACCGTCCGCTTGGAGTAGTGGGACAGCTTCTCCTTCGGGTGCTCGTACAGCCGCAGGTTGTCCGGGTTCACGCCGAGGCCGGTCCACCAGGCGAGGCGGTGGTCGATCCAGTACTGGTGCCACTCCTCGTCGGTGCCCGGCTTGACGAAGAACTCCATCTCCATCTGCTCGAACTCGCGGGTGCGGAAGATGAAGTTGCCCGGGGTGATCTCGTTGCGGAACGACTTGCCGACCTGGCCGATGCCGAACGGGATCTTCTTGCGGCTGGTGGTGAGGACGTTCTTGTAGTTGATGAAGATGCCCTGGGCGGTCTCCGGGCGCAGGAACGCGAGGCCGCTCTCGTCCTCGACCGGGCCGATGTAGGTGCGGAGCATGCCGTTGAAGTTGCCGCGGCTCGGTGAACTGGCCCTTGACGCCGCAGTTCGGGCAGTTGATGTCGTCGAGGCCGCCGTGCCGGGACGTGCCCGTGCTTCTCCTCGTAGGCCTCGATGAGGTGGTCGGCGCGGAAGCGCTTGTGGCAGTTGAGGCACTCGGTCAGCGGGTCGGTGAACGTCGCGACGTGGCCGCTGGCCTCCCACACCTCGCGGGCGAGGATCACGCTTGAGTCCAGGCCGACGATGTCGTCGCGCTCCTGGACCATGTACCGCCACCACTGGCGCTTGACGTTGTTCTTCAGCTCTACGCCGAGCGGACCGTAGTCCCACGCGGCACGCAAACCGCCGTAGATCTCACTTGACGGGTAGACGAATCCGCGTCGCTTGCTCAGGTTGACGATGGCGTCAAGACGGTCACTGCGTAGGGCCATGTCGTGAGCTTATGAGTCCACGGCGGTTCGCGCGAACTGGTTTGGCTCGCCGTCCGGCCCGTCCACGCGGACCCCTGGGTCAGCGGGCCACCGGGCCGCCCACGAGGTCCTTGTCGATGTTCAGCGTGATCCCGCCGATGGTCTGGTTGACGTTGCCCGCGTACTGCTTGCTCCGGTCGGCCAGCGGCCAGGTCAGGTTCCCGTCGCTGAGCGACGCGACGTTGTCCCACAGCGCGATCCAGATCGCGTCCGGCGGGGTGAAGCCGGGCGCCTTGCTGGCGGCGGCCGCCTGCATGTCGACGATGCCGGAGTCCTGGCTTGAGTAGACGCCGGTCACGTAGCCGGCCGCCGCCACCTGGCGGTCCCAGGCGCCGAGGAAGCTGAGCACCGCGCTCGTGCAGGCTCGCGCCGCCGTTGTAGGCCTCCATGTCGTAGTAGATCGGCGAGCCGGCGGCGAGGCCGAGCGGCGCGCGCGTCGCTGACCGCGTCCGCGGCGGCCGCGTTGCCCTCCGCGGCGGCGCTGCCCGGGTCGATCAGGACCCCGCTGCCGCCGCCCCAGCAGGGCGCCTGCGGCCCGACGTAGGTCGGCAGCACGCCCCAGCCCATGCCGGCCACGGTCTGCACCCAGCCGGCGGAGAGGTTGCCGTGCGCGCAGGCCGCGTTCGCCCCGCCGATGTAGACCCCGACGGCGGCGTAGGCGCTGCGCCAGGCGCGCATCGTTGACGTCGACGGGGCGGTGCAGGTATCGAAGCCGCTCACCGGGTGGAGCGGCGTCGGCTGAGGGCTTCGGCGACGCCGGCGGCGGCGGGGCGACGGCTGGACGATCTCGACCGGCCAGTGCGGCGGGCACCCCGCGCCAGCTGGTGTACGTCGGCTTCGGCGCCGGCTGCGTCGCGGCCGCTGCTGCGCCGCGGCGGTGCGCCGGCGGCCGCGGCGGACGCGCGCGGCGAGGCCAGCGGCGCGCGCTGCGCCGACAGCTCGGCCCGTCGGCTGGTCCCGGCGGTCGCACCGCCGGCTGGGCCGGCAGCGGCGCGGACTGGGCGGTCGGCGCCGTGCCCGCCGGGGCCAGGCGCAGGGTGTTGAGCACCTGCTCGACGACTGCCGGGTCCGTCGCCGTAGGTGCCAAGGACCGTCGCGCCTGGCGTCGCCGTGCCGAGCGCGACCTCCAGCTCGTGCTGGACGGCGTTCTGCGTGATCGTGCCGTGGACCGCCGGCAGTCGCTGCAGCTCGGTGCCGCCTTCCTTGCCGGGCGCGGCCGGGTGGCCGGCGCCCGGCCGGGCCCGGCCGCGGTGCCCCGGCCAGGGATGAAGCTCACCGTCTGGGTCCGGCCGACGAGCCCGGCGGCGCACCGCATGTCCGGGCCCGGCGTGCCCAGGTAGACCGCGTGCACGTCGTAGCGCACGCAGGTCTGCGGGTGCTCGTCAAGCCGGTACACCGGCCAGCTCGCCGGGACCTGGAACTCGTAGCCCTCGTAGACCACGGTCTTCATGCCCGTCGCGGGCTTGGCGTGCGCCTTGGACTTGCTGTGCGCCTTGGACTTGGCGCCGGGCGCGGGCTTGCTGGCGGCCCGTGACTTCGCCGGCGCGGCGGACGTGCCTTGCCGGGTCCGTTGCCCTCGCCGCGGGCCGCGGCGAGGGACGGCGTGGCCACTGCTCCCCCGAGCACCAGCCCGCCCATGACTGCGGCTGCGATCGCGCGACGCATCTGTCCCCCTGATTTTGCGTAGCGTCGTCCGATGAGCCTCTTCACCCTGAATTCGCCTCGGAGATATGACTAACCCATCACGATAAGGAGGGAAAAGGCCCATTCTGTTATGCAGCGCTGTCTTTTCTTGGCCATAGGGGACTGGCACCGTAACAGCCTGCGTCAACCGACAATCCCAGCACATCCCGAGGGACATCGTTCCCCAGAATGCGGCTGGCTACGCACCGTTACGTGACTGGGTTCATGATGACCGGCGACGGAGTTCGGGATCGCACCGCCGAACCGGCGATCCCTGGAGGCGAAGATTTCGCAGGCATGCCAGAGATGCCGCCGGTCGAAATCGGGCCAGAGCGTATCGAGAAAGACAAGCTCGGCATAAGCGGACTGCCAGAGCAGGAAATTGGATAGCCGCTGCTCGCCGGAGGAGCGCACCCACAGGTCGACATCGGGAACATCCGGCTCGTCGAGGTAACGGTGGAAAAGTTCCTCGTCGATCTTGTCCGGGCGGAGCTTGCCTGCCGCCACGTCACGGGCGATCGCGGCGGTGGCGTCGAGGATCTCGGCCCGGCCGCCGTAGTTGCAGCAGAACTGCAGCGTGAGGACGGTGTTCTCGTCGCTCAGCTGCTCCGCGTCCTCAAGCTCCCTGATGACGGAGCGCCACAGCCGCGGCCTTCTCCCCGCCCAGCGGATGCGGACGCCCGCCGCGGCGAGCTCCTCCCTGCGCCGGTGGATCACGTCCCGGTTGAAGCTCATCAGGAACGCGACCTCGTCCGGGTGCCTGCGCCAGTTCTCCGTGGAGAACGCGTACGCGGAGATGTACTCGACGCCCAGCTCGATGGCGCCCATGAGCACGTCCATCAGGGCGGCCTCGCCGCGCTTGTGCCCTTCGGTCCTGGGCAGCCCGCGTTCCTTCGCCCACCGGCCGTCGCCGTCCATCACGATCGCGACGTGCCGGGGCACCAGCTCACGCGGGATCTCCGGCGGCCGGATGCCGCTCGGGTGCGGGTACGGCGGCTGCACCGGGCGGGGCTCCCGCGACCGGGGGGACTTGCTCAAGCACGCTCCACATGACGCAACGACCGGATCGAGTGCTCCAGGTGCCACTGCAGGTACGCGGCCACCAGGCCACTGCACTCTACCCGGTGCCTGCGCTCGCTCCGCATCGCTTTGTCCCAGTCGCCCCGCAGCAGCGCGACCATCAGCGCCACCGTCTGCGGCGCGGGCGACGCGGATCCCGGCGGCCGGCAGTCGGCGCAGACCATGCCGCCCGCCGCGACGGCGAACGCCACGAGGGGCTTGCGCGGCGCCGCCGGGGTGCCGCAGCGGGCGCACTCCTCCAGGGCGGGGGCGTACCCGGCGAAGGTCAGCGACCGGAGGAAGTAGGCGTCGAGGACCATGCGGGGATCGCGCGGCACCGCCGCGGGCTCGTCCCGCGTCGGCTTCAGCCGCCTGCCTCCCCCGCTTTCCTGGTCAGCGGGCGTGCCGCGCGGCTGTCGGCTCGCGGTCACCGGGTCGCCCGCCAGGGCCGCCGCGGGTCCCGGGCTCGCCAGGTCACCAGGGGCCTCGCGGCGTCGCCGGCCGCGGCGGCCGGGTCACCGCCGTCCGCGGGGCCTTGGCCGCCGACCGGGCCAGTCGGGTCGACGGCGTCGCCGAGCGCGCGGAGGCCGCCGATGAGCAGGAGGAACTGGCGGATCGCGGGTTCCTTCTCCACCGGGCGTGAAGCGCTCGGCGGTCTCCAGCATCGCGGTGCCCGGCCGTGTACTTGGGGTAGTCGCTCACCAGGGGCGTGCCGTAGGCCCTGATCACCTCGGCCTGCGTGATCACGTCGAGCGAGCGCCCGTTGTGGACCATGACGTCCACGTGCGTGAACGGCTCAAGCCGGCCGCCGAACCTCGACTTCGTGCGCCTGATCCCCCTGGCGACGGCCCTGACCCGCCCGTGGTGCCGCGTGAGCAGGGTGATGATGCGGTCCGCTTCGCCTAGCTTCTGCGTCCGCAGCACGACCCCGTCGTCCCGGTACCCCTGCACGCTTCCATTGTCCCGTACGCCACCGACAAGGCGGGCCGGGCGATGATCGCGACTCCCCGGGCCAGAGTCGTAATGAGCCTCGGGCCCGCCAGGGCCAGCAACGGTTATGAGCCTCGGGCTCCTAGGGCCAACTTGAGGTGGCCCTGCGGGCCCGAGGGCCAGAACGTTGCTGGCCCTCGGGGCCCACAGGGCCGGATGCCCGGCCGGGTTCGCGGCCGCGGCATGGCGCCCGCAAAGTCCCGGACTACTTGGAGCCGATCCGGACGTCATGCCGTCCGAGGAGCCATGGCCTGCGGATCTGGGCCAGACGGCACGCGGGCCGGACGGTGATGCTCTGCCCTTGCCGGAATGTGTCCGGCGAGCGGGGACGGCGGAGTGTCCGAGCCGCGCGCGTTCGGGCGCCCGGTCTTCGGGGCCACGGACGTGTGCGCGGGCGGACGCGCCCGCCCCGCTCCCTGCGCCTAACGGGTCAAGGGACGCGACGGGAGTGACGCGCGGCCCGCGTTGCCCCGCCTCCAGGGCCATGTTTCGGGTGGAGGCGGGGCACGCACTCGTTCGGGATGATCCTGGCGCTTGACTTGCGCGGAGTTACGCGCGGCGGGAGCGGTTGACGGCGCTGAGGATCGCGCGCATCGAGGCGGTCGCCGTGTTGGTGTCGATGCCCACGCCCCACAGGACCTGGCCGCCCGTCTCGACCTCGACGTAGGCGGCGGCCTGGGCGTCGGTGCCCTCGGTGAGGGCGTGCTCGGCGTAGTCCAGGACGCGGACGTCGATGCCGACCGAGGCCAGGGCGGCGCAGAACGCCGAGATCGGGCCGTTGCCGGTGCCCTCGATCTCGTGCGTCGGCGCCGTCGACCGAGATCGCGGCGCCGAGCTTCTGCTTGCCGTCGGCGACGGACGAGGACTGGTGGTCGAGCAGCGCGACCGAGCCGTCGGCCAGGTACTCGCGGTTGAACGCCTCCCAGATCTCGCCCGGGGTGACCTCGCCGCCCTCTTCGTCGGTGCGGACCTGGATCACCTTGGAGAACTCGATCTGCAGGCGGCGCGGCAGGTCGAGGGAGTGGCCGGTCTTCATCACGTAGGCGACGCCGCCCTTGCCCGACTGGCTGTTGACCCGGATGACGGCCTCGTAGGAGCGGCCGACGTCGTGCGGGTCGATCGGCAGGTACGGGACGTTCCACTTGTGTCTCGCCGAACGGGATGCCCGCCGCCTTGGCCTCCGCCTCGAGGGCCTCGAAGCCCTTCTTGATCGCGTCCTGGTGCGAACCGGAGAACGCGGTGTAGACCAGCTCGCCCGCGTACGGGTGGCGCGGGTGCACCGGCAGCTGGTTGACGTACTCGGTGGTGCGGCGGATCTCGTCGATGTCGCTGAAGTCGATCATCGGGTCGATGCCCTGGCTGAACAGGTTCAGGCCCAGGGTGACCAGGCAGACGTTGCCGGTGCGCTCGCCGTTGCCGAACAGGCAGCCCTCGATCCGGTCCGCGCCGGCCAGCACGGCCAGCTCGGCGTCGGCGACCGCGGTGCCGCGGTCGTTGTGGGTGTGCACGGACAGGCAGACGTGCTCGCGCCGTGACAGGTGGCGGGACATCCACTCGATCTGGTCCGCGTAGACGTTCGGGGTGGAGCGCTCGACCGTGCAGGGCAGGTTGAGGATGATCTCCCGGCCCGGGCCCGGCTGCCAGACGTCCATGACCGCCTCGCAGGTCTCCAGGGCGAAGTCCAGCTCGGTGTCCATGAAGATCTCCGGCGAGTACTCGTAGCCGAAGTCGGTGGCGTCGCCGAGGATCTTCTCCGCGTAGTGCATGACGTGCCGGGTGCCGTCGACGGCGAGCTGCTTGCACTCCTCGCGGCCGATGCGGAACACGACCTTGCGGAACGTCGGCGCGGTCGCGTTGTACAGGTGCACCGTGGCGCGCTGCGCGCCCTCCAGGGACTGGACGGTGCGCTCGATCAGGTCCTCGCGGGCCTGGGTCAGCACCGAGATGCGGACGTCCTGCGGGATCTTGTCGCCCTCGATGAGCTCGCGCACGAAGTCGAAGTCGGTCTGGCTCGCGCTCGGGAAGCCGACCTCGATCTCCTTGTAGCCCATCTTGACCAGCAGGTCGAACATGGCCCGCTTGCGGGTCGGGGACATCGGGTCGATCAGCGCCTGGTTGCCGTCCCGCAGGTCCGTGGAGAGCCAGCGCGGGGCCTTGGTGATCGATCTTGCCGGCCACGTGCGGTCGGGCAGGTCAACCGGCTTGAACGGGGTGTACCGGTGGCACGGCATGCCGCTCGGCTGCTGGTAGACGGGCGCTACGGACGGATACGTGCGGTCTTGCTGCGTCATTGCTGCTCTGTGTCCTTCGTGATTCGCGGTGGTGTTGTCCGGTTGGCGGCCAGCGGACATGCCTAGATCCCGCGACGAGGGAGCCAGCCTTTATAGGCCCCCGCCGCGGCCGCTAAGGAGGAGCAGCTCGTGCGACATATCAGTGGAGAGCATATCAGCGACGGGCCGGGCGCTGCGCGTGCCTGCCAGGCCGCGGGGGGTCCTACCAGGCCCGCGTTCTGCTCGGTGAGGGCGATCACGCCGATCGCCTGGGCCTGGGTCATGCCGAGGGCGGCGGCCAGGTGCTCCGCGGCGGCGCGCTCGGCTCCGGTCAGCGGGCCGTCCGCCATCGCGATCCTGATCGCCTCGGCCAGGCACCACTCGCGCGCCTCGATCTGCAGCTGGGCGCCGAGCGCGCTGATCTTGGGCCTGGCGGTGTCGGCCGGCTCATCGAGGTCCGCTTCGAGCGCGTCCTCGTCGTAGCCGGCGTCGCCCGCGCCGGTGACGGCGTCGAGGGCGCGGCGGCGGGACAGCGGGCTGGCCGGGTCGCCGGCCCGGAGGATGATGGCGACCATCGCCCGCATCCCCGCGACGAGGGCCACCTGCATCTGGACCGTGGTGGGCAGCTTCAGCACCTCGGTGACGTACCGGGTCTTGCAGGTCAGGCACTGCACGTGCTCGCCGGTCTTCATCAGCGGGACGAGCGGGATGAAGAAGACGGTGATGTACCGGCGGCCCGCCCGGTGGCGGTACTCGCGGTCGCCGCCGCAGCGACGGCAGAAGAACACCCCGCGGCCGAGCGTCCGGTAGATGACGCGCAGGCCCCAGATGATGAGCATGTCCGTCCCTTCGGTAGTCAGCGCCCGGCGGTCTAGCGTACCGCGATCGGGCCGCGGACCGCTTAGATCATCATTTATCTGTATATATCGGGCGGAGATGACCGTCTTGATCTTTTCGCTGGTCGCGGGGCCTGCCGGCCGGGGCCTGCTGACGCAGCGTTACCGCAGGCCAAAAACCGGTGGCGCTCTCGCGACCGCTGGGGTTGGCTTGGAGGATGCGCATCGAACAGCCGGATCCCGCTGACGAGAAGATCGCGCGGGCGTGCTACGACGTGATGCTCGCGGCCCACGAGGTCGACGAGCCGGTCGAGCCTCCGATGTCCTACGAGACGTTCAGCCTGTACCTCCGCGAGGGCTGGGAGAAGACGCCCGGCGAGGTCTGGGCCGCCGTCGACGACGCGGACGCGGTCGTCGGGTACTACCGGATGAACCTGCCCGACCTGGAGAACCTCGACGAGGCGAACAGCGGCCCGATCGTGCACCCGGCGGTGCGGCGGCGCGGCATCGGCCGCGAGCTGCTGCGGCACGAGGGCGGCCGGGCGGAGGCGAACGGGCGCACCCGGTTCGGCGCCTCGGCGACCGCCGGCGCCGCCGGCGACGCGTTCGCGCAGGCGGTCGGGGCGCGGCTGGACCTTGAGGAGGTCCGGCGCATCCAGTACCTGCGCGAGATCGCGCCGGGCACGGTCGCCTCGCTGCGGGCGACGGCGGAGAAGGCCGCCGCCGGGTACTCGCTGGTGTCCTGGACCGGCGACACCCCCGACGAGTACTGCGGCCCGCTCGCCGAGGTGTTCAACGCGTTCAACGACGCGCCGCACGGCGAGAACGAGGAGCCGGAGCACTGGGACGCCGAGCGGATCCGCGAGCGGACGGGAACCTTCGTGCGCGCCGGGCTGCTGCGCAGCCACAGCATCGCCGCGTTCTGCGACGCGACCGGCGAGATGGCCGCGTTCAGCGCGCGTCATCGTCGACCCCGAGGCACCCCGAATGGGGATTCCAGCAGCTCACGGCCGTGATCAGGGCGCATCGCGGTCACCGGCTCGGGCTGCTCGTGAAGACCGCGATGCTTGAGCTGCTGGCTTCGGCAGAGCCGCAGATCGAGCGGATCGCGACCGGGAACGCGGCCACCAACGAGCACATGATCGCGGTCAACGAGCAGCTCGGCTACAAGGTGGTCGAGCCGGGCTGGCGGTTCTACGAGATGCCCGTCGCGGACATGCGCTGAGCCTTGCGGCGGCCCCGTGCTTAGTGGAACTGCGCTGAAGGTGCGAGTGACTAGCGGCATGCGCATCGAGCGATGGGATCCGGCGGACAGCGCGGCCCTGCGCGGCTGCGAGGCGGCCTGGGGCGCGGCCCAGGACATCGACGACCCGCGCGGGCCGCGGATGACGGGGCAGGTGCTTGCCGCCTGGCTGCGCCAGGGCTTTACCGGCGACCCGGCCGAGGCCTGGCTCGTCCCGGGGGACGCGCCGGGGAGCGTCGCCGGCTGGTACCGCCTCGAGCTGCCCGACCTGGAGAACCTCGACCGGGCGGACCTGCTGATCGTGGTCGATCCCGCGGCGCGGCGCCACGGGCTCGGCCGGGACCTGCTGCGGCACGCCGCGCAGCGGGCGGCCGCGGCCGGGCGCTCCACGCTCGGCGGCGAGGTCAGGGACGGCTCGGCGGGCGACGCGTTCGCCGCCGCGGCCGGGGCGAAGCCCGGCATGGCCGCCGCGCTGCGCCGGCTCGACCTGCGCACGGTGCCGGCGGGGAAGTTCGCCCGGCTGCGCGCGGAGGCGGCGGACGCCGCCGCGGGATACTCGCTGGTGCGCTGGACCGGGCCGACGCCGCCGGAGTACCGGGGCCCGCTGGCGCGGGTGCTGAACGCCTACGCCGACGCGCCGCACGACGAGGGCTACGAGCCGGAGGCCTGGGACGCCGACCGGGTCCGCGAGCGCGCCGACGCTCCGCTGCTGGCCATGGGGCTACGCAGCTACACGATCGCGGCGGCGCACGACGCGAGCGGAGAACTGGCCGCGATGACGCAGCTGTCCGTCGCCCCGGACAGCCCGCAGTGGGGGCACCAGGGGCTGACGGCGGTGACCCGGCAGCATCGCGGGCACCGGCTCGGGCTGCTGGTCAAGACCGCGATGCTGGAGTGGCTGGCCGAGGCCGAGCCGGCGATCGAGCGGATCGACACCGGGAACGCGGCGGCCAACGACCACATGATCGCGGTCAACGACGTCCTCGGCTTCGAGCTGGACCCGCCCGAGTTCCACACCGTTGAGCTCGCCGTCGCCGCCGCGCTCGCCTAACAGCCGATACGCCAGTCAGTCGTAGAAGCCGAGGCGGCGCAGGTACTTGGGGTTGCGCTGCCAGTCCTTGGCGATCCGCACGTGCAGGTCCAGGTAGACGCGGCTGCCGAGGAGCGCCTCGATCTGCTGGCGGGCCTGGGTGCCGACCTCCTTCAGGCGGGCGCCCTTGGTGCCGATGACGATCGCCTTCTGGCTCGGGCGCTCGACGTACAGCTCGGCGTGCACGTCGATCAGGTCGGGCTGGTCCTCGCGCGGCCCCATCTCCTCGACCAGCACCGCGATCGAGTGCGGCAGCTCGTCGCGGACGCCCTTCCAGGGCGGCCTCGCGGATCAGCTCGGCGACCATGATCTGCTCGGGCTCGTCGGTCAGCTCGCCGTCCGGGTAGAGCGCCGGGCCTTCCGGCAGGTAGCTGACCAGGACGTCCTTGAGCACGTCGAGCTGGAAGCCGGCCACGGCGGAGACGGGGACCACGTCCGCCCACTCCCCCAGCTCGCTGACCGCGAGCAGCTGCTCGGCGACCCGCTCCTGCGGGACCTCATCGGTCTTGGTGACGATCGCGACGACCGGGGTGTCCTTGACCGCGGCGAGTTCCCTGGCCAGGTACTTGTCGCCGGGCCCGACGTTGTCCGGCGCCGGGACGCAGAAGCCGATCACGTCGACCTCGGTGAGCGTGGAGCGGACCAGGCTGTCGAGGCGCTCGCCGAGCAGCGTCCGCGGCCGGTGCAGGCCGGGCGTGTCGACGATGACCAGCTGCGCGTCGGGCCGGTGCACGATGCCGCGGATCACCCGCCTGGTCGTCTGCGGCCGGTTGCTCGTGATCGCGACCTTGGCGCCGACGAGGGCGTTGGTGAGGGTGGACTTGCCGACGTTCGGGCGGCCGACCAGGCACGCGAAGCCGGATCTGAAGACGGGCTCTCGCGGCGCGGGGCTGGCAGCGGCGCCGGTCCCCCGGGCTCGCCCGGCCTTCTTCTCGGTCACTCGCGGCTGGTTCACCCATCAATTGTCGTGCATCCGGGTCACCTGTTGGGCGTGGCCAGCTCAAGGACAGCTACTGGCGACGCGGCGAACTTAGCCCAGGTCTCAGGATGCGCGAGCTCAGCGGGACGTCGTGAGCATCGCGAAGAACTGTCTTTCCCTGGGTCGATTACGGGCCTGCGGCCGGGCCGGAAAGGCCTGACCGAGTTCGGGCATGAGGCGGTGCCGGCGCGGCGGGTCGGCGGGTTGGTGCGGGTAATGTCTGATTTGTGAATCCAACCCCCATCTGGCGGCCGACCGCGCGGATTCTCGTGGCCGATCCGGAGGGGCGGGTCCTGCTGTTCAGCGCGCGGGAGGCGGACGGGGAGCGGTGGTGGTTCACGCCGGGCGGGGGCGTGCACCGGGGCGAGACGGTCCAGGCGGCCGCGGCGCGGGAACTGTTCGAGGAGACCGGGTTCGCCGTCACCGAGGCCGAGCTCGGGCCGGTCGTGGCGACGTCCTCAAGCCTGTGGCTGGCCGAGGAGGAGGGGAAGCTGTTCCTCGGCGCGCACTCGTTCTTCTTCCTGCGGGTTCCAAGACACGAAGCTGAACACCGACGGGCAGGAAGACCTCGAGCGCTCGATGATCACCGGGCACCGCTGGTGGAGCGTCGCGGACCTGCGGGCGGCGACCGAGCGGATCGCGCCGCTCGGGCTCGCCGACCTGCATGGACAGGCTGCTGCGCGGCGACATCCCCGAGCGCCCGGTCCGCCTGCCCAGGCGGCCCTAGCCCGGGTGTCCGGCACGCCGGCCGCGGGACCGTCCGTCAGGGGACGAGGGTCGCGCGGAGGGTGCCGTCGGGGGCGGCGTGGAAGACCGGGGCGCTGGGGCCGAGGTCGCGGACGGCGGCCAGGTCGCCTGGGTCGGGGTCCGAGTCGCTGACCAGGGCGGCGGCCTCCAGGGACTCCGCGCCGCTGGAGACGGCCATCGCGACCGCGAGCCGCAGCGCGGACAGGCGCAGCGACGGCAGGGCCACCGCGGCGGCCGTGTAGGTCCGCCCGGTCTCGTCGCGGACCGCCGCGCCCTCGGACGCGGCCACCCGGGCCCGCGTGGACCGGGCCAGGGTAATGATCTTCTGATCCTCCGGGTCGAGGCCATCCCCGGCAGTCGCATCACTCACGGGAGCAGTGTAGTGAGCCTGCCGCCGGCGACGTGGCCACGGCGCGACCGGGCGATGTCAGCGCGAGCAGCCGTGCGGGCATGAACTCCGATTCGGTTCGACTGGTCTTAGTCTTTTTCCTGGCTTTGGCTGGGACCCGCTCGATGAGGACCGTGCCCAGCTTGTTGCGGCGGCCGGCCAGGTTTTCCGCCGTCAGGTGCAGGCCGGCCACCGTGGCCTCGGAGCCGGCGATGGGGACGCGGCCCAGCTCGTGGGCGAGGAGGCCGCCGACCGTTTCCACGTCTTCCGCGTCGACCGTGACGCCGAAGAGCTCCTCGAGGTCGGCGACCGGCAGGCGGGCGGTGACCCGGGCCGTGCCCGGGGCCAGCCACTCGACCGGGGCGCGCTCGTTGTCGTACTCGTCGGCGATCTCACCGACGATCTCCTCGAGGATGTCCTCGATCGTGACCAGGCCGGCCGTGCCGCCGTACTCGTCGATGACGATCGCCACGTGAATCCGCTGCAGCTGCATCTGGCGGAGCAGCTCGTCGACCGGCTTGGAGTCGGGGACGTAGGTCGCGGGACGCATGACCTTCTCCACGCGCTCGGCCTCCTCCGCGTCCTGGTGCTCGTGGATCCAGGCGACGATGTCCTTCAGGTAGGCGATCCCCACCACGTCGTCCGTGGACTCGCCGGTCACCGGGATACGGGAGAAGCCGCTGCGCAGCGCGAGCGACAGCGCCTGGTTCAGGGTCTTGTCGCGCTCGACGAACACCATGTCCGTGCGCGGCACCATGACCTCGCGGACGATCGTGTCGCCGAGCTCGACGACCGAGCGGACCATCTCCCGCTCGCCCGGCTCGATCTCGTCCTGGGACTCGATGTAGTCGACCAGGTCCTCGACGCCGGGGCGGCCGTTCAGCTCGGGGTCGCCGCCCTGGCCGCCGAACGGAAGCACGCGGGTCACCGCGTCGAGCAGGCGCGCCACCGGGCCGAGGGCGACGTAGAGCGGGCGGAGCAGGCGGCGGGCGGTGGCGGCGACCCGCTCGGCGCGCCGCTTGCCCATGCCGCGCGGTCCCACCCCGATCAGCACGTACCGGGCGACGAGCAGCAGGCCGGCCGCGGGCAGGAACACCTGCCAGCCGCCGCCGAGCCAGTGCGCGAAGGCGAGGGTCACGCAGGACCGCGCCCGATACCTCGGCGCAGACCCTGATGAGCGTCAGCAGGCTGCCGTAGCGGTCAAGGCCGTCGGAGTCGGTCCTGGCCAGGGCGGTCTGCGCGCCAGCACACCAGCCCGCCGCGATGATCAGGAGCGATCGCGGCGAGCAGCAGCCACCCGGCGGGCGACACTTAGGCCTGTCCTTCCCGCCCCTCGCCCGCGGTCGGCGGTCCGCTGGCCAGCTGTTCTCGCCAGTCGCGCAGCAGCTCGTTCTGCAGGCCGAACATCTCGGCTTCCTCTTCCGGGTCGGCGTGGTCGTAGCCGAGCAGGTGCAGCACGCCGTGCACGGTGAGCAGCTCAAGCTCGGCCTGGGTGGAATGCCCGTGCTGCTTCGCCTGGGCGGCCGCCACCTGGGGGCAGAGCACCACGTCGCCGAGGAGGACCGGCTCGCTCTCGTCCTCGTCGCGGCCCCTGGTGCGGTTCGGGCCCGCGATCGAGTGCGGGCGCAGCTCGTCCATCGGGAACGACAGCACGTCCGTGGGCCCGGGCTCCTCCATCCACTTCTCGTGGAGGTTGGTCATGTGCGCCTCGTCGACGAGCAGCATGGACAGGTCCGCCAGCGGATGGACCTCCATCTGGCCGATCACGTACTGCGCGAGCTCGCGGAGCGCGTCCTCCTCGACCGCCGACCCCCGACTCGTTGTTGATGTCGACGCTCACCTTCGTGTTCCCCGTCTTTGCGCTTGCTGGTCGTGCCGTGCGGGCTGGCTGGCCTTGGCGTCGTAACGCTCGTAGGCGTCGACGATCTTC
Organism: uncultured Actinomycetota bacterium; assembly: GCA_963735315.1. Lineage (GTDB taxonomy): Bacteria > Actinomycetota > Actinomycetes > Streptosporangiales > Streptosporangiaceae > Trebonia. Next base: position 95,917 of record CAVTKQ010000036.1, read on the forward strand.
CCGACCAGCTTGTGCCGGACCACGTCGGTGCTCGTCAGCCGGGCGAAGTGGATGTCAGGGATGTCTTCGAGGATGTCCTGCACCACGCGCAGGCCGCTCACCTGGCCCTCCGGCAGGTCGACCTGGGTGACGTCGCCGGTCACCACGATCTTCGACCCGAACCCGAGGCGGGTGAGGAACATCTTCATCTGCTCGGGCGTGGTGTTCTGCGCCTCGTCGAGGATGATGAAGGAGTCATTAAGGCTGCGGCCCCGCATGAAGGCTAGCGGGGCTATTTCGATCGTTCCCGCGGCCGTCAGCTTCGGGATCGACTCCGGGTCGACCATGTCGTGCAGGGCGTCGTAGAGCGGGCGGAGGTACGGGTCGATCTTCTCGTAGAGCGTGCCGGGGAGGAAGCCGAGGCGCTCGCCCGCCTCGACGGCCGGGCGGGTCAGGATGATCCGGTTGACCTCCTTGGCCTGCAGCGCCTTCACCGCCTTGGCCATCGCGAGGTAGGTCTTGCCGGTGCCCGCCGGGCCGATCGCGAACACGATCGTGTGCTTGTCGATCGCGTCGGCGTAGTGCTTCTGGTTCAGGGTCTTGGGGCGGATCGTGCGGCCGCGGGCGGAGAGGATGCCCTGGGTCAGCACGTCGGCCGGGCGCACGCCTGGCTCGCCGTGGTCACCGCGGAGCATGCCCACGCGTGCGCTCGATCGAGTCCGGCGAAAGCTCGGCGCCCTTGCGCTGCAATTCGAGCAGTTCGCTGAAGAGCCTGCTGATGAGCTCGGTTTCCGCCGGCGGGCCCGAGACGGTGATCTCGTTGCCACGGACGTGAATATCCGCGGAAAACTCCCGCTCGATGACATGAAGCAGTTCGTCCCTGGTTCCGAGCAGGCCAACCATGGAATGGCCGTCGGGAATAACGATTCGGATCGTGGAACCTGGACTGTCACTGCGCGTATCTGTCAATTCACTGCTCTCGAAGGCCCCGGGATCGCCCCGCGGGCGATGTGCGGAGGACTGGCCACGGCCGGCTGGCGCTGGTCACGGCGTGCTGCGGGTGCCACGGCCCGCTCGCCGGTCAGCCGGGCGGCCAGGTCATCGGGCGGCCACCGAGCACGTGCGCGTGCACGTGCCCGACGGTCTGCCCGCCGTCCTGGCCGGTGTTGAAGACGATCCGGTACCCGGTGGCCTCGATGCCCTCGGCGACCGCGATCTCGCGTGCCGTGCCGACGAGTTCGTCAAGCAGCCCGCCGCCCGCGGCGGCGAGGGCCGCCACGTCGGGGAAATGATCCCTCGGCACCACCAGGACGTGCGTTGGCGCCTGGGGGTTGATGTCACGGAAGGCGATGGTCCGCTTCCCGTCCAGCACTATCGTGGCCGGGATCTGTCCGGCAGCGATCCCGCAGAACAAGCAGTCTGGCACAACTACGATCATAGTGGCCGCTGGTCATGCGCGGCGCCGGACGGTCCAGCGGGCGCGGCGGCCGATCGCGCCGCGGTGCGCCGCGCCCGGCGGCCGTGACGGGCCGCGGCGAAGCCCGCCGAGTGCGCAGATCGTTCGTCGACGGCAGATGTTCCGCGTCGATTATCCGGAATTCGCCCGAACGTAACCATTTACTCGCCAGTAACAGGCACTTGCGCTCCATACGTGATAGATCCGGTACCCGCAAGTACTGCCTTGTTTCCGGTAAAGCGGTTATTCTGGCCTCTCCGCAATCCTCCGCGGTTACTGGGGTGGAGTTACCGAATGTGGGTTGGGCAGTGCAAGGTCAGTCGCGCAACGTGATTATTTCGTTGCGCTCCGTAGTTAAGAATCGACACAGGCGTGGGCGGTAAGCCTGCGCACACTGTCGTGGACAGCCAGGCCATGGAAGTGGTCCTGGACAGTTCCGATGCAGACCTTGAGTCTGCGTCCGCGACAGTCGGCTTCCTCAGCGCGCCGCCCGGCGATCCGGTCGCTGACGCTCTTTCCGGCGGAACGGCCGGCGGCGCGGACGCGATCGACGAGCCCGGCGACGTGAACGGCACCGCGATCCTGGCCGGCACCGCCGGGCTCGACGCGGTGCCGGGCGCCAGCAACGGCAGCAACGGCAGTTCCGGACGTGACAACGGAAACCTCCGTGCCGACGGTGAACCTGCAGATCAGGTAGAGCGTCCAACGGACGTGACAGAAGCACTCGCGGCGGGCACGCTGCCGCCCGAGGTGATTCACGTCCCGGCACAGCCCAGTGCCTGGGACGCTTCCGATGTCGTCACCGAGATCTACACGCGTTCACTACAACCAGCTCGTCCGGCTGGCCGTGATGCTCGTCCACGACGTGCAGACGGCCGAGGAAGTGGTGCAGGACGCGTTCGAGGCGATGCACCTGGCCTGGCGGCGGCTGCGCGACACGGAGAAGGCGCTCTCCTACCTGCGGCAGGCGATCGTCAACCGGTCACGATCGGTGCTGCGGCACCGCAAGGTCGTGGAGCTGCACGCGCCCAAGCCCGCGCCGGACGAGCAAAGCGCCGAGCACGCCGCCTTGACACTCATCGAGCGGTCAGCGGTAACCTCTGCGCTGCGCTCGCTTCCGGAGCGCCAGCGGGAAGCGGTCGTGCTGCGGTACTACGGGGACTTCTCCGAGGCCGACATCGCCAAGGCGATGGGGATCAGCCGGGGCGCCGTGAAGAGCCACACGGCCCGGGCGATGGCGGCGCTCAAGTCGATCCTGGAGCAGGAGACCTGATGAGCGCGGCGGGCAGGTGAGGGGAGGGCATGACCTCACCCGAGGACGACGACCTGGAAGAGGCGCTGCGACGGGCCCTGTCCGCGGCGGCCGACGAGGTCGAGCCCGGTACTGACGGGCTCGACAAGATCCGCGCGCGGATCGGCGACCGCCCGCCGCGGCCCTGGCTGCTCAGCGTCCTCTTCGGCGTCGTCGATCGGGTCCGGCACTGGACCTGGCGCGGGCACTGGGCCTGGCAGGACTCGCTGCCAAGGCTCGGGGCCCTCCGGGAGCGCCGATCACGGCGGAGCAACTTTCCGCGATGGGACATCAGGTGGCTCCGGCTCGTGACGGCACTCGCCGGGGTCGCGGTCCTCGCCGGCATCGCGCTCGGCGTGCAGCCGGTCCGCCACGCGATCCTCCAGGCGAGCACCTCGCTGAACGGCGGCGGCGGACCGCCGCGGGGCGGCGCGGGAACCGAGGGCAACGGGACGCAGGCCAGCGGCGGCAGCGGCGCGCCGACGGCGAGCGGCGCCGTCGCCGGCGGCGCGGGCAGGCCAGCCAGGGCAGCACCGCCACGGCGACGCAGGAAGTCGCCGATCCGCCGACACCGCACCCGGCGTCGAGCGACCAGGTGCGTGGCTACCGCGCTCCCCGGTCGTGACCGGCGCGCGAAGCCGAGCCCGACCAGCGTGGCGCCGGACGCCGTCCGGCTACCGCGCCGGCCACCACGGTCCCTTCCCCGCGCCGCCGTCAAGCCCGGCCGCGCCGACGCAGCCGTACTACACGACCACGAACGTGCCGACCTGCCCGGTGGGCTCCCCGACGAGCTCGCCGACCCCGACGCCGACCGGCTCGCCCGTCGTCGCCGGTCCCCGACGCCCTCTGACGTGCCGGCAACGCCGACGACCAGCGCCGACGCGAGCCGACGCCGACCCGACGCCGACGCCGACGCCGACGCAGACCCGACGCCGACCGCCGACCCGGCCGACGCAGACGCCGACGCGGACCCGGCCACGCAGCAGCCGACGCCGACGGCCCCGGCCGACGCCGGCCGCCGACACCGCCGGCCAAGGCCGGCGGCCACGCCCGGCCGCGCCAGGGCAGCCGACGGCAAGATGCCGTCACCGGACGTCTGGCGCGTGCACCGGCGCCGCCGGCCGGCGACCCGGCTGCAACCGCCGGCCGCCCGCTAACCTGGCCGGCATGGAATCGCTCATGCCGGCCGCGGGCCCGCCGGTGTTCCTCGTGCCGCCCGGCGGCCTGACGGCCGGGGCCATGACGCTGGACGGCCCGGAGGGACACCACGCGGCGGCCGTCCGGCGGCTGCGGGCCGGCGAGCGCGCGGACGTGAGCGACGGCGCGGGCACGCTCGCCGAGTGCGTGGTCACCGGCGTCGGCAAGGACTCCGTCACGCTCGACGTCCGCGCCGTGCACACGGTTCCGCCGCCGCAGCCGCGCCTCGTCGTCGCCCAGGCGCTGCCCAAGGGCGACCGGGGCGAGCTCGCGGTCGAGCTGATGACCGAGGTCGGCGTGGACGCCGTGATCCCGTGGGCCGCCGAGCGCTCGATCACGAAGTGGCAGGCCGAGCGCGGCGCGAAGGCCCTCGCCAAGTGGCGGAGCACCGCCCGGGAGGCCGCGAAGCAGTCACGGCGCGCCTGGCTGCCCGAGGTCACCGAGCTGGCCACCACGGCCGCCCTCGCGCAGCGCGTCGCGGCCGCCGCCTGCGCGGTAGTCCTCGAAGCCGACGCCCCCGCGAAGCTCCACGAGCTGCCGTTGCCCGAGTCGGGCGAGATCCTCCTGCTCGTGGGCCCCGAGGGAGGAATCAGCCCGGCCGAGCGGGCCAGCCCTCCGCGACGCGGGCGCGATCGAGGCACGCCTGGGCCCGACCGTGCTGCGCACCTCGACCGCCGGGCGCGGCGGCGGCAGTGATCCTGCTCGAGCCGGGCCGGCCGCTGGTAGGTCAGTCCGGCGTAACCGCCCGTTGAAGGCGTCGCGGAGCCTAGAAAAAAAACCTTGCTGACCCGGCTGAAACTTTCCCGGCGGCTGCTCCTCGCCGCGGAGCTTGGCCAGGTCGCGGAGCAGCTTCTCCTGCTCGGCGTCGAGGCGGCTCGGGGTCTCCACCGTGACGTGGATCACCAGGTCGCCGCGGCCGCTGCCGTTGAGGTGCTTGACGCCGAGCCCGTACAGCGGGATGACCTGGCCGGACTGGGAGCCGGGCCGGATGTCCACCTCGTTCGGGCCGTCCAGGGACTCCACCGACACGGTCGCGCCGAGGGCCGCCGCCACCATCGGGATCGTCAGCGTGCAGTGCAGGTCGTCGCCCTGCCGCTCGAAGATCGGGTGCGGGCGCTGCACCACCTCGAGGAACAGGTCACCGGGCGGGCCGCCGCCCGGGCCGGTCTCGCCCTCGCCGGCCAGCTGGATGTGCGTGCCGTCCTCGACGCCGGCCGGGATCCTGACCTTCATCGTCCGCCTGGTGCGCACCCGGCCGTCGCCGTCGCACTCCGGGCAGGGGCGGGGCAGGATGGTGCCGTAGCCGCCGCAGTTCGGGCAGGCCTGGGTGGTGACCACCTGGCCGAGGAACGACTTGCGCACCTGGCTGATCTCGCCGCGCCCGGCGCAGACCTGGCAGGTCTCCGGGTGGGTGCCCGGCGCGGTGCCCTCGCCCGAGCAGGTCGGGCAGACCACCGCGGTGTCCACGGTGAGCTCGCGGGTCGCGCCGAACGCGCACTCCGACAGGTCAAGCTCGATCCTGATCGTCGCGTTCCGGCCGCGCCGCGCGCGCGAGCGCGGGCCGCGGCTCGCGCCGGCGCCCGCGGCGCCGAAGACCGCGTCCACGAACTCGCTGAACGGGAAGCCGGCCGTGCCGCCGAACCCGCCGAACCCGGCCGCGCCCGCGCCCGCGGCGGCGAACGGGTCGCCGCCCAGGTCGTACATCTGGCGCTTTTCCGTGTCGCCCAGGACCTCGTAGGCCTGGGTGATCTCCTTGAACTTCTCCTGCGTATCCGGGTCGGGGTTGACGTCCGGGTGCAGTTCCCGCGCCAGCCGGCGGTACGCGCGCTTGATCTCGTCCTGCGAGGCGTCGCGGCGGACCCCGAGCAGCCCGTAATAGTCCTCAGCCACTATGACTCCCCGAGAATCTGCCCGACGTACCGTGCGACTGCGCGCACCGCGCCCATCGTGCCTGGATAGTCCATCCTGGTCGGCCCGAGCACGCCGAGCTTGGCCACCGCCTGGCCGCCCGCGCCGTAGGCGGCCGACACCACGGACGTTCCCTGAATGCCCGTCTCCGCGCCGATCCGTGACGGTCAGGGCGGACGGGCTTGCGGCCTCTCCGAGGAGCCGCATCAGTACCACTTGTTCCTCCAGCGCTTCGAGCACGTCACGCAGCCCCTTGCCGAAATCGGGGGCGGCCAGGTTGGCGGCACCGCCGAAAACCACGCGTTCCTCGTGCCGCTCGGCGAGGCTGTCGAGGAGAACGGAGAACACGGCCCCGGCGTTCGGCCGCTCGTGGACGGGGATGCGGTCGGCGAGGCCGGACACGGTCGCGGCCGCGTCGGCAAGCCTATGCCCATCCAGGCACGCGTTGAGCACCGCGCGCAGATGCGCGATCGACTCGGGCTCCGCGGGGTCCGGCAGGTCCACGGCGGCCTGCTCCACCCGGCCGGTGTCCGTGATGAGGACGAGCAGCACCCGCTGCGGCGTGAGCGAGACCAGCTCGATGTGCCGCACGGACGACTGGGACAGCAGCGGGTACTGCACGACCGCCACCTGCCTGGTGAGCTGGGCGAGCAGCCGTACCGTCCGCGCGACCACCTCGTCGAGGCTGTAGGCGCCGGCCAGGAACGTCTCGATCGCCCGCCGCTCGGCCGCCGACATCGGCTTGACCGACGACAGCCGGTCGACGAACAGCCGGTAGCCCTTGTCGGTCGGGATCCGCCCGGCGCTCGTGTGCGGCTGGGCGATGAACCCCTGCTCCTCAAGGACGGCCATGTCGTTGCGGATCGTGGCGGGCGACACGTCCAGGCCGTGCCGGTCCACCAGGGACTTCGACCCCACCGGCTCGGTGGTGGACACGTAGTCCTCGACTATCGCGCGGAGCACCGCCAGCTTGCGCTCGTCAAGCACCGTGTTCACCTCCTTGGCACTCAGCATCCCTGAGTGCCAATTCTATTAACTCCTGAGAGCTTCCGGACGGCAAGGACAATGTGCCGACGGTTACGCTTCCGTGAGCGGGGCGCTCGGCGCGCCCGGCCAGCAGGCGATGGCCGCCAGGCGAGGCGATCAGGCGCAGGCCAGGGGCCGGACGAGGTCAGGGAGGCGGACGAGTTGCGGAGCAGGCAGTACGGGCGCGACGTTCTCGCACCGGAGAACCGCAAGCCTAAGCCCGGGCAGGGGCCGGTGCCGCAGGTCGAGGCCGAGCGGGACCTGGTCGTCGAGGACTTCGAGGGCCGGTTCTGCGGCGCGGTGGTCGCGATCGAGCCGGGCACGGTGACGCTTGAGGACCGGTTCGGCAAGCGGCGGGTGTTCCCGCTGCCCGGGACGTTCCTGCTTGAGGGCAAGCGGGTCACGCTGGTGAAGCCGTCGCCGAAACCGGAAACGCTCGGGAACGTCGGGCGCAGGACCGCCTCCGGGTCCATCGCCGCGCCGCAGCAGCGGGCCAAGGTCGCCAAGGCCAGCCGGATCTACGTCGAGGGCAAGCACGACGCGGAGCTGGTGGAGAAGATCTGGGGCGACGACCTGCGCGACGTCGGCGTCGTCGTGGAGTACCTGGAGGGCGTCGACGACCTGCCGGCCATCGTCCGCGACTTCGAGCCGGAAGACGGGCGGCGGCTCGGCGTCCTCGTCGACCACCTCGTCGCCGGGTCCAAGGAGAGCCGGATCGCCGCCTCCGTCGCCAGCGACCCCAACGTGCTCGTCGTCGGCCACCCGTTCATCGACATCTGGGCGGCGGTCAAGCCCGCCAAGCTCGGGCTGACGGCCTGGCCCGACGTCCCCCGGGGGCTGTCGTGGAAGGAAGGCGTCCTCGCGCGGATCGGCTGGCCGCACGAGACCCCGCAGGACGTCGCCGCCGCGTGGCGCCGCATCCTGCGCGCGGTCACCAGCTACGCCGACCTGGAGCCGGAGCTGCTCGGCCGGGTCGAGGAGCTCATCGACTTCGTCACCGCCCCCGAGGAGGCCTGACCGGCCCGCGGCGCGACGCCGCCTGCGCAGTGGCCGGTACGTCAGGTCGCGGATTACCGCGTCGGCGAGCAGGCGGCCGCGCAGCGTCAGCACGAGCCGCCCGGCGGCGTGAGCGGAGCGGTCGATGAGACGCGTCATCAACCATTCGTTCGGACTCGGCCAGGGCGGCACCGGTGAGCAGGGTCAGCGGCAGGCCCTCGGCCAGCCGGGCGCGGAGCATGATCTCTTCCATCCGCCGCTCGGCGGCGGTCAGCCGCTCGCGCGCCGCGGCCGGCGAGCGCCCCGCTGACAGCCGCGCGGCGTAGGCGGACGGGTGCTTCACGTTCCACCAGCGGACGCCGCCCACGTGGCTGTGCGCGCCGGGGCCGAAGCCCCACCACTCGCCGCCGGTCCAGTACAGCAGGTTGTGCCGGCTCTGCGATTTGTCGCTTTTAGCCCAGTTCGACAGCTCGTACCAGGTGAGGCCGGCCGCGCTGAGCGTCTCGTCCGCGATCAGGTAGCGGTCGGCCATCGCGTCGTCGTCGGGGGCGGCGATCTCGCCCCGGCGGACCTTGCGCCGCCAGCCGGGTGCCGTCCTCGACGATCAGCGCGTACGCCGACACGTGGTCGGGCCCGGCCTCGATCGCGGCGGCCAGCGACCGCCGCCAGTCGTCGTCGCTCTCCCCCGGCGTCCCGTAGATCAGGTCGAGGCTGACGTGCTCGAAGCCCGCCGCGCGGGCCCAGCGAACGCAGTCAAGCGGCCTGCCCGGCTGATGCTCGCGATCAAGGACCCGCAGCACGTGCGGCACCGCGCTCTGCATACCGAACGAGAGCCTGGTGACCCCCGCGGCGCGCAGTTGCTCGAGCTCGGCGGGCCCGACGGTTTCCGGGTTGGCCTCGACCGTGACCTCGGCGTCTGGCGCGAGGCCGAAGGTCTCGGCGATCTTCCCGATGATCGCGCCGAGCTGCCCGGGGGCGAGCAGCGTGGGGGTGCCGCCGCCGAAGAACACCGTGCTCGCCGGCGTCCCGCGCGCGGGCAGCACCTTCGCCGCGAGGTCGACCTCCCGGGCTAGCAGGTCGGGGTAGGCGGCCTGGCTGACATGGTTCTGGCCGCCGCGGGCGCCCAGCTCAGCGGCCGTGTAAGTATTGAAATCGCAGTAACCGCAGCGAGTGCGGCAAAACGGTACGTGTACGTACACGCCGAACGGGGTATTGCCGAAGCCTTGGGTCGCATCACAAGGCAGGGATCCGTCTTCGGGAACCGTTTCGCCCTCTGGCAGCGTTCCAGGCATAGAGCCGAGGATAAGCTGTAAGTAGCGCAACAAGGGCGGGAGGTACTGGTGACTTCAGATCCGGGGCCTGGTTCGAGCGGTTTTCCGCTGCCACCGTCCTACGGGCCGCCGACTTACGGCGGCGGGCCGTACGGGCCACCTGTGCCCTACGGACGTCCTGTGACGCCCATGTACGGGCCGTACCCGTACGGGCAGGGGCAGTACACCCAGCCGGGGATGCTCTGCGCCGCCGCGGACCGGGAGCGCACGATCGACGTGCTCAAGGCCGCGTTCGGCGAGGGCAGGCTGAGCAAGGAGGAGTTCGACTCCCGCTCGGCCCGGGTGCTCACCGCGCGGACCTACGCGGACCTGGCCGCCATCGTCGCCGACCTGCCCGCCGGGGCCGGCCCCATCGATGCCCTACCAGGGCGGCTTCTACCCGCCGATGATGCCCACCCAGCCGACCAGCGGGCTCGCGATCGGCGCGATGATCTGCGGGATCGCGGAGATCTTCACGCTCGGCTTCGCCGCCATCCCGGCGGTCATCCTCGGGCACCTGGCGCGCGCCCAGATCAAGCGGACCGGCGAGCGCGGCGACGGCATGGCCATCGCCGGGCTCATCCTCGGCTACCTGGGAATCGCGGGCTGGGCGCTCATCATCCTGGCGATCTCGTCGCATTCGTAGGCGTTCTGGGCTTGACGGGCTTTGACTCGGCTGTCCTGCTTCGCGGCTGTCCTACTTGGGGCGGCTGTCGGTCTGGCCGGTGGACAGCGCGGCGACGAACGCCTCCTGCGGCACCTCCACGCGGCCGATCGTCTTCATCCGCTTCTTGCCTTCCTTCTGCTTCTCAAGCAGCTTCCGCTTGCGGGTGATGTCACCGCCGTAGCACTTGGCGAGCACGTCCTTGCGCAGCGCGCGGATGTTCTCGCGGGCGATGATCCTCGACCCGACCGCCGCCTGGATGGGCACCTCGAACTGCTGCCGCGGGATCAGCTCCTTGAGCTTGGCCGTCATCGACAGGCCGTACTCGCGGGCGCTGTCGGAGTGCACGATCTGGCTGAACGCGTCCACCGGCTGGCCCTGGAGCAGGATGTCCACCTTCACCAGGTTGGCGACCTGCTCGCCGTCGGGCTCGTAGTCAAGGCTCGCGTAGCCCCTGGTCCGGGACTTGAGCTGGTCGAAGAAGTCGAAGATGATCTCGGCGAGCGGCATGGTGTAGCGGATCTCGACCCGGTCGGTGGACAGGTAGTCCATGCCCCGCAGGATGCCGCGCCTGCCCTGGCACAGCTCCATGATCGTGCCGATGTAGTCGCTCGGGGAGATGATCGTGGCCCGCACGATCGGCTCGTAGACTTCCTTGATCTTGCCGCCGGTGTTGGCCTTGGGACTTGTCGTCGCGGCTGAGAAGCCGTCGATGCCGCCGGGGAAGTCGCTCGGGTTGGTCACCTGGAGCTCCCGGCCGCTCTCCATGACGACGCGGTAGACCACGTTCGGCGCGGTCGAGATCAGGCTCAGGTCGAACTCGCGCTCCAGCCGCTCCCTGACGATCTCCATGTGCAGCAGGCCGAGGAAGCCGCAGCGGAAGCCGAAGCCCAGGGCGGTGCTCGTCTCCGGCTCGTAGACCAGGGCGGCGTCGTTCAGCTGGAGCTTGTCCAGGGCGTCGCGCAGCTCCGGGTACTCGTCGCCGTCGACCGGGTAGAGGCCGGAGAAGACCATCGGCTTGGGGTGGTCGTAGCCCGCCAGGGGCTCCTTCGCCCCGCCGGTCGAGGTGGTGATCGTGTCGCCGACGCGGGCCTGGCGGACGTCCTTCACCCCGGAGATGACGTAGCCGACCTCGCCGGCGGCGAGGCCGTCGGACGGGATGGGCTCCGGGGAGATGACGCCGAGTTCCAGGGTCTCGTGGACGCTCTGGGTGGACATCATCAGCATCCGCTCGCGCTTGCTGAGCTTCCCGTCCACCACCCGCACGTAGGTGACCACGCCCCGGTAGGTGTCGTAGACGGAGTCGAAGATGAGCGCCCGGGCCGGGGCGTTCAGGTCGCCGGTGGGGTGCGGTACCTGGTCGACGATCGCGTTGAGCAGGTCCTCGACGCCTTCCCCGGTCTTCGCGGAGACCTTGAGGACCTCGCTCGGGTCGATGCCGATGATGGCGGCAAGCTCTTGCGCGTAGCGCTCGGGCTGGGCGGCCGGCAGGTCGATCTTGTTGAGCACCGGGATGATCTTGAGGTCGGCGTTGATGGCCAGGTAGAGGTTGGCCAGGGTCTGCGCCTCGATGCCCTGCGCGGCGTCGACCAGCAGGACCGCGCCCTCGCAGGCCTCCAGGCTCCTGCTGACCTCATACGTGAAGTCGACGTGGCCGGGGGTGTCGATCATGTTCACGACGTAGTGGGTGCCGTCCTTCTTCCACGGCAGGCGGACCGCCTGGCTCTTGATCGTGATGCCGCGCTCGCGCTCGATGTCCATCCGGTCGAGGTACTGCGCGCGCATCTGCCGCGCGTCCACGATGCCGGTCAGCTGCAGCATCCGGTCGGCCAGGGTGGACTTGCCGTGGTCGATGTGCGCGATGATGCAGAAGTTGCGGATCACGGCCTGGTCCGTGCTGGCCGGTGCCGGGGCCCCGTTCTTGTCGGCCCTGTTTTTATCGGCAGGGCCCTGGGCAGCCTTGGCCGGGTCGCTCATTGCCACCATGCTTCCGTGAACGTGCTAGTGCGCGGGGTGCGTGCGCGGGTCGCTACGCGCCGGGTCGGCGCGCGCGGTTGGCGGGACGTCGCGGGCGTCTCGGCTGCCGCCTCTCGCCTGTCGCGCAGGTGTCCTCTGTGCTTAGGGTATCGTGCGCTCGCAGTGCTTTCCTGCTCGGCTTCCTGCCCGCCGCCGCGCTGCGCGTCCGTCGGGCCGTTCTGCCGTGCACGCGAAACCGCGTTGGTTTGAGGAAGCGGCGGCGCTTCGGCTATCCTTCATCTCTGCGCCCACATCTCACGCTGCCGCTCCGGGCGGGCAGACCGCTCCCTGGGCGGCCAAGCAGACTTTTAACCCAACGAAGGACGTATTCGCGTGGCGAACATCAAGTCGCAGATCAAGCGCATCAAGACGAACGAGAAGGCGCACCAGCGCAACAAGGCCGTCAAGTCCGAGCTCCGCACCCACGTGCGCAAGTTCCGCGAGGCCGTCGAGGGCGGCAACGTCGAGGAAGCGACCGCCGCGATGCGGACCGCCTCCCGCAAGCTCGACAAGGCCGTGGCCAAGGGCGTCATCCACAAGAACCAGGCCGCGAACCGCAAGTCGGCGATCGCCAAGCGCCTCGCCGACCTGGCCTCGGCCTAAGCGCTCTCCCGTTCCCGCCGCGCCGGCACCTGGGAGTGTTCCGGCGTGTTAGCGTCCCCGGGCATGATCACGGAGACTTCTGCGTGCGCATAGGCGCCGAAAGTTTCGCGATCATGCCCCAGCGCGTGGCGGCGCGGTAGGTGCTGGCGGACCACCCGCTGGCACTTCTTGCTGTTATCTCGAATCGCCGTTGAGCCGTTCTGGCCCTATGACCCCGAGGGGCAGAACCGGCTTGGCTCTCGGTCCCCTGGGCCAATAGACCTGAGCCAAGGGCCCATAGGGCCAGAACCGTCGTGCCCCTCGGGCCCATGGGGCTAACTCGGGCGGCGGCTCGGGTGCCGCCAGCGAGACTAGGCCGCCCGGTCGACAGCCTGATCCCGTGCGCTTCAGCGGGGATGGCGTCAGGACCGCGTCGGCCAGTGCCGCGGCGTCGGATGCCCGGCCCTGCACCGCTTCCGTTTGGGCCAGGGCGAGGGTGGCTGCCGCCCAGGAAGGCCGACCCGTGCGGGTTTCCGCACGTCCTCAGCAGTCATCTGGTACCCGTTCCCGTCTATGACCTGACCAGCCAGCGGGCGGCATAACCGACTTGGCCCTCGGGGCTATTTGGCCTCACCCGTCACTGACCCAAGCGGTACCAGGCGACCGTTTCGGCGAGCGCGTGGTCCAGCGGCGTTGGCGGCTGGCCGAAGTGGGTCTCGAAGGCCGATGAGTCCACGACGAAGTCGTGATCGAACTCGTAGAGCATCTCCACCGTTTCTCTGGCGCCGGGGTTGAAGGCGCCGACGAGGCGAAGCTGCCACGGCTTCACCAGGGCGATGGCGGGCGGTACGCCGGCCGCACGGGCGGCGGCCTCGACAAGGGCGAGCTGGGTGATCCCTGGAGCGGTCGGCGCGTGCCAGGCTCGCCCCCAGGCTGAGGGATCCTCGGCGACGCGTACTGCCGCCCCGGCGAGGTCGGGCACGTAGGTGATCGCGTGCCGAGCCTGCGGCGACCCCAGGACCTGGGCTTTCCCGCCGGACACGAGCGGGCCGAAGAAACGCATCCCGTATGCCGAGTCCCGGACGCCGGCACCGAAGAAGTCGCTCGCCCGGACGGCCGTGGCGCGTACCCGGCCAGACTGATGCGCGTCGAGCAGTTCGGCCCACATGGCGGCGCGCACCGCGCCCTTCCGGGTGGTCGGCTTCATCGGGCGGTCCTCGGTCATGGGCACGGGCACGGGCCCGTACCCGTAGAGGTTCTCGATCGCCACGAGTACCGCGCCACTCGCCTCGCAGGCGCGAACGACGGATCGCTGGATGGCCGGGAAGTCCTGCGGCCACCGGTGGTAGGACGGCTGGGCGCACTGGAACACCACGGTGGCGCGGCCGAGCGCGGCACGGGTGGCGTCGGGGTCGGCCACGTCGGCCCGGCAGGGCTGGGTCCCGTCGATAGCGGTTCCTGACCTGGTGACGACGCGCGGGCGGATCCCGCGGGCCACCAGCGCAGCCGCGACCGACCGGCCGACGGGACCCGCGCCCAGGACGACGGGCGTGTCGAGGATGCCATTCCATGTTCTCCGATCACTATTGGAAGTCCAAACACTGTATGAAGAATAATAGGCAGACACTGTTTGGCAGGTCAAGGGTGTTCGGGAAATCAAGGTTGTTCGGATAACCTTGACGGCGTGCGCGCGTCCACGGAGTCCCGACGAGACCGGCAGCGGCGGGAACTCGTCGCGGAGATCATCGCCGTCGCCTGCCGCCAGCTCGACGAAGGCGGCCCGGGCAACGTGTCGTGGCGGGGTGTCGCCCGCGTGGTAGGCATGAACCCGGCCTCGCTCTACACGTACTTCGCCAGCCTCGACGACCTGTTCACCGCGCTGATCACGGAGAGCTTCCGTGATCTCGCGGGCGCCGTTGGCCAGGCTTTCGATGACAGCGAGGGCGCCGAGCCCGCCGACCGGCTCCTCGCTTGCGTCCGGGCATACCGGGCCTGGGCCGTCGCCAACCCCCGCCGGTTCAACCTGATCTGGACCGACCAGCTGCCCGGCTACGCGGCACCGCCGGGCGGTCCCACCGTCACCGCCGAACAGGCGGTCTACCGGCCGTTCCTACTCGCGGTCGGGGAGGCGGAGGGGCGCGGCGACCGGCTGGCGGAATTCGCCACCCTGCCCACCGACGACCAGCGCCGCCTGCTGGGCCTGTTCGGCACCCTGCACGGCCTGGTCTCCCTCGAGATCAACAGCCACCTCGCGCCCGGGGTCGGTCGACGGTGAGGCGCTCATCGTCGACCGGATGACACATGCCCTGAGACACGTTCA